>NZ_JAIRBM010000015.1 GCF_020089865.1 Microvirga puerhi
CTGCAGATGCTTGGGATCCGACACATTCGAACGAGGCCTTACACGCCGAAAACCAATGGCAAGGCCGAGCGCTTCATCCAAACGCTCCTGCGCGAGTGGGCTTACGCGATCCCGTTCAGCTCAGCGGATGCTCGGGTCACTGACCTGCCGAGATGGCTGACCTGGTACAATCAACAGCGCCCGCATGGTAGCCTCGGTCGACGAACACCGGCTCAGGCTCTCGCCGGAACAACCTGATCAGAACTCACACTTAGATCGAAGCTCCTAGGTACAGATTATGGCCAACCGGACGGCCATGGTCGCAATCTCAGAGGGCGCGTCTTTTCAACAAGGTCCCATGCCCCAGCGCCGCGTTCTGTATGCGGCGCTCCTGCAGCACGATATCCTGAAACATGTCGATAGCTGCGAGAGTTCGTGCTCGCGACGCGGCAATTAAGGCAAAGTCGCGGGCAGAAAAGCGGTCCGCGACCCGGACTAGCGTCCGGCAGTGCTCCTCGACGATGCTCTTTGCTGCACCGAGCTGCAGATCAAGATCGCTCCCGGCCGCCTCTCTACAAGCGTGAAGAACCGCGCCGATCAGATCCTCGTCGGAATAAAGCCCCGTATAGTGAAGGACCCTATATCGGGCGCCGTCCAGAAAATGCTTGATGTCACGCCGCCAAGCGTTGTCATTCGTCATCCGCGGACCCACGATCGTTGCTCGCCTCGGGAACCTCCCTAGACGAGGAAACGGCCTGATCCGTAACGATCGTCTTAACAAAAGGCGATTCGCGGGTTTCTTCTCTCGCAAGGAAGATTGTTTTTAAGGCACTAGGTGCCTTCGATGAGTTGGCTCGCCTCCTGCTCCAACGATGCGCCAAAAAGAAAGCCCGCCGAGAAGCGGGCTTCCTTCACCACAATTAGCGGATCGAACGAGATCATGCCGCCTTCTTGCTACGGCGTCCCTTCGCTGCGACTGGCTTCTCTGTCTCCGATTTGCGACGCTGCTGCCCAAGGCCCATGGTCTTCGCAAGTTCGGAACGTGCCTTCGCGTAATTCGGAGCAACCATCGGATAATCTCGGGGAAGATCCCACTTGGCGCGATACTGCTCGGGCGTCATGTTATAGGTAGTGCGTAGATGGCGCTTCAGAGACTTGAACTTCTTGCCATCCTCGAGACAGACGATGAAATCCGGGGTGATGGACTTCTTGACCGGAATGGCGGGCGTCAAAGCGGTCTGAGGCTCTTCCACAATGCCCTGTGCAGTCTTCGTCAGAGCGCTATGAACGGAATTGAGAAGCGATGGCAGATCGGCAGCCGGAACGGAGTTGTTGCTCACATAAGCTGAGACGATGTCAGCGGCGAGCTCAACGAAGCTTAGAGAGTTTACGTTCTCGGTCATAGTCTTGTTATCCTTGGCCACGCAGGAACCATAGTGATTGATAGTCTGAGGAATATTATTCTGCTACGATCATCAGGATTATGCATCACGTCGTTGTCAAATCCTGAGACACAAGGCCGAAATATGTCCGAAATCCAGATTTGGCAAGCTCCTAATTGAGAATGTTCTCTGACTGTTCTGACATTTATTATCACAAAGTGGTCAAAATCACATAACTAGCGTAAAACTATATCCACGGCAGAAGCGCCTGTGCCAGACCAATAGCCAGTTCCTCGGCAAGTATTCTATCGCGTGAGGAAGTCGGAGACGTATCGACAACTCTTCGGACCCCGTGCACAGTCGATTTGACTGATCAAAGCCTTCTGATCTTGCGGATCGGCCGTTGACGCATGCGAGCCCTCGCAAACTTCGAGAACAAACAATGAGAAACAACCCTTTCGGCTCCGGCGGGCCCCTTGTTTCTGCAATAGGCCAAGGTACTTGGCGCCTCGACGAGGGAGATCGATCGAGCGCGATAGCCGCTCTCCGCATTGGGCTCGACAGCGGCATGACCCATATCGATACGGCAGAGATGTACGGGGAGGCCGAGCCGCTTGTGAAGGAGGCCCTCGGGAACCGCCGCGACGAGGTATTTCTCGTATCCAAGGTTCTGCCGCAGAATGCATCCCGCCGCGGGACGGTTGCTGCCTGTGAGCGGTCCCTCCGGCGCCTGGGGACCGACCGCCTAGATTGCTATCTGCTCCATTGGCGCGGCAACTATCCTCTGGAAGAGACCATCGCAGCCTTTGAGACTCTACGGGCCGGCGGAAAGATCCTGTCCTGGGGCGTCAGCAATTTTGACAAGGAGGATTTGGAAGAAACTGCATCGATTGCTGGTCCGGGCCGGATCGCTTGCAATCAGGTCCTGTATCATCTCGAAGAACGGGCAATTGAGCATGCAGTCATTCCCTGGTGCGAGCGCAATGGGGTTGCTGTCGTCGCCTATTCACCGTTCGGGCATGGCGAATTCCCCAGCCTTCGGACGGACAAGGGGAAGGTCCTCGCCCGAATCGCCGCCAGGCACGACGCAACGCCGCGCCAAGTTGCTCTCGCCTTCCTGACTCATCGAGCGACTATCTTTACAATTCCCAAAGCCGGCTCTCCGGATCACGCGCGTGAAAACGCAGCAGCCGGCAATCTTGCTCTTTCTGAGGCAGAGTTCATGGAGATAGACAAGGCATTTCCTCGCGGTCCTCGACCACGAGCCCTTCCGATGATCTGAGCATCGAACAGCCACATTTGAGCCCTGCGTACGGGCTCCTTCAGGACGATTTCTCCTGCGCGATCGCAGGATTGCCTGATGGAGAACATAGACGATGACTCCTGCTATGTTGG
The DNA here is from genome assembly GCF_020089865.1 of Microvirga puerhi. Classification (GTDB taxonomy): domain Bacteria; phylum Pseudomonadota; class Alphaproteobacteria; order Rhizobiales; family Beijerinckiaceae; genus Microvirga; species Microvirga puerhi. Next base: position 2,757 of record NZ_JAIRBM010000015.1, read on the forward strand.
GCTTGTTGGCATTTGCCGCTCTCGTGGCCATCTGGCTCGCTAGTATACTGGCAATTTTTCTCAGGAGACGACATACGGCGCGCCTTCGGTCTCTCGCGACGGCATTGAAGAACGATTATCATGGCGATGTACACAGCCAGCGCATGATCGATGATGCGTCGAGGACCTACCTGGAGCGCAGCGCTGCTTTCGCTTTCCCGGTCATCATTCCAGTGACGATTTTGGCTCTCGCCGTTATAGGCCTCATTCGACGCCTCCGGAGGCAAACCCTGTTCTCTCCGTTGGAAGGGGTGGAATGGGCGCGCTTTCGCGATCAGGAAGCCAAGCTTGCGGTTGAAGCTGCCCATGGATTGGGCACCGTTAGAGCAGATCCCCGTTTCAGGCGTCTTGTCGAGCTCGCTGTCGAGGTTGAGATGATGCGCTCGCCCTTCCTATCTCTGTCCACGACCGTTCTCTCTGCTCTCCCACTCCTGCTCTACGCTTTGGCCTATGGTGGACGGGAGGCACTTATGATCCTGCCCCGGATCACCCTTCATCTGGCAGGAGCGTTCCGACCGCTCTTACGATCGCCTACGGAGCCCCAGAAGTCAGGTGTGACAGAACCAACCAAGCGATGAAGCAGATAATCGAGGCCTCAGGGATCAGGAGGCCAAGGACGGTCCAGCGGTGGACACGATGCTCCCAGGCGTGGGTCTGATGCTCCACCTCCTCCGTCAATGGCGCCTTCAGGAGCGTCCTGAATCGCCTGCGGGCATAATATCCCATGGCAAGCACCAAAGGACACAGCCAGGCAAAGATGACGGCCAGATCCCACATAAGGTTGCGATATTGTGCGACGGTCACCTTAGCGTCCCCCTCTGCTCCGGCCACTCATGCGATCTGTATCGCGTTCAGCGCCGGGAGGCTGCAACCAGGATGTAGGTCAAGTCGAGCATTTTTGTGCCTGTATGACACAAACGTTTAGTCGCCAGAACACTGTAGCGCCTCTTTTGGTTCCAGGGAAAACCCTTGGATTCAACTCCGACTGCTGCAGAACCATACCCGGAAAGATCAGCTCTCTCGGTCGCGAAAAATTGTGCCCTACTGGTGCCGTTCGCAGAGAGGACGAACATCCTATGACGGCCGCCCGTTGGTCGACAAATTGTCGCCAATGCCGGAGAGTCAAGGCTCAGACCCACCTATACCGCCGATGATGGTCGGCCTGAACCTCGGTCTGTTTCGCCATGGCTGCGGAGAGCTGGCAACACGCACATGTGACAGTAGTGGCATGGTCTGCACGTCGGAGACGTTAAGAGCGCTCTGCCGTCGCGCCTCCAACGAACCGCCTCGAAAAGAACAGGAGGCTTAAAAACTGGAAGAAGGAGGCATGCAGCTGTTTGTACGGCGCGTCTCGATGCTTGCGATCTTCTGCTCAACGAGATCAGCCAGGGCGCTTTCGCGCGACAGTGCCCGCAAGTCCTGAGCGGCTTCCTTCAGCTCCTGCAATGTAGCACCGTCGATCAGCTGGCGTTCTGCAATATCTAGAGCGTCATCAAATTCCATGTTGGTTCCTATTCAAAATGATGAGTGGGAAAGAGCATCCCGATTGCGGCAAAGCTTGGCCGCTCCTGAAGCACCCTTGAGGTAATTCACGGACCGACCTGCGTAAGAAAAGGGCCGCTGAGGCCAGCGACCCGAAGTTGGGAATGATATTCCAGAGGGAACGACACGAGAGGAAGAACAATCGCGTCCTCCTCGAGATGGTGACGCTTGCCAAATTTCGCCACAGATCGAAACGCCGATGAGGCATGCGCAGGACGCATTGGAGCAGTTGGCTATCACTTAGCGACTGGAAGCTCACGCGTAGCTGTCATCGGCCGCCCAAGTCGGTCATCCCTGATTGCAATTCTCGGATAGTTGACACTTCGAAAGGCATACAAAAACGGCAACTGCTGCACACAAATATCTTCTTTCACGTTACCTCTGAAAGGCGAGTTGCACCCCTTTGTCAGGATTGTTATCAGAGCGCTTGAAGTGCAATCTGCATCTGCCGTGAAACACTCGAAGGGGACGCCCCATGTCAATATCCTTCGACACACGCGAGTTAAGCTAAAGCGAACTTACTTCGGAGTCGCGTCAGTCGCAGCGATGTGACTTGCCGACTCATTTCTGATGCGCCGCAATGGTCTGACCTGCTTGCGCACGTGCCTTACCCGCATGTGACGCAAGGCTTTGCCTACGGCGAGGGCAAACGAGCCAATGGATGGAGCGTTGCGCGGATCGCGTTCGAATTACGCGGCGAGATCGCCGCAATCTGCCAAATTCAGGAATGGTGGATTGCGGGTCTCCATCTTGCATCTCGAATTAGCCGCGGGCCACTGTTTCTCGATCCAGTGCCGGATGTCGAAACCATCATCAGTATTTATCGGCAGCTGAGAAACGGTTGGGGGCGAATCCTGACCGGTCCCCTGCTGATAACTCCAGCGTTGCCCAGCTCGAAAGAGAACGAAGAACTTCTTCAACGTATCGGCTACCGGCGCCGTCACACTCTGGGTTGGCACTCGGCGCAGATTGACCTCGGCCCTAGCGAAGAAGAGATCTTTCGAGGGTTCTCCTCTACATTCCGCAACCTATCGCGAAGGGCCGAGAAACAGGATCTCACCCTCGAATTATCGAATAATCCCGAGGCGATTGACTGGCTGATCGGAAATTACAGCGACCGTATGAGTGCGCTCGGTGTGAAGCACGGCGATCATGCATTCTTCAGAGCGCTCGCAACGTCCGCAGGATGTGAGTTCTTCCTTCTGCGCGCCATGCTCAATAGAGAACCTGTCGGTGGAACGGCGCTGATCCATGCTGGACGTGTGAGCGAATACAACGTCGCCTGGCATCATCCATCCGCTCGAAGCCTCAATGTGGGCCATTACTTGATATGGAATGCAATTCGCGAAGCAAAACGCCGCGGCGCGCTCGTATTCGATGTCGGCGGTCTTGCCGGCGTTGAAAGCGGTTTTTCCACATTCAAACGAGCTCTACACGGCAAAGAGTACCAACTGCTCGATGAACATATTTCCATCTAGATCTTGCAAGCAACTTTAAACAACTCCATTCGAAGACAGAAGAGCAAGGGACTTGCAGAAGGTTTTTTGGCGCCTCGCAGGATACGAAGTTTCTTGAACCTTAGTAGTAAGTAAAGGGTGCGCTTGGCAGTAGCGTTGCGCATTGATGTTATATATCTTGCCGCCTCATCCTCCCTAGCAGGACTCTCCAGATGAGACTGGCTATCCTCTGCGTTCTGTTTTTTGCGGCGATCGGAGCAATCGCCGTCTTGGTCCAATTTCCTTTCTCGCAACTCAAGAAAGAGTATGCCTGGGTCGACAGAGCGCTCGTTGAAAGAAGCGATACGGTCCTCAAGGATAAGTCCGGCGATAGCACGTTCTGCTATATTGGCCCTCAAGCCTTTCCGGTCTCGACCGCCAGGGCGCAGTTTCCCACCTATTGGATTGAGCCATTTGCCAGCGACGGTCTTGCCGATACGACAGGCACCTGGACGCTCGCGATTGCCTCAAAAGCAAAGAACATCGTAGCCCTTCGAGCGAGCGGCACTGAGCGGGATCAAAAGTTCCCGGAAGATGTCTCCTGTGGCGCGACGCTTACGCTGACGCCTACAGGTAAGGAATGGACCGTTCTCGCCGACAAGAGTTGATCGGACAGTCGGCTCTCAACTAGTCATCTGCGCGGACCTCGAAGAGGCTGGGGAACTGTCCTGGCTGAGAGCGGAGATACTGGTTTGGAGCCTTTACGGCCGCTCCAAAATGCGCAGCTGCATGCCACGGCCAGTGCGGATCATACAGGATGGCGCGAGCAATGGCGATGAGATCAGCATCACCCGTATTGAGAATTGCCTCCGCTTGCACGTAGTCAGTGATGAGGCCCACGGCCACAATGGGCATTCCAACCGACTTGATCGCGCGAGCGAGGGGCACTTGATAACTGGGACCGACCGGAATTCGCTGCCCCGAGGAAAGACCACCACTTGAGACGTGAATGGCGCCGCATCCGCGCGTCTTGAGGGCCTCTGCGAAAACCCTCGTTTCTTCGATCGTCCAGCCACCATCCACCCAGTCCGTGCCGGAGACTCGCACTGTCACGGGCCTCTCTGCCGGAAACGCTTCTCGAACACTATCGAAAACCTCGAGCGGGAAGCGCATCCGGTTCTCAAGCGAACCTCCATAGTCATCGTCCCGTTGGTTGGAGAGCGGCGAGAGAAATTGATGGAGCAGATAGCCATGGGCAGCATGAATCTGCACCGCATCCAGACCGAGCCGGGCCGCGCGCCGCGTTGCATCCGCAAATGCATTCCGAACTCGCGCGAGTCCATTGCGGTCGAGCGCGGTGGGAGGGTTATCCCCGATATTGAAGGGCACCGCCGATGGCGCTTCCGTCTGCCAACCATTGACATTATCCGGGGCAAGCTGCTTGCCGCCTCTCCAGGGAACCTCAGTCGATGCTTTGCGCCCGGCATGCCCCAGCTGAATGGCTATCGGCATCTCGGACCAGCGCCGGAGACTGTTCAACACGCTGCGCATCGCCGCTTCACACTCATCCGAATAGAGACCGACATCCGCATAGGTGATGCGCCCCTCGGGCAGAACAGCCGTTGCTTCGATGGTGAGAAGTCCGGCGCCAGAAAGCGCGAGCTGGCCCAGATGAATGATGTGCCAATCGGTCATGCAGCCATTCTCGGCGGAATATTGACACATAGGCGCGATCACGATGCGGTTGGCGAGTTCGAACGTCCCGATTGAGTAGGGTGTGAAGAGTTTTGCGCGTGCCATAGAATCTCTCCCGGTCCATAGAATGGGTATCTATAAATGCCCTTTCGCTCAAGCGCATCAGGATACGGAAGGTCCCCCCAGACCAATCTGTGGACGCTTGCCCATATCGGCTAGGATCGCACTCTTCAGGATCTCCCTAATCCTCTGAGTGCTCGCACGCTGAAAGAGCCGCAGCCGCTCCCTCTTAGCTTGGCCGCAACCATCAGTCTCCGCAAGGATTGGAAGGGCAAGGAGTTATTGGCACCATTGCGGCATGAATGACCGGCCGAATTGGGCACGAGCGGATCACAAGGCTCACACGAAAAGGAGCACGACAAATGCAGATCAGTGAGACGGCGTGTGAGATTCTAGATTTCTTTCGTCAGACACACCGCAAGCCAGGTGCGCGCATGACAATGGCGACGTTGGATGCGCACTTTGGCGCGGACCCCGCCATCGCGGTAGCCGTTTCGGAGTTGATCCATCTCGGATATGTCATGGCCCCCGATGCCGAGACGGTCGAATTGACGGATCTCGGATTCGACGCGATTCACCGCGGAGCTTACCGCGTCAAGCTTGACTGACCACGCGCATTGCTACCCCGAACGTCCAACTGTGAAGATTTCGTTGGCGATCGAGATTCATGATGACTACAGCCAGCACTTGGTGAACGATCCATTCCGCAGCTTTAGCCTTACAGCTGCCTACCTTGCGGTTGCTAATATGGTTGATCACGTCGAACCGGCACGCCGACCAAACGAGCTCTTAGATGGTCGGGCGTAGTCTGATTGCGCAACGGACTCATCTTGGAGCGGAACCATGGCCAATGGAATTTGCGACATCTGCGGCATTCGTCCAGCGACCGTTCGTGCGGAGGTTGTCAGCAATGGTCAACGTCAAGTCATGGAGCTTTGCGATTTCGACTATCGTCGCCTGGCCCGTCAACAACGGTCGAGTTCACCACTTGAGTCCCTCTTCGGACAGCGTGGCAGTTTGTTCGACGACTTCTTCAATGAGGGCTTCTTCGGCGAGAACCCACCGGCACACGCCAGGGGCGATGGAGAGGAAACTCCAGAGGCCGGTGGCCGCGGCGCCTCCATTCCGATCGGACCAGGACGAGGGCGGTCCAGGGGTCGGAATACCGTCAGCGGAGCCGAGCGTCTCTCAGAGCATGCCGAAGAGATCCTTCAGGCGGCTGCCCGACGGGCAGCGGATTTCGGACGTCACGAGGTCGACACGGAACATCTCCTGCTTGCCCTGACCGAAAGCGACGTCGTCCGCACCATTCTCGATCAGTTCAAAGTATCCCTTGACGATCTGCGCAACCAAATCGTGAAAGAAAGTCCGCACGGCGAAGCGGAAGTACAGGAAGGGGGCGAGATCGGCGTTTCCCCACGCATGAAGGATGCTCTATCCCGTGCCTTCCGAGCCTCCGCAGAACTTGGACACTCCTATGTTGGCCCAGAACATCTTCTCATTGGGCTTGCCGAAGAAGGTGAAGGTTTGGCCGCTGACATACTGCGCCGCTATGGTCTCACACCGCAAGCGATCCGCCAGCAGATTACCAAGGTTGTCGGCCGTGGCGCCGAGGAAGGAAGAGTCGAGACCCCGACGAACACCCCCAACCTCGATAAGCATTCTCGCGATCTGACCCAACTTGCCCGTGACGGCAAGCTCGATCCTGTCATCGGACGCGCCCAGGAAATCGAGACAACCATCGAAGTTCTGGCCCGACGCAAGAAGAACAATCCGGTCCTCATCGGCGAACCGGGCGTCGGCAAGACCGCGATCGTCGAGGGCCTGGCCCAGCGCATCGTCTCCGGCGAAGTCCCCGAAGCCTTGCGTGACAAGCGCCTGGTCGAGCTTTCGATCAACTCCATGGTCGCGGGCTCCAAGTACCGGGGCGAGTTTGAAGAGCGTGTCCAGCAGATCTTGAAGGAGGTCACAGAGCGTGAGGACGACCTGATCCTGTTCATCGACGAGGTCCATACCATCGTCGGAGCAGGCCAAGGTGGCGGCGAAGGTGGGCTCGACATCGCCAATGTTTTCAAACCGGCGCTTGCCCGGGGCGAACTCAACCTGATCGGTGCGACGACCCTCAATGAATATCAGAAGCATATCGAGAAGGACGCTGCCCTGGAGCGCCGCTTCCAGCCCGTCTTCGTGCCGGAGCCGACCGTCGCTCAGACCATCATGATCCTGCGCGGTTTGCGCGATACACTCGAAGCTCACCACAAGGTTGCAATCACGGACGAGGCCATCATCGCAGCAGCAGAGCTATCCGATCGCTATATTACCGGACGCTTCCTCCCGGATAAGGCCATCGATCTCATTGACCAGGCAGCAGCACGGGTGAAGATCTCAGCCACAGCTCGTCCGGTGGACGTGCAGGAACTCGAAGCGGAGGTCCGCCAGCTCAAGCGTGAGCAGGACTATGCGGCATCGCGCAAACAGTTTGACCGTGCATCGGAGATCCAGGCACAGCACGATGCTCGGAACAAGGAACTTCAGGACGCGACTGAGCACTGGAGGCGCGAGCGCGGTTCGGCATCGGCGGAGGTCCGCACCGAGCAAATCGCACAGGTCGTTTCCAAACTCACCGGCGTCCCTGTCAACGAATTGACGACCGAGGAGCGTCAGCGCCTCGTCGAGATGGAGAAGCGCCTCCACAAACGCGTCATCGGCCAGGATGAAGCAGTGATCGCAGTGAGCGACGCGGTGCGCTTGGCTCGTGCTGGCCTGCGTGAGGGACGTCGCCCCATCGCAACTTTCCTGTTCCTCGGACCAACGGGCGTCGGCAAGACCGAGCTCGCAAAGGCCCTGGCCGAAACAGTCTTCGGCGACGAAGACGCGATGGTTCGGATCGACATGTCGGAATATATGGAACGCCATGCGGTGGCTCGTCTGATCGGTGCACCTCCCGGCTATGTTGGCTACGAGGAGGGCGGCCAATTAACGGAACGCGTAAGGCGGCGTCCCTATTCGGTTGTGCTTCTCGATGAGATCGAGAAGGCACATCCTGATGTATACAACGTCCTGCTTCAGGTATTCGACGACGGGCGGCTCACGGACGGCAAAGGAAGAGTCGTCGACTTCACCAACACGATCATGATCGCCACGTCGAACCTCGGATCGGACATCATCCAGCGACACCTCAGTATCCGTGGGACGGCAGAGGAGGATCAAGCCACGCTCAAGCGGGAGCTGATGGACGTTCTGCGTGTTCACTTCCGACCGGAGTTCATCAATCGTATCGATGAAATCATCGTCTTCCATGCGCTCGGGCGGAGTGAGATCCGTGCGATCGTCGAGCTTCAGCTCGATCGCGTGAAGCGCTCCGCTCATGGTCAGGACGTCGAGCTTCTTATTGACAACAGTCTCGTCGACCATCTCGCAGCGGCGGGCTTTCGGCCGGAATACGGAGCTCGTGAGCTCCGCCGCCTGATCCGCTCGGAGCTGGAGACGCAGCTTGCCCGCGCGATGCTGGCGAATGAGATTCAGGAAGGAGACAAAGTTCTCGCGCTCTGGGACAGCGAGCAGCAGAAGGTGGTTCTGGAGCCTCAACCCAAAGCGGAGGGTGCGAAGGAAACCAAGAACCAAGGCATAGACGAGCGTCGCAATGCCGTCGAAGTGCATCGTGAGGCTCAAGGCGGATCCGAGAAGGAGAACAGAACCGCAGCCCAATGATTTTATAAGAGTGCGGGCGCTCGAGGCCAGGGAAAGCGACTTATGCCACGCGGCAGCGGTCCTCCAACCTCAAACTCGCAGGATCTCGTGTTTCGATATTGCTGCAGGCCACTCCGATAGGGAGATTTCGATGACGCAACATAGCGGATTGATTATACGCAAGCAGATCCAAGCACTTGGACCGACCCTGGCTCTTCTGACACTCTTGGCTGCTCCCCCTGTCCTCGCCCAGCAGCCGCCAGATTTCACAACCATCGTACGCCAGAAAATGCCTGCGGTCGTCGCAGTTACCACGAAGCAGCATATTGAAGAACAGCAGTCGCAGTCCGTTCCGGATGCCTCGCCATTTCCCGACTTCTTTCGTCGCTATTTCAATGAGCCGTCAGCTCCTAGCCAGCCGCAGCTTCGTCAGGCGTTGGGCTCGGGTTTCGTGATCAGCAAGGATGGTTATCTCGTCACGAACAACCATGTCGTGGAGGGCGCAGAGGAAATCCAAGTCGTCTTTGGTGGCAAGACCTCCGTCGCTGCCAAACTCGTTGGTCACGATCCAGCCACGGATATCGCGGTACTGAAGCTTGATCCACGTCCAGACCTGGTCGTCGCGACATGGGGGAATTCGGACCTGGCAGAACCAGGATCCTGGGCCATCGCAATCGGTAGCCCTTACGGCCTCGGTGGCACTGTTACAGTCGGTGTCGTCTCGGCGCGATCGCGGGATATTCAGTCAGGTCCCTATGACGACTACATCCAGACAGACGCCGCGATCAATCGCGGCAACTCTGGCGGACCGCTGTTCAATGCGAATGGCGAGGTCATCGGCGTCAACACCGCCATCTTTTCTCCGGTGGGTGCGAATATTGGCATTGGCTTCGCTGTTCCGTCGAATACTGCCCAGGCCATTGCCGAACAGCTCATTCGAACCGGGCGGGTGGAGCGGGGTTATGTCGGCCTTCGCCTTCAGAATATGACTGCAGCCATCGCTCAGGCGCTAGGACGCCCGGATGACAAGGGTGCGCTCGTCGCCTCGGTGGAACCTGGCGGTCCCTCCGAAAAAGCCGGCATCAAGACGGGTGATATTATCGTTCGCATCGACAACAACGCCATCGAAGGGCCTCAGGACCTATCTCGCGCCGTGGCACGTGTGAAACCAGGGACACAGACCCGTCTCACCGTGATCCGTGGTGGAAACACCCAGGAAGTCACTGTCGCGGTTGGTGAACGCCCGGACGAAGGGGAATCTCGGACCGGCGCGCAGCAGATTCCGGAAACCGGAGGAAAACGATTAGGTGTGGCGCTCGCTCCGATTGACGAGGCAGCGCGTCAAAAGCTGGGCCCCGACGCTACGGGCCTTATCGTTCAGCGTGTGGAACCTGACAGCCCAGCCGCAGACACCGGAATTCGCTCCGGTGACGTGATCGTTTCGGCGAATAACCGTGATGTCAAACGAGCGGCTGACCTAAGCGAGGAATGGAACCGCGCGCAGCAAGAGAAGAAGCCTCTTCTGCTACGCATCAATCGCGACGGCCAGTATCTCTTCGTCGCCGTTACGGCCCAGTCATGACGCAAAGAGGGCAAACATAGCCCGAATCGCCTGGTAGCCGACCGCTCCGCAGCGACGTGCAAAGACGCGGCAAACCCAGCCTTGCGTTTGCCGCACTTCGGCAACTTTGCGTTGAAACGAAGCGACGCGACCTTGTACTCAAGCTTCTGCCATCCCATGTCCGGCCAGCCTCATAGCATTTCCCGCCCAATCATCACCTTTTCTTCCAAAACCTCCGAAAGACCATGGATCAAACTCGCGAGAAGCCCCCGGCTGCATATCCGACTGCCCTTAGGCCCCTCCCCGCGCTTATTTTCAGCTCTCGCTGGCTGCAGCTGCCCCTTTATATCGGGCTCATCGTGGCGCAATGCGTTTACGTATTCCTTTTCCTCAAGGAGCTGGTCCACCTCGTTCTGCACGCTGGCGACTTCTCTGAAATGCAGATCATGCTCGTCGTGCTTGGACTTATCGACGTCGTGATGATCTCGAATCTCTTGGTCATGGTCATCGTCGGCGGCTATGAGACGTTCGTCTCGCGCCTCAACCTCGAAGGTCATCCGGATCAGCCCGAGTGGCTGAGCCATGTCAATGCCGGCATCCTCAAGGTCAAGCTCGCCATGGCCATCATCGGTATTTCGTCGATCCATCTCCTCCGAACCTTCATCGAAGCGGGATTTGTGGGAACGGCGAAGAGCACCTACACAGAGACCGGTATCATCCTTCAGACCGTGATTCACTCGGTCTTCATCCTCTCAGCGATCGGCATCGCCTTTGTGGACCGGATGTCTTCGCAAAGCGAAGGGCACTAGCTCACCTGGGAAAAGCGAAAGGCTTTTTCCCATCAGGCGGCTCATCGCTAAAGAGAGTTCCCGCAAGGGGACGCCTTGGGCTACACCGCAGGACTTCTACCTTAGTCGAAGCCGAGTTCCATGCCCCGACGAGGAAAGGCTCACGTCAGGTTCGCACATCATAAGTTCGTTGAGACAGCAATAGGATCGACGCATGCGTCAGGGAACGACTGAACGTCGCATGAGCCCGCGATTTCCAACGCGACTTGAGGGCAGAATTTCCTGTAAGAACGGCCCCTCGATTGTGGACTGCATTGTACGAGACTTATCGGAAACCGGTGTTCGCATCGTCCTCTCAGAAGTCGGAGAAATCCCGCTGGAGTTCGATCTCGAAATTCCGGACCAGGAAGCTATCGCGTCTGTAAGGTTGGTTTGGACCAGCGGGACCGAGCTTGGAGGCATGTTCGTTTGATTATCCATCTAAGGCCGCGAGTATGCTTGCCGCCTTAGATGCCTCGGCGTAGCGGGACTGTCTCAAATTTCAATCTCCGTGCCGACCTCCACCACCTGCCGCGCCGGAATCTGGAAGTAGGCTGCTGATCGCTCGGCATTGCGCTGCATGAATGCGAAAAGCGCTTCCCGCCACACTGCCATTCCACGCACATGTTCGGTCGGGATAATGGTTTCCCGCCCAATGTAATAGGAGAGGCTGTCCGGCTCGATGCCCGTAAGGTGGCCGCGTTCGATTGCGAGACGCACACCGTCCGGAATGCATGGTGTCTCCATGAATCCATAGCGCAGGACGACGCGACTGACATTCGGCGCGATTTGAATGATTTCGACGCGATGCTCGTCCGACACCCGCGGAATTTCCTCCGACCGTGCGGTCACCAGCAATAAGCGCTCATGCAGAGCATGATTGTGCCTGACGAAATTCGTCAGCGGGAGCGGAATGCCGTGTGTCGATGCAGTGAGATAGATGGCCGTTCCTGGAAGGCAGATCGGGGGATTCCGTCCCAATGCGGCAAGGAATTCCGCCTCGGGCTGGCGCATATGGGCGCGAGCGCGCTGAACAAGATGCTGTCCCTTGCGCCATGTCAGCATCAGGAACGCGACCGCGGTGGCAAGAAGCAGCGGGAACCATCCGCCGTCGAGGAACTTCGTCGCATTCGCGGCAAAGAACGTTAGATCGATAAGCAGGAAGAATCCGTTGACAGCTACGACAAGCAGCGGATTGTAACCCCATCTCAGAGCGATCATGGCAGCCAACAGGGTGGTAATGGCCATCAGCATGGACACGGCGATGCCATATGCGCCGGCGAGAGCATCGGAAGATCGGAACAGGAATACAGCGCCGAGCGTGGCAGCGGCGAGCAGCCAATTCACCGCCGGCACATAGATCTGACCGATTTCATGGCTTGCCGTATGCTGGATATGGAGCCCGGGGCAAAGTCCGAGCTGAATTGCCTGTTGGGTCAGAGAAAATGCTCCCGAGATGATCGCCTGAGAGGCAATCACCGTTGCTACTGTTGCAAAAGCGACCAGCGGATAATGGGCCCAGTCCGGCGCGAGCTGGTAGAACGGATTGTCGCTGAATTCAGGATGCGTGACGAGCAGCGCCGCTTGCCCGAAATAATTGAGCACCAGGCCGGGCAAGGCAATGAAGAACCATGCAAGCCGGATCGGCACCCGGCCGAAATGGCCCATGTCGGCATACATGGCTTCGCCTCCCGTCACCGCGAGAAACGCTGCGCCGAGAATGGCGAAACTGACGATCGGTCCCGTCGACAACAGGAATTCGAAAGCGACGAGTGGGTTGATGGCGGTCAGGACCATGGGAGCAAGCAGAATCCCACGCAGACCGAGCATGGCGAGCACGACAAACCACCCGAGCATTATCGGTCCGAAGATGCCGCCGATGAAACCTGTCCCCTTTCGCTGCATAAGAAACAGCCCGAGAAGCACGGCGACCGTCAGAGGAAGCACCAGCGGCGCAAGGCTGGGCGCATCGACCTTCAGACCCTCGATAGCGCTGAGCACGGAAATGGCCGGTGTGATGGCACCATCGCCATAGAGCAGCGCGGCTCCGACAAGCCCTACGATTAATAAAATCGAACGCCATGTACCGGGACGTGCCCGGCGCGCATGCAGCAAGGCCAGCATGGCGACAATACCGCCTTCACCCCGGTTGTCGGCACGCAAAATCAACACCGCGTATTTCAGGGAAATGATCAGGATCAGAGACCACAGAATCAGCGACACGACCCCAAGCACGGCATTCGGAGTAATAACACCTCCCTGGCTGGCCGCTCGCGCAGCCTCCTTCAGGGCATAAAGTGGGCTGGTGCCGATATCGCCATAGACCACGCCTAGTGCACCGAGCATAGCGGCGGCGGGAATCGCTGTACCGATCCGGGAGGCAGGAAGCGCCGTCGCCTGCCGCATGGCCGAGCCCCTCTCAGTCCCGTCCTTCCGGACCTGTGAACGAAAGCTATGCCCAAGCTAAACCGCCAGGCGGACAAGAGTTCCAATAGGAGGCGTGGATTTCAGGGTCGGTGGACTACGTTCACCACCGCGTCAGGCCGACGCCCTTCAGCAATCATTGTTTCTGTCGTTTCAGGCGGGCGCAGACTGCCCGAGCGGAGGCACCGGATTCGACATAGCAGTAATCGAGCGTGTTCCTGTTGACGAGGTCGAAGGAGTAAATCCCCTCTTCGTCCGATGCGACGATGAGCCTGCCCTTGGGCGTAAATGCACCCCAGAGACTTTCCTTGACGTTGCCCTCCGGATTCGACCGGTCGAGATATCCCGTGAACGTCCTCCCGTTTTGCTCCGTCACCACCAAGGTGGCAGTTCCCTCTTTCCGTCCCTCAACTTTGGCCAGCCGCTCCCTGGGACCGGTCCAAGTTCCAACCAACGAGAATGGCTCTGCGGCATGCGCAGCACTTCCGAGCAAGAAGACGGCAACGGCGATTATAGCTTTATTCATGATCTTGAACCTTTGGGGCACACAAAACACCCGTGACCCTAAGTTCATATGAATCTCTTCTCAAGAAGGAACCAGCATCGGCCCTCACGATCACAGAAGAATACTTAACATTTGCCTGTTTGCGCCAAAGTTTTTGAAATATAGTTTCAGGACGAGCGACCTCATCACAACGTGCGGCCGTGTTGCGCTTCTGCCTGCCTTGATAACTCGGCCCGTCGTCGCATCTGCGTCCGTTATCCAATCTTGATGCGGTCAGTGTCCCAGCCCGATCTTTCAATCTCGCATTACCTCTCAAGAGAACCGAGCATATTCTCACCGATTTCAAGTGTTAACCGATGGCGACCGGCAAATTGATTTCAATGTGGGAGATTGAAGTATGGTGCTTCAACAGGAGAGAAGTTCGGAGGACGTTCTGAAGGCGATCAATAACCTCAAGGCTCAAGCAGAGGCGCAACAGATTGCTCTGGAAGTCGTCATCTTCAGCATTTGCTCCGAGGTAAAGCTACCACCAGCGAAACTTCTCAGCGATCTTGATGCCGCCTACTGTGAACTTGAGCATGGCTTGGTCAAAGGCAGCCAACTTGTCGGAGCATTCTACGATCTGAGGAAACGTCTTCGACACCTTCTCATGCCTGAATCTGAAGTGGAAACCGGCTAGGCTCGAGGCTTCGGCTTGCAAGGAAGGCATCGATCCAGAGTCACTGAATCTATCCACCCACGCGGGAGATATCGCTTCGAGCTCAGTGACACGGGCCATGACTGTCTGAAATCACGCGCTGGATATGGACGATTAACGTGCCTCTCGACGAATCCACTTGCTCAGCCCATGGGACATGAACTGTTTCCGGCAATTCCTCCAGCATCGCTCTGGAGGTAGAGTCCGTGCCATCGGCATCCATCGTCCTACCCTTTCCCCTTCGCGCATACGGAAGGACAACGGACCAACTCGGAGGGTGGTGGCTGGCACAAGACAACAACTTCTGAGAAAGGATGGCAGCTTCGGTCCGATTGGTTGCATGCAGCTTTCTCATGATCTGTTTACGTAGAATTTTACAGTATTCTCCGACAAGCTGAGACGATGCGCGATCCACTTATTTGGATGTCCATGCTGGAGCGCGGCTAGTACTTCGGCTTCTCGCGCTGTAAATCTCGTATGTGGCTCAACGGTGCGAGTGCAGGGTAATTGCATTGGACTGACATGAGACAATCCCAATGCCTGCTCTGAAGACAGGCTCAAGGAACTGCGGCCAACTGAGGTATCATGTATCTGCTCCCAGGTACCGTCGGGCAAATGATTGGTACCATTCACATAGCAAGGAAAGCATGTACCTCCCGCCATGACCAAGCGAAGAGCGGCAATCGCGACGCTCAGCGATGCCGTATAGGGGACAACCCCCTGCGCCCCCGCCATCATCGCCTCTCGTACGATACTCTCGTCGTCGCATGCAGAAACTACGATCACCGGAACAGAGGGAATATGCTTTAAAATGACTCGAATAGCAGTGCTGAGATCAAGTTCTGTGTCATGGCGTGATTGAACCTTCAATAGCACCAATGCGACGGACAAATCGTCCGATCGATAAAGCTCCTCGATATTGGAGATTTCGAGAATGACGGTGACGGGAAATGCAGCACTTAGAGCGTCAGCAAGGCACCTCTGCCAGAACGGCGCACCGTCGATCAGAACAATTCCGGTCCTATCTGATCCACTCCGATAAGAGTTATTTGTCGAGCTTAGCATTGTCAGCTCTTCCTCAGCTATGTTGCAGAGTCTGACGGAGTCGAACACGTGGATCCCATCGCGGTTCAGGCTGGACAGTCGTTAGCGTCGGAACTGGATCGGATCCTCGATCTCTAAATGACCGTCATGCAAACTTTGTCAGGTCTGGTATTGCCGAAACAATTTATTCAATATCAACAATCTGTTTGATATCACCGCTTCACTCTCTACGCGGCGATCCTGGTCAGCACAATCTAGGCTCTAACCGGCCATGAACTATGCGCCTTTCCGAAGCGGAAGAAAACCATAGTTACCAAAAAATTGCCTATCGATCCTGCATAAATAAAGTTGGATTAGCTTCTTGAAAATCTAGTCATATCTGATGCGACTCGATCGGTGGCTCTTTGGTGTTTGCGATTTCCGTTCTCCCACGCCCCTCAACGCGACATCGTCCCGGTCAGGATAGGCCTTCCAAACATATATTGAAGCATTGATCTTTATTCAGATCACTCTGCATATGCAGCAAGCACACAACGGAGATCAATCGCGCGGAGTTCCAATGACCTCCGTCAGAATCGGTTTGTTCTATGTGCAGCCATTTGGGAGCAGCTTGTTTGCAGAAAGTCCGCACACCTCGCGTCTACGTCAGATGCAAAAAATCGTCTACAAGCATCATCACATCACTGGCGACGCTTTGATCGTGATGATCGCTATGACTATCCGCTAAGGCCATATGTACCGCGCTGTGCACGATATGGGTAAAATCGGGCTGGCCCTCTGAAAATGAAGAAAGAGGCGCTGTACTCGCAATGTTGATGGGAGCAAAGATTGCGATGTCAGTGTCACTGAGGTTGCCGAAGGACATGCCGTCCCCCCCATTCCCAGCTGTGTTGTGCCCTGTCATGGCGGTACCGTGATGGGCGAGGGATGAAAGATCAACTTCTCCGTGTTCAGCGGAATCCCCACCTGCTACGAAACTCCCACCCATCGCCGAATTCAGCACTCCGCCCGCTCCTCCGACACCTGCAATCTGCATAGCGCTCTGATTGAAATAGACAGTGTTATATTGCGTTGCTGTCGCCGCGCCAGAAAGACCGATGGCAATGTTGATCGGTGCGTAAATCGCGATGTCGTGGTCAATCATGGCCCCGACGAATGTGCCATCTCCTCCGTTTCCTGAAGCATTGTTGCCGGTCCAGACGGAACTCGAATGCAGCAATCCAAGGCCAAGATCGCCATTGGTAGCCGATAGATGGCTGAACTGCACGCCTCCACTCGATGCGACATTGCCGGTTCCGCCCTGCCCTCCAATCCCTGCGAGTTGCGTTGCCCCCTGGTTGAAAGAGGCAGTGTTGTACTGTGTCGCGGTAGTCGTACCGCCATAAGCTCCCAATGCAATATTGAGCGGCGAGTAGATCGCAACATCGGTGTCGTTCATCGCGCCGATAAAGGCGCCACTTCCGCCATCGCCGGCGGCGTTGCCGCCCGTCGATAAAATCTCTGCATGTTGCGAAGGACCGCCCTGGTCGCTCTCAGCACTGATCAATACATAGCCACCGGAAGCCTCATTCCCACTCCCTCCATGTCCTCCTATGCCGCCTCGCTGGGTCGCGCCCTGATCAAAGCTGACCGTATTGGACTGCGTAGCCGTGGCCGCCCCCACTGCGATGTTAATGGGAGAGAAGAGGGCAACATCGATATCGGTCATGGCTCCAACGAATAGGCCATCCCCACCATTGCCCGCGGCGTTCCCGCCTGTTGTGATCTCTCCCATATGACTTCCCGCATGATTCGAAGATGTGGGGGAATTGTCCGTTGAGGAATCCACTTGATATTCTGATTGACGTCCATGGCCCCGATCGTCATTCGCGTCATCATTGCGGCCAGAAGAGTTAGATGCGTCGAGCTGAAGAAGTTTGAACAGGCCCTGATTGGCGCCGCCTGAGAGGCCTAGCTCGCCCATATAGCTCAGGTGATCGAAAATGCTGGAGAAAGTCGGACGCAGATGCAGACCTGCTGATCGATCGGCGTGATCCATTCCATACCGAGGCCACATTGCGTCCCCCTTGATGGACGGCGGGAACAGTCGCCGATCAACAAGAACGGTGTCCTCCAGTGTGACCCATCTCGCGAGAAAACCGCAGCCTATAATTCGGGTCCACCCCTTCGGGTAGCTGCATGACACGTCGGGATAGTGGAGCACGGTCCTTGTCCCTCAATCGGGCGCAAACCACCACACCAATTGATCTCTATAGGGAACAGGCTCGAAGCCCAATAATCGGGCGGGTGGCAAAGTCCCTGGACTTGCGGCCCTTCACCCACGGAGAACCAAGCACGGGAGGCACTAATGCCGTCATGGTATCCAAGCTTTGATACGTCCGACGTGATCAAGTTCGACCATATCGACACGACGGGCGGAAATGCCGGCAACGGAGGGAACGTCTACAATTACGGAGATCAAACGATTAACAATACGGCCACGGTGACACCCTCCAACTATGTCGAGGGCGCCTATGTTCACGCGAAGGTAGGGGACTACACCGATGCAACTGCCGACTGGGATGCCGGTGGCGGTGGACCGGGCGCCGGAACTGGTACCGGTGGAGCGGGCGGTGCAGGGACCGGCGGCTACGGTGGTTATGGCGGCTACGGAGGCTTCGGAGGCTACGGAGGTGCCGGCGGTTACGGCGGAGACGGCGGAGCGGCTTCAACGACAAGCGCAGACTCCGGTGATCCATCCGCCACCGGTGGTGCCGGCGGGGCCGGTGGCGCTGGCGGCTACGGCGGAAACGGAGGCTTCGGCGGAGCTGGCGGCGCCGGTGGCGCTGGTGGCGATGGCACGGGTGGCCTTGGCGGCGTGGGAACCGGAACGGGGACTGGCGGCGCGGCCACCTCCAGCGGTGATCAATATCTCGAAACCGGTGGCAATACGGCGACGATCACCGCGCCGACCTCGGCAACACAGACGAACACGGCCAATATAGGCCAGGGTTCGAGCTTGGTCGCGGGCATTGGCGGCAGCGGCGGGGATTGGAATCACGCTGACCGCGGCCCCGTCGTGTTCTCGCTCTCTCACCCGACGACGACAACCACCGACATCCACGACATCCTTACACATTTCAGTGTCGATGACGCCCTCGTGTAACGGACATGCCTTCGAGAGACCGGCGAGGGATGTCGCCGGTCTCTCTGCACATCATCACTCCGATGGATAAACTGCACCTAGAGCGAAAGCCGTGGCCCGGCGATCATGACATATGACACGCGCAATCGCCGGACGTCGCTGCAGGCCGCCCTCGGAGCCTGCTCCGGCGCGTTCTTTCTCGTATTCATTTATAGTTGCAGCTTCAATCTACTGCTCCTTGCGCCTTCGATTTATCTCCTGGAAGTCTACGATCGCGTATTGTCAAGCCGCAGCGTCGATACCCTGCTGATGTTGACGCTGATCGTATCCATCGCAGTATTGGTCGGAAGCATTCTTGACGTCGTGCGGCGGGCTGCACTCTCGCGAATTGCCATGTGGCTGGATGATCGCCTTCGCCCGATCGTACTGCAAGCGTCATTCGAATACGCATATCAAGTTGGACCCGGCCGTGCAAACGAGGCCTATCGCGACTTGGGGACACTACGCCAATTCATAGATTCCTCCGTATCGGGCTTACTCTTCGATCTTTTGTGGGCACCGCTCTTTCTTGCGGTCCTGTTCCTCGTACACCCTCTTCTCGGCAGCATCGGGGCTATCTGCGCATTTCTCCTCTTCAGCTTCACGGTTGCCAGCGAATCATCACGCGCGATCCTCTCTCACGGAGCGCAAGCGCTCAAGCGATGAGCTATGGCCGCCTTTGGAACGCGTTGAACAACATCCATATCGTCCGCGCTCTTGACATATCCGACGGTGCCGCGCGGCTGATCTATCGTGATGCGCAGGCAGGCAGAGCAGCCATGGAGACGGCCGCCCGTAGGAATGACTGGATCCAGATCTTTGCAAAGCCAATCAGAGCGTTGGCACAAGTCCTTATCATGGGATCGGCTGCATGGCTGGTCCTCGAAGAGCAGAGGAGTCCTGGCATCATCTTCGCATCGAGTCTGCTTTTCGGACGGGGTCTGGCGCCAATCGAGGGCGTGGTCGGCAGTTGGAAAATGATCTCCGCAACACGGGATGCATACCGGCGCTTGACCGATGTTCTCGCCATAACCGGTTCAGCCTCGGCGCAATGCAGAATGGAAGTACCGAGGCCGCAAGGGCGGCTGTCCGTGGACGGGATCAGCTTCTGCCCACCCGGGAAAAATACTCTTCTGCTGAAGAGCATCTCCTTTCATCTCAATCCGGGCGAGTGTCTCGGATTGATTGGATCGTCAGGAGCTGGAAAGTCACTTCTTGGCCGACTGATCGCAGGTCTCTCCGTGCCGACAGTCGGTTGTATCACGCTCGACTCAGTCGACGTGACAACGTGGCGACAGAATGGCGGAGCCCACCATCTCGGCTATCTTCCTCAAGAGATCGATCTCTTTGGAGGGTCAGTTGCAGAGGCGATCGGGCGCCTGGCTAATGAAGATCAGGGAGAAGTCGTTCGCGTTGCCCGAATGGTCGGGGTTCATGAAGCCATCATGCGATTGCCGCAGGCTTACGATACAGAGATGAACGAAGCGACTGCCTCTCTTCTCCTCGGTCATCGCCAGCGCATCGGCATTGCCCGTGCATGTTTCGGAAGCCCTCGTCTCATCGTTCTCGATGAGCCGAACGCCAATCTCGACTATCGTGGAGAGCAAATTCTCTTCAATACCATTGAGCACCTGAAGGCGAGTGGTTCGACTGTTATCGTCATCACGCATCGTCTCGGGATTCTTCCCGCCACAGACAAGATCGCCATCCTTGAATCAGGAACGCTGAGCGCCTTCGGCAACAGCCAGGACATTTTCGAGCGCTATCTGCGCCGACCTCAGATCGATTCTACAGGGCCAGCCCCGCGTGCGAGAGAGGAATCTGTGTCCCCTTCTCTGACATTTCCCTCCGATCATGAGTCGGCAACGGCAAGCACATCGGACGGAAAGGGGCGGATCCCATGACCGCAGTTATTGACGGCCATGCCATAGCAAAACAGTGGTCTCCTGTTCCTGTGCCACCCACGCCGTTGTCGAGAATGCGTGGTGTTATCCTGGCTGGAAACATCCTTACTTTTGGTTTCGTTGCCGCCTTCGGCATATGGTCTTTCTTCGCTCCTCTAGAGAGTGCTGCCATCGCGCTCGGAACCGTAGAAGCGGAGTCCAATCGCAAGACGATCCAACATCTCGAGGGTGGCATCATTCGCGAGATTCCCGTTCAGGATGGCGATCTCGTATCGAGCGGGCAGATCCTTGTCAGACTGGACCAGACGAGAGTCCAGGCAGAGCTTCAGAGTTGGTTCCAGCAGTATTGGGACGGCAAAGCGCGGGAGGCCAGGCTGCTTGCCGAGCGAGACGGGAGGGAGAAGATCGCGATTCCGGCGTCGCTGATTGCGGCACGCTCTAACAACCCTGCCATAGAGACCATCATTGCTGGGCAGCAGAAGATCTTTAAGACCCGACTGCAGGTCTTTCGCTCCCAGGCTGCCGTCATCCACGAGCACATGTCGCGGGTGGAGCACGAAATCGCGGGGCTTCAGGCACAAGACGATGCTGCGGGGAAACGAGCAGGCATTATCGCGGAAGAACGCGCCGCGGTTGCATCACTGGTGGAAAAAGGCCTCGAACGTCGTCCTCGGCTTCTTTCGCTTGATAGGGAGCGTGTGGAGATCGACGGACGCCGAGGCGAGGCTGTGGCCCAGATTGCGCGCGCGCGCCAAGTTATCAGCGAGTCCAAGGCAACGCTTTTCAAGCTTGAAAGCGACCGGCAAAATGAGATCGCACAGTCTCTTAGGGATACGCAGAACCAAGTTGCGACGCTTATCGAGAGAATTCTGGCGATGAACGATCAGTTGGCGCGTATGGAAATCAGGGTCCCCAAAAACGGCATCGTTACCAATCTCCAAATCCATACGCCCGGTGGTATCGTCGCCCCAGGCGCTCCGCTCCTGGACCTCGTGCCGAAGGAAGATCAACTTATCGTCGTTGCGCGCGTAAAGCCTGAAGATATCGATGTCGTGCGCATAGGACTGTCGGCTGCGGTCAGGCTCTTGCCGTATAGTGCACGGGGAACGCCGCTCCTGACTGGCTCGGTGACTTACGTATCTGCGGATCGATTGACCGATAAAAGAACGGATCAGCCCTGCTATTCTGCAAAAATTCGCATCGACAATCCGCAATTGGCACCAGCCCAGGGAGTTGAGATGGTTCCTGGCATGCCAGCGGAGGCCTTCATAAAAACCGGACGGAGCACTGTGGCACTTTATGCATTGAAACCCTTGCTCGACAGCTTCAATCGCGCATTCAGAGAAGATTAAACGCCTTGCGTAGCAGACACATACGGATGCTCTCTGCCTTAGCACGCTTGCTCAGATGTCGTGGAATACAACGCCCAAGCCCGCTCTCGCCCCGCCGAGCCTCCCGGCTCCAAATTCCCTAGGACGCCATCGGTCTTAACAGCATACATAGTGAAGCCGGGATTAATGAACCCTGCCAGCTTTTGAACTGAGACATTTAGCTGCCGCGCAGATAAGCTTGATATTCATCATCTCGACTAAGATCGATTGCTCCTGACAATCCATCGAACCAGAGCGATAGCGCGTCAGCTACGAAATAGAGGCGGCCGAGGTCCCAACGTTCCGGGGCAATTTTGATGTGCGAGCCATCCAGTTCGGTAGAATAGCGGAACGTTACGGAGCGCGGATCGACCAATGCAAACTCGGATATGTTATTCAGCATGTTATCAGAAATGTAGCTTGCGTTATTGTCCAGATCGTAGGCCGTTTCTCGGAAGGCCTCTATCAAAACGTCAAGGTTATGCCCAACCCGTTTGGGAACAACGCCACCTGCGTATCGAATGTGCCACTTGAGGGCGACTTCCGTGGCATGGCGAAGGTTGAACAAAGCCGGGAAAATCAAGTTGCCAGTCTGCGGAGCTTTCTGGAACATAGTCCTGAGTAGAATAAGGCTAGCATCAAAGTAGCCCTCCCAGATTCGACATTCTCTCCAATCGCCGCCAAACTTGAACTCAATGTTAGAAGTATCGTCGCTGGCGGGTGAGATCAGTCGTGAGCCAGCATTGCGCATGAAAGCTTCATAGTGCTCCATCTCAGCTTCGTCGCTGATTGGCATTTAACCTCCTCAAGCTTTACGTTGCGAGTATCGTGTAGGAGGAGACTAGGAATCCGCGGGGTTCAAGTTGCGATACCCCAATCTCGTCAGATCGATCAGGTGCGTGGAGGGCCGACTTAAGATCTTTCAGGCTAGCACTTTGACATGATTTTTCCACTAAAGCTTTGATTTTATTTAATTTTCATTATCGCAATTGGGAAAGGCAAGACCTCGAATCGCTTTCACGAGTTCGACCATCATCATAAACAATATTCATTGATTTTATTGAATGGTGGGCCTGGCAGGACTCGAACCTGCAACCAGACCGTTATGAGCGGCCGGCTCTAACCATTGAGCTACAGGCCCTTTGGAGAAGGGTCAGGGGCTTTTAGCGGGAAATGCGGCCGGTGCGCAACGGTGTCTCGCGAAGAAGGCTGCGCCATTTTTTGCCCTCAGGGCCGGAAGATCTCGACCCTCTCGTCGAAGCCCTCAAGACTGTGCGCCCCGAGGGGCGTCGGATCGCCCCAAAGGTGCTCCACGAAGGGCTTGGACATGAGAATCGGCTCGCCCAGCTCTTTGTTCAGCTCCGCGATACGGCTTGCCAGATTGACGTCCCGGCCGATCACCGTGAAATCGAGCCGCCGGCCCGATCCCACATTGCCATAGGCAGCATCGCCGTGATGAAGGGCGATGCCGATGTTGATCGGCACCGGGAAGCGCCCTTCGCTGTTCGCGGCCTGGACGCGTCGCAGCGCTTTGGTAGCGGCAGAAAGTGCGGCCTGAGGGGCACCGCCCGTATCGTCGCCTTTGTCCCGAACGATGGCAAGGAGGCCATCGCCCAGATACTTGAGCACCTCACCCCCCTCATCCTCGATCGGCGGTACGAGACAATCGAAGTAATTGTTCAGAAGCTCGACCGCATGCTCCGGGCTCAAGGTCGAAGAGATCTGCGTATAGTCACGCATGTCGGCAAAGAGGATCGCCGAGCGGATCCGTGTCACCTGACCGCGGAGGATCGCGCCGGAAAGAATCGCCTTGTGCGGATCGTCGCCCACATAAATCCGCAAAACCTCGTCGAGTCGGTTGTTCGTGGCCCTGAGTTCGATGACGAGGGCGAAGGACGGCATGACAAGACGTAGGATTTTCAGGGTTTTCTCGTCGAAGCCGTTCGGCGAGCGGGTCGCGAAGGAAATAGCGTTCTCCGCGCCGCTGCTGAAGCGCAGCGGTACCGTCAGGTAGTGGCGATATCCAGCCTCCTTCAACTCCGTCAGGATCGGGAACTTGTCCTCAGGCGTCTCCGTCAGGTCGAGCAAGAGCCATTCATTGGTGCGGTTCACATAGGCAAAAGGACTTGACGCATAGACCGTCTCGCGGCGCTCGCCGTGCGGAAGGTAACGGACGACCGTGCCTTCGTCTTTGGTCCAGAACCGTCCGATCCCGGCATATTCCGAATGCAGTGCCTCGATAGCCGACGCAGCCCGGTCGATCGGCAGCCCGAGCTCCCGCAGCCGCTCGATGAAGGCGCTAAGGATGTCGCTCGGATCGTCCATCTTGGCCGCGCCAGTCACCAGCCAATCCCGGAGGGCAATGACCCGCGACAACGTTTCGGAATCGAGGCTGCGGGCCAGGATCAGCGGGTCGTCCATGAGACCGGGTTCAGAGAGCGAGAGCATCATAGCGCCAAGGTGGGATCGTCATGATGATCCTGCAAGCGAGGGGTCGCCCGAAACTGTTCTTGCGGTTCTTGCCGAGCTGCTTTGGTTTTGACACTCTCCTTCGCGACCGCTAGAGCCGTGCCATGTCCAGTATCGAAACCCTTTTCGTCACCAAAGTCTATCGTGCAGAGCTTGCCGGCGCGAAGGCCGAGCGCCTCAATACGGAGCTCGAAGCGGCCTGCTGGTCCATTGCCGAGGACGACGAGGCCGGGCAACGCTGGTGTGAGAAAAACGGCTATCCGGGCTACACATCTTACGCCTCCCTGGATGATCTGCCCTGGCGAGTCCCGGTATTCGGCGAGCTGCTGAAGCAGCTCAATACCCATGTGACCGCCTTCGCGAAAGAACTGGAATTCGATCTCAAGGGCCGCAAGCTCGAGCTCGACAGCCTGTGGATCAACATCCTGCCGCCTGGGGGCGTGCACACATCCCACATCCATCCTCACTCGGTCGTCAGCGGCACCTATTATGTCACGATTCCGGACGGCGCGAGTGCCTTGAAGCTCGAGGATCCGCGCCTCGGCTTCATGATGGCCGCACCGCCCCGCAAGCCGAAGGCGAAGCCGGAGAACCGGCAGTTCGCCTATATGTCGCCGAAGCCGGGCACGATCCTGCTCTGGGAGAGCTGGCTTCGCCACGAAGTCCCCGTGAACGAAGCGGAGAGCGAGCGTATCAGCATCAGCTTCAACTACGCCTGGCGCTGACCCTGCGGCCTTTGTCAGGCCGTGCGCCCCCATGGCCGCTCATGCGGCAGGAACACGGTGAGCAGGCCGATCGCCGGCAGGAACGAGCAGACCCGATACACCGTCTCGATGCTGGTCCAATCGGCCAGCTCGCCAAGCACGGCTGCGCCTAGGCCGCCCATGCCGAACGAGAGGCCGAAGAAGAGACCGGCGATCATCCCAACCCTTCCCGGCACCAATTCCGTCGCATAGACCAAGATCGCTGAGAAGGCTGAAGCGAGGATCAAGCCGATCAGGACGCTCAGCACCCCGGTCCAGAACAGGTTCGCGTAGGGCAACGCCAAGGTGAACGGCAGAACGCCGAGAATCGAGAACCAGATCACGTATTTGCGCCCGAACCGGTCGCCGACCGGCCCGCCAAGCACTGTGCCGGCCGCTACTGCGGCGAGGAAGATGAACAGGTGAAGCTGCGCATCCTGCACGGAGAGCTGGAATTTCGCGATCAGATAGAAGGTGAAATAGCTGGTGATGCTCGCCGTATAGAAGTTCTTCGAGAAGACCAGCAGCATCAGGATGGTGATCGACCAGAAGATCCGCTGCCGGGAATGGGCCGACTTCGCAGGGCCCGAGCGCGGCTTGGCCTTTAGGGCAATGAGCTTATCGCGATACCAGCGCCCGACCTGGGACAGGACGATCATGGCAAGCAGGGCCACGAGGGAGAACCAGGCGATGCTCGGCTGGCCCATGGGCACCACGATGAAGGCCGCGAGCAGCGGCCCTATCGCAGTCCCTGCATTGCCGCCGACCTGGAAGACCGACTGGGCTAGACCATGCCGTCCACCGGAGGCCATACGCGCTACCCGGGAAGATTCCGGATGGAAGACGGAGGAGCCCATACCGACGAGACCCGCCGCCAGAAGCAGGAGCGGATAAGAGGAAGCACGCGACAGGGTCAGCAGACCGACCAGGGTAAAGCCCATGCCGACCACCAGCGAGAACGGCTGCGACTTGCGGTCCGTATAAACGCCGACAAGGGGCTGGAGCAGCGACGCCGTGAGCTGGAACGTCAGGGTGATCAGGCCGATCTGCCCGAAATCGAGAGCGTAGCTCTCCTTGAGAACAGGGTAGATCGCGGGGATCAGCGACTGGATCAGGTCGTTGAGAAAATGCGAGAAACTGATCGCTACGAGGATCGGGACAGCCACTCGCTCTGCCGTGGTGTGGACAGGCGCGGCGGCAGAGATGACGGTCGATTTGGTGTCCATGGCGTTTTCTTGAAAGAAGCCGGCGGACGCGCGGCCTCGATTGGAACAGTCTTTCCTAGCCTATAGACGATATCTTACGACGCCTCCCCCTTCCATATTGCAATGCTGGGTTGCCAGTTGAACATTACCGGTGGAGCTCCAGCAATCGTCATGGCCCCGGCCCCTATTAACCCTGGGATTCGCGGGGCCTCCCTCTAGATGATGATGGGACCGCCTCCGCCCGAATCGCTGAGGCCGATCGAGCCGTAAAACCCGAGCGAGAGTTCCCCTGCCTATGCCGCAGCCGAGCTGGCGAGACGTCGTGTTCTCGATCAAGACGTTCGGCGCAGCCATGCTTGCCCTCTGGATCGCCTTCCGGCTCGACCTCACCCAGCCGAGCTGGGCCATGCTGACCGTCTTCGTCGTCTCCCAGCCCATCGCCGGGATGGTTGCGGCAAAGTCCGTCTTCCGCGTCGCCGGAACGGTGGTGGGGGCGCTCATGGCCCTGCTGCTCGTCGGATTGTTCGCGCAGTCACCGCCGCTTTTCCTTATTTCGCTCGCCTTTTGGATCGGGGCCTGCACCTTCACGTCGGTGCTGCTGCGCGATGCGCCAGCCGCATACGGCGCAATGCTGTCGGGTTATTCGGCTGCCATCATCGGCATTCCGGCGGCTCTCGCTCCCGATACCGCCTTCGACTATGCCATCGGCCGATGCATCGAAATTACGCTCGGGATTGGCTGCGCCACACTTGTGAGCCAGCTCGTCTTTCCGCGCTCCGCTGGCGAAGCCCTGAAAACCTCAGTCGATGCGACCCTTTTCGCCTCGGCACGCTGGGTCCGGGACATGATGCGCGGGGAAATCGATCCAGATCGATTTCTGGCGGATCAGCGCCGGCTGATCGCGGATGCAGTCTCACTCAACGCTCTGCGCATTTTTTCAATGTTCGATACCCCATCTGTCAGAGCCGCCGGCGATGTCGCCCGTCACCTTCAGGGGCGCATTCTCGCTCTTCTGGTCCTGTTGGTGTCCATTCACGACCGCATGGTCCTGCTCCAGACGGCGGCGCCGGGAAAGGCCGAGATTCTTCGACCTTTGCTGGATGATGCTGCCCGGGTCTTCGACCGTGACGACGTTCTGGAACGCGACACTGCGCTCGAAGATACCATTCGCGACCTTGAAAGCCGCATCGGCGATAATGTGCCATCCCTCGACGACATGATCCGCGATCCCGAGAATATCGTCGTCAGAAATATTATGCTGCGCCTACGCGATGCGCTCGAAACGTGGCGCAGGATTCTGGTGTTACATGAGGGTCTGTTCTCCGATCAGCCTATCCGGATCGAAGAAGCGGCTCCGTCCACGACCCGATACCGGGACGTCACGCTGGCCCTGGTTGCCGGGGCCATTTCAGTGACGGCCGTTCTGACGACATCTGCCTTCTGGATAGCTTCCGGTTGGAGCAATGGCAGCTCCGCTGTCATCTTCAGTGGTGTGATTTGCAGCATTCTGGCATCGCTGGACGATCCTGCCTCCGCTGCGGGAAATTTCCTGCGCATGACGCTTCTCTCCGCGATCGCCGCGGCGATCTACCTGCTGGCGATTTTTCCGACCGTCGATGATTTCACGTCCCTGGTCATGGTTTTGCTGCCGTTCTACCTTCCTTTCGGAATTCTGCTCGCGCAACCCAGCATCGGCACGAAGGTCACCCCGCTCGGCCTCAACCTCGTCGCCTTCCTGGGATTGACCAACACGACGACTCAAGCGGACTTTGCGAGCTTCCTCAATTCGACATTGGCGCTCCTCAGCGGCATTTCGGTGGGTATCCTCATGTTCCGGCTTCTGCGGCCGCTTGGCGTCGACTGGACGATCCGGCGCATCCGCCGCGGTATCCTGCGAGACCTTCAAGTTCTAGCCTCTGGCGAAGGATCCTTCGATCGGGCGCATTTCGCGAGCCGCATGTTCGACCGTATCAACGCCCTGTTCTCCCGCGTGGACATCATACAACCAAATCAGCAGAGGCTCATGCGCGGCGCCCTAACGGCATTGCGCGTCGGATTCAATCTGCTCACGCTACGTAGGATTCAAAGCTCACTTCATCCGGCAGCGGCACGCGCGCTGGATGCGGGCCTGATCGATCTCAGCCACCATTTCCGCAATCTCAAGAATGAGCGACAGAATGGCCAAGCGCCCGACCTTCGCCATATCGTACCGATCCTGATCGCTCATCGATCGTCCCGGACGGCCGAAGCGTTGACAGCCTTGATTGCCATCAGCAGCGCCATGGACCGCCATCAGGACTTCTTCGGCGTATCGCAACCCTATGCGCTGCATGCCATCCTGGCCGCGCCGGAGCCTTTATGATCAAGGAAATCGATCTGTTTGGAATCTTCCTGCCGCCCCTCTTCGCCTATGCCGGTTTGGCAGCTTTGTTGTGGCTCGTCTTGCGAGCGCTGCTGCGTTGGGTCGGTGCCTATCGCCTGATCTGGCATCCCGCGCTCTTCAACACGGCGCTGTATGTCCTGATCCTGTCGGGTTGCATCTTCGCCGTTTTTCATTGGGATCTTTGAACTGTGCTCGCGTCCCGGACCTTTCGCTTCGTCATTACAACGCTTATCGCTGCGCTGGCTCTCACTGCGGGCTTCTTTGCTTGGCGTCTCTATGTCGAGACGCCCTGGACGCGGGATGGGCGCGTTCGCGTCGACGTAATCCAGATTGCCCCGGAGGTCGCAGGTTCGGTGGCCGAGGTCAGAGTGAAGGACAACCAGTCGGTGAAGAAGGGTGATGTCCTGTTCATCATTGACCCCGATCGATACCGCTTCGCTCTCAGTCAGGCGGAAGCCGATGTAGCGGCCCGCGAGCGCGAGCTCGAACAGCGGCGCCGGGAGTTGGAACGACGCACCCGTTTGTCGAGCGCCGCCATCACGGTGGAAGCACGAGAGCAGGCGGAGACGGCGGTTAATCTGGCGGAAGCGGCCTATGACGGAGCCTTGGCTGCACTCAGCATCGCCCATCTCAATCTTGATCTCACGACGATCCGGTCACCGGTCAACGGATATGTGACCAATCTCCAGGTCCACGTCGGAGACTATGCAGTGGCAGGCAAGGCCTCACTTGCCGTGGTGAACAGCGACTCGTTCTATGTCGTCGGCTATTTCGAGGAAACCAAGCTGCGGAATCTCCGCGAAGGAGATCGCGCGACGGTAAGGCTCCTTGGCTTTCCCGACGAAATCGAAGGACATGTGGAAAGCATTGCCCGCGCAATCGCCGACCGTGAGACCATCTCCGGCTCGGGGGATCTGATCGCCAACGTCAATCCGACTTTCAGCTGGGTTCGGCTCGCTCAACGGATCCCGGTGAGGATCGCCCTCGACCGGGTCCCCGATTCCATCCGCCTCAGCGCCGGCATGACGGCGACGATCGTCGTGCATCCGTGACGACGAACCGGCGCAGCACCATGAGGTCCGCTATTTTTCGGTATCATCCCACTCGTAGACGCGCTCGGGCCCATCGGCGTTTTCCACGACGTCCTCCTCGACCTCGCGGAAGGTGATCTTGATCTGCGGTATGACGCTCTCGTCACCCTGCTGGATGCGTTCGAAGCGCAGGACGTCATAGTAGGCGCAGCGCGAACGCCCCGGATAGGAGCGGCAGACGCCCGGCCGGGCATGATAGATCGTGCAGCCGCGGGTCTTCTGGTCGAGAAACGCGCAGGTACGCTCGAAGATCACATCCTTCACGCGCTTGAGAACCCGCTCCCCGTCGTACTCCGTCGTGTAGCGCCGCTGCGCTTCCTCGAAGGTGACGCCGAAATGCTTGGCAAGGCGGGTGATGTCTCGCTTCGTGACGGCCACGCGCTCGTAGATCGAGCAGCAGAAGGCCGGGCACTTGTTGCAATCGAAATAGACGCGAGGCTGGTCGTCCTTGATGACCCGTTCGGCCATGCGCGCTCCTTTTACATCGAAGTTGATTATCTATGGAGGAAAGAGGTGCAGTTTCAATAGACACCGATTGTCACGCTTCTATTAACCGGATGTCATTTGTCCTTCGACGGCGTCTTTCCGGTCACGATAGGTGCCCGCCGTCTGCGGCTTGATGAACAGCGTCGTGATTTCGGGATGCGTCTGCTTGATTTTGGTCTCAATCCGCCTCACGCAGGCCTCGATATCCGGTGTCCTCAACGCGTCGGAGAACTCCGCGCTGAGGGCAGCGACCACCTGGTCCGGCGCCAGATGGACGGTCAGAACGCCATTGGCACGTTCGATGGCCGGATCGGCCTGAGCGATGGCGAGGATCGAGGCCTCAAGCTTGTGATTGGCGGCCTCACCGATCAGGAGGCCTTTCGTTTCCCGCGCCAGCACAAGAGCGGTGGTCGTGAGAACCGCACCGATGCCGAGAGAAGCCATGCCGTCGAGTTCCGGCATATCGAAATGTTGAGCTGCGGTAATGCCCACGAATGCAATCAACAATCCGGCCAGAGCTGCCGTATCCTCGAACAGCACGGTAAAGGTCGTAGGATCCTTGCTCTCTCGGACCGCGCGGAAATAGCCGAGCGGCCCCTTGGCCTTTCTGAACTCCTTGAGTGCGATCCACCAGGATCCGCCTTCAAAGAGCAGGGAAAACCCAAGGACAAGATAGGCGACCAGCGGGCTTTCCATCGGCTCGGGACGGCGAATGTGGGTAATGCCCTCGTAAAAGGACACGCCCGCGCCAAGGGCGAAAATCAGCAGAGCGACGATGAAGGTCCAGAAATAGAGTTCGCGCCCATGGCCGAGAGGGTGAGCGCGATCGGGCGGCTTATTCGAACGGTAGATGCCGTAAAGAAGGAGCAGCTCGTTGCCGGTGTCCACGAGGGAATGCACGCCCTCGCTCAGCATGGCTGAGCTGCCGGTCCAGGCGGCCGCGACGAATTTCGTGACGGCGATCAGCAGATTGCCGAGCAGCGCAGCGTAAATGACTTTCTTGGACGAGGTCTGTGATGCCACGCCGATTTCCGCTCCTTAGCCCATCGAGCGGAAAAGTAGGCTTTCCGCACGTGCTCTAGAAACAGAACGGCAGGGCTAGGCTCCGGTTGCATCGGATGGAGAGCGGGCCGGGGTTCCAGCGGCCCCGACCCGGTGAACTTCATTCGGCAGGCGCGAGAACCGCGTCGGGAGAAGCGCTCCGTATCTCTTCACCCCCATTATAGACGGCGAGGTCCAGAACGCCCTCCTCCTTCGCCACCAGCACCGGCACAAGAACCTGGCCGGTCACGTTGGTTGCCGTGCGCATCATGTCGATGACCCGGTCAATGGCGATGATATAGCCGATGCCTTCCAGCGGCAGGCCAGCCGTGCTGAGGGTCAGGGTCAGCATGACGATCGAGGTGCCAGGAACTCCGGCTGTACCCAGCGAACCGAGGACCGCCGTCAGCCCGATCAGCACATATTGCGTCAGAGACAGGTCGAGGCCGAAATACTGCGCGATGAAGATCGAGGCAATCGCCGGATAGATGGCACCGCAGCCATCCATCTTCACGTTCGCGCCAAGGGGCACCGCGAAGCTCGCGTAGCTCTGCGGCACGCCCAGGCGCTCGACGGCGACGCGCAGGGACATGGGCAGGGTCGCGAGACTCGACGATGTGGCGAAGGCCATCTGTTGAGCGGGCAGCACGCCGCGGAAGAAGCGTCCGACCTTGAGGCCATGCAGCTTCAGAAGGCCGCCATAGACCACCACGATATGGAACAGGCACGCGGCATACATGGCGGCGATGAACTTGCCTAAGGGCAGCAGGGACGAAAGGCCGTATTTGCCGACCACCCAGGCGATCAGGCCGAAAGTGCCGATCGGCGTCAGCTGAAGCACCCAGCGGGTGACACGGAAGACAAGGGTCGCGCCCTGATCGACCAGGTTACGGATACCCGCGGTCTTCTCTCCGAGCGAGACAAGGGCTGCTCCCACGATGCCGGCGAAGAACAGCACCTGCAGGACATTGGTGTCCGCCATCGCCTTGATCGGGTTCGTCGGAACGATGCCGATGAGCACTTCGAGCGGTGTCGGGATCGTCCTCGGCTTGACCTCGCCGAGCGGCAGGTTCGCAAGGCCGAGACCGGGATTGATCAGGTGGCCGAAGGCGATGCCGACGAGCACGGCGAGAACGGACGTCGCCACGAACCAGAACAGCGTGCGAATGCCGAGCCGTGCCACATTGCCGGCTTCGGCGAGCTTCGCCACGCTGGACGTGATCGTGAAGAACACCAGCGGAATCACGATCATCCGCACCAGGTTCAGATAGATGTCGCCGAGGGGCTTGAACCAGACGACAGCCCGCTCGCCCACCAGAGCGCCGGCAAGGATGCCGAGGGCAAAGGCGACCGCTACCCGCTGCCAGAGCGGTCGGCTAAACCACCTTTTAATCATGTATTTTGCTTTCTTTTTGCAAAAACCGTCGTGATTAAATGGCAAAAACCGGGACCAGTTGCAAATGATCCTATTGCAACGCCGCGATTACCGGGCCGCATAAGCGCCCTAACAAAAATGCCACCCGGTTTTCCGGGCGGCACTCTGTGGTCGGCTCTGCGAACGTGGCTTATTCCGCAGCCTGCGGCACCGCCTCGCTCGGTGACAATCCCATCCGCTCGGCAACGCCGAGACCATAGGCCTTGTCCGCGAGATAGAAGTGGAGCACCTGACGCTTCACGATCTCGACCGGTACGCCCTGCATGGCTTCCGCGATGTTGCTCATGAGCTGAGCCTTCTGCTCGTCGCTCATGAGGCGGAACAGGGCTCCGGCTTGGCTGTAGTCGTCATTGCCGATCCGATGATCGTAGCGGGCAGCATCGCCGGAAATCTTCAGCGGAGGTTCGGCGAGACTACGGTCCTCCACCGGACCGTTGAAGGAGTTGGGCTCGTAATAGGCATCGCCCCGCTCCGGGGTCTCGAACAGCATCGCGCCATCGGCATGGTAATGGTGGACCGGGCAACGTGGCTTGTTGACCGGCAGCGCCTCGTAATGGGTGCCGACCCGGTAGCGATGGGCATCCGCATAGGCGAACAGGCGTCCCTGGAGCATCTTGTCCGGCGAAAATCCGATACCCGGAACGATATTGGACGGCGAGAAGGACGACTGCTCCACCTCGGCGAAATAGTGCTTGGCATTCCGGTTCAGCTCGAGAATGCCGATCTCGTGGAGCGGATAATCCGCATGCGGCCACACCTTGGTGAGATCGAACGGGTTATAGGATGTCTTCTCGGCATCCGTTTCCGGCATGATCTGCACGCAGACGCGCCAGCGCGGATAATCGCCGTTCTCGATGGCCTCGTAGAGATCGCGCTGGGCACTCTCACGGTCCTTGGCGACCACCCCTTCCGCCTCACGGTTGGTCCAGGTCTTGATGCCCTGCAGAGACTTGAAGTGGAATTTCACCCAATACCGCTCGCCCGATGCGCTCAGGAACGAATAGGTGTGAGAACCGAAACCGTGCATGAAACGGTAGCCTTGCGGCAGGCCACGATCCGAGAAGAGGATTGTCACCTGGTGCAGGCTCTCCGGCGAAAGACTCCAGAAGTCCCACATGGCGGTGGGGCTGCGCAGATTGGTCGAGGGGTGCCGCTTCTGGGTGCGGATGAAATCGGGGAACTTCAGCGGATCGCGCACGAAGAAGACCGGCGTGTTGTTGCCGACCACGTCCCAGTTGCCTTCTTCCGTATAGAACTTCACCGAGAAGCCGCGTACGTCGCGCTCCGCGTCCGCCGCACCGCGTTCGCCCGCAACGGTCGAGAAGCGCAGGAAGACTTCCGTCTGCTTGCCGATTTTGGAGAACAGCTTGGCCTTGGAATACTTCGTGATGTCCTGCGTCACCGTGAAGGTGCCGTAGGCGCCCGAGCCCTTGGCATGTACCACGCGCTCCGGAACGCGTTCACGGTTCTGGTGCGCCAGCTTCTCGATGAGTTGGTAGTCCTGCAACAGCAGCGGACCGCGGGACCCGGCCGAGATGGAATTCTGGTTGTCGGCAATCGGCGCGCCGGCCGTGGTGGTCATGGTCGGTTTCGTCATGATGCATCCTCCTGGATGCCCACACCTTCGCCGTGCGCTTTGAATTAGTCCAATTCGATTGTCTGACCGGGACGATCAGTTTAACTTATCGTCATGATCACCCTGCGCCAGCTTCGTTATCTTACGGCCATCGCCGAAACCCGCCATTTCGGCCGTGCGGCGGCCCTCTGCCATGTCACCCAGCCTGCCCTCTCCATGCAGATCCAGGAGCTGGAGCAATCTCTCGGCTGTCACCTTGTCGAGCGCCGCCGCAATGCGGTGGATCTCACCGCCGATGGACAGGAAGTCGCCCGCCGCGGCGCCGCAATCCTCGCCTCCGTAGCGGATCTGGAGGACTATGCCCGCCGCGAGAAACCTCCCTTGGTCGGGCTCCTGCGTCTCGGCATCATTCCATCGATTGCGCCCTATCTGCTGCCCCGCGCCCTCCCGTCGCTTCACGAGCGATATCCGCATTTGGAGCTGCGCATTCGCGAGACGCAGACTGCCTCCCTCGTGGAAGAACTCATCCGCGGCGACCTCGACCTGATCATCGCGGCGCTGCCCCTCGATAGGCCGGAGCTCGATACCTTGAATGCCTTTCAGGATCGCTTCCTGGTCGCGCGCCAAGCACGCGCGCATCGTCGAAAGAGCGAGCGCATGGACCCTTCCGCCCTTGCGACGGAACATCTTCTGCTCCTTGAAGAAGGTCATTGCCTTCGGGACCAGGCACTGAGCGTCTGCGGCGCGCTTTCGCCGAACATCCAGATGGCCTTCGGCGCGTCCAGCCTCTCGACGGTGATGCATCTCGTCGCCAACGGGTATGGCGTGACCCTGCTTCCGGAAATGGCAGCGGATATCGAGAGAACCGACCGGGTGCAGCTCATTCGTTTTGCCGATCCCGAGCCGATGCGCATGATCGGATTGGCCTGGCGACGGTCGTCACCTCGGCGCAGCGATGCAGAAGCGCTTGCCAAGGTCCTCCTCGATGCCCGCGCGAGCGTCTCTCTAGCTCGACCGCAACAGAAGGCGGTACAAGGATAGCGGTCGTCCCTGCCGAGAAGGAAATCATGAACCTGGATCCGCTGCTCGAACGCCTCGCCGTTGCTCTCGCCATCGGCCTTTTGATCGGTATCGAGCGCGGCTGGAAGCAGCGAGAGGAAGCCGAGGGAGAACGCGCGGCTGGACTTCGCACCTACATGCTGGCGACCCTTCTCGGGGCGCTCTGCGCAATCCTCAGCGATCATCTCGGCGTGGTCTTTCTCAGCATCGCCTTCCTGGCCTTTGCTCTTGCTTTCACGGCATTCGCCTGGCTGGAAGCATCAGTGGAAGGCAATTTCAGCGCCACCGGCGTCGTGGCCGCCCTACTGGCCTTCGCCCTCGGGTCCTACACAATTCTGGGAAATATGCAGATCGCTGTCACGATTGCGGTCACCGCGACGATCGTCCTCGCCCTGAAACAGCCTCTGCATTCCTGGTTGCGACGTCTGACATGGATAGAGATCCGCGCAGCTCTGATCCTGCTCGCCATGACGTTCCTGCTGCTGCCCATCCTGCCGAACCGGCCGATCGATCCCTATGAGGCCGTCAATCCGGCCGCGATCTGGCTGTTGGCCATCATCATCGCGGCACTTTCCTTCGTCGGCTATGTGGCCGTACGAATCACGGGTGGCCAGCACGGAATTGCCCTCGCAGCGCTCGCGGGCGGGCTCGCCTCCTCGACCGCGACGACAGCGACCTTTGCGCGCCTCGCACGCGAGCAACCGGCCTCGGGGCCGCTCCTGGCCGGTGGCATTCTCCTGGCAAGCGCCGTCATGGTCGTGCGGGTGATCATTGTCGCCAGCCTGGTCAACTTCAACCTCCTGAGACCTTTGGGCTGGCCGCTTGGAGCCGCCGGGCTCGTGCTCCTCCTCGGAGCGGCGGTCCTCCTGTTCAGACATCACGGACAGGACGGCGCGCAGCCGGATTTGCGGATTCACAATCCCTTCGAACTCGGCACGGCCTTGCAGCTCGCAGCTCTGATCGCAGTCATCAGCCTGTTCGGCAAAATCCTGGTCGAAACCGTCGGTGATGCCGGCCTGAACGTTCTGGCCATCCTGTCCGGCATCGCTGACGTGGACGCCGTCACCCTGTCGCTGGCCCGGCTTTCACTGAACTCCATCTCGGCGGCTGCGGCGGTCACCGGAGTCGGCCTCGCCGTCACGACGAACACCGTGATCAAGACCGGCATGACCTTCAGCCTTGGAAATGCCAAGGCCGGCTTGCCGGTAGCGGTGGTCAGTCTCGCTGCCTTCGCGGCCGGCGGCGCCGTCCTGTTCCTCCGCGAAACTTAGGGTGTTTGCATTCCCCATGGGCACGGGAGAGCAGAACCATGACTGCCGCAATCCCGCCACACCCGGGCGCCATGCCAACGGCAAAGCTTCGTTGGCAAAGATGTGGCTCCCTTGCAGGCACGTCCCTGGATCAGCTCTCATGTCCTGGCAAACGGACGCGGCTTGGCAGCCTCGCTCGGCCTGCACGGGCTATTGCTACTTGCCTGCACCTTGGCCCTGGCGCCACGACCGGTTCTCCAGTTCGATGAAGGAATTCCTGTCGAAATCTGGTCTCCGGCTCAATTCGACTCGCTTTCATCATCGAAAGCGGATCGTGTGTTACCTTCTCCTCCCGACGACTTGGCAGACAGGGAAACGCCTCCGGGCCAGGCTTCGGTTCCAACACCGCCTCTCGCCGAACGTCCCGATCCCCTCCCTGGCGGGACGATCCGCGCGACCAGAATGCTGTCGCAGCAGGTGCTGGCTCAGCCCCTGAGCCGTCAGATGAGACAAGCGCTCTCAACCTTCGACGAAGAAACACGGATCGAACAGCTCTGCGGGATCGAGGCCATGGCGCAGATCGTGGCTGCCTCAAAACAATTCCAGCCAGATCGGGTCGTGGCCTATGCGATGGCAGATGTGAAGGTCTTGAGGGGCACTGTTCTGGCCGAAGGCGCCGCATTCCGCAGCGCTCACCAATGGTACGGCCTCACATTCAAATGTGAACTCTCACCCGACCGTCGAACGGTCAAAGCCTTCGAATTCTCCTTGGGAGACGCGATTCCGAGGCAGCTATGGGAAGCTCACAACCTGCCGCCGATCCACTGACCCAACCCGGCTAAAGAAAAAGCGCCCGGTGGGCGCTTTTCTCTATCTCAATTGTCCAGGAAGCTCCGGAGCTTCCGGCTGCGCGACGGATGCTTGAGTTTGCGCAGGGCCTTCGCTTCGATCTGACGGATGCGCTCGCGGGTGACCGAGAACTGCTGACCGACCTCTTCGAGCGTGTGATCGGTGTTCATGCCGATGCCGAAACGCATGCGCAGCACACGCTCCTCACGCGGCGTGAGGGAGGCCAGAACCCGCGTCGTGGTCTCGCGCAGGTTCGACTGGATCGCCGCATCGATCGGCAGGATCGCGTTCTTGTCCTCGATGAAGTCGCCCAGGTGGCTGTCCTCTTCGTCGCCGATCGGCGTCTCGAGGGAGATCGGCTCCTTGGCGATCTTGAGAACCTTGCGCACCTTCTCCAGCGGCATGGCAAGCTTTTCCGCCAGCTCCTCCGGGGTCGGCTCGCGGCCGATCTCGTGCAGCATCTGGCGCGAGGTACGGACGATCTTGTTGATCGTCTCGATCATGTGCACCGGAATGCGGATCGTGCGGGCCTGGTCGGCGATCGAGCGGGTGATCGCCTGCCGGATCCACCATGTGGCGTAGGTCGAGAATTTGTAGCCGCGGCGGTACTCGAACTTATCGACCGCCTTCATGAGGCCGATATTGCCCTCCTGAATCAAGTCCAGGAACTGAAGGCCGCGGTTCGTGTACTTCTTGGCGATCGAGATCACGAGACGCAGGTTCGCCTCGATCATCTCCTTCTTCGCCTGCCGGGCCTCGCGCTCGCCCTTCTGCACCATCATCACGATGCGGCGGAATTCCTGGATTTCCAGGCCGGTCTCGGAAGCGAGATTGTGAATCTTCTCACGCAGTTCGTGGATCTGGTCCTTGCCCCTTGCGACGAAATCCTTCCAGCCCTTTCCGCCGAGCTTGGAGACGCGCAGGACCCACTTGGGATCGAGTTCCCAGCCCTGGTAGTGCTTGAGAAACTCCTCGCGGGCGACGCCATGGCTCTCGGCAAAGCGCATCAGGCGGCCCTCATGGGAAATGAGCCGCTTGTTGATGTCGTAGAGCTGCTCGACCAGGGCCTCGATGCGATTGTTGTTGAGCGAGAGAGATTTCACCGCCGCGACAACATCCGCCTTCAGCTCGCGATACTTGCGCTCCTGGGCCGGGGTCAGCTGCTTGTTCTGCATGCGCTGTTCCACGTGCTCGACCTGGAGACGGCGCAGTTTCTTGTAGTTGTCGGCGATGGAATCGAACGTCTCGAGAACGCGCGGCTTCAGCTCGGCCTCCATGGCCGAGAGCGACACGTTGTTCTCCATGTCGTCGTCGTCCATTTCGCCTTCCGGCGGCGCGGCACCTTCGCCTTCTTCTCCGGCGGCTTCCTCCTCGCCCTCGCCGAGATCCTCGCGGGGCGCGCCCTTGCCGTCGGGGCCGGCATAAGTCGCTTCGAGATCGATGATGTCGCGCAGGAGCACCCGGCCTTCGACGAGCTCGTCGCGCCAGATGATGATGGCCTGGAAGGTCAGCGGGCTCTCGCAGAGCCCCGCGATCATCGCCTCGCGACCGGCCTCGATGCGCTTGGCGATGGCGATTTCGCCCTCGCGGGAGAGGAGTTCCACCGAGCCCATCTCGCGCAGGTACATGCGCACCGGATCGTCGGTGCGGTCGGTCGGCTCCTTGGTGGTGGTCTCGCGGACCGCCACGGCGCGGGACTGCGTGGCCTCGACGAGGTCGCCGCTTTCGGCTTCCTCCTCTTCCGCCTCCGCCTTCTCGCCCTCTTCGGCCTCCTCCGACTCGACCACATTGATGCCCATCTCGGACAACTGGCCAAGCACGTCCTCGATCTGCTCGGACGAGAACTCCTCGGACGGCAAGACTTCGTTCAGCTCGTCATAGGTCACATAGCCGCGCTTCTTGGCGAGCTTGATCATCCGCCGTACGGCGGCATCGGTCAGATCGAGAAGAGGCCCGTCGCTCTGCTGCTCAGGCGCTGCGGTCTCGGCTTCGTCCCGTTCGGTTGCCTTCGTTGCCATGCTTTGCAGTACTCCGTCGCCTCACCGGCCCCGAGCCGGATCAGCGATGCGCGAATGGGCAGTGAAGCGACCTGGCTTCACCACCCGAAATCCATTCCAACCGTTAAACAGCAAGTCGCTTGACTAACCGTTAACCATACCCCGCTCGTCCGCCCGCCTATGCTGCCCACGCCAACCGGGCGGGCATCAGTGATCGCGGTGGACAACTCCGTTGTCTAGATCGGCCTCGGCACCCTCGACGGAAGACAGCTGGTTTTGGACCTCTCGCAGCCAGGCGAGATTGGCCTCGTTGTCGTCTTCGGCGAGCGCGCGCTCCGCGGCCCGAAGTTCGCTATGTAACGTGCGTGCGCGGCGATGCAAGGTGATTGCCTGCCGCAATGCGTCCTCAAGTCGCAAGAAATCGGCGTGCGGATCGAGCATCCAACGGTCGCCGGGGCGTACGAGAGATGTAAGACGTTCGGCAACGGCTGCAAGGCCCGACCGCTCGAGACGGGTCCGCATGACATCGGGATCCGCTGGCTCGCCATGGGCGGCATCGTCGATCAGAAACCGCCGCAGATCCTGGGCGCTCCTGCCCTCAAACTCAAGCTCCGCAAGGGTTTCGGCATGATTGTGGAGCATCTCGGGATGAGCCAGGAACGCGCAGAGGATCATTGCCTCGCGCGGCGTTTCAGTGGTGCCGCCGGTAAACAGGGCGCTTCGGGCGAGGAGCGGTGAAACGCTCAATCGGGCATTCGGCGTCGTGGGAGCCGTCCCCCAGCGGTCGCGTCGGGATCCGCCGCCCCGGCGCTGAAAACTGACCGGTCGCGGAGCCGGATTCTGCGTGGACAAGCGGCTTTCCACCTCCTCCCGGTAATATCGCTTCAGGGTTTCGTCGCGAATCAACGCAAGTGATTCGCGCAGACGGTGCTCCAGTGCGGCCCGCCGCTCCGGTGTATCGAGCGGTCCTGCTTCCACTTCCCGAGCCCAGAGGATGTCGATCATCGGCCGCGCCGAGGCGAGCACCCGCTCGATCGCCGCGGAGCCGCCGGACCGCGCCAAGTCGTCCGGGTCCTGCCCTTCCGGCAAGAGAGCGAAGCGCAAAGACTTTCCAGCGCTGAGATTGGGCAACGCGAGATCGAGCGCCCGGTAGGCGGCGCGCCGGCCGGCCTTGTCGCCGTCGAAACAGAGGACGGGCTCATCCGCCATGCGCCAGAGAAGCGTCAGCTGC
This sequence comes from Microvirga puerhi, assembly GCF_020089865.1. Classification (GTDB taxonomy): domain Bacteria; phylum Pseudomonadota; class Alphaproteobacteria; order Rhizobiales; family Beijerinckiaceae; genus Microvirga; species Microvirga puerhi. The sequence goes on from NZ_JAIRBM010000015.1 coordinate 43,529, forward strand.
TCCTCCGTGAGGGCCGTACCGAGAGGAGCAACCGCGTTGGGAAAGCCCGCGACGCTCAAGGAGATCACGTCCACATAGCCTTCGGCGAGGATCACCGTGCCCGTGTCGTGGGCGGGTTTGCGGGCCAAGTGAAAGTTGTAGAGAAGCCGGCCCTTGTTGAAGAGCGGCGTGTCGGGCGAGTTGAGATATTTTGCCGAGACCTCGGCGCCCATCGCCCGCCCTCCGAAGGCGATGACCCGGCCGCGCAGATCGCAGATCGGGAACATGATCCGGTCGCGGAACCGGTCGTAGGGGATCTTCACGTCCTCGCCCGAATAGAGAAGGCCCGCCTCCTCCATCATTTCGATCGGAACGCCCTTCTCGGCCAAATGATCACGCAGAGCATAACGCTCCGGCGGAGCATAGCCGATGCGGAAGCGTTCCTGCGTCTCGTGGCTCAAGGAGCGGCTGGCGAGATAGTCCCGCGCCTTCGGCCCGAAGCGGCCCTGGAGCGAGGCCCGAAAGAACTCGGTCGCCATCTCCATGACGTCGTAAAGCGTGTTGCGCTTCACCTCCTCGGCGCGATCCTCGCGGGTCATCTTGGGCAGGACGACACCTGCCTCGGCGGCTAGCCGCTCCACGGCTTCGGGGAAGGAAAGCCCTTCCGTCTCCTGGAGGAAGGTGAAGATGTCGCCGTGCTTTCCCGACGAGAAGCAATGATAGAACTGCTTCTGGTCGTTCACGTAGAAGGACGGCGTCTTCTCCGCGTTGAAGGGCGAAAGCCCCTTCCATTCCCGGCCCGCCTTCTTGAGACGCACGCGCTTGCCCACGACAGCCGAAATCGGCAGCCGGGCGCGAATTTCCTCGAGGATCTGGGGCGGGTAGCGCAACGTGAGCGAATTCTCCAAACCTGCTGGATAAACTAGGGCGGCAAAGCTGAAGAAAGAAAGCGCAATGCCAAGCTCGCCTTTGCCCGCAATCCACAGGACGGCGTCCCGCGAAGAGACACAATAACGCCAGTCACGGCCCGATCAGTCGCTCATCGATCAGACCGAGAAGTCGCGGAGGAAGCGGTTTCGACAGGCTCTCCGTATCCCAAGCCTGCGACGCGATTCGCCAAGCGCCCTCGTCCTTGACGAGAAGCACCATCTCGACACCGCGATGCACGTCGGCATCGTTTTCGATCATCTCGCAGACCGCCAGCGCGACTGCGACGTTGCCGAATACCTGAACGTCAGTTCCCAGGACGACTTCTTTGAAGGAATTCAGCGTCGTTCCCTGCAGCCCTTTCATCCGCTCGATGAAGGCTTCGACGGTCTGGCGCTGCACCGGCCGTGCGGCAGGATAGAGCTGCGCATCGGGAAGAAAATCCGCCGCGAATCCACTCCAGTCTGCCGAAATGTCATGTGTCCAGCTCAAGGATGCGAACTGCCGAGCGATGACGGCTTCGATCGCCCGAACATCTTCGTTCCGCTCGTCCAGCGTCATGGTTTATTCCCGACCGGCGACAGGAAAATCAGCATGACTGCAATGCGACTGGAGAGAAAGTGCTCCTCCGTGGCAGCAATACCTCCGATAGGCACGGCAAAATGACGGAGCAGTCCAATTGAAGTGACGAATTCGATCGCCCTTACCCCCGCGCCAAAGGCGTTCCGAGAACGACATGCGTCGTGGCGGTCGCGACGCCCTGGACGGAACCGACAGCGTCGCGGATGCGATCGAGCGCAGCGTTGGAGTCGCAGGCCACCATCACCATCAGGTCGATGGAGCCGGTGAGCGAATGGCAGGCGATGATTTCCGGCATGCCGGAGAGATGGGGAACCACGTGCTTGCAGCGAAACCCGGGTTGGAAGGTCACGGCGATCATGGCCCGCACCGCCGGGTCCTGCTCGGATGCGACATCCACCGTGTAGCCCCGAATAATTCCCTCCCGCTCCAGGCGGCGCATCCGCTCCTGGGTCGCGCTGCGCGATAGGCCGACGCTACGGGCAAGGCCGACGAGGCTTTCCCGCGCGTTCCGGCGCAGGGCACCGATCAGAATCCGGTCCTTGTCGTCGAGCATGAAGGTCAATCCGCCGCTGAACGGTCACTCACCGACATTTAGCCGGTCCGGACGCCAACTTGTCGAGCGAAACCGGCAACCCGCCGTGGGATAAAAGGCGCATTCAAGGAGATCTCCATGACCCTCGCCGATGCCGTCCTTTTGCCCGTCGATATGCAACAGGCCTTCGACCAGCCTTCCTGGCCGCCACGCTGGAACGAGGCGATCGATGCCAATGGGCTGGCGCTCCTGGAGGCCTGGAGGCGCCATGGCCTGCCGGTCATCCACGTGAAGCACGATTCCGTCGAGCCCGGCTCGACGCTGGCGCCGGGCCAGCCTGGAAATGCCCTACGGCCCGGCTTCGAGCCCCGTAAAGGCGAAGAGCTGATCGCGAAGAGCGTGAATTCCGCCTTCATCGGCACCAATCTCGACCTCCGACTCAAAAGACTCGGCATGCCGACCGTCGTGGTATTCGGAATCTCGACGGACATGTGCGTATCGACCACCGTCCGGGTCGGGGCCAATCTGGGCTACGAGATGGTGCTAGTGGAAGATGCCTGCGACTGCTTCGCATTGCCGGATGGTGCTGGCGGAACGATCCCCGCCCGGGCCATCCATCAGGCTCATGTGGCAACGCTCGGATTCGAATTCGCGAAAGTCGTCACGACCCGGGATCTCCTCGCAGAGATGGCCGGACAGGCGGCTGGCAAGGCCGCCTGATCCGGCTCTTGCCTGTCAGCCCTTGGGCAGCATCTCCTTGACGAGGCCGCTCGCCTTGGCGAAGTCCATCCGCCCGGCATACTTGCCACGCAGGATCCCGACGACCTTGCCCATGTCCTTCATGGAGGCGGCACCAGTCTCGGCGATGGCGGCCTCGATGGCGGCCTTCACCTCGGCATCATCCATCTGCTTGGGCAGGTAGGAGGAGATGACCTCGACCTCGGCCCTTTCCTGCTGCGCCAGCTCGGCGCGGCCGCCCTGCTCGTACATGGCGATCGATTCCTGGCGCTGCTTGATCATCTTCTGAAGCAGCGCAAGGATCTCCTCATCGGTCGCCGGGCCCTTTCCGGCACCGCGAGCCTCGATATCCTTGTCCTTCAGGGCAGCCTGGATGAGGCGGACAGCCCCAAGCCTGGGCTTGTCGCCGGCCTTCAGGGCTTCCTTCATATCCGCGGTGAATCGTTCGCGCAGCATGCGCCTCTCCTTTAGCTTTAAGCGTTTGAGCGTTGACGTGGCGCGAGCGGGCCCTTAAGTCACCAGGATTAGGTCAAGGGCGTCACAGGCACGCCTGCTCAAGCGCGACCCATTGGGCTCGGACTTACAAGAGATCATGACGATGCTGCAAGACAAAGACACCACCGGGAGTGACTCGGGTGGCTGGACGGAGCCGCGCGCGACGGCTGTGGTCGTGCTTCAGGACGGCACTGTCCTGGAAGGCTTTGGTATCGGCGCCATCGGTGAGGCGACGGGTGAAGTCTGCTTCAATACGGCGATGACCGGTTATCAGGAGATCCTGACCGACCCGTCCTATGCCGGGCAGATCATCACGTTCACATTTCCTCATATCGGCAATGTCGGCACCAACGAGGAAGACATCGAGAGCGTGAATGCCGCCTCCTCGTCGGGCGTGCGCGGCGCCATCATGGCCGCCGCGGTCACGGATCCGTCGAACTGGCGCGCCTCGCGCCATCTCGATGCCTGGCTCAAGGCCCGCGGCATCATCGGCCTGACCGGGATCGACACGCGGGCGCTGACCGCCCTCATCCGTGAGAAGGGCATGCCCAACGCGGTGATTGCCCACGATCCGAACGGACAGTTCGACATCGAGGCCCTGAAGGCCCGCGCCGCCACGCTCCATTCCATGGACGGGCTAGATCTCGTGCCCATGGTGACGAGCACGCAGCGCTTCGATTGGGACGAGAGCACCTGGACGCTGGGTGAAGGCTACGGCAAGGGTGAAGGAGCCAAGCACCACGTGGTCGCCATCGACTACGGCGTGAAGCGCAATATCCTGCGCCTGCTTGCCCGCGCCGGCTGCAAGGTCACCGTCGTCCCGGCCACCGCCTCCGCAGAAGATGTCCTCGCGCTCAAGCCCGATGGTGTCTTCCTGTCGAACGGTCCCGGCGATCCGGCCGCCACCGGCGAATACGCCGTGCCGGTGATCAAGAAGGTCCTGGAAGAGAAGATTCCAACCTTCGGCATTTGCCTCGGCCACCAGATGCTGAGCCTCGCCGTCGGCGGCAAGACCAAGAAGATGCACCAGGGCCACCATGGGGCGAATCATCCCGTGAAGGACAGGACCACCGGTAAGGTGGAGATCACCTCCATGAACCACGGGTTCGCGGTGGACCCGGAGAGCCTGCCGAAGAATGCGGTCGAGACTCACGTCTCGCTTTTCGACGGTTCTAATTGCGGCATCGCCCTGACCGATCGCCCGGCCTTCTCGGTCCAATACCATCCGGAAGCCTCGCCCGGCCCGCAGGACAGCCACTACCTCTTCGACCGCTTCGTGAAGCTCATCGAAGACGAGAAAGTTAAACGCCAAGCTTAAGAGACTTTATTCTTCCGGCCGAGCGGCGAAAGCTTGGCCAGAAGAAGAATGTGCCCGCGACAACGCGTGTATTGCGCAAGATCCCCAAATCACGTTAACCGGTCGACAACGATAAAACATCGACCATACGACTCTTGATTTGGGGGTTCCTCCGATGATCGCAAAAGAAAAGGCTGGCGAATTCAGCCGTCTGCACAGTCTGTTCACGTTCCACCTCGGGGTCGCAGTGGCCCTGTCCTGGCTGACCGCATTCTACGCGTCCTTCTACGCCCCCTGGGTCCGCAACATCCGCCCGCTGATCGATCCGTCCTATGCCGGGCAGGTCGAAAGCACCTGGTCGTTCCTGTTCGTCTTCCCGGCGGTCCTGACGGTGGCTTGGCTCATGTCCGTGTCGGGGCGCGAAGTCTTCCGCCAGATGCGCGTCTTCAAGAACCAGGCCATCGAGTTCGCCATCGCCGGCGCGCTGGCCTTCGTGGTGTTCTATCTCGCCATCGACCGGGCGGTCGCCGTCATCTCCCTCGGCCTCTGAGCTCCTCCAGGCGGGACTCGCTCAAAGTCCGCAACCGTGATCAATTCGCGCCCCGTAATGTCGGGCTTCGGAGTGATCCATGCTGCAGACGAAACCAAAGACCCGCCTCGATTATGGCCGGCGCGTAGCGCTGGTCATCGACCATATCGCCGATAATCTCGACGGTGATCTGTCGCTCGAGCGACTGGCGGGGATCGCCTGCTTCTCGCCCTACCATTTCCATCGAATCTATCGATCGATCACGGGCGAGACTCTCGCCGAAACCGTTCGCCGCCTCAGGCTACATCGGGCCGCCATGGAATTAGCCCGCTCGGCCTATCCCATCGAGCGGATTGCGCGGCGGGCCGGCTATGGCTCGGTCGAAGCCTTCACACGGGCTTTCGGCTCGGACCATGGCGAGCCTCCCGGGGCGTTTCGGGCACGGCTCACTCCGTTTCAACCATTCGGAAACGGAGACGACATCATGCTGCCAGTCACCATCAAGGATTTCGACGGCGTCTATCTCGCCACCCTGCCCCATCGCGGCAACTATCAGGAGATTGGGCGCAGCTTCGATCAGATCGGAGCCTGGGCTGCCGCTCGCGGCCTTTTCACTCGTCCACCCCGGATGATCGGCATCTACTACGATGACCCGGAAAGCGTGCCGGAGGCGGAGCTGCGCTCGGAAGCGGGAATCGAGGTCGAACCCGGCACTCCCCTGAGCGACGGCGTCACCTTGCGCCACCTGCCGCCCGGGCGGGTCGCGAGCATCGTCCATAAGGGGCCCTATGCAGGGCTCGAAGAAATCTATCGACTCCTTTACCGGGAATGGCTTCCCCAGAGCGGCGAGGAGATCGGCGATCAGCCGGTCTTCGAGGTCTATCTCAACACACCGCGGGACGTTCCGCCCTCGGAGCTCCTGACCGAGGTGACACTGCCGCTGAAAGGCTGATCTGCCGCCGGCTCCCTCGATTCTTGAGGGAGCCGACCTTTTCTCCACCTCCGGCGTTGGCGTTGAAACGAACCGGAGACTGCATCATGGCGAAGGCGAAAGGCTACGGCGAGACGCGCGCCTACAATGCGCCCCTGAAGACCGACACGTACATTTTCCAGGACAACGGGCTCATTCCCAACAGCCGCCTGCCCTTGATCGTCCGTCAGGGCGCCATCACGCCGGGAAGTGACGACCCGGCGAAGCCGTTCGAGGAAACCTTCCGCAGGAACGGATGGACCGGCACCTGGCGCAACGGGATATTCGATTATCACCATTATCATTCAACCGCCCACGAGGTGCTGGGCATCGTGTCAGGCTCCGCCAGCGTCCGCTTCGGCGGCGAGAGCGGCGAAATCATCGGATTGACGGCAGGCGACGTGGTCATCATTCCGGCCGGCGTCGGACATGCGCTGCTCAACCAGAACGGCGATCTTCTGGTTGTCGGCGCCTATGCGGACGGTCGCGAATACGACACCCTGACCGATGACCCGAACGTCATCGCCGAGGCGCGCCGCCGGATCGCCCAGGTGCCGCTTCCCGACACGGATCCCATGGACGGGGCCGGTGGGCCCCTGACGAAGCTTTGGACGCAAGGCTGATCCACATCTTCGTCGTTTAGAATACGGCCTGATTCCGTCGCCACCCTCTCGCGCTTTGACGGATCATGATCTAGGACTCTCGCCATGAACTGGCGAGATTACTGGAATCAGGACACGCCGATCTATGCCAGCGAGCGGCACAAGCTCCTGCATTATCGGCTCGTGGCCAACGACATCATCAGCCTCATTCCTTCGCCCGACGCGCGGATCCTGGATTATGGCTGCGGCGAGGCACTATTCGCGGACCGGGTCGCGGCGCGCTGCACCCACCTCTACCTCTCGGACGCGGCGCCGCTCGTCCGCGACCGGCTCACCGAGCGTCTCGGTGACAATCCGAAGGTCTCAATCCTGGCCCCGGAAGATCTCTCGACGATTCCGGACGCCTCCCTCGATCTGATCGTCGTGAATTCTCTGCTGCAGTATCTCTCGCTCGAAGAGCTCCGCGCGGTCCTGCAGATCTGGCGCGCCAAGCTGAAGGCGACGGGCAGGCTGGTGATTGCGGATGTGGTGCCCCCCGACCTCCGGCCCGTGACGGACGCGAAGGCGCTTCTCTCCTTCGCCTGGACGGGCGGGTTCCTCATGGCCGCCTTGCGCGGCCTCGTGCGCACGGCACTGTCCGACTACCGCAAGATCCGCGATGAGATCGGCCTGTCGCATTACAGCGAAGCGGAGATGCTCGACATCCTGCGGGATGCCGGCTTCACCGCCGAGCGCGCCGAGCGCAATTTCGGCCACAACCAGGCACGGATGACGTTCGTGGCGACGCCGATCTAGGCGGCCTTGGCCGAAAGGCGCGCAGTCCGCCGGTCGCTCGCCAGCGACATCGCGAAGACGCCGAGGCCGCACACCGCGAGGATCGCGCCGACCCAGCCAGTCGAGGCGAAGCCGTAGCCGGCGGCGATCGCCAGGCCGCCCAGCCACGCGCCGAGCGCATTGGCAACATTGAAGGCGGAGTGGTTGAGGGCTGCCGCGAGAGTCTGCGCATCGGCGGCCACGTCCATGAGGCGCGTCTGCAGCGCCGGCCCGATGGCGACGCTGCATCCGACCAGGAAGACGCAGATGGCAAGCATGACGGGATTGGTGGCCGTCAGCGACAGCACGCTCATCACGACAATGCTGAACACGAGCGTGCCGCCGATGGTGCCCATCAGCGATTTATCGGCGAACCAGGCGCCGACGAGATTGCCGATGATCATACCCGAGCCGAACACAGCCATCATGAGCGGGACGGCGGTTTCGGGAAGCTGGGCGACCTGCGTCGCCGTGGAGGCGATGTAGGAGAAGACGGAGAACAGGCCGCCGAAGCCGACGGCGCCGATGGAGAGTGTGTACCAGACCTGCCTGCGCCTGAACGCGCCGAGCTCGCGCATCGGGCTCGCCCCCTCCTGGACCTTGTCCTTGGGCAGGAAAAGCCAGATCAGCAGGACGGTCAGGGCACCGAGGAAGCCCACGACCCCGAAGGCTATCCGCCAGCTCATGGCCTGGCCGAACCAGGTCGCCAGGGGCGTGCCGATGAGGGTCGCGATCATCAGGCCCATCATGACCCGCGCGACCGCCTGCGCCCGCTTGTTTGGCTCGACGAGGGATGCTGCGACGAGAGCGGCGACGCCGAAATACGCCCCATGCGGCAGGCCGGTGAGAAAGCGGAGAATCACGAAGGAATCGAAGGTCGGCGCCATGGCGCTGACCACGTTGCCGATCGCGAACACGGCCATCAGCAGGAGGAGCAATGTCCGGCGTGCAAGCTTTGCGGCCAGAACCGCGATGATCGGTGCACCCACCACCACGCCCATGGCATAGGCGCTGATGGCATGTCCAGCCTGGGGCGTTGTGACGGCGAACTCATCGGCGACGTTGGGCAGCAGCCCCATGATGGCGAACTCGCCTGTCCCGATTCCAAAACTGCCGACGGCCAGCGCCAGTTCGATCAGGGCCGTGGCGATCCGAGAGCGCGGGCGGGCCGGTGCGGAGGCAGCGACAATGACGTCGTCCGCGCATGAAACATCCGACATGCAAGCTCCCGCTTTTCGGAAATACGATGAACGCAACCAGATCATAGGACAAGCGAAACCGGGCTGCGACCCGGCACGGTCCTAGGCGAATCCGATGGGTTGGAACGAAGGCGATATATTGCACTGCGAAAGGGAATCTGACGACCGCCCGGGAGCGCAGGCCAGGGCTGCACGCACTGCCTGGATCGGCGAAACTTTAGGCAAAGGCGCTAGGCAAATGTCCACGCCTTGTGCGCCAGGAAGCTCCACAGCATGACGATGCCGGTCGTAACGAGCTGCGCCGCGAGATAGGGAGCGCCGAGCCAGACCGTGAAAACCTGCATGAACAGCCAGGTCAGCAGGAATCCGACGAAGGCAACGGCCGCAAAACGCCAGGTTGCCTCCCGGTGTGGGCGGTTGCTCTCATAGGTATGCCGCCGGTTCAGGGCATAGGACACGAGCCCCCCGGCCACATAGCCAGCGAGCGTCGCCGGGACGGGAGCACTGCCGGCGCCCTCGACCAGCCCGATCAGAAGCCCGTAATGGACAATGGCAGCCGCAATGCCGACGCCGAAGAAGGCGACGAACTGTCGGGCGAGGCGGTGAAGGGAGGAAACGGGCGTCACGGCTCTCCCATAGCGGTTTGAAACCGCCGGGTCACCCTTCGATGTCATTTTGTCATTCCGGGGCCGCTTTAGCGGAGCCCGGAACCCATATCCACTGAGCTTTACGAATTAAGCGCAATGGCAGCCGCAGCCCCTATCCTGAGCTGTTGGCGGTTATGGGTTCCGGGCTCGCCTTCGGCGCCCCGGAATGACAAGGCGTCGTGCTGACCTCTCCCAGGTGAGGGCAGCGCTTTCTCCGGAGAAGTCTCCCCCCTTCACCCTGCCCCTCTCCCCACGAGAGAGGGAGGGCCGCGAAGCGACAATGGTCCGGCTGAAATCTGGGCACAGGGTGTCTTGCCCCTTCCTTTACGGGGGAAGGCCGTGTAAGAGCCTCTCTCAACCTTCAATCTGACAATGTGCCAGCTGCGCTTGGAAGCGCCGCATCATGCGGCCGCGCGGCTGGATACGCCTGGGTAGACTTATGCCGAAGCGGACTGACATCTCCTCCATCCTCATCATCGGCGCAGGCCCGATCATCATCGGGCAGGCCTGCGAATTCGATTATTCAGGGACCCAGGCCTGTAAGGCCCTGAAGGAGGAGGGTTACCGAATCGTCCTGGTGAATTCGAACCCGGCGACGATCATGACCGATCCGGACCTGGCCGATGCGACCTATGTCGAGCCGATCACCCCCGAGATCGTCGCCAAGATCATCGAGAAGGAGCGCCCCGACGCCCTTCTGCCCACCATGGGCGGCCAGACGGCGCTGAACTGCGCCCTGTCGCTCAAGAAGATGGGCGTTCTGGAGAAATTCGGCGTCGAGATGATCGGCGCAACGGCGGAGGCCATCGACAAGGCCGAGGACCGCCAGCTCTTCCGCGAGGCCATGACGAAGATCGGCCTCGACACGCCGAAATCGCGGCTCGCCAATGCGTCGGCCCTCAAGAAGGCCGACCGGGACGCCTATCTCGCCGAACTGGCCCGCTTGGAAGCGCTCGACATCCATCCCGGCGACAAGAAGCGGATGATCTCCGCGTATGAATTGAAATGGAACGCCCACGAGAACGACCGTCGCAAGCGCTACCAGGAGCACGCCATGGGCGAAGCGCTCCTGGCGCTGGCGGAGGTGGGCCTGCCGGCCATCATCCGCCCCTCCTTCACCATGGGCGGCACTGGCGGCGGCATCGCCTATAACCGCGACGAGTTCCTCGACATCGTCGAGCGCGGCCTCGACGCCTCGCCGACCAACGAGGTCCTGATCGAGGAGAGCGTGCTCGGCTGGAAGGAGTACGAGATGGAGGTCGTCCGCGACAAGGCGGACAACTGCATCATCGTCTGCTCCATCGAGAACATCGACCCGATGGGCGTCCATACTGGCGATTCCATCACGGTCGCTCCGGCTCTGACGCTGACAGACAAGGAATACCAGATCATGCGCGACGCATCGCTTGCGGTGCTGCGCGAGATCGGCGTCGAGACGGGCGGCTCGAATGTGCAGTTCGCGGTCAACCCGCAGAACGGCCGCATGATCGTGATCGAGATGAATCCCCGCGTATCGCGCTCCTCGGCGCTGGCCTCCAAGGCTACCGGCTTCCCCATCGCCAAAGTCGCGGCCAAGCTCGCGGTCGGCTACACGATGGACGAGATCGCCAACGACATCACCGGCGGCGTGACTCCGGCCTCCTTCGAGCCGACCATCGACTACGTGGTCACCAAGATTCCGCGCTTCGCGTTCGAGAAATTCCCCGGCGCCGAACCGACCCTGACCACCGCCATGAAATCGGTGGGCGAGGCCATGGCCATCGGCCGCACCCTGCCCGAATCCCTCCAGAAGGCCCTGCGCTCCCTGGAGACCGGCCTCACCGGCCTCGACGAGATCGAGATCGAGGGACTCGGCAAGGGCGACGACAAGAACGCCATCAAGGCAGCGCTCGGCACCCCGACTCCGGACCGCCTCTTGAAGGTCGCCCAGGCCCTTCGCCTCGGCGTCAGCCACGATGAGGTCTATGAGAGCTGCAAGATCGACCGCTGGTTCCTGGAGCAGCTTCAGGCCATCGTCGATCTGGAAGCCAAGGTGAAGGCCCACGGTCTGCCCCAGACGCCGGGCGCCCTCCGGCAGCTCAAAGCCATGGGCTTCTCGGATGCCCGCCTTGCAGTCCTGGCCGGCAAGACCGAGGCCGAAGTGCGGGAACTTCGCCGTTCCCTTGCCGTGCGGCCGGTGTTCAAGCGCATCGATACCTGCGCGGCCGAGTTCGCCTCCCCGACCGCGTATATGTACTCGACCTATGCGGCGCCCTTCGCGGGTGCACCGGCGGATGAAGCCTATCCGTCGGACAAGAAGAAGGTCATCATTCTCGGCGGCGGCCCGAACCGGATCGGCCAGGGCATCGAGTTCGACTATTGCTGCTGCCATGCCTGCTTTGCCCTGAAGGATGCGGGCTATGAGACCATCATGGTCAACTGCAATCCGGAGACGGTCTCGACCGACTACGACACCTCCGACCGGCTCTATTTCGAGCCACTGACACAGGAAGACGTGCTCGAAATCATCGAGACCGAGCGCTCCAAGGGGACCCTGCACGGGGTTATTGTGCAGTTCGGCGGCCAGACGCCGCTCAAGCTCGCCCGCGCCCTGGAGGAGGCAGATGTGCCGATCCTCGGCACGTCGCCGGACGCCATCGATCTCGCGGAGGACCGGGACCGGTTCAAGCGCCTCCTCGACAAGCTCCATCTCAAGCAGCCGAAGAACGGCATCGCCTATTCGGTGGAGCAGAGCCGCCTGATCGCCGCCGATCTCGGCCTGCCCTTCGTGGTGCGCCCCTCCTATGTGCTCGGCGGCCGCGCCATGGCGATCATCCGCGACGAGGCGCAGTTCGAGGATTACCTGCTCGGCACCCTGCCGAGCCTGATCCCGTCCGACATCAAGGCGCGCTATCCCAACGATAAGACCGGGCAGATCAACACGGTTCTGGGCAAGAACCCCCTCCTCTTCGACCGCTACCTCTCGGACGCGATCGAGGTCGACGTGGACTGCCTCTGCGATGGCAAGGATACCTTCATCGCAGGCATCATGGAGCATATCGAGGAGGCCGGCATCCATTCGGGCGACTCGGCCTGCTCCCTGCCGCCCCGTTCCCTCTCGCCCGAACTCATCGCCGAGCTAGAGCGGCAGACCAAGGCCCTGGCGCTCGCTCTCGACGTGGGCGGTCTGATGAACGTGCAATATGCCATCAAGGACGGCACCATCTACGTGCTGGAAGTAAACCCCCGCGCCTCGCGGACGGTGCCCTTCGTGGCCAAGGTCATCGGCGAACCCATCGCCAAGATCGCGGCCCGGATCATGGCCGGGGAGAGCCTTGCCAAGTTCGGCCTTGCTCCGAAGGAATTGCCCCATATCGGCGTCAAGGAGGCCGTATTCCCCTTCGCGCGCTTCCCGGGCGTCGACGTACTGCTCGGCCCGGAAATGCGCTCGACGGGCGAGGTGATCGGCCTCGACAGGGGCTTCGGCGTGGCCTTCGCCAAGAGCCAGCTCGGCGCTGGAAGCCAGGTGCCGAAGACCGGCACAGTCTTCGTCTCGGTGCGCGACTCGGACAAGTCCCGAATCCTGCCGACGGTCCAGATGCTCCAGGAGATCGGCTTCCAGATCGTCGCGACCGGCGGGACGCAGAAGTTTCTTGAGGAAAACGGCGTCAAGGCGACGCGGATCAACAAGGTTCTCGAGGGCCGCCCGCACGTGGTGGACGCCATTAAGAACGGCGATATCCAGCTCGTTTTCAATACTACGGAAGGGGCCGGCGCCCTCTCCGATTCGCGTAGCCTCCGGCAGGCTGCCCTCTTGCATAAGGTGCCCTACTACACCACTCTTGCAGGAGCGATTGCTGCGGCCGAAGGCATCAAAGCCTATCTGGGCGGCGATCTCGAGGTCCGTGCGCTTCAGGATTACTTTGCCTGAGGACTGGCCTATAATCGAAACTGCGAAGCTTCACGGAAGTTTTCGTTGATGAGCGAGGACGTCGGAAACGACGGCCTCGCGCCTCTTTTTTGACGAGACGAATGATGGACAAGGTCCCTCTGACGATCAAGGGTTTTGCGGCGCTCGAGGACGAGCTCAAGCACCGGCAGCAGGTCGAACGCCCGCGGATCATCCAGGCGATTTCGGAAGCTCGCGCGCTCGGCGACCTGTCGGAGAACGCGGAATATCACGCGGCCAAGGAAGCCCAGTCCCTCAACGAGGGCCGGATTCTGGAACTCGAGAGCCTGATTTCCCGTGCGGAAGTGATCGATATTGCCAAGCTCTCCGGCGATCGGATCAAGTTCGGCGCGACGGTGAAGCTGTTCGACGAGGACACCGAAGAGGAAAAGACCTACCAGATCGTCGGCGACCCTGAGGCCGACGTGCGCTCGGGCCGGGTCTCGGTCTCCTCTCCCATTGCGCGCGCCCTGATGGGCAAGACGGTCGGTGATACGGTCGAGGTGACGACCCCTGGCGGTGGTAAGTCCTACGAGGTCGTGGGCGTCCGCTTCGGCTGATCTATATCTCTGGGAGGGGCATGAAGTGGATGACATTGCCATGCTCCCCCTTTGCCGCCGATCCCTTCTGAAGAGCCTGACGATCGCGCTCCTATGCGGCGCGATCCCGGGAGCCGCGCGTGCGCAGCTCTTCGCCCCCGCTCAGCCCTTTCCGCAGTATTTCTCGTCCTTTGCAGTCGATGTGAGCGTCCTGAAAGCAAAGGGCCTCGGCCCCTTCGCGGATCTCCTGGCAGCCTCGGCGCTCAGCCAGCTGCGCGTGTCCTTCGGCGACCGGATCGACCCTCGCGGCCCCCGACTGGTCGTGCGACTGACGTCCCTGTACCAGAGCCCCTTCACCAACGGTGGCGGCAATCGGCATCGCGGCGGTGGTGGCGGCAGCGACGGCGGAAGTGACTCTCTCGAAGGTGAGGCTCTTGCTGTCGGGCCGCGGGGCGAAATCCTGGCCCGCCATCCGCAGATGGCGGTGCTCGACGTCGACAGAGGCCCGACGGACCCGGATGAGCCCGGCCGCGCCGTCGCGATCGCCAGCCACTATGTCCTGTGGCTGCGGCGTCAACTCATCGTTTAAGTGTCAGCCGTTCGCCTCGACTTCGTCCTCGATCGGCACCAGCGGCTCGTCCTTGATCAGATCGAGAGTGAGCGCCGTACGCACGTTTCGGACATTCGTGAGGCCGGTGAGCTCCGAGACGAGGCCCTGGAAGGCGGCGAGATTGGGCGCCACGCACTTCATAATGAAATCGATGTCCCCGGACAGCGTCCAGCACTCCCGGACCATGGTCCAGTCCTTGATCCGCTGTTCGAACTCCTGGAGTTCCTTCTTGCCCTGAACGTCGAGCTGAACCATGGCGAAGCAAACGATCTCGAAGCCGAGCGCCTTCGGATCGAGCATCGCCCGATAGGCCTTGATGATCCCAGCCGCTTCCAGCGCACGCACGCGGCGCAGGCATGGGGGAGCCGACAGGCCGACACGCCGCGCCAGCTCCACGTTCGTGATGCTGCCGTCAGCTTGCAGTTCCTTCAGGATGGCCCAGTCTATGGAATCGAGGCGTCCGCGCACATTACCTCCGGGAAAGGCTCGTCTCGGCTGAGTAGACGTTGTAGAGGGTCTGCACAAGAAGGGCAGGCGATTAAGTCGCAACGAACTTCATGAACTCCACAGGCACAGTGATCGAATGTTGCGTGATGCCGGCCTCATCTCCTGGGTTCTGACCGACGGCAAGGCCGGCGATGAACTACAGGCCCTGAGCGTGGCGGAGGCCCTCGGCCTCATGCCGGAGATTCGCCGCATCCGGCCGCAAGCGCCCTTCAGCTGGCTCATGCCCTGGGGGCCGATTGACCCGCGGGAGCGCCCAGCTGCCCATAACAGCCCTCTCCTGCCGCCCTTTCCGGACCTGCTGATCGGCTCCGGCCGCCGCGCCGTTCCCTATCTGCGGTTCGTGAAACATGCTTCCGGCGGGCGGACCTATACGGTGTTCCTGAAGGATCCCCGGACCGGCCCGAAAGCCGCCGATTTCATCTGGGCCCCATCCTACGACCGGATTCGGGGGCCGAATGTGCTCAATACGCTGACGCCGCCGCATCGCGTATCGGCGGCGCGCCTCGCATCGGCCCGAGCCCACCCCGACGCGCGCCTGATCACCCTGCCCCACCCCCGGGTAGGCGTCCTGGTCGGTGGCAACAGCCGCCATCATCGCTTCGGACCTGAGGATATCACTGCCTTCACGGCGCACCTGGAGCGCTTGGCCGCCAGCGGCGCGGGATTGATGATCTCCGCGTCGCGGCGAACGCCTCCCGCCCTACACGACGCCGTGGCCGATCTCGCCGACCGGCATAACGCCTTCCTATGGGACGGCACCGGAGAAAACCCTTTCGTGGCACTGCTTGCCCTGTCCGAAGCCGTGGTCGTCACGGCCGATTCCTTCAACATGGTCGGAGAAGCGGCGGCCACGGGGGTGCCGATCCTGGTCTTCGAGCCCAGCGGCGGGCATCCCAAGTTGCGTATGTTCCTGGATCAGCTTAAGGCCAAGGGAATTGTGCATGCCTTCGAAGGCCGCCTTGAAGGCACGCCTTACGAACCGCTAGATTCAACATCTTTGATCGCGCGGGCTATCGCCGAAGGCCTGGCCCGCCACCGCCGCGCTCTCGGCCTGCCCGACGCCGCCTTCGCACTGGAGAACTCCTGATGGCCCAATCCCACGCCAAGCTCATCATCATCGGCTCCGGGCCGGCGGGCTATACGGCGGCGATCTATGCGGCACGCGCGCTCCTGGAGCCAGTCCTGATTTCGGGCTTCCAGCCCGGCGGCCAGCTCATGATCACCACGGATGTGGAAAACTATCCCGGCTTCGCGGATGTGATCCAGGGTCCCTGGCTCATGGAGCAAATGCGCCTGCAGGCGGAGCATGTGGGGACGAAGATGGTGTCCGACCACATCGTGAAGGTCGATCTCAACACCCGTCCCTTCCGGATCGAGGGCGATTCTGGCGACGTCTATACCTGCGACTCCCTGGTCATCGCCACGGGTGCCCAGGCGAAATGGCTCGGCCTGCCGACGGAGGCCCAGTTCCAGGGCTTCGGCGTTTCGGCCTGCGCCACCTGTGACGGCTTCTTCTTCCGTGGCAAGGAGGTCGTGGTGGTCGGCGGCGGCAACACGGCCGTCGAGGAAGCACTCTACCTTGCGCATCTCGCCAAGAAGGTGACGGTGGTGCACCGGAGGGATTCCTTCCGTGCCGAGCGCATCCTTCAGGACCGGCTGTTCAAGCACCCCAATATCGAAGTCGTCTGGAATTCCGCCGTCGAGGAGATCTGCGGCACGCAGGCGCCGCTCTCGGTAACGCATGTGAAGCTCAAGAACCTCGTGTCCGGCCAGGTCACGGAGCACAGGACGGACGGCGTCTTCATCGCCATCGGCCACAAGCCGTCGACGGAGCTCTTCGCGGGCCAGCTCGATATGAAGCCGGGCGGATACCTGCTGACCAAGCCGGACTCGACGGCGACCAACATTCCAGGCGTATTCGCGGCCGGCGACGTGACCGATGACGTGTTCCGCCAGGCGGTCACGGCCGCGGGAATGGGCTGCATGGCGGCCCTGGAAACCGAGCGCTATCTCGCAGCCCTGGAGGTGACTCAGCAGGCTGCTGAATGATTTCATAACAAGATTTGGTGAGTCTTCGGCCCGAATTCCTATTGCGTCGCGCCGAAGCTGGTAAGAGATAAGAAACCCGGCATTGTAAGCCGGGTGCCAGGGGAACGCTGTGGACTGGGACAAGATCCGGATTTTTTATACGGTTGCAGAAGCGGGAAGCTTCACGCGGGCCGGTGACGATCTGGGTCTGAGCCAGTCAGCAGTCAGCCGTCAGATCAGTGCTCTGGAACGGGAGCTGAAAGCCCCCCTCTTCCACCGCCATGCTCGCGGCCTGATCCTGACCGAGCAGGGCGATCTGCTCTTCCGGGCCGCCCGTGACATGCGCATGCGGCTGGAAACCACGAAGGCCCGCCTCGTGGAGACGAGCGAGCGGCCCTCGGGCGTGCTCAAGGTGACCACCACCGTCGGCCTCGGGTCGATCTGGCTGGCCCAGCGGGTCGCCGAATTCCTCGATCTCTATCCGGATGTCCGGGTCGAGTTGATCCTCAACAACGAGGAGCTGGATCTGGCCATGCGCGAGGCGGACGTCGCCATTCGTCTCCGTCGGCCGGCCCAGCCCGATCTGATTCAGCGCCGCCTGTTCACGATTCACTTCCACGTCTATGCCTCCAACGATTACCTCAAGCGCTTCGGGGAACCGAAGACCCTGGAGGATCTGGACAAGCACCGGATCGTGTCGTTCGGCGGCCAGGAGCCCTCCTATCTCATGTCGGTGCACTGGCTTTCGACAGCCGGTCGCGAGGGGAAGGAGCCGCGGCAGTATCACTACGTGGTCAACAACATTACAGCGCTCCGCTACGCCGTCGAGACCGGTGCCGGCATCGCCGTGCTGCCTGACTACGTGGTCGTCGGCAATCCGCACCTGACGCAGATCCTGCGCGATGTGGAGATGCCTTCCCTCGACAGCTATCTCGTCTACGCTGAAGAGATGCGCTCCGTCGCGCGTGTGCAGGCCTTCCGGGACTTTCTCATCAGCAAGGCCCAGCGCTGGACGTACTAGAGCGCATTTCCTGCTTCGAAATATTCCCTCATTCCCGCTCCCGTTTCATCGGATTGTCGAAAATGAGACGCGGGCACGTACTTGCGCCATCTGCTTTTAAGCATTGATAAGACTGCCGAATCCGAGCTGGATATCCAGCCAAGCTGAATAGCTCGTGCCGAATTTGACAGCTTAACGACACAAGCCATGCGCATAGTGCAGCCCTTTTATGAGGCATGCTGCATTGCAAAAGGGCGCAATGCAGCCGATATGAGCAGTGGCTGATTTCAACGCGGCATCGCTTTCTTCCTCCCAGCGCTGCCGTGTCGGCCGTTCCCTCTGGAAGGTTTTGACTTTTGTCGGACCTCACTTTAGCCGGGCTTCGTGCCCGGCTTTTTTTTGCTTGAGGCAGATATTCGTCGCAGTTCAGCTCCGCTGCGCGACGTCATCCTTGAGGAGGCGGCGCAGTACCTTGCCGACATTCGACTTTGGCAGCGTCTCGCGAAACTCGATTTTTCTCGGCACCTTATAGGCCGTGAGATTCTCGCGCGCGAAATGGCGCAGCGCTTCAGCCGTCAAGGATGGGTCCTTGCGCACCACATAGGCCGCTACGACCTCGCCGGAATGCTCGTCGGGCAGGCCGATGACAGCGGCCTCTAGAACTCCCGGATGCTGGGTCAGAACGTCCTCAACTTCGTTCGGATAGACGTTGAAACCCGAGACCAGGATCATGTCCTTCATGCGATCGACGATCTTTATCTGACCGTCGGTCTGCAGCACCGCAACATCGCCCGTGCGGAAGAAGCCATCCGAGGTCATGACCTTGGCCGTCTCGTCGGGACGCATCCAATAGCCGGCCATCACTTGCGGACCCTTGACACACAACTCGCCCCGTTCGCCGAGGGGAACGGCCGTGCCGTCGCTGGAGCGGATGGAGATCTGCGTCGAAGGAATGGGATAGCCGATGGTCCCGGTGAACTCCTCGATATCGAGCCTGTTGGCGCAGACGACCGGTGAGGTCTCGGACAGGCCGTAGCCTTCGACGATCGGCTGGCCCGTCACTTCCTTCCACTTCTTGGCAACCGCCGCCTGTGTCGCCATTCCGCCCGACACGGCGAAGACGAGTTGCGAGAAATCCACCTGCTCGATCCCAGGCGCGTGCGCGAGAGCGTTGTAGAGGGTATTGACCCCCGACATGAGCGTGATGCGCCGCGACTTCAGCGTCTTCACGAAGCCCGCGATGTCGCGCGGATTGGCGATGAGTAGCTGACAGCCGCCGATGCGCGTCATCAGGAGGCCGCAGACGGTCAATCCGAAAATGTGATAGAGCGGCAATGCGGCGACCATCACATGGTCCTCGCGTTCCCCGAAGAACGGACGCATCCAGGCTTCACATTGCAGGACGTTTGCCGCGACGTTGCTGTGAAGCAGAACCGCGCCCTTCGCCACACCGGTCGTCCCGCCTGTATATTGCAGGAACGCGACGTCGTCGGGTGCGATTGCCACCGGATCAGGCCGCCGCGCTGCGCCCTGTGCCAGGACGGACTTGAAGGTCACCGCCTTCGGAAGATTAAACGGCTTCACCGCCTTCTTCACATGGCGCGACACGAAATTGACGATCATGCCTTTAAGTCCAAGGAGATCGCCGGGCGTCACAAGCACGACACGGTCGAACTGAACCTCATGCAAGGCCTCCTGCACAGTCGCACCGAAATTCTCGAGCACGAACAGGAAGCGTGCACCCGCATCCTTGGCCTGATGGGCGAATTCACGGGTGGTATAGAGCGGATTGACATTGACCACGGTGCCGCCGGCCATGAGGATGCCGAACAGGATCGCCGGATATGCCATGACGTTCGGCAGCATGATCGCGACACGCTCGCCCTTCTTCAGCCCCTGGCCTTGAAGCCACGACGCGACGGCCTCCGCCGCACGGGACAGCTCCGCGTAGGTGATCCGCTTGCCGAAGCTGTCAGCCGCATACCGATGACCGTACTGGGTAACCCCTTCCCGGAACATATCGACCAGCGTCCCGACCTTGGCCTCATCGATCGTCGCCGGAACTTTCGGCGGATAGAACTTCAGCCAGGGCTTGTCTGCTGCGGGGTCGGCGGTCCTCGCAACGGCGGATGCCGGTATCGTGGCGTTCATTCTTGTTTCCTCCGCGTCGTATGCGGTTGTTTTTAGGGAGATGGTGTTCCCATTGCCAGCCAACTTGGCGTGACCGCCAGGTTTTGTCGATGGGCAGCAGCCTTGCCGCAGCGTCTCGTCCACGACTCGAAGGGATGCACAAAAAGAGGCGGCCGGTGTTACCGGTCGCCTCCGAAAAGCCTGTGCGCTAACGACAGACCGGATCAATGCGCCTTCTGCATGACCAGTTCGGCCGGGCGCCCGCTCAGTTCCGCCATATGGTCGAAGCGGGTCGAGAAGGTGCCGACGCCGGACGTTGCAGAACGCAGCTCGATGATGAGATCGCCGACCTCGGCCTCCGGAATAGTCGCGCTGATCACGTCCCATCCAGGCCACCCAGGACGGGCATCATAGCCAAGGATCTGACCGCGGCGGGCGGTAACGAGGCCGGTGGCCCTGGACAGGGCTTCCGTCGGAATCGTGACTTCGACCGACAGCACCGGTTCGAGGAGAACCGGTTTCGCCTTCGGCAGGGCCTCGGCGAGGGCGAGCTTGGCGGCGGCCTGGAAGGCCGCATCCGAGGAATCGACGGTATGATAGGAACCGTCGGTCAAGGTCACCGCGAGGTCGACCACCGGAAATCCGAGCGGGCCGCAGCGCACCGCGTCCCGCGCTCCGGTCTCCACCGAGGGGATATACTGGCGCGGAACTACGCCGCCCGTGATCTTGTCCTGGAACGCGAAGCCTTCCCCCCGCGGGAGCGGATGGATCTCGATCATCACATCGCCGAACTGGCCATGACCACCGGTCTGCTTGCGGTGGCGGCCACGCGCCGAGGCGGGAGCGCGGATCGTCTCGCAATAGGAGATGCGGGGCTTCGACGTCTCCACGCCAACCTGGAAGCGCGAGGCGAGTTTCTCGACCGCGACGCGCAGGTGCATCTCACCCTGGCCGAGAAGCCTGATCTCGCCAATCTCCGGCCTGTTATCGATGACGAGGGAGGGATCCTCCTCGGCGATCTTTGCCAGCGCTCCCGTGAGACGGACATCGTCCTTGCGGTCCTTTACCCGGATCGCGACGACATAGACGGGCTCCGGCGGCGCCACGGAGAGGATCGCCTCGGGCCGTGTCTTGCCCGTGCTGAAGCAATCGGTCGTCGCAAGATCCTCCAGCCGTCCGAAGCCCAGGGCCTCGCCGGCCACGGCCACGTCCTTGCGGGTCATCGTGGTACCGACCAGGGATAGGAGCGAACCGATCCGGGCCTCACCGCCACGGGAACCGATCACCGTGTCGCCCTCGTGGAACTCCCCGCGCAGCACGCGGGAGACGGACATCTTGCCGCCCTGCCCGAGGTGGACGGTCTTCATGATCTGGGCCAGAGGCGCGCCCTCCTCCGCGACACCGAGGCGGGCTCGGGTTTCCTCAAGGCCTGGGGCCTCGTGGCGCAGGGCCTTGAGGAGGCGCGTGACCCCATTCCCACGATCAGCCGAGCCGATGAAGGCGGGAACCACATGCTGGTCCTTCAGTTCCCGCGCCAGGTCGTCGAACACGCGATCCCGCGGCGGCTCGATCTCGGAAATCAGATCTCCCATCAACGCATCGTCGTAGTCGGCCAAGCGCTCCAGCATGGCGAAGCGCGCCTCGCGCTCACGCAGGGCCTCGCCGTCCGGCATGTCGACGATCTCGCTCGGCGCATGCTCGCGATAAATGAAGGCCCGCTCAAGGGCGAGGTCGATGAATCCGACCGCGATCCCGTCTTTCCAAATCGGGATTTGGCGCAGCAGGAGCGGCGTGCGCGAGGCACGCTGCAACAGCGCCAACGTCTCACGGACTCGCCGGCTCGCCGTATCGATCTTGTTGATGAACAGGAAGCGCGGAATATCCGCCTCCTCTAGTTCGCGCAGAATGATTTGAAGCGCTGGAATCTTGCGCTCGTCAGCCTCACAGACCACGATTGCGGCGTCGCAGACCGGAGCCACGTTCCGCATCTCGTGCAGGAACTCGGTGGAGCCGGGGCAGTCTATGAAGGTCATGGTATCGCCGAGGAAGGAGACCGTCGCCACGTTGGGCTCGATGCTCATCGCATGCGCGCGCGCCTCCGGGCTCGCATCGCCGACGCTGTCTCCATTGGTGACACGGCCCGACCGTCCGATCGTGCCCGTGCGCTCCAGGATCGCCTCGAGAAGAGTGGTCTTGCCGCTTTGGAACGGGCCAACGATGGCGATGCATCGCGGGCCCTTCGCTTCCCTGCCGTTGGGTGCCATGACAGTTTCCTTCCCTGCCCCCCATCAGCGCGCTCTTGCCGGCCGCGTTGAGTCCGATGCTCTGCCTCTCGGTCGGCCTTGGCAAGGGCTTTTGTCGGTGTTCGCCGGCGTCACCTGGAAACCTAACGGCAAACGGCCGGGCTAAGCCCGGCCGCGGGAAGGGTGCTTTCAGCTCGAAACTACCGCGACGGACGCAGTTCCAGCTCACCGACGCCGAGGGCGAGATTCAGGCCTGTCTGGCCACTGACGGAAACGGGCTGGAGCGCGATGCTCTGGTTCGATCCCCCGACCAGGACATTGGCGCCGAGGCCTGCGCCGACGGTTGCTTCCGCTGTAGCCCCTACATAGTTGCCGGCGAGTGATCCTCGAACGGGACGTCCCGCGGAAAAGACGGCCCATGTGATGACGCCGCGCTGGGTCGCGCCGATGTCGAGCCCGAACCGGCGTATGACTCCCACATAGTGCTCCGGCGCTCCGCGACGGGGCCGGAAGGTGCATGCGGTGGCTTTTTGCGAGCCGACAATCAGGCCGATTCCGCCGGCGACGCTGCAGGTCAGGACACCGGCGCGAACGCGGTTCTGGGCCTGCGCCTCTGTGGTGCCGATCGAAGCGAGCAGCGCCATGGCTGCGACGGTTGTGACGGCGCGAAGCATCGTGATCTCCTTGAAGCTTGGCTTTGGCCTGCGATCAACGGCTTCACGAGGAACATAGTTCCAAGAGCGGCAGAGATTCTTGGCGAAGTCTCAAGCGCCGCGCGGCAGCGCTGCAGGTGCCGCGTCCTGATGCGCGCCCCGGCGCACCACCTGCATGCTGAAGATCGTCACCGGACCCGCGCGCAGAAGATTCAGGGCCGAGACGATCATCTCGGCCAGACGCTCGGGCGTGACGGTGTCGCCCACGATGTCGAGGAGAAAGTCCTTCGCCTCGATGTGCCCGCCATTGGTGAAGTCGACGCGAAAGTCCGACTTCACCCGATATGGCGAGTTTTGGTCGAGGCGATAGGCAGGAGCCTCGGGATCCGGTTGGAACGTCCGAGGCAGACTGGTCACCGCAGCGAACCGCAGAACCGCTGGATGCGGTTGCAGGCATCCTCCAGCGCCGCGTTCGACGTGGCGTAGGAGATGCGGAAGTTCGGGCCGAGGCCGAAGGCCGAGCCGTGGACCGCCGCGACGCCTTCCGTATCGAGGAGTTCGGAAACGAAATCCTCGTCCGTCTTCAGCACCTTGCCCGAGGGCGCGGTCTTGCCGATGGCCTCGGCGCAGGACGGATAGACATAGAAAGCCCCTTCCGGCATCGGACACTTCAGGTACTTCGACTGGTTGAGCATGGAGACCACCAGATCGCGGCGCTCCTCGAAGGCCTTCTTGAAGCGCGGCAGGTGATCCTGCGGACCATCGAGCGCTTCGACGGCCGCCCACTGCGAAATCGTGGCCGCACCCGAGGTCTGCTGGCCCTGGACGAAGTCCATGGCCTTGATGAGGTGCTCAGGGCCGGCCGCGTAGCCAATGCGCCAGCCGGTCATGGCATAGGCCTTCGACACGCCGTTCATGGTCAGCGTGCGATCGTAGAGATTGGGCTCGACCTGGGCCGGCGTCACGAATTCGAAGTCGCCGTAGGTCAGGTGCTCGTACATGTCGTCGGTGAGGACCCAGACATGCGGATGGCGCATCAGGACATCGGTGATCGCCTTCATCTCGGCGCGTGAATAGGCCGCGCCGGTCGGGTTCGAAGGCGAGTTGAGGATGATCCACTTGGTCCGAGGCGTGATCGCCCGCTCCAGGGGACCCGGCTGGAGCTTGAAGCTGTGCTCCATGGTCGTGTCGACGAAGACAGGCTTGCCGCCGCACAGGCCGACCATCTCCGGATAGGAGACCCAGTACGGGGTCGGAATGATCACCTCGTCGCCGGGATTGAGGGTCGCGAGAAGCGCGTTGTAGATCACCTGCTTGCCGCCGGTGGACACGATGGTCTGCGAGGGCTTGTAGTCGAGGCCGTTCTCGCGCTTGAACTTGCGGGCAATGGCTTCGCGCAGAGGCACGATGCCGGAGACCGGCGGATACTTGGTCTCGCCCCGGCGAATCGCCGCAATGGCCGCTTCCTTGATATTCTCCGGCGTGTCGAAATCGGGCTCGCCCACCGACAGGCTGATCACGTCCCGGCCCTGGGCTTTGAGATCCCGCGCTTTCTGCGTGATCACGATCGTCGCAGACGGCTTGATGCGGGAAAGGGCGTCAGACAAAAAGCCCATGGGAATTCTCCAATCGGGACGTTAGAAGGGGAGCGTTGACGGCCGCGGACCCTAGTCCGCATGGGCCGCCCAATCAAGCAAAACAGCCCGCCTGCCTTGGGTTTTTGAGGAGACTTCCCCCTGATGACCACGTCCTTGACCCGCCGCCTTGCGCTCGGCCTCTTTGCCGGCGCAGCGCTTCTTGCCACGTCGGCCACGGCTCAAGAGTTCCCGACCCGCATCATCAAGATGGTGGTGCCCTACCCGGCCGGCGGGCCGACTGACGTGATCGCCCGCATCGTGGCGGAGGAGATGGGCAAGGATCTCGGCCAGAACGTGATCGTCGAGAACCTGGCGGGCGCCTCCGGCGCGGTCGGCACCCGTTCCGTCGCCAAGGCCGAGCCCGACGGCTACACCATCGTATTCGGCAACAACCAGACCCATGGGAACAACATGTTCCTGCTGAAGGAGCCGGGCTACGACGCGATCAAGGATTTCGCCCCGCTCGCCGGCGCCGGCGCCTTCGAGCACGTCTTCGTGGTCAGCAACGACCTGCCGGTGAAGACGATCCCGGAGCTGATCGCTCTGGCCAAGAAGGATCCCGGCAAGCTGAATTACGGATCCACGGGTGTCGGCTCCGGCTCGCACCTGGCGACCGAGCTCTTCATGACGCGTACCGGCATCAAGATGACCCACGTGCCGTTCCGCGGCGCGGCTCCCCTGGTGACCGAGCTGATGGCCGGGCGCATCGACGTGTCGAACTCAACGCTGCCGAGCGTTTTGGCCCAGTTCCAGGCCGGTCAGATGCGGGCCATCGGCCTTGCCAGCCCGCAGCGCAATCCGCAGGCACCGGACGTGCCGACGCTGCGCGAGCAGGGCATCACCGATGCGGACGCGGAATCCTGGGCCGCCTTCTTCGCTCCGGTGAAGACGCCGCAGCCCGTTCTCGACAAGCTGTCGAAGACCATCATCGCGATCCTCAAAAAGCCCGACGTGAAGGAGCGCATCACCAAGCTCGGCTTCACGCTGAACGTGCGCGATCCAGAAGCGTTCAAGCCGTACCTCGCCAAGGAAATCCAGACCTGGGCAGACGTGATCAAGGCGGCGAACATCAAGACGGTCGAAGGAAACTGATCGCTCGGTCGCATACCCCATCGTCGACTCTCATGGCCGGGCATGTCCTGGCCATTTTCTTTGCGCAGCCGCCCTCCCGATCAAGCTTTGCTGCGCTACGTTCCGCTCCGGTCACGATGGAAACGAGACATGCATCATCACCTGGGCCGACTGATCGATCACATCCATCTGCGCGTCGCAGATCTCGAAGCCAGCCGGATGTTTTACCGCGCAGTGCTTCAGGCGATGGGGCGGAGCTTCACCTCCGAAAGTCCACGCCATTTCGCCTGCGACGAGCTTTGGGTAGACCGTGCCGATGGCCCTGTCTCCCGCGTTCATCTGGCCTTTCAGGCCCGTGACTTGGACACCGTGCGGGCCTTCCATGCCGCAGCCCTGGCGCATGGCGGCCGTGAAAATGGCGGGCCGGGCGAACGCTCCTACCATCCTGGTTATTACGCCGCTTTCGCGTTTGATCCAGACGGCAACAACATCGAGGCGGTGTTTCATGGACCGGCCAAGCGCTCGGCCGACTCCGTGCTTGTGGAACCTACTGGCGAGGCCTGAAAGGTTAACGAATAGTTAATTCCAGTACTTATCTCGAATTCCGAAAGCACCATTTTGGTTAACGGCCGGAACTTTCTCGATTCACACATGTTTTTCCCCGCAACAACTGTTCATTACATGGGGAAACCGTCATGCACTCGACCCGCCGGACCCATACCTACCATGTCGCCTCCCGCGCCCCGCGCCTCGACGCACGACAGCAGAGCCGTCTCTCGCTCGCGCTCGTCATGCTGATGGGGCTCGCGACGATTTCCGTAATGGCGACGACAACTAATGCCCTGTCCGATCACGGCCCGATCATCTCATCGACACAGCCACAATAACGCGGCCGTGATGGCCACGCTGGTTGACGGCGCGTCAGAAACGGCTAGCTCTCCGGCCTGTTCGGACGACGGAGAGCCTCATGTCCCCCCGCCTTCTTCCAGCCCTCGCTTTTGCGATCCTCCTCAATGCTTCTCCGTCCCTCGCGCAGGACACGCAGCGCGTTCGCACCGATAAGGTCGAAGTGATCGTCGAGACGGTCGCGCGGAACCTTGACCATCCCTGGGGCCTGACGTTTCTTTCGGACGGCCGCATGCTCGTGACCGAGCGGCCCGGCCGCCTGCGGATCGTCTCGGGAGAGGGCAAACTTTCTGAGCCGATCAAAGGTATGCCGCGCATCGCCACGAAGGGCCAAGGCGGCCTCCTCGATGTGGCCCTCGATCCAGCTTTCCAACAGAACCGCCTCGTTTACCTGAGCTTTGCGGAGGATCGGGGCGACGGACGAGCGGGAACGAGCGTGCTTCGCGGACGTCTCGACGAGGCGGGCACGACGCTCACGGACACGCAGGTCATCTTTCGGCAGGAGCCGTCCCACACGGGTGGAAACCATTTCGGCTCCCGACTCGTCTTCGACCGCAACGGCAATCTCTTCGTGACGGTCGGCGATCGGTTCGACTTGCGGGATCAGGCCCAGAATCCTGCGAATCACTTGGGCAAGGTTATCCATATCCGTCCGAAGGGCGGACCCGCTCCGGACAACCCCTACCTCAACCGCGAGGGCACGCAGCCGGAGATCTGGTCCATCGGCCATCGCAACGTGCAGGGCGCGGCCCTTCATCCCACGACGGGCGAACTCTGGACCGCCGAGCATGGAGCGCGAGGTGGCGACGAGATCAACATCCCCCGCAAGGGCCTGAACTATGGCTGGCCCGTGATCACCTACGGCGTCGACTATTCGGGAGCCAAGATCGGAGAGGGAACGAAGAAGGCCGGCATGGAGCAGCCGATCTATTACTGGGATCCTTCTATCGCCCCTTCCGGCATGGCCTTCTATACCGGCGACAAGTTTCCGGCCTGGCGCGGCAGCGTTCTGGTCGGCGCGCTTGCCGGCAAGCTGGTCTCGCGGCTGGATGTCGACGGCGACAAGGTCACGGGCGAGGAACGTATGCTCCAGCAGATCGGCGAGCGTTTCCGCGACGTCCGCCAGGGTCCCGACGGCTACGTGTATCTTCTGACGGATTCGTCGAACGGACGCATCCTGCGGGTCAGGCCGGCAGATTGACCCTCTCGGCCCCTAGCCGCCCCGGAAGATGAAGGCGGCGCCGGTCGCGATCAGCGCGAAACCGATGAGATGATTCCAGCTTAAGGCCTCTTTCAGGTAGAAAACGGAGAAGCCCGCGAAGACCATGAGGGTAATCACCTCTTGGATGGTCTTCAGCTCTGCGGCCGAATAGACGGCCGAACCGATGCGGTTCGCCGGAACTGCCAACCAATACTCGAAGAAAGCGATACCCCAGCTGGCGATCACCGCCATCCAGAGGGCCGAGGCCTTGTACTTGAGATGCCCGTACCAGGCGAAGGTCATGAAGACGTTCGAGGCGAACAGCATCACGATGGGTGCGACTTTGGGATTCATGAAATCTTGCTTGGGAAAGTGATGGAGCAGTCTGCCCTATTCGCCTGACTGGCTCTGTCAAGGGAAGCGGATCGAAGGGAAGCCTCGGGGGACGCAGCGTCGCAGGATTGCGTGGGCCACGCCCGGTCTCTTCTCAACACGCACGCTGCTGAAGGCTGACGCAACGGGTCCGGAGGCGTTCCAGCACCTCCGACCCACCGGCCATCTGAGGATTGGAGGGGTCGAAGCCCTCCCGTCGCTCCCGTGTCGTAACGAGCTGCCGCGCGCGCTCGAAGGCGGCATTCAGGCGCGGTTCGCTCCGCAGCGCCTTGTTGAAGAACGCGTCTCCGAAATAGGTCCAGGCTGCGCCGTCCTGGCAGCCGAAGGAGGGTCGATCGGCTGCGGCGGCGGTGATGACGAGGGTGCGCGCGTCGGCCAGTTCCTTGGCGAAGATGCCCGAATAGCAGGCGGAGACGATCACCACCCGGTTGCGCGCCTTGGTTTCCTCCAGGAGCCGTCGGATATGATCCGGCGTGACCACGCCTTCGTCCCGGCGGGAAATCAGGCCAATCCCGTCCGGCCCGCCGTGGGAAGTCAGAACCAGCACCAGGACGTCTTCGTCCGGATCGAGTGCCTTTCCGGCTGCCTGCGCCGCGGCGACCAGGGCAGCCGGCGTCGCATCGGAGCGCCGCTTGGTATTGGACAGGACGATCGTGCGGCCTTTGGATGCGAACTGCTGCTCCAGGATACGCGCCGCGCCCTTGGCTTCGCTCTCGAACACGCTCTGTGGCCCCCAAAGGCCGAAGGAGAGGATATAGACGTCTGTCCGGCCGGGCTGATGGGCGGCGAGCCTGAAGGCCTCTGCACGAGGGGCCCGTTGGCTGAAAGCCGAGCCGGAAAGGCCGAGCGAAAGCGTTACGCTAAGAAAAACGAGGGCAAAGAACCGGCGCATGATGGTCTCCGGAAGAGCACGCTACCCGTATCGTAACTTCATAGCGAGGATAAGCGCTACGAGAATGAACGTGACACCGTTCGCGAAAATGATCGGCGCATTGCCCGCCAAGATCCCGTAGATCAGCCACAGCGCCACCCCGAAGGTGAAAACGCTCTGCGTCACCAGAGACAGGGACTTGGTGTCCTTGGTTCGGATGGTTCGGAAAGCCTGCGGCAGCCAGCAGACGGTGGTCAGGACGGCGGCGACAAAGCCGAGAATTTCGAGGCCGGACATGAGCAGTGCGAATCACGTGGGATTGAGCCCGCTCTATCATGATCCTCCATACGGATTGATGAAATTCTGAACGACACCGGCCCGGTGGATCGCTCAAGCCGATGTCGCTGCCCGCTTTCGCCCTAGATCGGCTTCAACGGGCTGAGTCGTATGCACCAGCCGAACCGAATGGCACTTTCCGGGTTTCTCTATCATGACGAAGAAAAGAGACTTTTCCCAAGCCGTTTCTCTGGACATCGGGATCGATAAGATCTGCGACCTGATCGATCGCGTGCGTGCCGTTGACGTTAAGGAAGGCATTACGGACCCGGATTCCGGTTCCAATCCGACGGATGACGGCAACATCGATATGCTGACAACCAATCCCGATGACCTGACCGAGGAGGAAATCCGTGAGGTCGTCGCGGGACTGAACGACGACGAGCGCGCGGATCTGATCGCTCTCGTCTATATCGGTCGAGGTGACATGGAACCGAGGGAATGGGCAGACGCCGTGCGCCTCGCGCGGGAAAGGGAGGCCTCCAGCAGCCTCTCGACGGCGGATTGGCTCATCGGCATTCCGAACCTGGGCGACCTCCTGGACGAGGGCCTCAATCTTCTTGGCAGAAGTTGCGACGAGGCCTGACGATCCCTGGCGCTCAATCTGAACGACACGCCTGCCCGCACGTGCGGCGACAGGATTGCCGCGGTCTGGCAGCCGAGCCGAAGGAGATGAAACGTGCTGCCACCGCGTTCTGATTGCTGCGCCGCCGCAATTGGGACACGGATTGCCCCGACACTCCGCACCACGACTCATGGAGCGTGTCATGATTACCCGTCCGCCCCTGCCTTCGACAGATGACGGTGCCAAACCGTCCGCGCAGGGTGCTGCTGCAACAGCCGATGCCCGTCCTCCTGTCGAGGAGCGACGTGCAGATGAGACTCGCGATCTGGACGAGCAGGAGCGCGCCCGCTTGGAGCGTACTGCGCGCTATCTGAAAGGCCCTACCGCGTTCTCCGCCTGATCATCTCACAAGAACGTGAAAGCTCATCCGCGTCGCGGATGCGGATGAGCGACATCTCCCGAAGTTCATCCTCTCTCTCGCAAGCCCAGCGAGCGGCCCTGAAGCCGGGCCGCCGCCTTCCCGTCCTGCGTCAGAGCTTTCCGAGCTTGAGGAATTGCGTCTCGCCGGACGAATTGTCGACGCCGTCATTGTCGGTGACGATATAGGCATCGCCAGCAGCGTCGACGGCGAAGCCTTCGACCTTATCGAGCACGTAGCCGTTAGCGCCCTTCAGATCGGGCAGAAGATCGCGGACCAGCGTCTTCTTCACGACCGGCAATTCGCCGCCGAGCGGAGCCGGCTTCATTTCGGCAAGCGAGACAGCATAGAGCTTCTTCACCTGCGCCTTACCGGCGATCTGGTTGTCACGCTCGATGATGATCATGCGATCACCGACAGCCGTGATCTCCGACAGGCCGATCCAGCCGTTCTCCGTCTTGTCGAGTGGATAGCGCACCGCCCCCCAGCTCTTCGTGGCGGGCATGTAGGCAAGAAGCTTCACGAAGCCCTTGCCGTCATCGGCCCATTCACGCTGCACGGCGAGCCACACGATCTCGTTCGCGCCCGAACCGGTGACGGTCACGCCCTCATAGCCGTAGTTCTTCGCGCCTTCCTCGAGGCTCGACGGCAGGGTGATCTCCTCTTGAATGGCGCCCTTGGCATCGACCTTGAGGAGCAGGTTCTTGATGCCCTTTTCGAGATTGCCCTCGGAAGCAAGCCAGAAGCCGCCGTCATTCGCGATCGCGATGCCTTCGAGGTCGAGCTTCTCGGCGGCTGCGCCGTTGCGCGTGACGAGAATGTCGCCGGTGATCATCGCCGGTTTCTTCGTCGCGTCGAGGGTGAGAATGCGCGGCGCAGCGCTGTAGAAGCTGTCCGTGATCGCGTAGAGCTTGCCGGCTTGGCTCTTGTCGGCTGCGAGCCCCGAGAGGGCGCCCCAGGCGGTCGGCAAACCGTCGGCGTTCTTCACTGAACGGATTGTCGGATAGGCAGGCGCCATGCGCTCCTTACGCTCATAGATCATCACATGCGGGCCAACGCCGCCCTCGCCCCGCAGATCCGTTTCGCTCGTCGCCACGAACAGATTGCGCGACGGGATCGCGAGTAGGCCCTCGGGACCGACGCCGGTGGGCAGTACCTGCACGAGCTCCGGTGCAGCACCGGTATCGCGATAGACGCCGACGACGGAGGCGCGCTCGGAGCCGATGAAGAGCAGCGTGTCATTGCCGAAATGGCCGACCTCGACGCCTTCGATCTCGATGCCTTTCTTGTCGCGCTTGTCAGGATAATGTCCGAGGGAGACGACCTCGTGCTCCAAGCTCGGTCCCGACTCGTAGGCGACGCTACCGTCCTTGTTGAAGATGGTGAAGCCGCGGCTGCCGCCCTTCCAGTCACCTTCGTTCGCCGTCACGAAGCGGTTATCGTCGATCCAGTGCACACCGTCCGGCTCGCGCGGCACCGCATTCATGCTGCCCGTCAGCGTGATCTTTCCATCTTTCTTGGTGTCGATATTTTTCAGATCGACGGTGCCCGCGGAGAAATGCGTCTCCACCTGGCCGGTGTGGCCATCAACCACCACGATGTGGTTGTTTTCCTGCAGGGTGACAACGATCTTGCCGGCACTGTTGATGTCCACATATTCCGGCTCCGGATCCTCGCCCGCGACGGCGGCGAGACCGGTCATCGCGACGGTCTTCAGCGCCGCGCAGTCAAGTGCTCCATCCTTCAACGCGCCGACCACCAGCGCGCCCGCCGGCATCTGCGGCAAGGCGCCGTCGTTCACCTTCTCATCGCGCTCGTTCTCGATGGCGATGGCAAGTACGCCGCCGCGCGCCGCGACCGAGTCCGGTTGGCCCGGCAACGCACATTCACCGGCGATGGACTTCTTCGCGAGATCGACGATTACGAGCTTGCCGCTCGGCTTGGTGAAGCTCACCGAAGTGTTGACCGCGACAAGCGCCTGACCACCCACCACCGTCACGGAGGTAGGCTCGCCACCGACCTTCAGCTGGCCGCCCGCTTGCGGTTTCGCCGGGTCCGCAATGTCGATGAAGGCGATCGCCTCGCCGGGGCTGTCCGTATAGACGAGAAGCTTGCCATCCTCGCTCGCCGAAATGATCTCCGCGACCGTGCCTTTCTTCGGATCCGCGTCCTTCGGGAGATTGGCGGTGATCGGGAAGCTGGCGATGCGGTCGAAATACTCCGCCGCCGAGGCCTTGAGGGCAGTGCCGGACAGGAGTGTGACGGCAAGCGCGCCTTGCGCGATACGACGATGCATGGTTGAGCCCCGCTGAGAAAATGGTGACCCAGCCGTCATGACGCTGCCCCATGACGGGCGGATGACGGTGAGACAACGGGGGCGCACCCTTCCCAAACCTTGGGGCCTTGGAATAATGTCGCGGCATGACCATGCCCTCGCTCCCTTCCGCAAGCCCGGACGCCATCGAAACCTTCATCAAACGCTGGACGACCCGCGAGGGTGGAGCCGAGCGAGCCAATTACCAGATGTTCCTGTCGGAACTCTGCGACATTCTCGGCGTCGCCCGCCCTGAACCTTCCGGGAACGAACGCGACCATAACGACTATGTTTTCGAGCGCGCGGTACGCCCGCGCGGGACGGAAGGGACGAGCGCGCCCAAGCGGATTGACCTCTACAAGAAAGGCGCCTTCATCCTGGAGGCGAAGCAGTCGCGCCTACCCGGTAAGAAGAATGCGATCGC
This sequence comes from Microvirga puerhi, assembly GCF_020089865.1. Taxonomy (GTDB): domain Bacteria; phylum Pseudomonadota; class Alphaproteobacteria; order Rhizobiales; family Beijerinckiaceae; genus Microvirga; species Microvirga puerhi. The sequence continues at coordinate 76,613 of NZ_JAIRBM010000015.1, forward strand.
CGGCCAGCTGAGCCTTCTCGGCCAGGAGCCCGAGCAGCTCGGCAAGCGGAGTATCGCCCGCGGCTGGGACGTGATGATGCAGAACGCCCGCAAGCAGGCGGAGAACTACGTCTTCCTCCTCGATGCGAACCACCCCGCGCCGCCCTTCATCATCGTCTGCGACGTGGGCCATTGCTTCGAGATCTACGCGGACTTCACAGGCACGGGCCGGGCCTACAACCAGTTTCCAGATCGCAATGGTTTCCGCATCTATCTGGAGGATTTGCGCGACGAGGCGATCCGGACGCGGCTCGCGACGATCTGGACCGATCCGCACAGCCTCGATCCGTCGAAGAAATCCGCCCGCGTCACCCGCGACATCGCGAAAAGACTGGCGCAGGTCAGCAAAGCGCTGGAGGAGCGCGGGTGCAATCCGGAGGATGTAGCCCATTTCCTCATGCGCTGCCTCTTCACCATGTTCGCCGAGGACGTGGAGCTTCTCCCGCGCGAAAGCTTCAAGGGGCTTTTGGAAAAGAGCGTCAAGGACGCCTCCCACTTCCCTCATCGCCTGAAGGCCCTGTGGCAGCAGATGGAGAAGGGCGAAGAGTTCAGCCACGTCATCGAGGCGCGGGTGCGCCACTTCAACGGCGGCCTGTTCCGGGATACCACCGTGTTCCCGCTCGGCCGCGAGGAAATCGGCGAATTGCTCGCAGCCGCCAGCCATTCCTGGACCGAGGTCGATCCCGCGATCTTCGGCACCCTGCTGGAGCAGGCACTCGACAAGACCGAGCGAAAGAAGCTCGGCGCCCATTACACGCCGCGCGCCTATGTGCAGCGCCTCGTCGAAGCGACCGTCATGGAGCCGTTGCGCGCGGACTGGGAGGCCGCCCTGACCAAGGCGGAGCGTGCGCAGCTCGACGGCGAAGAAAAGAAGGCCGTCGCCCTCGTCCGCGCCTTTCATCACCAGCTCTGCGGCACCCGCGTGCTCGATCCGGCCTGTGGCACCGGCAACTTCCTCTACGTGTCGCTGGAGCTGATGAAGAAGCTGGAGGGCGAGGTGCTGGAAACCCTCGCCAAGCTCGGCGAGCCGGAAAGCATGGGCCTCGACCGCGAGACGGTGGACCCGCACCAGTTCCTCGGCCTCGAACTCAATCCCCGCGCCGCCGCCATCGCCGAGCTGGTGGTATGGATCGGCTATCTCCAGCAGCATTACCGCACGCGCACCGGCCACCCCTCCGAGCCGATCCTGCGCGCTTTCGAGAACATCAACTTCGGCAAACGCGAAGGCTATGATGCGGTGCTGACCTGGGACGGCTATCCCGTGCCGAAAGTGGTGGAGAAGGACGGCAGGCCCATGGCGACCTATCCGAACGCGCGGCGGCCCGTGTGGCCGGAGGCGGAGTTCATCGTGGGCAACCCGCCGTTCATCGGCGGCAAGGACCTGCGCGCACGCCTGGGCGATGCCTATACGGCGACGCTATGGGCCGTCCACAAGCACATGAACGACAGCGCCGATTTCGTCATGTACTGGTGGGACCGTGCGGCAGAGTTTCTGGTCGCCAAGAAGACGCCGCTACGCCGCTTCGGCTTTGTGACCACCAACTCGATCACGCAAGAATTCTCCCGCCGCGTGATCAAGAAGCGGATGGACGGCAAGCCGCCGGTCTCGCTCCTCATGGCAATCCCAGATCACCCCTGGACGAAGGCCGCTGCGGATGCCGCGGCGGTGCGCATAGCCATGACGGTGGCGGTGAAGGGTGAATGCGATGGCGTGCTGCACGAGGTCGTGCGTGAGAGCGGACTGGATACGGACGAGCCGGTGGTGGAGCTGATCGCGCGCGAGGGGCGCGTGAATGCGGATTTGACCGTGGGTGTCGATGTTGCCTCCGTCGTGTCCTTGCTTGCTAACGAAGGCCTATGCTCTCGTGGAGTTTCACTCCACGGCGCCGGCTTCATCGTGACGCCAGAGGAAGCACAGCATCTTGGACTGGGGCGGCGACCGGGGCTCGAACACCACATCCGCCCTTACCGGAATGGCCGTGACCTTACGGCAGCGCCAAGAGGCGTTATGGTGATCGATCTGTTCGGGTTGGAAACAGACGAAATCCGCCAACTTTATCCTGAAGTGTATCAGCACGTCCTAGGATCTGTAAAACCAGAAAGAGATACGAACAATCGGGACAGCTATCGGCTGAACTGGTGGATCTTTGGCGAACCGCGACGTGAATTGCGGCCAGCGCTAACGGGGCTAAACTGCTACGTAGCAACGGTAGAGACAGCAAAACACCGAGCGTTTCAATTCCTGGATGCTATAATTCTTCCAGACAACAAGCTTATCGCAATTGCAATTAAAGACGCTTTCATCCTCGGAGTTCTAAGCTCACGGTTGCACGTTGCCTGGTCTCTGCGTGCAGGAGGATGGCTCGGCATTGGCAATGACTCTGTCTACGTCAAATCCAAGGTCTTCGACCCCTTCCCCTTCCCCGATCCGCCGGAAGCGCTGAAAGAAAAAATCCGCGCCGTCGCGGAGGAGCTCGATGCGTTCCGCAAAACGCGACAGGCAGAGCATCCCAGGCTCACGCTAACGCAGATGTACAACGTGCTGGAGAAGCTGAAGGCGGTGGAGGCGGCCTCGCGCGCCGCGTCATGGCCGGGCTCGTCCCGGCCATCCACGTCTTCGGAACCGCGCCGGAGCAAAGACGTGGATCTCCGGCACAAGGCCGGGGATGATGGCGGAAAGGTGATGCTCACGCCCGAGGAGGAACGCATCAAGGAGGAGGGACTGATCCTCATCCTGAAGGAGCTGCACGAGCGACTCGATGCGCTCGTCTTCGAGGCCTATGGCTGGCCTGCCGGTCTTTCCGACGAGGAGATTCTCGAACGGCTCGTGGCCCTCAATGCCGAGCGGGCGAAGGAGGAAGCGGCGGGCCATGTGCGCTGGCTGCGGCCGGATTACCAGATCCCGCGCTTCGCCAAGGGCGCGACGGCGAAGAGCGGCGAGCTCAATCTCGGCGAGAACGTGGTTGCCATCGACAGGGCGTTGCCCGATTTCCCGAAGGACCCCTACGAGCAGCCGCTCGCCGTCGAATCCCTGCTTCTGGCGGCGAACCGGCCCATGGATGCTGCAGAGCTCGCTCGCGCCTTCAAGCGCGGCGGCAAGCGCATCGAACAGCGCATCACGCAGTGCCTGTCCGGCCTCGCCCTTTACGGACGCATCACGCCCCTCGACGACGGCCGCTACGCGGCACGCCGCGCAGCGTAATGCGGACCCCAGCTGGAACGAGCTCAGACAGAGGGGGTCTTGTGTCGATACACGGCCTTAGATAGAACGGAAGAACGCGTCATCGATCTCGATGACTTTGACCTGCTTGACGACGACGCCAAGATTGTTCTCGATGAGCAATCGGCACAAGTCGTCACCATTGATGAGCTCAATGGTTTGCGGGCCGTCACGTGACGCCTCCCGTCGTGCTTCCGCAGTAAAGGTCCCGGTGGTGATGATGAGCCCCTTGTCGACTCGGCCCGACATGGCGCCTCGGAAGTCTCGCACGACGTTCGGTCCGACTGATCCCTTCCAGCGCTTACATTGGAAAAGCACGCGAAACGAGAGCAGATTGACGCGATAGACACCCTCGCCATCAATTCCGCCATCATTGCTGCGTCCCGTAACCCTGACATTGATAAAGCCGGACTCGCGTAGCAGCTGCTGGCACAGCTTCTCGAATTCGTGAGGTTTCAAAGTTTTCAGAACGTCGAGCAGACGACCTCTGACATCTGCTTCAGGATCGGCGTCGCGCTCCGACCGGGATGCTCCATCGCGGCCGTGCCGGGAATTGATGTTGGCCCGAGCGTTCCTCTTGATTTCCTCGACATCAGCCTCGCTGAGACGCTCGCCAGTTTCCGTGAGGCTCCACACGCCTCTCTGCGAATTCCTGACGGCGCCATAATGCTTGAGGTAAGTGCGTGCCCACGCCAGACGATACTCGAATTCGGGCGTACTCTTGTTCTTTGACAGAACGGCCCGCTGCGCGTCCGTCAGACCAAGTTTCTCAGCGATGGCATCGGCCAGTTCCTCGTTGGACGCGGATCCGCCCAAAGTCTTGAGCGCCTCTATGGTCGGCATCATGAGAGCATCAAACTTCGGAAGACTTTCAGACGGATTCATTGGTAGCGACCATTCCACGCAAGGCCGCACCTTAGGGTTGTCCACCCTGTCCGTGAAGATCAAGGGGCCGTATTTTCCACATGTTCGCGGCGCTCGCCTCGAAATGACAGGACGAGGGTCGGAATGACAGCACGGCGCCTCCCCACCCTTCCCAAGCCGGGGATTTCGTACCATATTCGTTCTATGGCCAAAGCACCCAAGAAGCCCAAGCTTTCCACCGGGAAGGCGTCCAAACCTGAGCTCAAGCCGCTAGATTCCTATCTGGCCGATCTCCTCAATCCCGCCGTCAACCGGGAGCGGGAGGCGGCGGAGGGCTTTGCCGAGCGCGCGCAGGAAACCTTCATTCACGGCGACGTGGAGGACGTGGACCCGGCCCTTGCCAAGAAGCTCGGCCTGAAAGGTCCCGATGACGGGCCGGACGTGGCGGCCGATCTGGGTGATACGGCCCCGGACGTGAACGGCGTCTCGGCCACCGTGAACGCGCTGACCAAGCTCCTCACCGAGGGCGATCCGCGCTTCAAGAACGGCGTTCCCTGGGTGCCCCACCGCCCTCCGCGACCGGAGAAGTCGGAAGGCGGCATTCCCTTCAAGCTCGTCTCGGAATTCAAGCCTGCGGGCGATCAGCCGACCGCCATCGCGGAGCTGGTGGACGGCGTGCGCCGGAACGAGCGCGACCAGGTGCTGCTCGGCGTCACGGGCTCGGGCAAGACCTTCACCATGGCGAAGGTGATCGAGGAGACGCAGCGCCCCGCGCTCATCCTCGCGCCGAACAAGACCCTCGCCGCGCAGCTCTACGGCGAGTTCAAGTCGTTCTTCCCCGACAACGCGGTGGAATACTTCGTCTCGTATTACGACTACTACCAGCCCGAGGCCTATGTGCCGCGTTCGGACACCTTTATCGAGAAGGAATCCTCCATCAACGAGCAGATCGACCGCATGCGCCATTCGGCGACGCGCGCGCTGATCGAACGGGACGACGTGATCATCGTCGCCTCCGTGTCGTGCATCTACGGTATCGGCTCGGTCGAGACCTATACGGCCATGACCTTCTCGGTGAAGGTGGGCGAGCGCATCGAACAGCGCCAGCTCATCGCCGATCTCGTGGCCCTGCAATACAAGCGCATCCAGAACGATTTCGCCCGCGGCACCTTTCGCGTGCGCGGCGACGTCATCGAACTCTTTCCCGCCCACTTGGAGGACCGCGCCTGGCGCATCGGCCTCTTCGGCGACGAGATCGAGTCGATCGTCGAGTTCGATCCGCTCACGGGCAAGAAGACCAACGATCTCTCCTTCGTGAAGGTCTACGCCAACTCGCACTACGTGACGCCGCGTCCGACCCTGCAGCAGGCGGTAAAGGGCATCCAGGACGAGCTGCAGCAGCGCCTCCAGGAACTCGCCCGCATGGGCCGCCTGCTCGAAGCGCAGCGCCTGGAACAGCGCACCCAGTTCGATCTCGAAATGATCGAGGCGACGGGCGTATGCAACGGCATCGAGAACTATTCGCGTTATCTCACCGGCCGCAAGCCCGGCGAGCCGCCGCCGACGCTGTTCGAATATCTGCCCGACAACGCCCTCGTCTTCACCGATGAGAGCCACGTCACCGTGCCACAGATCGGCGGCATGTATCGCGGCGACTTCCGCCGCAAGGCGACGCTCGCCGAATACGGCTTCCGTCTGCCCTCCTGCATGGACAACCGCCCGCTTCGCTTCGAGGAATGGGACGCCATGCGGCCGCTGTCGATCCATGTGTCGGCAACGCCGCAGAAATGGGAGATGGAGCAGACCGGCGGCGTCTTCGTCGAGCAGGTCATCCGCCCTACCGGCCTCGTCGACCCGGTGGTGGAGATCCGCCCCGCGCGCAGCCAGGTGGACGACCTGCTGCACGAGGTGAAGGAACTCGCCGCGAAGGGTTTTCGCGCGCTCGTCACGACGCTGACCAAGCGCATGGCGGAAGACCTCACCGAATACCTGCACGAGAACGGCGTGCGCGTGCGCTACATGCACTCGGACATCGACACGCTGGAGCGCATCGAGATCATCCGCGACCTGCGCCTCGGGGCCTTCGACGTGCTCATCGGCATCAACCTTTTGCGCGAGGGCCTCGACATTCCGGAATGCGCGCTTGTCGCCATTCTCGATGCGGATAAGGAAGGCTTCCTGCGCTCCGAGACCTCGCTGGTCCAGACCATCGGCCGCGCCGCACGCAACGTGGAAGGCAAGGCGGTTCTCTATGCCGATCAGATGACCGGCTCCATGGAACGCGCCATCGCGGAGACCAACCGCCGCCGCGAGAAGCAGCTCGCCTACAACGCGGAACACGGCATCACGCCGCAGAGCGTGAAGCGCAACATCGCGGACATCCTGGAGAGCGTCTACGAGCGCGACCACGTGTCGGTCGATACCGGTCTCGCCGAGAAGACCGTGGGCCACAACCTCAAGGCCGTCATCGCCGACATGGAAAAGCGCATGCGCGAAGCCGCTGCGAACCTGGAATTCGAGGAGGCGGCGCGCCTGCGCGACGAGCTCAAGCGCCTGCAGGCCACCGAGCTCGCCATCAGCGACGATCCGCTGGCCCGCCAGGGACAGGTGGAGCGCGAGGCCGGCCGCTATTCCGGCTCACGCAAATACGGCCAGAGCGCCAACCTGCCGCCGAAGGGCCTGCCGCCCTCCCCCGAGGGTGCGAGCGCCGGCGACGAGGACGCCGATGCCTACGGCCCGACCGGCAAGGGCCGCTCGGACGAGGGCACCCGCATCCGCAAGCCCGGCCTCGACGAAATGGGCCCCGGCACGGACCGTGAAGTGCCCCTGAACTTCAAGGAGCGCCCCCTCCCCCGCTCGACGCAAGGCCACGGTGGGCAGAAGCCGAAATACAAGGGAAGACGAGGGCGGTAAGCCGCCCTCGCCTGTTCGTTCACGCCTGCGGACGGTCGCGATGCCGCAGACATCCGAGAGCAATCTGGACGATCACCGCCATGGCCGAAGCATAGACTGCAAGCGGCCAGGCGGTATCGCCGCGCAGCCCGATCACCGCCAACGTTCCGCCGATGCTGACGATCAGGCTCTGGATGCAGAAATACAAAGCCACCGCAGAACCTGCCCGATCACCGAAATCTGCGAGGGCGCCATTGGCCGCCACCGAGCCCGTGAAGACGATCCCGACCGCCATCACCCACATAGGCGCGACGAAGCTCCAGAAGGACGGGCGGCCGAGGACCTGACCGATGCCCAGGAGCGCAGCCCCGATGAGAAGCATCGCCATGCCGCGCACGAGAGTGCCGGAATGGCCCCACCGGGCGACGAAATGCTTGGCGAAGCGCGTCGTTACAATCATCGCGAAAGCTGCGGTCGCAAAGGCGAGGCTGAATTCCAGCTCCGAATATCCCGCCCTGTCGATGAGCACGCGCGGCGCCGTCGAGAAGAACACGAAGAATGTCCCCATGGCGGCGCTGAACCCGAGCGTGTATGTCCAGAACGGAAGGCTGCGGAGAAGCGGCAGGAACGAGCCTCGTGTCGGGACGGCCGCAGCGGGCCGGGTTTCATGCCATCGGACCACGGCGTGCAGGAGTGCCGGAACCGTCAGAACGCCCAGCGTGACGAAGATCGCGCGCCATCCGAACCTGTCCGCGAGGAGCGCCCCCGCGATGGGCCCGAGGGCCGGCACGAAGGCCAGCATGGCGCTGAACAGGCTGTAGATGACGACGCTTTCCGGCCGCTCGGCATAGACGTCGCGCACGGTCGCGAAGGTCGCCACCAGAGCGGCCGATGCTCCGATGGCTTGCAGAAACCGCAGGATGACGAACGGGATCGCCGTCGCCGACAGGGCGAGACAGAACGAGGCCGACGCGAACAGCAGCGCGCCGCCGATCAGGACGGGCCGCCGCCCGATGCGGTCGGAGATCGGCCCAAAGATCATCTGGCCGAGGCCGAGCATGACCATGTAGAGGCTCAACGTCAGCTGCACGACGGCCGGGCTGGTGCCGAGAATGCCCGGCATGGCCGGGACGACGGGCAAATAGATATCCATCGCCAGCGAGGCGAGAAGATCGAAAGGCGCCATCAGCAGGAGCGCCGTCGGCAGGGAAGTGGCCCACGCGGGGGTCTTGGAAGACATGATGAGGCATCCGCTCAAATGAGAAACATTTGGCGGCGATCTGCCTGTCAGCTGGAGCTGGGATCGGTTCGACAGACGCCGCAACAACACGAAAAGGGTTGTTGCGGCTTACTTGTCCGACGACGGCTCGGCTCCCATGCCACGGCTCCGGGTTGATGCGAAGGTGAAGAGGGCTTGGTGGGTATCACGCCGCGGCGGATCGGACAAATCTGGGGCGATATCCGCATGACGGTCGTCCGAAGGCTACCGGCTCGCTGGTTGTTATAAGGCTACGGCGCAGACCGCGATGTGCCTTTGCCCCCCCGCAGATGCCCTCTCCGCTCGACGCAAGGGCATGGTGGGCGGAAGCTGAAGGGCGGGGGCGATGAATACCTAAGCTCCTTGCTTTGAGCGCAAACCCAGTACCTAAGAAGATATCGGGGATAACCCTAAGAGAGGAATTGCAATATTTTTGCCCTCAGCAGCTTCAAGTTATTAGCTTCTAGACCTACAACTCATCAAATGTGAGTTGCTCGTATCTAGGTTGACTGACGCGGCGAGGAAGCTTTGTTCCGGCACGCTCCGCTAGTTCAGCCACCACCATGGTTATGTGATGCGTTGTATTCACTTTTCGCCAAGTTGTAGAGTTCCCAGGGCCCCCTTCTCCTCGACTACAGTTGTAAATAAAATCATCAGCGTCTGAAAACTCTGCCCCGTAGAAATCACCAGATGATACAATTCCACGCGCAACAGATCTTATAGTTCCGTCACAAATGACAGCACCCTCACTATCAAGCTGCGCAGGTCCGCCACGGACAATAAGCCACTCGTCCTTTAACGTATATCTGAGATGAGGAATAGCCGCTCTACCCTTTCCACCAAAGGAAAATTTAGCAGAATCTGCTGAGAAGTCCCCGTAATATACTTGTCCTACAAGTTCGGGGTCCTTAGACATCAAATTAAGCCAACAGATCCATTCATTCCGCGGGTGCCGAACTGCACCATTCTTTGGCGCAGGGTTAGCCTCAGGATAATGAGTTCCTGTAAATATTATTCGGCGCCAAGTCCCTATATTTTGAGCATTATGAACCAACTCCAAAACTGTGTCAGAAACCATTTCCGGACTGTCCAAAGATAGATCGGACAAATCCAGGATTAAAACCGTCTCACTCGGCTTGACGCCGAGGCTCAAAAGCAATCTTTGGCTGCGTGTAGCAACAGCAGCATCTGCCAAATCAGCAAGAGCAAGGCGCAAACACATACCGGTATTATACTTCCGCAGAACAATACCGACACCACGACACTCTTCGGAATGTGCATTCAACCCAAGACATGGCATTGCCATGCCGTGAGCGCGAGCAATCACGTCATATAACTCAGGTAACCAGACTCCTGCAGCCTCGCCTCCCAATGTATCCCTAAGAAAGCGGTGATCAACAATGCATGGCCTAAGCCTCCAGTGCTTCCCTATACGCGCACCGTGCTCATTGATTAGTTCTTCCTTTTTTAAATGACGGCGCAATTCTGGGTCAGGATCATCTGGTGGAGGTAAGACCAGATATGGCAACACAAAGTCCTTAACTTCATTGGCCAATGATTCAAGGCCTGTATACTCGCCCTTCTTGAGGCGCAGCACGGGGGTATAATGTGTGGTCTCGATAGGAAGCATTTAGTCTGGCCTTTCTTCCATAACGCGGTTACCAAGCAGCCATTTCCTTACTCCACCCTGTCCAGTGTAGTTGCTGAACAGGTTGAATCCTCGCTCTCGTCTTATCCTACCAACAACAATGGCAGGATTTATGCTAAGTCCAGCAGCGAACTTCTGCACAGGTTCAATTGTCTTTGAAAAGCGCGCAGGTGACGTGCGCCATAGTTCTTTAGGTATTAAAGCATCCTCGGCGAACTGATCTGCCTCAACCTCTAATTTTCCTCCTCGATTAGCATCAAGATCATCGAAGAAGCCGTCCTGCAAACCTTGCCCATAATGAAGGAATATATGTCCTAATTCATGAAGTAGCGTGAACCAGAAATTATCCTCACGATCATGTCTGAGAGTAAGACCAATTACTGGCTTATCCTCTACTAAGAACGCTGCGCCGTCGATATTTAAACCAGGGAGCTGAGGCTCAATCTCGATAGCGATTCCTCGCTGTTGAACTAAATTGATAGCTTGCTTTACTCCATCTGCACGCGAACTTAGGCGAACTAAGTCGCGTATCCACGACACATCAATAAAATCAAATTCCTTTTTGATCCGAAGTTGCGACTTAGCAAGTTCGACAATTCTCGCCTTCCATAACTTTAAACTATTTTCGTCTATTTTCTTAGAAATTGTCGATCTAAAGAGAGCATGGCCGGCGGTTTTTCCAAGATTTCGAGCTACGAATTCATCAAATATCTGCAGAATCTTTGCTGGCGACTGACTTTTATCAATTTCAAGCCAACCGCGTTCACGAATTGCTTTAATCAGCGCAGAAGATGGTTTAACGAGGATTTCCTCGCGCTCATCACTGTCCAGAGACGCTATGTTTGCAGAAACATCAACCCGCAAAACCTCCAATACACGCTTATAGCTACTAAGCTTTATAGAGGAATAGCGTTCCGATTCATATCTTTGAATTTGCTGTTCTTTCAGGCCAAGTTTTTCTGCCAGCTGCTTCTGAGATAGGCCGCGAGAAATACGCCCAACGATCGGGAGGAGGCCCAAGTCATCATTTTTCTCAAGAAAGGGCCTAGCCGAGGAATCAGTTTTCAGCCGCTCATAGCTGGCGATTTCAGCTTCTAGAGCTTCGATTGCCTTACCAATACCAGTGCGTTGCGCATCAATAGTTTCGGGCGAGAATCCAACCCTTACAGCATCCCAAATTGTGGGTGCATCAAGCGTTTGCTGAAGCTTTAGAAGACGGGATTTTGCTTTTCGATAATCTCGTTCATTTAGGATGATCATAGGATCATATATACACAACAAAAATGTTGTGTCAACTGATTGGCTTTGACTCGACCAGCCTCTTGATCAAGATGCTTGGCTCAAGCTTTAGCGCTTCAGCCACCTCTAAGAATTCGATCACATCTAACCGCCGCTCGCCGCCCTCGTACTTTGCCACGAACGACTGCGGTTTTCCTAAACGCTCAGCGACCTCCACTTGCGTGAGACCTGCCTTCTTCCGCGCTTCGATCAGCAATTCGCACAAGCGCTGGTGCTGCTGGGTATAGATCGTCTTTTGCATCGGCTGCCCTGCCCCGACAGCCGGATTATTTTTTGTTCGCAATTATCCCGTTTTAGGATATTTTGGAGTATCCGCCGCTTTCAACCAAGAGCCCATGCCACCCTCCTGGAAACACTCCCGCGAAGCCGCGCTCTGGCGGCGTCTGGCGCCCGCCGAGGCCTCGCGGGTGTTGCGGCAGGCCTATGGCGACGGAGCCGGGGCGGAGGTGCTGTTGCGGGCGTTTCTCGCGGAGCGGGACGGAGAGCGGGAGGCGGTGCGGTTCTGGCTCGCGGTGCACGCGAGGCTGACGGAGACGGCGACTCCTGACAGGAGTGTTGGCTTGCCTTTGGGTTGAACAACCTCGGCACAAAGTCGCTTCCACTGTCATTCCGGGGCGCCGCAGGCGAGCCCGACCCGAAGGGCCACGCGAAGCGGGGAAACCCATAACCGCTGACGATGCAGGACAGAAAGCAGCGATTGCTATTGTGCCCTCTCCTTCAACGCCGGTGTCTATGGGTTCCGGGCCCGGCCCATAGGGCCGTCCCGGAATGACGGGTGGTGACAAAGGGTGTTCCGGGGAGGGTACGGGCCCGGCAGAGTGTTCGCGCGCCTCACCCCGCCTGGGTCGCCAGAATCCCGGCCACCACCGAGCCCAGGAAGGTGAGGATGATCGCGGCGGTGGCAAGCGCCCGCGCGAGGAAGAGCCCGGCGCGGCGGGCATCGGCGTACCAGCCTGCGAGGTTGCGCCATTGCCAGTAGAGGGAGAGCGTCCAATCCTGCCGGTAGGGCCGGTTCTCGCGGCGGCAGATGTCCCAGACGATCCGGTCGTTGACCCGGTAGAACGCCACAGAGGCGGCTCCGAACAGCAGAAGGCCCAGCAATCCCAGCCTTGCGATCATGCCACGCTCCGGCTCGTTTCGCGCCAACCATGATGGCGAGTGGCCGGGACGGTTTTAGGGCGGGAGCACCCTGCCCTCTTCCGGTCCTGTCTCCAGGGGGAAGCGGATCGTGCAGGTGAGGCCCGCGGGGTCGAAGTTGCGATCGAGTTCGCCGCCGAGCTCGCTGCGGATGCTGCGCTCCATGAGCTTCGAGCCGAAGCCGAGGCGCTTCGGCGGCGTCACCGGCGGCCCGCCTCGCTCCTCCCAGTCGAGGGCGAGCCATGTCTGGCCATCCGGCTTTCGTACGGTCCGCCAGGCGATGACGAGGCGGCCCTCCGGCCGGGAGAGCGCGCCGTATTTCGCCGCGTTGGTGGCGAGTTCGTGCAGGGCGAGGCCGAAGCCTAATGCCTGCTGCGGCTTCAGCCGCACCGGAGGTCCGGAGGCGTGGACGCGCCCGCCTGCGAGACCGCCGAAGGGCATCATCTCGGCGGCGATGAGTTCGATCAGGGAGGCGCTTTCCCACAATTCGCGGGTCAGGATGTTGTGGGTCGCCGAAAGGGCCAGGAGGCGCGCCTCGAAGGCCTCCTGAAACTCGTCGAGGGTGCGGCTGCCGCGCCGCGTATGCATCGCCAGCGATTGCACCACCGCGAGGGTGTTCTTCACCCGGTGGTTCAGCTCCTGCACCAGCAGGGTCTGGCGCTGCTGGGCGCGCTTGCGGTCCGTGACTTCCAGGCAGGCGCCGACCATGGCGTCGGGCTGGCCGCCGGGATCGCGGATCATCCGGCTGCGGACATACATCCAGCGGAGGTTTCCGTCCGGGCCGAGGAAGCGGAATTCGAATTCGGTCGGCCGTCCGGTGGCGAGCGCCTCGGCGATGACCTTGTCGATCGTCGCCCGGTCGTCCTCATGGACGAGCTGGCTGAAATCGGCCTGCGTCCGTGGCGCCTCGTCAGGGTCGAGGCCGAAGAGACGCACCAGGGCCGGGTCCCATTCCAACGTGTCGGTGCGGACGTCCCAGCGCCAGGTGCCGGCCCCGGATGCGTCGAGGGAGGCGAGAAGCTTCTCCTGAGCCAGCTGCAGGCGACCGATGGTGGCCCGCAAGGAGGATGCAGCGCCCACTGCGATCCCGCCGCAGAGGAGATAGATCCCGAACGCCACAGCGGCGGCCGGTGCCCCTGGCAGAGCGCCGTGAAAGAAGACCGGAAATGCCGCCGCCGCAACGGCTCCGAACAGGAGTGTCAACGTCCCGGCAACGCCGCCGCCGAAGACGGCGGTGATGAGCACGGCGGGATAGAGGGTGATGTATGGAACCCTGTCACCCAGCACAGGATCGAGGGCATAGCGGGCGATGATGGCCAGCGCGACCGCCGCGACGGCCATGACCACGGCCTTAGGTCGCGAGGTTCGGTGAAGCTCTGTGAAGCGGCTCAGCACGCTCGACCTTTCCGGCGCGGAGAAGCCGTGTTCACAACGGGATGGGGTGTCCTCGCCGCGAGGATGCCTCGGCCGCGAGTCCATGCGATGGGCCGCGGCGGAGACCGGAGTGCGATGGGTGCCGACCCACGCGGCAGCCCACGGAGGGCGAAAAGGCGAGAGACGGGCATGGACCGAATTCCGGGACTAAGAAGAACGCCGCCGGTCGGTCCAGGTTCAGCTCTCCTTCCGAGATGTGCGACCGGCGGACCGGTCGCACGTTTCTTCGCGCAGCTTTTCGTCAGATTCGGCCCATCAACAGCAGGATGATGAAGATCACCAGGATGACGCCGAGAATGCCGCTCGGGCCGTAGCCCCAGCCGCGGCTGTAGGGCCATGCCGGCACGGCGCCGAGGAGGAGCAGGATGACGATGATGAGGAGAATGGTGCTTAATGCCATTTTGATATGTCCTTGACCCGTTTTGAGCCGCACCGTTTCCACCAAGGCCGGCGCGACCGTTACTGCCTTGCGCCCCTTGCAACCCACAGCACGCTTTGGGTTCACGAGAGGCATCGATGAAGGAAACTTGACGGTAAGGATTAAGTTCCGAAACGCTTTCCGGGGACGGTGGGAATTGCCGTTTCGCATGGGAACGATCCGTGGAACCTCGGCGTTGAACCTCCGGCGATTGGGTGCCGCCATGAGTGCGACCCGTCTTGGAGTTCACGGAGTCGCATGGATCAGGATGGCCCAATGAAAGCAAAGAACCGCAAGGATTTACCTTATGATGAACTGGAGCCCGTTCCAGGCATGAAGCACGCCTCGCCTGCGCTGACACGCTCCGTCCAGGCCCAACTGGGCATGCGGCTGCGGCAGTTCTACGAGAGTCTGGCGCTCGGTGAGACACCCGTTCCAGATCGCTTCATTGAAATCATCAACCGCCTCGATCAAGGGGTGCCGGAGAAGCAGCAATCATGAGCATCGACGTCACGCTTCGCGATTCCATGCTCAAGGCGACCCCAAACCTGCGCGCCTTCGCAATTTCGCTGACGAACAACGTGGACCGCGCCGACGACCTGGTGCAGGAAACCCTGATGCGCGCCATCGCGAACATCGACCGTTTCCAGCCGGGCACGAACATGCAGGCCTGGCTCTTCACCATCCTGCGCAATCTTTTCCATTCGGAATACCGCAAACGTCGCCGCGAGGTGGAAGATGCGGACGGCAAATACGCCTCGACTCTATCGGTCCAGCCGGACCAGCTTCCCCATCTCGATTTCGAGGATCTGCAGAAAGCGCTCGCGCGCCTGCCGCACGATCAGCGTGAAGCTCTGTTGCTCGTCGGCGCCTCGGGCTTTTCCTACGAACAGGCGGCCGAGATCTGCGGCTGCGCCGTCGGCACGATCAAGAGCCGCGTGAACCGCGCGCGCAACCGCCTCGCGGAGCTGATGCACTTCACCGATATGGATGAGGACATTGGTCCCGACCGCGTGACCCTCTCGGTCATGGCAGCGGTCGCCTGATATCAGGCGGCCGTCTTTAGCGGCGGCGGAACTGCTGACCGCCTCGCTGCGGCGGCCGGGGACCGGAGGACGAGCCCGAGTCCTTATGGCGGAAGATGAGACGGCCCTTCTCGAGATCGTAAGGCGACATCTCGACCGTGACGCGGTCACCTGCGAGGGTCTTGATGCGGTTCTTCTTCATCTTGCCGGCGGTGTAGGCAATCACTTCATGTCCGTTGTCGAGCTGCACGCGATAACGCGCATCCGGCAGAATTTCGGTCACTAGACCTTCGAACGTGATTAGTTCTTCCTTTGCCATGCAAAGCCTTTCGTGGCGAAAAACAAAAAGCCGCCCCTTGCCGGAACGGCTGAAATGCAGGAGGACGCGGCAGGCACGCCCTCCGACATCGAAACCTTACGAGTTCTGCAGATTCACTGCAGACGTACGGCCGGTCCGCTGGTCGGTCTGAAGCTCATACGTGATCTTCTGGCCTTCGCGAAGACCCCGCATGCCAGCGCGCTCAAGCGCCGTCGCATGAACGAACACGTCCTTGCCGCCGTTGTCGGGCTGAATGAAACCATAACCCTTGGTTTCATTATACCACTTCACGGTTCCCGTTTCCATGGGAATTCCCTTTCACTGTCGTTTGCACGTAGGCGGAATGCCGAAACAGAACCGCCCGCTAGTCGATATTGGTAGAGAGAAGGAACGTGCGCCCGGCAGTGCCAAAGCGGTGTAGCCCAGTCGTCCGGCCAAATGTCGATGGAAAAATAACTAGGGGAATGATGGGGTAAATGCAAGACATCCTCCCCTTTTGCCCAAGTTCGCGCTCTCCAAAGCACCCCTTGGCGGGAAACCTCATCTCTTCAGTTTCAAGGCGCTGCAAATCGCCCCTGGCGAGGAACCCTCATTCGGCCCTGCCGTTGGCGTGCAGGGCTGCCGCCGCGGCGGCTCGCCTTTTCAAACAACGAGGAACGCTCCCATGGCCAACGACCGTTATCGCTACGACCCCGACCGGTACCGTGACCGCTCGTGGGGTTGGCGCGGCAGGGACGAGGCTTACGGCACCCGCCGGCCCGACTATGGATATGGCCGCGACCGAGACGAAGACGGTTACATCGCCCGTCGCGGCTTCGGCAATCGCTCATCCGGTTATAACCGCGACTATGGCGACTATCGATATGAATCTGCCCGAGAGCGCGACCTCGGCGATGCTGCCGGGTACGGCAGCGGCGGCTCCGACCGCGATTGGCGCGACGTGGTCGGCGAGGATCGCGAACGCGGGTTCTCCGCCTACGGCGTCGATTACGGCCGCGACCGGGATTATTACGGCTACGGCTCGTCCTTCGACGAAGATCGCAACCGTTGGGGGACCGGCGCCTTCGGCCGCGGCTCCCGCGATTACGGCGAAGACCGCAGCTTCCTCGAGCGCGCCGGCGACGAGATCCGCTCCTGGTTTGGAGATGAGGATGCCGATCGGCGGCGCGAAATGGACATGCGCCGCGCCGAGAACCGCGGCCGCGGCCCGAAAGGCTACCAGCGTTCGGACGAGCGCATCCGTGAGGACGTCAACGATCGCCTTACCGACGATTCCCACGTCGATGCCTCTGAAATCGAGGTGACGGTCGCTGGCCGCGAGGTGACTCTCAACGGAACCGTCCAGAGCCGCTTCGAGAAGCGCCATGCGGAGGACATCGCCGATTCCGTTTCCGGCGTGACCCATGTCCAGAACAATCTGCGCGTCCAGCTGGGCGCCGATGCCGGCATGACCGGCAGCACATGGACGAGTCCCGACACGAAGAATGCTACCTCAGGACTTGGCCAGACTCCGGATCGTCGGCGCACCACGAGTTCTACGGGATCCGGATCCATGTAGGCCCCTCCTGGCGCAAAGCAGCCGTTTCATGTCCCGCGGCCCTCCCCGGCCGTGGGATCTTTCTTCGGGACGACGGCCATTTGGCCCGTCGTCCCCCCTTGTCTTTCGCTTCGCGGCCTGCGACCCCATATCTGGCGGGGAGGCTCAGACTTCATGGCAGGAATTTCCGTCACACTCGATGGCACCAACATTCAACTCGCCTTCCAGAAGGGCGAGCAATCGACGGCTGTCGTCATGGATCCGCACGCAGCCCGTTCCCTGGTCAAGGCTCTGAGCCAATTGCTCAGCGCAATCGGGGAAGGCCCGGAAACGGATGAGGACGGAATGGAGGAGATGCTCGACGTGACATCCCCGACCATCGACATTGGCATGGACGAGAATGGCCAGGCCGTGGTCGCCCTGCAAGCCGGCACTCTTGCGCCCTTCATGCTTCGTCTGAAGGACAACGAGGCCCGCCATATTGCCAACAGCCTGCTAGAGATCCTCAACAGCCCGCGCGACGCCCGCCTCTCTCTCGGCGGCCACTGAGTTTTCAGCATAAGCCCAAGAAGGATCTCGCCTAACGGCAATTTGCTATGATATAGCATATTATCCAAGCAGGATCCGGGAGCCTGGAACAGTGGCAGATTGGACTTCGGGATACGTTGTCGACGTCGAATATACGCACGGCTTCTATCGGGAACTTGCCCCAAGCTTCCTGAGCTTCACGGCCCTGATGCAGGGGATCGATGCACCCGGCCTCCGCGAAGAGCCACTGGCCTATTGCGAGCTGGGATGCGGCCAGGGCCTGTCGACGAACGTCCTCGCTGCCGCTAACCCGCATGTTCAGTTCTACGCAACCGACTTCAATCCGACCCACGTGGTCCGTGCGCGAGCGCTCGCCGAGGCTGGTGGACTGGACAACGTCCAGTTCTTCGACGACAGCTTTGCCGAATTCCTGGAACGGAACGACCTTCCGCCCTTCGATTTCGTGGCGCTCCACGGGATCTATAGCTGGATCTCGGCCGAGAACCGTCGGGCGATCGTCGAATTCGCCAGACGGCGGCTCAAGCCAGGCGGCATACTCTACGCCTCTTACAACACGATGCCTGGGTGGGCTTCGGTAATGCCGCTCCGGCGCCTGTTGATCGAACATGCTGCCACGCAAGGAGCAGGCTCGAAAATCTCCCGAATCCGCACATCGCTCGACTTTGCCGAGCGTCTTAGCAAGCTCGGAACGCGCTACTTCGCAAGCCAGCCGCAGCTGGCGGAACGGCTTGCTCAGATCGGAACGAAGGATCTCAACTACATCGCCCACGAATATTTCAATGCGGACCTTCACCCATTCTACTTCATTGATGTAGCCCGAGACTTCGCGGAGGCGAAGTTGCAATGGGTGGGATCGGCTTCGCCCATAGAAACAATCGATGAACTGAACCTGTCCGAAGATCAGCGGAAGATCCTGTCGGAGATCGACGACATCGCGCTCCGGGAAACGGTACGTGACCACATCGTCAACCAAAACTTCCGGAAAGATATCTTCATCAAGGGTCCGGTCAGGCTCAGCAGACTCGCGACCCGCGAGCGCTGGCTCGATACGCGGTTCGCGCTGTCGCGTGCAGGCTCGGATATTCCCTCGGAGGTGAAGGGCCGAGGCTATAGTCTCAAGCTACAGGAGGAATTCCGCGAAGCTCTGACTACGGCTCTGCATTATCATCCCCGGTCGTTGCGTGAGATCGTCGCCATGCCCGGTTTGGCAAAGCACGGCATCGACAAGATCAAGCAAGCTCTGGTTAGTCTTGTCGGCCAAGGCCTGTGTTACCCGTCGCTGACGGAGCAAGGCCTCGCGGAGCGCCGTCGCCGGACCGAGGCCTTCAATCTGGCCGTTGCGACGAACACGATGCACGAATACACCTATTCCAGCTTCGCGTCGCCGATCACCGGCAACGGCATCCGGGTCGAACAGATCGACCAGATGATCTGGCTTGCCCATCAGCGACGCGAAAGCGACATCGCCGCTTTTATCTGGAAAACCATGACGGAAACCGGTCATCGACTGGCCAAGGACGGCAAGACGTTGACGCAGGAAGAGCACATGGCTGAAATCGGGAAGCATGTCGCCTTGTTCGAGAAAGCGATCGGCCCGATGCTCCAGTCTCTCGGCATTGCGATCCACGCTTCCGGGCAGGGGACCGTCCGGGATCTGCGCCTGCAAGCATAAGCCCTTCCGGACAAGCTTTCTCGCCGAGCGACGGAACTTCATTACCGCCATCCGGTTGTCGAACGCGGGCGAAATCTGCCCTTTCGGATGAGGCTGATGACGGTTCACAACCCGGACTTCACCCCAATCGCTCACCCCGGCGTGCCGATTCTCGACGCGAAGGCTGAGCCGACATTGCAATATCCCGAGGCCGAAGCGTTCTATGCCGAGGCGCTGCGGGAGCTGAACCAGCTCGGCCTGCCATTCCTCCTTGCCGGGACCTACGCCCTGTCGGCCTATACGGGCATCACGCGCCCGACGAAGGATCTCGATATCTTCTGCAAGGCGGGCGACTACACGCGGGTTCTGTCCCACTTCAAGGGCCTGGGCTACGCCGTGGAGATCGAGGACGACCGCTGGCTCGGCAAGGTCTTCAAGGGCCGTTATTTCTTCGACGTGATCTTCGCCTCCTCGAACGGCACCATGCCGATCGGCGATCAATGGTTCGAGAATGCCCGGCAGATCGAAGTTTTCGGCTCTCCTGTGCGCATCGTCGGACCAACGGAACTCGTCTGGTCCAAGTGCTTCATTCAGTTGCGTCACCGCTATGACGGCGCCGACGTCGCTCACACCATTCTGAAGGCTCACGACCTCATCGATTGGCATCGCCTGCTCGGATACATGGAAGTGCATTGGGAAGTGCTGCTCATGCACCTCCTGAACTTCCGCTGGATTTATCCGACCGAGCGCGACAACGTTCCGCGATGGGTCATGGACGAATTGCTCGATCGGTTATCCAAACAGCTCGATCTTCCTCCGCCGCAGATGAAGGTGTGCCGCGGGCGCATGTTCTCGCGGATCGACTATGAAATCGACGTGAAGGAATGGGGCTTCGCCGATGTGGGCGGCGAAGGCGAATGGCGGAATGACTGACGCACAAACACCTTTGAAGGTCGCGGCAATGGGCGACCTTCATGTTCGCGAAGACAATGCAGCCTCCTATCGAGAACTGTTCGGGGAAATCTCCAAGGAAGCCGATGTCCTCGTGCTTGCTGGTGACCTGACGGATCTCGGCAAACCGCGCGAGGCCGAGCTGCTGGCCCAGGACATCAAAGCCTGCTCGATCCCCGTCGTCGGCGTCCTGGGCAATCACGATTATGAATGCGGCGCACCGGAAGAGGTTTCGCACATCCTTCGCGACGCCGGCATGCGTGTGCTCGACGGGCAGTCCTGCGAGATCGACGGCGTCGGCTTCGTGGGCGTCAAAGGCTTTGCCGGTGGGTTCGGTCGACGCATGCTCGGTTCGTTCGGCGAACCGGCGATCAAACAATTCGTCGGAGAGGCCATGAACGAGACGCTCCGGCTCGAAAACGCCATGCGCCAAGTCCGCGCCAAGCGTTCCGTGGTCATTCTTCACTATGCGCCAATCACCGATACGATCGAAAGCGAGCCGCTGGAAATTTATCCGTTCCTCGGCTCCTCGCGACTGGCGGAGACCATCGACCGATTCAAGGTGTCGGCCATCGTGCACGGTCACGCGCATCGTGGACGGTTTGAAGGCCGCACGCCTGGCGGCCAGCGCGTCTACAACGTCGCCAAGCATATCGAAAAGCCGAACGGAAAACCCTACGCGATCCTGGAAATCTAAGTTCGGCACTTATCGTCGACCTAAGGTGTCTTGGCCTCCGTGTATTGGCGGTTGAGGAGCTCCGCCATCAACGATGTCGCCTCCTGTTCGCTCAGGCCGGACCTGAAGAGCCGGCCTGAGACATAGATCGCCATGGTGGGCTGCCCTGCGACCACTTCCCGCTTCATCGAAACATCATCCATGGCCATTCTCCCCTCAATAGCGCGTACCCGGATCCGTCGGGTTGCCTGGTAGATAATCGGGCTCCGACCCAGGCCCCCTAGGGTCCGTGATGCCAGGATCGTTGACCGGATAAGGTGTACGTGGCCCGGTCGGGCCAGTGTCGGGCTGCTCATCCGGCGGCGCAGGCGGGACCGTACTCGGAATATTGCCGCCCGGAATCGGCTCCCGATCGGGAATACCTGGATTGGCCATATCGGTTCCTTTGTGCGTTTCGCTCAAAGGGTCAACCGACCGGCTCTGGAGGGGTTCCGACAGGCATCGGAACTCTCAGTCTCCTCGCCCGTTCCCCGCCCATCCCAAAAACAAGGAGAACGCCATGCCCGATATCAAACAGGCAAAGATCCTTATCATGGCGACCGACGGCTTCGAGCAATCGGAGCTCATGGTACCGAAGAAGAAATTGTCGGAAGCCGGCGCGACGGTCGTTGTGGCGTCGCCGACGTCCCGGATGAAGCAGGACAGCATTCGCGGCTGGAACGAGAAGGATTGGGGCGAAAGCGTCAAGGTCGACAAAAATCTCGAAGACATCGATCCGTCTCAGTTCGACGCACTCGTGCTCCCGGGCGGTCAGATCAATCCGGACAAACTGCGTGTCGAGCCAAAAGCCATCGAAATCATCCATGCCTTCTACAACAGCGGCAAAACCGTCGCGGCAATCTGCCATGCGCCATGGCTCCTCATCGAGGCGGGCCTGATCAAGGATCTCAACTGCACATCCTACCACTCCATCAAGACGGATGTGATCAATGCCGGAGGCAAGTGGCGTGACGAGAAGGTCGTGACGGACCGAGGCCTGATCACCAGCCGCAACCCCGGGGACCTTGATGCTTTCAGCGCCAAGATCATCGAGGAAGTTCAGGAGGGCAAACATTCGGGCCGCCGACAGGCCGCCGAATAGGCTCTATCTTCCGCGCATGAAAAAGGGCGGCCGATCCATGATCGGCCGCCCTCGATTTTGCGGGAAGAAGCGCTGTCCTTAAGCCTGCTGGATCGCCGAAAGCTTCCAAGGACCACCCTGATCGCGGCGGAAGGTCCAGATCTCGGTCGCCTCGACCGGACGGGTGGCGTCGCCCTCCACCATGCGGCCGGTGGCCTTGTCGGTCGTCACATCGATGAGGGAGTATCGCATGGCGACCGTCGCGTAGTCCGTACCGCCCTCTCGCCAGGCTTCGGAAAGATCGCCCTGGAGAAGACGAACCCCGGACACGGTGTTCACGACACCGCGCGCGGCATTGTCGTTCAGCTCCTCCTGCATGTAGCCGGCCATTTCCGGCGTCGCCAGCGACCAGAGCTTTGCCACGTCATTGCGCGAATAGGCATCCTGCACGTCGCTCAGGGAGCGCTCGAACGCTCCATAATCCTGCTCGCCGATACCGACCTCGTCACGAACGCCCGGCCGTGCCTGAGACGGCCCTGCCGAACCGCCAAGACCGCCGAGTCCAGCGCCCAGACCACCCAGCCCGCTAAGCCCGCTCGGCCGCGACGGCGGTACCGAGGGACCACCGGAAACGGTCCGGCCATAGCCCTGCGGACCGGCATAGGCCGGTTCCTGTCGACGCCGGAACCACTTCATGGCGAGAGACACGAGGAACACGACAAGGCCGATCTGAAGCAGGAGGCCCAGGAACGAACCGAGGCCCGAGAGTCCGCCGAGGAATCCGTGTCCCATCAGCATGCCGAAGAGGCCGGCGCCGAAGAGGCCTGCCATCAAGCCTGTGCCGAAGCCGAACCGGCGCGGCTGCGCGGCCGATGGATTGGGCATGCCGGGATTGTTGAATGTCGGCCCCTGGTTCGGGATCTGCGACCGCTGCATCGGCGCAGCTCCGCCCGGTGCCGTGTTAGTGCTCGGGGGTGCGCTCCAAGTGCGGGCACCGCGCGAGCCGAAGCTGCCCCGTCCCCCGCCGACGCGAGCCTCCGCCGCGCTGCCAGCGAAAACAAGAGCCGCCGCGAGCACTAGCATTATGCGGCTGCGGCGAGAGGCGATCTTCATCATCGTCGTCTGTCATCCCTTCGGAGCGAGATGCTCCATGCCGTCCATATGGGAGCACTTCGGCGGCAGCGAAAGGGGGGCTCTAAAGGATCGGCCGCTGACGTAGGCGACGGCGGGCCGCCGCGAGCCAGCCACGCCGACCGTCGCCTTTCAGGAAGCCCGACAGGCCGCTGGCTACCTTGGTGGCGGCCTGTCGGGCTGCTTTGACGAACCGGAGCGCTTGCTGCCATGCCCAGGTTCCGGCGAGCCAAGCATGGACGCGGTCCCGAATGGCCACGGTCTTGGCAAAACACCAGGCAAACCAACCGATGGTCAGGAGCTTGTCCCGCCCGATGGCGAACAGACGCTCCGCCAATCCGAGCCCGACCACCTTCGCGATGAAGAAGATCAGCAATCCGGACGCGAAATGCCCAAGGCTGAAAAGATAGAGGGCATAGACCTTGAGGGGCTCGATGATCGCGAGAGGCACGAGAAACAGGGTCAGGATGCCATAAGGGGGAAGCCGCGAAATCAAGGCCTCGAGCCATCGCATGACCGGCAAGCGGGCCAGCGCCTGTACGGCGGGAATGACAAAAGCGCGGAAGATATCATCCACAACCACCACGCAGACCGCGATGGCGAGGAGAAGGGTATTGGCGACCCTGCGAAACGCTTGGGACAAGGATCTGGACAAGAACTGCATACCGAGAAAAGACCTAATGCCGGAAAGCTAAATACCTGCACCTTCAATGTGGAGGCCCTGCGGCCATTCTGCCGAAACTCCGCTTCGGCAAGGCGCCGGATCCCTCCTTTCTGTCCTAAAGGCCCGGATCACACGCTTCGACGCGTCATATTCACCCTCGCCACGCGCGACAGCTGGCTATCTTTCCAAGCTTGCGCGAGAAGACAGAGCTCTCAAATCGAGGCACCGAAATTTCGCAATTCGCGCGGCTCAATTACTTAGTGTTCTTTTTTTGAGCCGGGTATCCTTCTTGCCGCATCCGGCGAGAGTTCAAGACGGCGGGGCGGAAACTCTTTTTGTTCGCATTACGTTCGAAGAGAGAACAAGATTTCGTATTCCCCTGTAACGCAAAGAAAGATCAGTCTTCGCAAGGTAAAACCGTCCCCGTTATCCACAGGTTTCTGACTCGACTCGCGAAAACGCCTGTGTTCCTGATTTGTTCAGACAATTTCTAGAGGTGGGCGTCCGATGCGCAGACCGGCAGGAGTCGAACGGCTCTACGTGGATTTCGATTCATTCTTCGCCAGCGCTGAACAGCATCTCCGACCGGACCTGCGCGGCAGGCCTGTCGGCGTCATCCCAATCGCCTCAGAACATACGGGTCTCATTGCCGTCAGCCGCGAGGCGAAGGCCCTCGGGGTCAAGCGTGGCACCTTCGTCCGTGATGCCCGCCGCCTGTGCCCTGGGATCGTCCTGGTGACAGCGCGGCACGAGCGGTATGTGGATCTGCATCGGGAGATTATTCGCGCCATCGAGACGGTCCTGCCGGTCAAGGCCGTGTGCTCGATCGATGAGATGGTCTGTGTCCTCACGCCGTCTGAACAGACGGATGCGCTCGCTCTCGGCCGAAGCGTCAAAGCCGCGATCGCCCGAGATGTCGGCGCGACCCTCACCTGTTCCATCGGCCTGGGACCAAACGAGCTGCTGGCGAAGATTGCAGCCGAGATGGAAAAGCCGAACGGGCTCGTCATCCTCCATCCTGAGGACCTGCCGGGGCGGCTTCTGTCTCTGCCTCTCACCGACATTCCCGGCATCGCTCGCGGCAACGCGGCCCGCCTCGCCCGGGCCGGAATCAGCGATATGGCCGCCTTATGGCGCGTGCAGCCGAAGGAATTGCGCCGTCTCTGGGGCAGCGTCGAGGGCGAGCGCCTGTGGATGGGGCTGCACGGCTACGCCGTCGAGCGGCCAGAGACCCAAAGGCGCATGTTCGGCCATGGACGGGTGCTCCCAGCGGACTGGCGGCATCTCGAAGGTGCCTATGACTGCGCCCGCGTGCTCCTGGCCAAGGCCGCGAGCCGGATGCGCCGCGGCGGTTTCTCAGCCAAGACGCTGGACTTATGGCTCACGGACCGCCACAGCGCCGACTGGTATGGAGAGGAACGGTTCCAGCCCACCGCGGACGACCCCTCGCTCCTTGCGAGCCTTGCGCGCCTGTTCCGCCATGCCGCCCGAGAGCGGCCCGCCGGTGAACGTCTGCGGAGTGTCCACGTCACCTTGAATGACCTCGTGAGCGCCACAGAACGGGAAGCGGATCTCTTCGGCTACACGACCGAAGCCAGGATCAAGCGGCGGCAGGAACACCTTTCCCTCCTCGCGGACCGGCTGAATGCCCATCACCGGGGCCCTCTGCTGCATTGGGGGCCCTGGGCCGACATTCCCGGAGGCTATGCAGGTGCAAAAATCGCCTTCAATCGAATTCCCGATACGGAAGACTTCTGATCCACCCGGCTCCGGACAGCAAAAAGGGCAGCCGTTGCGCAGCCGCCCTCGAAAACAACGGATCTACTGTAAGCCTTAGGCCGCCTTGGCCTTGGGCTGAACCTCGGCCTCGTAATCCTCCATCAGGGTCTTGGTGAGAGCCCCCGGCTTGAAGGTATAGGAGCCGACCTCGGCGACTGGCGTCACCTCGGCGGCGCTTCCGGTGATGAAGCACTCGCTGAATCCGGCCATCTCCTCGGGCATGATGCGGCGCTCGGCCACCTCGATGCCCCGCCGCTTGGCGAGATCGATCACCGTCCTGCGGGTGATGCCGTCAAGGAAGCAGTCCGCGATCGGCGTGTGCAGAACACCGTCCTTGACGAAGAACACGTTCGCTCCCGTGCATTCCGCAACACGCCCTTGCCAGTCGAGCATGAGCGCATCCGCATAGCCTCGCCGTTCCGCCCGATGCTTGGAGATCGTGCAGATCATGTAGAGGCCGGCAGCCTTGGCCGTGGAAGGCGCCGTCGCCGGATCGGGACGGCGGTACTCGGCCATGTCGATGCGGATCCCCTTCATCTTCTGGGCCGGGTCGAAATAGCTCGGCCATTCCCAGCTGGCGATGGCGAGGTGAATCTTGTTGTGCTGAGCGGACACGCCCATCATTTCCGATCCGCGCCATGCAACCGGGCGCAGATAAGCGTCCCGCTGGCCGTTCTTTTCGAGAACCAGGCGTTTCGCCGCGTCGATCTCGGCGACGCTGTAGGGGATCTCAAAATCGAGGATCTGGGCCGATTTCTTGAGGCGCTCGGCATGCTCGATCGACTTGAAGATGGTGCCGCCATAGGCGCGCTCGCCTTCGAAAACGCTGGATGCATAGTGCAGGGCATGGGTCAGGACATGCACTTTGGCGTCCTTCCACGGTACCAGCTGCCCGTCATACCAAATCCATCCATCACGTTGATCGAAGGGGGTACCGGACATGAGTCTTCTCCTGAAGGGCGACCATATGGCTCATCGGGGTCGCGAAATTTCCGATGCCGTTCCGCGCGGTTTCGATTTCATTCATTTCGCGGAAGCGCCTTGACGAGTAACAATCGTCTTGAGATATGTCAACAACGCTGACGTAAATAATGGACAGAGACGGTGCCCGACGCAATCCCGGTTCTACGTTCCCCCAGGCTCGGCGCCGATATTCGGGCCGACCATCCCGCCTATGATCTCATCGAGTTGCTGTTCTTCGCTTATCGGGATTTCGTCAGCGATCCGGACAGGATCCTGGACGAATACGGCTTCGGGCGCGCGCATCACCGGGTTCTCCATTTCGTCGACCGGCAGCCGGGCCTGACCATAGCGGAGCTCCTTGATATCCTGCGGATCACCAAGCAGAGCCTGAACCGGGTTCTCAAGGAATTGATCGAGAAGCGCTTCATCGAGAGCCGCATGGGCACGTCGGACCGGCGGCAACGCCTCCTGCACGTGACGCCGCAAGGCCACGATTTGGCCTTGAAGCTCGCCAAGTTGCAGACCAAGCGCATTGCACGGGCGCTTTCGGATCTGGAGCCGGACGCCAAGGAGCTGGTGACCCGCTACCTCGTGCGTCTCATCGACCCCGATGATCGGGAGCATGTGGAGCGCCTCGTATTCGGGAAGCAGGAAGTCTGATAAAGCCGGACGATGGAAGTTACACGCATCGATATCCCCGACCATGCCCCCCACATCCTCGTGGTCGACGACGACCGGCGGCTGCGCGATCTCCTTGCGCGCTTTCTGACCGAGAACGGTTATCGCATCACCACCGCCGAAAGCGCCAGCGATGCCAGGGCGAAGGCCGAGAATTTCGTCTTCGACGCTCTCGTGCTCGACGTCATGATGCCGGGAGAATCTGGGTTCGACTATGCCCGCAGCCTGCGCCAGACCTCGCAGATCCCCATTCTGATGCTGACCGCCCGGGCAGAGGCCGGGGACCGCGTTACGGGGCTGGAGATCGGCGCGGACGACTATCTGCCCAAGCCCTTCGAGCCTCGCGAGCTCCTGCTGCGGCTCGGCAACATCCTCAAGCGGATCGCTCCCACGGAGCTGCCGAACGCGTCGGACATTCCCGACATCGTCCGCTTCGGACCGTTCACCTACCGCTTTGACCGTGGCGAGCTGCGAAAGGGCGATGAGATCGTCCGCATCACCGAACGCGAGCGGGAAATCCTGACGATCCTGGGCTCCCGGGCCGGCGACAATGTCCCGCGCGAGGAGCTCGCCGGCAACGGCCTTGCCGCCAACGAGCGCACGGTCGATGTGCAGATCAATCGGCTGCGCCGCAAGATCGAGATCGATCCGGCTAATCCAATCCTGCTGCAGACCGTGCGCGGAATCGGCTACCGCCTCGTGATAGACCGATGAAGCTGAGCACGGCCCTGAAGCTTTCCCCCTTCGACATCGCCATGCGGTGGCTCGGGCGGATTCTGCCGAAGGGGCTTTATGCGCGTTCCCTGATCATCATCATCGCGCCCATCGTGCTACTGCAATCGGTCGTGGCCTACGTCTTCATGGAGCGGCACTGGCAGTTGGTGACGCGCCGCCTGTCCTCCGCCGTCACGTCCGACATCGCAGCGCTGATCGACATCTACGAGAGCTATCCGCAGGATCGCGACGCGACAACGCTCGCCCGCATCGCCTCCGAGCGGCTGCAGCTCGACGTGGACATCCTCCACGACACGGACCTGCCGCCTCCGGGCCCCAAGCCGTTCTTCTCGATCCTGGACGAGACCCTGTCGGATGAGCTGCGCCGGCAGATCGACAGGCCCTACTGGATGGACACCGTGGGACGGTCGAACTTCGTCGAGATCCGCGTCAAGCTCGACCCCACGACGGTGATGCGCGTGCTGACGCGGCGCAGCCAAGCCTATGCTTCGAACTCACACATCTTCCTAGTCTGGATGGGCGGCTCCTCCCTTGTCCTGATGGGCATCGCCATCCTGTTCCTACGCAATCAGATCCGTCCCATCCTGCGCCTTGCCGAAGCGGCGGAAGCTCTCGGCAAGGGGCGTGAGATCGAGTTCCGCCCACGCGGCGCCCGCGAGGTCCGGCAAGCTGGCCACTCGTTCCTCGAAATGAAGCGACGCATCGAGCGCAACATGGAACAGCGCACAACCATGCTGAACGGGGTCAGCCACGACCTGCGCACCATCCTCACGCGCTTCAAGCTGTCCCTCGTCCTCCTGAAGCAGACGCCCGAGGTCGAAGACCTGAAGCGCGACGTCGACGAGATGAGCCGCATGCTCGAGGGCTATCTTGCGTTCGCGCGCGGCGATACTGGCGAGCAGGCCATCGAGACGGACCTGCGGCCCCTGCTCCAGGATCTTCAGTCGGATGCCGAAAGGCAGGGGCACACCACCAGCCTCGACATGGTGGGCGATCCCATCATCACCGTGCGACCCGATGCCTTCCGACGCCTGCTCTTCAACCTCGTCGCCAATGCGGCGCGCCACAGCGACACGATCCAGATCAACGCCAATCACGAGACCCGCTGGCTGGTGCTGCACGTGGATGACGACGGCCCCGGCATTCCGGCGGATCTGCGCGAGGAGGTGTTCAAGCCCTTCGTGCGTCTGGACGAGGCGCGCAACCAGGACGAAGGAGGCTCAGGCCTCGGTCTTGCGATCGCCCGCGATATTGCCCGCTCTCACGGTGGAGACATCACGCTCGGAGACAGTCCTCTCGGGGGCCTACGCGCCACGGTGCGTCTGCCGGCCTGATGCATCTACGCACCATGCTTCGAGGGCATGCCGTGCAGGATCGGTCAACGCCTCCAGCGCGAGAGCCTCTTCGACCGGGAACCACGCGATCTTGGTGTGTTCGTCGCTGGCATTCGTCACATGCCCTGTCCACGCCTCGATCAGATAAGAGTGATATGTCTTTTGTCCGTTTGCCGCAGGATTGGGGTCTACCATCGCCGGCGCTGCGGGGCGAAAGCGTGTCACGGCAATATCGAGCTCCTCGCGGAGCTCGCGAACAAGCGCCTCTTCCAAGCCTTCGCCAGGCTCCACATGCCCACCGAACAAGTCCCAGAAATGAGGATAGGTTCGCTTGTGGCTGGCCCTGAAGCCGAGCAGGACCCGTCGTTCTCCAACGATGAGCAGGCCCTGCACCACCTCATCCATCAGTAAAGCCGCCCGCCGATCGGAACGTCCCGGTCCGGCCGGATCAGCATCACGTCGCCGTTGGCATCCGGCACGCCCAGGGTCAGGACTTCGGACATGAACGGGCCGATCTGGCGCGGTGGGAAATTTACCACCGCGAGGACCTGGCTGCCGACAAGTTCGTCCAGGGAGTGATTAACGGTGATCTGCGCCGAAGAACGCTTGGTGCCGATCTCCGGTCCGAAATCAATCGTCAGCTTGAACGCCGGCTTGCGGGCCTCCGGAAAAGGCTCCGCCGCGACGATCCGGCCGACCCGGATGTCGACCTTCAGAAAATCATCGAATGTGATCGGCGTAAGCCCCGAAGCGACTTGGTCCATATCTCCCCCTGATCGTGCGTTCAGATGGCGGCGGCCGGATTGCTGGTCTCGCCGTTGTCCTTGCGTTTCGTGTAGCTCCGCGACGACCTGCGGTTCTCCATAAGCGCGCGACCGACCGCGCGCAGAGGCGCCGTCAGGCGGCGGACATCCTCCGCGCGCTCCATCACCCGTTCACCGCGTCGCAACTCGCGATCAAGCCGCGCCATGGTCTTGGCCATCGCAGGATCATCGTCATCGAGCCAGGTGCGCAGCGTGTTGGCATAGACGAGCGCCGCTCCCTGAATCTTCAGCGTTCCCAGCGGCCCCTCGGTCGGAATCCCCGCTGCGGCCAGCATGAAGCGCTGCGAATTCAGGGCCTCGCGATTCAACGCCGCCAGCGCCAGCGGATCGAACTGAAGATCCCGGAAGATGTTGCGCAGCGCCCCCTTGTAAGGGGTCAGCGCATCGAAGCGGCGCATGATCACGTCGAAGATGCGCTCGCGCGCGGGTTCCTGCGCAAGGTCCTCAGTGGTCCCTTCCAGCACCTGCTTGTCAATCTGCCGCGACAGAGCGCCAAGGACGGCACCTTTCGACGGGAAGAGCTCACGGAATTCCGCGAGGGACAGGTTGGCGGCCTTGGCGACGTCGCCGACCTCGATCTCGTCCCAACGCCGCTGCGATGCGAGATCCATCAGAGCGTCCACAACCGCCTTGCGCTTGGATGCTACGTCCGCCGCCATCTCACAACCTCCTGCCTGTGAATCTATGCCTTCTAGGCATATGTAGGCCGTACAGGCGGCCCGTCAGCCCGCCAGCTCCTCGGCACGCTTCTTTGCCGCAGCCACGGTTTCCCGCATCAAGGCTTTCAGGCCACCTGGATTGGCCATGAGCACCTGCAAGCCTGCAGCCGTCGTGCCGCCCGGCGACGTTACGTTCTGACGCAGGGTCTCTGGCGACAGATCGCTCTGGAACAGCAGCTCCCCTGCCCCGGTGACCGTCGCGCGGGCCAACCGTTGCGCGAGATCCTCCGGAAGGCCGGCGGCGATGCCCGCCTCCGCGAGGCATTCCACAAGGTGGAAGACATAAGCCGGGCCCGAACCCGAAACGGCTGTCACAGCGTCGATCAGATCTTCGGACGGCAGCCACTCGACGATTCCGACGCTCTTCAGCAGCGAATCCGCGACCAGGCGCTGGGGCTCGGAAACTCCTTCGCTTGCAGCGGCGCCCGTTGCGCCACGGCCGATGCTCGCGGGCAGATTGGGCATCGCGCGCACGACGGCGCGGGAAGCGGGCAGGCGCTTGCGGAGATCGCCGATGGTCTTGCCGGCGAGGATCGACACGATGAGGGTCTGCGGCCCGACCAGCGCATCCAGTTCCTTCGCCGCCTCATCCAGCATCTGCGGCTTGACGGCGAGCACGAGGACCTCGGGTTTCTCCGGGCGCTGCGGATTGAGTGCGATGCCACGATCGGCACAGAGACGGATCATCTCCTCCGAGGGACGAGGATCGATGATGGCAACGCCCTTCGGCGGCATACCTTCAGCCAGCCAGCCTTCGAGCATCGCTCCGCCCATCTTGCCGGCACCGATCAGAATCAAGGACGAGGGCAGATGATGGGCTGGCGCGGACATGAACAAACCTTGAGGCAGATTGCGGGCGCGCAATCTATCCACCTCCTCAAGGCCCTGTCGAGGGTCGGATCAGGCTTCGCCTTCGGTTTCGAACAGAACTGCGTCGAGAGCATCCTTCGCGGACTTCCCGGCCCACATGACGAACTGGAAGGACTGGAAATAGCGTTCGCAGGCTTCTACTGCAACGCGCAGCATGGTCTCGCATTGGCCCTGCGTCGGATCGGCTCCGCCCGCCAGCAGAAGCGCGTGGCGGAACATCACCACGTTCTCTCCGCTCCAGAGATCGAAATGGCCGACCCAGAGCTGCTCGTTGATCCGCGAAATCAGCTGGAGAACGTCCTGGCGTCGTCGGTCCGGCACCTTCAGGTCGAAGGCGCAGGCGACATGGAGCGCCTCGACATCCTCGATCCAGGTGAAGGAGATGTGATAGTCCGCCCATTTCCCGGAAACCGAGACCGACATTTCGTCAGCTTCGGCCCGATCGAAGATCCAGTCCCGCAGAGACGCAAGCCGCTCGACGACATCCAGCGGGTGCTCCAAGCGATCAATTTCGATGTGAAGCTGAGACATATCGTTCCATGAAATCTCTTGCTTGAACAATGCAAAGCACATCCAAGCAATGTCGTAACGTAAACTCTGGCAATTTGGGATTACTCACTTCTGAATACCTTCGTAATCGGAAGCTATTCCCAAATCACCGCGAATCAACTCGTGGAATGACAGTCTTAGATTTTGACTCGCGTCACAATGCGTCGGTCTGACCTTGTCCACAAAAGGTGGCCTTTGGTCACCGACAAGGCTGTGGACGGAGTTAGGCCGATGGGGTGGTAGGAGTCTCTTCGCCCAATTTGGCCTCGAGCGTTGCGACGCGGACCGCAAGCTTTTCGTTTTCCGCCCGGATTGCGACCACCATCTCGCGGAGAACCTCGACCTCTTCCCGGGTCGCGACGTCCATATCCTGGATGAAGCGCTCGATCTGGCCTTTGACCACGGCCTCCATTTCCCGGCGGACGCCCTGCGCGGCCCCGGCAGCGTCCGTCGCGAGGCGGGCGAGTTCATCGAAAAGCCGGTTCGAGCTCTGGGTCATGGGTCTGTCCGTGATCATGGGGCGGCGCGAATGCCGCATGAACTCACACATGGGCATTTTTACCGACCGCCGCAACAGGGTTGACGATGAAGGCTCCAGCGGTCCAATGGCAGGAAACATGATCAAGGCTTCCTGAATGCCTCTCTCCGGCCTCGCCTTTCCCATCATCGATCCGATCGCCTTCTCGATCGGCCCCTTTGCGGTCCGCTGGTATGCCCTGGCCTACGTGGTTGGCCTGATGGGCGGCTGGTTCTATGCCAAGCGCCTGGCGGCCCGAACGGCGCTTTGGACGCCCTCGCCGCAGCCGAAACCGACGGATATCGACGATCTCATCGTCTGGGTCGCGCTCGGTGTCGTCCTCGGCGGCAGGACCGGATACGTGCTCTTCTACAATCTCAGCGCCTATCTGGCCCATCCTTTGGAGATCTTCGCGGTCTGGCGCGGCGGCATGTCGTTCCACGGCGGTTTCCTTGGCGCGGCGCTCGCCATCATCCTCTTCGCCCGGTCGCGAGGTCTCAACGCCCTGACCATTCTCGACCTCGCGTCGACGGTGGCGCCGATCGGCCTCTTCTTCGGGCGGATCGCCAACTTCATCAATGGCGAGCTCTGGGGCCGGCCTGCTCCCGATTTTCCCTACGCAATCGTGTTTCCCCACGGTGGACCCATCCCGCGGCATCCGAGCCAGCTCTACGAGGCCTTTGCCGAGGGACTCATCTTGTTCATCGTCATGGCCATCGCCGTCCGCCGCTTCGGCTTCCGGAAGCCCGGCCTCGTGGGAGGCATCTTCCTCCTCGGCTATGCGATGGCTCGTATCGCCTGCGAGTTCTTCCGTGAGCCTGACGAGCAACTCGGCTTCCTGTTCGGTGGATCGATGTCATTCCTGGCCGGCGGCATAACCATGGGCATGCTCCTGTCCGTTCCGATGGCGATCGCCGGGATCCTCGCAATCGCTCTGGCCGCACGCGGACGGACACGCCCCTCCGCAGCTACTGAAGCCGCGTGACGGCCTTCGCCGACACGCTGCGCGACCTGATCGCCCTTGAGGGGCCGATCACCGTCGAGCGCTATATGGGCCTGTGTCTGACCCATTATTACGCGAC
Organism: Microvirga puerhi; assembly: GCF_020089865.1. Classification (GTDB taxonomy): domain Bacteria; phylum Pseudomonadota; class Alphaproteobacteria; order Rhizobiales; family Beijerinckiaceae; genus Microvirga; species Microvirga puerhi. Next base: position 110,495 of record NZ_JAIRBM010000015.1, read on the forward strand.
CCGTGACCCTCTCGGGCAGGCGGGCGACTTCACGACCGCGCCGGAAATCAGCCAGATGTTCGGAGAGCTGATCGGCCTGTGGATGCTCGATATCTGGAATGGAATGGGCCGTCCGTCCGGCCTGCGCCTCGTCGAGCTGGGCCCGGGCCGCGGCACGCTGATGGCGGATCTCCTGCGCGCCGCGCGGCTTCTGCCGGACTTTCTCGCCAACGCGTCGGTCCACCTCGTCGAAACGAGTCCGGTGCTTAGGGAGCGCCAGCAGGTAACGCTCTCGAAGACTGCCGTCCCCGTCACCTGGCACGATCGGCTCGAGGACGTACCGGACGGGCCCATACTGCTCGTGGCCAACGAATTCTTCGATGCCCTACCGGTTCGGCAGTTCCTGGCGACGGAGCGCGGCTGGTGCGAGCGCTTCGTCGGCCTCGACGGTGAGGCTCTGACGTTCGGCCTGAACCCGGAACCCGAGACCTCTCTCGGCGCGCCCATACGGCGAGGCGATGTCCTCGAATGGCCCTCGGCTACAATCTCTCTAATACAGCACCTGACCCGACGCCTCGCACAGAGAGGTGGTACCGCCCTGATCATCGATTACGGTTATTGGGGTCCGGCCTTTGGGGATACCCTGCAGGCTCTGAAAGGCCATGCCTCTGTCGATCCTCTTGCCGAAGCCGGTGAGGCAGACCTGACCACGCATGTGGATTTTCATCGGTTGGCCGAGATCGCCGCGGGCGAGCAGATCCGCGTGCATGGGATGACGACGCAAGGGGATTTCCTGGAAGCGCTGGGGATTGCCGCACGGGCCACGGCGCTCAAGCAGCGAGCGACACCTGATCAGGCAGATGCCATCGACCGAGCCCTCGCACGCCTCACGGAGCGCGGGCCGAAGGGCATGGGGGAGCTCTTTAAGGTTTTGGCGTTAACCCATCCGGACCTTCCGGCCGTCCCCGGCCTGGCCATCCATCCCCTCTCCTCGGCAAGGACCTGAAGCTCATGTTCGTCGAAGCGCCAGAACTCGCCTCCTATCCGAATCTGCGGCATGCCTTCTTCACGCGCGAGGGCGGCGTCTCCGAGGGGCTCTATGCGTCCCTGAACGGCGGCCTCGGATCATCGGATGATCCCGAGAAGGTGCGCGAGAACCGCCGCCGTATGGCGACGGAGCTCGAAGTGGCACCTGGGGCCCTGGTGAGCGTGCATCAAGTCCATTCGGCCGATGCCGTAGTCCTCGACGCCCCCTGGAGCGGTCCGCGTCCGAAGGCAGATGCGATGGTGACGGCGGTGCCAGGTATCGCTCTTGCCATCACGACCGCCGATTGCGGCCCCGTCCTGTTCGCCGATCCGCATGTGGGGATTATCGGGGCCGCCCATGCTGGCTGGCGCGGGGCCTTCACGGGCATTCTGGAATCAACCATCGAGGCGATGGAGACGCTTGGCGCCAGACGAGACAAAATCGTTGCGGTGCTCGGCCCGACCATCAGCCAACCCGCCTATGAAGTCGGATCCGACTTCAAACTGCGCTTCCTCGAACAGGGCCCAGAGAACGAGGCGTTCTTCGTGCCGAGCGGGCGGCCGGACCACGCCATGTTCGACCTGCCCGGCTATATCGGACGTCGACTTGAGAAAGCCGGAATCCGCGAATTCGCCAATCTGGGTCTGTGCACCTACGCCGACGAGGAACGCTTTTTCAGCTATCGGCGCACCACGCACCGGAACGAGCCGGATTACGGACGCCTGATCTCGGCGATCACGCTCATTCCTTCATATTTGTGACGTCCGGCGTCTCCCATGCCAGATGCTGCCCGCCATCGACGGCGATCATCTGGCCAGTGACGCTGCGGGCGCCGAGCAAATACATCAGCGCGTCGCCGATATCCTCGGGGCTGCTGCCGCGCCGCAGGAGCAGTGCCTCGTTCTGCTTGGCGAAATCGTCCTCGTCCTGGCGGGCGTTCGCAAGCGTCGGCCCGGGGCCAATGGCGTTGACCCGGATGCGCGGAGCAAGGGCCTGCGCCATCGTGCGCGTCGCCGCATAGAGTGCGGATTTCGTCAGGGTGTACGAGAAGAATTGCGGCGTCGGCTTCCAGACCCGCTGATCGACAATATGGACGATGAGCCCCCTCGCCTCTTCCGGGAGGTGGCGGGCGAAGTCGCGCGAGAGCAAGGCCGGCGCACGCAGGTTCACGGCAAAATGCCGATCCCATCGTTCGGCTGAAAAAGTCAGGACTTCATCCGGCTCGAACTCGGATGCGTTGTTCACCAGAAGCGTCAACGGTCCGATGGCAGCATGGCTCATGCCGATCAGACCTTCGACCGCCTGCGCATCGGAGAGATCTGCCCGGACGATAGCAGCATGACCGCCCGCCTCATTGATCGTCTTCGCGAGTTCTTCTGCTTCGGCAGTCGAGCGGTTGCAATGGATCGCGACGGAAAACCCTTCGCGCGAGAGCCTCTCGACGAGATGACGGCCGATCCGCTGCGCCCCTCCCGTGACCAGTGCAGCTTTTTTTGCTCTTTTTTGCCGTGATGGCACGCGACAATCCTCCTTAAGGTTAGGTGTGAAAAGTCACCTCACATGAGAAAGCTTCACTTTTCCGGATGACGCCTCGAACAAACTAGGCCGTCAAGCGTTCTGGAAACAGGGGATGCCACAAGGGGAATTACACATACTGTCTGCCACAATCCTGACACAGTGCCTTTCGGCGCTGTGGTGGACAAGACACAGCCCTCACGAGGCTCTCGCCTTATAAAGCACTCGTCGTCTGACTCGGCCCGAGGCTGTTGTGTGCGTGCATTGGGACCGGGCACGTGGAATAGGAAAGTATCATGAAAAAAATCCTCCTCGCAAGTGTTGCTCTTTTTGGTTTCGCCGGAGCTGCTTCGGCTGCTGACCTGCCCGTGCGTGCCGCTCCCCCGGCTCCGATCATCGCAGCGGTTCCGGTCTTCACCTGGACCGGCTTCTATGTCGGTGTGAACGCCGGCTATGGCTGGAACACCAACAACGAAAACGTGTTCGTTCCGGGCATCGGCTTCGTCGATTCCGGCAGCAACGGCGGCTTCGTCGGCGGCG
>NZ_JAIRBM010000016.1 GCF_020089865.1 Microvirga puerhi
CGACCCAGCCGGGTCGTGCGGGCATTCTGATGCGGGTTGTTCATTCCTCAGGTCCATCGGGTGAATCGTGTGGCAACGACCACCTTCAGGCCCTCAGACGGGATGAACAACCTCCTCAGATCTCACAGCTAGGCCGAGCAATAATAGTATAGATGGTGGATTTCCTGAGACTGGACTGGCGCCCAGTCAGCTCCAATCGCTGGATCCGGAGTTTTGGTGAAGATGAGGCTTTGTGAGGCGGTTAGTCAGCTACCTGTCTTTGGTCCTTACTATTGTCGTTCGTCGAGTCAGCTCTGACCGGTGACAAAAAATCCTGGCGCAGTTCGTGTCCGATTATGCTGCGAGCAGCTTGAACCACTCCACCATGAACACCTCACAAGACCTCTTCTCTTCCATTTCGACCTCGAACCGTCCAGGCACCGGGTCTATGCACTTACACGTTATGCGCGCTGTCTCCGCCTGTGACCTCGTACTCGGCTCCGGTGACCATCGCGGCAGCATCGGAGGCCAGGAAGACGGCGGCCGGCGAGATATCCTCCGGACGAAGCCAACCTACTTTCAACGGCACCTGGACCTTTCTCGCATCCCAGGCCTGTTTGGCAGTGGGATGTTCGGGCGGGTTGGACTGGGTTTCGGCGATCGCCTCCCTATAGCGGGTTTCGTAACGGGTCAGCGACGTGTCGACGAGCCCCGGGATCAGCGCATTGACTGTAATGCCGTGCGGACCGAGTTCAATCGCGGCACTCTTCATCAATCCGAGGATGCCCCACTTCGATGCTGCATAGGAACTGGCGTCCTTTGTGCCGTGCTTGCCCTGCATCGACGACAGCACGATGATCCGGCCCGAATGGCGGGCTACCATTTTGGGCGCGAAGGCCCGGATGGTATTGGCTGTTCCGTTGAGGTTATTGTCGATCACATCGCGCCAGTCTGTGTCTTCCATCTCAAGGAGTGGCTTCCAGCGCTGGATAGCCGCGTTGGCCACGACGATATCAATCTTTCCAAGCTCACCTTCGATATCATCAGCGGCTGCTCTTAGCGCCCCGATGTCCCGAATGTCAGCCTGGATCGCGAGCGCACGCCGGCCCATGGCCTTTACCTGTCGGACCGTCTCAGCGAGATCCTCGGGCGTGGCAGGAGCCGCATTGGATGCGGGTGAGACGATACCGCAGATGTCGATCGCCACAACGTCGGCCCCGTTTGCCGCCAATTCAACCGCAATCGACCGACCGATTCCGCGCGCGGCACCGGTGACCACGGCGACTTTGTCCGTGAGCTGTGAACCACGCCCGGGCGCGATCGGACCTGCGGTGGGAGCATTCCCGGGTAACTGCGCCGCAGCAGTCCCCGCGAAGGCGGCAGCCACGACACCGCCGGTCGGGGTCGCTCTGCGCTGGGGCGGAGAGGTGCTGACGGAGTGATTGGGTACTGAGGACCGATCGCCCATTCCGCGTGCCTTTTCTGGATCAGGAGACTAGCCGTTCAACCCAAACCCTTCACGTCCAATAATGTTCAATCCCACAAATCAATTTGAATCTCGCGGGAACAAACAGGGGCACGTGCCAGCTCGACGGCTTCTACCTAGTCTTTGAAGGAAGAGGTCGGCTAACGGTCGCCGACAAGAACCTTTCCGGTTGCACTTAACGATGTTGGGATCGTTCCGCAAAACAATCCTACAACGAGGCGACCAGGGTTCCCGGCTCGGCGCGTTTCTCGTGGGCGTGCCAGTGAACACCGAGGTGAGCAACATTAGCCTAGAGAAGCCGTCGCAGGCCGAAGGAATACCCGCAGCACCAAAAGGTGCTATACAAATCAAAGGCACTCTTTCCGAAGGTATTCCAACGTTCACGAGCAAGCTTTCGGGGCGCTTGGTCCCGCTTACCGCTCCCGAATAGCAATCGCGCCCGACAACAAAACGAGCACGGCAGTCGGAATGGCAAGCGACCATCGGCTGGCATAGTTGTACATGGCCGCGCCTCCCGCTGCGCCTGCCACCAGGGATGCCCAAGCCAAGAGATGAAGGAGCCATCTCCAGCGTGGTCCCCTCCCCAGCACGGCTGCTGCGAGATCCTGACCCGCGCCGAAGAGGGTGCCGGTCACATAGGTGGCCCCAGTCCGAATGCCGTTTACCCGTCGCAGGGCCGAGTTCTGGGCTCCCATAGCTCCAGCCAGGATCAAAGTCGGGCTATGGATTGCGCCACCTTGATCGAAGGACCAGAACGCCAATCCCACGAGACAGGAGATCATCCCAAGGACGGCTGACAGGCACCAGCGGCCCGCCAGCAATGACAACAGATTGCCCACGAAGGCTCCAGCGAAGAAGGCACCGACAAGAGCCAGTGGAAGGACGAGAGTGGGCAAGTCCATCTTGCCGAGGCCTACTCCGATCTGAGTGCTATTGCCACTCATGAACGATACGTAGAGCCCACCAAGCTGCAGGAAGCCAATGGCGTCTACCCAACCGGCCACAGCTGTGAGGAGAAATCCGAGAAAGAGCTGCATGATACCTCATCTGTGCACGGGCAGATGCCACCGCACCCAGGGTATTGTCGCAAATCCTGACCATGGGCGGAATGTATACGAGAAAGTCTTGTAGGCGCCTATACGACGGGCCAATCAAACTCCGTACACATCGCTCGAACTCGGTCTACAGGTGCGTTCGGTGCGTGCGTCATCCAATCCGCGCAACACGGCCACAATCGCATCGCGCCTCGACCTTGCCCCACAAATCAGAACCATGGCCGCAGTCACCTAGAGCGCACCGCCGGTTTGTCTCATTGCTGATGCACAAACTCTCTCCGCGGAGGTCCAATTTCTCAATCCAAGATGTCGGCTAATATAACGTCGCTCGGTCGGAGGAGCTGAAGAACGCGCGAGAGTTGGACGGACCTTCGCCTATTCCACCGGTAGAGGCGACGCGGCCTTTCTGCACCGAGACGTAAGTGGGTACCGAAGGATGCAAGGAGCCGCTCTCCGACAAAACGCGATCGCCCGCCGGCACGCCCAAAAACGGCCACGTCCGTTTATCGAGTAAAACAGCTGAAAGCTTATCCAAACGGTCTTAGAAGCTGTATCCACTTTATCGCCATGGAAGAACTTCACCCAACTATCCCAAGCTTCGATATGATCATCATCTAGAATGTCGGCAGGATAGCAAATGTCGAAAAAGCCGCACTCACCATTATTGGCGTTATTGTTAGAGACTTTCCGCCAATGAATTCGCAAGCTCTCCTATGATGCTCATTTCCTTCTCGATATTGGCGAGGCTTTATAGCAAATTCCTTATCGGCTTGTGATTTTTGTTTCTCTAGGAGACGGTCTGCATCCTTAAGATGCTGTGTAAGAACTCGATTTAATTGGGTCGCGTCAAAGCCATTCGTGGCGAGCATTAGCTCAAGACGTTTTCTGAGGTCGCGACGAAGATCTCAAAGATGCGAATCCTGCGATGAATAATCCGTCAAAGATTTCGACCGTCTCTCCTCAAAATATCATATATAGCACCCTGCGCATCGGCTTGAAAAACTTTGATCATCTAGGCCTCCCAAGAAAAGTGGTGCATCGGCACGGGAAATGGCAGGCGCGATGCTTAAATATGGCAGGACGTTAATCCGAAAGAAGCCACGCCTCTCTCCTCTAAAGAAATCAACATGCGCTATCATGAGGGATATACGGGGCTCCACGGGAGTGCCTGATATTCTCACCCCTTGAATTGGTCGCGTCTACCCTAAGCGCGACAGAACAACAACATTTGTTCTTTTCTTGCCTGCTTTCCCAATCTGCGACACAAGCAAAATTCTACCTTCTAAAATGGTCGCAGCGGTTGGATTCGCAACTTCGTCCGGACGGACTATGACTCCGGCGCAAACTTGTGCGTTGTCTATCCATCTAGAACGGAAGGCGGGATTGACACCCGCCTTGAGCTTTGTGGCCGGCGAGACTCCGATGAACTCACAATCCTATCCGCTTCTTTTCAGCCCCCTGACACTCGGCAGCAGGACGCTTCGGAACCGGATCGTCATGGCTCCGCATGGAGTTTCGTTTCTCGGCGGCTATGGTAACGCCATCGACCGAGTGATCGACTATCACGTCGAACGTGCCAGGGGCGGCGCGGCCATGATTGTGATGTCCAACTTTGTCATGCCGCGCTCATGGAAAGAACTCGGCAACTGGGGCGGTAATCTGTCGACAACGTCGTTCGGCACACTCGATATGGCCGACGATGCATCGCTCCTGTCTGCATATTCGCGTCTCGCCAAGGCGATTCAAGACGAGGGCGCGCTCTTTGTTTCACAGCTCAACGCGACCGGGCGCCAATATTATTCAACCGGGATGACGAATTTCGGCATTCCGCTTCTCGCACCATCTTCACTGCCGTGTCCCAGAACACGCCAGATCCCAAGGGAGATGACAAAATTTGACATCGCGGAGCTCTTAGACGCTTTTGGCGACGCTGCGAGCAATTTGCAGAAAGCCGGGGCGGATGGCGTCGAGTTGCTGGCCGCTCAAGGTTATCTTTTGAGCGAGTTTTTATCCCCCCATACCAACCGGCGCACAGACGAGTATGGCGGAAATGCTGAAAACAGGATGCGGATCGTTGTTGAAGCGATCGAAGCCATCAGAAGCCGCGTGGGCTCCAGCTTCATTGTGGGCATACGCATGAACGGGCAGGATTATGCACCCGGAGGGCTAACGGTTTCAGAGACGAGCGAGATCGCACGACGGTTAACCGCGAAGGGACATGTGGATTACCTGCATGTCAGCGGAATGACTTATCTGCAATACCCCGCATGGATTGCGGACTTCAATGCCGCCGAGGCTCTTTTTTCGGAAGCTGCTGGCGAAATCCGAAAATCAGCATCTCCAGTACCGGTGTGTGTCACATCGCGGATCGGGTCCCCGGCAGTTGCTGAAGAGGTGCTCACGACCGGTCGCGCCGATCTCATTGGAATGGCGCGGGCACTCATTGCGGATCCTGAACTTCCCAGCAAGGCGTTGCGTGGGCAGAGCGAAGATATTCGGGTCTGCACCTATTCGAACCAATCTTGCAGCATGGGCCAGTCACTCGGCCGTGGCGTCGCCTGTATGCAGAATGTTGCAGTCGGCAAGGAAGCTCAACTTGGCATCGGCAAAATGCGACGAGCAAACCGCGCGAAGAAGGTTCTTGTAGTGGGTGGGGGACCCGCCGGGTTGGCCGCCGCGCGTGTAGCCGCCGAGCGTGGGCATGATGTAGCTCTTTATGAAAAAGGTGCTGCTCTGGGCGGACAGAACCGAATGACTGCAAGAATACCCGGCAGGAGAGGATTTGCTGAGGTTACACGTTGGCAAGAATCTCAACTTCGCAAATCCAGGATTAAAATTGTCCTTGACTCGAACATCGGAGCGGAATTCGTCAGGAATGAGAACCCGGATGCAGTCATAATTGCCACGGGATCACGCCCTATCCGGTCGGGGTACTCGAGCTTTCGTCCCGATGTCGCCTTCCTTCCAGGAAGCGATCAGGACAATGTATTGACTGTATTTGATGTTTTCTCCACGCCGGAACGCATCGGAAAACGAGTTCTCCTCTTGGATGACGATCCTCATTTCTCAGGAGTTTATACTGCGGAGTTCCTTGCTACAGTGGGGCATGAGGTGCAAATTATCACGCCTCAGTTGTATGCAGGGCGCGAACTCCACATCAATTTCATTCCGAATCTCTACCATCGCCTCGCGGAGCTCAGGATTACCGTCGCGCCTGGCCGCCTTGCGACCTCGATCGAGGGTGACAGGATGGTTTCCATCGATCGCTTTACGGGGCAATCTCATTCGTCCGAGGCATTCGATACCTTCGTTCTGTCGACAGGAAATGAAGTCGTTAATACGCTTTATCAAGAGCTGTTGGGACAGGTGAGCGAACTATATCGTATTGGAGATTGCGTAGCCCCTAGAAAGATCGATGACGCAATCCTTGATGGCGAACGAGCCGCATGGATGCTCTAAGTTCCTGACGCTAGACAAAACATGTTTTACGGGAGTTGTCGAGGTAACGCCTAGTCAAGGCCTCCGAGGTTGGGAGCGAATGCTCTCCTTTACCCAATTGGCCAAGCCGCCACAAAGCACGGCGTTGCTCTGCCGGGGTGACATAGAGTGGCGAACCCAGTAACTCCGTCTTCGTGTCACGTTTTCAGCAGTAAGATCCTCGCTCATTACAAGAATGCAGTGCGAATCGATCGCGCACAGTATATCTCCCATATGGCTTGACCCGCTATCTCGCATGCGGGCTGCCCGTTCCCGGGACCCGATAGCATGGCCATCAAAGGCTCCAGGCACGAGAGATCGATCGCCTCGTGCGCGTCATAGCTTGCTCCTGGATCCGCAATGAGCTCAACCCAATCCTTCTCCCTGTTCCAGGTACCTAGGAAGCGACGAACCTCCAGATCGAAGGGAAGACCGTTGTCGTGACATCGAGCACAGCGATGCCGCGCTCAGGCAGCATCTCCTCCATGAGCCATGGACTTACAGGAAATCTGACGTACCACCAGATCGCACGAGCGATGATCTGAGGCGGAAGCCAGGAACGCTTGTAGCTGAAGGCCTCGGTCACGCCACGGCTCTTAAGCCACAAGCCGCTAGTCAAAAGTTACCGTGACATCACTGGTGGTCCCGACATCGCAAGCACCGATACGCCAGTATCACCTCCAAGATGCCGCTGGCCTCCGTGAAAGTGCAGATCGAGATGCCCGGTTAGAAACCGTCGTTCAGATAGCGTTGCAGGGTAGCGCGGGTGCCCTCGCGCCACAGGCTCTTTAAGGCTATCCCGAAACGGGAGCAGAATTGCGGCGCATCGGCGAGGTCACCGAATGTATCCCGCAGGTTCAGGAAGACCGCTGGATCGTCCTTGGCCGCAAGAGCTGCAGGCGTCAGGCGGGCTGCATTCGGGTCATCGAGCCTGAAGGGCTCACCCTCATCGGTGGTGCCGGCGCAATAGCGGCACCAAAGGGCGGTTTCGAGCGCTAGCCCCGTCACGTCGGCTCCACTTTCGAGCCGGTCGCGCGTCACAGGCAGAATGAACTTAGGCTGGCGGTTGGAGCCGTCCTGAGCGAGGCGCGGAATCGTGTCGCCCACATCGGGATTAGCGAAGCGGCTGGCGATGAGTCGATAGTAATCGTGAAGATCGACGCCCGGCACCGGCGGCACTTGAGGGATGATCTCTTCCGTCTCAAGCTTGTCAAGGAAGCCGCGTACCAACGGATTCGCTATGGCATCGTGCACAAAGTGAATACCCAGCAATCCAGCCGGATAGGCGATCGCCGCGTGCCCTCCGTTGAGGATGCGTAGCTTCATTAGTTCGAACGCCGCCACATGGGGCGTGAAGGTGACACCCACGTCCTCAAGAGCAGGACGTCCGGTCGGGAAATTGTCTTCGATCACCCATTGCCGGAACGGCTCGCAGAAGACTGGCCGCTTGTCCTCGATGCCAAAGCGCTCGGTCAGCATGGTGCGCTCCCGGTCGGTGGTGATCGGCGTGATGCGGTCGACCATGCTGTTGGGAAACGCTACGCTCCCATGCACGAAAGCAGCAAGTTCAGGATCGACGAGGGCAGCCAGTCCTGCCACCGCATCCCTGGTCACGCTGCCATTATGGGGGATGTTGTCACACGACATTACCGTAAAGGGCGCGAGGCCCCATTCGCGACGGCGCCGGAGCGCTGCGACCAGCGCGCCGAACACACCACGCGGCGCATCCAGATGCGACGCGTCGTAGACGATGTCCGAGTGCTCTGGGTTGAATGATCCGGTCGCTGGGTCGATGCAGTAGCCGCCTTCCGTCACAGTGAGCGACACGATTCGCAGGTTCGGATCGTCTAGCGCGTTGACGATCGCCCGAGCATCCTCACCCACCGGCACGAAACCCATCATGGATCCGATCACCTGCGCGGTGTTAGCGCCGGGCTCCAGCTCCACCACGGTGGTGAGCCAATCCTGTGCTTCGAGCGCCTGACGCATGGCCCGGTCCGCCGGGCGGATGCCGGCGCCGATGAGAGCCCAGTCATGGCTCTTGCCAGCGTTGAACAGGTCGTTGAGATAGACAGCCTGGTGCGCGCGGTGAAAGTTGCCGACGCCGATATGCAGAATGCCAGGGCGCAGCGCCTCGCGAGCATAGCGCGGACGGGTGATAGTTTTGGGCAGGCTCGCAAGAGTGGCAAGGGTAAGGCGGTTGTACATGTGAGATAGACCTACTTGGAATGACGATCTCGATGCCAAAACCGATTTATGTCATGGTCAAATTTTGGTTTGTTGCGAACGGAAATTGCTTCTGCGATCAGGCTCGACACCAAGGCTTGATAGAACAAGCCTTGATCGACGAAATCAACTCCACGCTGGCCTCAACAGTGATCGTCGATTGTGATCCGCCGAGCCGTAGGCAGCGCTTCGAAGAAACGATTAAGGTTTAGCGGAAAGCGCAGTCGTTGATTACGGCGCCCTCACCATTACTCTCTTCTTTGTTCAATGTCGTGAATGTATCAGATTGCACGGTGCTAACGGCAATCAGTCGTCTAAACGGATTTGGAGTTTCACGTCGGACGGGCGTCCTTCTGCGGCGCGTTCAAAGGCTTCTACCGCATTTTCGAAGGAAAACGTCTCCGAGATCAGCGGCTTCAGGTCTACGCGTCCAGAACCCATCAGAGCGAGAGCGCGATCGTACTGATGGGCGTAGCGGAACACCGATTCCACACGCAACTCCTTCGTGGACAACATAGCGACGTCGAACCGTACAGGGTCGACAGGCAGCCCAACCACGACAATGGTCCCACACGGTCGCGGAATATCCGCAATGTCTGTCCACACCTGCGCGGCTCCCGAGCATTCGAACACGATATCGGCGCCCCATTCGTCGGTGATCTGGGAAACGACGTTCTTGAGACTTTGCTCGCGGATATTGACCACAGTGACTCCCTCATATGAGGCAGCAATATCGAGTTTAGGTTGTGCAAGGTCGGCGACGATCGCTCGAGCACAGCCGCCCGCCAGGGCTGCAATCGCCACCATGATTCCGATGGGACCCGCGCCAATGACAACGGCCGTGTCGCCCGGTTTAATGCTTGCCTTCATAGCCGCTTGCATGCCGACAGCGAATGGCTCAACCATCGCGCCTTCGGCGAAGCTCACGTTTCTAGGCAATTTGAACGTGTAGTTAGCGGGGTGAACGACAATTGGTCTGAGAACGCCGTGCACCGGCGGCGTCGCCCAAAACTTTACGCTCGGGTCGACATTATAGATACCGAGCCGCGAAGCTCTCGAGTTGGAGTCCGGAATGCCCGGCTCCATGCAGACCCTATCGCCGACGTTCAGATTGGTGACACCTTCTCCGATAGCCACCACGGTTCCGGCGGCTTCGTGGCCCAGCACCATCGGCGCGTCGACCACAAAGGGTCCAATGCGACCATGGGTATAATAGTGAATGTCCGATCCACAGATGCCGACCGTATGAACCTTGATCAAGACTTCACCCGGCCCGGGTTCTGTTTCGAGTTGGATCTCACGCAGGGCCAGTTCATGTTGGCGTTCTAGGACTAGTGCTTTCATTGCCGTATTTCCCTATGGCGGCTTGCGCCGACAGGTTCAGTTGACGAAGTGACCCGGCTCAGCCGCAGACCGGATGTACGGTCGAAGAGGAGAGGTGCAGGTCATCAAGGCCGAGATGGAGGATAGCGGTTGAATCCATCTCGGAGCGATGCTCCGGCGAAATGCAGCAACTTCCGCCTTTCATGCCGGAAACCCAACACCCATTTGACTACCTCCGTGACAGCGAGGCTCGCCACTGGTAACTACTGCTAACCCGATGATCCTCCCACCGCGCAACCTTATCCCGTTAACGGTCCATGCGACCGTTGCGGTAATAGTGGATATCGGATCCACAGATCCCGGCCGCTTGACTGTGGACCAGCGTCTCACCCGCGCCCGTTTCGGGAGTCGGGCGCTCCTAGATCTGAAGGTTGCCCGGCCCGTATAGCAGCGCTGCCCGTTGTGCGATTTCCATCGCTGTTCCTTCGAGTCTGACGTGTCAAGCTCTGACTGCGGGGTACACAGACAACTCGATCGGAGCCTCAGGGTTGATGACGTTGTCGAAATCCACGACTGCGCCTTGCTCGATCAATGTCTCTCGCAGATGCTCGAAGTTCATGCTGGACATGCTGTACCCATGCTTGACACTCAGGGCGGCGGCCGTCCCCGCGCCCTGCCCCATCGCCATACAGGTCGCCATCACGCGAACCGAGCCGAATCCGGGGCCGTCCGCACTGAGGCACCGTCCAGCTGTGACGAGGTTGACACTGCCTTGGGGTACCAAGCAACGGAAGGGAACGTTGTACTCCTGTCGCGGGATGACGAGATCGTTCTGGTCATTGCTGTCACTCGCGTGAATATCGATGACATGCGCACCCTTGGCGATCGTATCTTGGAAAGCTTTCGGCACCAGAATATCGTCCTTCTGAAGCTTGTAGAGGCCAACGATGTGGTACGACTCGCGCACTCCGGTCTGAATACCCGACTTCGCGAGCCAGCAGTCCCGGAACTCCGGGAATTCGCGGCGCAATACATCGACGATGAGGTGCAGATTCTCACGAAGGCTACATTCAGTGCGCGTGAACCACTCTGGGTCGCTCGCATCGGTCGCTTCGCGAAGCAAGTTGATGCTCACCATGCCGTCGCGGAAGAACTTGTTGATCCACGGACCGCCGAAGATCGGAATTTCATCTTGCTCGTTGAGCTCGAGCAGCCGGCTACGGATCACGTCGGAGACCGGCAGCATCCCGTCGACAGCATCGCCGAACAGGTAGTCTAGCGCATCTGTGTCGACGCCGCCTAACTGGAACCATAAGGTGGCCGGCTGCAGCACGTCACCTTTCACCGTTGGGAAGCCTGCTGCACGCACGAGATCGGCGTCACCCGTGCAGTCGACGAACACTTTTGCCTCGTACGCGACGCGACCTGCCTTGTTCTGCACGATAATATGGGTAATTCGATCGCCCTCCATCGCACAGTCCGCGAACCAAGAGTGGTACAAAAGCGTCACCCCGCTCTTAAGCAAAAGGCGCTGGGCGACGAGCTTGAGTATTTCGTCGTTGACGGGGAAATTCCCGCTCTCTAGCGCAACATTCGCGCCGCCGAGGTCAGCGGCCTTCTTAAGAAGTTCGAAGGGAATTCCCCCTATGTGCTGCTTGCCGAAATGGCGAAACTCGCTGATGGGTGTCACCAGTGCGCTCGTCGACATGCCACCGACGAAGCCGTAGCGCTCGATCAGGAGCGTCTTCGCACCATTGCGTGCCGCGGCTACGGCCGCGATAAGACCCGATGGTCCTCCACCGCAGACGATGACATCGTAGCTACCGGCTACAGGCACCTCTCTGCTGGGCTCCTTGACCGACACATTCTCTCCGGATATCGCCGACATACTTTTCTCTACTAATCTGGCTGGTGCTTGAGTGTGCGTGGGCGATGGTCCTGCCGCCGTCCACGCACCATTGCCCGTACTCACTTGGTCAGGTAGACCGTGCTCCAGTCGATGAACTCGGTCGGTGGAATGCTGAGATCTTGCACACTCTTCAGCGCCGCCACGTTCGACTTGGTCTGGAACATTGGAATTCCCGGCGCATCCTGCGCCATGATATTCACCGCCTGTTGATAGAGGGCGGTCCGCTCACTCGGGTCGGACGACTGCTGCGCCTTCGTGAACAGGGCGTCCAGCTTCGGATTGCAGTAGCCGAGACGATTTGCTGCACAGTTGTACAGACGATTCAGCGTATAGTCCGCATCCCCTGTGATCGTCGCGTTCGGATTTACGACCATATCCCAGTTGTGCGCGGAGAAGTCGGCGAGCCAAGTGGTGGGGTCCTGTGCTCGCGGCTTCACCGTGATGCCGACGGCCTTCCATTGAGAAACGAATGCCGACACGAGAGTATCCATCCCCGCGTTGGAGGTGTTAAGCAGGATGTCAGCGGTAAGGCCGTTCGGGTAGCCTGCTTCGGCCAACAGCGCCTTGGCGCCCTTGGGATCGTAGGACGGCATATCGGCTGCGGTAACGCATCCAAAGGCACTAGAGGGGCAGAACGAGTCCATCGGCGATGCAGTCTCGCCGTAGAGGCTCTGCACGATCGTCGGCAGGTCCAGCGCCATCCACATAGCCCTGCGCACCTTCGGATCGGTGAGCGGCGACTTGGCGTTGTTAAACCATAGGAAGTAGTAGGTCAAAGCGTCGGCCGGAGTGAGCGTCACATTCTCCATGGCCTTCACCGTCGGGAACTGGTCGTAGATCACGTCGCCGAGGACGTGTGCCTGCCCGTTGGCGAGCGCCGTGATTTTGGCATTGGTGTCGGTGATAAGGCTGAACGTTAGCGTCTTAAGCTTCGCCTTCTCGCCCCAATAGGTGTCGTTGCGTGTCAACTTGACGTGGTCGTTCGCCACGTAGCTGGTGATGACGAATGGCCCGGTTCCGATCGGCTTGCCCCACCACACGTCATCAGTCGAATGCGTACCCTGGCCGATCTTGACCAGAGAGAGCACACCCAGCAGGGTTCCTGTCGGGGCACTGGTGTTGATCGTGAAGGTGGTCGGGTCGTCTGCCGTATACGACGTGATGATCGAGAGCGCCGCGGAGAGAGTCGCCTTCTTCGCAATGAAGCGGTCGAAACTGCCGACGACATCGGCCGAGGTGAACGGCTGTCCGTCGCTGAAGGTCACACCCTCGCGGAGCTTGAACTGCAGGCTGGTCGGGGTCGTCCACTTCCATGACGTCGCCAGCTGTGGCTGAGGGATCGACTTCTTGTCGAGCGTAACCAGAGCCTGAAGGACATTCGACATGATCTGGTTCGTGCCCATCTCCAGCGGCACCATCGCGGAGTCGAGGGACGGCACGCCGAAGTTCGGAACGAACGTGAGGTTCTGCTGATTGTCGGGGAGTCGCTCAGCCGGTGACGCCGCTTCTGCACCGCTGAGGCCAGTGAGGGCAATGACAGCAACCGCCACAGCGGCCGCTAGCCCCTCCCAACACTTACGAGTAGATGTCATTTCGTTCCTCCCTTGATTGAATATTTGGTGCGATAGTTCCCCCCTGAGTTAGCCTCTCGGGGTGGGTAGATGTGGAGCTGCTCACGGATCGGCCCAGCCAAGGGCGCACGACAGGGACTGCCGCGAGAAGCGCCTTCGTGTAGTCGTGCTGCGGTCGATCGAAGATATCGTGAACGCTCCCCTCTTCGACGACCTCGCCGCCGTGGAGCACGAGAACACGAGCGCAGAGGTGCTCGACTACGGAGAGGTCGTGAGAAATGAAGAGGTATGCGAGGCCGAGTTCTTCCTGGAGGTCCTGGAGAAGATTGAGCACCTGCGCCTGAACGGACACGTCGAGCGCCGACACAGCCTCGTCGCATATGATGAGCTTCGGCTTCAAGGCCAGCGCTCGGGCGATCCCGATGCGCTGGCGCTGACCGCCGGAGAACTGATGAGCGTAGCGGTCCGAGTAGTCGGGATTGAGGCCAACCCGTTCCATCAACTCCTGAGCCACAGCTGTCCAGTTACCACGAGGCACCACGTCCCGATGCACCCGCCAACCCTCCGCAATCAGGTCGCGCACGGTCAGCCGTGGATTCAGGGATGCATAGGGATCCTGGAATACCATCTGCATCTCGCGACGCACGGACTTCAGCTGTCTGGGCGAGTAACGCGTAATGTCGTGCCCGTTGAAGCCGATGGCGCCAGCATCGGGTTTGATTAGGCCTATCACACTGCGCGCGACCGTCGACTTGCCCGAGCCTGACTCGCCGACCAGCCCGACCGTCTCCCCCGGCTTGACCTCGAAGGTCACGTCGCGAACGGCGACCTTCTCGCCGACAATCCGACGAAGGACGGACGAGCGGATGGGATAGGCGACTTTAAGGTTCGAGACGCTGAGGAGTGGCTGATGCGTGGGCGCGGCTTTAGGCATCGGCGAGCACCTCCTCGGAGTAATGACAACCGGCGGCGTGATCGCTTCCCCGGCTCGCCGGCTGGCGAAGCGCGGGGACCTTCGTGCGACAACGGTCAGTCGCGAACGGGCAGCGGGGATTGAACGAGCACCCGCTCGGAAGTGCGAGCAGGTTCGGTGGAGAACCGACGATAGGGGTGAGCCTTCCTCCAATCTCGGCCGCGCTCGGGATCGAGTCGAGCAGACCTCGCGTGTAAGGATGGGCCGGCCGGTCGTAGACCTCGCGGATCGGCCCGGTCTCGACGATTCGACCGGCGTACATGATCGCGGCCCGCTCCGCGACTTGGGCAACGACGCCGAGATCGTGGCTGATCAGGATC
This sequence comes from Microvirga puerhi, assembly GCF_020089865.1. Classification (GTDB taxonomy): domain Bacteria; phylum Pseudomonadota; class Alphaproteobacteria; order Rhizobiales; family Beijerinckiaceae; genus Microvirga; species Microvirga puerhi. Next base: position 14,320 of record NZ_JAIRBM010000016.1, read on the forward strand.
ATTGCCATGCCCGTCTCGGCTTGCAGGTCGGCAAGCAACGCTATGATCTGCTTCTGCACAGTCACGTCGAGCGCCGTGGTCGGCTCGTCGGCGATGAGGAGTCTCGGCTCGAGGGCGATCGCCATCGCGATCATGATGCGCTGGCGCTGCCCTCCCGAGAACTGATGCGGGTAGTCGCCGATCCGCGTCTCGGCGTCAGGTATCCCTACCCGCTTGAGCAGTTCGAGCGCCTTGCCCCACGCCTCCCGCTTGCCCATCCCGAGCCGGCGACGGAAGGGTTCCGCGACCTGGTACCCCACCTGGAACACCGGGTTCAGGGAACTGAGTGGGTCCTGGAAGACCATCGCGATCTCGGTCGCGCAGAGCTTCCTGACGTCCTTGACCGGCCTCGCCGTGAGGTCGAGCCCGTCATACACGATCGAGCCGCCGACGATCGAACCGGCTGGCTTAGGCAGAAGTGCCATCACTGCCTGTCCAGTGACTGACTTTCCCGAGCCGGACTCACCGAGAATCGCAAGCGTCTCGCCCGGACTCACGTCGAAGCTCACCCCGTCGAGAGCTCGCGCGACCCCCGCCGCCGTCGTGAACTCCACCTGCAGATCCCGGACGGACAGCAATGAGGCTGCAGCGCTCCTGGTTACGGCATCCGAGCCAATCCGCATCTCGGCCATCAGGCGCTCCTGAGCCGGGGATCGAAGCGATCACGTAGCGCATCTCCGAGCACCCCGGTCGCAAGTACAAGCACGAGGAGCAGCAGTCCCGGAATTGTCGAGATCCACCACGCGCTCGCCAGGTACTGAGTGCCGGTCGAGATCGTGCTTCCGAGGCTCGGAGTGCCGAAGGGCGCACCGACACCGAGGAACGAGAGCGCCGCCTCTGCGAGGACGACATAACCGAATTCTACGCTGGCTATGACGAGCATCGGAGCGATGCAGCCCGGAAGTAGGGTACGGAAGATGATGTGGAAGTGACTGGCACCGAGGGTGCGTGCTGCCTCGACATATTCGAGGCTCTTCAGGCCGAGCACCTGGCTTCGGATGACTCGCGCGAAGATCACCCAGTTGGAAATCGAGAGCACGATGATGACGTTCAGGATCCCCTGACCCAGTACCGAGACGAGCAGGATCGCGAGCAGGATCGATGGGAACGCCAGCTGGATATCTGCGATCCGCATCAGGGCGGTGTCGAGCCAGCCGCCAAAGTAGCCGGCGAGGAGCCCAAGGATTCCTCCGACTATGCCAGCGATGAGAAGAGTAGACGCGCCGACGATGAGAGACACTCGGGTGCCGGCCATCATCTCGGCGAAGAGGTCCGAGCCGACTTTGTCGGTTCCGAAGATCGCGATTGAGCCGTCGGGCATCGCCGTTCCCGGCGGCTTCAGGCGCACGAGAAGATCAGCGTGCAGCGGATCGTAGTTGTAGAGGACCGGCACAACAATCGCCCCGATCCCGAGAATCCCGATGACGACGAGCGGCACCAAGATTCGGGCGCTCACCGTGGCTCGGAGGCGGCGCGCGTGGGATGGTGCAATTGTGATTACGGCTTGATCTGCGCTCACTTCGAAAGCCTCACTCTCGGGTCGATGTACGCGTACAGAAGATCGACGAGCAAATTGACGATGACGAACGTGGCGGCAATGACAAGAACACTGGCCTGCAGGACGTTGTAGTCGCGTAGCTGGATGGACGACACGAGCAGCTTGCCGATCCCTGGGAACGAGAAGACAGTTTCTGTGACCACCGCACCGCCAAGCAGTGTGCCGAATTGGAGGCCGATGACAGTCACGATTGGGATCAACGCATTCCGTATCGCATGCGGGAACACGACGGTCAGCTCGCCCAAGCCTTTGGCCCGAGCCGTGTTGATGTAGCCCTCTCCGTTCACCTCAATGAGCCCGCTCCGTGTCAGCCGGGTGAGGATTGCGATGAAGGGCAGCGCGAGCACGATCGTCGGCAGGATCAGGCTCTGCGCCCCGACGAGACCGGCGCTCGGAAGCCACTTCAGCGAGCGGGAGAAGACGAGGAGCATCACGACGCCGATCCAGAAGCCGGGCAGCGCCTGAATGATCAGTGATACCGTGGTGACCAGTCGGTCGCCGATGCGGTTGACCTGCAGGGCGGCCAACACACCGAGCGGGATACTCACCACGATTGCGAGCGTGCACGCCAAGACAGCGAGGAGTGCTGTGTTGGGCAGGACCTGCCCAATCAAGTACACGGCTGGGACGTTGTGAGTGTAGGAGTTCCCGAAGTCTCCGGTCACCGCCTGCCCTAGGTACTGCACGTACTGCGCGGTCAGCGGTCGGTCGAGCCCCATCTGCTGCCGAAGGCTGGCGACCTGCTCTGGGGTCGCCGTCTGCCCTGCGATGAGCAGCGCGGGATCGGCAGGGACCATGCGCACGATGATGAAGACTACTGTCGCGACGCCCCAGAGCACGAAGATGGCAAGCAGCAGACGACGGACCACATAACCAAGCACTGTTCCCCCTCCGCCGCCGGGCCGACCCGCGACCACTCGGATCTTCGTCCGATTATTTTTCGATAACGCTAATGTACTTTGCCACACGCGTCTTTGGCAGTCAACCCAACGTCAAAATAGGGGTAAAGCCCTTGCTTTTACTAGCATTTATGCACACGCCGGCGCCATGCGCGTCGTGCGTCAGGCGGGGTTGACGAACATCTTTACGATAGCGCTAATGTTGGGCTAACGAGTATGGATGCATTGAGTGGGCCCAACGCATGCCCGTAGTTAAGCTCGAGCGTCGAATAGAAGAGGAAGACATGGCGGATGTAACGAACGGGCGTCGTCAGCCAACACTTCAGGACCTCGCGAATGTCGTCGGCCTCACCGCGAACACGATCTCCCGCGCGCTCAACGATAGGCCCGGTGTCAGCGCGACCACCCGCGCGTTGATCAAAGCCGAGGCAGAGCGGCTTGGGTATGTCCCGAATGTCCACGCCCGCTCGCTCGTGCTTGGATCACGCAAGACAATCGGCGTGATCGTCACCAATATTTCCAACCCGTTCTTCTCTGACCTCGTCAGCGAGGTCGAGCTCCAAGCGCAGGAAGCCGGCTACACTGTCCTGCTGCTTCTCTCCTACGAATCGGCTGAACGTGAGCGGGATGCCATCGACAGGGCGCTGCGATCGGGCCTGGACGGCCTCATCGCGGCCCCCGTGCAGGAGCGCTTCAACGCATGGACACCGGTGATCAAAGCAGGCATCCCCCTCGTCCTGGTCAGTCGCGAGCTCCCCGAGCTAGGGGTCGACTTCTACTCGACTGACAACGAGGCCGGCATCCGGCTAACAACCGACGCAGTCCTGGCTCTGGGCGCAAAGGACGTCGTCCTGCTCGACGAAGACATGCCCTTCTCTACCATCAGGCTCCGGATCGAAGGATTCCGGCGGTCGCTCGAGCGCCACGGGCTTCCCTTCGATCCTCGGCACCAGCTCGCCCTCGTTCCCCCGGCTCGCTCCTTCCGAGTCTCCCAGTCCTGGCACGCCGACGACGCGTACCGCGTCGCCAGCGACCTTCTCGACCGCGGTCGCCGACCAGACGCCTTCGTGGTCGGGGACGACTACTATGCCCTCGGCCTGTACCGCGCGCTACGCGAGCGCCGCATACGGGTCCCCGATGATGTGCTGGTGATGGGGTGGGGCAACCATCCTTTCACACGTTTCATGGAACCGCCTCTGTCCACACTGCTTTTGCCCTTCCAGGAAGTCGCACGTCGGGCGACGCGTCGACTTCTCGATCGGATCCAGGGCACCGCCGATGATCAGATCATCACCGAGCGTATCGTACCGGAACTTATTATCCGCGCTTCAACCACACGCTGATCCGCGGAAAGTACAATCCGACATCGAGCCCGGCTTTCCGACCGAAGCCGTTGGGTGAAGGTTTACAGAGAAGAAGTCGACACGGGGAACCGCCGCGCTTGGATCGTCGTCAAAGGAGAGAGGCATACCAAGAGCCGTCTGGGCTATCTCACGCTTTCGCTCTCGAAGGCCGGAAAACGCGCCATGGCGACGTTGAGCAAGGCTGCCGAGCACCCCTCAGCCAAAACGATCGTAATCGAATCCGCCGCAAACCCCTTGTTTCAGAGTGTAGTCATAGCTGTTCGTTAGATAGCCTCAGACGACCCAAGTCGGCAAACGCCGCTATCACCAAGGTCCTCTCACCAGACAAGATCCATGTACCTCGGACCTTCACGGTGCAAGGCCGTTAATCGACACGTCTTGAAAAAGCAGCCCATAACAGCCTAGAGAACACGCGACATTCATTGTGAGGAAGCGATCATATGGCCGAACGCCCAGAGCAAGAGAACACGCAGCCTGGTACCAAAGGCTCTGCCAGCACCTCCCAGCTCGACCGCTTGGAGAAGCTGGCGAGCGCGGCTGCCACCGCCGCGCAGGCGAAGCAGTGGCGGGCACACAAGAGTGGCCTGCGTCAGCAAGAGGAGCCTTCAGAGGTGCGCAACCTGTCTCATGATGCGGAAGCCAGAGCGCGGGCTGAAGCAGCGATGCAACAGATGTTGGCGAAATCGACAGGAAAGCGGCGATAGCTAACTCTGATCCCACACAGAATTTGGGATCGTCAATCGGGCAGTCACTAAGCCGAGCAAGCTCGGCTCCACAATTGAGTTCTGGTTCAGTGAACGGTGAAACCTCACTGCCGCCAAACAGTTTTTGCGCAAAGCACTCAATCGGCATGGCCGGCCCGAGTAGATCGTTATCGATGACAACCAGACAAATCGCGAGGCGATCGTGTCTTGTGACGCAGAAATCCGTCTGTAGGACCGCTCATGGCATCATCTTGATGTGATCGGGATCCGGCAGAGCCAATAGCTCAATAACTGCATCGAGCAGGATCATTGTGCAGTCAAAAGGCAAGTTCGCCCAACGTTTGGGTTCAAGTCGGTGAATAGCGCTCCCGTGACTCTTGGCAACATCGAGATGGTTCACATGACGCGCAGGCAGGATGCGAAGTATGCCTACCCCTCTCAGCTTCTCCTCGCCGAGCAGCTCAACGTTTTAGCTGTGCGAGACTTGCAGGTGGAATAGTCATCTTTCCGCCCGCATCGAAGCTTCGCGACAGATCCCCAGCGGTTTTTCCCGGCCACTGATCAGGTGGCAAGCCTCTTCCGTCGTCCCGCCAACCCGCCGCCGCCGATTATCGCCTCGCCCGCGCTCGGGCCTTTCAGCTCTGAGCTGAGGTGACTGGCATCGCGAGCGCCCCCTGATCCGGACCAAAACCGTTGATCGATGCGTCTCCCACCGACAACGTGGCAATGCCTTGCAACTTTTTGATGTTTCAGAATCAGAAGAGGTCAAGCGCTCGCACCGTTTCATAGTTACGTTGTGTTCGTGAAAAGCATCGAAACGGAAGCGCTTTATTTCCGACTGGTTTTAGACCGAAGACGACAAGCCGCCGTCGACAACGATAACTTGGCCGGTGATAAAGCTCGCGGCGTCGGAGGCCAGGAACACCACGGCTCCGGCAATTTCGCTCGGCTCGCCCCAGCGGGCAGCGGGCGTACGGCTCTTGACCCAGCGATCGAAATCCGGATCCGCCTGCAGCGCTTCATTCATGGGGGTCTGAAAATAGCCTGGAGCGACGCCGTTGACCTGAATGTTGTGCGGGCCGAGTTCCGCGGCGAGGGCGCGGGTCATCATCTTCAGACCGCCCTTCGCCGTGGCGTAGGGCACGATGGTCGGTCGACCCAGCTCGGACATCAAGGACAACGTGTTGATGATCTTCCCCTTGTTGCGGGCGATCATGGCGCCGACCACCGCCTGGGTCAGGAAGAAGGGCGCGGAGAGATGGGTTGCGATCATGCGGTCCCATCCCTCCGCCGGAAAGGCGGGGAAGGGAGATCGCTGCTGAACGCCGGCATTGTTGACGAGAATGTTGATGGGGCCATCTTCGCGCTCGAGATTTTCCACGAGGCGGGCGATCGCCTCCCGGTCGAGAAGATCGCAGATTCGTCCCTGCGCCGTCCCGCCAGCCTCGGAGATCTCGGTCACCGCCTTCTCAAGCTTGTTCCGATCGCGCCCCACGAGGACGACGCTCGCCCCGGCATCTGCAAGCCCATGCGCCATGGCCAGGCCCAGGCCGGATGCCCCGCCGGTCACGACCGCGCGCCGCCCTGACAAGTCGAACATCGTCGTCATTTGAACTTCTCCCGCATCGCCTGCCCAGTAGCTTATCCATCAAATGGACGTGTCGGGTCGAAATTCTGCACGAGAGAGCGCTGGAGCCGTCGCAAGCTCTTGTGTGACTGAGTTCGTTACATGCCATCTCCGGAGGTGCATGATGCTTGAAGGCCGTCATGTTGACCGGTCCGTGATCTTGCAGGGTTAAGGTCGAGTTCCGGTTCAGCAAGCGCCACAACGTGACCTGCTCGCCGTATGATCTCTCCACAAACACTTCATCCTTTCTCGTCTCTGCTCTCGATTTGCGACGGAGCCTCCTTGATGGCCAGCTCTTCGGGCGCAGTATAGTTCTTGGTGGCCCGAAGGGATGCAAAGCAATGCGACTGGGCGCTCATGCCGAAACCGTTTTTGAGTGGCTCGCCCTTAAGCTGAACCTCGGCCCCAAGCCTCTGGCCGATACCCAGGCAGCCTTCCAGTTCGCTCGGATCATCATGGCGGCCTCCCGAGCGGGCCTGTTCGAGGCGCTGCAGCATGGCGGGCGCACGGCCCAGGAGATTGCGGACTCGCGCAACACGGATCCCAGAGCGACGGGAAAGGCGCTGGATGCACTTCTAGCTCATGGCTACCTGCGCTATCGCAACGGGCGGTACGAGCTCAATCGCCTGTCCCGAAAGTGGCTGCTGGCCGATAGTCCACATACGGTGGTTCACAAGCTTGACTTCCAGGAGATCGAGTGGCGCTGGACGGAAGGGTTCGACCAGTGGCTTTACGACGGGGCAGCCCGGGACATGCACCGGGCGCTCACCCCCGAGGAGTGGCGCCGCTACCAGTGGGGCATGCGCGATTTCTCAACGGCGCCGGCGACGGAAGTGGCTTGGCGGGCGCGCCTGCCCAAAGCGGCCAGGACCTTGCTCGACATTGGCGGATCGCATGGCTTTTATGCGGTCCAGCTGTGCCGGCGCCATCCCGGCTTGCAGGCAACCATCCTGGAACTGCCGGAGGCCATTCCGACCGCGGCCGAGATCCTGGCGAGGGAGGGTATGGGGGATCGGGTGTCGCATGTCGCCGGCGATGCACTTGCCGATGATCTCGGGCACGAGACTTATGATGCCGTGCTGATCGCCAACCTCATTCACCACTTCAATGCCGAGCAGAATCTCAGGCTGGCGCAGAAGGTCACTCGCGCTCTCAAGCCAAGTGGAGTCTTCATGGTCATGGATGCCATCCGGATCACATCACCGGCGGAGGCGAACCGGCCCGACCGAAGACTCGGGGCGGTGCTGGACGTGTACTTCGCCCTGACAAGCACCTCGGGCACGTGGTCGGTTGAGGCCGTTCAGAATTGGCAAATGGCGGCGGGACTGCGCCCCTCGCGACCGGTCTGGCTCAAGACCATGCCCGGCGCCGCCCTGATTTCGGCGGTGCGGCCGACCGAGTGAAATCCCGAGTTTGTGTTTGACGACAATTCATGCCGTCCAACCGCTACGGCCTGTCCTTATGTCGCGGATGCGGGAACGAAACTCGACGCCTTTCGTTGATTTCCGTTTGACCTCTGCCTTGAGATTGCCCGGATCGCCGTGTCAGGAAAGATGAACGATTCCTTAACGACATGGCGGGGGCAATGCGAACACCTCTCAGCGGGCGACTGAACGCTTGGGCTTTTTCTACCAACACGGTTCGACTGGTAATCGGCACCCTGGCTCTCGCCATGCTCGGCGGCGGAGCCATGGCCAAGCCGAAGTCCCACCCACCGACCGCTTCTCTGTCCGTTGCGAGAACGGGTTCCGCCCCGCCGCTTGCGGCTTGGGTTCGATTCTGCCGGCAGTGGCCGGCGGAATGCGCCGTTGATCCGTCCGAACCGGCCAAGATCACCCTTACGCCAGAGGCTTGGCAGACCATCGTGCGGGTCAACCGGCAAGTAAATGCCGCGATCAAGCCGATGACCGACATGGAGCATTGGGGCGTCGAGGATCGCTGGGATTTCGCCGAGGACGGCTACGGCGACTGCGAGGACTACCAGCTCGTCAAGCGCAGGCGCTTGGTCGAGGCCGGCTTCCCCCGCCGGGCATTGCGCATGACTGTGGTCATCGACGAGGATGGCGCCGGACATGCCGTGATGATGGTGCGCACCGACCGAGGTGACTTCATCCTCGACAACAAGCGCAATGCCGTGCTGTCGTGGCAGCAGACCGGCTATAGTTACGTAAAGCGGGAGGGCGACGCTGGCTCCGCGTGGGCTTCGTTGGGTGGCGCCTCTGCCTCGCTGGTGGCGACCGCTGGCCGCTGAGGACATCCTCACCTCCTCGGTCCCGCTCATCGGAGCCAAAACAGCTCACCGAATTGTGTTGGTCAGCCTGCCGCCCCTCGGTACACGCTGGTGTATGATCCCGAGCGGCTTGACGGGATCACTCATGATCGGGCGACACACCCTTATTCGCCGGCATTCGCTCATGGTCCGTGTGACACACTGGATCAATGCCGTGTGCCTGCTGATCCTTCTGATGAGCGGCCTCCAGATCTTCAACGCCCATCCAGCGCTCTACTGGGGCCAGGCCTCAGCTTTCGATCACCCTATCCTTGCCCTGACGGCCACAGATGGCGGCGAGGCTGGAAACAGGGGTGTCACGGAGATCTTCGGGCATACCTTTGACACGACGGGCATCCTCGGCGCATCACTCGGATCAGGAGCGGAGCTCCAAAGGCGCGGCTTCCCATCTTGGCTGACGCTCCCGAGCTACCAGGATCTCGCGACGGGGCGCCGCTGGCACTTCTTTTTCGCCTGGCTGCTTGTCCTCAACGGCACCGTATACTTCCTCTACGGCGTCGTTAGCGGTCATCTGCGCCGCGACCTCTTGCCGACCGGCCGACAGCTCAGAGCAATCGGGCATACGATCCGCGAGCACCTGCTTCTGCGCTTTCCGCGTGGCGACGAGGCCCGGCGCTACAACGTGCTCCAGAAGCTGGCCTATCTGGCCGTCGCTCTCGTGCTGCTGCCGCTGGCGGTTCTCACCGGTCTGACGATGTCGCCTGGGATGGACGCTGCCGTTCCAGAGCTCCTGAGCTTCTTCGGCGGCCGGCAGTCCGCCCGCACGATCCACTTCCTGGCCGCATCCGGACTGGTGCTCTTCGTAGCCGTGCATGTGGCCATGGTCCTGCTCTCGGGCGCCTGGAACAACCTCCGTTCCATGATCACCGGTTCGTACCTCCTTCAGGACAGCGTTCATGCAGACCGATCCTGAGCGACGCGGCTTCCTCATGCGAACCGCCGCGTTGGCCGGAACGCTGGCGCTCGGTGGCTGTGATCGCCTGTCTGAGACCCCCTGGTTCCGGCAGGTCCTGGACAGCGCCGAGGGCGCCACCTCAAGAGCGCAGCGGTTTCTGCTTGGCTCAGGTCCCCTCGCCCGCGAATACACGGAGGCAGACCTCTCGCCAGTCTTCAAGGCGAATGGCTCGGTCTCGGTCGACGACTTCGATTATCAGACCCTCGCCGAGAAAGGCTTTGTCGACTGGCGACTGCAGATCGACGGCCTGGTCGAACGCCCACAACGGCTCTCTCTCGCTGAGCTCCGGGCGATGCCCTCGCGCACCCAGATCACGCGGCATGACTGTGTCGAGGGCTGGAGCTGCATCGGCAAGTGGACAGGCACGCCGCTGACCTCCGTGCTGGAGCGAGCCGGCGTGCAATCCCAAGCGCGTTATGTTGTGTTCCACTGCGCGGACACGCTCGAGCCGACGCTGGATGGCACGGGGCAGTATTACGAGAGCCTCGGATTCGAGGATGCCTATCACCCACAGACGATCCTGGCCTACGACATGAACGGACATCCACTGCCGATCCCGCATGGGGCGCCGCTGCGGCTACGGGTGGAGCGTCAGCTCGGCTACAAGATGGCAAAGTACATCATGCGGATTGAACTCGTGGAGAGTTTTACCGGAATCGGTCGCGGCCGCGGCGGCTTCTGGGAGGACCGTGGCTACGAGTGGTACGCGGGCATTTAGGAATTTGTAGGTTTGCGATCAGCTCAGGAGAAGCGTGGCATGATCACTCAAGTCCTTCCTCGGGTGCATACCCTTGTCCTCGTCTTGGGCATTGCCGGGGCCGTGGTGGCCCCGTCCGTTTGGGCGCAAGGCTCGCCGCCGGTGCGAGTGCGGGGAACCATCGAGCGGATAGAAGGAGACACCATGGAGGTGAAGACCCGAGGTGGGGCTGATGCCACCCTCCGACTTGCAGGTGATGCCAGGATCACCGGGCTGATCAAGGCATCGTGGGCTGACATCAAGCCGGGGACCTTTGTGGGCACCGCCGCCATTGAGCAGGCCACGGGCAACGCGAGATCACTGGAAGTGCAGGTATTCCCCGAAAACATGCGCGGGGTTGGCGAAGGCTCTCACGAGTATGATCTGGGGCCGAAGAGTTCGATGACGAATGGCACGATTGGTCAGGTCACGGAAGCGAGCACCGGACGGCAGTTGACCATCAAGTATCAGGGCACCGAAAAGACAGTCGTGGTCCCGCCGGATGCGCCGATCGTGACCTATGTTCAAGCAACCCGAGACGATCTTGCACCGGGCGCCAAGGTGATCGTCACGGCGAGCAAGCAACCGGACGGGACCATGCAAGCGACCCGCATCCTTGTGGGCAAGGACGGCATCGAGCCGCCGATGTAACTCTTCGCGCTGTGACGAAGCGGGCCGTTCGGTGTGCTCCCGCTTCAGGTTCGATCGACCTGCCCCGCTCCAGCCGTGATGTCGAAGACCGGCTGAAGCCTGGATTAAGCGCAGGTGATCCATGCCACTAAATGCCGTTCAGACGGGCGCGCCACACTACCCGAGAAGGGCGAGCGGTATCGTTCTTATTCGATCACTTCACCCTCGAGCAGGCAGGCGGCAGGATTGATCTGCCGTGTCAGCGCTCATAGACAAGCTTCGGCACAACGAGCCAATCTGCCTGCTCGGGTGTCGAATCGACCTAAGACATTTGTATAGGACCGCCTCATGAAGAAGATTGGCTTCCTCTCGTTCGGGCACTGGTCGCCCTCCCTTCAGTCCCAGACGCGCTCCGCCCGGGATGCCCTTCTTCAATCCATCGATCTTGCCGTGGCGGCCGAGGAGCTTGGCGCCGACGGCGCTTACTTCCGGGTCCACCACTTCGCACGCCAGCTCGCCTCACCCTTCCCGCTTCTGGCGGCGATCGGCGCGAAGACAAGCCGCATCGAGATTGGCACCGCTGTCATCGACATGCGCTACGAGAATCCTCTCTACATGGCCGAGGATGCGGGCGCGGCCGATCTGATCAGCAGCGGGCGTCTCCAGCTCGGCATCAGTCGCGGCTCGCCTGAGCAGGTGATCGATGGGTGGCGCTATTTCGGCTATGTGCCCGAAGAGGATCAGGGCGACGCCGACATGGCCCGCCGCCACACAGAAGTGCTTCTCAACGCCCTCAAGGGCGAGGGCTTTGCCGAACCGAACCCACGCCCGATGTTTCCCAACCCGCCTGGCTTGCTGCGCATCGAGCCGCATTCGGAGGGGCTGCGCGAGCGCATCTGGTGGGGGTCCGCGTCCAATGCGACTGCGACGTGGGCCGCACAGCAGGGCATGAACCTCCAGAGTTCGACCCTGAAGGAAGACGAGACTGGCGAGCCCTTCCACGTCCAGCAGGCCAAGCAGATCCGCCGCTATCGGGAGGCGTGGAAGAATGCGGGGCATGCTCGCGAGCCCCGCGTCTCTGTCTCGCGCTCGATCTTCGCGCTCGTAGATGACCGCGACCGCGCCTATTTTGGGCGCGGCAAGGACAACGACCAGATCGGCATCATCGACAACATGCGCGCGATCTTCGGCCGCTCCTACGCCGCAGAGCCGGATAGGCTTGTAGAGGAGCTCAAGGCGGATGAAGCGATTGCGGAAGCTGATACACTACTTCTGACTGTGCCAAACCAGCTCGGCGTCAATTACAACGCGCACGTCATCGAGGCCATCCTGAAGCATGTCGCTCCGCCGCTGGGCTGGCGATGACGAACGGGTTGAGGGCCGGCCCAGCAAACTGCGTGGCGCGATTTTGGGACGGCATTGTCAACCAAGCGCAGCCTTTCCAAGGCGATCGCCTCCCGGAAAAAAACCGGCCTTCCCTTCGAAGAATCAGACTCCCGACACGAGGGGATCGAACGCAGTCCTTCACATCCTCTCCGATATCGTGTGACCAACGGTGCAACAAACGCGAAGATCGTTAAGCCGATGACACCTCCCCGCTGGGCCAGGATGACGATTGCACTGTTCCTGGCCACGATTTTCCGTCGATGTGGGCGACTGGACTTGCGGTCGCACCAAAATTTGTTCCTCCGGCGCTGCTCGTCTTCGATTGGTTCAGTTGGTATCTGCTGCCGGTATTAATCCTCGGAGCGGTGTCGTGCCTCTATCTCAACAGAGGCGCGATCGGCGGGATTTTGGCGGCTCTTTACGTGCCCATCGGCTACGTGGTCGCAACAGGCGTCTCGCTGGGCATCTGCGCTGAGCTCTTCGGAGGCTGCAAGTAGACTGTCTGCTCGATGCACGCCCGACGACACGGATCCAACGGATGCACCGACAGGAGCCAAGGAGCCGACGCTCTCACAGAACATCCCTGCCCATCGCAGCCGTGTAGAGCGCAAACCAAGTGCTCCGGTCGATCCTTACACGCATCGCATCGGACAGGCTGCGGATACGCTCCAGGTTGTTCGTGCCGAGCACCGGTAAGATCTGCGCCGGATGTGCCAGCAGCCAGGCCACCGCCACTGCGGCACGGTCGACACCCTGCTCCCGAGCGACCTTATCCAGCGCAATGCCTAATGAGGTGCCGTCGTCCTGCATCAGTCGCCCACCCGCCAGCGGCGACCAAGCCGTGAGCGGAATCTCATGCCGCTGGAAGTGGGCAACATCGCCGCTCGTGAAGGCGTCGTGCTTCTCCAGGCTCAGCTCAATCTGGTTGGTCGCCAGCGGCGTCGTCATCGCCGATTGCAACAGCTCGTGATCCCAAGGCCGGAAGTTCGAAACCCCGACGGCCCGCACCTTGCCCTCCTGAACCAGGGCATCCAGGGTGTTACCCGTTTCGAAGTGATCCATGAACGGGTCCGGACGGTGGATCAGGAGCAGGTCGATGTAGTCTGTCCCTATCAGCCGCAGGGAGTGTTCCACCGACGCGCGGATATGGTCCGCACTCGTGTCATAGTGTTTGCCCGCCGCTCCGGGATAGCGACCAGACGGCCGCACGATCCCGCACTTGGTCACGATCTCGATGCGTCGCCTGAGGCCGGTGTCGCGGAGCGCCTCCCCGAAGATCTCCTCGACCTTGTAGCCGCCGTAGATGTCGGCGTGGTCCATTGTGGTGATGCCCTGGCCAAGGCAAGCCTCGACCTTCGCCCGTACATGGTCCGGCGATGTATCGGGATCATTGGCCAGCCGCCACATGCCATAGGCAATCCGCGACAGTTCAACGCCGCCTGCAATCCTGATACGAGCAATCAATCCCAATCCTCTTCGGTGAGAAAACGTCGATCCCGGTTGTTTCTGCGCTCCGAGGGATAGCAGCCCTTCGTCTGGATTTGAAGGTGCGATTATGCTGCTCGTCGTGTCCTCGTGCATGACCGACAATCATCCGATTCCGTAACGGCCCGGGGCAATGATGCCGTTCGGGTCGAGGGCTTGCTTGATGCCGGAACATGCGTCTCGGAACGAGTCCATGGTCTGGCCCATGTGGAAGGCGTGATAGTCAAGCGGTGCCCGTCCGACGAAGACACCGAGACGAGCCACCTCCTCCGACATCTTCCTGTAGCAGTCATCCGCACGCCGACGTTCGTTCTCGTCCTCGCGGTTGAACGTGATCACGTGTAGGCCGCGGGCAAAGCGAGGACCGCAGACATTCATCACCGTGTAGTCGAGACCGTGGTCCTCGTAGACCTTGCGGCACACCCGCTGGAACTCGTTGGTGGTCTTGCCGTCCATCGGCGTCCCGGGAAGAAACCAAGTGTTGCCGCCGCCCGGCCGCCACTTGAGAAGGCCGAGTTCGCCCACGCTGGGAACGCCGGAGAAGGCGTTGATCGCGACTTGCAGGGGGGCGATCCCCTCCGCCTCCTCATGCGGGATGTAGCGCGCCTTGCCCGATTGGCAGAAGAGGTCTCTGACCCGCTTGATCTGCGGCTCCAGCGCCTCGGCGCTCGGACCGTAGAATGCCCCCGAGACAGTCCATGCCCCGACGCCGTGATGCTCCCGCAGAGCGCGGCGTCCCTCATCCGAGATGGACCGCTTGCCACCGCTGGCGCGGTACTCGGGGTTCTCGCCCTCTGAGCCGCATAGGTAGAGGTCGTTGGCGACCCGGAAGAGCGTCGGGACGAAGTTCGACAGCTTCAGGGGGCGGCAGAGCTCGATGATCTGCTCGAGGTCGTCGTCGTCTGGAAACGCGAAGTGGAAAGACCGGATCGCCGGCGGGCGCGGCAGCAGCCAGACTCCCATTCGTGTCACGATCCCGTAGTTCGACTGCGTGAACAGGCCGTCGAGGATGGGGCCGAAGCTGTACTTCGATGTGTGCCAGTTGATGAGATTATCGCCCTCGAGCGCCCCGTCGCCGGTGCGCAACACCTCGCCATTGCCCAGAACTACCTCCATTCCGCAGGCGAAGCCGAAGTGATCGAAGTACGGCGTATAGCCCGCCCCCTTGTCCAGGGCGTTGCCGATCATGCCGCCCTGGGGAGGACCGGATGTGACGTCGAGCATCAGCTTGTTGCCGCGACGCACGAGCTCATCATACATCGCCTGGTAGGACACGCCCGGCTCGACGACGGCAAAGGCCAACTTCTCATCAACCTCTATGATCCGGTTCATGCGGTGGCCGAGGTCGACGATCACCTGGCTCGGATGGACGGCCGAGCGACTTCCCAAGCCGATGTTGTTGCCCGTGCTCACGGGATAGAGCGGCACGCCGTGTCGGTTCGCGGCACGCACGATAGCCCGCACATCCGCCGTCGAGGCCGGATAGACGACTCCCGCCGGAATTCGGTCGCCCCCCGGCATCGTGTTCTCGGCATACCGCCGCAAGGTAGCGGGCGCGCGGTTGACCCCTGCCGGCCCTAGCGCCGTCTCGATTTCGGCGAAGAATGGCTCGATCCGGGCTTCCTGATTACGCATGATGGCCTCCATTTGTTTGTTGTCCTTGATCACCAGATCCCGACGTCGTTCGCGGCTCCCCCACCGTCGCTGACGGCTAGACCGTCCGGCTCCGCCGCTTCGGCAGGTCGCGTCGGATCCCTTAGTGCGACCCCCACCAGCGCGGGCGGACGCGGGCCGCCGGTGGCCCAGTCGAGCAGTTCGACGGTGTGGACTACCGGCCTGCCGAGGTACTGCCCGATCTGCATCATGCAGCCGATGTTGCCGGTCGCGGCGATGTCGGGATCCGTGCTGACGATGTGATCGGCCTTCCGCTGCCCCAGCATCGCTGCCATCTCCGGCTGAAGCAGGTTGTAGGTGCCGGCCGAGCCGCAGCAGAAGTGCTTCTCGGGCACGTCCATGACCTGGAATCCCGCTGCGCGCAGGAGCTCCCGTGGCTGTCGCGTCACCTTCTGCCCATGCTGCATCGAGCATGGATCGTGGTAGGCGACCCGGTAGGCCCTAGGCTCAACGGAACGATTCAGTCCTAATTCGACAATGATCTGGCTGACGTCGCGGGCAAGGGCAGCGATCCGGCGTGCGGGTTCCGCTAGGTCAGGATCCTGCGCGAAGAGGTGTCCGTAATCTTTCACGGAGGTTCCGCACCCCGAGGCATTGATGACGATCGCGTCCAGGCCTCCCGTTTCCATCTCTCTCGACCAGGCCATGATGGCGGCTCTGGCCGACGCCTTGGCATCAGCCTCGCGTCCCATGTGCAGGGTCAGGGAGCCGCAACAGCCGACCCCAGGGGATACGACCACTTCGCAGCCATGGCGCTGGAGAAGCCGGATGGTGGCCCGGTTGATGTTGCCGTTCAGGACCTGTTGCGCGCAGCCGGCCAGCAGGGCGACCCGCTTGCGGCGCTGTCCTTCCGCAGGATGCACACCTGGAGCTAGGATGTCCGTATCCAGGCACGCGGGCTCGGGGATCATGGCGACCGCGGGCCGCAGCCTGGGCGGCACCAGCGAGGGCGCCGCCTTTGCCACTCTGGAAGCCCTGAGAGCCCATTCGAAGCGTTTTGGATGGGGCAGCACCTTGGCCAGCATGCCACGGAGCAGACGCTCAAGCCACGGACGCCGATGGTGATGCTCAATATGGGCGCGGGCGTGGTCGATCAAGTGGACGTAGTCGACCTTCACGGCGCAGGTCGTCATACAGGAAAGGCAAGAGAGACAGCGGTCGAGATGGTGAACTGTCTTCGGATCCGGCGGACCACCCTTTTCGAGCATGCTCCTGATCAGGTCGATCCGGCCGCGGGGCGAGTCGTTCTCGTCCCGGGTGAGGACATAGGTCGGGCACGTATTGGTGCAGAAGCCATAGTGGACGCAGGTCTCAAGGATCCGTTTCGCCTCGGCGATTTCCGGATTGGCCAGTTGCGCCTTGCTGAAGTTGGTCCGCATGGATGGGCCATCACCTCTCGAAAGGGCCTCGATGGGTCCGTCCTGGCGATCGATGGTGCCGAAGGGACGGAGCCGGACCAGCTTAGAAAGCGGGTGCCTGGCCCGTCTTGGCTGAGAGCGCAATTCGAATTGGCTGGCGGCGCAACCCCATGTATCGTTGCTTGCCCGGCGAACCATTTGTCTTGAGATCCGAGGGGTGCAGGAGTTGGCGGCCAGTACTTGGTCGACGGATACTGTTGGAACCAGCGAGGGATTCTCGTACTGGCACGAGGCCGTCTGCCAGGCGGTTCTCAACGTTTCCACCGAAGCCCCGTGCGCCGGCTTCCGGGCCAGCATTTCCGGTCATAGCCTCGACGGTCTTCGGTTCGCCTGCTTTGCCGCGGATGCGCACGAGATCGTCCGGAGCCGGAGTCACATCGCCCGCTCCGTGGACGAGCACTACCTCGTCAGCTTTCAGATCCACGGGCGGAGCCAGATATCCCAAGCCGACGAGGCCTTCATCCTCGAGCCCGGCGAGATCGCGATCCTTGATGGGCAGCGGCCCTTTCGCGTCAGCTTCCCGACCCAGGTTCAGCGTGTGCTCGCCGTGATGCCCCGCACACTGCTGGAGAGACGGGCACCCTGGCTCCGGAAGGGCACGATCCGTAAGATCGGCTCGGATTCCCCCTACGCAGATCTGGCCCGGCGGCATCTCCTCCAGCTTGCGCTCCGCGAGGAGACACCGGACACAAGCGAGGCATCGCTTCTCACGGAGAATCTCTGCAACCTGCTGGCACTGGCGACCGCCAGGGATCCCGGATCGAGTGAAAGACTCGCGGATATCCAGCACCAGCAGGTGCTGGCCTTCTGCCAGCAACACCTCGCAGACCCGAACCTTGCGCCCGCGATGGTCGCAGCCCACTGCCGTATCTCAGTCCGCACGGTTCACCTGCGCTTCGAGCGGATCGGCCAGAGTTTCGGCCGGTGGGTGGTTGAGAACAGACTTGAAGCCTGCCGGAGGGATCTGCGTGATCCGCTTCAGTCCTCCTGCGGGATCTCAGAGATCGCCTACCGGTGGGGTTTTAGCGATCTCTCACACTTCAACAGGGCGTTCCGCAACAGGTTCGGCATGACTCCCCGCGAGTGGCGTGCCAGCGCAGAAGTTTGAACGGCATCCAGAGCCCCGACTTTAACGGATCGGGTAGGTGAACGAGTGAACCAACGTTGAGAAGGTCCGGAACGGGTCAGGCAGTGCCGAGCCTCTGCACGCCATGAGCGTCGGCCAAAACCGAACAAGCAGACCGATCAACCGTACGGCCGCGCTAGCTACCTCCCAAGGCGAATTGCCGGGACGCACTCGGCCTCGTCATAGTGACAAGGACGGGTTTCAGCACTCGCTCGATGCGAACTGACAGTCTCTCGTCAGGAGAGAATCATGGACATTGACTGTCTCCACCACGTGGCTCTCCCGTGTTCCGATCTGGAGCGCTCCCGGCGCTTCTATCAGGAGGTCTTCGGCTTAGTGGAAATTCCCCGCCCTGCCCTTCCAGTGGCTGGAGCTTGGTTTCGGATCGGCAATCACCAGGAATTGCATTTGGTCGTTGGTGATCCGCACACAACGTTCCGGGGCACGAAAGGAATGGATAGCAATGACATCCACTTTGCCGTTCGAGTGAAAGACTACCGAGAGGTTCTGGATGCGCTCAAGGCCAAAGGATACCGCGAGAACGCGCACCCAAATGACCCCATGAGCATCAGGACCTCGATGCGTGTGGGATACCCGCAGATCTACATCCTTGATCCAGACCGCAATATCATTGAAATCAATGCCGTGAGCACCGGCTGACAGACCTCGAACTGTCACGACGCGCACAGGGATCCTCTACCGGCAGAGATGAGCGCCGCTGTCATGCGACGGTAATCCACCGGAGCTTCGGCAAACGCACCGCGTGTTTGGTGAAACTCACCAACGTCCGTGACTAGTTCTAGAACCTTCGCTTCGACGCAGCACACACCGCTTTATTTGGCCTGGACGACAAGGCTCGCCAACGTCACCCGTCCGTCGGACGTGTAGTGGTTGACGTGTTCCGTGGCGAGACATTGGCCAGCCTGATACACTTTCACTTCCGCAATGGACCCGATGCTCTCCAGGTCAGCGATGATAAAGTCGCGCTCGACATTCGTGTCAGAATCCGTGGCGTGGGTGATTTGAAATGTCAGGCGTGTCAGGGAAAGACCCGTATCCCTCGTGCCTGCTCCGACCCAGAGAACACGTTCGTCATCGGGCGGACGGTCGGTATTCAGCCAGAAGCTTGCGGATCCCCCTGCCCATGTGTTCTCGGCCCGCACGAGGCCCAAGGACCAGAACCGTACGTGATGGCGCTTCCGGGGACTGTTGCCGATCGCCTTCTGAAACCCGACGTCCTGGCCACGTCCGAACAGATAGAGGGTACTGAACGGGGCAGTTGGATATGGCGAGTTAAACACGAATGCTCGAACCATGCCCCAGGAGCTTACCAAGCCCAGTCGGTCGGCTTCTGACCAGCCAAGAGCTGCAAAGGCCGCGCGAAGCTGTGCGAGTGTTCCCACGAGCGCCACATTGACGGGATCACCCGGCAGCCCATCGCCTGTTGTTGTGAAGCTGGGCACCCGCTTCCGATGAAGGAGCTTGAGGCCCATGCGAATGATCCATGGGAGAATGACATAGGCACCGATGGCATAAGTGAGGCTCACGGCCAGAATCCATGGCAGCCTTCGGTCCGCCGTTTCAAAGACCACAAAAACAATTAGCCAGACAGAGAAAATGCCCAACCCAAGGACGACGAGGCGTTGCAGGAGGCGGTTCAGCAATCTCATGATCCGAGCTCCGTCATGATCGATGCATCGGTGAACCGGCACTCCATGAGGATGCCCCTCACGACGTCACGATCGATGCGCTTGCCCCGTTGACCCATCCATTGGATGGCCTTTGCATCATTGGCCGAGAACTTCTTGTCTGGCGGTGGCACGGTATTACTGTCGAGCAGCTGATCAGTCGCTAGCCTGGACGTGACCTGAATCTTTCCCAAAGACGTAAATGGCCTATCGCTTTCCAGCGCCGAAACGGGATCTGTGGTGATCGACGAACCAAGGGCGACGAGATAACGATAACGGCGCATCAAGATGACTCCCGAACGAGGATGCCAGCCTCATCCTGGACTGCGGCCGGCCCGGTGCGTCCAGGTCCCAAGGCAGAATAGTACCGCGCAAGCGTCAGGGCCACCTAGTAAAACCTTAAAACTGCCAGGGGTAGATCCTAGAACACTCGGAGAGCTCCACCGCTTGTTTTGGACAAACGCACCTGTCACGGCACTTTTTGGGTTTCTGACATATGACGCGACCTAAGCGTTGACAGGCTTGATGAAGTACTCGGATTTGGCGGTAATCTCATCCAGGGATGCCTGGATCGTACAGACAACCCCTGTGGGCTCATACCGAAGATCCACGGTGGCTCCGAGGGTCTGGGCCAAGTTGCGCTCAATCAGTCGTGTTCCGAATCCCTTTCGGGCCGGGATCGAGACCGTAGGGCCGCCCCGCTCCTGCCAGCAAAGAAAGAATTCATCGTGTTCCACGCTCCAGGTAATCAATACCGAGCCCGAAGGGATCATCAGCGCTCCATACTTGCTGGCATTTGTCGCCAGCTCATGAACAGCCATGGCAAGCGCCAGCGTCGCACTCGGGGAGAGATAAAGAGCCGGTCCCGCCATCGTCACCCGCTCTGGTCCCAGCCGCAGATACGGCTCGACAACCTCGGCCAGCACCGCCCGAAGCTCGGCCCCCTCCCACTTCTCCCGCGTCAGCACATCATGCGCCTTGGCGAGCGCGAACAGACGCCCCTCGAACGTCTCGCGCGTTTCGCGGCTAGCGTGCTCTGCTTTCAGGGTCTGGTTCGCCAACGCCTGCACTGTGGTCAATGTGTTCTTGACTCGGTGATTCAGCTCGTTGATCAGCAGTCGCTGATGCTCCTCGGCGCGGCGTTGCTCGGTGCGATCGCGCAGAACCTTGACGAAGCCTATGGTCTCGCCTGAATCGTTCTTCAGCTGCGTCATCTCACCGCTGGCCCAGAAGCGTTCACCATTCTCGCGTCGGTGCCAGCGTTCATCGGTGCCGGCACCTGCGTTAAGCGCACATTCCATTTCCCTTTCGATCTTCCCTGCCGCGATATCCTCGGGGGTAAAGAACCGCTCGGTCGACTGGCCGAGCATCTCGTCCTCGCTCCAGCCCAACACCTTGGTTGCGCCCTTGCTCCAGTTCGTGATCCTGCCGCTCAGATCGGTGGTGATGATGGCGTAATCGGACGCACTGTTCATGATCTGGCGTTGCCGCGTTTCGTTCTCGCGTGCCGAACGCTCGGCCTCCTTGCGCTCGGTGATGTCGATCACGGAACCAACATAGCCGAGAAACTCGTCATCCGGACCGAACCGCGGCGCAGCGGCGTCGATAGCCCAGCGGTAGATGCCATCGGCGCGGCGGAGACGGTATTCGAGCCGGAACGACTCGTGCCTGACATTGGCGGCGATGAATATTTCGCCGGACCAGCCGCGATCATCCGGATGCACTGCATCAAGCCAGCCGAAGCCCAAACCGGTCTCGGGTGCCTGGCCGGTGAATGTGTACCAGGAGCGCGAGAGGTATGTGCAGGTTCCGTCCGGGTCAGTGACCCAAATCATGACGGGCGAGTTGTCGGCAAGATTCCGGAAACGGATTTCGCTCTCGCGCAGCGCGGTTTCAGCCTGCCTACGATCGGTGATGTCGGTCGCGACCCCCGGAAACCGCCATGGCTTCCCGCTATCGTCATAGAGGCACTCGCCTCTTGCCTCGATCCAACGGATCGTGCCGTCCTTCTGAAGCAGGCGATACTCCTGGGTGTACTTTTCTCCGGTGGCGATGGTGCGGGCTATCTCCTCTGCGACGCGCGCTCGATCGTCGGGATGAACGCCCGCGAGGTAGGCAGCCGGGGAGGTGCCCGTCTCGCTCTTCTCGGGGTCGACCGAGAACATGGTGGCGAACCGTGCATCCGAATAGAAGGTGTCCGTCTGGAGATTCCAGTCCCAGGTGCCAACCATGCCGGAAGCCTTGAGGGCATACGACAGACGCTCCTGGGTTCTCGCCAGCACCCGTTGCGCCAGAACCTGCTGTGTCGTTTCGATACATGCGCAAAACATGCCAGCCACCTGGCCGCGCTCATCACGCACAGGTGTATAGGAGAATGCGAAGTGCGTTTCCTCCGCATAGCCATTGCGGTGCATGGTGAACTGGATGTCGTCCATGTGCGTCGCCTCGCCCGCATAGGCTCGGTCGAGGATCGGCCCCACTGTGTCCATGATGTCGAACCACACCCGCTCGAAGGCTTGCCCGAGCGCCGCTGGGTGACGCTGACCACACATCGATGCGTAGCCGTCGTTATAGAGCATGATCCGATCTGGTCCCCAAGCGATGAACATGGGCTGGCGCGAGCCGAGCATCACGGCGACGAGTGTGCGAAGCGACAGCGACCATGTCTCGGGCGGGCCGAGGGGCGACGTCGACCAGTCGTAGGTGCGCATGAGGGCGCCCATCTCGCCGCCGCCTGCGAGAAAGTCAGGGCTGCGTAAAGGCGACATTCTGCCCATCGTGATTGCTCCGGTCCTGGCTCTGCTCCACAGCGCGATCCTGCTCGTCGAGCAGACGAAGGGCTGCGCGCACCACCTCGCTGGCGCTGCGATAGCGCCCACTGGCAACCTTGGCACTGATGAAGCCGGTGAGCTCGGGGGTGAGGGAGACGTTCAGGCTTGATTTCGATGGCACCGTGCTTGTTCCCTGTCAGGTAGCAATAATTGCCACCCACCCAGTCAAGTTCCAGCTCACGATCTCAAGCTATAGGGGATCAGAAAAATCTTCCTGGCCGCCTCTGAAAAGTTGGCGGCTCGCCAGGCCGTCCACGTTCCTCCATTCCGAAGTCGGAATAGCAGTACTCGCGCGGAATTTATTGAATGCATTGACAAAGGTGTCTGCAAATTCGGTATTGGTCTTGCACCGTGAGCCCATCCCCTTGCCAAGGCCGTGTAGATAGGCTTGGCACAAGTCGCTGCCCGTTTTCTAAGGCAACTTTGAACTACCCTGGTCTCAATTTCTGAGAATGATTGACCGCCAAGCTAGAACCAAAAGGGAATTTACTGCCTGCTATGTAGTGGTGCTTTACGAAAGGCCATACTTTTTGTCGAGCACGTATAGATCAACCACTTGGCTAAATTCGGATCCCTGGCGGAAGTCGTTCAGTACTGTGGTGACAATCCCGCCGCGAGGAACACTCACGACTTTCCGGGACGGCCGCTGCGATCGGACAAGGCGGCACCGATCTGTTGTACCAGTTCCGCGATGAGGCCGGTGCTCTCCCAGGCATAGATAGAAGCCATGATCGGAGTTTCATCGCCGAATTGCGTAGAAGACCTGACGTGGCGCCCGAGCGTCGCGGCAACCGGGAGGAGCGTTATGCCGAGGCCGCCTTCGACGGCGACGAGCACGTTGTTGAGGCTGCTGCCCGAAAAAGCGACGTACCAATGGCGGCGCTCACGCTCGATGCGTTCGAACATGGTTTCGCGGTAAAGACCGCCGGGAGGGAAGGTCACAAGGGGGATAGGATCTGGCCAGTCCTCGAGAGCATCCCTGCTCTCAAACCAGCCTATGGCTTCGGGGAAGCTTGCCCGGCAATCGTTGCTGGGTGTCGGCTCCTTGACGACAACGATGTCGAACTCGCCGCCACGGTAACGCCGGGTCAAGTCGCGGCTCAGTCCAGCGCTGACGTCCAGACGGATCTCCGGGTGGCGCTTGGCAAACTCGCCGAAAAGTCGGGCCATGGGGCGGCTGAAGACATCTTCCGGAAGCCCGATGTGAATGGGCGACGTGCCGGCCGGATTGCCTAATGCCGCTGTCGCCTCGTTCTGGAGCGTCATGATCCGGCGGGCATATCCGAGAAGGCGCTCTCCCGCGGCGGAGGGGCGAATGGGACGAGCGTCCCGATCCAACAACGTCTGTCCGACGGCTTCCTCAAGCCGGGCCAACTGCTGACTCAAGGTCGACTGAGTCATATGCAAACGTTCAGCCGCCTTGGTAAAGCCTCCCGCTTCAACGATTGAAATAAAGCTTCGCAACAAGCGTGGGTCGAGCATCAGCCACTCGTCGGTTCGCTGGATTTTGCATTTAGATAATCAATAATAGCCATCTGAACATTTAATTTCCAGATGGAGTAAGCAGCCACTATCCTCTGGATGTTGCAGCAAAGAATCCTTGACGGTCTAAGGGGATCTCCTTGAGGGGGGCAACCGGCAGGCGCCTTGTAGCGGCCAAGCCGGAATTCGGCAGCCAACGCAAGCTCAAATGGCGCCTATCACACCTCAACGAGAAGCAAAGAGGAGCGACCCATGCAAATTGCAAGTCACCAGAGCCGCAGAGCCTTTCTTCGCCACTCCGGTGGGCTGGCGACTGCATCCGCGATACTAGGCTTGAGCGGCGCGCAGACCCGGGCCGCCACCATCGCTAACAAGGATCAGCCCGGTCGGCACATCCCGACAGTTACCGACGGCCACTACTATTTGAGTGAAGTGCGCCTTGAGGAAGGCTTCGAGCACGAGGGAGAGGTGGTCGTCGGCACCCGGACTGGGATCCATACGCTGGAAATCCAGAATGGTTGTATCAAGGCGTTGCACGGCACGGATGCCGCGCTGGAGCCAGCCCTGCCGCGCTATAACGCGCAGGGCAAGCTGCTTCTCCCTGCATTCCGGGACATGCATATCCACCTGGACAAGACCTTCTACGGCGGACCTTGGCAGGCTCCCCTTCCCCGCCAAGGCAAGACCATCATGGACATGATTGCGCGGGAGGAAGTGCTTCTTCCAAAGCTGCTGCCAACTTCGCAAACACGTGCGGAGAGGCTTATCGACCTCCTCCTCTCGCAAGGCAGCTCGGTGGCGCGCAGTCACTGCAACATCGATCCAGTGAGCGGATTGAAAAGCCTGGAGCATCTGCAGCTTGCGTTGGCGAATTACCGTGACAGCTTCGAATGCGAGATCGTCGCATTCCCGCAGCACGGCCTTTTGCATTCCAAGGTCGACAGGCTGATGCGTGAAGCCATGAGCATGGGCGTACACTATGTCGGCGGTCTGGATCCCACCAATGTTGACGGTGCTATGGAAGCATCGCTGGATGCGATGTTCCAGATCGCGCTCGACCACGACAAGGGCGTCGACATCCATATTCATGAAACCAACCCTGCCGGCGTGGCGGCTCTCAATTACATGATCGCAACCATCGAGAAGACCCCGGCACTGCGTAACCGGCTGACGCTCAGCCACGCCTTCGCCCTTTCTACTCTGCGCCTCGACGAACTGAACGAGATGGCTGGGCGCATGGCCACACAGGGCGTGACCGTGGTCTCGACAATACCGATCGGACAGAGGACGATGCCGCTGCCGCAGCTGCGCGCCAAGGGAGTCACAATCATGACCGGCACAGACAGCGTAATCGATCACTGGTCACCGTTCGGTACCGGGGACATGCTCGAAAAGGCCAATCTTTGCGCTCAGCTTTACGGTGGTAGTGACGAATTCCGTCTGTCGCGTGCCCTCGCAATCGCCACCGGCGATGTGCTGCCATTGAGCAATGAGGGAGAGATGGCGTGGCCGAAGCCAGGTGACACAGCTGAGTTCGTTCTGGTTGATGCCAGCTGTTCGGCCGAGGCCGTTGCCCGCCGCTCACCGCGGCGCGCGACGTTCCACAAGGGACGATTGGTCTACGGTGCTGTCGAGCGCGCCTGAGACAGCGACTTCCAGCCGAGACGCTCACTCTTCCTTCAAGGAGTTTCACTCATGCGAAGAAGTCTCGCCATCTCGATATTTGTTGCACTAGGTGTGATGGGCCATTCAATGACGACCGTTGGACAATCGATGAGTGAGAAAGACGTATTGAACGCTGTCGCAGACAAGGATGTCGATGCGGCGCAGATTCAAGCCCTTCTGTCGCGCGGCGCCGCCCTCGATGCCAGGGATGAGGCCGGACGCACCGCGTTGCTCGTCGCAACCCACGGCAACAGAATCGAGGTTGCGAGGGCATTGATTGAGGCCGGTGCCGATGTCAACGCAAAGGATCGGATCAACGACAGCCCCTACCTCTATGCCGGGGCGCGGGGTCATCTTGAGATCCTAAAGATGACGCTTGCGCACGGCGCGGACCTCAAGAGCACCAATCGCTATGGCGGCACTGCTCTCATCCCGGCCGCGGAGCGTGGCCATGTCGACACCGTGCGCACTTTGATCGAGGCGGGCGTCGATGTAGACCACGTCAACAATCTCGGTTGGACGGCGTTGCTGGAGGCAATCATTCTGAGTGACGGGGGCAAACGCCATCAGCAGATCGTCGAGCTTCTGGTGAAGGCAGGTGCCGACATTAACTTGGCGGATCGCGATGGCGTGAAGCCGCTGCAGCACGCGCGTAGCCGCGGCTTCAGGGAGATCGAAGCGATCCTTGTCGCAGCTGGAGCCATGTGAGCTACTCTGACGGACCAGAGCGGCGATCTTGCCAGGCTGCAAGGGCTCACGGCACGACTGGACGGTACTGTTAAATTGGTGATAACTCGTGCCTGTGGCACGGTGTCGGTATGAACACGATATCCAATCCATACCGCGGCTACTGCTTCCCGGCTGGAATCATCAATTAGGCAGTCTGGTTGTGTCACTGCCTCAGCACCAGCCTGCGCAATGTCGAAATGATCCTCTCTGTGCGAGGCATTGTGGTCAACTACGAGACCATCCGCGAGTGGGGCCTGCGCTTCGGACGGACCTACGCGAACAGCATCAAGAGTCGGTTCAAGTCAACCCGCCACGCCCAGCGGATTCTCGCTACCATACTCCAATCTACAGTCACTTCCAGCTCCACCGTCATCGTGCGCTCTTACAGGTTCTGCCGTCAGGGCGCTGACGGTTCAATGCAATCGTTGGCCCCAGGTTCGTTCCACCCTCGCGTCTCTGGGCAATCGCCATCCGAATGGCGCAGTAGCATCGCGGCGCCGGAAGGCCACATGTGATGCATCCTCGGTTAGGCGCTCGACCAGTCGAAGGCACGTCGACGGCTCGCTCTCCGATCATGTCTCAAACGCGTTCTCGGCTACGGCAGCTGCCCGGGCCGTATCCGCAATGTCTCCGAGGGAAATGACGGCGCAGGGATTTTCCGTGGATGGATCGATGACTGACGATGGGCCCCCTTCCGACACCCGTGATACGCCCCGCCATGGCTCAGATCATCAGGTCGATCAGGAACGGTGCCTGCTCCCTGAAGCTCCGTTTCATCAGGTCCGCGCATTCATCCAGTGTCGTGGCCCGCGCCGCCTCGACGCCCATGCCGTTGGCGAGCTTGACCCAATCGAGGTCTGGGTTCGACAGGTCGAGCATGCTCATTGCCGTAGGACCGGGCACCGCGCCGACATTCCTGTATTCGCCGATCAGGATATTGTACTTACGGTTGTTCAGCAGGATCGTGGTGCATGGCAATCTCTCGCGCGCCTGGGTCCAGAGCGATTGCAGCGAGTACATGGCTGAGCCGTCCGCCTGGAGGCTGATCACGCGCCTTCTTCCGCCCGCAGCAACCGCAGCCCCCGTCGCGACAGGCAAGCCGTCACCGATCGCGCCGCCGCTGAGATTGAGCCAGTCGTGGGCAGGCGCCGCGTGTGTGAGTTTGTAAAAATCGCGACCGAACGAGATGCTCTCGTTCGAGACGATCGCATCGTCCGGCATCAAGGCCGCAAGGGTCTGCGCGAGACCCTCCTGCGTCGGAGCGCCGCCTACCGCTTCGGGGCGCGGGCCGGGGTCTGGGATCGGTGCCTCCGGCGCGCCGAGCTCATCGACCAGCGCCTGCAAGGCGGCATCTGCATCCTGATCGGGGCGCGACAGGACGTGAAGCTGCGCGTGGGAGGGGTAGTGGGTCGACGGCTTGCCCGGATACGCGAAGAACCCGACGGGAGGTTTCGCATTGACGAGGATGATATGCTCGAACCTGCCCAGGGACTGGATGGCCGCGTCGGTCCCGTACGGCACGCGCTCGAGCTGCAATCGCCCACGCCCGCGAGCCATGTGCCCATTCGTGTAGCTCGCGAGCAGGCTCGCACCCGTCGCGTGCGCAATGCGCCAGGCCAGGGCCTGCGACGGAGCGAGAGTCGCCTGGTCGGCCAGGAGGATGAGGACGTTTCTGCCCGCGCGGAGAACCCGCGCGGCATTCTCGACGGCGTGCGGATCAATCGGCGGGGCTGGCGGCACCGCAAGCGGCTCGGCCACAACACCACCTTGCTCCCAGGACGCGTCAGCGGGAAGGATGAGGGTGGCAATCTGCCCGGGCATGGCGCCGGCCGCTTGGACGGCTGCCGCGGCGTCCCGGCCGACATCGGCAGCATTGATACTTGTCCGTACCCAGTGCGAGACGGTCCGGGCCATTCCTTCCGTATCCGCCGTCAATGGAGCATCGAAGGGTCGATGGTAGGTCGCCTGGTCTCCCACGATATTGACGATTCCGGCGCGGGCACGCCGGGCATTGTGCAAGTTGCCCATACCATTGGCGAGGCCGGGCCCGCAGTGGAGCAGCGTGCATGCGGGCTTTCGCGCGATGCGGTAGTACCCATCAGCCATGCCGGTCATAATGTTCTCCTGGAGACCGAGAACGCAGTGCATACCCGGGATCCGATCAAGCGCCCCGACGAAGTGCATCTCGCTCGTGCCAGGATTGGCAAAGCACGTATCCACTTCCGAGATCAGAAGCGTATGAACGAGGCTCTCTGCACCAATCATCTGATTGGTCAGGTTCTTGGAGTGCATGGTCAAACACCTTTCGCGAACAGGCATTGTGGGATCGGGAGTGGATGGAAGTGCCGCAGGCCCCATCAGGAAAGCGCCGTACACCCCGTTCGAATACGCAACATCCCTTCTCGCAAAACCGACTCTGCGCTCGCGAAGGAAATGCGGAAGTAGCCGGGGCTCCCGAACGACGATCCCGGGATGACGGCGACGCCGCAGTCGCGCAACAGGTAGTCGCAGAGCGCCTCATCGTCGGTCAGGATACGCCCAGCAGGCGTCTTCTTCCCAGCATATCCGCGCCAGTCGATGAACGAATAGAAAGTCCCGTCCGGTGAATTATAGGCGAGCTTCGGGGCCGTGGAGAGTTCGTCCATGATGAGCTCGCGCCGCTTCCGATACTCACCACGATAGCGTCGGACTGCATCTTGTGGCCCATTGAGGGCCTCGGCTGCAGCGGCTTGAGCGATGGAACAGGTGCACGAGGTCGATTGGCTGAGAACGACCCGCACCGCCTTCATCAACGGCACCGGACCGCCGCCGTAGCCGATGCGCCGGCCCGTCATGGCATAGGCCTTCGACACGCCATTGACGGTCAGGATGCGGTTGCGCAAGTCCGGCCTGAGCTGCGCCGGCGTCACGAACGGTTCGTCCTTGTAGATGAGGTGCTCGTACATGTCGTCGACCATGAACCAAACCTGTGGGTGCCGCTCGAGCACCTCGAGGATCGGCCCGTAGTCCTCCTTCCGGTAGATCGCACCGGTGGGATTCGAGGGCGAGTTGATCAGGAGCCAGCGCGTGTTCGGTGTAATCGCACGCTCGAGGTCATCGGCTTGCAGGCGGAAACCGTCCTCGGCGCGAGTCGGTAGGATGATGGGTTTCGCGCCCATCATCTCGACGATATCGCTGTAGCTTACCCAGTATGGCGCCGGCAGGATGACCTCGTCGCCCGGCTGCACCGTCGCGAAGAAGGCGCTGAACAGCAGCATCTTGGCGCCCGTGGTGACCACGATCTCGTCCGGCGTGAAGTCGAGCCCGTTTTCCCGCGCGAACTTGCCCTGAACGGCGGCTTTGACCGCCGGCGATCCATCAAGCGCGGTATAGTGGGTCTCGCCAGCCCGCATGGCACGGATCGCCGCCTCGATCACATTCTCCGGCGTGTCGAAATCGGGCTTCCCAACATGCGGCCCAACGATGTTGCGGCCCTGGCGCTGCAGATCTACCGTCGTCGCCATCATGCGGGAGATTGCCGAAGGCCCGACCTTCGACAAGGCCCGTGACGGTTTGAAGATCGATGGGGCAACCACATTGGCGGTGTTCATTTGCTGGGTCTCTCGTAACAACTCACGAACGCGCCAGACGGTCGCCCTGCCCGAAACCGGCTGGCTTTCTCAGGGTGGGGTTTATGCCTGTTCTGGGAGCGATAGCTACGTCCGGATCCCACCCAGGAGCAGATCGCAGTAGTCCTTGGCGAAATCCGAAGCGCGGCGTCCGTGACCGGGTTTGAACCAGCGCGCCATCCAGTTCAGCATCGAGAGCACGGCCCGACTGGAGGTCCGCACGTCGACCTGGCGGAACGTTCCGTCCGATACGCCGTCCGCGATGATGTTTCTCAGCAGGGCCTCGTAATCATCCCTCAGCTTCTGAGCCTCGGCGATCATGACGACGTTTTGCATGCCGCCGAACGCAACGAGCATCGTCAGGAAGGCATCATGATGCTCCTCGAAATAGTCGGCGTGCGCCGTCATGAAGGTCCCGAGCGCGGCCTCCGGATCTCGGGCCTGTGCGATTGCTGCTGATACGGAGCGGAGCAGGCCCTCGAGCGTTTTGACGATGATCGCCTCGTAGATCTCTTTCTTGTTCGGGAAGTAGTGATAGACCCCGGCCTTGGTCACGCCGACGGATTCCGCGATATCGTCCATCGACGTACCTTCATATCCCTCGCGGGCGAATTGCGCGGCGGCTTCCTCAAGGATCCGGCCTCGCGCATTTGCGATTGTGGGAGGCCGACCTTGGCGCTTCGGTTGCATGTCAGGTTCTCTCTTTGTGAAATGTTGCATCTCAGTG
This sequence comes from Microvirga puerhi, assembly GCF_020089865.1. GTDB lineage: Bacteria > Pseudomonadota > Alphaproteobacteria > Rhizobiales > Beijerinckiaceae > Microvirga > Microvirga puerhi. The sequence goes on from NZ_JAIRBM010000016.1 coordinate 44,941, forward strand.
ACCGTTCAATCCGAAGTCAGCCGTCTTGAGCGCTTCCGACGATCACGCCGGTCGACTTGAGCCGTGCAATGTGATCGCGGGACATTCCGATCTCCTGTGCCAAAACCATCTCGGTGTGTTCGCCGAGGCCGGGTGGGCTTGTCGGGAGCGCAGACTCACAGCCAGACATGCGCAAGGGGCTACGGACGGAGCGGAACGTCCCGATCCTCGAATCTGGAACCGAGATCACCGTCTCTCGAAACTCCGCGACGTCGCTGTTGAAGGCCTGGCTTACGGTACGCAACTCGCCCGCCGGAACACCCGCCGCGCGTAGATCCGCGAGCAGGCTGCCGACCGGCAGCGACCTGAGGCGCTCCTCCAGGAGCGGGAGGAGTTCGGCGCGATGCTCGGTGCGCCCGCGATTCGTTGCGAAGCGCACTTCGCTCGCCAGACCGGCCTCTCCGATCGCGTGGCAGAACCGGCGGAACTGCTCGTCATTGCCGACCGCGACAGCGACCCGTCCATCTGCGCAATCGAAGAGCTGATAGGGAACGATGCTGGGATGGGCGTTGCCGTACCGGGCGGGTTCCTTGCCGGTATTGAGGTAGCCGGACGCGACATTCGCCAGCATGAAGAGCGCGCTGTCAGTGAGGCTGATATCCAGCCATTGGCCCTGCCCTGTCCGATCCCGCATGAACAGGGCGGCCAGGATCGCCTGGACGGCGTTCATGCCGGAGATGAGATCGATAAATGCGACGCCCAATCGCATGGGCTCGCCGTCCTGCACGCCGGTGATCGCCATGAAGCCGGACTCGGCCTGGATGATGAAGTCGTAGCCCGGGCGCTCCTCGAGCTCGTGCCCACGGCCATAGCCCGAGATCGAGCAAACGATCAGGCGGGGATTGATCGCCTTCAGGTCCTCGTAGGTCAGACGGAATTTGCGCAGCGTCGCCGGGCGGAAGTTCTCGATCAGGATATCGGCCCGCTTGGCGAGCTCGACGATGACGTCGCGGCCCTCGGGCGTGGCGATGTCGATCGCGAGGCCCTTCTTGTTCCGGTTGGCTCCGAGAAAGTAGGTGGAGACCTCTTCGATGGATGGCGGCGCCCAGCCGCGCGTATCGTCGCCGGAACCGGGCTGCTCGACCTTCCAGACCTCCGCACCGAGATCCCCGAGGGTCATCGAAGCCCACGGCCCGGCCAGCACCCGGGACAGATCCAGTACCTTGATACCCTCTAGCGCACCACTCATCGACGGGCTCGTTTCCCCAGGACCGCCAAGCCGCCCCGGTACACGCTGAAAAGAATACCGCGAGCACGACTTGGGGAAATGCCGCGCGGCCGTGTCTATTTACTTACCGACCAGACGGTATATAAGTCAGCTCCGTTGTCAAGCGGCCGGCTTGACCGTGGCGAAAGACCGGTGAACTGAAATGGCCTTGGATCAGGAGACAATGCAGGGATTGCTGGAGACCGTGTCGCGCTTCGTCCGCGAGCGGCTGAAGCCTCTTGAACACCAGGTCGCCGATGAGGACGCGATTCCACCAGACGTCCGCCGGGAGATCGCTGAGCTCGGGCTGTTCGGTTTGTCGATCCCGGAGGAGTTCGGCGGGCTCGGCCTCACCATGGAGGAAGAGGTCCAGGTCGCCTTCGAACTCGGCAAGACATCGCCCGCGTTCCGCTCCCTTGTCGGAACGAACAACGGGATCGGCTCGCAGGGCCTGATCCTTGACGGTACCGAGGAGCAGAAGCGGCGCTACCTACCCCGCTTAGCGTCGGGCGAGTTGATCAGTTCTTTCGCGCTCACCGAGCCTGAAGCCGGCTCGGACGCGGCATCGCTCAAGACAATGGCGACACGCGTCAACGGCGGGTATGCGATCAACGGCACGAAGCGCTTCATCACCAACGCACCCCACGCTGGTCTCTTCACCGTGTTCGCGCGAACTGATCCGGAGCAACCGGGGGCAAGGGGCGTGTCGGCTTTCCTGGTGGAAGCCGGAACTCCGGGCCTGATCCTCGGCCCGAACGACCGTAAGATGGGCCAGAAGGGATCGCACACCTGCGACGTCATCTTCGAGGACTGCCATGTGCCAGCCGATGCCCTGCTCGGGGAACGGGAAGGTCAGGGCTTCAGAACGGCGATGAAAGTCCTCGACCGCGGGCGGCTGCATATCTCGGCGATCTGTGTGGCGATGGCGGAGCGCCTGATCGAGGACAGCCTGCGATATGCGATGGAGCGTAAGCAGTTCGGGCAGCCCATTGCGGAATTCCAGCTCGTGCAGGCCATGTTGGCTGACAGCCGGACCGAAGCCTACGCGGCACGATGCATGGTGCTGGAGACGGCACGCCGGAAAGATCGTTTGGAGGACGTCGCAACTGAAGCCGCCTGTTCCAAATTGTTCGCCAGTGAAATGGTCGGCCGCGTCGCCGATAGGGCGGTCCAGATCCACGGCGGCGCCGGCTATATGGCAGATTACGGTGTCGAGCGATTTTACCGGGATGCCAGGCTATTCCGAATCTATGAGGGAACCTCCCAAATCCAACAGCTCGTCATCGCCAGGAACATGGCCAAGGAGTTGTCATAACAAGCCGAGTGACATCCGCCATTGTATTGCAGTTCAATGACTGGGTGATCAGAAGAGCAAGAGGCGCTCGAAAGGTCCAGAACGGGTCAAGCAGCGAAGTTCGCCGTCGTTTTGGAATGTCTGGTACCGCCGCGCAAGCGAACATTCGGTCCACTTCTGCCTCGTGCCGTTAGCGGCCATTCGCAACTTGCGCCCGGACCGCCTTAGTCGCAAGTGGACGGCCAGGAAATCATCCACTGGATATCCTGCCTGACCCTAGTGGTGTCGGGCAGGATAGTTCTAAATGGCCACCACAGCATCAAAGGAATGGACCATGACGTACCGCAGCGCTTCCGCCCTCGCGCTGGCCCCGTGTTGGCACCAACCTGACAATACCTACCGTAGAGTGCGAACCACGGCCCTCAAGATATGGGCAGAGGTCACCTCGGTGGCACTCGCCGCCTGCACCCAACCTCTTTCCGGCCTGAATTCCGTCGGACACTCATGATGTGACGATGCCCTGCGGAGTTCCATCATGTAATGGCCGCGACAAGTTCAGCGCTTCTTCCTGCGGCTCATTCATCCGGGCATCGAACTCGTTGTCCGACGTGAGGATGAGTGGCCACTTTCGCGGCCGGTGGACTGTGGACGTTCCGTGGCGACGGGAAGCCGTGACTCTTCAATAATGCTATCCGAAACCTTTTCAGCGATCATGATCACCGGAATGTTGAGATTGGCGCGCGGCGCAGTCGGCATGATCGAAGCATCGACGACACGTAATCCGTCGATGCCGATGACACGGGCGCTTTCCGGTCTGACAACCGCCTCTCGGTCCTGCCCCATCTTGCACGTGCCGCAGGCATGCCACTGCCCGAAGGCGTTGGCACGCACGTAGTCCTCGACCGCATCTTGATCCGAGAGAAGTTGCTCGAGCGTTACACCGCCGGAGACCGCGCGCCGGAAGAACTCTCGCCGCACGGGAGGCAAAAGATCTATGACAACTGCGATCGGTGCGGTCATCAGATAGTTCCGCACGTTTTGTCGTCCAAGGGACTTCGCAAAGCCGCTATAGCTTGACGGCCCCGGATTCTCGATCAATCCGGACAAGGCGCGCGTGGCGAATACCTTCGCCATGAGTCGAACCGATTCTGACAATCTACGCAGGTCGCGTGCGTCCGAGAGATAGTTGAAGCTGGCAGTCGGCTCCGCCAGCGGATCGGCGCTGACGAGCGAAACCTCGCCGACTGACTCAACCGTATTTATCCAAGAGATGAGAGTTGCGATCCGCCTGCCTAACGGATGCCAAGCCGACTTCGCAACCATCATCATGAACATGTCGGAGGGGCCGCATCCATCTACCCCCGAACTATAGCGCAGACCAAGATGGATGTGACGGCGCGTCGTATTTCCCAGGCGACCATCCGGCTTTAGGAATGCCGACAACGAGATTCCGGGATGTTCCTGAAGGTTTCGTCCGACACCCGGCAGATCGATATGGCATGTGATTCCTAGTTTCCGTAGCGCCACGGCCGGACCGATCCCCGAGCGCATCAGGAGCGCGGGCGAATGCAGAGACCCCGACGAAACGATGACCTCACGCCCATCGATCCGTTCACGTTGCCCATCGCGCAGAACCTCCACTCCGACCACCCGCGAGGCCTCAACTATGAGCGTGAGGACCTGTGTATCGGTCATGATGTGTAAGTTCGGCCGTGCACGTGTCTTGACATCGAGATAGGCCATGGCGGCCGAGACGCGATGTTGGCCGTTGTTAGACAGCGTCATCGCAAAATAGCCGTCGCCATAATTTCCGTTCTGGTCGACGATATTCGCATAACCGAGTTCACCCAGTGCCGTTTCCGCGGCACGAGAGATCAGGGGCCATCGCTCGCGAGGAATGCGGTGGACGGGGATCGGGCCGTTGGTTCCGTGCAGGGGGCCGGAGAAGTCAAGATCCGTCTCCAGTTTCTTGAAGTACGGAAGGACCGACGACCAGTTCCAACCCGTCGCGCCGAGCGCGACCCAGGTGTCATAATCCTGAGGTGTGCCACGATTCGCAATCTGGCCGTTAATGCTCGAGCCACCGCCGAGCAGTTTGGGTTGCTCGTATTTCCGAACCTTCGCCACTCCCGGTCTATTGTGAAGATTGGGCTCAGTGGTGACGTTCAGTCCCTGCCAATGATTGCGGGGATCGAAAGCCGCACGACCGGGATAAGTGTCGAGAATCGCCGACCCCTCCTCACCAGGTTTGACGTCTCGCCCGGCCTCGATCAGGAGAACCTTGCGCTGAGGATCGGCGGAGAGCCGATTCGCGAGAACACAACCCGCGCTCCCGCCGCCAACAATGATGATGTCCCACATAGCAGTCTTCCTTATCGCTGACCGTGGTGGCGGGCCGCGAAAAAATCGGCTCCTGCTTGAGCCACGGTCTGATCTTCATGTGTCGAGCCGGAACTGACGCCGATGGCACCAACCACGACATTCCCTGTAGCAAGAGGAATGCCACCAGCCAGAGTCGTGAACCGACCGCCAGCCAGATTCTGGATGCCGAACCCTGGTTCTCCAGGAATCGTGACCGGCGCAATGTCGCGCGTCGCCTTGCGCGTGCCGGAAGCCGTCAACGCTTTGGCCAGCGCGATCTCTATCGAGATGAACTTCGCCCCGTCCATGCGCCGGAATGCGACGAGATGACCGGATTCATCGACGATGGCGATGTTCTGCGGCACTCCGATTTGCGTCGCACAGGCCGCCGCTGCGTCGATGACCGCCCTAGCATCGGCGTCGCTGATTCTCTGGATCGTATACATATTCGAAGTCAACCTTTTACAGACCCTTTAGTGAGGCCGGACACGATCAAACGGCCCAAAAGGGCGAACGTGATTAGAATGGGGATGATTGCGAGCATCGCGGAGGCTGTTAGCGGTCCCCACTCGCGTCCGAAAAAGCCGATGAAGTTGTAAATTGCCGGTTGGATAGGCCGCAGCCCTGGGCTGTCGACCATTACCGAGCTAGCGACGAACTCGTTCCAGGAACCGACGAAGGTAAGGACGCCGGCAGCGCCTAGCGCGGGTCTGCTAAGTGGCAGGATGATATGGCGCAGGACCTCGAAATGAGTTGCTCCATCGGCAATCGCGGCCTCGTCGAGCTCCTTCGGAATGCCCTCGAGGGTGCCCTTCATGATCCAGATTGCCATTGGCAGCTGATGCGCCGTGTAAATCAGCGGCAGCGTGAACCACGCATTGGTCAGGCCAAGTTTCGTGAAGTACAAATAATTCGGGATCAGAAGTGCTGCCGCACCGAGCGACAGCGGGATGCTCGCGACAATCAGAAGAAAAAGCGGCTGACGCAGTGGAAAGTTGAATCGGTCGAAGGCATAAGCTGCTGGCAATGCGAGGGTAAGAGCCGCGACGACCGTCACGACGCAATAGACGAGGCTCGCCCGCATGTTGCCGAGAAAACCGCTGTCGATCACCCGCTGGTAGTTCTCCAGAGTCGGCGTGAAGTCGAAGATCACCGGAGGAAAGCGGAATAGATCCGGTTCACCCTTGAGCGACGTCAGCATTCCCCAAATAAGGGGCAAGAGGTTCAGGATCACGAGGAGGCTGAACAGAGCTGCGACGACGAGACCGGTTACAGTCGAAAGGATGCGCCGGTGTGCACGGGGAATTTTCACAGATTGTCCCTGGGAGCAAGCAAGAAGAGCTGTATGTGCGGTCATCGGCGTTCCTCAGGTCTTCCACTTGGCCAGACGGACATAGGCGAGGACGAGGAGCACATTGCCGAAGAACATCGCCAGCGCTAACGCGGTCGCCGAGCCTAGGTCATACGTGATGAAGGCGCGATCGAAGACATCCATCGGCAGGATGCGCGTCGCATCACCTGGCCCTCCGCCGGTCAGGACCAAAGGAGTTTCAACGGTGTTGAGATTGGAGAGGGTCAGAACGATGGCGACCAGCAACAGGGGCGTCTTCAACAAGGGGAGAGTGATCCGACGGAAAATCTGGAAGGGCGTCGCGCCATCGATGAGTGCCGCCTCTTCATAGTCGTCCGGGATTCCCTTCACCCCTGCAAGGAGAATGATGACCGCATATCCAATGCGCTTCCAGACGGACACTGCGACGAGAAGCGCCATGGCAGAGTGCGGATTGTTGAGCATCTGGATATCGTCGAGACCGGCCATTCGGGCGATCGACCCGGCAAGGCCGATGTCGTTCACGAAGACCCACCGGAACAGCAATGTTGCAACGACTGTTGAAATGATCCACGGAACGATAACGATTATCTGGACGAGGAACCCACGCCTCTCGCCGAGCCTGTGAATCCATATCGCCAGAGCAAGCGACAGAGCGATTGTAATCGAGACCGCTGCCGCCGTGAAGATGGCGCTCCTGTGCAGAGTTGCCGGAAGGGTCGGATCGCTCAGCAGATCGCGGAAATTATCAAGACCAGCAAAATCGGTGGGACTTCCGTACTGAATGCGGAACAGGCTAAACCAGACGCCATAGAATACGGGTGAAAACAGGACGAGCGTCAGCAGCGCGAAAGCGGGAACGATGTAATGAATGCCAGCGTATTTCGAATGCATTGCGACTCTCGGTGCGAGACTGATCGACGTGAGGGTGCGGCGACGATCGCCGCACCCGGTTCCGCTTCGTCAGCGCTTGTGCTGCCGATTGAAGTCGGACTCGGCGCGCTCGAGCGAAGCCTTCACATCTTCGCCGTTGACGAGAATGCGCTGGCCTGCCTTGTTGAGAGCCTGACGATAGCCGCCCGCTGAAAAGTCGATCGGCGCCAGCCATCCGAACTTCGCACTTCCTTCCGCAGCAACGCGGAGATAGTCCTTGCCTGGCTGCTTGATGAAATCGCCCAAGCTGGCAAGTGTAGACAGAAGGCCGGGGGATTGACCGCCTTTCTCGACCCACATTTTGTCGCCAATGGGCCCAAGCATGTATTCGACAAACTTGCCCGCTTGCGCCTTGACCTTGCTTCCCGACCATACACCGACGGCCCAGCCTGCCATAACGGCCGGAGCATGCTCTACTTCGCCGCTGCCTGGCCACAGCATCATGCCAACCTTGTCATCACCAAGTTTCGATTGCAGCGTGGAGACACGTACGCTAGCGCCGAGGATCATCGCCGCACGTCCGGAGGCGAACTGCTCATAGACATCGTCGACCGTCCATGCCGCAGCTTGTGGCGGTGATACCTTATGCTCCTTGATTAGGTCGGTTTGAAACTTCATGGCCGCAACCCCGGCAGGGTGAGCGAAGTTGGCCCGTCCGTCTAGTTTGAAAATTCCGTCACCGTTCGCGAGCGCCATCGGAATCATTAGCAAGGGATCGGCCTGATGTTCGCTGTAGCCTTGGGCGAAGCCATAGCGGACGACCTGGCCCGAAGTGTCGGTAACCGTCAGCGCCTTCGCTGCCTTGACGAAATCGTCCCAGGTCTTGATCGAATCCGGATCGACGCCAGCCTGCTTGAAAAAGTCCGGGCGATACAGCAGCGAGATGTAGTTGCGCGAGGTGAAAAGCGCGTACTGTTTGCCATTGCGGAGGGTGAGATCCCAGTACGGTCCCTTGCGGTCGGCGATTTGCTCCGGCGTCCATTTATTGATGAAGAGTTCGTTCAGATCGGCGAGCGATCCCGATGCGATCGCGTCTCCGAGGAAATCGGTGGCGGCCCAGATTATGTCAGGTGCTTTTCCGGTGCCGTGCGCAGCGAGGAACTTTGGTGTCAATTGGTCGAAGGCGTGTGTCTCGGTGACGATCTCGATGTCAGGATTCGCGGCCTGAAAGTCCGAGATGATCTTGGCAAGGGTGACCTCGCGCGGGGTCGTGCCGCTGGGATTCAAGAAAGTCCACATTCGGACGGTAGCCTTCTGCGCGAACGCGGGCAACGACATTGAGATGCCGAGGGACAGCACGGCTACTGCGAGCGACGCCCGAACGAAAGGTCTCATGGAATTCCTCCAAACTTCATTTGCGTTATTCTTAGTCTTCAGGCGCGTTTCGGCGCTTCTGCGTCTCGTTTTTGGGCGAGATCCGCGAGCGCTCCTTTTTGGGACCGCGCGAGGTGCCGCCGTGTTGCCTTCGCGTAGGCAATTCTATCCTTTGCCCGCAGAGCGTCGAGAATCGCGTGATGCTCTTGTGCCTCATCCATCATGCGCTCGCGCCACGAGGTAAGCCCACGCTGGACCCAGGCCCCGAGTACTTGCATCTGGATGCCGCGGTAGACCGATCCCAACATCCTGTTGCCGCTCAGCTCCACGATCTTGTTGTGAAAGGCACTGTTGAGCTCAAGCTTCTCGCCATGGCTAATGGTTTGCCAGGTAGTGTCTAGCACCGACTGGATCTCTTCCAGTTCCGCGAGGCAATCTGCGGAGACTTCACCTGAGAGCAGGCGATCGATAAGAATCTCTCCCGCCGTGAGCTCAAGGCCCTGTCTCACCTGCCAAAGTTCGATAACCTGCTTGGCGTCGGGCTGGCGGACGTGGAAGCCACGCCGCTGCACGGCCTCGATGAACCCTTCTGCCGCTAGCCGCATGAGCGCCTCGCGCACGGGTGTCAGGCTGACGCCAAAATGCTCGGCGAGCCGCTCTGGATAGAGACGAAAGCCCTCCTCGAAGTAGCCGGAGATGATCATCTCGAGAAGTGTACGGAAGAGGGTCTCCGTCAGCGTCTCGCCGGGCTTGCCGATGAGTTCCCCCAACTGACTGCGATCACGGACGGAGATGGACATCAGGCGACCTCGCTCTGCAAGTTCTCGCCTCCGTCGATGCGGTATTTCGCGACCAATGTGAGATTGGGCTCTCCTCCATGGCCGGGAAGCGCCTGCGCAATCAGACTGCCGTCCTCGAGTCGAGCCGGGTGTATTCCCATTATATCCCGCAGCGGATTGAGCAATCGGTTGGCCTCATATGAATAGAATGCCTTCGCCGCGCGGCATGCGTGCAGGGTGGCTCCAACAGCAGCACAACCACCCACGCCATGCGGTGCCATCTGAATGCCTTCCGCGGCGCAAAGCTCACCGACGGCGAGCAAGCCCGATACGCCACCTGCACGGGTGATGTTGGGCTGAAGGAAGTCGACTGCATTGGCTGCAACAAGCGACCTGTAGGCGTCAATTGTGAACTCGTTCTCGCCCGCTGCGATCGGCACCGGCGATTGACGTCGCACTTCCGCGAGCGCCTGTGGATTCTCCGGCGGAATCGGCTCTTCGAACCAACCGACATCGTACGGAGCAAGGGCGGATGCGATCGAAATCGCGGTCTCCACATCATATGCGCAATTGGCATCGACGAAGAGAGGCATTTCGGGACCGATCGCGTCACGAACCGCCGCGAGATGCGCGATATCGATCTCCCGACCGCGTCCGATCTTGAGTTTGATCGCGACGAAACCCTGCTCGACGAAGGCCTGCGCCGCATGCGCCGATTCCTTCACCGTTGCGTGCATGCCGACCGGACTCACATAAGTGGCGACCGGCCCCGGAGAACTGCCCAGCAGGGTGGCCAGGGGCATGTCTTTCGCGCGCGCCTTCAGATCCCACAGTGCAATATCCGCACCGCTGATTGCTTCCATCGCCGGACCGCGCGTGCTGCCGAGCGCCGAAAAGTAGCGTTGGAGGTCGCTCATCATTTCCGCCGGATCGTCGAGGGTCGCGCCGACGAGAAACGGGGCTATCACTTCGTTGACGATCGCACTGGCCGCGTAGGGGTGGGGCAGCCCGAATGCCTCGCCGTAGCCGATCGAGCCATCGTCTCCTTGTGCCACGACGAGGGTTGTGACCTGTCCGGTGCGTTTGATGCGTCGAAAGTGGCTGGCGGGTGAGGAGATATGCGGAGGAATCTTGTCCTTGCCGCCGAAAATATCGGCGAAGGAGGCAAGGAGCGGAATTCCGGTCAGGCGGACGATCTTCATTGCATTTCCGATAAAATTATAATTTATAACTTATAAGACTCGATGGGTCGTCGCCGTCAAGTGAATTCGAGAGAAAGCGCAGGCAGACCTTCAGCTGCCGCGATCAAGGGAGTGAGAAATGGCTGCAATCGACATCGCGAACGTGCGCAAATCTTATAGTTCGCTGGAAGTCGTGCATGGCGTGAGCATTCCCATCGAGGATGGCGAATTCGTCGCGCTGGTCGGGCCATCCGGCTGCGGAAAGTCGACGTTGCTCAGGATGATTGCCGGTTTGGAGCCGATCACGAGCGGTGAGATCAAGATCGGCGGACGGGTGGTCAACGACCTGCCGCCGAAGGATCGCGACATTGCGATGGTTTTCCAGAATTATGCCCTCTACCCTCACATGTCAGTGGCTGAGAATATGGGATTTTCCATGCGGCTAAGGGGGGCGTCGCGAAGTGAATTTGACTGCCGCGTGAACAGGGCGGCGGAAATTCTAGGGCTCCAACATCTCCTGAAGCGCTACCCTAAGGAATTGTCAGGTGGCCAGCGCCAGCGCGTCGCCATGGGGCGGGCGATCGTACGCGATCCGCAGGTCTTTCTGTTCGACGAACCACTCTCCAATCTTGACGCGAAGCTTCGCGTCAAGATGCGATCCGAAGTCAAGGGGCTGCATCAGCGTCTCAAGACCACCACCATCTATGTCACTCACGACCAGATCGAAGCGATGACGATGGCCGACAAGATCGTGGTCATGCGCGACGGCGGCGTCGAACAGGTCGGTGCCCCGCTCGATCTCTATGACAACCCAGCCAACCAGTTCGTGGCGGGCTTTCTGGGATCGCCTGCGATGAACTTCCTGAAGGGGCAGATCGTCGCTGGCACCAATCCCGTCTTCCGGGCCAAAGGCAATATCGAGCTGCCGCTTGCGCCAACCCGAAGGGTACAGGAGGGACAGGCGGTCCTTGGTATTCGTCCGGAGCATATCTACATCGATTCCGAAGGCGCACCAGCCGAAATCCGTATCATTGAGCCGACAGGCTCGGAGACTCATTTCGTTGCCGCCATCGGCGACCAGGAAATTGTCGTCGTTCTCCGTGATCGGATCTCCGCGAGGCCGGGCGAGCATATTCCGCTGCGGATTGACCCATCAAAAGCTCACCTTTTCGACCCTACGAGCCAATTACGCCTCCCGCGGCTTTGACGGGATCGCTGAAAGGAAGTGGCGGACTTCGGTGCGTAATTCAGACAAGGCCGCATTCAGCCCCTGAGGCTGGAGTTCAGGCAATGTTCTGCGACTCCGGAATGCCTGGGTAGACCTGATAGGGCCTGCTCAATCCGATTACTGAGGTAAGCGCTTTGTCGGATACGAATGGACTCCAGATCACGGAGACTGAAGCTGTACGCCAAATAACACCAGACACAAAGCAGGATTGCGGATGGATCAAAATGCTTGCTCTTGAACACGCTACCTCCGTCCCTGAATCGAGGGGCAGCAGCTGAACTCTGAAATAAAGGGTTTGCGACGAATCCGGTTGTCCAGCCGTCCGACTGAGACGCGAAGATACGGCACCCAAGTCTCGCAGCCTGGATCGTAGGACGAGACGCAGAGGAGCGTTGGATCGGTATGCCGCCAAAGCATAGCTATCCTCAAGAATTTCCGCTCCTCAGAATGTCAGCGCACCCTTATATGCTGCATTGCAACAAGAACAAGTGCTGCCGGTCAGGACGATCGGCTACCTGCTGGGGTTTTCCATGTTCATCTCGTACGTCCTGTCCAAGATCCGCGCCTATATCCTCTACCGGGAGACCGTGCGCGAGCTGGCGCTACTCTCCGACCGTGAGCTGGCCGACCTCGGCCTGGCCCGGTTCGACATCGTCCGCGTCGCCCGCCAATCTGCCTTCGCGTAAGCCGCGTTCCGTCACGCGACCTGAGGCTCTCGCCCGCCTTATGGTGGGTGTTCGCTGTTAACGCTCGACTGCTGCGCCAGATGAACAGTTCATCATCTGCTCGGAAACCACCAAATGCCATCTACCAAGACCAAGCCCTTAAGCACCCGTTCGCGGTTGCGCCATGAACCTCCGACACTCGACGAGGCGATCTTTGCCGCGCAGGGGCTCGCCGATGGCATTGAAGGCCAAACACAGATCGCCGCGATGCTGATGGGCTTGCCTGAGGACGAGGTCCGCGCCGCGATCTTGAAAGCGGCGCCCGCCGTCAGCATCCCACGTCAGATCCCTAGGGTATCCCAACTGGGTCCAAGGCGACGAGTGGTCGTGGTGGAGAAGCGAGCCCCGCGCGTTCTGGTGCGGTGAGCCACTGAACTAGGGCCGCGAGGGTCCGCCGCTCTTCTGCCCTACTGGATGAAGCAGGACTCCTGAAGGGCTCTGTCGCAACTCTTTCTTTCCTCTCTCGGGCTATGGCCTGCGCAGGTGAAAGAGGGTGACGCGAGATGTTCAAGGGCAGGCGGTTTGACCGCTCAATCATCCTGCTCTGCATGCGGTGGTATCTCGCTGACAGCCTCAGCTTACGCGATCTCGAGGAGATGATGGCCGAGCGAGGCATTTCCATCGATCATGCCACGATCCACCGCTGGACTGTGCGCTAGGCACCGCTTCTGCTGGAGCGGTTCAACCGACACAAGCGACCCGTCAGCCGGAAATGGCATGTCGATGAGACGTATATCAAAGCGCGCGGGCGATGGATGTATCTCTGCCGAGCCATCGACAGCAATGGTGACACGGTTGAGTTCTGGTTCAGTGAGCGGCGCAATCTCACCGCTGCCAAACGGTTTCTGAGACGGGCCCTCAAGCGGCATGGCCGATCCGAGCGCATGGTGATTGACGGCAGTCAGACCAACCGAGAGGTGATCCTGTCCTGTGACGCGACCAGTCGGCTTCAGGGCAGATCGGGGCGCAAGCTGAAGCGGATCAGGATCAGGCAGAGGCGATATCTCAATAACCGCATCGAACAGGATCACCGTGCGATCAAACGCCGTGGGCGTCCGAGGCTCGGCTTCAAGTCCGCTGACAGCGCCCGCGTGATCCTGGGTGGCATCGAGTTGATCGATATGATGCACAAACAGCGGGCGAAATATGCCTGCAGTCAACAGCTGTCACTCACCGAGCAGTTTTGCGGGCCCGCCACATAAGGCCGGCATGATCCACCTGCTGCTTTCTTATTCCCGTTCCGGAGTTGCGGCAGATCCTCTCCGTCAACCACGCGACCATGCACAGATCGGTTGTGCGGTACTCGCCTGAACTGCTCAAGCGATTTGATCTTCGCAACCAAGCCGTCAGCAGAAAATGGCACGTCGAATCACGTTTGACTGAGCGGAGCGGCAGGTGCTCAACTGTAAGCGGCACCATTCTCCTCGTGGCGTCATTGCCCGTTCGGGGAAACACCTTCTGACCTCAAGGACTTCTTCAGCGCAGCGATCCGAAAGATCGCATTGGGGGCACCGTACCCCCCGTAGCCGCGGCGCTCGACAATCTCGAAGAAAAATCCTTCTCCGAACGTCCTGCTGTAGAGTTGGAAATACTCACCCTGCTCGTCCCGATCGTAGAGGATGTTGTCGGCCCTGAGTCGCTCCGTCAGCTCGGGATCCAACCCAAACCGTGCTTCTACGTCCCCATAGTAATTCGGTGAGATCGGCAAGGGATGGAAGCCGTTCTCTCGCAGGGCGGCCGCCGTGGCGTAGATGTCTTCCGTCTGGAATGCCAGATGTTGGATGCCAGCGCCGAGCTTCTCCGCCAGGAAGTGCCCGGCAAGCGTACGCCGGTTCTCGGCGCCGTTCATGGTGATGCGCAGAGTGCCGGACGCATTCTCTACGACCTGGCTTCGCACGACGCCCGACGGATCGATGATGTCGACCACCGGCGACTTTCGCGTCTCGAATGTCGATGTGTAGAATAGGAGCCACGTCAGCATCTCGTCATAAGGGACAGTCTGGGCCACGTGGTCGATGCGTTGAAGGTGCGCAGACGGCCCACCTTCCTTATCCTCGACCGGGATGAAGTCGATCTCCGAAAAGCGCCCCAGATCACTCGTGTCGTCAATGAGATAAATCAGGCCGCCGCCGACGCCCTGAATGGCAGGGAACTCGACTTCTTCAGGGGCGACCGCCTGGGTGAAGGGTTCCGCGCCCAAGGCGACTGCCCTGGCAAAGGCTTCGCTCGCGCTCTCGACAAGCAGCGCCATCGCATGGGCCGATGTACCGTGCCGTGCGACCGCTGCGTTCGCAAAGCCCTTGCCCTCAGTGTTGACGATCAATCGGATATCTCCCTGACGGTAGAGGTCAACCTGCTTGCTCCTGTGCCTGCCGGCCTTACGGAAACCCAGGGTGCGAAGGATGCCGACTAGCTCGTCGACGTCCTCAGGGTCGGCCGAGAACTCGATGAACCCGATGCCCTTCACGGGTGATCTATCGGGCATCGGGATGACAGTGAGATTGCTGACCGCGGCGGCCCGTTTAACCTGATCGCCCAAGTAAATCAGCGAGCGATGGCCATCGGCGGCGATCGTTCGAGCAGAGCCGCCACGGAACTGGTCGTTGAAGATTTCCAGCGAGAAGTAACCGTCGTACCCCGTATCGGCGATGGCAGCAGTAAATGCAGTGACCGGCAGGTCACCCTCGCCGGGCATGTTGCGGAAATGACGGCTCCAGTAGAGGAGGTCCATGTCGATCAAAGGTGCGTCCGCAAGCTGGACGATGAAGATCTTGTCTTTTGGAATTGAGCGGATCGAGTTGATGTCGATCTTGCGCGACAGCGTATGGAAACTGTCCAGGATGAGGCCAACGTTTGGGTGGTCGGCGCGCCGGACGATCTCCCAGGCATCACGATGGTCGTTGATATGGCGCCCCCAGGCAAGCGCCTCATAACCCACCCTCAGGCCTCTCCGGGCCGCTCTCTTGCCAAGCTCGCGGAAGTCTTCAGCTGCCCGGTCGATCCCGCCGAGCGAGACCGGTGAGACGTTGGAGCAGACCAGCACTAGGTCGGTTCCAAGCTCCTGCATGACATCGAACTTGCGCTCGGCACGATCGAAGGTCCGCTGGCGAAGGGCGGGAGGCATGCCTTCGAAATCACGGAACGGCTGGAACAAGGTAATCTCAAGACCGAGATCACGGACTATCCTGCCAACCTGGGACGGGGTCTCGTCGAACGCGAGAAAGTCGTTCTCGAAGATTTCGACTCCCTGGAAACCGGCCTTCGCGATAGCGTCCAGCTTTTCCGGCAGTTCACCGCTGATCGATACGGTCGCGATCGAGGTCTTCATAGTATTCTCCCCGGAACAGAGTTGACAGGGCGGCTTGCTTCGGCGGCGGGATGATCAGCCACCGTCGAAGGAATCACGACCGAACGCACTTTTGCTCAAGCTGTGCAATCGTGCGCAGGTCATCCGGCGTCGTGGTCGGAAAGCCGAAAAACTCGAGGTACGCTGGAACCTGCTCGAACAGCATGTCCGTTCCGACCTGGTACGCGCAGCCACGGCGGCGTACCGCAGCCAAGAAAGGTGTGATCTCCTGCTTCATGACCACCTCGCCCACGAACGTTGCCGGGGAAATTCGCTCGGCGTCGACGGGAAGCGGATCGCCGGGTTGCATGCCCAAGGGTGTCGCATTGACCACGATGTCGAACCCCGAAGGGTCGTTGGAACCAGTGGAGAGCAAGAGTCTCGGATAATACTTCTGAAGTCTTCCGGCGAGTGCCTCCGCCAACGGCGCATGCCTGTCGAAGAGCGCGAGCGCCGACACGCCAGCTCGCGCAAGCGATGCCGCGATTGCCGAGCCGACGCCACCGGTCCCAACCACCAAAGCCTGTGCGCGCTCGATGACGCGGCCTTTGCTCAGCATTCCGCGAACGAAGCCTTCGCCGTCGAACATATCCCCGACCAGTCTTCCATCTGGGTCGAGCCTGACCGCGTTGCAGGCGCCCGCGACCATGGCTGTTGGTCTTGCCTCATCGATTAGTTCGATAGTGGTCACCTTGTGGGGCATGGTCACCAGTGCGCCATGAATGTTTGATAGCTTGAACAGGAGCCGAAGAAAGGTCGGGTAATCCTCGGCCTTGCATCCGAATGGCACCACGACCGCATCGATGCGCTCCCGCTCGAAATAGGGATTGTATATCATCGGCGCCTTGAAGCTCTCGGTCGGGTAGCCGAGGTGGGCGATGATGCGGGTAGAGCCGCTGATCATGACGAGAAATCTTCCTTCCTCATGCCGTGAGGGTTACGGGCGTGCTCTCTCGGGCCGAGCGCTTGATGGCGTCAATCACCTTGAGGGTATTCAGTGCGTCGCGCCCCGAAACGACCGGTTCCGCTCCACGTCGGATAACATCGCAGAAGTGGCGAAGCTGGACTGCCATCGGGTCGTCCGGCACGAATGGCACGCGCTGACGCTGGAGAGGCTCCCACCAGCTTTTCTGCCCAGGATACGACCAAAGCTCAAGATCCGGAATCGAGAGCGATCCGTGGGTGCCGCCGATTTGATAGCAGGACTGGTCCTGCCGCGGATACGCAGGGTTTTCACCAGTGGTTAGCTCCCAGCTCCAAGGTGCGACAACCACATCGGAAACATTGAATGTGGCAAGTATCCCATTGGCGAAACGAAGTAAGATCGCCGCCGTATCCTCAACGGCATGGCCGCGCACCAAGTTCGATTCTTGCGCCTGCACCCAGACAATCTCCCCGCAGAGATAGCGGAAGAGGTCGATGTCATGCGTTAGGTTGATGAATATAGGGCCGGCCCCGACCTCGCGCCGCCAAGCGGCATCAAAATAATCGTCTGGCTTCTTCAGCCAGAAGTGACCTGTAACGGTCAGCAACGTGCCAAGCCGTCCTGACTCGACGATTTCCTTCGCCTTGCCAACCATCGGGTTGTGCCGCCGGTGATGCCCGACCAAGAGAGGAATCGAGGCCTCTTCTGCGGCCTCGACAAGCGTCGTTGCAGCACCGACATCATCGGCAATAGGCTTCTCGATAAGAACCGGGAGACCTGCCGCGATCACCTCAAGGCCGGTCTCGACGTGCAACTGATTTGGAGTGGCGATGATAACACCGTCGGCGCGCTGCTCACTTAACGCCTGAGCGAGGTTTTCATACCATTTCGTACCTGATCTTAACGCGAGTGCGCGCCCGGCTTGGCTCGGATCGACAATTGCGCACAGAGCCGCGTTCTGTTCCTTCCCGATATGGATAGCGTGACGCGTGCCCATGAGACCCGCTCCCATCACGATGAGGTTGATCACATTCATCGAGAACTCCGTCGGACCGAACTTTCCGTGCGCAAACGTCCTCTAATGCTTCCGCAAGATATCGCCGAGAAACTTCTTGGTCCGCTCATGTGTCGGATTGCTGAAGAACTGTGCAGGGGGCGCTTCTTCCACGATCGATCCGCTTGCCATGAAGATCACACGGTCGGCGACTTGGCGGGCGAATCCCATTTCGTGGGTGACACAGATCATCGTCATGCCGTCCTCGGCAAGCCCGATCATCGTATCAAGGACTTCCTTCACCATTTCGGGGTCCAGAGCCGAAGTGGGTTCGTCGAAAAGCATTACCCTTGGTCTCATGCACAAAGCGCGTGCGATTGCGACACGCTGTTGTTGCCCACCCGAAAGCTGCGCCGGATATTTCTCAGCCTGCTCCAGGATCCGGACACGATCGAGGTACTTCCGCGCCGTTGTCGCGGCTTCCGCCTTGCCGAGGCCAAGGGATCTCATAGGGGCAAGCATGCAGTTTTGCATCACTGTCAAATGTGGAAAGAGGTTGAACTGCTGGAAGACCATACCGACCTCTCGCCGGATGGAATTGATGGTACTACTCGCATCGGTGAGCAGGATCCCTCCCACATGGATCCGACCCTTCTGGTAGGCCTCCAGATGATTGATGCACCGGATGAGGGTCGACTTCCCCGAGCCCGATGGGCCACACAGGACAATCCTCTCGCCCTGGCGAACCGACAGGTTAATATCGGACAGCGCTTTGAACGCCCCGTACCATTTCTCGACGTGAGTCATGCTGATCATGACTTTGGTCGCCAAATGGGGTTCAGAAACGGACGAGGCGCTCATGGCTGTTTGTCCTGTCGGTCTGTTGATTAACTTGCCGTGAAGGGGATACCTTCGATGCTATCGGGGAATTTGTGGACCGGCACCTTCATCCACTTATCGTAAATCTTCTGAAGCTCGCCATTAGCCTTGATCTTGTCGATAAAGGTGTTGAGTGCGGCGTTGAGCTCCTTCTCCCCCAGACGTGTACAGGCGCCATTGTACAGGTTTTGGAACTCAAGCTTGTTCTCGAACTCGCCCGGTCGCGCCTGCTCGATACGCTGAATGTAGAAGATGTTGCCACCCAGCGCCTGAACCTGACCCGATACCAGAGCCTGGATGCTCGGCGCGTCACCGTCATAACGCCGGATCGTCGTGCCTTCGGGGGCATTCTTGGTCACCTGCGTGTCCTGTGCGGCACCCTTGGCCACGCCGATCGTGAACTTGGCCATATCGGCGTTGGTCCTGATCTGGGCCGACTTAGGGCCGATCAATACGATAGTATTGGCCACATAAGGTTTGCTGAACTGCACTGCCTTGGCTCGCTCGGGCAGCATGGCCATCGTAGCAAACAGCACGTCGACGCGGCCGGTGGTCAAGGCGGGAATGCGGTTGTTAACTTCAAGCGGAACGAACTCGACCGGCACGCCGAGTTCCTTGCCAAATAGGGTGGCAATGTCGGCATCAAGGCCATCCTGCTTGCCGCCGCTGGTGACAAAGCCCCAGGGTGGGTTATCACCTTGAATGCCGACTACAAGCTTGCCCTTTGCTTTGATCTCGGCTGGGGTGATTGCCTGTGATGGTTGAAGCATTGCAGGTAGTGAGATCGCCGCTAGACCTGCTAGCAATACGCTACGCTTTGTTAAACCGTTAAGTAACTTCTTCATGGACTTCCTCCTTGGTTGAAAACCGCTCCCGGTTGTTTCGGGCTTCTTGCTTTTGGCCTCTAGCTCAATTCGAACTAGCGCGTGCTCGTGGCGAATTGGCGCTCCAGATGGGTTCCGAAGAGTGACAGAGGCCAACAGATGATGAAGTAAAGACACCCAACGATGCCGAAGACCAACAACGGCTGGAAGATCTGGTTGGATATGATATTTCCTGCCCGCGTCAGCTCAACGAAGCCCACGATGGATGCCAGGGAAGTCCCCTTGATGAGCTGAACGAGGAAACCGATCGTCGCCGGCAGCGAGATACGCAGCGCCTGAGGCAGAATCACATCCCTCATGCGTGGCAGATAGGTCAGGCTCAGGGCCTCGGCCGCCTCGGTCTGCCCGCGCGGGACTGCATCGATCGACCCGCGCCAGATCTCGCCAAGGTAGGCGCTGGCGTGAAGTGTGAAGCCGATCGATACGGCGACCCAGGCGTCTAACTTCAACCCGATGAGAGCAAGGCCGTAGTAAACGACAAAGAGCTGCATCAACAGGGGGGTGCCCTGAAAGAGAGCAATATAGCCCTTCATTACACGCTCCAGCACCGGATTGCCGGAAGTGCGCGCCAGGGCGACGCCCAGCCCGGAAATTCCGCCGCAGATGAAGCCGATCACGGATAGACCTATGGTCCATTTGAGGCCCGCGAGGAGAAAAAGGAATTCGTCGTGCCCCATGCTCCTCACCTCTACTTTACGGGATAGGAGAAGTAGCGCGTAGTGATCATCCCGAAGACACGCATAAGAAGCCAGGAGATGATTAGGTAGAACAGGGTCATGGTTCCGAAGACTTCGAAGCTTCTGAAGCTTTCCGATTCCACTCGTTGGCCAACGGAAGTCAGTTCGTATGCTGATATTGCCGAGGCCACACTGGTTGTCAGCGTCAGCAGGACGAACTGGCTCGCGAGCGACGGAAAGATTGCGCGCAGCGCAGGCTTCAGAACAATCAGCCTGAAAACCTGAGCTTTGCGCAGTCCCAACGCGAGCCCGGCCTCGATCTGACCGCGATTAATGGATTGCACTCCACCGCGGATGATCTCGATGGCGTATGCGCCCCCATTGATACCAAGTGCGATGATGGCGGTAGGGGTCGGATCGAGTCTCAGACCTGCAAGCGGAAGGGCAAAGTAGATGAAGAAAATCTGGACTAAGAAAGGCGTGTTGCGGATGATCTCGACGAACGCGAGAACGAGCCAGCGGATCTGTCGGATCCGGGAGTCCCGCAATATGACTCCTCCGATTCCGATGACAATGGCGAGCACCATGCCGCCGATCGCCAAACCGATTGTGCCGAGGCACCCTGCAAGCAGGCTCGGAAGCGCATCTATTACCGGCCCGAAGTCGAGCGTGTAGTTCATGGCACGTTCCCATACCGCCAGCCTTCTTTTGGGCTGGTCCAAATCCCTGCGGGTAGTCTGACGCCTCTTGGAGGGCGCCTTGGTCGATCAAGGTTGACGTATCAGGTGTTTGTTGCGACACCGAAAATGTACTAAATAGTTCAATTGGTCAAGTTGAGTTAACCGGGCAGTCCATTTACAGAGGCGCCGACCTGGTTAAGGTCTGCCTGCCAAGGGGATAGGGACGGATCGGACGATGCCCAGCCAGAGGCGAACGGAGCGAACACGCAAGCCACCGACTTGGACACAGGATCCGGATGGAGTGCGGCGAAACATCATTGCGGTGGCGAGTGCTGAATTCGTCGAGAACGGTCTGAGTGGCGCACGGGTCGATGAGATCGCCGCCAAGACAGCCACCAGCAAGCGGATGATATACTACTACTTCGGGGATAAGGAGGGACTGTATCTCGCTGTTCTCGAGGAGATGTATGCCCGCATCCGCAATTTCGAGCGGAGCCTCGACTTGGCAGCGTTGCCGCCCCGCGAGGCAATCGCTGCCCTGGCCGGCTTCACTTTCGACTATCATGTCGAAAATCCAGACTTCGTTCGCCTTGTCATGGTCGAGAACATTCACCATGCAAGGCATCTCAAAAGTTCCCGGAAGATCGGAGAGCTGAATTTGTCTGCGATCGAGATGATCCGGGAGGTCTATCAGCGTGGGGTCGGCGAGGGCTTGTTTCGGGAGGGGCTCGATCCAGTCGATGTCCACCTGACGATCAGCGCCCTCAGTTTCTACAACGTCTCGAACAGAGCGACGATACGCCAAGTCTTCGGTTACGATATGGGGTCCGCAGATGCCCTCAAGCGCCGGCGCGCATGCGTCATCGAAACCGTGCTGCGCCTGCTCTGTCGGTGAGATGCTGGACCCAAGCCCTTCACTCGGTCGACGAAATATTTCTCCATGGATTCCCATTGAGAGGTCAGTTCCTCTTGGCCAAGCTAGCCATGGCTTGAACTGCAAGGTCATATCCGGCTGCGCCGAATCCTATGATGATTCCGGTCGCCGTTCGCGAGACCAACGAGTTGTGGTAGATGCTTTCCCGCTTATGCACGTTTGAGATGTGCAGCTCGATCTTGGGCCCGTTGAACATTTTGAGTGCGTCCAGCAAAGCGATCGACGTGAACGTATAGCCTGCCGGGTTGATAATAATGCCACATGCCTCGATCCGGGCTTGGTGCACGCTTTCGACAAGTTCACCTTCAAAGTTTGTTTGACGAAAATCGACCTCGAATCCCAACTTGCCGGCCGTTCCCGAGCAGCGATCCCGAATCTCGGCAAGCGTGGTCGTGCCATAGATCTCAGGCTCGCGCTGACCGAGAAGATTAAGATTTGGTCCGTTGAGGATATAGATGCGATTGCTCATTTCCTCACCCCTCGCCGCCTGGAGGATGCATCAAGCAGTGACGCTCCGCCTGCAACACGTGCCGAGGTCGAAATTCCTTTTGCCTCAACACGCGGAGAAGGTGATGCCGTTGAACCCCTCGGCGAACCTGTGACGTGCCTTCTGCCATTTGCCAATCCACTGAACATGTCGGCCCTTGCTTCGAACCCTCGGGTGCGATCGCATGCGAGAACTCGCCCGTGAACTCGGGGCTCAGCAGCGAAATCATCCGAACTCGTAAGGCTACAGTCGAGTGTCGTTTCGGACACCCGTCTCCTCCAATGTTGTGTTGGTCGGCGCTGGAGACACGCTCACGTCAACTCAAGCGGCAGCTTATATGCGGTGAATCGCTAATCAACTGATATTTCTGGAAATAGCACTAACTTAAACTATCGTCGTATAAATCGAGCTGGTTTGTCTGGGAGGGTTGCTGTAGGTTTGCCGTTCAGCATCTTGGATGACACGGTAACCATGGTGACGAGCAGTCTGACCGATGGCGCTCAACCGCTATCGACAGGAGAGCAGGCCTACGAGGCCATTCGCTCCGATATCATCTTCGGCCGACTGCGGCCGGGGCAGCGCTTAACACTTGAAAAGCTTAGGCCGGGATATGGAGTTGGGATCAGTACCCTACGAGAGATCCTGAGTCGGCTGGCACCCGAAGGCTTCGTTGTTGCCGAAGGTCAGCGCGGCTTCCAGGTCGCGCCGTGTACGCCAGAGGATCTCAAGGAAATCGCAGATTTGCGCCTGCTTCTTGAGAAGAGCGCCCTCGTTCAGTCGTTCCGGCTCGGGGATATGGAGTGGGAGGGCCGAGTCGTCGCGGCCCACCACAAGTTGGTGAGGATGGAGACCGAACTCTTGGCCGGCAACGATGCCGTGACACAGCGATGGAAGCGCTATGACTGGGAGTTTCATCAGGCCCTTGTTTCAGCGTGCGGGTCGAAAGCTCTTTTGGATCTCCATTCGGGGATCTATGACAGATATCTCCGATATCAGATGGTCTTCGTGATCTTCCGTGGGCAGATCGCTGCAGACGAGCACAAAGCCCTTCTGACATGCGCATTGTCCCGGGATGCGGTCGAGGCACAAAGAGCGCTGGAACGACATATTCAGGGCTGTGTCGAGTTTGCCTTCGAAAATCAACTGATGCAAATGCACTAGCGACGCCTGACATTAGGTGACACAGCGTATCGATCCACTGAGGCAGGATGTCAGCGGGTTCTCCCGTTCGGAGGGTGTCCAGGAGACCATCGCGAGTTACGAAAGTTGCGACAGTCGCCGCAACAGTGCGCACTCTTGGAGCGGCATTGTGGAGAGCATGAGGAGTCGTGGGGCAATTTGATAAGGGGTCGGCGGTACAAGGTTTCCGGCCAGTTGAAACAAGGCTGCGGGACACCTTCATTTGCCAAAGCGCACCCTATCCAAACCTGGGCTGCCCAATCCTTCCCCAGCTCTGGAAATCCTGCAGTTCAAGGTCTGGCTGCTCGGCATCAGCCCCATGCAGGTTGATCGCGGCGTTCAGATCGATCACGATCTTGTTTCGGTAGACACAGACCTATTGGCCAGAGCTGAACAAGCGCGTTCGATCGCATCTCCGGATGACGAATGGCTCGTGGCGAGTGGACGAGACCTACATACGGGTGCAGGGTCGGTGGGTGTATATCTACCGTGCCGTTAATCCCCGCGGGCAGACCATCGACCTCCTGCTCTCGCATAGAAACTACTTGTGCACGTGGTGTTATCGAATAGATGATTCCCGATACGGATCACCGATATGAGGCGAGCAATGTCTACACCCAAGACTATTGCAATTATTGGCGCCGGAACGATTGGCGCAAGCTGGGCAAGCCTGTTTTTGGCCAGGGGCCTTTCCGTGCGATGCTCCGATCCGTCAGCCGAGGCCGAAACATTCACTCGCGCCTATGTCGACCGCGCCTTGAGCGAAGCTGAGAACAGCTTGGATTTGGCTGAGGCACAAAGCCGCTTGAACTTCCTTGCAACTCCAGGCGAAGCCGCCGACGGCGCCGACTTCGCCCAGGAAAATGCGCCCGAACGGCTTGACCTGAAGCGCCGTTTGCTGGCCGAGATCGAGGAAAGCATCGCCGACACCGCGATCATTGCCTCGTCAACTTCGGGCCTCATGCCTTCCGATATGCAGAACGGCATGACCCGTCCCGAAAGATTTATCGTTGGCCACCCCTTCAATCCACCCCACCTATTGCCCTTGGTAGAGGTAGTCGGCGGCCGGCAAACCAGTCAGGAGACCATCGCGTCAGCGCTTACGTTCTACGCCGAAATTGGCAAGCGACCCATCCATTTACGCAAGGAAATCAACGGCCACATCGCTAATCGTCTACAGGCCGCTCTGTGGCGCGAAGCCGTGCATCTTGCCGTTGAAGGCGTGGCGTCGGTCTCTGATATCGACGCCGCAGTTGTCGCCGGTCCAGGTCTGCGCTGGGCGCTCATGGGACCGCACCTCACCTTGCACCTAGCGGGCGGTGACGGCGGCATAGATAAGTTTATTGGTCACCTTGGACCGGCATTCGAATCATGGTGGGCGGAGCTCGGGTCGCCAAGGCTCGATGCCAATGCACGCACCTTGTTGTCCGAGGGCGTCCGAGAGGAAGTGGGTACCCGCCAACTGAGTGAGCTCGCCGAGAGCCGCGATCAAGCCCTCAAAAACTTGCTGAAATTCTCAAAGCCATTGTTCTGATAATCTTCGCCGCTGGCTGTCTTTGCATCTTTTGCAGCTGGTCGGGTCCCTCCTCTAGCGAACGAGGGAGGAACAGCCGCGGGTTCGGTCTGAATGATCCCCTCTAGAACCTAGCGCTCACACCGTTTGGCATAGAGAGGACCAGGGCTGCTCGATGCCACCATGGCCTGATGGTCTCCTAAGCGAACAGGAAGTCGTTCGCGTACAAGGAAGACACGCCCTTTACCGTGATGTCGTTGCTGGCGTCGAAACGGATCACACAATCACCGTTCAGTGAGGCGATGGTCAGGTCTTTCAGGCTGTGAACCGCTGCGGCCGTGAACGCCTTCATGTCGACCTTGTCCTTGCCGTGCTCGAAGTCCGTAATGATATCGTGACCAGTGGAGGGGCCGAACACGAAGGTGTCCGACCCGCGCCCGCCCGTGAACAAGTCATCGCCGCTGCTGCCGACCAGGGTGTCGTTGCCATTCCCGCCGTCGAGGACATTCCCGGTGCCGCCGATGACGGTGAGACGATCGTTGCCATCGCCACCGAAAAGGAAGTTCGAACCGAGAGAGCCCGGCGCGACGGTCGCGACCAAAGTGTCGTTGCCAGTGCCGCCGTCGAGGCGGTTCTCGTAGGTCGACCCGTCAGGCGCGCGCATTTCGGACGCGTCGACCGAAAGGTACGCCGAGAGGGAGTCGTTGCCGTCACCCCCGTTAAGGATGTTCGAAACATGGTATAGGTCTCCGCTACCAGGGCCGCCAAACGCGGTGGCAACAATGCTGGCGGTCAAGGTATCCGCCCCTGACCCGCCCTCAAGGTGGTTCTCGGCCGTGATGCGGTAGCCCCATGCAGTGATCTCCGCCTTGAGGTTGTCGTTGCCGGTGCCGCCGTCGAGATAGTTCGAGGTACTGCTGACCCCTCTGCGGGCGATCTGGACGGCCACCAGGGTGTCGTTGCCCTCGTCGCCCCACAGTTCGTTGATCCCGGTCCCGTACTGATCGTCCGAGTTCACACTGCTGTAGGCGTAGATCATGTCGTTGCCCCGCCCGCCGTGCAGCGCGTTCTTCGCCAGGGTGTTTGCCAGCGAGTCCCCAATGATCGTGGCCTCGATCACGTCATTGCCGTCGCCCCCGTAGACGGTGTTAATCGCCGTCCCCCTGAACGCGTTGCCGTCGGTCTGGGCATGAACGGTAATGCGGTCGTTACCGGACCCACCATCGATGTAGTTCTCGACTTGATTGATGCCGCCGATGGCGTGGTGCCCGTCAGCGAGGGCATAGATGGTGTCGTTGCCGTCGCCGCCGTAGACGTGGGTCTTCAACGTGACGTTGGCGGTGGTTCCCGGGAGGTCTCCCGGATCGATGCTGGCGGTCACGCTGATGTCGTCGTTGCCGGACCCGCTGTCGGCATAGGCATCCGCGTAGAGGTCCTGATATGTGAGCCCGTTGTCCCCCAACAGCCCTTGCACCCTCACGATCTCCTTGAGGGTGTCGTTGCCATCCCCGCCCACCTGGAACGCGGTGGCATGCGCGGTGCCGCCGGGCGGCGCTTTAACGGTGAATTCAGTGATGAGCGTGTCGTTGCCGCGACCGCCGACGAGTGCCGTGTTGTCGTGCGAGCTGCGCAGGGTGTCGTCACCCGCCAGGCCGAAGACGACAGTGCTACCGGACGAGGTACTGAGCTTCTCGTTGCCGAGTGTGCCCATGAGCACATTTTGAATCGAGTCGATGAATGAACGCAATCCGGGCGGCACGCCGGACACCCACGAGCGGACATCGTCCGGGTCGGGCTTTCCAACATTCGTTGAGCTTTTGCTCGCCATCATCTATCTCCTGGCTGTTAAGGGCTTCGAACTCGACAGGACGCCTCCGAATCCGGGATTCCGGGGTATTCCTCCGCCGCGGTCCGCTTCGGCACGCACGGCCGGAATCGACTCCCGGGATAGATTGGTGAATCCCTGGGAGGCCCGACTGATCGGGGATATGGATATCCAAGACGATGGCCATTAGGCCTGATCGAGAGGTCCGGCTCAATTGTCTATAAAGGGCGCCGGATATGACCGTGCAGGTGACCGACGGAAGGTTTCGGCAATTTCGGTGTACCATTGCGCATGATCGGTGCCAGGAGAGACGGGCTTCTCCCCGGCGGGCGGATTCATGAAGGCTTCACTACCTTCTGGCAGAAGTGCCGGCAGCCGACCCTTGCCTATCATCCAGTCTCGGATAGTGCCTCGTACACTCGTTGGCGGTGCAGCTGAGAGCACCTCAGCTTCAATGGATATTACGTCCGGCGAACCGTGCTTCTCATCGGGCACTTCTGCCCACTGCGGGATCCACTCTCATCTCTCCTCAAAGCGGCTAGCGTTGGGTCCCCGGAAGACTCCGCGATAATCCCATTTTTGGTATTATAAGCCAATCCAAATCGGCCACGATGCCTCTGAGATTCTGATTCTTATCCATTGAACCAGACCGATGTGAGCAAAGTCTGACCTGTTGAGATGATCCATTCGGCAGGGATCCGTCGCAAACGTTTTGTTTCCCAGTTTCAGCCAATCCGCCTCAGTTCAGTGACGGAGGGTGGTGGGTTTAAGGGTAGGCATTTTGATCGATCCGTGATCCTGCTCTGCGTCCGATGGTACTTGGCTTACAATCTCAGCCTCCGAAATCTGGAGGAGATGACGACCGAGCGCGGCATCTCGGGCGATCTTGAGCGGCATTGAGATGGTTCACATGATGCGCAGACAGCAGGGGAAGTATGCCTGCAATCCGCAGTCATCGCTGGCCGAGCAGTTTGCGTTGCTTGCAGCCTGAACGCTTACAGATTGATGGGCCCTTTCGCGTCCTCTCTCCAAATTTACGACACAACCGGGGTACGGATTATTTCCATCCCTCACGGATAGCTCGACCCAGGTCACTCTTTGGTTAAGTTGACGGTGCCGGAGGTCCACTTCATAAGCACGTCGCGACATCTCCCTGACTATCTTCCGTAAAATTCAGGAGCATTAACATAAACTTTATGTGGCCCCGGCAATACGACAACGCCTGAACATATGACGCGTCTGGGGGCGCGCGCTTCCTGCGGCGATGCGGGCAGGCCACCGAAAGTCGATGCAACTCCTTAACAATCTAAAATTCCTTCATAAACTGGCAATCCCTGTCCTTGTTTTCGTTGCTGTTACAGTCGGCCTGATTGCTTTTGCGATAATCGGCCTGAATACGATGGCAGAGGACACCCAGAAGCTTGTCGATGTCGAAGCCGCGCGTCGTGCCACGACGCTTCAGCTCAACGCTCTCGTGAATGAGGTGACCTCGCAGGAGAAGAACCTCCTGGCGGTCAACAGCCCGGATCGGATCAAGACCATTGCCGACACCTACAATCAGTATAAGGGTCTTGCTCTTCGGAGTGCTGACGAGCTGATCGGCCTTGCGGATACACCGCAACTCAAGTCCATCTATACTGATTTTAAAGCCCGGATCGTCGGCTACTTCGAGATTACGGACAAAAGTGTTGCCCTTGGGTCTCAAAATGATGATGAGGCGGCTCTCGCGATCTCAGATGGTCCAGGACGCGAGGCGCGTGTCAAGCTTCGTGACTATATGAACGAGCGCGTTGCAGCCAGTGGGAAAGCTCTTCAACGCGCCAAGGAAGACGCTCGAGACTTGGCTCAACGTACCGCTTTGGGCCTGATCACGGCGGCTGCAATTGGCATCCTGGCTGCCCTAAGCCTACTGGGAGTTATCACAATCTATGGCATTACCCGGCCGCTCTCTGCCATGACCGCTTCGATGGGCCATCTCGCGAACGGAGATCTCGCCGTGAATGTGATCGGCACGCATCGCAAGGATGAGGTAGGAGAACTAGCCCGCTCGCTGCAGGTTTTCAAGGATAATGCCGTCGAGGCACGCCGTCTGGCAGCTGAGCAGGAGGCGGAAAACCAAGCCAAGATGCGCCGGGCAGAGGTGTTGGATCAGCTCACCAAACAGTTCGAGCGCAACGTTGCTGCTTTGACCCATGGCTTGTCGAGTGCCGCCACGGAGATGGAGGCGACGGCCCAGTCGATGACGGCTGTGGCCAACCAGACCAACAACCAATCGGTGACAGTCGCCTCGGCTGCTCAGCAAACCTCGGCGAATGTTCAGACGGTTGCCGCCGCGACCGAGGAACTCTCCATATCGATCCGCGAGATTGCCGGCCAAGTCACGAAATCCTCCCAGATTTCCGAACAGGCGGTTCAGGAGGCGCACCGGACCAACGAGATGGTGCAGACTCTCGCATCATCGGCCGAGCGGATCGGCGACGTGGTACAGTTGATCAATACCATTGCGGGTCAAACGAATCTGCTGGCGCTCAATGCCACCATTGAGGCCGCCCGCGCGGGAGAAGCCGGCAAGGGCTTTGCGGTGGTAGCCTCCGAGGTGAAGGAACTGGCGACCCAGACTTCCAAAGCGACCGAGGAGATTTCCCAACAGATCAGCTCGGTGCAGCAAGCGACCAGTCGGACGGTGGGCGCTATCCAGCAGATCGCCCGGACGATCTCTGAGATGTCGCAAATCTCGCTCGGGATTGCAGCCGCCATGGAAGAACAGGGAGCGGCGACCGCAGAGATCGCGCGTAATGTTCAAGAGGCGGCCCGCGGCACCGAGCAGGTGACAGGCAGCATCGAGGATGTGCGCCAGGGAGCCGGCGAGACCGGAGCAGCTGCTTCCCAAGTGTTGGGAGCCGCGCAGGAGCTGTCGCGCCATTCCGAGGATCTTAGCCGCGAGGTGACCGACTTCTTGACAGGCGTCCAAGCGGCATAGCGTACGCTGGCCCAGCTGACAACGGTCTGTTTACCGGCTCTGCATACGGAATGAGCCATGAAGGCCTTCAGGCTAGGAGACTCCCAAAGCCCCGTTCAGCCACACGCTGAATTGGGCTTTGCCTATTCTGATAGCCCGCGGGCACTTCGCTAAATTCTCGAGTATGAGGCCGGAACAAGAACTGTTCCGCCCCCTAAATGCTTCCGTCGGGGGCAACCGAGGGACCAGGGAACGTCTGCTTCTCGGTGCGCCCGATATGTCCGATAGTCCTCGATGGCGCTCATGTACCGTTCAACCTTGAAGCGGTTTTCCGGGATCTGCGCCAGCACCCGGATGTGGTAGGGCCGTGTTGTGTCGTTCCGGCACTCGGCAGCGACAAGAGTGCCGACGGCATGATGGATATTGTGAAGCATCATGCCTCTGTCGGGATCTGTCGCAACTCCGGAACAGGAATAAGAAAGCTGCTGGCGGATCATGCCGGCGTTATGTGGCGGGCCCGCAAAACTGCTCGGTGAGCGACAGCTGTTGACTGCAGGCATATTTCGCCTGCTGTTTGCGCATCATATCGATCAACTCGATGCCACCCAGGATCACGCGGGCGCTGTCAGCGGACTTGAAGCCGAGCATCGGACGCACACGGCGTTTGATCGCACGGTGATCCTGTTCGATGCGGTTATTGAGATATCGCCTCTGCCTGATCCTGATCCGCTTCAGCTTGCACCCCGATCTGCCCTGAAACCGACTGGTCGCGTCACAGGACAGAATCACCTCTCGGTTGGTCTGACTGCCGTCAATCACCATGCGCTCGGGCCGGCCATGCCGCTTCCAGTTCACCGCCACGACCCCCACGCCCCTGCATGCGACCAAGCTCCCGCTTCGGGTCCGGCTGTCCGGTCTCTGGCTAATGCTGCAATCCGACAAGGGGATCTCCTCCATCCGTCTGGCCGAAGCGCTTGGCGTCACCCAGCCGACGGCTCGGCGCATGGGTCATGCTCTCCACTTGATGGTTGGGCGCGAGCAGGCGCTGGATGGTGTCGTTGAGATCGACGGGCTCTGGTGGACGGCAAGCCTCGGCGAGAGAAGAACTAATTTCCCACCAGGCGCGGACGCAAAGGCCAGCCGAAGACCCAGAAAACACCGGCGCTCGTGGCCGCGCAGCGACCACCGGATGCGATCGTCGGCGCACCCGCTGGTGAAACGCGAGCCACAGTGATCGAGGATCTGTCCGAGGCCGATCGGGTTCTTACAAAAGCTGTTGATCCTGAGGCTCATCTGATGAGGACGAATGGAAGGCCTTCGTCTCTCTTGGCACTGCGTTTGCAGCCTATAGCACCGTCCATCATAAGGCTCGCGAGTACGCTTGTGGATCGGTGCACATCAACTCGGCGGAAGGTTTCAATGATCGGGTCCGCTGCACCGTCTCAGGCGTGTTCCACCACATCAGTCCTCATCTGGCCGATCCGTACTTCAACGAGATTGGCTTTCGCTGGTCACAGCGGGCGGTCACTGGTCAGGCGCCACCGAGCGTGCCAAGGTGCCAATGAGTAGCAGGTACAAGGCGCGAGCCAGTCGTCGGTACCGGAGCGGGCGAACGCCCACGCACCCGCTGCCCACGCCGCCGACCTGGACCGTGGCCCGATGGCGAGGGAGAGATCGGCCTCTTGGCATCACAGTTACCCACTCGGCGCCTTGGCTTGCGGCAGGGATGTCCGAATCTGGCAAGCTGGTGACGCATCCGGTCAAGCAGGGTTCACGGATCGGCCTAGGATGCTCCTGCGCGTCCATCCGACGTGCGTTGCTTGGTTGCGCCCCGATCGGCTCGTATGACCCGTATGCCCCGAAGATCCGGTCGATATCGCCTGACAGGCGCGAGCATGGAAGGGCGGCTATGGTTAAGCATGTGTCGCGACCAGCAGATCGTCCACGGGGCGAGTCAAAAGTGAAGAGGATGCAATGACGGTTGCACGCCCGTCCATCTTCTGGATCACGATCACCCTCATCGCACTGGTGATGCTGGTGCTGTTGCGCGAGATCCTGCTGCCATTCGCCGTCGGCATGGCGCTTGCGTATTTGCTGGCTCCGGCCGTCGATCGGTTGGAACAGGCCGGGATCAATCGCTCGCTCGCAGCCTTGCTGCTTGTCTTGTTGCTCGCAGTGGGTTTTGCCGGGCTCGCGCTGGTGATGCTGCCCGCCTTAATTGGAGAGCTGCGGTTCTTCATAGACGAATTCCCGCGCTATGTCGCACGTGTCCAGTCTCTTATCGCCGACAAGGAGCAATCCTGGCTACCCAAGATCCTAGGTCCGGAGCACCGGTTAGAGGAATCGATCACCCACGCTGCGGCCGCGACAGGCAGCGAATGGCTCGATGACCTGATCCTCTCGGTCTGGGCAAGCGGAAAGGCCCTGTTCTCCCTGCTCTCGCTAATCGTCGTGGTTCCGATCGTCAGCATCTACCTGCTGTCCGACTGGAACCGGATGATCGTCACGATCGATGGATGGGTTCCTGCCAAGCATCGGGCGGATGTACGCGCCCTGGGACAGGAGATCCACGAGACGGTCTCCGGTTTCGTGCGTGGTCAGGTCGTCATCTGCCTGATCCTGGCCGTCTTCTACGCCACTGCCCTGCGGCTGACTGGGATCAACCATAGCATCTTGATCGGCATCACGACCGGCCTGATCAGCTTTGTCCCCTACCTTGGACTCGGGGTCGGCCTCGTCGTCGCCTCGTGTGTCGCGGTTGCCCAATTCTGGCCCGACTGGACGCCTCTGCTCATCGTGGCCGGCATCTTCCTGGTCGGGGAGATCCTCGCCGATTATGTTCTGTCACCGCGGATCATCGGCAGCCGCGTCAAGCTCAATCCGGTCTGGCTTATGTTCGCGCTGTTCGCATTCGGATATCTCTTCGGATTCGTCGGCCTGCTCATTGCCATTCCGCTTGCCGCATCCCTCGGTGTCGTCCTGCGGTTCGCGCTAAGAGAGTTCCTGGCGGGCCCGGATGCCGTCGCAGGACCGGATTTAAGGGGCGCGACCTTCCCGAAGGTCGATGCCTCCAGGACCGAGAGAGATCGTGCAATCCTACGAGGCGGTCTCGACCTTGATGCTCCATGAAGCAACGGCTGACCGCCAGGAGTTCAGCCTGAAACACCCAGAGGGGCTACCCGCATTGTGTAGAGGCCAGTCGGACCCACACAACCGAAGCGCTGGCCAAGAACTGCCGCATTTCCTATCCGACGTTCGAACGCTCGGAATTGTTGTCGTCGCGGAGCTGCCCGCAGATTATGATCGTTCCGACACGTCCCCGCGCGCCATCCATCGGGAGGCTGCCGACGATGTCCCATCGCAAGCGCCAAAGACGCCTGGAAGAGCACTACGGGACCCAGCTCGCGCCATGGCTGGCCGGCATTCTGGGAGCCTGTGTTCTGCTGATGCTGGCGATCTATGTCGCCACGATGCCTCTCTGAATCCGAACGGTGTCGACGATCGGGCCGGGAGAGGTTGGGCAATTGCAGCGTGGCACCTGACGTGTTCATGTGACGGTCCAGCGACGGCCGGACTGAGGTCCCAGTTGTGCCAATTCCTGACCTTGCGAGTGGCGGCGCGGCTGAGTGCTATGTTTATTAAAGGCTTACGGCCTCGGGTTCGTGGCAAACCACTTCAATGTTGTGCCCGTCCGGACCAGTGACGAAAGCTGCGTAGTAGTTCGCATGGTAGTGCGGGCGCAGACCAGGCCCACCGTTGTCTTTCCCACCCGCCTCTAGAGCTGCGCGATAGAAAGCTTCGACTTGCTGGCGGTTCTCGGCCATGAACGCCAAGTGAAGATGCGCCGGTTTCTCTTCGGTTTGGTACAGGCACAATGAAGCCTTACCCTTTGGGCTAAGCTCGACACCCAACGGCCCCTCCCAGACAACAGCTACGCCGAGCGGTTCGAGTGCCTTGAGAAAGAACGCTTTGCTCGCCGCATAGTCGCTGACTCCGAATTTGACGTGGTCAAACATGAGTTCTCCTGACGGAGGGGCCTGCGCGAGGCCGAATATCCGCTATCCTGATGTACATCAACGGACTTGGTGGCACAGAATTGGGCCGTGTGACTCAGAGGTAGGCTCCCAAAGGCGATTTCGCAGAACGGACCTATGGGATAGAGCAAACGAATAGTCCGGAATGGGTCACGAGCGGATATTGAGCGAAGCCGTGTGAAGGTCCGCTCTTCACCCGTGAACGGACGTCCTCGCTGAGGTCAGCGCAAGATCTGTTCCCGATCATACGCTAAGATAGAACTGATCAGGAACTCGCCTTTCCGCTTCTTAATAATCCCGTCGTCTGGCGCCGAGCGCACTTACTGGGAAACAGCAACTCGGCGCTCTCGGCGGTTAGCCGGAACCCTACTGGTAACGATATCCGGAACGTAACGTGTGGATACGGAGGTTAGCAGCTGTACGGGGTTCGTGGATCTCGCACCAATGTCCGGCTCCTCAGGAGTGAGTGAGCCGACAATCTGCGAGGTGATCGATGGCGCGCCGGTAACTCTTATCCCCTGACGAACGCCAGGCTTTGCTCGGTATTTCAGACGATGAGGAAAGCCTGATCCGGCACTACACCCCGTCTCCGCAGGATCGTATTCAAGCCGAAGTCCGCCGACGTCCTCACAATCAGTTAGGTTATGCGGTCCAGCTCTGCATCATGCGCTATCCCGGCCGGGTCTTGGGTATGGGCGAGGATCCGCCCGCTGCAGTGGTCTCCTATGTGGCGGAGCAACTCGGGATCACCCCTGGTGCCTTCGCGTCCTATGCGCGGCGCATCCCGACGCGCTTTGAGCACAGTCACCGCC
Source organism: Microvirga puerhi (assembly GCF_020089865.1). Lineage (GTDB taxonomy): Bacteria > Pseudomonadota > Alphaproteobacteria > Rhizobiales > Beijerinckiaceae > Microvirga > Microvirga puerhi. The sequence goes on from NZ_JAIRBM010000016.1 coordinate 79,460, forward strand.
TGGCGAAATACCTTGGCGTCCGGACCGCGACGCGAGACGATCGTCGAGCAACCCTTCTCGCAGCTGCCGAGGCCGCAGGCGCGACCGAAAATGGTCTACCGATCATGAACGAGTTGCGCCGCCGCGGAGTTCTTCTCCTGCCGGATGCCGCTCTCGAGCTTCCCCTTCCACTGAATCCGTAATGTTGTTGTCAGCCTGGCGCGATACCGCTGCGGTATGCGGCCGGCGCATTTACCCAGCAACGCACCTTATGGCTACCTTCGGCCATCAGGGGGGGCATTTCAGCCCGGCAGCGGTTGACGGCGAGTGGGCAGCGCGGATGGAAGTGGCAGCCCCGAGGCGGATCGATGGGGTTAGGAACGCCTCCCTCGAGTACGCTGTCCGGCTGCGCAACCGCGGGATCCGGGATAGGAACCGCGGCCAATAGGGCCTGCGTGTAGGGGTGTCGCGGCGACCGGTACAAGTCCGCCGTAGAGCCCTCCTCCACCACCCGTCCCAGATACATCACCGCGACGCGGTCGCTCACATGCTCGACGACCCGAAGGTCGTGCGAGATGAACAGGTACGACACGCCGAACGCCTGCTGCAGATCTTCGATCAGGTTGAGAATTTGAGACTGGATCGACACATCGAGCGCGGAAACTGGCTCGTCGCAGACAATCAGCTTCGGCTTGAGCGCAAAGGCGCGCGCGATGCCGATCCTCTGCCGCTGTCCCCCGCTGAACTGATGCGGGTAGCGTTGGTAATGCTCCCGGCGCAAACCGACAATGTCGAGGAGCTCCAGTACCCTCCGGTGCCGGCTGTCCGCATCGCCGATGCCGTGGATAATGAGAGGTTCACTGATCGTGTCGCCGATCGATTTGCGAGGGTTAAGAGACGAGAATGGATTTTGGAACACCATCTGGATCCGGCGGCGTACCTCCTTGAGTTCGCCCTCACGCAACGTCGAGATATTGTGCCCGTCAAAGAGGATTTCTCCGGCGGATGGCTCGTCAAGGCGTACCAGCATGCGCCCGAGCGTCGACTTCCCGCATCCGCTCTCGCCCACAAGTCCTAAGGTTTCCCCGGCGCCGATCATCAAGTCCACGCCGTCGACGGCCTTGACGCTACGCTCACTTTTGCGAAACAGACCGCCTGGAAGCGGAAAGTGCCGCACAAGTCCGCGAGCGACGAGCAGGGGCTGCGGCCCGGCGCTTGCCCCGCCCGAGTCGGAGTCAATAGGGGGGCGGCCGTCCGGCTCATGGCCCGTTGCGTTCACGCGTTCCGCCATAATGTGCCCTCCCCTGCCCGCTGCGGATCGAGATACAGCCAGCACCGAACCTTCTGTGCTTCATTTCCATTTGAGGAATCTCGTGGTTCTGCCAAGGGCGGCTCTTCCTTGCGGCATCGTTCATACGCGTGAGGGCAGCGATCCGCGAAACGGCAGCCGGTCGGCAGGTTTGCAAGACTCGGTACTATGCCGGGGATCGTGTTAAGGCGGCGACGCTCACCGCCTCCGCGGGAAGCCGGGATCGAGGCCAGCAAACCCTGAGTGTAGGGATGAAGCGGCGTTGCAAAAATATCCCCGACGTCGCCATGTTCAACGATCACGCCCGCGTACATCACACAAACGCGTGTCGCCATGCGGGCTACAACACCAAGATCATGAGTGATCAGAAGAAGCGAGGCGCCCGTTTCAGACTTGAGCCGATTCAGCAACCGCAGGATCTGAGCTTGAATTGTGACGTCGAGCGCCGTGGTCGGCTCATCCGCAAGCATCAGCTTCGGGCGGCATGCCAGGGCAATCGCAATCATGACGCGCTGGCGCATGCCGCCCGAGAGTTGATGAGGGTAGGCCTTGTAGCGCTCTTCCGGTGACGGAATACCGACTAGGTCGAGCATCGCTATAGCGCGTTTCCGCGCCTCGGCTCGGGAGAGCTTCTCGTGAACCCGAATCGCCTCCTCGATCTGCCAGCCGACCCGGAACACGGGATTGAGCGACGTCATGGGCTCCTGAAACACCATCGACACCGCCCGGCCGCGGATTTCACGCATCCTCTTCGTAGTAAGGCGCGCCAGATCGCCCACCCCTTGAAGTACTGCCCGCCCACCGACGATCCGTCCCGCCGGCTTCGGCAGGAGACCCATGATCGCAAGGGCAGTCATGCTCTTGCCACAGCCCGACTCGCCGACGATGCACAGCGTTTCACCTTTGCGGATCGTAAACGAGATGCCGTCCACGGCCCGCACCACCCCCGCTCCGAAGTGGAGATGCGCCTTCAGGTCCTCAACCTGAAGGACAGGGTCGTCCTGCGCCGTCGCGGGTTCGTCGAGTCTGTCGAGAGCCTTTGTCCCGCCTATGATCATTCCCCCCATACCTCGCGGTAGACACGCAGCAGATTGCCGCCCATGACCTTATCAATAGCATCCTGAGAAAATCCGCGTCGCTGCAGCGCGTCGGCCAGGCGCGGTGTATATGCGAGGCTCTCATAGCCTTCCGTCAGGCGGGACTCGAACTGGAACCATGGACCGAGCACCGCTGTCACCTCGGGATAGATCCCGCGCGGACCGAAGCTCTTCTGCCACTCCTCCTCCGACTTGTACTTGTTCTCGGAGAGGTCGCTGCCGAAGGCCACATGATCAATGCCGACGAGATTGACCATGTAAACGACCTGCTCCGCCCAGTCATCGATGGTCGGACGAGCCTCGTGCCGAACCATAGGCGGCCACAGGGTAGCACCGACGGTGCCACCCGTTCCGGCTGCGGCACGGATGAGGTCGTCTGGAATATTGCGCAAGCTATTGCAGCGAGCGCGTGCATTGGAATGACTGAAGATCACGGGCCGCTTCGAAAGAGCTAATATGTCGGCCGCGGTGCGATAGCCAACATGAGAGAGGTCGATGAGCATCCGAAGCTCATTCATCAGCTCGACCCAGCGTCGCCCCTTGTCCGTGAGGCCATCATCGCCTCCTTTGGCTAGCACTCCGCAGCCGAAGCCGTTGCGCTCCATATAGGTGGGCTGCAGGATTCTGAACCCGACGCGCTGCAGGATGCGAAGGAGTTCCACATCTTCCTCGACAACGACGGAGTTCTGCGCGCCCAGAATGATCGCAAGCTTGCTGTCCTCGCGCGCCTGCTCGATGTCCCGCACCGAGAGAGGAATGCAGGCAATATCTCTATTCGCGTCGATCGCGGTGAGCGTCCGTGCCAGATCCCGCATCGCCGTGTTGAAGTCATGCGGCGGCCGGATCGACGTCAGGTTGATCGCCGTCACTCCCCCTTCCAGGGTACGGAGCATCTGGTCCCGTGTCACCGGAGCACAGTTCAGTCCGTCGATCACTGCGGAATGTTTTCTCAAGATCTCGAGCTGCATCGTCTTTCCCCTTCCAAGATATCGACCCGTCAAACTTCACTGCACAGGAGCGCAACCCGAGTTTCACCCTCATATGCGTTCATCAAACTGAGGATCGAGCGCATCGCGCAACGTATCGCCAAGAATGTTGAAGGCCAGAATGACGAAGGCGATTACGATCCCCGGTGCCAGTGATACAGCCCAGGACAGGCTGACGTATTTTCGGCCGTCGCTGATCATGCCGCCCCAAGTAGGTGTCGGAGGCTGAACGCCGAGCCCCAGAAAACTCAAGGTCGCTTCGAGCAGGATCATGCGTGCGATCTCGAAGCTCGCGTAAACGATGATCGCGGAAAGGATGTTGGGAAGAATGTGCTGGGTCATGATCCGGATGCGGCTTGCACCGATGGAGCGGGCCGCGTCGACGAACTCGAGATGACGGACAGTGAGAACGGACCCACGCACCACACGGGCGAAGCGCGGCCAGCCCGACAGGCCCATGATGATGATCAAGTTGGTCAGTGACGGGCCAACGACCGCAACGATCGCAATGACGAGTAGGATCAGAGGAAAGGCGAGCTGGATGTCGATCAGACGCAGGATCACTGCGTCAGCTTTGCCACCGTAGAATCCCGCCACGAGGCCCGCGCCGATGCCAACGAGGCCGGATACGGCGACGGCGAAGAGACTGACCAGAACGGTGATGCGCGTACCCTCAATAATGCGGGAAAGCGTATCGCGCCCGAGCTGGTCGGTCCCAAGCCAGTAACCCGCGACGCCCTTCTCAGCCCACACGGGCGGCACGAGGCGAAGCGACAGATCTTGGGCAAAAGGATCGTGTGTTACCAGAAAGCCTGGCACGAGGGCGCAAACAAGGACGATTCCAAGGATCACCAGGCTGATCCTTGCCGGCCAGGAGTCGAGCATCCGCGCCGCGACTTGTCTCAGGCGACCTTCAGGCTTCTCCGAAGCAGGTAGTGCGGGTGCCATGGTGTCGGCGCTTGCTTTCAGCTCAGCCATCGCATGTCACCGGTAGCTGATGCGTGGATCGAGAATGGCATAGAGCAGGTCGACGATGAGGTTCACCGCCACGAAGATTGTCGCAAAGACAAAAACGACTGCCTGCACTACGGGGAAATCGCGGGCGTAGATCGCCTGAATGGCCAGTCGGCCGACTCCGGGCCAGGAGAAGATCGTCTCAGTGACGACGACGCCTCCGAGCAGGAGACCAACCTGGAGGCCGATCACTGTGAGCACCGGAATGAACGCGTTGCGCAGAGCGTGGAACCATATGATTTTCGACTCCCACACGCCCTTGGCGCGGGCGGTACGGACATAATCCTGTTTCAACACGTCCAGCATGCAGGACCGCGTTACACGGGCGATAAGCGCAACGAGGTTGAAGGCGAGAGTCGCTGCCGGGAGAATGAGTTGTCCGAAGCTTCCCCTTCCCCCGGTCGGAAGCCAGCGCAGCCAGACGGCGAAGACGATGATGCCGACGACCCCGAGAAAGAACGAGGGCACGGCCTGACCGAGCAACGTGACGAGCCTGATGCTGACATCCGTTGCCGTTCCACGCCATACAGCTGCCATTACGCCGGCTGGAATCCCGAATAGAAGCGCAAGCGCCATGGTGGCCGCCGCGAGTTCGGCTGTCGCCGGAAGTCGCTCCAAGACGAGACTCATCGCCGACTGGCCGAAACGCAACGAGGCTCCAAAATCTCCGACGAGCGCGTTGCCTGCAAAGCGAATGAACTGCGTCCACAAAGGCTGATCCAAGCCGTTGACCATCCGGAACGCCGCGCGAGCCTCATCCGTCGCGTTCGGCGGCAGCATCAGGTCGGTCGGATCACCGCTCAGTCGTGTCAGCAGAAAAGTAATCACCAGAATGCCCGCCAAAACCGGGAGCGTAAGGATCAGGCGCCTGGTGACATATGTGCCCATCAGGAACGCTCCTCAGGGTTCGGCAGCTGCAATGCCGGATTTGCATTAGGGTACCGGCGGCACGAGAGAGCCGCCTGCTCTTGCGATATCCGGCCCCAGGGAGTGTCGCTGGAGCCGGGATGCGGCGATTGCCGGTCAGGGCTTGAGTGTGACGTTCTGCAGGAAGAACCGCTGGTCGCCGCGCGGGACGATGCCATCGAGCTTATTGCTCACCCCATAGAAATCGTAGCCGCCGAAGAGAAAGACCACCGGCGCCTCTTCGTGCATGAGCTGCGCGGCCTTGCGGTAGATCGCAGCGCGCTTCTCGCGATCGATCTCCTGGGCACCTGCATCGATCAGCGCGTCAAGCTCTGCGTTACGAATATACGAATAGCGCCAGGTAGAGCGGTATTGCGCCAGCTGGAAGTCGGGGTCGTCGAGAGGTGCGAGGCCAAGATAGGCGAGCGGCCACAGCTCCCTGGCGCGCAGTTGCCGCAGGAACTCGCCGGGCTCGAGCGATGTCATTTTGGTGCGCACGCCGACCTTGGCGAGCATTCCGGCGATGGCCTCGGACACTTCACGATCCTGGGCATAGCGCCCGGAGGGAAATTTGAACACGATCTCAAACCCGTTTGGATAGCCAGCCTCGCTCAGAAGCGCCTTTGCCTTTGCCGGATCGTAGGGATAGTCATGCAGAGAAGGGTCATAACCGAGCTGTTCCTTGCGCAGCAGCTGCCCATTGAGCGCAAAGGCCCGTCCGGCGAAGAGGCTGTCGATAATCGCCTTCTTGTCGACTGCAAAGTTGAGCGCCTGGCGTACCCGCTTATTCTTCAGCGGGCTGTCGTGCTCTTCCAGCGAAGATTGCACGAGCTGAAAGATGCGGTAACTGGGAATCTCGACAACCTTCCGATCCGGCTGGTTGTTGATCTCATCGATGGCCGAGATCGGGATGTTGGTTGCGAAGTCGTATTCACCGGTCACGAAGCCTGCGACGCGCGCGGTGTCGTCGGGAACAGGGCGCCAGATCACACGGTCAACGCCGGTTGGCCCCTTACCCCAATAATCTGGGTTGCGCTCCATGACCAGGCGGTTGTCCTTCACCCATTCCAGAAGCTTGAAGGGACCGGTGCCGATCGGCTTTTGCCCATAACCATCAAGGCCGACGCTCGCCCAATACGCGGGAGGTATAACGTAAACCTGGGTCAGCATCAGCTCGAATGGAGGATACGGATGCTTGGTGTGCACCGTCACCGTCATGTCGTCGAGCTTTTCGACCCGGTCGAGAGCAGCCGCGTAATTCGCATAGGCCGGCGCCTGCTTCGGATCCATGAAGACCTTGAAGCTCTGCACGACCGCGTCGGCGTTCAACGGCTCACCGTTGCTGAACTTCACATTGCGGCGAAGTGTGAGCTTTATGGCCGTGGGAGAGATTTGTTCCCACTTCTCCGCCAGCATTCCCTCCGGTTTTCCGGTCACAGGATTCGTCCAGAGAAGCGACTCGACGATTGCACCGCCCGCATTGAGATTGTCCGATGCGGTGGTCCCGTTAGGCCAGAGGGTTTGTGGATCGAATCCTTGGGCGATTGTGAGGGTCTTGCCCGCTTGCGCCCATGCGGGAGAGGTTATGCCTGAGCTCCCTAGAGTGACTCCAGAGGCCATCAGTAGAGCAACGGCAGCTAACAGCGAACGGCGAGTCCTCTGCATCCTCTTCTCCCATGTTGCGTTGAAGCAATTTTCAAATCTCTGGTTCAATATTTTTTGTAATTTTTCTTATCATACGCAGTGGGAATGAATTTACAAATAAAATTTTCACTTTACTGTCGGCTCAGCAACCAGCTGTGGAGCGCAATTTGTCCGAAGGAGTTTTCGCGCGGCCCGCGCCCGCTCGTAACGAACTCGAGAGTGATGCACTCGGCGAGCGCATTCGTCATCTGCGCAAGGCGCGCGGGAAGTCGTTAAAGGAAGCTGCGATAGAAGCGGGTCTTTCCGTAAGTTTCCTCAGCCAGATTGAGCGCGGTCTATCATCGGCATCGGTTCGCACGCTCGCACGCCTCGCGGATGCGCTTGAGGTAGGTATCGGCGAACTGTTCGGCCCGGCACAGGATGAAACCGACAATCACCATCGCATCGTCGCGCGCGCATCCGAGCACAAGAGCCTCGACATGCGCAGCACTGGCGCGGAGAAGCGCTGGATGACCCCGTTTGATCAGACGCCAAGACTGGACTTGTATCTCATCACACTCGAACCCGGCGGCAGCTCGGGCGATGTCGCATACATTCATGAAGGCGAAGAGGCAGGCCTTGTCATGGAAGGCGGCATGGAGCTCATCGTCGATGGACGCAGGCATGTTCTAGGCGAAGGAGACACCTTCCGCTTCGCCAGTGCAAGGCCTCACCGCTTCATCAATGCAGGCACGCGGCCCGCGCGGATCCTGTGGGTCAACTATCGCGATCCCCCCAAGTGACCAGATCGGCGAATTCCCGCCGGCGGAATTCGAAATCCTCTGCATGACATAGGAGAGAGACATGTCGTCCCAAGTCGCCACGCTGCCTAGCCAAAGCACGCGCCCAATGGTGTTAGATGGCCTGAATTGCGCAGCAGTAACGCGCGATCAGTTCGAGCGTACTCTCGAGGGGGGCATCTCGGCAATCAATCTCACCGCGGTCCAGCCTTGGTCCGACCTGACGAAGAGTCTGAAGGAACTCGAGTCCAACCTCAGCGCGATCGAGGCGATGAGCGACATCGCCGTGATCGTGAAAACCGCGGACGACATCGAGACTGCGCACCAGGAAGGCAAGCTCGGCGTCATCATCGGCTCTCAGAGTTCATTGATGGTGGAGAGCGATGTAACTCTTCTCGCTACCTTCAAGCGCCTCGGAATGAGGATCCTGCAGCCCACCTACAACGAGCCCTGCCTCTTCGGACAGGGCGCTCCCGACATGGGGGAAGCCGACAAGGGCATCACCGAGGCCGGCCGTGCCTGGGTGGCAGAGATGCACCGCAACGATCTCCTTATCGACCTCTCCCATTGCGGCCATCGCACCAGTGCAGATTATTTGGCGGAGGCAAAGGAGCCGGTTGTGTTCAGCCACGCCAATGCCTTTGCAGTATGCCCGAGCCCTCGCAACAAGCCGGACGAACTGCTGCGCGCCATTGCGAAGAATGGCGGCCTTATCGGCGCGGTCATGTGGGCGCCAGCGGTCAAGCACGAGACGCGCCCTACCCTCGACGATTATCTCGATCACGTTGACCATATGGTCAACGTTGCAGGTATCGAGCATATTGGCTTCGCCAGCGACATCGCGGAAGGTTTCCCACAGGATCGTGACAAGTGGGAGAAGTCCTTTGGCCCGCGCGGCCTTTATCCGAATATCACAGGAATCCTTGGCCCTTGGTATGAATGGGACACCCGCCTGAATGTGGATTTCTCATCCATCGTGCATACGCCACGGATTGTCGATGGATTGCGCCGGCGCGGCTATTCAGCCGGGGATGTCGACAAGATCCTTTCCGGCAACTGGCTCCGTGTCCTCCGAGACGTATGGGGTTAGGACTTGTAGGAAGGGTTTTGTGGCAAACCTTATCGGATAGAAACACGCAAGGACGTTGGCCGACATCCATGCCACAAGCCGCTCAAACTGTTTGGCGGCGGCGGAATGAAGAGCGAGCAAGGCCTCGAAGCAGCCTTTGGAGGTTCCGCTTACTATCGAGCGGAAAATCGGGCGCTCATTGTGGATGCTGTCGAATTGGCCCGGGCTCGATCGACATTGGTGTGGTAGCCCCGTCCGAGCTATCCACATCAGGAGAACAGCCTTGAAATACATACTCATTGTCTATCGCGACGAAGCGGCCTTCGCTCTGGTCAAACCAGCGACACCCACTCTGGCTCTTATATTGCGGACGCGGACGCCCTGAAGGCAGCAGGCGTCTTCGTCGGGGGCGCGCCTTCAGCCATTCTCGACGGCCAGCACTCTGTGCGCAGGCGACACGGTTCACCTTGGGACGGGCTCGCGTCACCCACACGGTGCGACCGTGGGCGTCGCGCGGAGGCAGCTTCGCTTCCGGCACCATGGGCAGGTCGGCCGGCACCCAAGGCTACGGTTCCACCATCAAGAGCCTCGGCTGGAATGCCCTCGTGGGCGAAGCCAAGCTGCTCGGTTGTCGATGTGAGATCCGGTCGCGCCAGCGGAGCAAAAACGATGTTCAGGATGTAGGCATCTCATGGTATCCCTGATCAATCCATCGGAGGAATGTCATGTCCGTCAGGTCGCTGTCTTCCCTGTCAATTCTGTCTCTCTTGGCGGCCGCAGGGGCGGCGCGCGCGCAGGATATCACCATCGCAGTTGCCGGCCCGATGACCGGCGCCGTCGCCTCGATCGGTGAGCAGATCAGGCATGGGGCCGAGTTGGCGGCGGAGGCCATCAACAAGAACGGTGGCGTCAACGGCAAGAAAATTCAGATCTCGATCCAAGACGATGCTTGCGATCCGAAACAGGCAGTCGCCATCGCCAACCGCATCCTGTCGGCAGGTATCAAGTTCGTCGATGGCCATGCCTGCTCCGGCTCGTCCATCCCGGCCGCCGAAGTCTATGGCGAGAACAATATCCTGATGATGAGCCCGGCCTCGAGTGCCCCGAAGCTCACGGACAATGCCGCAAAGAGTGGCTTTACGACAATCATGCGGCTCTATGGCCGCGACGATGCGCAAGGCCGCTTCATCGGACCGTGGATCAAGGAGAACTACGGCACGAAGAAGATTGCGATCTTGCATGACAAGAGCGCCTACGGCAAAGGCCTCGCCGACGTGGTGAAGGAATCTCTCAACGCGGCCGGCATCAAGGAAGTGCTCTATGAGGGTATCAATGCTGGCGACAAGGATTACAGCGCTGTGGTGAATCGTCTCAAGAGCGCCGGTGTCGAGTTTCTCTATTTCGGGGGCTATCACACGGAGGCCGGGCTCATCAAACGGCAGGCGGGCGATCAGAACTACCAATTCCAATTGATGATGGGCGATAGCCTCGCCACGCCTGAATTCTGGTCCGTGGCCGGGCCTGCGGGCGAGGGCACGCTGTTTACCTTCCCGACCGATGCCCGCGAGACCGAGGCGGCTAAGGGCGCCATGGAGCAGTTCAAGCAGATCAACTTTGTGCCTGAGGGCTTCACTCTGTTCTCTTACGCGGTGATCCAGGCGATTGCTGGCGGCATTGCCAAGGCGAACAGCACGGACCCTGTCGCCGTTGCGAAGACCCTACGCACTACGAGCGTCGATACAGTTCTCGGACCCGTCAGCTTCGACGAGAAGGGCGACGTCAAGAATCCACGCTACGACATCAATGTCTGGAGGGACGGTAAGTACAGCAAGCTGACGCAGTAGCGACGGTGAAGGCTTCGGATAAGCAGGAGTCGAGCCTTTGATTGTCGAATCCGGGAGCTCCGCTCGCGGGTTCTGTGCGATCTCAGCATTGCCGATGCTGCAGAACCTCAAAAGCTTGCAAGGATCACTTCCGGTATCCTATATCGCCTCGTGAGGAGGCAGGGCAAATCTGCACTTGGCCCCAACTGCAAGTGACCTCTCCTGCCCAAGCAGGAGAGGTGACTGGTGCTTCGACTTGCAAATGTCAGTCTAGAGTCCAGTAGCATTAACCGTTCCACCAGTCGTTCCATTGGCTAGCAAGGGTTAACGCTAACCTCCTAACCAGCTGATCTGGCGGCCATAGGCCGGCACGCGCGGCACCAAGGCTGAGCCGGTCGAGGGCGAGCATCTGCTCTACAGTTCCTTGACCTGCGAGCCGAATGCTCAGGTGAAGCCGATCCACCCGAAGGCCATGCCGGTCATTCTCACGACGGACGGAGCCTTGCAGATCATCGCCTGAGCGAGCGAAAGGATGCCGCGTAGTCGGCGCGCAAGGTCCCCTTTGTGCCAGAAGCTGACCTTCCGGTTCGCGCAAATGCGGCAACCGTCCACGCCTGAACACGCTCACCAGCGGCGGCGCATGGAGCATTGCCTGGTCCCGCACGTCGACTTCTAGTGTGTATCGAACTTCCAGGTGAGGTTGCCCTTGAGAGCATGGTCTTGGGCGCGGGAGCCGATCTGGCCGCTGTAGGAGACGCCGAGGCTCAGCGCTTCCGAGGCTTGCCAATCGAGCCCGGCCTCGACCACCAGCGCATCGCGGTCAACTGGCACGCCGGCCACCGTGAAGGCAGAGGCGCCACCGGCAAACGCCAAGAGCGCCTGCGGCGCAACATCGCCGATAGCGTGCCGCCAGCCCACAAGCCCCTTGACCGTCAGCGGCGCCTCGCTGCTCAAGCGGGCTTCCGCCCGCACGCCGAGCGTCGTGGTGCCGAGCTCATAGGTCCGGCCGAAGCCGGTCAGCGCTGCCGCGCCGCCGGTCTCCTGGAAGCCGTCGGTCTCCAGCCTCAGTACAGAGGCTCCCGCAAATGGCTCCAGTTGCACCTGACCCCACACCAAACGGTAGCCGACCTCGCCGAACGCTTGCAGGGTGCTGCCATCGTATGACGCCTTGGTGGCATCGGCGAGGGCTGGAGCGCTGACCGTGCGCCTGACATCGATGTCGTGCCGGGCATAGGACGCGCCGAGCCGAACGCTCAGATTGCCCCAGGATCCTGAGCCGTAGAGGGCGCCGAACACGCTCTCGTTGGAGCCGGAGGAGAGCCGCTGATCGACATCGAACGAGGTCGATGTGTAGCCGCTCGCTAAACCGAGCCGGATTCCATCAGCGACCAGAGCGTCGCCGCCGAGAATGAAGCCGCCGGTCGAGGCGTCGAGGGAGGCGGCATTATGGTTGGAGCGCACTTGGCCCCACGAGCCGAAGCCCTCGCCCCACAGCACATAGCGCGGTGGCAGTGGCTGCGGCACCACCGCCACCGGTGGGACGGCCCTGCCAGGCTGATCGGCCGCGAACGCTGCCGGATACAAGTCTTGCGCCAGGCGCGGCAGCGCTGGGCCGCCGAGCGAATCTCTGAGCCGGGTGAGGATGGCGTTTTGCACCAAGCGGGCATCCTCATACGCGACCGTCACAGCACTGGCATGCGCCTCGCCGGAAAGCGCATCGAACGCCTGGCGGGCGCCTGCAACACTCTGGCTCAACACCGTATCGAAGACCCAGTTGCCTTCGCCCAAGGCCTCGACTGCGTTAGCGGTGCGGAACTGATTGATCGTGGTCGCCACGGAGCTGAAGGCGATGGGCTGCGGGGCTGGATTGGAGCTGCGGGCTAGCGTCAAGGTAACGTCGTTGTTGCCGTAATCCAGCGACGGGAGGAGGAAGGCCAAGTTGGAGCTAACGGCGCTAAACCGGCCCGAAACTCCGCCGGCAGCCGAGAGGATCGTGTAGGTCGTTCTCGGCAAATAGGTGCCCTGTTCGGCAAGGACCTGGACCGTCCCGCCTTGGAGCGTCGCTGCGCCCGACGCATCGATACGATCGGCCTGACCGGCTGCGTTCGCCTCAACCTGATAGATCGAGCCGGACTGAAAGAGGATATTTCCGGCGACGCTCAGCCGACCGATCGAGTTGCCCGGAGCCGCAGAGCCGCCGCTCTGAACGATGAGACCGCCGATCGTGCCATTGCCGCCCAACGTCGCGCCGTTCTGAACGGTAATGGAGGAGCTCGCCAGCGAACCATTCACCGCAAGGCGTCCGGCCTGAACCGAGGTCGGACCGGAGAGCGAGTTGTTTCCAGTGAGGTTCAGGCTGCCGGCGCCGGCCTTGGTGAACGGACCACTGCCTGTGAGCGGCGCGGACATCGTCTGGGCATTGCCGTTGGTGTCGACGGTGAAGCCGTCGGAGCTGACGGTAATGGGGCGGTCAAGCGCGCCGGTATAGGCGAACCGGAGGACACCGCCACCGAACGTGACAGGACCGCTGCCGAGCGCATCGGGAGCGCCGATGACCAGCGTTCCACCATTCACCTGGGTCCCACCCGTGTAGGTGTTGGTCCCGGTGAGCGTCAGAGCGCCGGCGCCGGCCTTGGTGAGAGATCCAGACCCACTGATGTTGCCCGAGAACGTGCCGTCTACAGGCTGATCGAACACCAAAGCCGCATTGTTGAGAACGGGCCCTTTGAGACTGGTTGCATTGGCCACAAGGGTGCCGCCCGAGATCGTCGTGCCGCCGCTATAGGTATTGGCGCCGGAGAGCGTCAGAGTTCCCGCACCGAGCTTGGTCAGGCCGCCCGGGCCACCAAGTGCTGCTGAAATGCCGATATTGTGGCCGTTGCTGTCGATGAAGGCGCCACCGGTGCCAATCACCACATCCCCGGGAGCAAAGCCATAGCGATAATCGGCCTGATCCGCGAGAAAAAGGGCCCGGTCGGCGCTGGCGCGCAGAATACCGCCGTTGAGATTGAGCGTGGCAACACCCGACCGCCCGTCGCCAAGCCCCTTCGCCAGGAGACCGGTCGTCAGCACGCCGCGATTCCCAGCCGTACCACCGAGGGTCAATGTCCCCGCTGACGATGGAACCGCTCCCATCCAGGTGGTGGGGGCGCTGACAACGCCACCGTTGTCGATCATCACCGTGCCGTTGCCATACCATCCAACCACCAGGGTTTGGCTGTTGGTCCATTGCGAGCCGGCGCCGCTCACGGTCACAGACCCGGTCCCGCCAGCGTTGTCGCCGACCTGGCCGGTTGTGTCGCTGACGCTCCCTCCATTCAGGATATTCAGGAAACCAAAACCGGCACTGCCCACGCCGATGGAGATCGTACCGGTGTTGGTCCATGCCGAATTTGCGCCCTGCACCGTCACCGTCCCCGTGACGTTATCGGAGCCGACACGGGCCGTGGTGCCGTTGACCTGGCCGCCAGGTCCAATGATCAAGGTACCACCGAGCGTATTACCAACCATAAGGTTGTTTAAGATATTCCAGGGTGAGGCCTCGGTACCAGGGACAGTAACGGGTGCTCCTTCGACCACGGTATTCGGTGGTATGGCTTGAGCAGCCCCCGTCAAGAAGGCCAGCACAGCGGTCGAGGCTGATGCCAGCAAGAAGGCCCGTGAGACGATTGCTTTGGGCTGCGATGTCGGCATTGAACTCTTCAGAACCGGCTCAACGAGGTGACGGGAAGATTGGCGCATGGTGTTTCCTGGTGGGTCAGGCACACCTCAGCGGCCTGGAGCGTCGGGCACCATAAGATTGGCTGCCCCGCAGTCCATTGGATTGAGCGTTGCAGGCAAGCTTTCCTACCAAGTGTGACGTTGCGGCAACTAACAGGCCCGCTCCGCGATGAGTGGAAGACGGCCTGTCCGCCAGCCCTTCGGCTGCATCTGGGCCGCATCGATCCGGGTTCTGGTATGCCAGGAACTTCGTTGCGCGCGGCGGTGAGAGGGCGAGCGTCAAAGCTGCTCGGCGAGCGGGATGTCCTGAAAAGCCAAGCACTGCGCCGTTGCCCGGATTATGCAACAGAAACTGGAAGGCCAGTACTGGGTCACAAGTGGGGGCGGGAACAAGAACGGCTCTGTCGCAGCCGGCCTTCTTTATCGGCCCGATGGGAAGCTGTCAGACCCATGCCAACTGTCTCCGCACCCTTCGTGGCAGGGGTGTTCGACAGGGGGCCCTGGAGCGCATCGTCTCACCACTCGGCTTGATCCCATCGGCCCGCGCCCCCGCGACGCTTGCCCTCTCTCGGCTTCGTCCCAGATCGTTGAGGCTCACCGTCGCGTCACAACATCGTGAGACCGCCAACCCAGGCCAAGTCCGATACCCGGGCTGGCCAGGACCGGTCGCTCTTTATGATGGAATTCAACGACGTCTTACCAAGCTCACAGGCCATTCATAAGCCCTGGAAATAAGTGCATGCAGCATCAGGGCATAATCTTTCACCCGCTCCTACCCTAGACTCATTCCAGCCAAGCCCAATCTGTGTGTCCTCGCACCAGCGGCGGACATGCCCGAGACATGCCGACAGACCTGAATAGAAGGAGCATCGACTGACATGCCGATCCTTCATGAGCTGGAACTCAACCGACGCGACCTGATGGTCGGCGGTTGCACCTTGGCGGCCCTGACTGCGGTCCCTACTGTTGTTCAAGCCCAACCATCCCCAGCAGGAGCGCTTGCCTTGACGAAGGTATCACTCACCGTGAATGGCCAATCCCACGATCTTGAGATTGACACGCGAACGACCCTTCTCGACGCCCTGCGCGAGCACCTGCACCTGACCGGGTCCAAGAAAGGGTGCGACCATGGCCAATGTGGTGCCTGCACGGTCATTATCGACGGTCGCAGGGTCAATTCCTGCCTCACGCTCGCGATCATGAACGAGGGCATGGAGATCACCACGATCGAGGGTCTCGGTACCCCGGGAAATCTTCACCCCATGCAGGAGGCTTTTATCAAGCACGACGGCTATCAGTGCGGGTACTGCACTCCGGGCCAGATCTGCTCCGGTGTCGCCGTATTGGGTGAGATCAAGGCCGGGATCCCAAGCCACGTCACATCCGATCTGACACAGCCGGTCACATTAAGCGATGCGGAGATCCGCGAGCGCATGAGCGGCAACATCTGCCGCTGCGGCGCCTATTCCAACATCGTCGAGGCCATGACCGAAGTCGCCGGGAGGCAAGGATGAGGGCGTTTACCTACGAGCGTGCGGCATCCCCGGTCCAAGCGGCGGCTGCCGCTGCGGCCAATCCCGATGCGAAGTTCATTGCTGGCGGCACCAACCTGCTCGATCTGATGAAGCTCGAGATCGAGACGCCCACCCACCTGATCGACGTGAACGGGCTCGGACTCGACACCATTGAGGCTACATCCGAGGGCGGATTGCGGGTCGGGGCGCTGGTGCGAAACACCGACCTTGCCGCCGACGAGCGGGTGCGCCGCAACTACGGGGTGCTGTCGCGGGCGATCCTCGCCGGTGCGTCCGGACAGCTTCGCAACCGGGCGACCACGGCCGGGAACCTGCTGCAGCGCACCCGCTGCCCGTACTTTTACGACACCGCCCAACCTTGCAACAAGCGTCAGCCTGGCTCCGGCTGCTCCGCCATTGGCGGGTTCTCCCGCCAGCTCGGCATCGTCGGCACGAGTGAGGCCTGCATTGCCACCAATCCGTCTGACATGGCTGTTGGTCTGCGGGTCCTCGACGCAACGGTCGAGACAATGAAGCCCGATGCAACAACACGCCGGATCGCGATCGCCGAGTTTCACCGCCTACCCGGCGATACGCCGCATATCGAGACCGTGCTGGAACGGGGTGAATTCATCACGGCGGTCACGCTCCCCTCGCCCGTCGGCGGCAAGCACCTCTACCGCAAGGTTCGCGACCGCGCGTCCTATGCCTTCGCCCTGGTCTCGGTGGCTGCGGTCATCCAGCAAGATGGCACGGGTCGGGTGGCGATTGGTGGCGTCGCCCACAAACCCTGGCGGGTCGAGGCTGCCGAGGCTGAGCTGCCTCGTGGCGCGAAGGCAGCCTCTGAGCGGTTGCTGGACGGCGCAAAGCCGAGCCATGAGAATGCATTCAAGGTGACGTTGGTCGAGCGAACGCTCGGCTCCGTACTGGAAGAGGCGAGGAGCTGAGCCATGAAGTTCGACAAGCCGGAGACGACAAACCCGATCGACCAACTCAAGATCGTGGGTCAGGCGGTCAACAGAGTGGATGGTCCCCTCAAGGTCACGGGCGCTGCAACCTATGCCTATGAGTGGCATGATCCCGATGCAAGGCTCGCCTACGGCTACCCGGTCGGATCGACCATCGCCAAGGGTCGGATCGCTACGATGGATCTCTCGCAGGCTCGCGCAGCACCGGGTGTGGTCACGATCGTGACGGCCAAGGAGGCCGGCCAGCTCGGTAAGGGATCGCTGAACACGGCGACGCTCCTGGGTGGCCCGGTCATCGAGCATTATCATCAGGCCATTGCCGTCGTGGTGGCCGAGACGTTCGAACAGGCCCGCGCGGCCGCGGCGCTTGTGCATGTCACCTACGAGGAAGCAGAGGGCAAGTTCGACCTCAGCGCTGAGAAGGATGGCCTTGGGCCGACCGATTCCGACGTGAAGGTCGGTGAATTCGAGACGGCTTTCGCCGAAGCGGCCGTGCGGCTCGACGAGACCTACACCACACCGGACCAATCGCATGCGATGATGGAGCCGCATGCCTCTCTCGCAGCCTGGGACGGCGACAAGCTGACGATCTGGACGTCCAGCCAGATGATCGCCTGGAGCGTCGGTGACGTCGCAAAAACACTCAAGATCCCCCCGGCGAACGTGCGCGTCATCTCTCCTTATATCGGCGGTGGGTTCGGGTCGAAGTTGTTCGTGCGGTCTGACACTATCCTGGCTGCACTTGGATCTCGCGCCGCCGGACGGCCCGTGAAGATCGCGCTGCCGAGGCCGTTTCTCATGAACAACACGACCCATCGGCCGGCGACCATCCAGCGCATCCGGATCGGCGCTGGGCGGGACGGCAGGATCACGGCCATTGCGCACGAGGGTTGGTCAGGGAATTTGCCAGACGGCGATCCGGAGAATGCAGTGGATCAGACCAAGCTGCTCTATGCCGGTGCCAACCGCTTGACGGGCAACCGTCTTGCGACGCTTGACCTGCCCGAAGGCAACGCCATGCGGGCGCCGGGCGAGGCGCCCGGCCTGATGGCGCTTGAGATCGCCATGGATGAAATGGCCGAGAAACTCGGGCTTGATCCGATCGAGTTCCGGGTGATCAACGACACGCAGGTCGATCCCGGCAATCCGAATCGGCCGTTCTCCCATCGCCAACTCGTGGAATGCCTGCGTATCGGCGCCGAGCGCTTCGGCTGGTCGGCCCGCAATGCCCGTCCGGGGACCGCGCGGGATGGTCGCTGGCTCAAAGGCATTGGGGTCGCGGCCGGCTTCCGCAATAACCTCACCACGAAGTCGGGCGCCCGAGTGAGACTTGATGGTCGCGGCGTGGTCACGGTCGAGACCGACATGACTGACATCGGGACCGGCAGCTACACGATCATCGCTCAAACCGCCGCTGAAATGATGGGCCTTCCCATCGAGAGGATCTCGGTGCGCCTCGGGGACTCGGCTTTCCCGGTCTCGGCAGGTTCGGGCGGCCAATGGGGTGCCAACAGCGCGACGGCCGGCGTCTATGCCGCCTGCGTCAAGCTGCGCGAGATTGTGGCGCAACGCCTTGGATTCAACTCTACGGATGCTGTCTTCGCTGATAGCGAGGTCCGGTCGGGAGATCGGCGTGCATTACTGGCCCACGCGGCCAGCAATGGCGAAATCACCGTGGAGGATGCGATCGAGTTCGGCGACCTCAAGAAGACGCATCAGCAATCGACCTTCGCAACCCACTTCGTGGAGGTAGCCGTCGACGCGGCGACGGCGGAGACGCGGGTACGGCGAATGCTCTCGGTGTGCGCGGCAGGCCGGATCCTCAACCCGAAGACCGCGCGCAGCCAGGTAATCGGCGCGATGACGATGGGCGTCGGAGGCGCCCTGATGGAGGAACTCGCCGTCGATAAGCGGCGCGGCTTTTTCGTCAATCACGACCTCGCGGGCTACGAGGTTCCGGTCCATGCCGACATTCCGCACCAGGAGGTGATCTTCCTCGACGAGATCGATCCGATGTCGTCGCCGATGAAGGCTAAGGGCGTTGGTGAACTTGGACTGTGCGGCGTCGGCGCGGCGGTGGCGAATGCGGTCTACAACGCTACCGGAATCCGCGTGCGAAACTATCCGATCACTCTCGACAAGCTGATCACACAGCTCCCCAGCGCTGCGTGAAGCATATGGCAGTCGGCGTCCCGTGGGCGCAACGCACATGCGGGCGCCTGCCCCGCCAGATGCAAGAATTCGCCGCCGATCCACAGCCGGAAACGGTACCCTTCGAACGTCTGCCCCGCAACGAGGGCCGGAAGGACGCGGGCGTTATCCACTGCCGGACCCCGTGTCCGGCGACCGGATACCGAGCAAAGCCTGGCGTTCGTCAGGGGATAAGAGTTACCGGCGCGCCATCGATCACCTCGCAGATTGTCGGCTCAATCGCTCCTGAGGAGCCGGACATTGGTGCGAGATCCACGAACCCCGTACAGCTGCTAACCTCCGTATCCACACGTTACGTTCTGGGTATCGTTACCAGTAGGGTTCCGGCTAATCGCCGAGAGCGCCGGACGATAGGATCGTGAAGGAGCGGAGAGGCGAGTTCCTGATCTATTCTATCTTAGCGTATGATCAGGAGCAGATCTTGCGCTGACCCCAGTGTACTGGGCTGACCGTCGTGGCCCGGAACTCCTCGTTCGCATTCAAGGGACGATCGATTGACATTCGTCGGATCGGGCAAGAGCTCGGCGTGGGCTATGTGCTGGGAGGCAGCGTCCGCCGTAGCAACGGGCGACTTCGTATTACGGCCCAGCTCATTGATGCACGATTCGGAATCCACTTGTGGGCCGACCGCTACGATGGGGTCCTTCAAGATGTCTTCGAACTCCAGGACCGGATCACCGCGAACGTCGTTGCGGCCAACGAGCCGAAGCTTCTGTTTAGCGAGGCCGACCGGGTCCGTCGTCGGCCGCCGCAGAGCCTGGATGCCTATGACCTCTATCTTCGGGGGCTCTCACTGATCAATGAATACAGCGCCGAAGCCACGACCGCAGCCATACAATGCTTCGACAAGGCTATGGTGTGCGAACCTGGTTACGCTCAAGCCATGGCCGCATCGGCGTGCTATCGTGACTTATGCCAATTCCAGGGGTGGGCAGGACCGTCGGAAGGGCCAGGATCAAGGGGGGAATCTGGCGTGGGACGCGATTGCCCTTGCCCCATGACCCCAACGCGCTGTGGATGGCGGCATTCGCGATCTGGGACTTGGCCAAGGATGGCCCCCGCGCACAGGAGCTGTTTCGGCGCTCACTGAACATCAATCAGAACTCCGACATCGCCTTAGCACTGGCAGGCTAGGTCGAGGCCGCGAATGGAAATCCCGCAGCCGGCCGTGAGTTGATCGAAAAATCCACGCGTCTCAATCCCACGCAGCCAACGCCATGGGTTGCGCTGACCGGGATGGCATTCACGTATATCGTCGAAGGCAAATATGCAGAGGCGGCTTTGTGGACAGAACAGGCGGTGATCCGGAACCGCCGCTTTGCTCTCGCACTTCGCAGCCTCGCGGTCGCCCTGGTGATAATGGGTGAGATGGACAGTGCACGGGGGATCGGTGACGAGATCCTGAAGATCGAGCCGGACGCAACTGTCGCCAATCTCCCTGACCGGATGCCTTATGTCAGCGAGCCGGTTTTGCGGACCTATGTCGAGGCGCTCTGCCAAGCCGGATTGCCAAAGGGACCTGTTTAGATTGCGGCCCATTCGTGGGGAGCCCTGAAGCATCAGACCGAAAGAGAGGGTTCGAGCTTGTGGGTTAAATCCGATGCTTTCTCCTCGGAGGAGAGCATCGTTGATGGTGGAAGACGAAGTCAACTCGTCCGCACGATGCTCCCAGGGACGGTGAGCCCGACGACCGACCGGATGTTGGAGCGACGGGTGGGCTATGCATGAGGCCTTAATCAAAAACGCCATAGCCCCCGACGGCGTGCCTGCGGACGCCTTCGAGGTTCAATTCGACGCCAATACCCGGCGCATCAGGCAAGGCGATGTGGCCGTCATTGACGATCGACTTCCGACCGTGAGGGACATGGACATAGCTGTCCCACACCTCGCGCTCCTCAAGGGCGTGCCACTCGAGAACGAGGAAGTTCGGCACCGAACCGCAAACATGGCAGGTGGCCATGGTGCCAAGGGGGGTGGATACGAGATGCGGGGCGAAAGGCAGGTAGTAGATCTCCGCGAGATGCGCAATTTTCCGGCTCTCCGAAAGTCCTCCGCACTTGGGAACGTCCGGCATTACCACGTCGGCACACTGCCCCTGGAGGAGCTCACGAAACCCCCAACGCAGATAAAGGTTCTCACCGACGCAGATCGGCGTCTTGCTGCGCATACGTATCTGCTTCAGCGCTTCGACATTCTCTGCCGGGATCGGCTCTTCTAGCCATAGCAAGCTGAAGCGCTCCATCTCGCTGGCAATGCGACAGGCGCTCGGCACATCGTAACGCGCATGAAGATCGATGCATAAATCGATGTCGGGCCCGATTGCATCGCGAACCGCAGCCACCCGCTCCACCATGGAGCGCAGTTCTGCGCCGTTAATCGTGTGATTGGCTACGTCGAACTTCGCCTGGTGGTCCAGATTGTCGATATCGAACTTGAGTGCTGTGAAACCCTCCGAAACCATGCACCTTGCCCTGGCGGCGCAACCTTCAGGGGACCCCGAAGGGTCGTCTCCGTCGCCGCAATCAGCGTAGAGGCGGATGCGGTCACGGAACTTGCCGCCGAACATACGGTACAGCGGTTGACCGGCCGCCTTGGCTGCGAGATCCCAAAGCGCCATCTCGATTCCGCTTAACGCGATCAGAAAGATGCCCGATTGTGTGCCGGAAAAAACGTGCTTGCGCCGGATCTTCTCCCAGCAAGCTTCGACGTTGCGCGGATCCTCGCCAACCAGCTCCGGTTTCAGCTCGGAGATCAGACCTACGATTGCCGCAGCGCCGGCGTCGGGATTAGACTCGCCATATCCCGAAATGCCAATGTCAGTATCGATCCTAATCAGCGTCGCCTTACCGTGGTAGGCAACGACCGCCGTCTTGATGTCCGTGACCTTCATCGGTTTCCCTTCACGTTGGAGGGTGAGCCTAGAATTTCTCTGCCTGGCCGAACCGGTCTGCTGCCCCTTGTTGGAGCGGCATTGTTGTCGAGGCCGCCCTCTCATCCGAGGCCAAGGCTTCCGAACCCGCTGAGGATTTTCGCTTTGTGCTGTAGCGGCACTTCCCCCAGACCTCATCGATCGCCAACGAGGTCTACGCACATTATTTCGGATGCGCGGCTCGCCAAGCTTGGTACTCTCCTTCAGCATCCGGGTGCAACGGATAGTACCGCTGCAACGGCGCCCCTTCCAACAGTTTCATTCGTGAGAACACTTCCCACTCATGGTGCTTCTGCGCCTCTTCTATCACGGCCTTTGCCATGGTTACGGGCACCACGACGGCCCCGTCGTCGTCGGCTACGATGATATCGCCGGGCATCACTGTCACGCCGCCACATGCAATGGGGACATTCACAGCGTTGGGATAGATACTTGTCTGCACGTGGTAGTTAGGCGTCCACCCGCGCAACCAGAGCGGAAGGTCAAGTCGCGTAACATTGGGCCGATCACGCATGCACCCGTCGATGATGATTCCTGCCCCTCCTCTACCCTTGAAGTAGGTGCTCATCATGTCGCCAAAGACTCCCGAGCTCATGTCAGCGCGCGCATCCACCACGACCACGTCGCCCTCCTGGACATGGTACAGCACGTGCCGATGCAGTTGCGTCTCTGGATCGGCATACTCGCCCTCGGAGAAGAGGTCGGGTCGCTGAGGCAGGAACTGAAGAGTCAAAGCCGGTCCGACGATCGCCTTGCCAGGGTTCTGCGCAACCGGGCCGACGATGTGAGGATTGCGAAAACCCATATGTCCGAGCGTACCGGCGACGGTTGCGGCGCCGATTTCCCTGAGCCCCTCGATCAGTTCTCTGGCGGGCCTTACGATGTCGGATGTCTGCGTCATTGTCCCCTCGGTCCAATGGGTTACCAGTTAGTGACAGATCCGTCGCGGCGCCGGAGATGCGGCGCTTCCCAAAAGCGCGGGCTCTGCGACCGAACCGCAGCTTCGTTGATTTCCACGCCAAGTCCGACAATGTCGCTGACCAGATAATCGGCACCATCGAGGCGCGGCTGTACCGGAAAGAAGTCCGAGTTGTCGAAGCCCAGCTTCGTCTCAGGGGCTCTCGTTTCGAGCCAAGCGAAATTAGGAACCGCTGCGGCGAGATGCACAGAAGCAGCCGTGCAGACGGGACCAAGCGGATTGTGCGGCATCAAATCGACATAGTGCGCTTCGCTCCAGCCGGCCACCTTCATCGCCTCGGTAAGCCCACCAACATTGCAAACGTCGATCCGGTTAAACTGGTGGATACCGCGCTCGATATAAGGCAGGAACTGCCACTTGCTGGCAAACTCTTCGCCGATGGCAAAAGGAACGTCCGTCATTGTGCGCAGTGCTTCATAGGCCTCGGGCGTCTCGTCCCGTATCGGCTCCTCAATGAAATCGAGCACGCCTCGACCGAGCTTGTTGCAGAAGCTTGCAGCCTCCGCAATGGAGAGACGGTGATGATAATCGATGCCAAGGACGACGTCATTGCCGAGCTCCTCACGGGCCTTGTTGAGCATTCTGGCAGACGCACCGATCGACTCGCGCGGTTCGAAGATCTTCTTGCTGCTCTGTCCGACCGGGAAGAAGCGGATCGTTTGCCATCCCTGTGCAATCAGTTCGCGGGCACGCTCGATGGCGACATTGCCCTCTGCCTCGTCCCCGGTGGAGGCGAAAGTGGGGACCCGGTCGCGCTGCTTGCCACCGAGCAGCTCGTACACCGGCACTCCCAAGACCTTACCCTTGATATCGTGCAGAGCGATATCAATCGCGGAAATTGCGGCCTGCAGCACCCGCCCGCCTTCGAAATACTGACTGCGGTATGCTTCCTGCCAGATCCGTCCGATCTGCATGGGATCCCGCCCGATCAGGAACTCGCGATAGTGCTCAATGGCGCCAGCGACTGCTCTCTCGCGTCCACTCAGGCCGCTTTCGCCCCAGCCGAAGACACCCTGATCGGTCTCGACCTTGACGAGCATCTGATTCCGCACCCCGACCCAAACCGGGTAGGGAATAATCTCAGTAATCCTAAGCTTTGCGGTCATCCCCTGCCCCTACGCCCCATCGGATCGATCTGTCTCAATCGACCTTTAGGGCCAGTTCGGTCGCGCCATCGAAAAGATGCATGCGTTCCTGATCGAACTCGAGCCAGATCTGCTCGTCCGGTGTGATGGCGACGTTAGGTGGCACGCTTATGTTGACGACGGCCCCGGACATTAATGCCTGCACAAAAGTCACATCCCCGGTTGGTTCCACGGTGTAGGCTTTGGCGGGAATCGCGTTTGGAGACGCGTCCTTGGCCAGCTTGATCGTGGAGTGACGTGCCCCCAGCACGATCTTTCTGGTGGTCGAACGCTGCACCTTCCGAGCGTTGAGCGGCGAGAGCGTCATGGTCCAGCCTTCTGCACCGGTCAACACGGTTTGCCCATTTACTGTCGATGCCTCAAGTGGGATAAGGCTCATCGCCGGGCTACCGATGAAGCTGGCGACGAACATGTTGACCGGGTGGGCAAAGACTTGAGCCGGTGAATCGTACTGCTGCAGATAACCGCCATTCATGACGGCCATCTTGTCGGCCATGGTGACAGCTTCGAGTTGATCGTGCGTCACGTAAATAATCGTTGCCTTGAGGTCCTGGTGAAAGCGTTTGATCTCAGAGCGCATCTGCACGCGAAGCTTGGCATCGAGATTGGAGAGCGGCTCATCCATGAGGAAGACCGCTGGATCGCGCACGAGCGCCCGGCCAAGGGCCACGCGCTGTTGTTGTCCGCCTGAAAGCTCACGCGGCTTTCGCTCTAGCAAGTGCGTCATGTCGAGCACGCGCGCTGCTTCCCGAACCTTCCGATCGATCTCGTCACGGGGGAGCCGGCGCATTTGCAGCGGAAACGCCAGGTTTTTGTAGACCGATTTTTGCGGATAGAGCGCGTAATTCTGAAACACCATCGCAATGTTGCGATCTTTCGGGTCGACGTCGTTGACCACGCGGTCCCCGATTGTGATCTCGCCAGACGTAACCGGAATCAACCCGGCGACCAGATTGAGCGTGGTGGTCTTGCCGCATCCCGAGGGACCGACCAGCGCAACGAACTCACCGTCCTCGACTGTGAGTGACACGTTGTTGACGGCGGCGAAGGCGCCATAGGTCTTAACCAGACTCTTCAAGACCACATGGGCCATGAGACCTTTCCCCTAATGTTTGACAGCACCTTCAGTAAGGGCGCGGACAAAGTAGCGTTGCAGCAGGAGGAAGAGCACGACGACCGGCAGGCTCATCATGAAACTGGCGGCCATGAGGCCTGGGAAGTCAGTCGTGTTTTCAGAGAAGAACCGTTGAATGCCGACCGGCAGCGTCAACTGCTCATTCTTGTTGAGAAACGTGTAGGCGAAGATGTACTCATTCCAAGCACCGATGAAGGAATAGATGGCCGTGGCCACAATTCCCGGCGCGGAAAGCGGCATCACGATCAGTACGAACGCTTGGAATCGGGTCGCGCCGTCGATGCGCGCCGCCTGCTCAAGTTGGTAGGGAATATTGTCGTAGAAGCCCTTGAGCAGCCAAATTGCGAGCGGCAGGCCAAACGTGAGATACGTTAGAATCAGGGAACCGTGGGTGTTCACAAGGCCGAGCAGCCGCATCAAGATGAAGAGCGGCACAAGGAAGATAACTGCAGGAAACATGTTGCGCAGCAGCACCGCGAAGAACAGGAACTTACGTCCAGGAAAGTCGAATCGCGAGAAAGCGTAGGCCGCAGGGACGGCGACGATGACCGCGAGCGCGGTCGTCATGGTCGATACAAAAAGACTGTTCCAGAAGAATCTCAGGAAGTCCTGGCCGACACTGTTATTGGGATCAAGCAGTTTCTTGTAGCTCGCGAGCGTCGGTTCGTTGGGCAACCATTGGGGCGGGAGCTGCATGGCTGCGAAACCGGATTTGATCGACGTGAGCAACATCCATGCCATTGGCACCGCTGTGTAGAAGAGCATCATCACAAGGAAGATCCGCCCGATCCAGCGCCAGGCATCGATCGGCTTGCCTCTCCTGGTCGTGACGATGCTGGTCATTGACATTAAGCAACGCGCTCCTTGTTCTCGGCGCTACTCAGAGCACGTACATAGAAATAGCCCAGCGTCATCAGAGTGAGGAACAAAAGCACCGAGTAGGCTGACGCGATGCCCCACCGCTGGCGCCCGAAGGCGAGCTCGTAGATATGGGTGATCCAGATATGAGACGCATTCGATGGGCCGCCGCCGGTCATGATCCAAGGAATGATAAAGGAGTTAAAGTTAGACACCGCGAGCAACAGGATCGTCACGGTGGACACGCCCTGAAGATGGGGGAACGTGACATGCCAGAAACGCTGCCACGCGCCTGCGCCGTCGACTTTCGCCGCCCTAAGCAGCTGATCGGGAACGGTCTGCAGGCCGGCCGTCAGCATGATCATCGCGAACGGAAACTCGCGCCATACGTTAACGACGATGAGCGATGGCAGAACGGTGCCCACGCTGTCGATGAGATTAGGCGGCCGTTCGGCGAGACCCAGCCCGACCAGAACGGCGCCGATCAGGCCGAAATCCGAATGGTAAATCCATTTCCAGATATAGGACGCGGCGACCGCGCTTATGACCCATGGAATGATGAGGATGGCGCGCAAAACACCACGGCCGAGAAACTCGTGGTTGAGAGCGAGCGCACTCCCTAGCCCCAGAGTAAAAGCGAACGCAGTCGAGGCGAGGGTCCAGATGAATGTGTTGGCAGTAACGCGCCAGAACACGTCGCTACTCAGGATCAGCCCATAATTGTCGATGCCGACGAACTCCTTGTCACGCAATTGGAGACTCGGTGGCGTGGTGAAAAAGGACAGTTCCACGGTGTAGTAGATCGGATAGGCGATCACGATCAGCATCACCACAATCGCGGGCAAAACGTAGAGATAATCGAAGCGATGGTCCCATGCCTGCCGAAGGAAGCCAAAACGCTTCGCTTTTGCCTTCAAAGGAGCGTCAACCAGGCCCGTCGCCATGGTCATCGGGGCGCCCTTCTCCTGTGAGGGAAAGAGACCGGCGACCACCGCCGGCCAAGCTGGCTAGAGCTTTCCACCGCTCATGATATTCTTGATCTTCTTGGCAGCGTCTTCGGTAGCTTGGTCCACCGTCATCGCGCCCGTGAGCGCATTCTGCAGCATATCGGGCACAACGATGTTCATGATTTCAGGCGTCTCGGGAATAGTCGGGAACGGGACGCCGTAAGGCAACATGGAGGTCGTGACGTCGAGGAACTTGATATTGTCCAGGCGCTCTTTCATCCACTTCGTCTTGAAGCCATTCAGGTTGCCAGGGTTTGATCCGGCATAAGCCATTTTCAGCGACCATTCCGGGCTTGCCCAGAAACAAGCGAGCGCCTTGGCGGCCGGCAGATCCACCTTGCCCCCGTCCACGTATTCCGGCTTCAGGATGTGCATGTTCGAACCGCCGAACACGACCGCGCGCTTGCCGTCCGGCCCGGTCGGGATTGGCCCGTAGCGCATGTTGTCGATGACCGTCTGAGCCTTCTGCACATCGGTCCCGGACGCTTTTTTCTTTAGATCCAGCATCACGTCGTAGTCGGACGGGTGCGAAATCATCATTCCGAGCTGACCCGCCAGAAAGAGCGGTTGGTTGTCGGCTTGCTGGTTGGTCAATGCCGAAACCGGCACAGATTTGTCGCGCACATACATGTCATACGACGCTTGCAGAGCCTGCTTGCTTGCCCGGCTGTTGATTTCGATCCGCCCGTATGTCGGGCTTTGCGTGGTCTCGTCGAACACGCTGCCGCCGTAGCCCCAGAGCTGAGGCAAGAAGCGATACGGTGTGTTGCCGGCGTTCTTGCGGGCGACGAGTCCGTAGCCTGCGATCCCGAGCTTATCGTGGATCTGCTTGGAGTATTTGACGACGTCGTCCCAGGTGGCCGGCGGCTTGTCGGGATCGAGACCGGCCCGTTTGAAAATGTCCGCGTTCCAGATGAATGCCATCGTCTCGTTGTTGGTCGGGATGCCGTAGGTTTTACCCTTCCACATGTTCGACTTCATGGCTCCGGGCCAGAAATCCTCCGTTGCGTAGCCGACGTCTTCGGGTTTCAGCTCTTGGAGATATCCTTTGGAGGCGAATTCGACGCCACCCAAGATCTGCAGCCGCACCATCATCGGCCCGGCGTTGCCGAGCAGCGCCGTCCGGAACTTGTCGAGCAGGTCGTTGTAGGTGAGCGCCTGCTCCTGCAAGTCAATGTTGGGGTAGGTCTTTCGGAAGGCAGCAAAGAAGTCTTTATAGTACTGCCGCAAGAGGTCAGGATCGCCCTCAAACACGCCTTGGTACCAGAACGTGAGACGTCCTTTGTAATCGAGTGGCGTGACTTTATTGCAGTCGGCAGCGGTGTCGAAGTCCTTTGTGCCCGCAATCGAGCGCACATATTCCGGCGACCACTTGCTCAGGTCGACGGGGGGCGCGCCCAACACTGGCGACGACATTAGCAGCGACGTGATAGCAGCCGCGGAAACACCACCGCGAATGGCCTGGCCGAAGTTAAAGGTCGACATCAAGTCCCTCCAATTCTTCAGGGCCAGCGCGCACTGGCACTGTGGCTTCCACCCTCTTTTGGAGCTTTTTCTTGATCGATGCTCCTATTGAGCGACGATTACAGAGCTAGACTTGTATGTCAATTGCGTCAGATCGTATATTATCTGTGTCAGCTGACGTATGATCTGGGCATTGGAGGTAAGATTGAGGGGGGCAAGTGACTACCAGGCGGCGCCGCCGATCGGGATTGACCCGATTGGCGCCTCCACCGACTCCACGGCGCTGCTCTATAAGGTGATCCGAGACGACATCGTCTCGGGGCGGCTCAAGGCCAATCAGCGCCTCGTCGTGGCAGACCTCGCCAAGCGTCATGGCAGCTCGACGACGCCAGTTCGGGAGGTGCTGCAACTCCTGCGCGGCGAAGGGTTCGTCATTTTCACGCGAAATCGCGGCGCGCGCGTCCGGCCGATCGACCGCGATTTTATTCGCGACATCTATGAGATCGGGGTTTTGATCGAGCCGTCGCTGACGCGTTGGTTCGTCGGAATGGCCACTGAGGCCGACATCGCGGAACTCGAAGCGGTCCAGAGCCAGATCGAGGCCAACAATTTCGCTGACCAGACCCTGCACAGCGAGCTCGACACGAAGTTCCACACCGTGATCTACCAGCGACACTACAATCGGCACGCTGCCGAACTGTGGTGGAAGCATCGCGAGGTTCTCCGAGCGGTCAGCCGCCGGTTCGGCTTCACTCTTGCGCGGCGAGCGCAGGTCATCAGCGACCATCGTGAGCTGATAGCCCACATCAAAGCGGGTGACGCCGATCGGGCGGCCGAACTCGTAGCGCGGCATGTCGAAGGATCCGGACTCCACATTCTCGAGCATATGCGAGCCATGGCTGCCGCCCAGGCAGGGTAGGTTTCCGACCTGAGGCACAGCCTCTTCTCGAATTCACAGGAAAGCGGAACACATGAAGATTACCAGCGTCAGACCGTGGCTTATCAAGTCGAGCGCCTCCTACTGGGGAGAGTTCCTGTTTGTTGAAGTCAGCACGGATGAAGGCATCACCGGCTGGGGCGAAATCACCACGACAACAAAGATTGCAAACCGTGCCCTGACGGCGATGCTACGACAGATCGGCTTGACACTGGTCGGCGAGGATCCCGCGCACATTGAACGCCTCTGGCACAAGCTCTTTCGCGCCTTCACTTACATGGGGAGCCGGGGCGCCGCTGTGGAGTGCCTTAGCGCCATTGACATCGCCCTTTGGGACATCAGGGGAAAGGCCCTTGGAAAGCCTATATACGAGCTTCTCGGCGGACCTGTGCGCGACGAGGTTGCGCTCTATACCCATCCTGATCAGCGCAAGTTCACGAGCAAGGAAGCCGTCGTCGCCGAGATTCAGGCGATTGTGAAATCGGGACACACCGCGCTCAAGTTCGATCCGTTTCCTTTGCAGGGCCCGCATGCTGATGGCATCGCGCGCGAGCAGCGCGACGGCTACCTCGACGGCAGCATGACGCGCCAGGACGAGCATGCGGCTGCAGAGTTGACAGCGCTGATCCGGGAGACGGCCGGACCTCACATCGAAATCCTGATCGACGCCCATGGCCGCTTCGATGTGCCAACGGCGATCCGACTCTGCCGGTCTCTCGAGGAGGCCGGAAACATCGACTGGTTCGAAGAACCCTGCCCGCCAGAAAGCGTCAATGCCCTCAAGCAAGTGCGCGAGAAGATCAACGTGCCGATCTCCTGGGGCGAGCGTGGACATACGAAGTGGGACTTCGTCCCCATTCTCGAGAATAAGCTGGCCGACTACATCATGCCGGACGTGACCTGGACAGGTGGTATTACCGAGCTGAAAAAAGTCTCGGCGCTATGCGAGGCTTATTACATCCCAGTCTCGCCTCATGATGCCGCCGGGCCGATCAATGTCGTAGCCGGTGCTCAGGTGATGATGACGGTGCCAAACTTCTACAAACTCGAAACGTCGGAATGGAACCTCTCCAAATATGATCCTCTCATCAATGTGCCGCTCGACAATTCCAACGGCAGTCTCAAGCTCAGCCCTGCGCCGGGTCTCGGCATCGAGATGAATCGCGAGTACCTCGAAGCCAACGTCGTCGATTGAGACACAATGTGCGACGCGCGTCGAGCCAGCGCCTGAGCAGTCGGGAGTGAGTAACGCCTGCAATCCACAAACACATGCCGGCGAAGCGGTTGCGGTCCATCGCGCGGGCCGAACGTCGGGAACAGGGAGGATACCGTCATGCAGAAGCTGGATAGCGCTGACGAGGCGCTGAATCGAGTCAATCCGTTCTCCAAGCCGTCGGAGCTTCGCATCACCGATATGCGCGTGGCCGAGATCGTCGGCGCTCCCTTCGCGTCCGTGCTGGTCAAAATATACACCAATCAGGGCCTCATCGGACTCGGCGAGGTGCGGGACGGCGCCAGCGCGACCTATGCGCTGATGCTGAAGAGCCGGCTTCTCGGCGAGAACCCCTGCGACATCGACCGTCTGTTCCGCCGCATCAAGCAGTTTGGTGGACATGGGAGGCAAGGTGGCGGCGTCTCGGCTGTCGAGATCGCCTTGTGGGATCTTGCCGGGAAGGCCTATGGCGTGCCGATCTATCAGATGCTGGGCGGCAAATTCCGTGACAAGGTGCGCATGTATTGCGACACCGATGCGGAGCAACCCAGTGGTACGGCGACGGGCATCCGCCTCAAAGAGCGCATGGACCTCGGTTTCACGTTCCTCAAAATGGATCTCGGGTTAATGCAGATTGCCGACCTGCCGGACGCCGTAGTGGCGCCGGCCGGCACTCTCGAAGGCCTCCGCTCGCGTGCGGCGCAAGGCAGGGCGCATACGCCGGAGGAGCGCCGGCGGCGCAACGCCGCTTACGACGCGCAGAATGTGCGTCATCCGTTCACCGGCCTCCACTTTACGGACAAAGGGTTAGATTATCTCGAACAGTACATCTGCGAGGTCCGCGATGTCATCGGCCCGAACATCCCGCTTGCCATTGATCACGTTGGACACATCTCGCTGCAAAACGGCATCAGACTCGCGAAACGCATCGAAAAATATGTTCCGGCTTGGCTTGAGGACGTGATTCCATGGCAGTATGCGGAACAGTATCGGCATTTGCAGGAGGCGACATCGGTTCCGATCTGCACGGGTGAAGATATCTATCTGAAAGAGAGTTTCGAGCCTTTGCTGAGGGCTGGGATTTCGATTATTCACCCCGACTTGCTCACATCGGGCGGCATCCTGGAAACCAAGAAGATCGGCGACATGGCGCAGGAGTTTGGCGTCGCCATGGCGATTCACATGGCGGAGAGCCCCATCGCCGCGATGGCTGCGGCCCATGTCGCCGTCGCCACCGAAAACTTCATGGCGCTTGAGTATCACTCGGCCGATGTGCCTTGGTGGGATGATATCGTGACGGGCCTTCCTAAGCCGCTGCTAAAGAACGGCTTCATTGAGGTCCCCGATAAGCCGGGCCTCGGCATCGACGACATCGTTGACGAAGTCATCGCCCAGCATCTGCAGCCAGGTGTTGCCGGCATCTGGCAACCAACGGATCACTGGGATCACGAATATTCCTGGGATCGCACTTGGAGCTGACGTCACCGTTCGAAGGGTCTGCGCGCCTGCTGGCGTCGCAACGGCGCCTGTCGTCGGGATTGCACCTGTCTATCGCATCCCAGCCATCCACCATACGAAGAGAGCTTGGCCATGAAGATCACCGACTTGCGCTGCGCCGTCATTGGCAAGCACCCCATCGTCCGCATCACCACCGACGAAGGAATTCACGGGCTTGGCGAAGTGGAATTCACCAAGGGCTATATCAAGCCCTGGGTGTTGCATTTTCGCGAAGCACTGATCGGCGAGAACCCGACCGACGTCGAGCGTGTGATGCTGAAGATTCGTCAGCGTGGCTCGTTCAAGCCCTATGGCGCGGCCGTGAGCGCCATCGAACATGCGCTCTGGGATATCGCCGGCAAAGCGGCGAACGTCCCGACCTACAAGCTGCTCGGCGGCAAAGTCCGCGACAAGGTTCGGTGCTACAACGGGAATATGCGCAGGAAGCGGACGGGCGACCGCCCGGAGGACTACGCCGCCGACGTGAAGTGGATGGCCGAACTCCCCGAGAACTTCTTCATGGTGAAGCAAGGTATCAGCTTCCACTCCAACATGAAGGATACGGTCGAGGACTTCCATTATGGCGTACGCCAGACGCGCTCAGGCTACCACGGCGCAATGGACCAGGGCGTGATCAGCGAGCATGGTTTCAACCACATGCTCGATTGCGTCATCGCGATGAAGGAGGTACTTGGTGACAAAGTCAGCTTGGCGCTTGATTGCGGCCCAGGCTGGATGTTGCCCGATGCGATCAAGTTCGCGCGAGCAGTCGAGAAATACAACATTACCTGGCTCGAGGATATGCTCACCGGCGATTACGTGCCTTGGGTCAATCCTCAGGCCTATCGCGAACTCACCTTATCAACTTCAACGCCGATCCATACCGGCGAACAGATCTATCTGCGACACAACTTCAAGGAACTCATCGAGACGCAGGCCGTGCGCATCATCGGACCCGATCCGGCTGATGTCGGCGGTATCGCAGAACTCAAATGGGTCGCCGAGCACGCTTACATGCACTCGATCCTCATGGCGCCTCATGGCACCGCAAACGGTCTCCTAGGGCTTGGCGCATTGATCAACGTGTGCGCCACGCTGCCCGCCAATTACATCGCCTTCGAATATCCGACCGCATCGGATCCGTGGTGGCACGACATCATCTTAGGACTCCCGACGGGTCGCATCGTCAACAATTCGATGATCGATCTGCTACCCGGTCCAGGCCTCGGTCTCGAAATCGACGCTAAAGCCGCCAAGCGCTATCTTAAAGAGGAAGATGCCGGCTTCTTTGACTAGTTCTGAGGCATATGCAGCGGCGTTGCCGCTGCTCGGCACCGTCATTGGCCGAGAGTTCTTTGTCCGGCGGTGAGGACTATCGCAAGCGTCGCCGGATGCTGCGCTGAGCGGGGCATCCTCACGGGCGCCCCAGAGACCCACCAACGATCCCAGCGAGGCAGGTCAACGTAATATCTCACCGCATAAGCGGCGGACCTACGGGTATTCCGGAGAGTGAGCTCGGCTTCCCTTGATGCCGCCTACGTCAGGAACGTGCCGATTTTGTTGATTTAGAGCTCCTAACAAAACCGTCTGCATTGGTTGAAGCAGATGAGAGCCCATCCAAGCGTGGTGAAGGCGAGATGGATGTCCTCGCGACGCTCATAGCGGATGGAGAGACGGCGGAAGCGGTTGAGC
>NZ_JAIRBM010000017.1 GCF_020089865.1 Microvirga puerhi
AAGACTGTTCGCGCTCACGCGAACGACAGAGGCCCGGTGGAAACACCGGGCCTTTTTCATGCCGTCATGCCGCAACGCGCGTCTTGGCATAGGTAGGCACGCGTGCCTCGAAATCGGCAAGCCATGCAACGAGCTTCGGATAGCTTTCGCGCCACCGTCCGCCCATCCGCAGGTCGAGATAGCCGAGAGCGCAGGCCAGCGCGATGTGGCCGACATGCAGCTGCGGCGAAGGCGTCGAGAGATGCGCCTCGGCATGGTCGAGCCCGCGCTGAACCTTGCCGGACTGCAGCTCCAGCCATTTCGGCTCTTGCCGGTCCTCTGTCCGGTACCGTCCCTCATAGACCTGGAGCAGCGCCGCATCCATGATGCCGTCCGCAAGCGCCTGCTGGCGTAGGGCCAGGAAGCGATCAACTCCCGTAGGATAGAGTTTTCCGCCGCCCGCGAGATGGTCCAGATATTCGATGATGACGCGTGAATCGTAGAGCTTCTCCCCGTTCTCCAGGATCAAGATCGGAATCTTGCCGAGCGGGTTCTGCTGACGGAGCGAATCCTCCGGGTTCATCGTGTCCGCGGCGACAAGTTCAATCTGATCGGACAGACCCAGCAGCGATGCGGCGATCTTGACCTTGCGGCCGAACGGAGAGGCAGGTGACGTACGAAGAGTGAGCATGAGCGAGACCTATGGAAAGGGACCTTGCCTTCATGCCGTTCACCAGCCGCCGCCGCAACGGATTTCACGCCGCCGGCCCGAATGCCTCACAACGATAGCCCGCATAGCTGCCCTGCGACAGACGCTCAGCGAGGGCCGGAAGCAGGATCTCGGCCTCTTCCCGCAACGTCCAGGGCGGATTGAAGACGACAAGTCCGCTCCCGTTGAGTCGGGCCGGCTCGCGCGGATCGTCGACCAGCAATTCAAGCCGGAGACCGGGACGCGGGCTTTCCGCATCGAGCCGCTTCATCAGCGCATCCACCGGCGCCAGCGACTTGATCGGATACCAGCCTGCATAGACGCCCGTTTCCCATTTTCCGAGAGCCGTCAGGATCTCGGTGCCTAGCCGCTCCAGCTCGTTTGGCTGCTCGTAGGGCGGATCGATGAGAACGAGACCGCGCTTCTCCTTCGGCGGAATCAGGGCATGGAGCGCCGTCCAACCGTCGAGATGCATGACCTTCAGGTTGGCGACCGTGTTAAAGGTCTCGTTCAGGGTGCCATAATCTGCAGGGTGAAGCTCCACGAAGACGCCCCGATCCTGCCAGCGCAGCAATTCGCGCAGGATGCCGGGCGAGCCCGGATAGATGCTCGGTCCATGCCGGGTGCGGATGCCCGCGACGACCTGCCGATAGGGTTCCAGGATTGCTTCGACTTCCGGCGAGAACGCCTCGTCGAGTCGACCGATCCCATCGACCCATTCACCGGTCCGGCCAGCCTCATCCCCGGCCAGATCGTAAAGGCCGATCCCGGCATGGGTGTCGATGACGCGCAGCGGCGTCTCCTTGCGCTGGAGATACAGCAGGATCCGCACCAGCAGCGCGTGCTTCATGACGTCGGCGAAGTTGCCGGCGTGGAAGGCATGACGATAGTTCATGAGGGATCTAAAGCACTTTCAAGGCGCGTGGGAAACCATCGTGATGACAGGGAGGTAAAACGTCGCCTCGAACCGCCGCCCGACTATCGCGGAGGCGGAACAGCAATCTCGCCGGCGCGGCACCCGTCCTGGTTGACCTGGGGACATTGGCGGAAGCCGCGCAGATCCTTGTCCAGGCAGATCTTGATCTCCTGGAACACCCGCCGGCCACAGGACACGGACATCATATCCGGACGCAATCCCGGATTGGCGCTCGCGAAGGCCCGCTCGATCTCGATCGGCATGACATGGGTCTCGGTCGAGGATGCGGTGAGACTGTCGGGGATCTGGATCCGGTCGCGGGCCTTACGCACCAGGGCGAAGTATTCGCTCGGGCTGACGCCCGAGCAGGTTCCATGCTTGCGCCACTGGTATCGAGCGAGGTTGGAGGTGGGATAAAGGTCGACCAACTGATCAATGACCATGCGCGGAACGAACCGCCCCTGTGGTTCGCAGAAGGTCGGATATCCCTGGTCGGATTGCGGCCAGAGACCGTGAACCACGAAGCCGAGGCGGTTGCCCTCCTCGCATTGCTTGCGCTCGCTTCCGCGCGCACTCACTTCGCAGAAGCCAGGAGACCAGGACAGGGCAAGGACATAGAAGTCGAAGGCCCCGGTAGGCGCTCCGCGCGCCTCCTGCATGGGCTGGGCGAAAGCCGAAACCGCTGTGAAAAGCCAGGCGCCCGCGATGACGAGGCACCGTGCGAGGATCACGGCTGCGCCTGCTTGCACAGAGGTGCGTAGGCGTAATTCCGGTCAAGGCCGACCACGCACCATTCCGTGCCCCAGCCGATGCCGATGAATCCGAGCTTCTCGCGCACGGAGTAATTGATCTTGCGCTTGTAGCCGTCCGACACGATCACGGTCCCCGTGCAGTAGCGCCGCGGAATGTAGTCGAGCCCCCAGGGACGCCAAGAGGTCTCAGCCAGCCTCTCGAACGCAACGATCTGCAGAGACGAGGACCAGAAACGGCTTTCGCGGGTCGAGAAATCCGAAGAGATCTGCCCGAGGACAAAAGGATCCTCGCAGGCCGGGAGAGATGCGCTGTAGGAGTGGTCCCGCCGTTCGGCCGGGGTTATCTCACGGGCCAGCGCCGGGACGCTCAACAATACACAGGAAACCAAAGCCGCCAGCCACTTCATCGCGATGCTCCAACAGATCCTATGATCTCATGAGGACCATGTAAGCGCATATGTGGATCGTCAAGGCTCCGCTTGCCGGTTTAGTAGATTCCGGAGTTGTTCAGCACGAGTGGCTCTCCCGGCACCGCCGGGCGATAGGCGGGAGGAATGGCGGTCTGGTTGATCGTACGCGGCGGCGGAGCCTGCGGAGAATATGTGGTGACAGGCAGATCGGCCGCGTATCCCCCTGCCGCCAGCTCCGGGCGGGACGCAGGCATCGGCGTCATCGGCGCAGGTCCTGCACCTGCCGCATATTCCCCTTCCGCAATGTCCTGCTCCATGTCGATGGGTGCAAGATCGGCGGTCGGGGGCGGGTTCTGCTGGGCGAAGCGGCTGCGCTCGGGATCGATTCGCGCGGCGAACTTGATGATCGGCTTGCAGATGCGCCGCGTGCCGCGGGGGTCATGCCGGGCAAGGTCGATGTGGAGATGATCGTAGTGGAATACGTCCGAGCCGGGACCGAGGACCGTGCTGAAATAGCGGCATGCGCCGACGAAGACCTCACGCAGGAAGTCCTGCTCCACAGGATCTCCCTTCCAGCCCTTCGCGACCGCAATCTCACGCCCGTCCGCGAGAACGAAGGCCATGACGTCAAGCGCATTCCCGAAGGCATGTTCGGAGACCTTGGCGCCGCGCTGGTTGTTACGCGGCCGGCAGGAGTAGGAGCCGGCCTTCAGATCCACGACCGGGACGCCGAAATACAGCGTTGCCGCGGGCTTCACGATCTCGTCGAGCCAACTGTCAATCTGCGGAATGATCGGACAGGCCAAGGTCACCTTGGATTTCAGGCCGACCGAGCCATTGGTGAAAGCCGAGACCTTGAACGGGTGATCCATGCCGCAAACGCCGGGCCCGTCGATCTTCGACGACAGGGCCATATAGGCGGAGGGCTGGACGAGCCGCTGCGACAGGCAGGCCTCCTCGGCCTGGGCACGCCAAGGCTCGCGCTGCTCAAACCTGAACAGACCGCATCCTGTAAGACCAAGCCCAACCAGCGATAGGGCAAAAAACGCAACTAACCCACGACGCATATGTCTAGGCTACTGGGGCAACCGTAAACAGAGCGTCAACAATACGAACAGAAGTTCTCAAGTCGTTTCATAAGAATTGTGCAACGCAACGTGGGAAAAGCGGTTTTTCCTATGAAATCTCAGGAAAAAATCTAACTTACTCGGGATTTACTATGAACATATTCCCGCCCTAAAGGGTCAGCAACTTTTTTCAAATCTAACCTAAGGGAAGATTTCCGCGACAAAACAAAGTCTTAATAACTGATATACCAGTTATGATCTCTCCCCTCGCGGATTTCCATTGTAAGACCCGCTTTTCACGCGCTTAAAGCTTTGTTAACGTACCTATCCATTTAGACAGGGGACCCCCATGAACCTGACATCGAATTTGGATAAGGCCTCCAAGCTCAATATCGCAGCGGTCTGTGTTTCCCTCGTTTTTATCTGTGCCATAGTCGTCGGGGTGTTCTGATCGGAAGCACTGCTCGACAGATCAAAGAGTTTCGAAACGCGCTGCCGGAAGCCCTCCGGCAGCGTTTTTCATGAGTCCAGGCAGGGCGTTTCGCTGAACGCCCAGGACGTGACGTTCAGAACCATTTGGCATTGGGCAAGCCGCGGCCCTTCCGCAGTTCTCAGACAGACCTTTTCGCCCAGAGGGAACATCTTGCCGGCGGCCCTGCAATAGCAGTCGACCGGATTGTGTTCAGGCGCCTGAACCTGAGTCAGGCTCGGCTCTTGGGCAAGGCCAGGTCCTCCGGCCATCAGGAAAGTCAAGGCGACAGCGACGTACCACATAAAGCACCTCCGTCGATCCCATCGGCATGATGGTCCGCCTCCGGCGATGAGCCGTCAAGCCAAGTCTTCGGGAGCTGGGGGAGGAAGGGTTGCGACGGGACGCAGTACTATGCCCATCGCTCGGCCGCGGCGTCATCTTGCACCTTGGCCTCGACCCAGGCGCCGACGGTCCCGTCCTTCAGGTGTTCGCGCTTCCAGAACGGCGCGCGGGTCTTCAGGTAGTCCATCAGAAAGGAAGCTGCCTCGAAGGCCGCTTCGCGATGGGCGGAGGCTGCCAGAACCAGCACGATC
Source organism: Microvirga puerhi (assembly GCF_020089865.1). Taxonomy (GTDB): domain Bacteria; phylum Pseudomonadota; class Alphaproteobacteria; order Rhizobiales; family Beijerinckiaceae; genus Microvirga; species Microvirga puerhi. The sequence goes on from NZ_JAIRBM010000017.1 coordinate 4,899, forward strand.
CCTTCGCCGGGAGAGATCATGCCGAAGCGATGAATGACGGTCAGGCCGAGAAGCGGCCAACGCTCCTCGGCACGCGCAGCGATCCTCGTAAGTTCGGCCTCCGCCATGCCTGGATAATGCTCGAGCTCAAGGGAGGAAAGCTTCCCCCCCTCGTCCCGGCAAAGGCCGGTGAAAGCAACCACCGCACCCACGTCGGCACGCCCTGCGGTCATAAGATCCGTTTCGCGCGCGGCATCGAACGGTTCGGTTTGGATCCGGATGGTGGCGTTCACGGCCGATCCTTAACGCCTCAGCCCCCGGTCATCGGAGGGAAGAAGGCGATCTCCCTTGCGCCCGCAATGACATGGTCCGGCTTGACGTGAACATGGTCGATGGCGGCGCGCACCACTTGCTCGTTCTCGAACGCGTATTCGTATTCCACGCCGCGGGTCTTGAGCCAGCGGACCAGATCGGCGACGGTCGCGATCCCACCCGGGATGTCCACGTCCTCGTCCGGCCGGCCGATGCGCTCACGCACCCAGGCGAAGTAGACGAGCTTCATGGACCTCACCCTTCGTCCATCATGTGATGGATGCCGGTCTTGAGATAGTCCCATCCGGTATAGATCGTCAGAATCGCCGAGACCCACAACAGGATCGTTCCGATCAGGACGGTTCCCGGCAGGACCGTCTCGCCGGCAGGGCCCGCGATCAGGAACCCGACAGAGACGATCTGTGCCGTCGTCTTCCACTTGGCGACGCGGCTCACTGGAACGCCGACCTTGAGTTCCGCCAGGAATTCCCGGAGACCAGACACCAGGATCTCGCGGCACAGGATGACGATGGCGGCCCAGAGCGACCAGCTCTGGATCGTCTTGTCGGCCACCAGCATCAGAAGGCAGGCGGCGACGAGCAACTTGTCAGCGATGGGATCGAGCATTCGCCCGAGGGCGGATTGCTGGGCATAAGTTCGCGCCACGTAGCCGTCGAGATAATCGGTGATGCCAGCCAAAGCGAAGATCAGAAGCGCCGCCCAGCGGGACCAGTGGTCCTCCGGCCAGAACAGAAGGCCGACCACCGCGGGCACGGCCACGAGCCGGCCATAGGTCAGCATGTTGGCGAGGTTGAAAGCCTTCGACCGGCGCATGGGAGAGGCAGAGCTCATAACTGAGGCAGGAAGCATGCCGAAGGCCGGTCCGTCAACCGGACTTCCACCGTTTGGCGATGCTTCCCCACCCGACATCGCCGGGCCCTGGCCTTTTTGCCGAAGGCATCGAGAGATCGTGAACCGGGATACAGCCTAGCCCCTGTCATGGAAGAAGTCGTAGACGGCGCGTGCCGTTGCGGCATTGACGCCCGGCGCCTTCATGAGGTCTTCGAGCGCCGCCCGCTGGATGGCCTTGACCGTTCCGAAATGATGCAGGAGCGCCCGCTTGCGGGTCGGGCCGATGCCGGCGATTTCGTCGAGCGGGTTCTTGACCATTTCCCGCTTGCGCTTGGCCCGATGCGCCCCGATGGCGAAGCGGTGAGCCTCGTCGCGAAGGCGCTGCACGAAGTAGAGGGCCGGATCGCGCGGCGGCATCTTGAAGGGTGGCTGGCCCGGCTTGAAGAAGGTTTCGCGGCCGGCGTCCCGGTCCCGCCCCTTGGCGATGCCGACGACGGCGACGTCCTCTTCGCCGACTCCGACCTCGGCGAGCGCCTGGCGGGCGGCTTCGAGCTGCCCCTTGCCGCCATCGATGAGGATGAGATCCGGCCAGGCCGGGAAGCTGTCGTCGTCAGCGTCATACTCTCCTTCCCCTTGTGGGGAAGAGGTGGGGGTGGGGGTGGCTGTACCCGACTCGGAAAGGATGGCGCTCGCGCCTCCCCCTGTAAAGGAAGACGGAATCCGCGGCTCCTCCTTCACGAGGCGCGCAAATCTCCGCTGCAGCATCTCGCGCATCATGCCGTAATCGTCGCCCGGCTTGAGGTCCTCGGACTTCATGTTGAAGGTGCGGTAGTGCTGCTTCATGAAGCCGCCCGCCCCCGCCACGATCATGGCGCCGACCGCGTTGGTGCCCATGATGTGCGAATTGTCGTAAACCTCGACGCGGCGCGGGGCCTTCGCCAAACCGAAGGCCTGAGACAGGGATACGAGAAGCTTCTGCTGCGAGGATGTATCGGCGAGACGCCGCCCGAGCGCCTCCTTGGCGTTGCGCTGTACGTATTCGATGAGCTGGCGACGCTCGCCGCGCTGTGGCGCGTGGATTTCGACCTTCGCTTCCGCGCGGGTCGAGAGCGCCGCCGCCATGAGCTCGGCATCCTCGATCTCGTGCGACAGGAGGATCAGGCGCGGTGCCGGCTTGTCGTCGTAGAACTGCGCGATGAAGGAGGACAGGACCTCCTCCGGGCTCATGGACTTGTCGGCCTTCGGAAAATAGGCGCGATTGCCCCAGTTCTGCCAGTTGCGGAAGAAGAAGACTTCGACGCAGAACTGACCCGCCTGCTCGTCCAGAGCGAAGACGTCCGCCTCCTCGACCGATTGCGTATTGATGCCCTGCACGCCCTGGATCGCCGAGAGCGCTGCCAGGCGGTCGCGGCAGCGGGCGGCGCGCTCGAATTCGAGGGTTTCCGCCGCCTCCTGCATTTCTGCCGTGATGCGGGCCTTCACGGCATTGGATTTGCCGGAAAGGAAGGCGCGCGCCTCGTTCGCGAGTTCCGCATATTCTTCCTTGGATACTTCCCCCGTGCAGGGACCGGAGCAGCGCTTGATTTGGAACAATAGACAGGGCCGCGTGCGGTTCTCGTAATAGCTGTCATTGCATGAGCGCAGCAGGAAGGCGCGCTGCAGCGCGTTGATGGTCCGATTCACGGCCCAGACACTTGCGAAGGGACCATAATAATCGCCCTTCCGCTTGCGTGCGCCACGATGCTTGACGAGTTGCGGCGCGTCGTGATCCCCCGTCAGAAGAATGTAGGGGAGCGACTTGTCGTCCCGCATCAGCACGTTGTAGCGGGGCCTGAGCTGCTTGATGAGATTGGCTTCAAGCAGCAGGGCCTCGGTTTCCGTTGCCGTGGTGACGAATTCCATCGACGCCGTCTCGCCGATCATGCGGGCGATGCGGTTCGAATGAGCTTGGCCGCGGGCATAGGATCCGACGCGCGCCTTCAGGCTCTTCGCCTTGCCGACGTAGAGGACGTCGCCCTTGGTATCGAGCATCCGATACACGCCGGGCGCATTGGGCAAGGTCGTCCAGAAGCGGCGGATGACGTCGGTCCCGCGCTGGACCGACCCGGGATGCGCCTCCAGGTCGAACTCGACGTCCGACCCGCTTTCGACCGGGACGGTATCCTCCTCGTCCTCGTTGTCCAGAATGTCGGGGGGGACGTCGTTATAGGTATTGCGACTCATGAGAGAGATTTAAGGAGTCGCGATTCCAGAGGGAAGAGCCCGGGTGGGCTGGCAAGAACATTCCAGCCGCATTAAACCGCTAAGCCCCGTCGCAGCCATCGGAATCGGACCATGCGCCTGTCGATTCTCTCCTCCGCCGTCGTCGCAGCCCTCGTCGGGTTCGGCAGCACGATCGCCATCATCATCGCCGCGGCTCACGCAGTGGGTGCCGATGCGGCGCAGACGACCTCCTGGGTGGCCGCCCTTTGCCTCAGCACGGCGGTGGCGAGCGGCTTTCTGAGCATTCGCTACCGCATGCCCATCATCGGCGCCTGGTCGACGCCGGGGGCGGCGCTGATCGCCGCCTCGAGCGGGATCTCGATCCATGCGGCCGTGGGTGCCTTCCTGATGGCCGGTGCGCTGATCGTCCTGGCCGCCGCCTTTAAGCCGTTCGGACGTCTGATCGAGAAGATCCCAACCGCCATCGCAGCGGCGATGCTGGCCGGCGTGCTCGTCCGCTTCGTGATGGCCGTATTCGAAAGCGCACAGGGCGCGCCGCAGCTAGTGCTGCCCCTCGTGGCGATCTTCCTGATCGTCCGGCTGTTCAACCCTGCCATGGCCGTCCTGGCCGTGCTGTTCGTTGGGCTGGGACTGGCTTTCGGCAACGGATCGGCACACCTGCCTGCCTCCGAGATCGGCTTTTCCTCTCTCGTCTTCATCCTCCCGGCTTTCGATCCAACCGTGCTAATCGGGCTTGGCCTGCCGCTCTTCCTTGTAACGATGGCATCGCAGAACCTCCCGGGCTTCGCCGTGCTGCGCGCCTCCGGCTACACACCTCCCTCCCGCCCGATCCTTGCGGTGACAGGCCTCGCGTCGGTGATTAGCGCGCCGTTCGGAGCCCATACGAGCAATTTGGCGGCGATTTCGGCCGCCATCTGCACCGGACCGGATACTCACCCGGATCCTGAGAAACGCTGGCTCGTCGGACCCTTCTACGCCCTCTGCTATGTGCTCATTGCTCTCTTCAGCGGTGGGCTCATCACCTTGATCGCGGCGCTGCCGCCTGAGCTGATCAAGACGGTCGCCGGCCTGGCCCTGATGGGAGCCTTCACGGGCGCCCTGAGTTCTGCGCTCTCCGATGAATTCAAGCGCTTTCCGGCCGTGCTCACATTCGCGGTCACGGCCTCCGGCCTCTCGCTGTTCGGGATCGGCTCCGCCTTCTGGGGATTGGCCGCCGGCCTCGTCACTTTGGCCCTCGACGAGGCGGCGCTCAGGATCCGCAAGCGGCACTGATCTGGACGAAGCGGCCCGTTAAGCTTAATACTCTGTTACCGCCAACGGAGAACGGAGGGTTCATGGCTCGGATCATACAGACCGGACGGATGGCTGCCTTGGCCGTCACTGTTCTGCTCGGCGCCTGCCAGACCGACTCGTTCTCCTCGAATGGTTCGCCGGAAGGCGTGCCGATCGCACTGGAAAGCATCGATGGCGCTCCCCCGCCCGTCCGGACCGCTTTGATTAACGAGCTGACGACCGCTGCTGCCGACCGGAAGGTCGAGCTTGTCGGTTCCGCGGCCCAGGCCCGCTATCGGGTCCGCGGCTACCTTTCCACCGAGACCGTCAACGGCGAGACCAAGGTTGCCTATGTGTGGGATGTGTTCGATTCGGAACAGCGCCGTGCCAAGCGCCTGACCGGAACGAGCCCCGGCAAGGTCGCAGGCAAGACCATCTCCGCTTCGGACAAGGAAACGCTCGCCAAGCTCGCCAACGCCAGCATGGATGAGATCGCCGAATTCCTGAGTGCCGCCGGCTCGGCGACTCCCATCCAGACCGCGGCGAATGTGGACAGTGAGGCTGTTGCGGCGCAGTAACGCGTGCTGAACAACTCAGAAAAGCGCCAGACTGCGGCCATGCGCGTATTGTGACGTTTTCTTATCGCTGCTAAGACCCAAGCGCCTTGCCGCATAAGGGCAACAACGTCACGCGGGAGGCTCCTCAGGTCACTCTAAGAGCCAAAGATGCGTCCATGAAGCTCGTCGCGGGAAATTCCAACCGTCCGCTTGCAGAGGCTATCTCCGCCTATCTCAACGTTCCGCTCGCCAAATGCCAGGTGAAGCGCTTCGCCGACATGGAAGTGTTCGTCGAAATCCAGGAAAACGTACGCGGCGAAGACGTGTTCGTGATCCAGTCGACGTCGTTCCCAGCGAACGACCATCTGATGGAACTGCTGATCATCATCGACGCTCTGCGACGCTCCTCGGCGCGCCGCATCACAGCGGTGATTCCGTATTTCGGCTACGCCCGCCAGGACCGCAAACCCGGCCCACGCACGCCGATTTCCGCCAAGCTGGTGTCGAATCTCATCACCCATGCAGGCGCCGACCGCGTCCTGACCCTCGATCTCCATGCCGGTCAGATCCAGGGCTTCTTCGACATCCCGACGGACAACCTGTTTGCGGCCCCCCTCATGGCCCGCGACGTGAAGGAGCGCCTCGACGGGGGCGATCGCATGGTGGTGTCGCCCGACGTAGGTGGCGTGGTGCGCGCCCGCGCGCTCGCCAAGCGCATCGATGCGCCCCTCGCAATCGTCGACAAGCGCCGCGAGCGTCCTGGCGAATCGGAGGTGATGAATATCATCGGCGATGTCAGCGGCCGCTCCTGCATCCTGCTCGACGACATCGTGGATTCCGGCGGCACCCTGGTGAACGCGGCCGATGCGCTCCTGGCCAACGGCGCCAAGGAGGTCTACGCCTACATCACCCACGGCGTGCTCTCCGGCGGAGCGGTCTCCCGCATCGCCAATTCGAAGCTGAAGGAACTCGTCATCACGGACTCGATCATGCCGACCGAAGCCGTGAAGGTCGCCCACAACATCCGTGTCGTGCCGATCGCCCAGCTCATGGGCGAGGCCATCGGCCGGACGGCGACCGAAAGCTCGGTGTCGAGCCTGTTCGACTGAATTAGACAAGGGCCGGCCGTTTCAAAGCGGCCGGTCATGCCGACACTTCGGCGGTGGCCGAAGCATTCATGCCGGACCTTGAAGATCCCATCTGGTAGCCCTGCCTCGCTTTGGAACCACGCGAGGCCGCACAGATGGATACACACCCGACGAAAACTATTCCTGCCCACCGGGTGATCAACCCGTCCGTTCTCTACTTCGGCACTCCGGTCGCCCTCATCACGACCCTGAACCCGGACGGCACTCCCAACATCTAGCCCATGTCTTCCGCCTGGGCCCTCGGCGACCGGGTCGTACTCGGCCTGTCGACAGGCGGCCAGGGGAGCGAGAATGCAGTCCGCGAAGGTGAGTGCGTGATCAATCTTGCGCAGGCAATCCTATGGGAAAAGGTCGAGCGATTGGCCCGCACCACCGGACGTAATCCCGTTCCTGAATACAAGACAGCTGCCGGCTACCATCACGAGCCCCGAAAATTCGAAGCCGCTGGGCTTACTCCCCTGCCCTCCGACCTCGTCAGGCCTCCACGGATCGCCGAATGCCCGCTCCAGCTGGAGGCACGGGTCGTCGCGGCCCACGCTCCCGGCGGGGAGCGATGGGAAATCGATTCACCCCACGCCTTCGCCATCGTCGAAACCCAGGTGATCCGGGTCCACGCCCACGCCGACATCACGATTCCCGAGAGCAACCACGTGGATGTCAGTCGCTGGCAGCCCCTTCTCTACGTCTTCCGACACTACGTAGGCACTGGCGACGATCTCGGGCGGACCTTCAAGGCCGAGGCGTGAGTCGGCGCCGCATTGCATTTCCAAGCCGTTTTCTCTATAAGCCGCCTCGCGCCCGCTCGACACCCTTGGAGGCACGGGCGCCGACCTGATGGCCGCCACAAGGTTTCAGACCCTTGGCGGCCTTCGGTTTTTACACCCATTTCAAAGGACCACGACCATGAGCGATATCAAGCAGATCAAGGCCGTGGCGCGCGACCGGGCCGGCAAGGGGGCCGCCCGGGCCGTTCGTCGCCAAGGCCAAGTACCCGCCGTCATCTACGGAGCCGGACAGGCTGCCGAGGCGATTGCCCTCGACTTCAACCAGACCAAGCAGCTGATCTTCGCTGGCCACTTCCTCACCACGATCTTCGAGATCGACGTGGACGGCAAGAAGACCCGCGCCATTCCGCGCGACTACCAGCTCGACCCGGTGCGGGACTTCCCCGTCCACGTCGACTTCCTGCGTCTTGCCAAGGGCCAGGCAATCAAGGTGGTGGTGCCGGTTCACGTGGTCGGCCAGGAGAAGAGCCCGGGCGTGAAGCGCGGCGGTACGCTGCAGATCGTCGAGCACTCGGTGGAACTTCTCGTCCCGTCCGATGCGATCCCGGACTACATCGAAGCGTCCGTCGCTAGCCTCGATATCGGCTCCTCGGTCCACCTCAGCGACATCCAGCTGCCGAAGGGCGCCAAGTCGACCTCGGCCGAGAACGTGACCTTGGTCACCGTCGTGGCTCCGTCGGGCATGAAGGAAGAGGAAGCAGCTCCGGCAGCCGCCGAGGGCGAGGCTCCCAAGGCCTGATTGTTCTTTCCCGGGCGTCTTGCCCATCGAAAGGCTTCGACGCTCCGACCGCAAGGCCGGGGCGTTTCTTATGAGGTTGATCTGCGATGCGCCTCTTTGTCGGCCTCGGCAACCCTGGATCCCGCTACGCCCGGAACCGGCACAATGTCGGGTTCATGGCCATGGACGAGATCGCTCGCGTCAACGGCGCCTCGCCCTGGCGCAGGCGCTTCCAGGCAGAAACGGCAGAGGCCGTGATCGGTGGCGAGCGGGTTCTGATCCTCAAGCCACAGACTTATATGAACGAGTCGGGCCGGGCCGTCGCCGAGGCTCAGCGCTTCTTCAAGATCCCGCTCTCGGACGTGACGGTGTTCTACGACGAGCTCGATCTGCCGCCCGCGAAGGTTCGGGTAAAGGTCGGCGGCGGCAATGCTGGGCATAATGGTCTTCGGTCGATCACCGCCCATTGCGGCAACGATTACCGGCGCGTGCGGATCGGCATCGGACACCCTGGTCACAAGCCGCTGGTCCAGCCTCATGTGCTCGGCGATTTCGCCAAGGCGGAGGAACCCTGGGTCGAGGATCTGACCCGGGCGATCGCCGACAACGCGGCCCTCCTCGCCAAGGGTGAGGACGGAAGCTTCCAGAATAAGATCCACCTCGCCATGGAGGCGAGAGGGTGGACGGACGTGAAACGGCCCGGCGAACAGGCGGGCAAGGACAAAAGTAGCGCCGGCTGAAGCCGGCCAAGGAACAGTGACGCCGGCTATGCCGGCCACGGGCAAGGAGTGGGGCCATGGGCTTCAAGATGGGCATCGTCGGACTGCCGAATGTCGGCAAGTCGACCCTTTTCAACGCGCTGACCCAGACGGCGGCCGCCCAGGCGGCGAACTATCCGTTCTGCACCATCGAGCCGAATGTCGGCGACGTGGCGGTGCCTGACGATCGCCTTGAAAAGCTCGCCGGGATCGCCGGCTCGGCCCAGATTATTCCGACAAGGCTGACCTTCGTGGATATCGCCGGTCTCGTCCGTGGTGCCTCCAAGGGCGAAGGCCTCGGCAACCAGTTCCTGGCCAATATCCGCGAGGTGGACGCCATTGCCCATGTGGTGCGCTGCTTCGAGGACACCGACATCACCCATGTGGAAGGCAAGATCGAACCGGTCGCCGATATCGAGACCATCGAGACCGAGCTGATGCTGGCCGACCTCGATAGCCTCGAGAAGCGTGTGACAGCACTCGAGAAGAAGGCCAAGGGCAACGACAAGGAAGCCAAGGAAACCCTGGACCTCGTGAACCGCGCCCTCGTGCTCTTGCGGGAAGGCAAGCCAGCGCGTCTGGTGGAACGCAAGCCGGAAGAAGAGCGCCTGTTCCAGATGCTCGGCCTCCTCTCCTCCAAGCCCGTTCTCTATGTCTGCAATGTCGAGGAAGCCTCCGCCGACCACGGCAACGCCTTCTCCGCCAAGGTGTTCGAGCGTGCCAAGGAGGAAGGCGCCAAGGCGGTCGTCGTCTCCGCAAAGATCGAGAGCGAGATCGCTGTCCTCGCCCCCGAGGAGCAAAAGGACTATCTCGACGCTATCGGCCTCGCCGAGCCCGGCCTGAACAGGGTCATCCGGGCCGGCTACGAGCTTCTCGGCCTCATCACGTATTTCACGGTCGGTCCCAAGGAGGCCCGCGCCTGGACGATCACCACAGGCACCCGTGCTCCGCAGGCGGCCGGCGTCATCCACACGGATTTCGAGAAGGGCTTCATCCGCGCCGAGACCATCGCCTATCCGGACTATGTCACTCTCAAGGGAGAGTCCGGCGCGCGCGATGCGGGCAAGCTGCGCCTGGAAGGCAAGGAATACACGGTCCAGGACGGCGACGTCCTGCATTTCCGGTTCGCCAACTGACGCTTTCGTGAACGGAGGCTTCGTCCTCCGTTCAGACATCTCCTGCGTTTATCCTGCACGGAGGACCAGCCATGCAGGATTCCCTTGAAGAGATCGCCTACACGGTCGGTGGCGCCGTCGTCTCGCCGAGCATCGGCTCGGCGGAACTCATCCTCGCCCTTCTGGTCGCTTGCGGCTTCCTGTTCAGCGCCTTTCATTCCCTGTTCTCGGGCCACCATGAGACGCACTGGCAGGAGAAACGGCACCGCTGAGAGTTGTGGCGCAGCGCGCCACAACGGTGCTGGGCATCTAGACCGACTTATCTAACGCGCTAGGAGCGGCCGCACGTGCTGCTTCCTCAGTCCTTCCCTCGACCTTGATGGGCTCGGTGACAGATCCGAGAAGTGTATCGAGGGCGTTTCCGCCACCGGAAAATCCGGCCTCTGCGAGGATGGTGTTCACGATCGGCTTGTTGGCTTGAAGTGCCAGCAGCTGACCAGCCAATCCGTCCCCAAGGCCGATTCCAACTCCATCGGCATTCGCCTTGCCGTTGACGAGGCCGCCGGTATCGAAGATCCGGATGTCCTTGATCTTCTCGATCGGCTTCACAGCCTCGGCGAGAGCCGCCGGGATGATGCGGATGCGCTCGCGCGTAAGTTCGAACGCGATGAGCGTGGGTGACAGCTTGTTGCGTGCCTCGGTCATCGCCGCCTCTGCCTCGGCCTGTGCTGCGCCTTTCTCGCGGATGGCCTCGGCTTCGATCTTGGCGGCATCGGCATTGGCGAGAGCGATGGTCTTGATGGCTCCTGCCCTGTTCTCGGCCGCATCCTTCTCGGCCTGAGCAGCGACGACGACATTCGTGGCTTCGGTCTCTGCTTCCTGTTGCGCAGCAATGACGGCGATGCGCTTCTGACGCTCCGCAATCTCGACCTCCCGGGCCGTGGCGACCTTTTCGTCTGCCGCAACCGCGAGGGCTTCGGCTGCCTTGGCGGCGGCTTTCGCCTCCGACTCCTCCCGGCTCTTGTTGGCGACTGCGATGGCGCTCTCCTGCGCCACGATCTGAACATCGCGCTTCGCCTCCAGCTCGGATTGCTGGACGGCGCGGCTAGCAACGATATTGGCGCTTTCCTTGATCCGCTTGGCCTCGGCTTCGCGCTCCGCAATGGCGAGTTCGGATGCGATCCTCGCAGTTTCTTCCGCTTGCCGCGCAGCGGCCTCCTTTTCGGCCTGCTCAGCGCGCGTCTTCGCCGTGGCGTTGGCGATGTCGCGCTGCTGGGCGAGTTCCGCTTCCTTCGAGGCGCGATCAATCTCGAGCTTGCGCTGGAGCGCCTCGCGGTCTTTCTCGGCGATGGCGACCTCCGTGTCCCGCACGACTTCGTTGCGCTCTTTCTTGCGCTGCTCCGTGATCTTCGTGAGCGTCGCCAAGCCCTCGGCGTCGAAGCTGTTGTTCGGATTGAAATGCTTGATGTCGGTCTGGTCGAGGCGTGTCAGAGAAACGCTTTCAAGTTCGAGGCCGTTCGACGTGAGATCGGCCGCAACCGTCTCCTGCACGGCCTTCACGAACTCGGTGCGCTTTTCCTGAAGATCGTTCAGCGACATCGTCGCCGCCACCGACCTCAGGGCATCGACGAACTTCGCCTCGATGAGCTGGCGCAGGGCATCGGCGTTGTTCGTGCGGTCACCCAGTGTCTGAGCGGCGAGAGCAATCGAATCGGCTTCCGGCCGAACGCGCACGTAGAATTCGGCGCCGATATCCACACGCATCCTGTCCCGTGTGATGAGGGCGTCCCCTTCGCCGCGGCGAACCTCGAGGCGAAGCGTGTTGAGATTGACCCAAGCCATGGAGTGAAAGACCGGCAGCACGATCGAGCCGCCGTCGAGCACGACCTTCTTGCCACCGAGGCCCGTGCGGACGTAGGCCTGGTCGCGTGTTGAGCGCTTGTAGAGGATGCCGATCACAAGGCCGATGCCAACGATGGCAACAAGGCCGAGAATGACCGGAATGATGATGCCGTTGAGCATGGAGATTCTCCGGAAGGTTGTCTTTAGTTGCTTGTTCTGAGGTCTTCGGGGGCAGAAATGGCCAGGAAGATCGGACCGCGTCGATCCACAAGAAGGACTTGAGCGCCGGCTGGAATGGGGACGTGACCGTCGGCAGCCTTCGCCAGTGGGAAATGCAGATTCCCGTGTGCATCTTGAACTTTGACGCGCCCGGCCGGCCCCTGATCGAGCGGCCCGACGGTGACTTCAGCAGTACGGCCGACGAGATCCTCGTTCGACACCACATAGGTCTCGTCGCGCGGAACGATGGCGGACACGAGACGTGTCGCGTAGCGCGTCGTGGGACCCGCGAGAAAGAACGCGCCTCCGCTCGCGGCGAGAACCGGCAGAGGCGCCATAATGCTGATGGCGAGTGTCTGGATGATGAAGCCGGATGCCGCGAACGCCGCCAGCCACGTGATGATGAAAATGAGGACCGGAACACGGCCTGCATTGAGCCAGCCCAAAAGTCCCCCGAAGAATCCCACGGCACCTACATCGGCATGATGCCCGCCATAGGCATCCAGATCGAGACCCTGCTCGATGAAAAGGCTGGCCGAAACGCCGATGATCAACGACACGGTCTCGATCACGACGAGACCGATCATGATCAGACCGGCAATCGTGAACGGCTGATAGCTTGCCGAAAGAAGGGCTTCCATCGAGCGCTCCGGCTATTCCCTGGTTTTTGCCTTGAAGGCAGCAAGCCGCTCCTCGACGGTTTTGTCCCGATGCAGCCGTTCCAGTTCGTTCATCTGAGAGGCATGGGGATTGCCGGATGCGGGAACGCCGGTGACACGCGAGATCGCCTCCAGCGAACGCAAGGCTTTGTCCTCAGACAAGGCGGCGCGGGACGTTCCGCTTCCCGTATTGGCCGTCGCTTGGTCCCGTGCCAGCGAGCGCTTCAGTTCCGCAAGGCGAGCCTCGCCCTCGCGACGCGCTGCGATCACCGCTTGAACGGCCCCCTGGGCTTCCTGAATCCGCTCGTTCACATCCACCATAGCGACGCGCAGGGCCGTGATCTGGGCCTCGATATCGATCTGCCGTTCGATCCCCGCCTTCGCCAGATCCTCACGACCTCCCTGCAGGGCAGTCGCGATCTTGTCCGAAAGGGACGACAATTCCACATCAAGTTCCCGCATGCGGCTTTCGAGGCGATGCTGCTCGGCGGTGTGCTTACCGAGAGCTGCCCGCGCCTCCTCCGCTTCCCGATCAATCTCCCGGATAGCCTGCTCGACCACTGCGACCGGGTCCCTCTGCTCAGCCCTCTCGACCGCTGCATGTGTGAGGCCCGCAACCAGCCGACCGATACGGGACAGAATGCCTTCGTAAGCCATCGATTTCTCCTCTGCTGGACGAATGAAGGGATTGACGCCGACGATGATCTCGAAGCCCGCGTCAGTAGGGACGAGCCTGGCTGGCGCGGAGCCGCTCCAGCCTTCGCCATAGCCAGCCACGTCGTAGTGCAGGCTCACCCGGCCTCGAACTGTCGACAGTGTGAGGGTTGCAGGCCCCTTGATCGAATAGAGCTTCTCGTCGAGCGGGATACCCGGGAAATCCTCGCCGGAGCTGCGCCGGGCGGCGAAATCCCGGATGCCGAGCAGGACCAATTGCGCGGGAAGCTGTGTCTCCAGCCTGATCTGCTCGTAGGCGAGCTTCTGAAGCCGCACCACGTCGGATTTGATCCCTTCGCGGTCTGCGACGTCCTCAAGCAGGGCCATCATGGAGCGGTATTGCGCAAGCGTTTCCGCCACGGCTTCCTGATCTGCTGCCCTCATATAGAGGAGATAGCGGAGCGTAGACGACGGGATGGAATGCCTAGGCTTCATAACCCAAACTATAAGTGACCTATTTAGTCACTTCAAGGGCACTTGCGTCGATTTTCCTAGTTCCTTCGTTTCACGTGCTGGGGATCGCGGGACCATTTAGAAGCCTGAAGCGTTGAGCTTCAGGCAAACCGTCCCGCACCATGCAACTTCATCACCGTCACCCCTGGAATCTCACCCCGGCCGAAGCCATTGCCCTTCAGAAGGAACTCCGAACGGAGGTCGTCTCGAACCGCCCGATCGATATCGAGGCGATCGGGCTGATTGCCGGCGTCGATGTCAGCGTGAAGAACGAGCAATCCCAGGCGGCTGTGGTCGTCATGACCTATCCAGGGTTTCTGCCGGTAGAAACGGTGCTAGCGCAGCGCCCTACCCCCTTTCCTTATATTCCCGGTCTCCTGAGCTTTCGCGAAGGTCCTGTGCTGGAGGAGGCTTTCGAGAAGCTGAAGAGCGTGCCGGACGTGTTCCTTTTCGACGGAATGGGAATCGCTCATCCTCGCCGCATCGGGATCGCCAGCCATATGGGCTTGTGGCTCGACCGGCCGACCATCGGCTGCGGCAAGACCCTGCTGTGTGGGCGCTACAAGGATCTGGCCGAGGAGAAGGGGGCCATGGCGCCCCTCGTCGACAAGGGCGAAACCATCGGCGTTGCGCTCAGAACGCGCACGGCCAGGAATCCCATGTTCATCTCACCCGGGCATCTGGCCGATATTGCAACCGCCGCAGCCCTGGTCCTCGCCTGCTCGCCGAAATATCGCTTGCCCGAGCCGATCCGCATGGCGCACAACGCGGCCGGACAGTTCAGCTCCTGACCCCGAAAGTCCGGACAAGGCCGCGACAGGCCTCGTCCCCAGCAGACGGCAGCCAGATGCCCCGTATCGCCTTTGAAGACTTCACGCCAGGATCGACCCGGATCCTGGGCCCCATCACCGTGACGAAGGAAGAGATCATCACCTTCGCTCGGGAATACGATCCTCAGCCTTTCCATATCGATGAGGTTGCGGCTAAGGACACCTTTGTCGGCACCCTGATCGCCTCGGGCTGGCACACCTGTGCCCTCAACATGAAGCTGCTCGCCGACGAGGTTCTCCTCGATTCGACGTCGATGGGATCACCGGGCATCGATGAATTGAAATGGGCCAGGCCCGTCCGCCCGGGAGACAACCTGCGCTCACGCATGACGGTCACCGGGAGCCGGGTATCGAAGAGCAGGCCCGAGATCGGCTTCGTCAATTTTCAGTTCGATGTGCTCAACCAGAATGACGAAGCCGTCATGATCCAGAAGAACTGCATCATGTTCGGACTTAAAGAAACGGGGCTCGCGGTGAACGGAACGCGCCCGCTTCCACCGGCACAGCCGCCCTCGCCTGCCCCGGAGATCGCGCTCGCGCCGATCTCCGCCAATCCCTATCTGGAAGACCTAGTGGTGAACCAGACCGATGTTCTGGGCCGATTCACCTTCACGGCAGAGAACATCATCCCCTTCGCCAAGGCCTACGATCCCCAACGCTTCCACGTCGATCCCGAAGCCGCCAAAGTGAGCCTGTTCGGCGATCTCTGCGCCTCAGGCTGGCAGACGGCTGCCGTCTGGATGAAGCTGATGGCGGCGCATCGCGACCGGATCCGTGCTGACGCTCTCGCTCGCGGCGAGCGCCCGGCACGTCTCGGCCCCTCTCCCGGCTTCAAGAATCTGAAATGGCTGAAACCCATCTATGCGGGCGACACCATCACCTATCGCTCGACCGTGACGGGAACCCGAGCCTCTGCCACGAGGCCCGGCTGGGGCATCGCCTCTCATCACAACAGCGGTATCAACCAATATGGCGAGGAGGTGTTTTCCTTCGACGGCGCCGTGTTCTGGGAGCGCCGGTCGGAGCGTTGAGAAGCTGTCATTCCGGGGCGCCGCAGGCGAGCCCGGAACCTATAACCACGATCTGATCAGAGTAAAAACTACGGCGGCCGCTCTGCCTTGCTGGGCATCGTCGGCGATTATAGGTTCCGGGCCCAGCTCTGCGAGCTGTCCCGGAAGGACAGCGTTTGCGCTCAATGCCCTTCGAAGCTGACGAGGCTTCGGACATCGACGCCGAGATCGCGCAGCTTCGAGGCGCCGCCGAGATCCGGCAGGTCGATCACGAAGCAGGCTGCAACGATGTTGGCTCCCATCTGGCGCAGAAGCTGCGTCGCAGCAACCGCCGTGCCGCCGGTGGCGATGAGATCGTCCACGATCACCACCCGGTCGTTCTGCCCGATGGCATCCGTGTGGATCTCCATCTCGTCGACGCCGTATTCCAATGAATAAGCGATACGCACCGTCTCGTGCGGGAGCTTCCCCTTCTTGCGGATCGGCACGAAGCCGGACGAGAGCTGATGAGCGACGGCACCGCCGAGGATGAAGCCGCGCGCCTCGATTCCCGCAACCTTGTCGATCCGTCCGCCCGCAAAGGGATGAACCAATTCATCCACGGCCCGCCGAAACGCGCGCGCATCGCCGAGCAGTGTCGTGATGTCGCGAAAGATGATCCCGGGCTTGGGATAATCCGGAATGGAGCGGATGGCGGCTTTCAGGTCGGTCAAAAAGCGCTGGTCCATGGGTGAAGCCTGCTCGGAAACGGCGAATGCGGAAAGACGAGATATCACGCCGCCGCGGGAAGGATCACCGCGGAGGTATAGGGCGAATACAACGTCCAATCGAGTGTGGAGTACAAGCCGAAGCCGTTCGGTGTGGCAACCAGAATTCCCATTTCGGCACCCGCGGCGACAGCTTTTGCCTCAAGCGTTGCCATGACAACGGTTCCAAGTCCGCGCCGGCGATGCTCGGGAGCCGTTGCGATCCGGTCGATGATGGCAAAGGGCGCGTTGAGCGCCACGCGCCCACGGGCCGCCTCTATGCCATCGCCATCGAACACTTCCACAAAGGTGACCGCCCCCTCTATCCGGAGGCTGATCCGGTATCCGGGCGGTGCTGGTGGGGGCTCACGGTGCATTCTGAGCGCCTTCGTCATCATGAAACCTGGGTCCGTGAGCGTCCATCGGGCAGGAAGCAGCGGCGCCACTTTCTCCGCCGGGGCGCAGACCTTGATGAAGGTGTAAGGCTCGCCCTCCCGTTCAGCGACAGTGCGGATGGCCGCCGGATCGAGCTGCGGGAACACGAAGCGCCGGGCCTGGTCGGGCAATCCGACCTCGATGCGAAGGCAGCCTGGCATGGGCACGGGTCGGGATGTACCACGGGAGAAGGTCCAGCCTTCGACCCACTTCCGCACGACGGCCGGGTCGACACCTGATGCGTTGTCGCGAAAGGTCGTCATGGTCAGCTCACCAGCACTCGTCCCGCCACCGCATCGAGCTTTTTCAGGAGAGCCGGATCGCGCGCCGAAGGTGCTGTCATGATGGCGCCATCGAGGGCACGGTCGGAGCGCGCGGGACAAAGCTCGTGCTCGGCCGGGAAATCCCGTGCAATCCGTGCGATCAATTTCGCGACGCGCGACGCGTTGTCCTTTGCGACTGCAACGACGGCCGCCACGTCGACATCGTCATGCTCGGGATGCCAGCAATCGAAATCGGTCACCATCGCGATGGTTGCATAGGTGATCTCCGCCTCCCGGGCGAGCTTGGCCTCCGGCATGGCGGTCATGCCGATCACGTCGTAGCCCAATCCCTTGTAGGTAAGCGATTCCGCGTAAGTGGAAAACTGCGGCCCCTCGATGCACACGTAAGTTCCGCCGAGCCTGAAGAAGATGCCCTCCTCGGTCGCCGCATCCGCGATACGTCGCTGAAGGAGCGGGCCCACGGGGTGGGCCATCGGCACATGGGCGACGCAGCCGCGACCGAAGAACGAGGTTTCCCGCTTGTTCGTGCGATCGACGAACTGATCGACCAGCACGAACGAGCCGGGAAAGAGCTCGGGCTTGAACGCACCGCAAGCCGACACCGAAATGAGATCGGTCACGCCCGCGCGCTTGAGGATATCGATATTGGCTCGATAATTGATGTCCGACGGAGAATAGCGATGGCCTCTCCCGTGGCGCGGCAGGAAGACGACCTCGGTCGTCCCGATACGCCCGCGTCGCAGGATGTCGGAGGGCTCGCCCCAGGGCGACGACAGCTGCTCCTCCCGCAGATCCGAGATTCCCGGCAGCTCATAGACGCCCGATCCACCGATGATGCCAAGCACAGCCTTCGCCATCACCATCCCCCTTGAGAGCATCCAACCATTGTCCGGCGCGATGGCCCCAACCGCAACAAGCAGAATCGCCTGAATGGTGAACCGATTGGCGCATCCGAGCCATCCGGAGCGCTTTCCCGTCCCAAAGAAAAAGGCCCCGAGAGGGGCCTTTTCGTCGCCTTAGGCTTGGTGTGTCGTCAGGTCGCTGTGTCCGACCCGTGCCCAGATCTTCTTCTTGGTGAAGTAGAGAAGCCCGGACAACACGATCAGGAACAGGATCGCCTGGAAGCCTATGCGCTTGCGCGCCTCGAGGTGCGGCTCGGCCGTCCACATGAGGAAGGCCGTCACGTCGCGGGAATACTGCTCCACGGTCTCCGGAGCCTGCGGCTGGCCGTTGGCATCCTTCGGATATTCCACCTGCCCGTCGCTCAGAGGCTTCGGCATGGCGATGACATGACCGGGATAGTACTCGTTGAAATGGCCGCCCGTCGGCACCTGGAAGCCGGCCGGAGGCTCCTCGTAGCCCGTCAGGATCGCGTGGACATAGTCGGGACCCGTCTCAGCGAACTGGGTGAACATGTCAAAGATGAACCAGGGGAAGCCGCGCTCATAGGTGCGGGCCTTGGCCATCAGGGACAGATCCGGCGGCGCCTTGCCACCGTTCGCGGCCGCAGCCGCGTTCTCGTTCGGGAAAGGTGCCGGGAAGTGGTCGGCCGGACGGGCGGGACGCTCGAACATGTCGCCCGCGTCGTTCGGTCCGTCCTGGACCTTATACTCGGCGGCGAGCGCCTTGACCTGTGCCTCGGAGAATTCCGGTCCGCCCGGCTGGGACAGGTTGCGGAACGCCACGTAGCTCAGGCTGTGGCAGGAGGAGCAGACCTCCCGGTAGATCTTGAAGCCGCGCTGCAGCTGGGCCCGGTCGAAGGTGCCGAACGGACCGTGGAAGGTCCACTTCAGCTGCGGCGGGACGGGAGTCTCCTCGGCAGCGATGGCGGGAGCCGACAGGCCGAGAAGGGCTGCGGCGATGAGAAGAGTACGCTTCATCATGATATTATTCCCCAGCGCTCGCATCAGCCCTTGGCCTGCGGTTCGGCCTTGGCGCCGCTCGGCAGGCCCGCACCACCCTTCACACCCATCACCGAGTCGAGGATCGAGTTCGGCAGCGGAAGAGGACGCTCGATGAAGCCGAGCACCGGCAGGATGACGAGGAAGTGGATGAAGTAGTAGGCGGTCGCAATCTGCGAGACGACGACGTACCAGCCCTCCGGCGGCTTGGCGCCGAGCCAGCCGAGGAGCAGCGTATCCGCGACAAGGATCCAGAAGAACTGCTTGTAGAGCGGACGGTAGTTCGTCGAACGGACCTTCGAGGTGTCGAGCCACGGCAGGAAGGCCAGGACCGCGATCGCGGCGAACATGGCGATGACGCCGCCGAGCTTGTCCGGAATGGCGCGCAGGATCGCGTAGAACGGCAGGAAGTACCACTCAGGCACGATATGCGTGGGCGTCACGGCCGGATTTGCCGGAACGTAGTTGTCGGCATGCCCGAGGAAGTTCGGGATGTAGAACACGAACCACGCGAAGAAGATCATGAACACGACGGTGGCGAAGATGTCCTTGATCGTCGCGTAGGGCGTGAACGGAACCGCGTCCTTGCCGGACTTGATCGGCACGCCGGTCGGGTTGTTCTGGCCCGGAACGTGCAGCGCCCAGATGTGAAGGATGACCACACCGACGATCATGAAAGGCAGCAGATAGTGGATCGAGAAGAAGCGGTTCAGGGTCGGATTGCCGACCGAATAGCCGCCCCAGAGCAGGCTCTGGATCGTGTCGCCGACCACCGGGATCGCCGCCAGGATGTTGGTGATCACGGTCGCGCCCCAGAAGCTCATCTGGCCCCAGGGAAGCACGTAGCCCATGAAGGCGGTAGCCATCATCAAGCCGTAGATGACGACGCCGAGGATCCAGAGGATCTCACGGGGAGCCTTGTAGGATCCGTAGTAGAGGCCGCGGAAGATGTGGATGTAAACCGCGATGAAGAACATCGAGGCGCCGTTGGCGTGCAGATAGCGCAGAAGCCAGCCGTAATTCACGTCGCGCATGATGTGCTCGACGGACTGGAACGCCAGGGAGGCATTCGGCGTGTAGTACATCGCCAGGAACACGCCGGTCACGATCTGCGACACGAGCATGAAGGCGAGGATGGCGCCGAAGGTCCAGAAATAGTTCAGGTTCCGCGGAACCGGGAACGCAATGAACGAGGAATGGACGAGACCCGCGATGGGCAAGCGGCTCTCGAACCATTTGGCGAAAGCGCTTTTGGGAACATAGGTAGTTGAGTGCTGGCTCATGGTGTCGCCTGATCGAATGGCCGTCGCGAAGGGTTACGCCGTAGCTTCCTGACCGATGACGATCTTCGTATCGGACGTGAAGGTGTAGGGCGGGATCGGCAGATTGATCGGAGCCGGACCGCCGCGAACGCGGCCGGAGGTGTCGAAAATCGAGCCGTGGCACGGGCAGAACCAGCCCTCGTAAGGACCCTGATGCCCGAGCGGCACGCAGCCGAGATGGGTGCAGTTGCCGTAAACGATGAGCCACTGCGTATGGCCCGGCTTGACGCGGGCGGAATCAGGCTGCGGATCGCGCAGGCTGGCGAGGTTCACGTCCTCGGCCGCCTTGACCTCTGCGGCCGTGCGATTGCGGATGAAGATCAGCTTGCCGCGCCAGAAGACCTTCACGATCTGCCCTTCGGCGATCGGTGTCAGATCGACTTCGACCGGCGCGCCGGCGGCAACCGTTGCGGCATCCGGGGTCATCGACTGGATGAAAGGCCATACCAGGGTCGCGCCACCGACGGCAGCGGCCGCACCTGTAGCGATGAAGAGGAAATCGCGCCGTGACGGCTCGACGACGGTAGAGGTGGTCTCGGCCACTTGGCTCTCCAGCATACGTCCAAAAACGAGAACCGCGCATCTGCGATGGCTTGGCTAGGCCTTCGGGTTGCCCTCCGGCATCCAAGCATCCGGCACGCTGCCAGGTTGAACAAGCATACGCGCCAACGCGCGCGCAATGCGACTGGGCGTCGCCGCGCGAAGCGCTCTTTGGCACGGCCAAGCCCGCCTGTCCATAGTTGGATTGGACTTGTTCCAATCCGTTCAGGTCAGATCTCCGCCGTTTCTTCCGCTCCGAGAAAGCCCCCGGACTGGCGATGCCAGAGCCGCGCATAGAGGCCTTCCCGCCGCAGAAGCTCGGCGTGGGTCCCCTGCTCCACGATCCGGCCCCGATCGATGACGATGAGCCGGTCGAGGGCCGCGATGGTGGACAGCCGGTGGGCGATCGCGACGACCGTCTTGCCCTCCATGAGAGTCGACAAAGCCTCCTGAATCGCTGCCTCGACCTCCGAATCCAGGGCCGAAGTCGCCTCGTCGAGCACCAGAATCGGCGCATCCTTCAGGATGACTCGGGCGATGGCGATGCGCTGACGCTGACCGCCCGAGAGCTTCACCCCTCGCTCGCCCACATGGGCATCATATCCTTTCCGGCCCCGATGGTCCTCCAGCTCCATGATGAAATCCTGGGCATGGGCCAGGCGAGCCGCCTGCTCGATCTCGCTCTCCTTGGCGCCCGGGCGCCCATAGGCGATGTTCTCCCGGATCGACCGGTGCAGCAGGGACGTGTCCTGGGTCACCATGGCGATTGCCGCCCGCAGGCTGTCCTGGCTTACATCGGCAATGTTCTGCCCGTCGATGAGGATTCGACCCGCCTCCAGGTCATGAAGACGCAGCAGCAGAGAGGTGATCGTTGTCTTGCCGGCCCCGCTCGTGCCGACGAGGCCGACCTTTTCGCCGGGACGAATCGTGAGGTTCAGGTCCTCGATGACCCCGTCCTCGCGCCCGTAATGGAAAGAGACGTGCTCGAAGCGGATCTCGCCGGCCGTGACCTCGAGCTTCTGCGCCTTCGGTGTGTCGACGATGCCGTGGGGCCGGGCGATGGTTTCCATGCTTTCCTGAACGATGCCGATGTTCTCGAAGACGCCCCGGATGGTCTGCATGACCCAGCCGGACATGGCGAGAATGCGCATCACGAGGGAAAGGCCAGTCGCCGCCTCGCCGCTTGTCATGAGACCATGGGTCCAGAGGGCGATGGACAGCGCCCCGGTCGCCACGAGCAATGCGCTGTTCATGATGGCGAGGCATCCTGTCACGCCGGTGATGAGGCGAAACGAGCTGAGGAAGGCCTCTGTATGGGCAGCAAGCGCCCGATGGACTGCGGATCGCTCCTCGGCCGCCCGGGCGAAGAGCTTGACGGTCAGGATGTTGGTGTAGCTGTCGACGACGCGCCCCACGAGGCTCGAGCGGGCATCGGCCACCACGAGGGAGCGGGCCTTCGCGCGCGGCACGAAATACCGCAGAAGCAAAATATAGCCGACGATCCAGAGGCCCATGGGCAGGGCGAGCCAGGGGCTGACCTTGGAGAACAGGCCAAGCGCCGTGAAGGCGAAGATCGCCACATAGAGAAGCGTGTCCAGGACCGTCACGGCGATCTCGCGGATCGCCGAACCCGCCTGGGTGATGCGGTTGGCGAGGCGGCCCGCGAAATCGGCCTGGAAATAGCCCAGCGCATGACCGAGCGTGTACACATGCGTCCGCCAGCGGATCATATTGGTGCTCTGCGGCACCAGGGCCTGATTCGTGATGGTCTCGTGCATGAAATGGAGAACAGGCCGTATGAACAGGATGGCGCCGCCCACGAGGAGCAGCGGCGTTCCGTGCTCGGCCCAGAGCTTATCCGGGGTCGAACTCGCCATGAGATCGACGACCCATCCGAGGATGACGTAGAGCGAGGCCTCGAAGACCCCGACGACCAGGGATGCGAAGAAGAGAATGACCAGCCAGGCTCGAACCGGCTTGATGTAATACCAGGAGAAGGCCCCAACCGTGTTGGGCGGCGTCTCGGTCTCGTCGAACGGCGAGAAAGGGTCGATCCGCTTTTCAAACCACCGGAACATCGTGATCCTCGATCTAGGCCTGCAGCCATGCTCGGCTGAACGGGCGCGAAGCGTTCACTTGACGGCGACGCCCGCTTTCGCCGATGAGGCCATCCATGCCCCGCCTTGCTCTTTATCAGCCGGACATCCCGCAGAACACCGGCACCATGCTGCGGCTTGCCGCCTGCCTCGGTGTTCCGGTCGAGATCATCGAGCCGGCAGGCTTCGACGTCTCCGACAGGAATCTTCGCCGCTCGGGAATGGATTATCTCGAGCGCGCGGCGATTACACGCCACGTCTCATGGAACAGTTTCGAGACCTGGCGCCAGGAAAGCAAGACCCCCGAGGGTGGTCCCCGCCTGATCCTCGCCACCACGAAAGGCGCGATGCCTTACGCGGATTTCGCCTTCAGGCACGACGATATCGTTCTCGTCGGCAGGGAATCGGCCGGCGTGCCGGACGAAGTCCATGCCGCGGCGGATGCGCGCGTCGTGATTCCCATGCTCGCCGGCCTGCGCTCCCTGAACGTGGCCGTAACGGCGGCGATGATCCTGGGAGAGGCGCTGCGGCAGACGGGTTCCTTTCCAGAAACCACTATTCTACAGACTTAAGCCGAACCCATCAGCCCTCATCCTGAGGGGGACCGTCAGGTCCGTCTCAGGATGAGGGCGCATCCAGAGTGCACTGGATCATCCTTCGAGATGCTTTGCTTCTCAGGATGAGGCTGTTGCTCGTTTTATCGAGGATCCTCCCATGACCGATACCGCCGTCCAAAGTCTGCAAGAGGAAGCACCCGTCTGGTTCGCCGCCCTACGCGACCGGATTTGTGCCGCCTTCGAGGCCATCGAGGACGAGGTGACGTCTCCCCTGCCCCCGGAGGCCTCGGCCGCGGGACGTTTCGAGCGCAAGCCCTGGGAGCGCAAGGATCACAGCGGCCACTCTGGCGGCGGCGGCGTCATGTCGATGATGCGGGGCCGGGTCTTCGAGAAGGTCGGCGTGCACGTCTCGACCGTTCACGGCGAGTTCGCACCGGAATTCCGCGGGCAGATTCCCGGATCAGACCAGGATCCCCGATTCTGGGCGTCGGGCATCTCCCTCATCGCGCATCCCTGGAACCCGAATGTGCCGACGGTTCACATGAACACGCGCTTCGTGGTCACCACGAAGCCCTGGTTCGGCGGCGGCGCGGATCTGACACCCGTCCTGGATCGTCGCAGGTCTCAGGACGATCCGGACACAATCGCCTTTCACCAGGCCATGCAGCAGGCCTGCGGCCGCCATCAGGCGGTGTCCTACGACAGATACAAGGCCTGGTGCGACGAGTATTTCTTCCTCAAGCACCGCAACGAGCCGCGCGGGATCGGTGGGATTTTCTACGATTATCACTGGACGGGGGATCCGGCCGACGACTTCGCATTCACCCGCGACGTGGGCGAGACCTTCCTCAAGATCTATCCAGACATCGTGCGCCGCAATGTCGACACCACCTGGACGGAGGCGGACCGCATCGAGCAGCAGGTCCGCCGCGGCCGCTACGTCGAATTCAACCTGCTCTACGACCGTGGAACGATCTTCGGCCTCAAGACGGGCGGCAATATCGATTCGATCCTGTCGTCGATGCCACCGACCGTCCGCTGGCCCTGAAGGTCATTCCCCGGCGAGGGCGCGTTTCAGGAGGTTGCGTACGAAAGCCTGATCGTCAGGACATCCTTCCGCGAGCCAGATGCTGCGGGCACTGGCGAGGATCTCCCCGATCTTAGGCCCTCGCGGGATTCCCTCCTCGACCAGATCGGCGCCGCGAAGGGGAAAGACTGGGAGCGGCACGGCACCGCTGCGGAAACCGTCCAGCGCCGCCAGGGCTTCCCCGGAGACCTGCGGACGGAGCTCTCCCGAAAGCGCCGCCAGGACGAGGTCGACCGTCTCCACGCCGTGCTCCGCCACGAGGCGGCGGATCGCGACCTGGTCCAGGATCGCCGGCTCCGACCTGAGGGCTCCGACGAGCCTTCCATAGCCAGCGAGCCTGCGATGTTCGTCGTTCGAGAGCCGCAGCCGCTCCCGCAACCGCTCCGCATCCTCCTCGACCATCACGGCGAGCGCGGCGAAGCGCTCGATCTTACGGCGCGCACCATCTGCGGCGATCCGTCCGAAGCGGCCGAATTCAGCAACGCCATCCAGAATCCAAGTCAGGAAGCCGTGCTCGGCAAGGATCCTGACCGTATCCACAGCACGCCGGGCCGCGAGCAATCTCAGCATTTCATGGCGAATCCGCTCCCGCGACAGGATGGCGAGCCCTGCCCGCTCCTGCCCCGCCGCCGTGAGGCCTTCGGGATCAGGTCCGTTCTCGGCATATTCGGCATAGAAGCGGAAGAATCGCAGGATCCGCAAATAATCCTCACGGATCCGGACATGCGCGTCGCCGATAAATCGAACGCGCCGGGCGGCGAGGTCGGCCAAGCCGTCGGTATAATCATAGAGGCGGCCATCGGCGCTGAGCGAGAGAGCATTGATGGTGAAGTCGCGACGGAGCGCATCCGCCTCGAAGTCGTGTCCGAAACGAACGACTGCATAGCGACCGTCGGTCTCCACGTCCTCGCGCAAAGTCGTGACTTCGAAGGGCTCGCCTTCCACGACCACTGTGATCGTTCCATGATCAATGCCGGTCGGAACAGGCTTGAACCCTGCCTTCTTCGCGAAATCGACAATCACGTCCGGCAGCGCGGTGCTGGCACAGTCGACTTCCGTTACCGGGCGCCCAAGCAAGGCGTTTCGTACTGCCCCACCGACGATCCGGGTCTCTACGCCATCGTGGTTCATGGCGCCGAGCAAGGCGCGGAGCCGCGGCCGTTCCACGAGCGACTGGAGAGACGCGTGATCGAGAGAAGAATTCACTTGAACTGCCCCGGCACGACACGGCCGTTTTCCATATGCGTCGGTACGAAAGCGCCCGTGTGGCGCTCTGCCACCAGGCCGCCGAGAATAAGCGACGCAATCACCAGGACGAGACCGGCAATTCCCACCCAGGGCACGTGAGCGCTCCAGGAGGACCAGGCCAACGGATTGCGGCGAGCGGCGATAAGATAGATGGCGAAGGCGGCAAAAGGCAGGAGAAATAACAAAAACTCCTGAATGAACGCCCGCGTCATGAAGTGTAGAGCCTCTCGTACAGATTTCGCAGAATACCCGCCGTCACGCCCCAGATGTAGCGTCCCTCGTAGGGCATTGCATAGTACCGGCGCAGCCGGCCCTTCCATTCCCGTGAATGAAGCTCGTGATGGGCGGGATTCATCAGGAAGGCGACGGGAACCTCGAACGTGTCCGCGACCTCGTCCGGGTTCAGCACCAGGGTATAGGAGGGCGAAACCCGCGCGACCACGGGAATCACGAGATAATTGGTGGTGGACAGATAGGGGTCGAGGTAACCGAGCGGATGGATGAAACGGCTGTCGAGGCCGATCTCCTCCTGAGCCTCACGATAGGCGGCGGCGAGCACGGAATCGTCCGTCGGATCGACTCGGCCGCCTGGGAAGGCGATCTGCCCCGAATGCTGCCGCAGGCTCGAAGCCCGCTCCGTAAAAAGCAAGGTCGGCTCTTCCCTCATGACGACGGGGACCAGGACGGCCGCCTCCTTAGGACTCAACGGCTGAACGAGCGGAATGTCATCGAGGGTATGATCGCCCCGGGGATTGGAGAGAGCATCTCCAAGGGCGGGCGGCTCGGGTCGCAGATGTTTCTCTGCGAGCGTCAGAAAATCGGGAGCATCGAGCGGCACCGTTCTCATGGAAATTCATTTCACCTCAACGGCCGGTGCGATTGGGAAAAAGATGCCATCGGCTGCAATTCCGAACTGCAACTCTCCGTCGATCGCCCGTTCCTCCCCAAGAGCGACGAGATCAAGGGCGAGCGTCCGCGTCACACGGGCCCACAGATCTCCGCGCACACGGAGATAAGGCTTCACGCCGCCGCTCCGGTCCTGCTCGAAGCGCAGCGGGTGGTCTTTTCCGACCTGAACGAGATCGTCCACATTGGTCCGAAAGGCAATCTGCCGCGCCTCACCCTTGCCTTCCACAACCATCTCGACAGCCAGAAAAGGCACATCCTCGACGATGATTCCGACCCGTTCGACGGGCGTCACGAGGACATAACGCTCCGGATCCTTGCGCAGGACCGTCGAAAAGAGGCGAACCAAGGCCGGACGATTGATGGGCGTACCCATATAGTGCCAGCTGCCATCGATGGCGATTCGCATGTCGATCTCGCCGCAATAAGCAGGATTCCAACGCTCCACCGGCGGCGGTCCCTTCCTTTTGTCGTTTGCTTCGAGCGAGGCGGCGAGCCGTGACAAGGCACTGTCGGGCGTTGAGACAGGTTCGGTCATGACACAAGCGTGAACAAGAATTTGCACCTTAAGGATCGACGAATGCCGATTGATGGCTAATTCCTAGAGCATAGAGCCACAGCGTATGCCGTCCAGTTCCTCCTGGTACCGGGTTTCTTTGCGCTGCGGCGCAAAGACCCGCAGGACGCGCTTGCCTATCGATGCAGAAGGAAGGCAGAGTGTTCATGGGGGCGGACGCTAGCGAGTGGAAGGACAGCTCATGACGGCCAGCATCGCTCAACCGCCCACCGTTCTCGACGACGCGATTCTCCGCAATGCGGAAGCGGCCCTTGAGACAGTGGCACGGGCCCGCGAGGCGATTCACTCTGTCATCTTCGGCCAGGAAGACGTCGTCGATCAAACGCTGATCACCCTGCTCGCAGGCGGACACGGTCTTCTGGTCGGCGTTCCGGGCCTCGCGAAGACGAAGCTGGTCGAAACCCTCGGCATCGTTCTGGGACTCGACGCGCGCCGCATCCAGTTCACGCCGGATCTCATGCCATCGGATATCCTCGGGTCGGAGATTCTCGACGAGGGCGCGGACCGCCGCCGCTCTTTCCGGTTCGTCAAGGGACCGGTCTTCACCCAGCTCCTGATGGCGGACGAAATCAACCGGGCGAGCCCCCGTACCCAATCGGCGCTCCTTCAGGCCATGCAGGAGCATCATGTTTCCGTCGGCGGCGAGCGGCACGATCTTCCGCAGCCTTTCCATGTCCTCGCGACCCAGAACCCCATCGAGCAGGAGGGAACCTACCCGCTTCCGGAAGCCCAGCTTGACCGGTTTCTTCTTGAAATCGACGTCGGCTATCCGGACCGCGATGCGGAGCGACGCATCCTGATCGAAACCACCGGCGCGGAAGAGCGTAAGCCTGTCCGGGTGATGGATGCGGAAGCACTCATGAATGCGCAGCGACTCGTGCGTCGACTGCCCGTCGGCAACAGCGTGGTCGATGCGATTCTCGACCTGGTCCGCGCGGCAAGGCCCGGCGGCGAGGATTTCGAGGGCGTCACCGACAAGCTTCTTTGGGGTCCCGGCCCCCGCGCCTCCCAAGCGCTCATGCTCGCGGTGCGTGCCCGCGCGCTCATCGAGGGCCGGGTTGCTCCCTCCATCGCCGACGTCGCAGCACTTGCCGAGCCCGTGCTGAAACATCGCATGGCTCTCACCTTCTCGGCCCGCGCGGACGGAGAAACCATCAAGAGCGTCATTGGCCGCCTGACGGCGCGGCTGGCCGCCTAGGATCGGCACCATGGCCCGCGTTCGGGTCCTCCCCGAAGCCGCCCGCTCTCCCGGTCGGCAAGCAACGGAATCGGCGCTTGATCTTGCTCAGCGCATGCCTCGGCTCGTGCTGGAGGCGCGACGCGTCGCGGCCAACCTCTCGCACGGAATCCATGGACGCCGACGCGCCGGGATAGGCGAGACTTTCTGGCAGTTCAGGCCCTTCGTCACCGGCGAGGCCGCCCAGCGTATCGACTGGCGCCGCTCGGGCCGGGACGATCGGCTCTACGTGCGCGAGCGCGAATGGGAAGCGGCGCAGAATATCTGGTTCTGGATCGATCGCTCGGCCTCCATGGCCTATGTGTCGGATCTGGCTCAAGCGCCCAAGGTGGAGCGCGCCATCGTCCTCGGCCTCGCGCTGGCGGATGCCTTCGTGGAAGGCGGCGAAAGGGTCGGCATGCTTGGCCTCATGGCGCCGCGCGCGACGACGCGGATTGCCGAGACCATGGCCGAGACCATGGTTGCCGATCGCTTTTCGCTCGATGACGACCTTCCGCCGCAGGCTCCCATTCCGACGATGGACGAAGCCATCCTGATCGGAGACTTCTTGAGCCCGCCGAGCGAAATCGCCGTCGCCGTCGAAGCGATTTCGAGTCGCGGAAGCCGCGGACATCTGGTTCTCATCGCGGATCCCGTCGAGGAAACTTTCCCATTCGCCGGTCAGGCCGTTCTGCATGACTTGGAGGATGGGATTTCGCTACGGATCGGCGACGCCGTCTCGTGGGGGAGCGCCTACCGGGAGCGCATGGCCCTGCACCGAGCAAGCCTCGAAGATCTGGCTCGCCGCCGAGGATGGACCCTGACGATCCACCGCACGGACCGGCCGGCCAGCGAAGCGGCCCTTCGCCTCATCACGCTCGTCGCGGCGTCCCGCGGCGTCAGCGGCGCAAGGCGGTGACCATGCTGGGATTGCCCCTCACCTTCGCCGCTCCCCTCGTTCTGATCGCGCTCGCCGCACTGCCGGCGATCTGGCTTCTGTTGCGCATCACGCCACCGCAGCCGCGGCGGGTCGATTTTCCACCTCTCAGGATAATGACCGATCTGCGTCCCGAGCAGGAGATGCCCGCACGAACACCCTGGTGGCTTCTTCTCCTGCGATTGCTTGTTGCAACTCTTCTCATCCTGGCGGCAGCAGGTCCCATCTGGAACCCGCTCACGGAAAGCAATAGTCGTGCGCCGCTGCTCATGCTGATCGACAACGGCTTTGCCGCTGCGCACGATTGGCGAGATCGGATGAGCATTGCATCCGGCCGTATCGAGGCGGCGGAACGTGACGGCCGCGTCGTTGCCCTTGCCGCCACCGCCGGCGATGCGCAGGATCTGCAACCGATGAGCCCTGGTACCGCACTGGAACGGCTGCGCTCCTTCAAGCCGCTGCCGCACCTCCCGAACCGTCAGGCTCATCTCGATTCCATTCGCCGTTTCCTTGAGGCCGCTCCCGATGCGGAAATCGTCTGGATCAGCGATGGCGTCGCCGGCGTTGACGGGCAGAACTTCGTCAATGGGTTGTCATCCTTGACCAAAGATCGATCGGTCATCGTCCTCAAACCGGAGCGGTCCCCCGCGCTCGCGGTTGCCGAAGCCGCGAATGCGGGCGGCCAGCTGACGACGACGATTGTCCGGACCGAGGCCAACGGCCGCGACAGCGGCATCGCGCGTGCGCTCGATCTGAAAAACCTGCCTCTCGCCGATGCGCGCTTTTCCTTCGCGCCCAATGCGACCGAAACCACCGCGACGTTCGACGTCCCGACCGAGATCAGGAACGACATCGCGCGCATCGAGATTCTGGGCGAAAGCTCTGCGGGTGCCGTGACGCTACTTGATGAGCGCGGCAAGCGCCGGCGCGTCGGCCTCGTCTTCGGGGGAACGGCCGATCAGGCGCAGCCTCTCCTCTCACCCGTGTATTATATCGAGAAGGCGCTTACTCCCTATGCCGAGATTCGCCAGGGGCACGGTGGCGTGACGGACGCGATCGATCAGTTGATCGACGAGCAGGTTTCCGTCCTCGTTCTGGCCGATGTAGGCGGCCTCGACAGGGAGGCCTCGGCAAAGGTCTCATCCTTCGTCGAACACGGCGGTCTGCTGCTTCGCTTTGCCGGATCGCGCCTTGCCGCCGGCAATGACGATCTCGTTCCGGTCCATCTTCGCCGCGGCGGCCGCACGCTCGGCGGCACGCTGTCCTGGGACACGCCTAAGACCTTTGCGCCCTTCACCCGCGAGAGCCCCTTCTTCGGACTGGCGATTCCCGACGAGATCGGCATTCGCCGCCAGATCCTCGCCGAGCCCGAGGGAGACCTGCCGGCCAAGACTTGGGCGTCGCTCGCGGACGGTACGCCCATCGTCACCGCCGACAAGCGCGGGGAAGGGCTCATCGTCCTCTTCCACGTCACCGCAGATACGACCTGGTCCAACCTGCCCCTCTCGGGCCTCTTCGTGGATATGTTGCGCCGGATTACCGCCCTCGCAGGTTCACCCGGCGATACCACCGCAGAAGCGCGAAATGCCGAGAACCAAACCGTGGCGCCGCGCCTGACTCTCGACGGCTTTGGCGTTTTCTCGTCACCGCCGGCGACCGCCCGGGCCGTGGCGCGCAACTATGCCGATCGCGCAAGCGGGGAGCATCCACCGGGCTTCTACGGCCCCGTCGATTCCAGCCTCGCGGTGAATGCGCTCGTGAGCGGCGACCGTCTTGCGCCCCTCGACTATTCGGCTTTGCAAGCCCGCATCGCTCCACTCACCGAAGCGAAGACGATTGATCTGAGAGCTCCTTTGTTCAGCCTCGCGCTCGTCCTCCTCCTCCTTGATACTCTTGCTTCCCTCTGGCTCAGTGGTCAGCTCGGCAATCTCTTCGGTCGTATGCGCAGGGTCGGCGCGGGCGCAGCGATCCTCCTTGCGGCCATCTTCTTCGCCGGCTTCTCATCGGACGGCTATGCCCAGAACGAACGCGCGCCGTTGAGCCAGGACGCCCAAGCCTCCGCTCTCGTCACGCGCCTCGCCTACGTGATCACCGGCGACGAGCAGATCGACCAGACGAGCAAGGCTGGCCTGATGGGCCTGTCGCAGGTGCTGAGCATGCGCACGGCCTTTCAGCCGGGAGATCCGATCGGGATCGATCCGGCGCGGGACGAGCTCGCATTCTATCCCCTGCTCTACTGGCCGATCGTCGCCTCGCGCCCGCTTCCGAGCGACGCTGCCATCCGGCGGCTCGATGCTTTCATGAAGGGCGGCGGGACAGTGATCTTCGATACCCGGGACGCCTTCAGCACCCGTCCGGACGGTGCCGTCAGCGCAGAGGGGCAGTATCTGCGCCGCATGCTCACCGGCCTCGACATCCCCGAGCTGGAGCCCGTGCCCGCCGACCATGTGCTGACAAAGACCTTCTACATCCTCGACGACTTCCCGGGCCGCTATGCAACGGGCCAGACCTGGGTCGAGGCGCTACCACCACCCACGGAAGACACCGCCAATCGCCCGGCGCGCTCGGGAGATGGTGTGTCTCCGATCATCATCACCTCCAACGATCTTGCGGCCGCCTGGGCGGTCGGAGCCCGCGGAGAAGCGCTCTTCCCTGTCGTCGGCAGCGATCAGCAACGCCAACGGGAGCTCTCTTTCAGGAGCGGCATCAACATCGTGATGTATGCGCTCACCGGAAACTACAAGGCGGATCAGGTTCACGTGCCGGCCCTACTCGAACGGTTGGGGCAATAGGCGTGAGGCGTAGGTTAGGGACATCGCATTGCTCTCCTTGAACTTCACACCGCTCGTCCCAACGCCGGTCCTCTGGGCCGTCGGCGCCGTCGCGCTCGTCCTGTGCATTCTGGCCCTCATCTCCCGCGGGCCCGTCGCTCTTCTGCGAGCCCTGGCGCTTGCCCTGGTTCTGCTCGCTCTCGCCAATCCGTCGCTCGTCCAGGAAGAGCGGGAAAAGGTGAAGGACATCGTGGCTGTCGTGGTCGACCACACCACGTCTCAAACTCTTGGCGACCGGCAGGCCATGACGGACAAAGTCCGGGCTGAGCTCGAACGACGCTTCGGCTCGCTGAACGATGTCGAGCCTCGCTACATCGAGGCGACGGATGGATCGGGCGATGACGGGACGCGTCTTTTCGCGGCCCTGTCCAACGGCCTGGCGGATGTCCCACCGGATCGTCTCGCCGGGGTGATCTTCGTGACGGATGGGGTCGTGCACGATATTCCACCGAACGTCGAAAGCCTCGGCTTCAAGGCCCCCCTGCATGTGCTCGTGACAGGGCGCCCCGATGAGCGCGATCGCCAGATCAAGCTTCTGGAAGCCCCGCGCTTCGGTATCGTCGGCAAGGATCAGACGATCCGCGCCGTCGTCATGGAGCGAGGCGGAACGGGCTCGGCAACCGTCACCGTCCGGCGCGATGGTCAGGAATTCGCTCGTCAGGTCATCAGGACCGACGCGCCGTTCTCGATCAATGTGCGGATCGAGCATGGCGGTGCGAACGTCATCGAGCTCGAAGTCGACGGCCTCCCGAACGAACTGACCCTGGCCAACAATCGCGCGGTCGTTCCGATCGAAGGCATTCGCGAGAAGCTGCGTGTGCTCCTCGTTTCCGGAGAGCCCAATCCCGGCGAGCGGACATGGCGCAACCTGCTCAAATCCGATGCGAACGTGGATCTGGTGCATTTCACCATCCTGCGCCCGCCGGAGAAGCAGGACGGCACACCGATCAACGAGCTTTCGCTCATCGCCTTTCCGACGCGTGAACTGTTCCAGCAGAAGATCAAGGAATTCGACCTCATCATCTTCGACCGCTACGCTAACCAGAGTGTTCTGCCGTCCAGCTATTTCGAGAACATCGTGCGCTACGTGCGCGACGGCGGCGCGGTGCTGGTCGCGGCCGGTCCGGAATTCGCCGGTTTCGGCAGCCTCGCACAGACGCGCCTCGCGCCGATCATTCCGGGAGTGCCGGACGGGCGCATCGTCGAGGAACCCTACCGGGCGCACATCACCGACACCGGCGCCCGCCACCCGGTCACCCGCGACCTCCCCGGCTCCGAAACCAATCCCCCGGCTTGGGGCGAGTGGCTGAGAACCATCGGCAGCCAGGTCAGCACAGGAAGCACGGTGATGTCGGGGGCCAACGACCTACCCCTCCTGGTGCTGAAGCGCGAGGACAAGGGGCGGGTCGCTCTTCTCCTCTCCGACCACGCCTGGCTCTGGGCGCGGGGTTACGAGGGCGGTGGTCCGCATCTCGACCTTTTGCGCCGTCTCGCCCACTGGTTGATGAAGGAGCCGGCGCTTGAGGAGGAAGCGCTGCGGGCGAGCGCCGTGGGCCGCGAGATCAGGATCGAGCGGCAGACGATGAATGACACTGCGGACCCCGTGACGCTGAAGGCTCCAAGCGGAGCCGAAACGAGCATTCCTCTCTCCGAAACCCGGCCCGGTCTCTTTACGGCGCAGGTCGCCAGTCGCGAACTCGGGCTTCATACGGTCCGCTCTGGCGATCTCATCGCTTTCGTGAGTATCGGGCCGGCCAATCCGCGCGAACTGATGGACGTGTTCAGCAACACGGAGGCTCTCCGGCCGATCGCAGAGGGAACCGGCGGCTCGATCCGGCGCGTTGCCTCGGAGGGCAATCAGGACATCGTGGTGCCGCGCATCCTCGCGGTTCGGTCAGGTTCCCGTTTCTCGGGCGGGGATTGGATCGGCATCCGGCCGAGTGAGAGCGCCATCGTGCGGGGCGTGTCCGTGTTCCCGCTCGCGCTGGGGCTCCTCGGTCTCGTTCTCCTGGTGGGCTCGACGCTCGTCGCCTGGATCGTCGAAGGACGTCGCCGCACCTGACGGATCAGGTGGAAAGTGGGCTGACGCCGCCCTTGGTACGTGCCAGGGCTCCCTCCGCAAGCTCCACGGCAAGAAAACGATCCGGGTTCACCGGCCCAGGAAGCAGAAGATGGCCAAACGGCACGCGCTTGAAACCAAAGCGCCGATAATAGGGTTCGTCTCCCACGAGCAGCACGAGGTCGTGTCCCTTTTCACGTGCTGCATCGAGCGAGCGCTGCATCAGCGCCGCCCCGATTCCGCGCCCTTCAAAAGCCGGTTCGACGGTGAGTGGTCCGAGCATCAAAGCGCGTTCATGCCCCGCCTGCACGGGAGTCAGTCGCACAGAACCGACGAGAAGGGTTCCGACCAGAGCCGTGAAGGAGAGTTCGCGCAGATGAGGGACTCCCTCCCGCAGTCGCGAGGCTGTGCGGGCGAAACGGCCAGGGCCGAAAGCGCGCTCGTGCAGGCGCTCGATGGCCTCGCAGTCAATCGGTTGCTCGTTGCGGATGATGAGAGAGAGTTCGGTCATGAACGGACTCGCGGAAAAACGGCGATGCAATGCGGGCGTGACGGGAAGTCAGCCGTTTCGTCGTCGCAGGATCCGAGTCGTGTTCATGAAAGGGTGCGTGTCCTCGTCGTCATTCGCCCATAGCAGTGTCCGGGCCGAGGCGCAAACGGTTCCGTAGACTGTATTCTACCAGTGCAGACTCAAAGTCTCGCCATGGAGGATCTCGGCGAGCCGGCGCCGCGTCGACTTGGTGACTCCCTCCGGCAGCCGATCGATGGGAAAGAACCCGGCCTCAGCGATCTCGCGATCGGGCATCTTCGGACCGGTGACGGTGAAGTCCCGAACGACGTAGAGCGCTACGTGATCGCGCGGCGACGCCTGCCGGTTGAAGAAGACCCCGTGGAGTTTGGGAGTGCCGGTTATGACGATGCAGGCCTCCTCCGCAAGCTCCCGCTCCAGGGCCTGAAGGATCGGCTCTCCAGTCTCGACCCCACCGCCGGGGAGATACCAGCCGGGAACGTATGTATGCCGAATGAGAAAAACCCGGTTCTCTTTATCGAGAACGGCCGCTCGAACGCCGAGAGTCATCCCCCGCGAGAAGCGCCAATAGGTGTGGAGAAGCCGCCGCGCGAGGCGCAGGGCGAGCTTCGACTGGGACACGAAGGCCATCTTCATGGGTAGATCACGGCTCAGCTTACAGTTTTATGAACGGAGTTATACTTTAGACGCATATCTGTACCATAGTTTCAGCATGTGACATGCTTCTCATGCAGGTCTAAGACAGCGCCAACGAAAAGGTGCTCCCATGCTTCTCTCCTTCATCCTGTCGCGCCTCGGCCGTTCCTCGCGCTTCACCTGGACCCCGGCTCTCGATCTTGGCGACCACGCGATCCGCTCGACGCTGATGCCCGGCGCGCAGTACTAATCGCTATCCGAAAATCTTCCGCCAGTCCCTATCCATAGGACTTGGCGAGCAGCCCGACCCTGTTTAGAATATTTCTAAACAGGGGATCGGAATGAAGACTCTTTCGGAACTGACGGAACGCGAAGTGATCGCCCTCGCCATCGCGAGCGAGGAAGAAGATTCCCGGATTTATCAGACCTTCGCCGACAAGCTGCGCACGGACTTTCCCTCCTCCGCCGAGATCTTCGACGACATGGCGGAGGAAGAGCGCCATCACCGCAACTCCCTTTACGATTTCTACCGCGAGCGCTTCGGCGAGCATTTGCCACCGATCCGTCGCGAGGACGTGCGCGGCTTCCTGAAGCGCCGCACCGTCTGGTGGAATTCCGGACTCGATCTCGACAAGATGCGTCGCGAGGCCGAGTTGATGGAGTTGCAGGCGGCAAACTTCTACGAAAAGGCAGCCCAGCAGACTCTCGACGTGAGCGTCCGCGAACTTTTCACCAAGCTTGCCGAAGTCGAACGCGATCACGAGCGCAAAGCCGAAGAACTCCACGCCGCTCACCTAACTGAGAACGCCGAAGCCGCCGAACGGGAGGCGCAGCGCCGCCTCATCGTCCTACAATATGTGCAGCCGGGACTTGCGGGCCTTATCGATGGTTCGGTCTCGACTTTGGCGCCACTCTTTGCCGCCGCCTTCGCCACGCAGAACAACTGGGAGACCTTCCTCGTCGGGCTTGCCGCATCGGTCGGCGCGGGCATCAGCATGGGCCTGACCGAGGCCTTGTCCGACGACGGTCAGATCACCGGCCGTGGCTCCCCGGTGCTGCGCGGCCTCATCTGCGGCCTCATGACCGCCGTGGGCGGCCTTGGACATACCCTCCCCTATCTTGTGCCGGATTCCTGGCCCAACGCCTTCTTGATCGCCACGTCGATCGCCTCGGTGGTGGTCGCCGTCGAGCTCGTCGCGATCTCATGGATCCGCACGCGCTACATGGATACGCCGTTCCTGCGAGCGGCCTTCCAGGTGATCGTCGGCGGTGTCCTCGTGCTTTTGGCCGGCATCTTCATCGGCAACGCGTAGAGAATTGCGCGATCATCGGCACCCGAATTTCTTGATCGGGCAATCGCGTCGTTTGAGGACGGGATCGCCGGATCTACATTGGCGAATGGCGCACGACGCCATAAGGTCCCGCCATGTTTCGCCTCGCCCATCTCACCGATCCCCATGTGGGACCACTCCCGCGTCCTCAGCTGCGGCAGCTCCTGAGCAAGCGCCTTACAGGCTGGTACAACTGGCATCGCAGCCGCTCGGCGGCGCACGACATGGAGCTGCTCGCGGCCCTCGTGACCGACCTGCATGCCCAGGCGCCGGACCATATCGCGTGCACGGGCGATACCTGCAACATCGGTTTGCCGAGCGAATGGGAGACTTCCCGCGTCTTTCTCGAGAGTCTGGGGCCGCCGGACGACGTCAGCTTCGTGCCGGGCAATCATGACGCCTATGTGATCGGCGCCCTCGAAGGCCTGCTGAAGGAGGTCTCGCCCTGGACACGCGGGGTCGATGGTCGCGAAGGCGTCTTTCCCTATCTCCGCCGCCATGGGCAGATTGCCCTGATTGGTCTCTCCTCCGCCATTCCCACCCTCCCCTTCGTGGCCAGCGGACGTGTCGGCTCGCGCCAGATGCAGGCGGCAGAGTGCATCCTTCAGGAACTCGGCGAAGACCGCTCGTGCTTCCGGATCGTGCTGATTCACCACCCCCCCCATCGCGGAGGAGCGCAGCCCGGCCGCAATCTGACGGATGCCGGAGCCTTCGAGGCCATGATCGGACGGACAGGCGCCGAACTCGTTCTTCATGGCCACAATCACGTCGGATCGCTGGCCCATCTCCCTAGCCCGCGCGGCCCCGTGCCGGTGATCGGCGCCCCTTCGGCCTCCGCCAGGAGCGGGACGCTGACCCATCGGGCCGGCTATCATCTCTTCACCATCGATCAGGACGAAACGGGTTTCCTCTTGACGGCCGAGCTGCGTGGCCTGACGCCTGAGGGCACGATCGGCGGCATGGGAATGCTGGCTCTCGGCCAGATCCGACTGGGAGCAGGCGGCGCTGCAGAATACCGCCCCTAAAAAGGGCTTCAGTTCACCCCGGTGGATCGGACGCCGTCCTTGTCGAGCCTTGCTCTGATGAAGGCGGTCACGGGCCGTTCGAAGAAGCGATGAACCAGGAGACTGACAGCCAAAGTCGCAGCCAGCGACAGGAGAATGAAACCCCAGGGGCCGAGAATCGTGTCGATTCCGCTGCGCGCGATGACCACACCTATTCCCCTGATCACGAAGGGGTGGACGAGGTAAATGGCATAAGAGGCGTCCCCCGTCAGCACGCCGAAGCGGGTCAGGGCGCTGGGCGGCCGGTGCGTTTTGCTCAAAGCAGCCGCTGCGACGAGAAGCGCAGCCGGAATGCCCCAGGCCAGGGGCCGCATCTCGTTGAGGTTGCTCCGCAATCCGATGAGGTTCAGCGCGAGAGCCGCGAGGGCGATGGCCACGAGAACCCAGCGGGTCTGTCGGCTCAGCGTGACGCCTTCCACATAGAGCCAACCGAGGCTCAGGCCGAAGGCGAATTCGAGAATGATCGGATCAGTCCAGAATGCGAGCGGCTGCGGCAGCGCGATCAGGCGTCCGGCGAGAACGATCAGCACGAGGGCAAGCGTCAGAAGGCCGACAGCCCTCCGAAGCGGCAAGGTGAGCACCGCCGCAAAGAGCAAGTAGAAGAACATCTCGTAATTGAGTGTCCATCCAAGGGAATAAAGCGGCTGGACGGTGCCGTCCGGACGTTCGAAGGGGATGAACAGATAGGAGGCGATCACCTGCCAGAGCGCGAGCGGATCGCTGTTCAGGAGGCCCGGGGCCACAAGGGCGATCAGGAGGTAGACGGTCGTGACGGTCCAATAGAGCGGCGCGATGCGCGCGATCCGGCGCGCCAGGAAGGCACCCTTGCCTCCGGCCCCGCCGAAAAGCGAGCGGGATGCGTAAACCATGATGAAGCCCGAGATCACGAAGAAAACGTCGACGCCGGCCATCCAGGGCAGATTGTCGAGAGGCATGAAGATCCGGCCGGTCCGTGCCGCCAGCGCCACAGCATCGTGCTGTGCGTGGAGGAAGGCAACGGACAGGGCGGCAAGCGCTCTCAGGACTTGGACATGAAGGAGTTTCGACAAGACAATCTCGGGCGTGAACGTGCGCTCATAGCCCATTGCCGCCGTCACTGCATCCCTCTTCTCATGACGGCAATCCTTACCGATAAGCCTGCAAGGTATAGGCCAAGCTTAGTTTTGAATATTCATCACGTTTAAAGCGTATTGCCAGGCCAGCCACCTGAAAAACCGGAACCGGCAAGACATTACATCGTTGTTCGACTGCAGCAGCCACCAGCACTTCTTTGCAAGCCACGCGGCTTTGCGAGGGTGTTCTGCCTTTCCAATTTGGGAGCTCATCCTATGAAGAAATATATTGTCCTCGCAGCGTTGCTGACGACTGCATCTGCCCCAGCGCTCGCCCAGCCCATGACAGGCCAGACATTCCGTATGATGGCCGAGCAATCCGATGCCTTCGAGATTGCCGCCAGCCGTATGGCTCTCGAGCGCTCCCGCAACCCGCGGGTGCGCGTCTTTGCGCAGAACATGATCACTGACCATGGGCAGACCAGTGCCGCCTTGAACGGCGGCCAGCCGGTTTATGCCGCTAACGGTGAATGGCTGGGCGGCACTGTCGGCGGCACCCTGGCCGGTGCAGGTATCGGCGCTCTGGTCGGAGGTCCGGTCGGAGCCGCAGTCGGGGCCGGTGTCGGGGCGACGACCGGCGCGGTTGCTGGTGCCCCGAGCGCTGGCCCCAGCACGGGTGCCGGGGCGGTTGGCGGCGGCTTGGCGGGCGCCGGTGTCGGTGCCTTGGTCGGCGGCCCGGTGGGTGCAGCAGTAGGCGCGGGCGTCGGCGCAGCGACCGGAGGGGTCGCGGGCCGGACGGCCGATGTGCAGTCGACAGGCTCCATCAGGGCAGCAGCGCCGATCCGGCTGCCGGTTCAGCTCGATGCCGAAAAGACCCAGATGCTGAACCAGCTCGCTTCGACAAGCGGCCCGCAATTCGACCGCCTCTACGGCCGCTATCAGCGGGCAGCTCATCAGGAAACGCTGGCCGTGTATGAGCAATATGCCCAGACGGGCACCGACCCGGCGCTTGTGACCTTCGCCCAGTCGGTCATCCCGCACCTGGAAAACCATCTGGCGGATGCACGCCGCCTGCCCGGCGGGCGCTGATCCCCCAGAGAGTCCCTACCCTATTGAATGGCGGGTCCCCTGGACCCGCCGTTTTCATGCGGCACGCAGAAATGTCTCCACATCGCCCCGCACCGGCATCGGCCCCACGGCCCCCTGCCCGAGGGTCGAAAGCGCCGCCGCCGCATTGGCATAGGCGGCGGCCTTGAAGGCGTCACCATGCACCAGCCATTCTGCGAGAAACGCCCCGTCGAACGTATCACCCGCTCCCGTCGCGTCGATCGCATTGACGGGTCGGGCCGGGATGACGTCGCGCCGGTCGCTCGTGGCCACCATGGTGCCGGACTTGCCCATCGTGAGAGCGACCACCTGACAGCCGAGACCGAGATAGAAGGCGCAAATATCCTCGGGCCGGTCGAGGCCTGTCAGCTGCTGCGCGTCGTCGAGACCCGGCAGGGCGATGTCGGACAGGGCCACGGCACCATGGATCACTGCCCGGGCGCGGTCGAGCGGCCACAGGCGCAGGCGCAGATTCGTATCGTAACTGACGATCGTTCCGTTCGCCTTGGCATGGCGGATCGCCGCGAAAACTGCGTCGGCGCAATCGGTCGAGATAGCCTGACTGATACCCGAAGCATGCAGGATCCGCGCCGAAGCGATCTGCTTGAGCGGCAGCTCACCCGCATGAACAAGGCTGGCGGCGGACCCAACTCGGGCGTAGGAGAAGACGTGCCCATCCTCGCCGTAGCTGATGAAGTAGACGCCGGTCCGGCCATCCTGCCTCAGAATGACCGATGAGCGGTCGATGCCTTCCCGATCCCACAAAGCCAGGAAGTCCTTGCCGAAGGCATCACCGCCCAGGGCTGTGAAGATCGCAGCCTTGGCGCCCTGCCGGGCTGCTGCCACGGCGGCGTTCGAAACATCCCCCCCGAAACCGGGCAGATAAAGCCGTTCGCCGCCACGCTGGACCTCGGCGAATTCCATCAGAGGTTCGCCGATGGCCAGAAGATCGATCGTTTTCATGAGTGTACCGTCAGACTTGAAATGGCCGTGAGGGGATCGCCGGTCTCCAGCACTTTCCCCGGGTTGAGAAGATTGTGAGGGTCGAGGGTCTTCTTGAGTGCGTGCATCAAATCGAGCGCCACCGGATCCTTGTACAGCAACAGTTCGCCGCGCTTGATCAACCCGACGCCGTGCTCCGCCGCAATCGATCCATCCATGCGGTGGACGATGTCGTGAACGATGCGGTTGAATCGCTCCCACTGCGCCAGGAAGGCATTCTTGTCCATGTCGACAGGCTGGGACAGATTGAAATGGACGTTGCCGTCTCCGAAATGGCCGAAGGCGCAAACCCGGATACCCGGCATTGCGGCCTCGCAGGCGCGTGTCGCCGTTTCAATGAACTCGGCCACACGGGATACCGGGACTGCAACGTCGTGCTTGATGGAGCCACCTTCGAGCCGCTGCACCTCGGAGAGGCTTTCTCGCAGACTCCAGAGCCCCTGGCTCTGAGCCTCGCTGGTCCCGAGAGTCGCATCCTCGATAAGATCCTGCTCCAGAGCCTGGCCTAGAATGGTTTCGAGCCTCCCCTGGAGATCCGCGTCCCGCTGCGGCGAGGACAGCTCGATCAACGCATAGGAATGGTGACGCCCACTCAAGGGACGGACAGAACTCGGACGGTGCTTGAGAACGATTTCAAGCCCGAAGTCAGGGAGATACTCGAAGGCCGTGAGCTGGTCGCCTGCAGCCTCGCGCAGTTGATGGAACAGGGTCAGGGCCCGCTCCGCCGACGCGCAGCCGACAAACGCCGTCACCCGGACCTGCAGTTTCGGAAAGAGCTTCAGAACGGCGGCCGTGATGATGCCGAGCGTCCCTTCCGAGCCGATGAACAGATCCTTCAGGTCGTAGCCCGTGTTGTCCTTGCGCAAACCCTTCAGCCCGTTCCAGACCCGCCCGTCGGCGAGAACCACTTCGAGGCCGAGGGTCAATTCGCGCATGTTGCCATAGCGCAGCACCGCCGTGCCTCCGGCATTGGTCGCGAGATTGCCGCCGATTCGGCAGGACCCTTCCGAGGCGAGGGACAGGGGAAAGAGATATCCCGCTTGGTCGGCAGCGTCCTGAACGGCCTTCAGGATACAGCCCGCCTCCACCGTGATCGTCGCATTCACCGGATCGAGGTCGCGAACCTGGTCGAGGCGCGTGAGAGACAGAACGATGCCCCCCGCCGGCACGCCGCCGCCCACGAGGCCCGTATTTCCTCCCTGCGGCACGACCGGGATGCCGTGTTCCGCACATTCTCTCATGACGAAGGCGACTTCGTCCCGGTCCTTCGGGCGAACCACGGCCAGCGCCTGCCCGCGATACAGCCCTCGCGTCTCGGTAAGGAAGGCATCCAGGTCTGCGGCCTCGGTCAGGACGAAGGCTGGACCGAGCCGATCCTTTAAGCCCTCGATGAAGGCTCTGTTCGCGCCAGCGTGAATGTCCATCCCTCCTCCTCGCGGTTGCGCATAGTCATTGCGTCTTGTGATGCCGACCGCAAGGTGTAGGAAGGAAGCAACCGGCACGTCCCACAGGAAGGCCGGGACGACGCCCTTTTTTTCGTGCTTCGCGGACTTTCGATGGCCTATGTAATCCCTATCCCGCCCGTCCCGGCCCTTCCCATCGCCGGATCGAACGATCTGTTTCCCGTGCGCCGGGTCTATTGCGTCGGCCGCAATTATGCGGCCCATGCCCGCGAAATGGGTGGTGATCCGACCCGCGAGCCTCCGTTCTTCTTCATGAAACCCGCCGACGCCCTACAGCCCGTCCCCGACGGAGCGACGGTCGACCATCCTTATCCGCCGAAGACCGAGAACTATCATTTCGAGGTCGAGTTGGTCGCGGGCCTTGCGAAGGGCGGGCGCAACATCCCCGTTCAAGATGCCCTGAACCATGTCTACGGCTATGCCGTCGGGCTCGACATGACCCGCCGAGATCTCCAGGACGAGGCCAAGCAGTTGAGGCGTCCTTGGGAGCTTGGAAAGGGAGCGGACCTGTCCGGTCCTGTGGGACCTCTGGTTCCAGCGTCTCGGATCGGCCATCCGCAGTCCGGAGCGATCTCGCTCACTATCGATGGCACGGTGAAGCAGAAAGCAGATCTTGCCGACATGATCTG
This sequence comes from Microvirga puerhi, assembly GCF_020089865.1. Taxonomy (GTDB): domain Bacteria; phylum Pseudomonadota; class Alphaproteobacteria; order Rhizobiales; family Beijerinckiaceae; genus Microvirga; species Microvirga puerhi. The sequence continues at coordinate 47,900 of NZ_JAIRBM010000017.1, forward strand.
GTCCGTCTCCGAGCAGATCGCCTACCTGTCCTCCTATTTCGAGCTGGCGCCCGGCGATGTCATCTTTTCCGGCACCCCCGAGGGGGTCGGAGCGGTGACGAAAGGTCAGACCATGGCGGCTGCTATCGAGGGCCTCGGGGAGATCCGCCTGCGGGTCATCTAGTGCGACGGAAGACGGCTTGCCTTTTTGACGCGTTTGGCCGTTACTCCGTGACAGCGCGGCCCCCGCGGTCGCGAGAAGCAAGGCTCGTCTGGCACGCGAGCCAATAATCCTAAGGGAACACAAATGAAGTTCTTGAAGACAGTCAGCCTGGTTCTTCTCGGCTCTGCGCTAGCGATGGGCGGTGCGATGGCGCAGGAGAAGACCGTGAAGATCGCCACCGAGGGCGCCTATGCGCCGTGGAACTTCACCGGTGCCGGCGGCAAGCTGGAAGGGTTCGAGATCGACCTCGCCAACGACCTGTGCGCGCGCATGAAGGTGAAGTGCGAGATCGTGGCGCAGGATTGGGACGGCATCATTCCGGCGCTCAATGCCAAGAAGTACGATGCCATCATGGCCGGCATGAGCATCACCGACGAGCGCAAGAAGGTGATCGATTTCGCGGGTCCTTATGCGAACTCACCGAACGGTTTCCTGGTGCCGAAGGATTCGCCGCTCGCCAAGATGCCGGGGACCGGTTCGGCCTATAACCTCGGCACGCAGCAGGCGGATGCCGAGAAGGCGATCGAGGCCCTCAAGCCTGTCCTGAAAGGCAAGACCATCGGCGTGCAGGGTTCGACCATCCACTCGAACTTTGCCGACAAGTACCTGAAGGGCACGGCCGAGATCCGCGAATACAAGTCCACCGAGGCCCATGACCTCGATCTGGCGGCGGGCCGCATCGACGCAGTCCTCGCCGATGCCACTGCCATTATCGGCACGCTGGAGAAGCCTGAATTCAAGGACTACTCCCTGGTCGGACCGTCCATTACGGGCGGCCTGCTCGGTGCCGGCGTCGGCGTCGGCCTGCGCCAGGGCGACACGGAGCTGAAGAAGAGCTTCAACGACGCGATCCAGGCTGCCATCAAGGACGGCACCGTGCAGAAGCTCTCGGTGAAGTGGTTCAAGATCGACACGACTCCCCGGAGCTGATTTGGCTCTGCAACGATTTGAAAGCGCGGCCATGAAGCCGCGCTTTTTGCTTGAGAAGGCTGCGACTGCGACCGAAATCGCCAGTCCCGGCCGCCGATTCAGCAGGATTGGGACTTGCGCTGACTTGGCTTTTGACTGTTAGCTTTTAGCCAGCGACGACTGCCGGAACGGTAGTTCCGACTTCGCCGGATCAAGTTTCGAGCAACACAAAAGATAAGGGAACGACGATGAAACTGTTCAAGGTATTCGGCCTTGGTCTCCTGGCATCCGCGCTAGCGATGGGCGGTGCGATGGCGCAGGAGAAGACCGTGAAGATCGCCACCGAGGGCGCCTATGCGCCGTGGAACTTCACCGGTGCCGGCGGCAAGCTGGAAGGGTTCGAGATCGACCTCGCCAACGACCTGTGCGCGCGCATGAAGGTGAAGTGCGAGATCGTGGCGCAGGATTGGGACGGCATCATTCCGGCGCTCAATGCCAAGAAGTACGATGGCATCATGGCCGGCATGAACATCACCGATAAGCGCCTGGAGGTCATCGACTTCTCGCGGCCTTATGCTTCCGGGCTCCACGGCTTCGCCACGATGAAGGATTCCCCGATCGCCAAGCTCGACGGAACGGGCGGCCGCCTGAATCTCGACAAGGACCCCGATGGCGCGCAGAAGGTGATCGATGCGTGGAAGCCAGTTCTGAAAGGAAAGACGGTCGGCGTTCAAGGCTCGACAGTAAATTCCCAGTTCCTGGAAAAATATCTCAAGGACGTCATCACCATCCGTGAGTACAAGACCACCGAGCAGCATGACCTCGATCTGGCAGCAGGACGGGTGGATGCGATCTTCGCCGCGCAATCCTCTATGAAGGCGACGCTCGACCAGCCCGAGTTCAAGGACATGACCATGGCCGGCGCCGGCGTCTCCGGCGGCGTTCTCGGCCGCGGCGTGGCCGTCGGCCTGCGCAAAGGCGACACGGAACTGAAGAACAGCTTCGATGCAGCGATCCAGTCCGCCATTGCCGATGGGACGGTGAAGAAGCTGACCGAGAAGTGGTTCAAGGTCGACATGTCGCCGCAGTCTTAAGCGCATCGTCACCCTACATCTCTCATAGCGTCACCCCGCTCGGGGTGACGCACAGCAGGAACGATCCAGCGTGCAGCAACTGAGCTATTTCGAGCTTATCGGATTTGGTCCGAATGGTTGGGGATGGGCACTTCTGACCGCGACGGGAATGACACTGGCCGTAGCACTCTGCGGCTTTCTCGTCGGTTCTGTGGTCGGCACTTTCGTGGCTTGGGCCAAACTCTCGCGCAACATGGCAGCCCGTACGCTTGCGGACGGATATACCACCGTTCTGCGCGGCATCCCGGACCTTCTCGTCATCTATCTGTTCTATTTCGGCGGCAGCGCCGCGCTGAGCGCCATCGGAGGCTTGTTCGGCGCGGAAGGCTTCATCGGCGTGCCCGCCTTCGTGACCGGTGCGCTGGCCATCGGCATCGTATCGGGCGCCTATCAGGCAGAAGTGTTCCGCGGCGCCTATCAGGTCGTCAGCCGAGGCGAGCTCGAGGCAGCGCGCTCGGTCGGCATGCATCGCTGGCTGATGTTCCGCCGCATCGTCGCCCCGCAGGTGCTGCGATATGCGATTCCTGGCCTCGGCAACACGTGGCAGCTGGTACTCAAGGAGTCCGCACTCATCTCCGTGACGGGACTGGTCGAACTGCTGCGCCAATCGCACATCGCCGCAGGCTCTACTCGCCGTCCCTTCGATTTCTACATCACGGCGGCCCTGCTCTATCTCGTGATCACGTGGGTCTCAACCTATCTGTTCCAACGCGCTGAAACGCACTCGATGCGCGGCATGCGGAGGGCTTCCTGATGGATTTCTCCTTCATGCGGGACACATTCCTGCAACTTATCACTGGCGTTCCGCTCACCCTCAACCTCGCCTTCACGTCCGTGGCGTTCGGTGCCGTCCTCGCGATGCTGCTGGCGCTGATGCGGATCTCCCGCATCCGCATTCTCGATATCATCGCCCGAGCTTATGTGTTCGTGTTTCGCGGTACGCCGCTCCTGGTCCAGATCTTCCTGATCTATTACGGCCTTGGACAGTTCCGCCCCACGCTCCAGGAATGGGGCCTGTGGAGCTTCTTCCGCGAACCCTATTGGTGCGCCATCCTCGCGCTCACCCTCAATACGGCAGCCTATGCCAGCGAGATTTTCCGTGGCGGACTTCAAGCCGTGCCGCACCAGCAGGTCGAGGCTGCTCGCGCCTGCGGGATGTCGGGCTTTCTGCTGTTTCGTCGAATCGTCTTTCCCATCGCCGTCCGGCAGGCTCTTCCAGCCTATGGCAGCGAAATCATCCTCATGGTGAAGGCGACGTCTCTGGCATCGATCATCACCATGATGGAAGTCACGGGCCTTGCCGCCAAACTCATCTCGCAGACGTTCCGAGCCGTCGAAATCTTCGTCGTCGCGGGAGCGATCTATCTGATCCTCAACTTCGTCATTACGCGCATCATCATGGCCATCGAATGGTGGCTCTCTCCGCACCTGCGCCGTCCTCCCTCCATCGAGCCGAAACTGGAGGCCGCTCATGTCTAATGCAGCTCTTTCGTCCGTATCGCTGCCTAATGGAGTCTCGTCCGTGTCCTCCAGTACGCCTGCCGTTTCAGTTCAAAACCTGCGCAAGAGCTTCGGATCGCTCGAGGTTCTGAAGGGCGTATCGCTGGAAGCCAAGGAAGGCGATGTCATCTCCATTCTCGGAGCCTCGGGCTCCGGCAAGTCGACAATGCTGCGCTGCATTAACATGCTCGAAGTTCCTGATTCCGGCGAAATCAAGATCGGGGGCGAAGCGATCCGCCTGAAACAGACGCGACGGGGCATGGAGCCGGCCGATCAGTCACAAGTCGACCGCATCCGCTCCCGCGTCGCCATGGTGTTTCAGAGCTTCAATCTCTGGTCTCACATGACCATTCTGGAGAACGTCATCGAGGCTCCGGTCCACGTGCAGAAAAGGCCCAGGAGCGAGTGCGTCGCGGAAGCCGAAGCGCTCCTCGAGAAGGTCGGCATCGTCGACAAGCGCGGGCAATATCCGTCGCATCTTTCAGGCGGCCAGCAGCAGCGCGCCGCGATCGCCCGCGCGCTTGCCATGCGTCCTCAGGTCATGCTCTTCGACGAGCCGACATCGGCGCTCGATCCCGAACTGGTGGGCGAAGTGCTGCGGGTGATGCGTTCACTGGCGGAAGAGGGCCGGACAATGCTCGTGGTGACGCATGAGATGGGCTTTGCACGCGATGTCTCCAACCGCGTCATGTTCCTGCACCAGGGCATGGTCGAAGAGTCAGGAACTCCCGCCGATGTCTTTGGCGCCCCGAAATCGGAGCGCTTCAAGCAGTTCATCTCCAGCCATCGCTAGAGCATTAGTTTCACGTAGCCGTCAGTGCCGCTCAATTCGACGCGGCTCCTCCTCCGGAGCCGTGGCCGTTTCATGAGGTGTCACGTCCCGATAGCCCGGCCGTGGGTATTCTTCTCCGCCCCAACCCATGGGTTCGACGGGTCGGAAGGCTTTGCCGAGAATGAAGCTTACCGTGGTTGGAACGGCCAGGATGAAGACGGCGACGACGGCCCAGACGAAGACGATGGCGGCAAGCCCCAGATTGCGCAGAGCTCCGAGGCTCCAAGACAGCCATTCCACGGTTCCGGGATGGCTGCTGACCACATCCGCATGACGCGCCGCCGTACTGCCGAAAAGATCGATGAGCCCATATGCCCCCCAGGCGAGGAGCGACCAGAAGCTCACCAGAATAAGAGCGATCAGCCAGACGAACCGCTTCATCGTCAGCGCTCATCAATCCGGGCGGCTGTGCCATCAATGTGGCGCGGTCCGCGTCTGGCAAGGCCGAGATAATCGTGGATGATGCGCACGTTGCGCTGATTGGCCTTGAAGAAGACGTCGAATAGATCCCCCGCGACAGGAATTGCACCCAATGCGGTGTCAAATGCGATATTGCCGATCATACGGGCGATCTTCCTGCGCGGCAGGCCAAGCCGGCGTGCCTCCCAAACAATGTATCCCGCCAAAGCCGCCGAGATCACGTCGCCGATGCCCGGGGCGAGACCGATAACGGCATCCAGGCCCACGCGGCGGTTGAGTCCCGGAATGAGGAATGCGTTGTCCAGGAGCTTCGCCACCATGGTGACGCGTGCAATCGTGTCCTCGCGGCTCGGACCGGCAACCTTGACGGCTTCGAAAAAAGCGCTGCGAGCAGCGTACATCCTTCCCTTTCCTCGCTGCCATCCTTAGGCAGCATCCTCGCAGAATGTGTGCATGCATGTCCCGGCCTGCAAGATGGAGGCCTCGGCGATGCTCTAAGGCCTAGCTACAAAGGCTGATTCAGGATCTCGATCGCGGTATAATAGGACGTGATTCAGGGGCATTGGTTTTAGTTAGGCATTTACTCAAGTCCGCTGGGTTGCCAGCCTCTATTTCAACCTTAGCTTGCCAAGCTGGCAGCGGCAACTGGCCGTTACGTGCTCAAAATCACAAGCAGACGCAGCGATGCGGCTGACGCTCGCTTATTGCCTGCACACAACGGGGGCTTGCATGGGGAGTATCCTATGGGCACCGAATGTCGAGGACCACATTCGAGACGACGGGGATTCTGCGTCGCGCTTGGACTCGTGATCGGCGGAGCACTTCAGTCTGCCGCACATGCGGAGAGTGAAGGAACGACCCTGCCGACAATGCAATACGCGAGCTTGCCTTCTGCAGAAAAAATGAAGGCGCCGGCTGCAACGGGGAGCCTCCCCCAGGCGAACGGCTCTCTCACCCCAAGCGCCCGCTTCAACAGCTTCGTCGGTCTCGGCTCCATCGTGCTGAGATCCGAGGCTCCGACCGGATGCCTTCCGGCCGCTCTGAAGGATGTCGTTGCGGACGTGTCGGCGAAATTCGGATCCGTCAGCGTCGAGTCGACACATCGGTCTGCAGGACGGAACCGGCGTGCGGGAGGCGCTGACCACTCCCTTCACCTGGCCTGTCGCGCCATCGACTTTCGTGTTCATAGTCGCATACGCGGCGTCATGGCATATTTGCGCTCGCGTCCCGAAGTCGGGGGTCTTAAGATCTATCGAAACGGCATCATCCATATTGACAATGGAGAACGCCGCAGCTGGTAAGGACCAAGGAACGGCATGACGAGGAAGTCTGACGCGCAGCTCATTGCAACGCGGATCGCACAAGGACGTGGAAAGGCCGCCGCAGATCTCGTCATCGCCGATGTCCGTCTGCTCGATCTCGTGACGGGAGCACTTACACAGACCGACATCGCCGTCTGCGGGGATACTATCGTCGGCACCTACGGTCACTATCGCGGCGCCCGCACCATCGATGGTCGCGGGCGCATCGCCGTTCCGGGCTTCATCGACACGCACCTTCATGTCGAGTCGTCGCTCGTCACGCCTTTCGAGTTCGACCGTTGCGTCCTGCCTCACGGCGTCACGACCGCGATCTGCGACCCCCATGAAATGGCAAATGTGCTAGGAACGGCAGCATTCGACTACTTCTTGACCTGCGCCGAGCGGACGATCCTGGATCTGCGCGTCCAGTTGTCGAGCTGTGTTCCGGCAACGCACCTTGAAACATCTGGAGCGCACATAGAAGCCTCTGATCTCATTCGCTACCGTCATCACCCGAAGGTGATCGGCCTTGCCGAGTTCATGAATTTCCCAGGTGTTCTGTCAGTCGACCCTGAATGCCTTGCCAAGCTCGAAGCTTTCTCCGACGGACACATCGACGGACACGCTCCTCTTGTCCGCGGCCTCGACCTCAATGGCTATCTTTCCGCCGGGATCCGCACCGATCACGAGACCACGACTGCAGCGGAAGCGTTGGAGAAGATTCGGAAAGGCATGACCATTCTCATCCGCGAAGGCTCTGTTTCCAAAGACCTTCATGCATTGGCACCACTGCTTTCGTTGCAGACTTCGCCGTTCCTCGCCCTCTGCACCGACGATCGTAATCCTCTGGACATCGCGGAAGAGGGGCATCTCGACTATATGATCAGAACTCTGATCCAATTGGGGTGCGAGCCTCTCGCCGCCTACCGCGCGGCATCGCTGACTGCGGCGCAAGCGTTCGGTCTTCGCGATCGTGGCATGATCACTCCCGGCAAGCGCGCCGACATCGTCCTCCTCGACGATCTTGAGACCTGTGCCGTATCGGATGTTTTCAGTGCGGGCCGGCTGGTGAACGAGGCTCTCTTCGCTAAACGGGAAACGGTGGCACCCATTGGACGGGGGAGCGTCAAGATCGACACGATCTCAGCGCATGATTTTCGAGTGCCCGCGACGGCCACTGAAACCTCGGTGATCGGTGTTATTCCCGGAAAGATCATCACGGAGAACAACAAGGCGATCCTCCCACATCGGAACGGCTTTGCCGAAGCCGATTTGACGCAGGACATCGTCAAGGTCGCGGTCGTGGCCCGACACGGCATTAATCGGAATATCGGTGTTGGCTTCGTAAACGGCTTCGGCCTGAAACGCGGCGCCATTGCCTCATCCGTCGGCCACGACAGCCATAACATCTGTGTCGTGGGTGCGAATGATGGTGACATGGCAGCAGCAGTCAATCGACTGCGTGACATCGAGGGAGGTTTCGTCGTCGTCTCGGACGGCGTCGTCCGGGCGGAACTTGCTCTCCCGATTGCGGGCCTCATGAGTGATCTTCCCTATGAAGCGGTGCGTGATGCGCTTTATCCTCTCAGGCATGCTGCGAAGGATCTCGGCGTCACACTTCCGGAGCCATTCCTGCAGGTCGCGTTCCTGCCTCTTCCTGTGATCCCTCACCTCAAGATCACGGATTTCGGCCTCGTCGATGTCGATCGCATGAGCGTCGTATCTTAAACGGGAAAAGGCAGCGCATGTTCGAAGGCTTTACACAACGGCAGATCGCGACTCCAGAGGCCGTGATCAATCTCCGTCAAGGAGGCCATGGCCCAGCAGTCCTGCTCCTTCACGGACATCCGCAGACTCATGTGATGTGGCACCGGATAGCTCCGCGCTTGGCAGATCATTACACGGTCATCTGTGCGGATCTGCGCGGCTACGGCGACAGCTCGAAGCCGCCGACGACGCCAGATCACGAGCCCTACTCCAAGCGCGCGATGGCGCGCGACCTCGTCGAAGCGATGCACATCCTCGGCCACGAGCGCTTCGCCGTCGTCGGTCATGACCGCGGCGGTCGATGTGCGTATCGCATGGCGTTGGACCATCCGAAGCGCGTGGCAGCCCTATCGGTGCTCGACATCATTCCCACCGCCGAACATTTCCAGCGCACCGATATGGCCTTCGCGATAGGCTATTGGCATTGGTTTTTTCTAGCGCAACCTTACGATCTTCCCGAACGCCTGATCGCTGCCGACCCCGAGGCATTCTATCTCCGTCGCGGGCGTGCGATGTTTCATGAAGAGGCGCTTGCCGAATACCGTCGCTGCTTCACCAATCCCGATACGATCCATGCCATGTGTGAGGATTATCGCGCAGGAGCCTCGATCGATATGCGCCTCGACGAGGAAGATCAAAGGGCGAGACGACGGATCTCATGCCCTGTTCAGGCGCTCTGGGGTCTGAAGAACGGCCTGGAACGCTGGTACGATGTCCTGGCTGTCTGGAAGGACTGGGCCCATCACGTCGAAGGGCGCGGCATCGATTGCGGGCACTATCTCGCCGAGGAGGCTCCGGAGGAAACCCTTTCAGCACTGGAACCCTTTCTGGCTAAGACGATGCGAGCCTGAGGACTTCAGACCCTCCCGATTCGAAACGAGAGCGGAAACCGGATCGTCCGACGATGATCGGTTGGCCCCCATGCCTTTCTCAGTTCATGAGCGAACTCTGCAATCGGCTGCTGTCCCAGACTCTTTTCGGCAGCTCTCACAGCCGACCATGTATCCGCATAACCGATGAGATCCTCCACTCCCCATTGCACGGTGATCGCCATGCTCGGTGGCGTCAGCTCGGCAAACGGGAAATCGAAACCGCGATAGCCCTCTTCCACATGTCTGCGTTCCGGTGGCCAGTACGGCCCAATCACATCCCTATAGAAGTGCTGGATGACAGGATCGATGTCCGGATCCGCCTGGATCACGCCATAGGTGATGAGCGCCAGAACGCTACCCGGTTTTCCAATGCGGCGCATCTCTTCATAGAAGGCGGGAAGATCAAACCAATGCGCGGCCTGGGCGACGGTCACGAGATCGACGGATCGATCTTCTAAGCCAGTCTTCTCGGCAGGAGCGACACGATACGACACGCCCTCATGTGGCACGGCGCTTTCTATCTGCTTGGCACTTGCATCCGTCGCGATGACCGATCTGAACCGATTTGCGAGAAGCACCGAGAGTTGGCCGGTGCCGCACCCGACATCTAGCGCAACATCCGTTGAACGGCACAGACCCGCAAGATAATCGATGAGGGCTGAAGGATAAGTTGGCCGATAAGCTGCGTAATCACCAGACTTCGACGAGAAATGATCTTTGAAAGTCATGGATCAGAGGACGGTAAAGGATGTGACGGAAATGCCGCTGGCTTCGAGTTTCTGGCGAATCGTTCGCGCCATGGCGACTGCGCTCGGTTCGTCGCCATGGACACAGATGGTATCGATCGTAACCGGAATGCGCTTTCCAGAGACGCTCATCACCGCGCGATCCTCCAAAGTGCGCAGCACGCGTTCGGCGGCGGTCTCCGCATCGTGCAGAACCGAGCCCGGCTTCTTGCGGCTGGTCAGGGTTCCGTTATCCTCATAGGTTCTGTCCGCGAAAAATTCCCGCGCGACGGGAACACCGATCTGCTCGGACGCTTTCTCCATGAGAAGGCCCGGCATGCAGACATTCACCAAGCTCGCGTCGACACCCTTGATGGCACGAGCGATGGCAAGCGCCAGATCTTCATCCTCGTTGGCCATATTGTTGAGCGAGCCGTGCGCCTTCACGTAGGAGACGCGATGCCCCGCCAGCGCCGCGACGGCCTGCAATGCACCGATCTGGTATGCGATCATCCGCTCGATATCTGCCGGGCTATCGCCCTTGATAACCCGTCGGCCAAAGCCCTGCAGATCGTTGAACCCTGGATGCGCCCCGATCGCGACGCCCTTGCGCAAAGCCGTTGCAGCGGTTCTGAACATCGTTCCGGGGTCGCCTGCGTGGAAGCCACAGGCGACGTTTGCAGACGACACGATATCCAACATGGCTTCGTCGTCACCCATGGGCCACGGCCCGAAGCCTTCACCCATATCGCAGTTGAGATCGATCTTCATCGCTTACACCAGGACCGGCTTGGCGTTTTGTACGCCGACATTGAAAACACGTTTGTAGCGTTCAATCTCGGCCTTGGGGCCTAGAGCCTTGGTCGGATTATCGGACAGTTTCACGGTCGGACGTCCGTTCGCCGAAATGACCTTGCAGACGATGGATATGGGGTCGAGTGCGCCATCTGGCGCAAATCCACGAAAATCGTTCGTGAGCAATGTACCCCAACCGTAACCGATGCGCATGCGCCCTAAGAAGTGCTGATGGATACGCTTGATCACATCCACGTCGAGACCGTCTGAGAAGATCGCGAGTTTGTCCTTCGGGTTCTGACCTCGCTCCAGCCACCAGGCGATGGCCTCCTCCCCTCCTTCGATCGGATCTTTGGAATCGACGCGGATGCCCGTCCAGGCGGCGACCCAACTGGGGGCGTTGCTGAGGAAATTCGTCGTCCCGTAAGTATCAGGCAGGATGATGCGCAGATTTCCCTCATAGTCGCTCTGCCAGTCGGCGAGGACCCGATAGGGCGCCATGGCCATGTCCTGATCGTTATCCGTCAGGGCGGTATAGACCATGGGCAGTTCGTGGGCGTTGGTACCGACGGCCTCGACTTCTCGCCGCATGGCGATCAGGCAATTGGACGTTCCAAGAAAGGCCGGCCCCAGACCTTCAATCATCGCCTGGACGCACCAATCCTGCCACAGGAATCCATGACGGCGGCGGGTTCCGAAATCTGTAACCGAGAGATCAGGCAGGGCTTTGAGCTGCTGGATCTTCTCCCAGACCCGCGTCATGGCTCGGGCATAGAGAACCTGAAGCTCGAACTTGCCCATGCCTTTGAGCACACCGCGGGAGCGCAGTTCGTTGAGAATCGCAAGAGCCGGAATCTCCCACATGGTGGTTTCGATCCAGGGGCCGTGAAAGGTGAGGACATATTGCCCATCTTCCTTCTCCAGGAGGTATTCCGGGAAACGGAAGGTTTCCAGCCAATCCATGAACTCCGGCGAGAACATCTGCCGCTTGCCATAGAACGTATTGCCGCGCAGCCATGTGGATTCGCCCCGGGTTAGCGACAGGGAGCGCACGTGATCGAGCTGCTCGCGCAGTTCGCCCATGTCAATGATTTCGGCGAGCCTGATCCGGGTGGTGCGGTTCTGAATCCCGAACGTCACCTGCACGTCCCGATGGCGGCGAAAAATCGTCTGCGCCATCAAAAGCTTATAGAAATCCGTGTCGAGCACCGACCGGACGATCGGGTCGATTTTCCAGGTGTGGTTATAAACCCTGGTCGCGATGTCCACCATCGCCTGCTCCTTGCAGCCTGAAGGAAGGCGGACAATAGCGAAGCAGGCCGGGCGGCGAAAGAGCAAGGCGAACTGAAAGTCGGCTACGTTTTTTGAGCCCTTCAGGGTGGCGCCACGCCGATCTGGACGGAAGCGTAGTACGTAGGAACGTTCTCGATGTCGGCGAGAGGCGGGGCACGCAGCCCCGCCGCTTCTGCGAAGCAGTCATCGATCAGCGCAGATCGACCTTCTTCTGGTCGCCGATATCGGTCGGCGACTGCCCGGTGACCGCCGCCTTGGCGTAGCCGTAGAGATGGACGAGCGTGGACGACGGACTGTCCCAGAACTCTCCCCTCGCGGGGTGAACGCGCACGAGAGCGATTGATGGATCGTCCTTCCCATTCGGGAACCAGGCGCGAAGACCTTCTGACCATTTGTCGTCGACCGTCGCCTTGTCGCGCACGATCTCTGCTTTACCCGAAACCGATACGTAATTCTGTTTTTCAGGATCGGAATAGGCAAGGTTGACTTCGTTGTCCCGCGAGATCTCGGTCAGCTTCGGGGATTGCACCTTCGTGAAAAACCAGAGGTCGCCGTGCTCGTCCGTCTCCTGGCTGTACATGGGTCGGCTATGGAGCGTGCCGTCGGCATCGACAGTCGTCATCATGGCGATCTTCATGTCCTGTATCATGTCATAAAGCTTCTTGGCATTGGGGTCGCCGTGGCCGTGCTGATGCATCGTCATATCCTCTAAGCTCGTCTCAAATCCTCAAATCAAATGCCGATGGACCCGCAATTGTGCGGCCATGGCAGGCATCGGGCGTGGATCGGCTGCCCAACGAGGCTTGGGGGACAACGGACAAGGTCTGCTTTGGTTCTGACAGCGGAACCGCAGAGACGATGCCTTAACGGACGGCTGTCGGCTCTTTACATGAGGGATAGAACCGGCTCACAAGGTTCGGCAAAGGAGGCTCGACCGTGGCGATTACCCGTGAAGATGTCTTGAAGGCCCTTGAGGCTGTGCCGGTTGATGCCGGCGGCCGCGTCAACCTCGTGGCGTCCGGCCGATTGTCCGAGGTGGTCGTCGACGGTGCGTCTCGTGTCATGTTCTCCGTCTTTGTCGAGCCTTCAGAAGCGCCAGCTATGGAGCAGGTGCGCCAAGCGGCGCAGAATGCCGTTCAGCGTTTGCCTGGAGTAAAGGGCGTCTTTGCTACTCTGACCGCTGAACGCCCTGCATCGGCAGGTGCTGCTACGCCTCAAGCACAAGCACCACGCCGCTCACCGCCGGGCACCGCGCCGAAGGGACAGCAGATCCCAGGGGTGAAGCACATTATCGCCGTCGCCTCCGGAAAGGGCGGTGTCGGCAAGTCGACCACTGCCTGCAACCTTGCACTGGGGCTCAAAGCCATCGGTCTGAAGGTCGGTCTCCTCGATGCCGACATCTATGGCCCGTCAATGCCCAAGCTCCTCGGCATTCATGGCAAGCCGAAGCTGCTCGAGAACCGCATTCTCGAACCGATGGAGGCCTATGGACTAAAAGTGATGTCCATCGGCTTTCTCGTCGATGAGGAAGCCGCCATGATCTGGCGTGGCCCGATGGTGATGTCGGCCATCACGCAGATGCTGCGGGAAGTAGCCTGGGGCGACCTGGACGTGCTGGTCGTGGATATGCCGCCGGGCACCGGCGATGCTCAGCTGACCATGGCTCAAGCAACTCCTCTGGCCGGCGCCATCATCGTATCGACACCGCAGGATCTTGCTCTGATCGATGCGCGACGCGGCGTATCCATGTTCAAGCGAGTGGAAGTGCCGATCCTCGGCATCGTCGAAAACATGGCAACATTCATCTGTCCCCATTGCGGACAGTCCTCTCATATCTTCGGACATGGCGGTGCACGGATGGAAGCAGAGCGCCTTGGCGTACCTTTCCTCGGCGAGGTGCCGCTGACGATGTCGATCCGCGAATTGTCGGATGCCGGCCGTCCTGTCGTCGCTGTCGACCCTGATGGGCCTCATGCGGCCATTTACAAGGCCATGGCCCGTCAGGTCGCGGATGTTCTCATGGGCCACAGCGGCGTTCGTCCTCCGCCACGGATCGTCATCGAGTAGACGACGTGCACGACGCGTCGCCCTTTCCACCTACACTCGGCGTCGTCCTTGCTGGCGGGCGTGGAACGCGCATGGGAGGTGTAGACAAGGCACTGTTGGCGCTCGGTGGCGAACCGCTCCTTCATCGTATCGTTCGGCGCCTCGGCCCTCAATGCGATGGCCTCATTCTGAATGCCAACGGAGATGCGGCTCGCTTCAAGGATTTCGGGCTGCCTGTGGTTTGTGATCCGCCATCTGGGTCTCTCGGTCCGCTTTCCGGTATTCTGTCCGGCCTCGACTGGGCCGCCGTTCACAGACCGGATATAGAATGGATCGTCAGCGTCTCAAGCGATACGCCCTTTGTTCCGAGCGACCTCGTAGGCCGTCTTCATGAAGCACAACGGCGTGAGAGACGCGATCTCGTCCTAGCCCTGTCCGCAGGCAGACTGCACCCGACGATCGGACTGTGGTCCCGGCGATTGAGATCGGATCTTCGACACGTCCTCGTAACGCAGGGTTCTCGAAGCGTACTGTCCTTGGCAGAACGACACGGCTTTGCACAAGCCGGCTGGACCGACACGCCCTTTGACCCCTTCTTCAACATCAATACGCCAGAGGAACACGCAATGGCGGAACTGCTTCTGGCGAAGCAACAGGCCGAGCCCACACTTCCAGGAAATGCTGGCGGTAAATGTTCAGGTGTGAGTCATCGCTCATGAAGAAGCTCGACCTCTCCGGTCTGAAGTGCCCTCTGCCCGTGCTTCGAACCCGCAAGGCATTGCTTCGTCTCTCGCCCGGAGATCAACTTCAAGTCGTATGCACCGATCTTCTCGCAACGATTGACATCCCCAATCTCATTCGAGAAACGGGCGACGTCCTGGAGCAGCAGGCCCACGACGGACACCAGCTCATCTTCCGCATCCGGAAGGGCTGAATCATAAAAAAGGCCCGGCCATCAGCCGGGCCTCTGTGCCTGAAAACGCTATTACTCCTTATTACGCAGCGAGTCCTTCAAGCCGCCGACGGAGTTCTGAATCTTTCCCTCAGCCTTATCCATCTTGCCTTCGGCTTCGAGCTTGGAGTCGCCGACTGCTTTGCCGACACCTTCCTTGATGCTGCCCTTGACGCCTTTCATGCTGCCTTCAATGCGATCTTTGTCCATTGCCGAACTCCTGTTTTGAAAACCGTGATGGTGAACGCATTCGCATCGTAGTGGTTTCATGGAGCAGCTTCAGGAACATTGCCCACGCTTGCTGGTGAGGACCTGATTCAACTGGATCGTGAGAGGCTTGCAAGGGCGGCGCTGCGAGCCTGAACGCTGATGCTCACAGCGCCCCCCTTCATATGAAGGGCGACAGAACATCGCAATTTTCGCTAATAGGCCCCGCGCCGCCGGTCATGCTGCGCACACTCAAAGACAAGCTGGGCAAGGAAATTTCCTCGAACGGCATGAAATTGGTCAGGCGATTGAACTAACTTGGCATTATAACGTTATATCTTTAAATTCCCAGAACGAGTCCTTCCTTGCCGGATCATCGGACCCCCTCGAACCGACCGAATGCGTCTGTCCAGCAGAACGGCAAGGATCCCGTTCAGCATCTGGATCGCATGGCTCTTCTCGCCCATCAGTTGGTGACGCCCCTCTCGACGATTTCAGCACTTGCCCAAGGTCTGATAAGGCGATCGGAAAGTCTCAGCTCACAGGAGGTTCGCGACCGCGGCGAAAAAATCTGGCGGGCGAGCCGCCGTCTTCATGAATTGATCGAGACCATCATGTCCTATACGCGGGCGAATGCCGGAGCGATCACACCAGCACCGCGCCCCTTCAATCTCAAGTCTATGCTTCGTCGCATCTGCCAAGAGCAGCACCACCAGCAACCGAGTCGGACCTTTCAAATCGCCGTCGACGACCTGCCCGAGATCCTGCTTGCGGACCCGATCCTTCTTGAGCAGGCCCTTATCATCGTTCTCTCGAACGCCATGAAGTACTCGCCATTGGATCGTCCCGTCACCATCGTCGGCGAAGCCGATGAAAACGAGGTACGCATCAGCATCCAGGACGAGGGCATAGGCGTCCCCGAGCGTGATCTACCGTTCTTGATGCAACCCTTCTTCCGGGCCAGAAACGCGAAACACGCGCCAGGGACGGGACTGGGATTGAGCTTGGTTTGGCATATCCTTCAGCTCCACGGAGGCTCCGTTCGCATTGACAGCCGGGAAGGACACGGGACGACGATCATGCTCCGTCTCCCTCGGCATGAAGACGTCGATCCGGGAAGCTCGATCTGACATCGCTCGACGAAGCAATAGAGACGCATATCAAGACCGCACGAGAATGCAGCGAAAGTCGTTCACGTTGGTCAGCGTCGGCCCCGTAATGATCAGGCGATCCAGAGCTGAGAAAGCCGTGTATGCGTCATTGCTGGTGAGGTAAGCGTCAAGATCGAGCTCTTTTCGGCGCGCTGCTGCAGCGAGTTCCCCATCGAACCAAGCACCGGCATTGTCTTCAGATCCGTCAATACCATCCGTATCGCAGGCGATCGCCGCAACGCCAGCCACATCCTTCAATGATATCGCCAACGAGAGAAGAAACTCAGCGTTGCGCCCCCCTCGTCCCTTTCCACGCACGGTCACAGTAGTTTCGCCTCCCGAAAGGAGGACACACGGTGTTTTGATCGGCTCACCGTACTGCAGCACGGAGCGCGTGATCCCCGCCATGACGCGGCCGACTTCTCGCGCTTCGCCTTCGATGGCGTCGCCAAGGATGAGTGGAGACAGGCCCAGTTCCCGCGCCCGTTGCGCCGCTGCATCGAGAGCCATCTTTGGTGTCGCGAGCATGTGAACGACGCCACCGGGCACATCTCCCGCAGCGGCATTGGCACGGATCGCGTTGGCGACATGCTCGGGCACATCGATCGCATAGCGACGCAAAATGGACAGCGCCGCATCCGGATCAACGCGTTCGGGAATGGTCGGGCCGGAGCCGATGCTGCCTGGATCGTCGCTCGGTACATCGGAAATGAGATAGGTGACAAGTAGTGCCGGCCTGACGGCCGCCGCAAGACGCCCCCCCTTGATGGCCGAAAGCGCCTTCCGGACTTGATTCATCTCCCCGATAGGGGCGCCCGAGCGCAGAAGGGCACGGTTGATCTCCTGCTTGTCGCCGAGGCTCAGACCCTCCGCCGGCAATGATAGAAGAGCGGATGCACCGCCGGAGATCAGGCAAACGACAAGATCGTCGGGTCCCGCCTCTTTTGCGAGCGACAGAATGCGCCGTGCAGCATCAAGACCGGCTTGGTCGGGAACTGGATGAGCCGCTTCGACGATCTCGATCGATCGCGTTTTCGCGCCATGCCCATAGCGCGTGACGACGAGCCCCTCGCAACTTCCGCCAATCTTACTCCACGCGTCCTCAAAGGCCGCAGCCATGCGCGCCGACGCCTTGCCAGCACCGAGCACGATGGTTCTCCCTTTCGGTCGTGCAGGAAGTCGACCTTCGAATTTTCCATCGGGCAGCGCGGCCTGCAGCGCCGCATCGAACAAGGACCGCAGAATATCGGCGTTGCTTTGCATATGTCACCTCGAGCTCACGGCTACGAAAACCGCGTCAGACAAGAAAGAACGGAGTGCGTATGACACGACGATAGCGGTCCTTCTGCTGCAGTGTTAACGCGCCTTGCGTCATCGTTCATAATCCGCTCCCCAGTCAACGGAAAGACATCAGGGCGTTGACGTAGCCGTCTCGCCCGAAATCCCGGCATGGAAGGTCACACCATTCTCGGACAAACGCTCGGCAAGCGTCCCCTCGGGAACACGGTCGGCAACGATGTCGGAAAGGACCGAGAGCGGACAAACCACCTCGAAATGTCGGCGATGGAATTTCGAGAAATCGATCAGAAGGATGCGCCGTTCCGCCCGTGCAAGCATAGTGCGTTTGACGGCACAGGCCTCCGTCTCCACCTCGGTAGGTCCTTCATCGGTCAGCCCGCTGGCACCAATAAAGGCGATGTCTGCAAAGAACCTCTGGAGAAAGCTGCAGGTCTCGGAGCCGTAGACGCCCTGCTCCCGGGCGATGAACTGCCCAGGGCAAACCATGACCCGGAAGAGATCATTTCGCCTGAAGGCGCCCGCCACGGCAAACCCGTTCGTAATGACGGTCACAGGCACCTCGCGTGCGGCCAGAGCCTGGGCAAAGCGAGCAGTCGTCGATCCGGAATCGATCATGACGACATCGCCCGGCCGCACGAGCGCCACGGCCGCCCAGGCAATCGCATCGCGCTCGGCAACGGCCTCCTCTTCACGATTGGCAAATTCTGGCTGCATGCCGACCTGGCGCCCCGTTGCCCCGCCATAGGTTCGGCTGACGAGGCCCTGTCGCGTGAGCTCCTCGATATCGCGGCGGACCGTTTCGGTCGAAACGCCCAGCTGCTGAGCCAGGGCTGAGGTCCGCACCGTCGGGCTTAAGGCAAGCTCGGCAATGATGAGTCGTTGCCGAGCCGTCTTCTTGCCATCAGGCAACATCATGACGAGCGATCCCTTACCTTGATGCCGTAAGTCAGGCAGATTTTGTGGAATATGCCACAGAATTTGTCTTGATCAACAATGTCCAGCCTCATAGGCTGCGGCCTACTCCTGAGACCTCCCAAGGATTTTCCATATGCGCTCGTTCGGATCCGTCCGCCCCGCCCGTCTCGGAGACGCGGCATGAGGCCTTTGTCCGAGCTCTCTCTCGAGCAAGCCCGATCCGTCCGCGTGGTCCTCTCCGACATCGATGACACGATCACCTCCGAAGGCATGTTGACTGCGGCGGCCTACGGAGCTCTTGAGGCTCTTCACAAGGCAGGCTTCCTGGTCATCCCGGTGACGGGGCGTCCGGCGGGCTGGTGCGATCACATCGTCAGGATGTGGCCGGTCGATGCGATCGTCGGGGAAAACGGCGCCTTCTTCTTCCGCTATGACCGCATCCGAAAGAAGATGCACCATCATTTCTGGGCAAGCCCGGAGGAGCGCCAGCTGAATCGTGCCCGCCTCGACGAGATCGAGAAGGAGGTTCTGGCGACCATTCCTGGAGCCGCTCTTGCCAGCGATCAAGCTTACCGGGTTGCGGACCTTGCCATCGATTTCTGCGAGGATGTTCCTCCCCTGCCCGAGCGAGAGGTAGACAAGATCGTTTCCGTCTTCGAACGCGCCGGAGCTCAGGCGAAGGTCAGCTCCATTCACGTAAATGGCTGGTTCGGTGCCTACGACAAACTGAGCATGGCGAAAACGCTATTGGCAGATGTCTTCAAGATCGACTGGGAAGATGCCAAGAGGAGTGTGATCTATGCTGGGGATTCTCCCAACGACGAGCCGATGTTCGCGGCATTTCCCCTAAGCGTCGGTGTCGCCAATATCAGCGCCTTTGCCCATCGGCTGAAGAGCAAGCCGGCCTTCATTACACCCTCTCATTCGGGAGATGGCTTTGCTGAACTCGCGGCCTTGCTCCTGCGTGCGAAGGGTGCCCCAAGGGTATAAGATTATTTTCAGGAACGCCCATCGTACATTGAAGATATCTGCGACTTAAGGATGAACCTCAGCCACATTGCATGACCGAAAAGTGTCCCTAACCTTCCTTGACCGCTGCCGTGGGTGGTTCCACCATGCACGCACAATCAGATCCGGCGCAGCCGGACAGGACAAGAAGAGGGAAGGAAGTTCATGCGCGTACTCAAGAAAGTCCTATTCGCCTTAAGCTGCACCGTACTGGCGCACTCCGCCCATGCGCAGCAGATCTCGGACAACGTCGTCAAGATCGGTATCCTAAACGATCAATCAGGCGTCTATGCCGATTTCGGCGGCAAGTCCTCGGTTGAGGCTGCACGGATGGCGGTGCAGGATTTCGGCGGCAAGGTGCTGGGCGCTCCAATCGAAATCGTCAATGCCGACCATCAAAACAAGCCCGACGTCGCTTCCAGCATTGCGCGCCAATGGTACGACACCGACAAGGTGGACGCCATCATGGAACTGACGACATCGTCCGTGGCGCTGGCCGTCCAGGGGTTGTCCAAGGAGAAGAAGAAGGTCAACATCGTCACGGGTGCGGCGACAACCGATCTGACCGGCAAGCAATGCTCACCCTACGGCTTCCATTGGGCCTATGATACGCATGCCCTGGCCGTCGGGACGGGCGGTGCGCTGGTGCAGAACGGCGGCAATAAGTGGTTCTTTCTGACGGCAGACTACGCTTTCGGTTATTCCTTGGAAGATGAGACATCGAAGGTCGTGAAAGCCAAGGGCGGCCAAATCCTTGGGTCCGTTCGGCATCCATTGAGCGCCAACGATTTCTCATCGTTCCTCCTCCAGGCCCAGAGTTCCGGCGCCAACGTCATCGGCCTTGCGAATGCGGGCCTCGACACCTCCAACGCGATCAAACAGGCGTCTGAGTTCGGCATCACGCAAGGCGGCACGCGTCTGGCTGCTCTCCTGTTCACCTTGGCTGAGGTACATGGCCTCGGTCTGAAGGCGGCAAACGGCCTGACGCTCACGGAAGGCTGGTACTGGGATCAAAGCGACGAGAACCGCACTTTCGCCAAGCGCTTCATGGAGCGCACCGGCCGGATGCCGAACATGATCCATGTCGGAACCTACTCCGCGGTTCTGCAATACCTGAAAGCCATCCAGAAAGCGGGCACGGATGCGACCGAGCCGGTGGCAAAAGCGCTTCACGAGCTCCCGGTCGAAGACGTTTTCGCCAAGAAAGGCAAGGTCCTGCCCAACGGCCGCATGGTCTACGACATGTATCTCTTCCAGGTGAAGAAGCCGGAAGAGAGCAAGGGCGAGTGGGACATGTATAAGCAGCTTGCCACCGTGCCCGGCGACGAGGCCTTTCTGAAAGTGTCGGAGAGCGGCTGCCAGCTCACGCAGTAAGCTCTCGTGCAGCAAGGAGACGGGCTGGCACCGTCCGCCGTTCTCCGGAACTTTCGATATCGTGGCGTCTCGAAGATCTTCGGGACGCCACGGCAGTTGCATGTTCAGTATCGAGAAATGAATGACCGCATGATGGTCAATGATACGCCTATCCTGACGGCCGAAGGAATCACCATGGAGTTTCGCGGCTTCGTCGCCGTGAACAACGTGAACCTCTCCGTTCGAGAGGGCTCGATTCATGCTCTGATCGGTCCCAACGGCGCAGGGAAGACCACCGTCTTCAACATGCTGACCAAGTTCCTGACACCGACCCGCGGCAGGATCGAATTTCGCGGACAGGACATCACGACGCTGAAGCCGGCCGAGGTTGCTCGCCTCGGCCTCGTTCGTTCCTTTCAGATCTCTGCAGTCTTTCCACATCTGACCGTTCTCGACAATGTTCGCGTAGCTCTGCAGCGACCGTCGCAACTGGCGACGCAGTTCTGGCGCTCATCACGGGTTCTGTCGCATCTGGATGACCGCGCACTGGAACTGATCGACGCGGTCAATCTGTCATCCTATGCCCATCTGCCGGCTGTCGAGCTGCCGTATGGACGCAAGCGGGCACTGGAGATTGCGACGACGCTCGCTCTCGATCCGACCATGCTTCTCCTCGACGAGCCGATGGCCGGCATGGGGCACGAAGATATCGGCCGCATCTCGGACTTGATCCGTCAGATCTCCAAAGGCCGGACCGTGCTGATGGTCGAGCATAACCTACACGTCGTATCGGACCTCTGCGATCGGGTGACGGTTCTGGCGCGAGGCGAGATCCTGGCGGACGGTAGCTATGACGCCGTCAGCGCTGATCCGCGCGTGCGTGAGGCATATATGGGAACGGAGCATGAGTAACGCTCTCCTCGAGGTTCGGGCACTGAATGCCTGGTATGGAGAAAGTCATGTTCTCCACGGGGTCGATCTTGACATTCGTGAAGGCGAGACGGTGACGCTCCTCGGTCGGAACGGAGCGGGAAAGACCACTACTCTTCGCGCAATCATGGGCATTCTGCGTCGCCGCGAAGGAGCGATCCGCCTGCGAGGACGCGATCTGCTTGCGCTCCCTCTTCATCGCGTAGCGCAGACGGGCCTTGGCTACGTGCCGGAGGAGCGCGGGATCTTCGCGAGCCTCAGCGTTGAAGAGAATCTTGCCCTGCCGCCGAAAGTCGCAGACGGCGGCATGAGCATCGAAGAGATCTATCACCTCTTTCCCAATCTTTATGAACGTCGCCACAGTCAGGGGACAAAGCTTTCCGGCGGCGAGCAGCAGATGCTCGCCATCGCTCGTATTCTGCGAACCGGCGCGAGCCTGATCCTTCTCGACGAACCGACCGAAGGACTTGCACCGGTCATCGTGCAACGCATCGGGGACGTCCTGGTCGCGCTGAAGGAGCGCGGCATGACCATCTTGCTCGTCGAGCAGAACTTCCGCTTCGCTCGTAAAGTGGCTGATCGCTTCTATCTCATGGAGGACGGGCGCATGGTGAATTCGTTCCCCGGCAACGAGCTCGATTCGCATATGGATGAGCTCCACAGCGTGCTGGGCGTGTGAGGACGAAATGAGCACGATTTTCGGCATTCCCGCTCCTGCCCTCTATGGCCAGATCCTGATCGGCCTCATCAACGGCTCCTTCTATGCCTTATTGAGCCTGGGACTTGCGGTGATCTTCGGCCTGTTACGGGTGATCAATTTTGCTCACGGCGCCCAGTACATGCTGGGAGCCTTCGCAGCCTATGGTCTTCTCAGCTATGCAGGCATCGACTACTGGCCGTCCCTTGTCCTGGCTCCCTTGATCGTGGGCGCAGTCGCCATGGCGATCGAGCGCACGATGCTCAGCCGCCTTTATGGCCTTGATCCGCTTTACGGTCTCCTCCTGACCTTCGGGCTGGCCCTGATCTTCGAAGGAGCCTTCCGCTACTGGTTCGGCACTTCGGGCAAGCCCTATTCGCCGCCCGCGCAACTCACCGGCGCCGTGAATCTCGGTTTTATGTTCTTGCCGATCTACAGGGGCTGGGTCGTGATCGCCTCGCTCGTGATCTGTCTCGGAACCTGGCTTCTCATCGAGAAGACCCGGCTTGGATCCTATCTGCGGGCCGCAACGGAGAACGCCACTCTGGTACAGGCCTTCGGTGTGAACGTGCCGAGGCTCCTCACCCTCACATATGGTCTCGGAGCAGCCCTTGCGGCGCTGGCTGGCGTGCTGGCTGCACCGATCTACCAGGTCAGTCCGCTGATGGGATCGAACCTCATCATCATCGTCTTTGCAGTCGTGGTCGTCGGCGGCATGGGATCCATTCTGGGCGCTATCATCACGGGTTACGTCCTCGGCGTCCTGGAAGGGCTAACCAAGGTCTTCTATGCGGAGGCTTCGAGCATCGTGATCTTCGTCGTGATGGCCATCGTCTTGCTCGTCAGACCGGCGGGCCTCTTCGGACGGGAGGCGTGATGTCTGTGAAAGTGGGATCACCGGCTTTAGATAGACAGGACGGCGTTGGAATTCCGATGAAGGCGTTCGCCGCCCTTGCGCTGGTGGGGCTTCTAGCCGCGCCCTTCGTCTTCTATCCTGTTCTCTTGATGAGCATGCTGTGCTTCGCGCTCTTCGCATGCGCCTTCAATCTCCTCATCGGCTATGTGGGCCTCCTTTCCTTTGGACATGCGACCTTCTTCGGCGGCGCCGCATACTTTACGGCTCATGCGGTCAAGGTCTGGGGCTGGGATCCGCTCGCGGGACTTCTTCTCGGGGTTCTGGGGGCGGCCGCACTCGGTCTGCTGGTCGGTTTTCTCGCTATTCGCCGTCAGGGCATTTACTTCGCGATGATCACGCTCGCGCTGGGGCAGATGTTTGCCTTCATCTGCCTTCAGGTGCCTTTCACGCATGGCGAAGACGGTATCCAGGGTGTCCCGCGCGGGCATCTTCTCGGGCTGATCGATCTGAACGATCCGATCGCCATGTACTACGTGACCCTGGCCGTGTTCCTGTTCGGTTTCTTCGCAGTCTGGCGCATCGTCAATTCTCCCTTTGGAAACATTCTCAAGGCCATCCGCGAGAATGAGCGGCGTGCCATTTCTCTCGGCTACCGTGTCGATCGATACAAGCTCGGTGCCTTTGTCATGTCAGCTGCGCTGGCAGGGCTCGCCGGCGGAACGAAAGCCATCGTCTTCCAATTCGCGACGCTTACGGACGTGCAATGGCAGATGTCCGGCGAAGTCATCCTGATGACGTTGCTCGGAGGGATCGGCACCCTGATCGGCCCCGTCGTGGGTGCGGCTTTCGTCATCGCCCTTCAAAACTATCTTGCATCATCGGATTTCCCCGTGACCGTGCTGATCGGCATCATCTTCGTCGTCTGCGTGCTGCTCTTCAGACGTGGAATCGCCGGTGAGGTGATGGAACTCTTGAAGCGCAGGCAAAGTAAGCAGGTTTGATGTTCACCTGCCTTCAACATCGAAAGGATTGGTTGGAAACAGCGAGGCTGCACGGTGTCGAGCATTGATATGTATGACTATATCATCGTCGGTGGCGGATCGGCTGGCTGTGTCCTCGCCAATAGGCTTTCCGCCGATCCTCGCAACTCCGTATGCCTGTTGGAAGCTGGCGGTAGGGACAATTGGATCTGGTTCCACATCCCCGTCGGCTATCTCTTCGCGATCGGAAATCCACGATCCGACTGGATGTTCAAGACCGAGGCCGAAGCCGGCCTCAATGGCCGTGTCCTGAGCTATCCTCGTGGCAAGGTTCTCGGAGGCTGCTCCGCCATCAATGCCATGATCTACATGCGCGGCCAGCGCGAAGATTATGACAACTGGAGGCAGATGGGCTTGCATGGCTGGAGCTGGGAGGACGTGAAGCCGATCTTCCGGCGGCACGAGGATCACTATCTTGGCGACAGCGACCATCATGGAACGGGTGGCGAATGGCGCATCGAGGCTCCACGCGTCCGGTGGGACATACTCGATGCCTTTGTCGAGGCCGCTGTCGAAGCTGGCATTCCTCGGACGGCCGACTTCAACACCGGTGACAATGAGGGCATTGCCTACTTCCAGGTGAATCAGCGGAACGGCCGCCGCTGGTCGGCTGCTCGCGGCTTCCTGAAGCCCGCCCTCTCGCGCCCAAACCTGAAGGTCGAGACCTTTGCTTCGGCCACATGCATCATCTTCGAGGGCCGCCGTGCCATCGGTATGGAGTTCGTCCAAAACGGCGTGAAGCGGCAGATTCGGGCACGCCGAGAGGTCGTCATGTCCGCAGGCGCAGTTGCAACCCCGAGATTACTGCAGCTGTCCGGCATCGGCAATGCAGATTTCCTCCAGAAGCACGGGATCAATGTCGTGCACCATCTGCCCGGGGTTGGCGAAAACCTGCAGGATCATCTACAGCTGCGGCCTATCTATAAGGTCCATGGCGTCCGCACGCTCAATGAGGATTACCGGTCACTGCTCAAGAAGGGCCACATGGCACTCGAATATGCTCTGTTCCGGCGCGGTCCCTTGACCATGGCTCCGTCGCAGCTCGGAGCTTTCACCCGCTCCTCGCCGCATTATGCGACACCCAACCTGCAATTCCACATTCAACCCCTGTCTCTCGACAAGTTCGGCGAAGAGCCTCATCCGTTTCCGGCCTTCACGGCAAGCGTCTGCAATCTCCGACCCACAAGCAGAGGCAGCATCCGACTGCGCGGCCCCGATCCATCCGAGGCGCCCGTCATCAAGCTGAATTCCTTGACGACGCAGGAGGATCAGGAGGTCGCGGTCGATGCTCTGCGTCTCGTTCGTCGCATCGTCTCCATGCCGGCGCTTCAGGAATATCGTCCTGAAGAGTACAAGCCGGGTCCGGAGCTCGAAACCGACGCGGAACTGCTGCACGGAGCTCGCGAGACTGGAACGACGATCTTCCATCCTGTCGGAACCGCCAAGATGGGGATCGAGAGCGATCCGATGGCGGTGACGGACGAACGTCTTCGCGTGCGGGGAGTTTCAGGTCTTCGTGTGATCGATGCATCCATCATGCCGATGATCACGAGTGGCAACACGAACTCGCCGACCTTGATGATTGCGGAAAAGGGCGCCGCAATGATTCTGGAAGATAATTTGAAAAACACATCGGCTGCGGCATAAATATCTTTTGCACCCTAAAGACGCGCATAGTCATCTTCGAGCCGCACGATGTCGTCCTCGCTGAGATGGGCTCCCGATTGCACCTCGATCAGGTCGAGAAAGCTGCTACCCGAATTTTCCAGCCTATGGATGCATCCACATGGGATATCGATCGATTCGTTCTCGCGCAACAAGAGGCGCTCTCGGTCACGCGTGACCAGAGCCTGCCCTCTTACGACAACCCAATGTTCGGACCGGTGATAATGCTTCTGCAGTGACAATCTTGCGCCGGGATTGACCCGAATATGCTTGACCAGGAATCCCTCTCCGCCATGGAGACATCGATAGCTACCCCAAGGACGATATGCTTCCGCGGTTTGGATCGCCGCCCCCAGTCCCTGCCCTTTCATGTCGTCGACGAGCTTTCTCACATCCTGGGCATGATCTCTTTCAGCCACGAGGATCGCATCGGAAGTGGCAACGACAATCAGGTTCCTGATCCCCATCGTCGCAATCAACGGCCCCTCGGAGCGGATATAACTACCCTCCGTATCCTGCAAAAATACCTGTCCTGACACGACATTGGCCCTGCCGTCTTTATGCTCCCTCCCCCAGATTGCCGACCAGCTGCCGATATCGTGCCAGGAGAACGGAGAGAGGACCGCAGCCATGTTGTGTGTCCTTTCCAGAACGGCGTGATCGAGCGAGATATCCGTCGCCCTGGAAAAGGCCTCGCTTTCCAAGCGCAGGAAATCGAGGTCGGCGCTGGCCGCACGAACCGAGTGTTCGCAGGCATTGAGTAAGGCCGGCTCCCATGTCGCGAGTTCGTTGAGTAGTCTTTGCGCCGACAGAAGAAAGATTCCGCTGTTCCACGCATAGGCGCCGCTTCTGAAAAACTGCTCGGCTGTCGCGAGATCGGGCTTTTCCCTAAAGCCCCGGACCTCGCAAACATCATCCGGCTCCAGGCATTGCCCGAGGTGGATATAGCCGAATCCTGTTTCGGGAGCGGACGGCCGGATGGCGAAGAGGACGAAGAGCCCTTTGCGCGCCCACTCGATACCTTTCGCTATCGCAGCTCTGAACGCGTCGATGTTCTCGATGGCATGATCCGTAGGTGTGATCAGCAGGATCGCTTCAGGCTGTTGTCGGATGGCAACAAGCGCCGCCGCCGCGGAGGCAGGGGCCGTGTTGCGGCTTGCTGGCTCCAGAACGATCCGTGCATCGGAAATCCCGATCTCTCGCAATTGCTCCGCAATGGTAAAGCGATGCTGCGCATTGGCAACGACGATCGGCGCCTCGAAGACGGAACGATCGCTCACCCTCTCAGCCGCTTGCTGCAGGAGAGTCTCCCGCCCGGTGAGGCGCAGCAATTGCTTGGGATAGTTCTGACGCGACAAAGGCCAAAGTCGACTTCCGGTGCCTCCGGACAGAAGGACGGGAATGATTTTGCCCATCTTGGATGAAGCTGCCGGCGAGAACCGGCATCCCTGCAGAAGATAATCTCAATCTACCGCAGGGAACGAAGAGCGATACTGTTGCAATAGAGAGGGCTGCCTTGCTAGACAGCGAACCTTCGCCGCGCGGGAAATGGCGGAGTCGAAGGGGTTCGGGCGGTCGCGAAGGAACACACCGGTCATCCTCGAAACGGGAGGTCGATCCTCCAGCATCGCAAGACCACTTTCCTCGCGATGCTCAAGCGAACAAGGCTCAATGACTATTTTCTATCCCATCGACATGGTCATGCGAGCGCAAATGACTGGCCGCCCATATGGCCGCTTGAGTCCTGTTTTTGGCTCGGATCTTGCGAAGAATTGCCTTCACATGGACCTTCACAGTTGCTTCTGTGATGTCAAACTTCCGCGCGATGATCTTGTTGGAGTCGCCCTGCATCAGGCAGCGAAGGATGACTGTCTCTCTTAGCGAGAGCCCACGCTTACCCAGCTTGCTTCCGGCCTCCATCAGCGCCTCATCGGGGTCCTCCTGAACCTCCTCGGTCTCTGCAGATGGTGCATGCACAAGGCTGAGAATGGCGGCAGGATAGACCGCCTCCCCCAACATCACCAAATCCAACGACTTGACCAGGACTTCACAGGAAACGGACTTGACCAGATAGGCGTCAACGCCTGACTGGAATGCCGAGAGAACCTCCCTGAGATCATAGTGATCCACTAGGACCACAACCTTTGCCGCGTTCCGCTCCGCCTTGAATTGTTTGATCTGCCGAAAAACGTTCTCGTGATCGCTGCCTGCACTGACGATCAGCATGACGGCCTGATCTAGCTGTCGGGACCGAGCTTCCTCGAAGCTTGAGCAGGATTGAAGGACCTGGAAGCGCGTATCCGTCAGAATACGTTTCAAGCCCTCTCTCAGCAGAGTATTGGGCTCGATAAGCAACATCGGGACGAGATCGGTATCCGCCCTAAGCGTGCGGTCCAAATCGCCATGTGCCTGAGGGTCCGAGCTCTTCGAGAAAGTCTCGTTTGGCACTAAGCTATCCAAGTTGGATAGGCTATCGAAACTATAGTTCTTCCTCATAGTCTGCTTCTCTGGCCAAGCCCCCGGACAGTTCAGCATGATACTTATTTATATTTCCCTTACGCGAAACCTAACCCAACTCTTCCCGACACACAAATGGGTTGTCGCAGGCAACGGGCCTTGAAACTGCAGATTGGTCATTTTTGCAAAGAGCGCCTTAAGCAATTATTTCCTGAAACCATCCTTACCCTGCAATCCTGCAAACCTGATCGAGGTTTTCAGGGAGTGGTTTCAGCCAATTTTGGGGGGTGAGGGTCATTGATTCGCATGCCGCGATACTCTTGCGAGTAAGATGAAGCACTTCATTGAAGTGGAAACTAGACATCAGCGACAAGCAGCTTTAGACCAATTCATACCGTCGGCCGGAATCGCTTGGGTTCAAAATAAGATCATAGAAACGCAAATGGAGCCGATATCCGTCATCATGCGGTGCTACTTTAATCTCGTCGACGGGCACGCAAGAATTCTCGATCACGACGGCATCGAGGTCTTGGATTTGGACCAAGCTCGAGTCCAGGCATTAAAAGCAATCGAAGAGCTGCTCGAAGAAGACGGTGAAATGGCAGACGATTGGCGCAACTGGACTCTCGAAGTAACGAACGAGAGCGGAACAATTCTATTCTCGATTCCTCTCAATGGCATTCTTCATTGATTGGCTACCTTTGCTCGCCCGTTGCGCGGCTCTCACATCTATGAGCTTCTGAAGCATCGTTCTAACATGGCCTTTGACGCGATCTTTTTCGATCGTCGTACTAAGGAACTCGCTTTTATCTTGCTTGGAGACCATGGGCTTAGCCTCACGAAGAGTAGCCAGATCGGTCGCACTGAAACAACATCTCAAAAACTTTGAGCGCCGAACGCGCACAAAATTTCCAAAGTGTCTGTTCTGTTTAGCTGGATAAGGCATTGCCCCATGCATCGCTTCAAAGCTTCGGGGATGCCTATACATTCTCTATAAGAAACCGAGCGAGGTTCCGGCAGTCATTCTCGCTCGGGCACTCGTATATCGCCAGATATTGCAACACACTTTCAATTCTGGCTTGGAACAAACCTAAGACGACAGAGACGAGTGGTCCTCATGTGCACCGTTCGCAAAATGCGTTACGGCCCACATTGCCGCCTGCGTGCGGTTCGTCACCCGGATTTTACGAAGAATAGCTTTCACGTGAACCTTTACGGTTGCTTCGGCCACTTCGAGCTTCCGAGCAATTGTCTTGTTAGGAGCACCTTCCATCAGGCAATGAAGGATCTCCGCCTCTCTGGCCGAAAGCATCCTGGTCGGCAAACTCGTTGCTACCACCTGCATTCTCTGAACATCGACCGAGCCGTAGAACCGGGGTGCCGTCGTAGGCTCTTTGTGTTCCGAGAGGGCAGAGATGACCATCGAGGCAGGGAAAACCTTCTCTCCGAGCATGACGAGGTCGAGGTATCGGATCAGTGTTTCGCACCCGATTGTCGCCAGACAATAACCTTCGGCGCCCGCATCCATCGCTGCGACCATCCGATTCAGGTCGAAGCTATCGGCAAGCACAACGACGCGGGATGCATGCGTCTGCGATTTTAAGTCTCGAACGATCGCCGGCGTGCGATCTTGGTAGAGGTTCTCGTCGAGGACAAAGAGAACATCAGCCTCCTTCGTCTGAGAGAGAAAATCCTTGCCATCGACTGTACTGTCAGGGTGCACACGATAGTGCGTACTCGATAGAATGTGTCGGATACCTTCGCGCAACATGGCATTCCGGCAGAGAAGGAACGTTGTTACGGGCGAGAGATTCTGCGACATACCTGGTCATCCTTCAGCAGTTTTCTCCTAAATTATACAATTCATAACTTGTTAATCATTAAGGCAAAGGAGGTAATTTTACCGCTTAGGGGGTAATTTGAATATCGTCCTTCAATTCATCTACAGAACTATAAAATTCCTTTTGGAAGAATATTAGCTGGCCCAGCAGACGATTTTTACCCACATTGGATAGCCACGCTTTGAAAATCCGGCATATTAGGCACATTTTCTCAAAGAGAATATAAGTCTACCGTGCGCCAGTACGTCTGACCTTATTAAAAAACTATCGAATCTATTGCGCCGACTGATCTCATTTCGCCGCCGTGACGCCGTGCGAGTATCGACAGCTCGATACCAAAGATTCCATTTCTTTGTATTGCTAGCTATTCCGGTTTTCAGCCTCAGCCTGCCTTCCATAGTTGAAGCATCAGCAACACGCATCGGTCGCCCTTGTGAAGGTGGCATTCAGTCCGTCCAATGGCGAAAGCACGTTTATCTATATCGTTATCTCTCTGCCTGAAACGGATGAAGCTTCTGCCGCGATCGTTTTTGCTTCCCTAAAATACGATGCGACCGCGATCGGATCAGACACAGCGATTAGAAGGCCAGATAGCGGACAAGAACTTGAAGGCCTGATTACGCGGATCAATGTCTGCACCCGCATTCGGAACGAGTTCATCGCTTTTTCTTGGCGCGCCGCGACAGCATGTTCAACGCCTCCACAAGGGCTGAGAAGGCCATGGCGGTGTAGATGTAACCTTTTGGAACGTGCGCTCCGAAACCCTCTGCAATCAATGCCATACCAATCATTAGAAGGAACCCAAGAGCCAGCATGACTACCGTCGGATTGGCCTGGATGAACCGTGCCAGAGGATCGGCAGCGAGAAGCATGACGGAAACGGCGACAATGACGGCAATCACCATCACCGGAATATGATCGGTCATGCCAACCGCGGTGATGATGCTGTCGATTGAGAAGACGAGGTCGAGAACCAGAATCTGCCCGACGGCCGAGGCAAAGCCCAAACTCGCCTTGCTACCCTCGAACATATCAGGGCCGTGATCGGGATCGACATTGTGATGAATTTCCTTCGTGGCTTTCCATACGAGAAACAAGCCGCCTGCGACGAGGATCAGGTCCCGCCAAGAGAAACTGTGCCCCAGGGCTGTGAAGAGCGGGTTCGTCAGCCGCGCGATGATCGCCACCGTTCCGAGAAGCCCGAGACGCAAGATGAGGGCCAGACCTATTCCAATTCTGCGCGCTTTCGTCTGCTGGTGCGCAGGCAACTTATTGGTCAGGATGGAAATGAAGATCAGATTGTCGATCCCGAGCACCACCTCCATCACCACGAGGGTAGCAAGGGCAGCCCAGACAGTCGGATCCGAGAACAGAGTAAGAATTTCACTCATCAATTGCACTCAGCGATCAAGCCTCCGTTATCTTGGCGTGATGAGTGATACGCAAGAGGGAACATTTCGTCCCTTTGTGCCCGGCCGCCGGAATCCGCTGCGAACCAAAATGAACCCTTACGAAACCAATTGCAAAATGGTTCGTAGATGCGCTAGCTTTCTTTCAATTGGAATCCTATCCAAGCAAGAAAGCACCAGAAGAGTGCGCACCAATATAACAATTGGTTCCAGGGAACAGTGATATCGTGATTGAGCCGCTCGCGGAGAGTTCTGATTTTGCCCTTCGGCAGTTGCGCCGATTGCTCGACGCCCTTGCAGAGAGCACAGAAACGCAACTTCCTCCTGAACGGTCGCTGTCCCAACAAATGGGCGTCGGGCGCCGGGCCTTGAGGCGCGCACTCGAGGTCCTTGAAGCGGAAGGCAGAATCTGGCGGCAGCAGGGCAAGGGAACGTTCATCGGCTCGCGTCCCCCGCATGCCGAACTTGACCTGGATGCTTTTGCAAGCGGCACAAACCCTCTTGAGATTATGGAAGCTCGCCTCGAGATCGAGCCAGCGCTCGCTCGGATGGCCGCCCTGAGAGCTTCGAACGGGGACATCGAACGCCTGCACCATCTCGCTCAAAAGACGGCCTCGAGTGCCGACGGCGACATGGATAGCAGGGAGTTATGGGATGGAGCTTTCCATCGGGCCATCGCAGAAGCGGCCGGAAATAGCCTACTCTTCGTGTTCTTCGATATTATGAACCGGATCCGGCAAGATTCTGCTTGGCGGAAACTTCGCGAGCAGGCGCGCTCGCGGCCAGGTCAGCGAAACTACGTAAATCAGCATAGCCGCGTCGTCGCGGCCATCGCCGCAAGAGATGCCGAAACGGCAGAATACGCAATGCGAGAACACCTTGAGACCGTCCGAGAGAGCCTCCTTCGCTACATGACGCGCTCGTCAACGGCCCACCAGGATAACGAGCCTCTTGATGGTGCACCATCAGACGATCAAGGAAGGCCCGCGGCATGACCGATAGCGTAGCGACCGCAACTGCAGCCGACGTGATAGACATGGCAGCTCAGCGGCAATCCCCTCTGCTCCAGGTCGAAAACCTGTCGATCCGTTTCGACGGTGCTCCACTCGGCATCAATGTCGTTGATAACGTATCCTTCTCGGTGGCTAAGGGAAAAACACTCTGCATCGTTGGGGAATCGGGCTGCGGAAAGAGCGTGACGGCACTGTCCCTCATGGGACTGCTCCCAACCCCACCGGCGCGGATTGTAGGGGGGACGGCGAATTTCGGCGGCCGGGACCTTTTCAGCTTATCGGAGAGGGAGCGGGCCGACATGCGCGGCAACCAAACCGCGATGATCTTCCAGGAGCCGATGACATCTCTCAATCCTGCCTTCACGGTGGGAGACCAGATCATAGAGGGGATCCTCCGTCACAGAAGGATTTCAAAGGCCGAAGCGAAAGAGCGCGCTCTCGAAATGCTCCGCCGGGTCCGTATTCCGGCGCCTGAAAAACGGATGCGTGCCTACCCGCACGAGATGTCGGGCGGCATGCGGCAACGCATCATGATTGCGATGGCCCTCGCGAATGAGCCGCAACTCCTCATTGCCGATGAGCCGACAACTGCGCTTGACGTCACAATTCAGGCACAGATCATCTCTCTCATTCGGCGCCTTCAGGATGAAAGCGGCATGGCGATGATCCTGATCACCCATGACCTTGGCGTCGTCGCCGAAGTCGCCGACGAGGTTGTGGTGATGTATGCGGGCCGCATCGTCGAGGCCGGATCTGTCGATGCAATTTTCGAAGATCCGCAACATCCCTACACCATCGGCCTTATGGGATCGGTGCCGTCCCTTGGTCGTCGCCAGGGACGCCTTGCAACTATCCGAGGCACTGTTCCATCCGCCGAGATGATGCCCAAAGGCTGCCGCTTCATGCCCCGCTGCCCCTTCGCCGACGAGCGCTGTGTGAATGATGCCCCTCCCCTTGCGGAGCTGGAACCGGGTCACTGGGCTCGCTGCTGGTACGCCCCGCTCGAACTTCACCGGGGAGGCATCGTATGACTGCCGTGGCTCCTGATCCGATCCTCGAAGGGATCGATCTCGTAAAGCGCTTCGGTGGAGGCGGGCTTCTGGCTTCACCCACCATTGTTCATGCCGTGGACAGCGTATCTCTGTCGATCCGACGTGGAGAAACCTTCGCCATCGTTGGTGAGTCCGGTTGCGGAAAATCGACCCTGGGGCGCCTGCTCCTGCGCCTTATCGAGCCAACAGCCGGAGACATTCGATATGAGGGGCGTTCGATCCTTTCGCTCGATCCGAAAGAAATGCGTCAGCTTCGCCGGGAACTGCAGATCATTTTCCAAGATCCGTTTGCGTCTCTCAATCCACGAATGACCGTTGGTGACATCATCGGAGAACCGATCTGGCTCCATGGCCTTGCCAAAGGATCGGAGCGACGCGAGCGGATCGCCGAGTTGCTGCGAACCGTTGGACTGCTCCCCGCTCATGTCGATCGCTATCCGCACGAGTTCTCCGGTGGTCAGCGCCAACGCATTGGCGTCGCTCGCGCCCTGGCCGGCGAACCGAAGCTCATCATCGGAGATGAACCAGTATCCGCGCTCGATGTCTCGATCCAGGCTCAGATCATCAATCTCCTTGAGGATTTGAAGGAGCGTTTCGGCTTGACGCTCGTGATTATCGCCCATGATCTCGCCGTCATTCGGCACATGAGCGACAGAGTTGCGGTCATGTATCTCGGCGAAATCGTCGAGTTCAGCACGACCGATGAGCTCTTTGACAATCCTCTTCACCCCTACACGCAGGCTCTTCTCACGGCCATTCCGGTTCCAAGCCCTGTAAATCGGAGCCCCAAGCCTCTGCTTCAGGGTGACGTTCCGAGTCCGACAGCTCCTCCGTCGGGCTGTCGCTTCCATACGCGCTGCCCCCATGCGCGCCCGATCTGCAAAGAACAGCATCCGAGCCTTGAAACAGCCGGCGATGGGCGAAAGGTCGCCTGTCACTTCTGGCGCGAGATTCAAAATGCAGGAGCAAGCGCCCTATCAGCATCGCCCCAGAGCGCAGCACTCGCCAAGCGCATGGCGCTCTATACGTCTTGGCGTGAACGGCAGGATCAAGTCACCAATCCGAGCCGCAAATAACCAGAGGAGAGACCATTGAAAAAATCTACCTTCATGCTGGCAGCAGCTGCTACGCTCGCAATGAGCGGCGTAGCAGCTGCCCAGACCCTTAGAATCGGCCTGAACGAGGACCCTGACGTCCTCGATCCGCATCGTGCACGAACCTTCGTCGGCCGTATCGTCTTCACGTCCTTGTGCGACAAGCTCATCGACATCACGCCCGACCTGAAGTTCGTCCCGCAGCTTGCCACCGAGTGGAGCTGGACGGATCCGAAGACTCTCACGTTCAAGCTTCGGTCCGGCGTGAAATTTCATGACGGCGAGCCTCTGAACGCCGCTGCCGTAAAGGCCAATATCGACCGCGCCCGCACGCTTCCGGACAGCTTGCGCAAGAGCGAAATCAGCTCCGTCGAGAGCGTGGAAGTCGTGGACGATACGACCGTCGCTCTGAAGCTGTCCCGGCCGGATGCGACATTGCTGTCGCAGCTTTCCGATCGCGCCGGCATGCTCATGTCGCCGAAAGCTCTCGCCTCCGCGGACTTCGGCCAGAAGCCCGTCTGTTCGGGTCCCTACAAGTTCGTCGAACGTGTTCAGAACGACCGGATCGTTCTTGAGCGCTTCAAGGACTACTGGGACGCGAAGAACTATAACTTCGAGAAGGTCATTTTTCAGCCGATTCCCGATACGACTGTCCGGCTCGCTAACCTCAAGGCGGGGAACCTCGATATGCTCGAGCGCCTCGCCCCGAGCGATGTTGCTTCAGTGAAGGCGGATTCATCCCTGATTTTTGCACCCGTCAGCGGCATTGGCTACCAGGGCCTGACCATCAATACCAATAATGGCGATCGCTCAAAGTCGCCGCTGGGTCAGGATAAGCGCATCCGTCAGGCGCTCGAATATGCTATCGACCGCGATGTCATCAACGAGGTGGTGGGCGCTGGAATCTTCCCGCCAGCCGGGCAACCCTTCCCTCAAGCCAGCCCGTATAACGACAAGAAGTTCGCTGCCAAGAAGCGCGATGTCGAGAAGGCAAAGAAACTTCTGAAGGAGGCAGGTGTCGAGCGCGTGAAGTTCGACCTGACCTTTGGTACGGGCACGACCGCACAGCAGACGGCCGAGATCATTCAGGCCATGGCCGCTGAAGCTGGCTTCGATATCTCGCTCCGTCCGACTGAATTCGCTGCTATGCAGAAGGAAGCCCAGGCCGGTAATTTCGACGTCAACGTCATCGGCTGGTCCGGGCGTGTCGATCCGGACGGCAACATCCACCCGTTCGTCACCTGCAAGGGCGGCCTGAATGACGGGCGTTACTGCAATCAGGAAGTGGACCGTCTCCTGAACGAGGCACGGATCACCAACGACGATGCCAAGCGCAAGGAATTGTATGATGCCGCCCAGACCATCCTTCAGGATGAACTGCCGATCATCTATACATACTACCAGCCCTGGCCGTTCGTTCTGGCAAAGAAAGTTCAAGGCTTTCAACCTTATCCAGACGGCATGATCCGTCTTAAGGGAATGAAGTTCTCATCCTGAACATAAGTCATACGCGTGCCCGGGTTCACCGGGCACGCTCCCCGCAATGCATCTGACGCCAGAGCCACATGCTCCGCTATATTGCCAAACGTATCCTGATTGCCATCCCGACGATCCTGATCGTCTCGGTTCTGGTCTTTACCTTGCAGCAGCTTCTGCCGGGGGACCCTGTGCTAACGCTCGCAGGAGAAGAGCGTGATCCGCAGGTCCTGGCGTTCCTTCGGGAGAAGTATCGTCTCGACGATCCCATACCGGTTCAGTACTTTGCCTGGTTCAGTCAGGTTCTCCAAGGGAACCTGGGAATTTCGTTGCGGACTGACATCCCGGTTCTGACGCTGATCCTCAGCAAGCTTCCGGTGACGATCGAACTTGCCATCTTCGCCATGATCATTGCGCTTGCGATTGGCATTCCGACAGGGATCATCTCGGCTGTCCGCAAAGGCACATCGGTCGACTATGCCGCCAATGTCGTTGCCCTGTCCGGGTTGTCGATTCCGAATTTCTGGCTCGGCATTCTCCTCATCATGCTCATCTCCGTGCGCTGGAAGCTCCTTCCCGCATCGGGTTTCGTTCCTCCAACGGAAGATCTGTGGCTGAACATCAAGACCATGCTCATGCCGGCCTTCGTTCTTGGAACCGGGCTTGCTGCCAGCCTGATGCGCCATACGCGAAGCGCGATGATCGGTGTCATGCGCTCAGACTACATCCGGACGGCCCGCGCGAAGGGATTGTTAAGCCATGTCGTTATTATGAAGCATGCTCTCCGCAACGCCCTTGTTCCGATCATCACGCTGTCGACCCTGCTGTTCGGCGAGCTGCTCGCGGGCGCGGTATTGACGGAGCAGATCTTCACCATTCCGGGCTTTGGTAAGCTCGTGGTGGATGCCGTCTTCAATCGAGACTACGCCGTCGTGCAAGGCGTTGTCCTTTGCACAGCTGTTGGTTTCATTCTCATGAATCTGCTGGCCGACGTCCTTTACGTTCTTGCCAATCCACGTCTGAGGCACTCCCGATGACACTTGCAATTACAGAGGACATGGCTCTTCCCAAGAAGCGAAGCCGCATCCTCACAAAATTTCTGAAGCACCGCAGTGCATTGCTTGGTGCAGGAATCGTCCTGTTCTTCGTCCTCATTGCGATTGCGGCTCCCCTCCTCGCGCCCTTCGACCCGGTCAAGCCAAGCTTCTCGACGATCCGGAAACCGCCATCTGCCCTCTTCTGGTTCGGCACGGATGAGTTGGGGAGGGATGTATTCTCGCGCATGCTCTGGGGTGCTCGCGCTTCACTTTCGGCCGGCGTCATCTCCGTCTCGATCGCCGTGTTCCTGGGCGTCCCGTTCGGCCTCGTGTCCGGCTACTTCGGCGGTTGGATCGATGCCGTCATTTCACGTTCCACGGAAGCGATGCTCGCGATTCCGTTCCTGATCTTCGCTATCGCTCTTGCCGCGTTCCTCGGCCCGAGCCTGAGCAATGCGATGATCGCGATTGGTCTATCCGCCATGCCGATCTTCATCCGTCTGACCCGCGGCCAAGTGCTTTCCATCAAGGCGGAAGATTACGTCGAGGGCGCACGAGCCATCGGGCTTCCGGATTTCTGGATCATTGTTCGCTATATCCTGCCGAACGTCGTTCCCCCCATTCTTGTCCAGGCGACCCTGACGATTGCGAGTGCCATCATCGCAGAGGCAAGCCTGTCGTTTCTGGGCCTAGGACAGCAGCCGCCGAATCCCTCCTGGGGATCGATGCTGAACACCGCCAAGAACTTCATGGATCAAGCACCATGGATGTCCTTCTTCCCCGGGATCGCCATCTTCCTCATCGTTCTCGGCTTCAACCTTCTGGGTGACGGCCTGCGCGATGCTCTGGATCCTCGCGAAAACTAAACTTCTAACTCTGGATCGATAACATGTTCACTACACGGCCTGAAATCCTCGGCACGTTCGGCATCGTCACGTCGACTCATTGGCTCGCCTCTGCCGCAGGGATGTCAATGCTCGAGAAGGACGGCAATGCGTTCGACGCCTGCGTCGCATCAGGCTTTGTGCTCCAGGTCGTTGAGCCGCATCTTGTCGGACCGGCGGGCGAAGTTCCGGCTGTTTTCTATTCGGCCAGGACCGGCAAGGTCGAAGTACTGTGCGGCCAGGGCACGGCGCCGAAAGGCGCGACCATCGACCATTACAAGCGCGAGGGGCTTTCGCTCATTCCCGGAAACGGGCTGCTGGCAACCGTCATCCCGGGCGCCTTCGATGCTTGGATGATTCTTCTGCGCGATCATGGCAGCCTGCGCCTACGCGATGTGCTCGAGCCGGCGATCTACTATGCTGAGAACGGACACCCTTTGCTTCCGCGTGTTTCGGACACGATCAAGGGCCTGAAAAACTTCTTCGAGACAGAGTGGCCGACCTCGGCGGCCGTTTATCTCCCGGGAGGGAATGTCCCCGAGGCGCGCAAACTCTTCCGCAATCCGCAATTGGCAGAAACCTGGAGACGCGTTCTGCGCGAGGCCGAGGCGAAGGGGCGCAACAGAGAGGCGGAAATCGAAGCGGCCCGGGAAGCCTTCTATAAAGGTTTTGTCGCCGAGGCGATCGATCGGTTCGCACGTGATCATGAGATCATGGACCAGTCGGGAGCACGTCACCGTGGCGTCATCACCGCAGACGATATGGCGTCGTGGTCGGCGAGCTATGATACTCCTCTGACGTATGACTATCACAATTATCGGGTCAACAAGATTAGACCGTGGGGCCAGGGACCGGTTTTCCTCCAGACTCTATCCCTTCTCAAAGGCTTCGATCTTCAGTCCATGGGCCCGACGAGCGCTACGTTCCTTCACACGGTTGTCGAGGCTATGAAGCTCGCCTTCGCGGATCGCGAGGCCTATTACGGCGACCCGAATTTCGTGAAAGTTCCTATGGACGTGCTTCTCTCTGACGCCTATGCGGATGAGAGACGCAAACTGATCGGCGACCACGCCTCACGTGAACTCCGCCCGGGGCATGTGGATGGCTTCGAGTTCCAGGTCGAGCGCGCCATGAAGGCCCTGCGCGAGCTCTCTACCACGGACAGCAAGGTTACTGGCGGTGAACCCACCCTGGCGTCCATGCGCTCCGCACGTCGCGGCGATACTGTGCACATCGATGTCGTGGATCGGCACGGAAACATGATCGCCGCAATGCCATCCGGCGGTTGGCTGCAATCCTCGCCCGTAATCCCTGAGCTCGGCTTCATGCTCAACTCCCGCGCTCAGATGTTCTGGCTCGAGAGCGGTCTCCCAGCGAGCCTTGAGCCTGGGAAGCGGCCGCGTACCACGCTAACCCCAACCCTCGCAGAGAAGGACGGAGAACCCTACATGGTGTTCGGTTCACCGGGTGGCGACCAGCAGGAGCAATGGCAATTGCTGCTCTTCCTGCGTCATGCCCATCATGGCCTCAACCTGCAGGAAGCCATCGATCTGCCCATGGCTCATACGGCTCATTTCCCGTCGTCCTTCTATCCGCGCGAGCAGAAGCCCGGGCATCTTGCAGCCGAGGAAACGTTCGGAGCTGAGGTTCTCGACGAACTGCGCACCCGTGGACACGATATCGAGAAGATGCCCGCCTGGACTGTCGGCCGTCTCGTGGCCGCAAGCCGCGACAAGGATGGCCTCCTTCATGGCGCCGCTACGCCCCGGTTGATGCAGGCTTACGCAGTCGGACGCTAACTCAAATGGAATGGCCCTCTGCGAGCCATTTCCCCTGAAACGACGGCGGAGCTCAATCGTAGCTCCGCTCGTCAGCAATCACCTTCCCGTCGTTGGGAAGCGCACCGGGCGGAGCGATCAGCACACGCCCTTTCAGCTTTGTTAAATCCTGAAGCGTATTTGCCAGCGCAGCTTCGAGCGTCGCATCCGACTGCATCGCTTCGGCCTTCAGCGTCATGACATCCATCTCGTTTTCCCGTGTCACTACGAGACGCAGTCGTCCGAGTTGCGGATGACGACGGCCGATTTGGGCAATCTGCTCGGGGCGCACGAACATGCCTTTGACCTTTGTGGCCTGATCAGCGCGGCCCATCCATCCTTTGATTCGCATGTTCGTTCGCCCGCAGGGACTCATCCCTGACAGGGCGGCAGTCAAATCCCCCAAGGCCAGACGAATCCAGGGACGTTGCGGATCAAGAGTCGTTACAACAATCTCACCCACATCACCTGCAGGTACGGGATCGCCCGTTCCGGGCCGAACAATCTCCACGATAATGTTCTCGTTGACGACCAATCCGTCATGTGCCGACGTCTCGTAGGCGATGAAACCCAAATCGGCCGTCGCATAGGCTTGGAGCGCATCAATTCCACGACGGGAGAATTCCTCCTGCAGAGATCTGGGGAAGGCAGCGCCGGAGACAAGCGCGCGCCGGATCGACGACAGATCCCTGCCAGCCGCATCGGCGCCATCAAGCAGGATTTTGAGAAAATCTGGCGTCCCAGTGTAGGCTACCGGCCGATAGGCCTCGATCAGCTCGAACTGCTGCTCCACATTGCCAGGGCCAGCTGGAATGACCGGACAGCCGAGCGCCCTAGCGCCTGAATCCATGATGAAGCCGCCAGGCGTCATGTGATAGCTCAGCGTGTTGAGAACCACATCACCCTTGCGGAAGCCGGCTGCGTACAGGCCACGCGCGGCCCTCCATGGATCTGAAGCGAGGACTTCGGGCTCGAAGATCGGACCCGGTGACGTGAAAAGACGGCCGAAAGCAGAGGCCGGCCCCAGCGTCAGACCACCGAATGGCGTGATCTCCTTCTGCAGGACCGGCAAGCTCGACTTGCGCAGCACCGGTAGAGCCGCGAGCGCCTCTCGGTTCGATATCGAATTGGGCTCAATGCCATGCAACAACTTCGCATAGGTTGGCGTCTGCACCGCGCGCCTCAAGATCTCCGCCAGCCGAGAGAATATGTCTCTTTCTCGCTCGGCGGGGTCGCGGGTTTCAAGCGTATCGAAAAATTCAGACACGTCGTTCACTCTGCTTACAGTTCCGGCGAAAGGGCGATCAGGACAGCCAGCGTTTGCGGCGTTTATAGCTCTTTACCTCCCGGAAAGATTTGCGGCTCCCTTCCGAGACGCCCAGGTAGAATTCTTTCACGTCTTCGTTCTCACGCAGCATCGTGGCAGGGCCGTCCATGACGACGCGTCCCGTTTCGAGAATGTAGCCATAGGTCGCATATTTCAGTGCCATGTTTGTATTTTGCTCTGCGAGGAGAAAGGACACACGCTCCGATTCATTGAGCTTCCGTACGATCTCGAAGATCTCTTCCACGATCTGCGGCGCAAGGCCCATCGATGGTTCATCCAAAAGGATCATCGTCGGTCGAGACATCATCGCCCGACCGATGGCACACATCTGCTGTTCGCCACCAGACGTGTAACCCGCCATGGCGTTGCGCCGCTGCTTCAGGCGCGGAAAGTACTCGTAGATGGCCTCAACATCTCTCCAGATAGCAGCATTGCTGTCTCGCCGTGTGAATGCACCTGTAAGGAGGTTCTCTTCAATCGTCAGGTGACCAAAGCAATGGCGCCCCTCAAGGACTTGAATGCAGCCGCGACGCACGAGTTCGTTCGGCGATAGCTGATCAACCCTCTGTCCTTCGAACGTGATGCTTCCCTTTGTCACCTCTCCACGCTCGGCATGAAGAAGATTTGAGATGGCCTTGAGAGTAGTCGTCTTGCCAGCCCCATTAGCGCCGAGCAGCGCAACTATCCCACCACGCTCCACATTCAGCGAGACACCTTTGAGGACAAGGATCACATGATCATAGATCACCTCGATGTTGTTGACCGAGAGGACGAGGTCTTCTGTCCCAACACCGTTTATCCCTGTCGTCTGCGTGGTTTGCTCCACCGGGACCTCCATGCCGACAGTGTTTGCGGACAGGGCTCGCCCTGCCCGCAGATTTACGCCTTACGTCCGAATCAGCTCGCCTTGTCGCAAGCTTCGGCCCGCTTGGGCCAGCCAGCATTCTTCTCGGCATAATCTTTTGCTGCGGCCTCCAACTGCGCCCGGACACGGTCGCCCATCGGAGCGATGGGATCGGAAATCTTCACCCATTTGGAACCATCCCATTCCTGCATGAAGGCGGGGCGGTGGCCATTGTGATCGACGCACGAAAGAGCGATCTCGTCCGCGAAGCCCTCCAGACCGAGGGCCTTGAGGCGAGCGGGATCGAGCTTGATGGTTTCCATACCACGCCGTACGTCTTCACCCGTCACGACTTTCTTGCCCGTCAGCTTCTGGGCATTGGCGATGGCTTCGGCAATCAGCAGCGAGTTATAAACGCCGCGATTGTAAAGAAGCTCTCCGACCTTTTCCTTGGATGCCTTCGAAAGTCCCTTATCGACCACATTCTTCATGATGTCCTGAAGAGCCGGGTATGTCGTACCGACGCCATGCCAGTTGAGCATCTTGAAGCCCTTTGCTCCTGCGCCACCGCTTCTTGCATCGTCCTCGCCTGGCCACCAGACGGAGAGGAACTTGTCCATCGGATAGCCGGACCGAACGGCTTCCTTGATTGCGCCACCGTTCATAGATCCCCATCCCCACATGATCATGTAATCAGGACGGTCGCGACGCACGCTCAGCCATTGCGAGGACTGGTTCTGCATGTCCTGTGCAGCAACCGGATAAAGTTTGACTTCGAATCCGAGTTCTTTGGACAATTCTTCAAGCAGAGGAATCGGCTCCTTTCCAAAGCTCGCATCGAGATGCAGGAAGCCGATTTTCTTTCCCTTCAGCTTATCGAGTCCGCCTTCCTTGTCGCCGATATATTTAATGATCATCGACATGCCGTCCCAATAGGTGCTCGGCGGATTGAAGACCCATGGAAAGATGTCACCGCGCGCCGATGCGGAAAGTCCGTAAGCCATCGACAGGATCGGGATCTTGTCGACGGCCGCACGTGGGATCAGAGGCAATGTGATGCCGGTTGACCACGGATTGACGATGACAGGATTCTTGCCCTTCACGGCCTCATAGCATTCCACACCCTTCTTGGTGTCATAGCCAGTCTCGCATTCTTCGATAACGAGCTTGACGCCACCTATGCCGCCGTCACGCTGGTTCAGCATTTCAAGATAATCATGCATCCCGTCAGCGATGTGCATGCCGGACCCGGCAAAGGGGCCGGTTCGGTAAGTAAAGAGAGGCACATAAATGGAATCCTGGGCTGTGGCAGGCAATGTCGCTCCCCCCATGAGGGTTGCAACCGCCAAACCCAAGGTCACACTACGAAACGACATCTGCACTCCTCCCATGTTTTCCGGTTGGACCGGACCTTGTCGAGCGACGTCTCCTCAGGCGGCCTTTCGATTCAATTCAGTAGGGGAAAGGCCAGACCAGAAGCTTCTGTTTGCCGATCTGCCAAAGCCGCGCGAGTCCGTGTGGTTCGACGATCAGGAAGAAAATGATGAGTGCACCCACAATCATGAAACGTAGATGTTCGATCGTCTCTGCACCTATCGAGAGTCCGAAAGGCACGAGAAGAGCCGGCAGGATAATGCCGAGCAGGATCGGCATGATGAAGATCAGCGCAGCACCGAAGAACGACCCTATAAGACTGCCGAGGCCGCCGATGATCACCATGAACAGGATGAAGAAGGACTGGTTGATGTTAAAAACATCGTATTCCGCGCCGCCATACCAGAGGAAGACCATCAGTGCTCCGGCAACCCCGCAATAATAGGACGACACAGCGAAGGCGAGAAGCTTCGTCTGAAGTGGGCGAATGCCTATGAGCTCGGCTGCCAGATCCATGTCGCGCACAGCGATCCACATACGTCCGATGCGGCCACGCACCAGGTTCGAAGCAAGCCAGGTCAAAGCGATGACGAGGGTCAGAACGACGATATAGCGCGCCTGAGACGTTGCCGTCGCTCCAACGACGGGTATGCTGAAAACCGTGCGAAGAGGCGCATCCAGCGCTCCGGAGACGTTATAATTCACGAGCCATGGCACGCGAATAAAACACCATTGA
Organism: Microvirga puerhi; assembly: GCF_020089865.1. Taxonomy (GTDB): domain Bacteria; phylum Pseudomonadota; class Alphaproteobacteria; order Rhizobiales; family Beijerinckiaceae; genus Microvirga; species Microvirga puerhi. Next base: position 92,129 of record NZ_JAIRBM010000017.1, read on the forward strand.
AGAAAGAACTGCGCCGCCAGGGTCGCGACCGCGAGATAGAACCCTTTGATCCGCAATGACGGCAATCCGAACAATGCACCGACTGCTGCCGAGAAGAGGCCCGATACCAGTATCCAGATGATGACATTCACATCCGGAAAAGCCGTCATGAGCTTGTAACAGGAATAGGCGCCGACCCCCATGAACGCGCCTGTTCCAAGAGAAAGCTGCCCCGCATATCCGGTCAGGATATTGAGTCCGATTGCGGCGAGGGAGAAAACCAGGAACGGAATCAAGACGGCCTGGAGCAGAAAATCCGTGCCGACGAAGGCGAGGCCATAGGCCGCGACGACGACAACGGCGAGCCCAGTCCGATCCTCCCGCAGGCGAAATACGGCCATGTCGGAAAAATAGGTCGTCTTGAACTGTCCCGCTTCGCGATAGAGCACGTAGTATCCCTTCAAATCCGTTCTATGATGCGTTCTCCGAACAGCCCTTGCGGCCTGTAGAGCAGGAATAGAAGCGCGATGACGTAGGCGAGCCACGTGTCGATGCCGCCACCGACCAGCGGTCCCCAATAGAATTCACCGACCTTCTCGCCCACACCAACGATCAACCCGCCGATGATGGCTCCTGGAACCGATGTAAACCCACCCAGGATGAGCACCGGAAGAGCCTTGAGCGCGATAATCTGAAGAGAGAACGAGACGCCGGAGCGCGCACCCCACATGATCCCCGCAACAAGCGCGACAATTCCCGCGGCGAACCAGACGATGACCCAGATCTGGTTGAGGGAAATGCCGACGGAGAGAGCGGCCTTGTGACTGTCGGCGACGGCGCGCAGCGCACGGCCTATCCGTGTTCTCGAAAAAAAGACGGCGAGAGCCGCAATGATGATCGAGGCGATGACAGCGGCCGCGATGTCGAGGTGCTGGAAGCGAACAGGCCCTCCCAACAGCGTCAGTTCCGTCGTGCCCTGTGGGAGATAAAGCGCGTCGGCAATCATCTCCTTGGGCGATCCCCCGAAGACTAGCTCGCCGAGGCCAACCAGAAAATAGGTCAGGCCGAAAGTCGCCATGAACAGGATGATGTCGGGCTGGTTTACGAGTGGACGGAGAACGATCCTCTCCACTGCTATAGCAAGTAGCAGCATGACGCCCGCTGTCAGCAGGAGCGCGAGCAGCGCCGGGACGCCTTTCTCGTAGAGTCCGACCAAGGTCAACGCGGCAAAGACCACCATGATCCCCTGTGCGAAGTTGAAGACTCCGGAAGCTTTGAAGATCAGGACAAAACCGAGGGCGATCAGTGCATAAAGAACACCGGAGACAAGCCCCTCCCAAAGTGTCTGCAAAAGAAGATCCGGCGCTTCGCTCATGAAGAGGAAGGGCTCGACGAAGGCTTTATAGAGGATGTCCATCGGCTCTCCTCAATGCGCCACACCGAGATAGGCATCGATGACCCGGGCGTCACTCTTGACCTGCTCGGGCGTTCCATCGGCGATCTTTCGGCCATATTCCAGCACGACGACCCGGTCGGAGAGATCCATGACGACACTCATGTCATGCTCGATCAAAGCGACAGTTGTTCCGAATTGCTGATTCACCTCGATGATGAAACGGGCCATATCCTCCTTTTCCTCAAGGTTCATGCCGGCCATCGGCTCATCGAGCAACAGGAGATCCGGCTCCATAGCCAGCGCCCGACCAAGCTCCACACGCTTCTGAAGACCATAGGGAAGTCTCCCCACGGGAGTTCGGCGGATATGCGGAATTTGCAGGAAGTCGATAATGTCCTCGACGACCTTGCGATGAGCAACTTCCTCCTCGATAGCTGGGCCATAGCGGAGCAACTGCCAAAAAAACCCAGCCTTCATCTTGAGCGAGCGCCCCACCATGATGTTGTCGAGCGTGGACATGCTCTTGAAGAGAGCCACATTCTGGAAGGTGCGCGCAATGCCACCGCGGGCAGCCACATGTGGCCGCATTTTGCGACGCATCTCTCCCTTGAAAATGATACGGCCATCCGTCGGGTGGTAGAATCCGTTGATGCAGTTGAGCATCGACGTCTTGCCGGCGCCGTTCGGACCGATGATCGCGCGGATCTCGCCTTTGCGGATATCGAAAGACACGCCGGTGAGCGCCTTCACGCCTCCGAACCTCAGGGAGACATTCTCGACGGCGAGAAGCGTGTTGTCTGTGTCCCTGTTAGGCTGTAGAGGAGGCCTCATTCCGCCGCCTCCCGCAATGCGGGGCCGCTCTCGACAGAGTGAAGAGTCATGTCGCGGATCTTGACGCGTGCGGAGATCGTTCCTTTGCGCCCGTCCTCGAATGTGATCTCTGTCGTGACCATCTTCTCCTGCGATCCGTCATACAGCGCCTGAATAAGGTCCGCGTAACGCTCAGCGATGAAGCCACGTCGAACTTTTTGAGTCCGCGTCAGCTCTCCGTCGTCGGCATCGAGCTCCTTGTGAAGGATCAGAAAGCGCTTGATCTGCGCTCCCCCCATCCGCGGTTCGCCTGCAAGGGAGCGGTTGACCTCATCGACATGCCTTTCGATCATGTCGTAGACGAGTGGGTGACCGGCAAGCTCCTGATAGGAGGCATAGGTCACGCCCGTCCGCTCGGCCCAGCTGCTGACCGCCACGAGATCGATATTGATGAAGCAGCCGACATAGTCCCGTTCGCTGCCGAAACACACCACCTCTTTGACGTTCGGGTAGAACTTAAGCTTGTTTTCGATGTACTTTGGCGGAAACAAAGAACCATCTTGCAATCGCCCGACATCATTGGCGCGATCGATGATCTTGAGATGCCCGGCGGCATCAAAGAATCCGGCGTCACCGGAGTGCACGAATCCGTCTGGGGTCTTGGTCTCGGCGGTCTTCTCGTCATCCTTATAATAGCCGAGAAAGACTCCCGGTGAACGGTAGAGAACTTCGCCGTTCTCGGCGATACGGATCTCGACGCGCGGAGCCGGCTTGCCCACCGTATCCGCATGGATCTCTCCGTCTGGTTGCATGGTGATGTAAACAGAGGCTTCCGTCTGACCGTAGAGCTGCTTCAGATTGACGCCGATGGACCGATAGAACCGAAAGATTTCAGGTCCAATGGCTTCTCCTGCCGTATATCCCACCTTCAGCCTGGTCATGCCGTATCTGTTGCGCAGGGGAGCGTAGACCAAGACGTTTCCGAGATGCCAGATGGCACGATCCCACCATCCGACCTGAACGTCGCCGTTGAGGATCCTCTCGCCGACTTTCGTGGCATGGTCGATGAAGAATGTGAACATGCGCTTCTTGAGAGCACTGGCATCCTCCATGCGGACCATGGTGAGGGTCAGCATGCTCTCGAAGACGCGCGGTGGGGCAAAGATGTAGGTTGCTCCGACCTCACGCCTGTCATCGGCGATCGTTTCAGGGCTCTCGGGACAGTTCACGCATAGCCCGGACAGGATCGCCTGAGCGTAGGAGAAGATGTGATCGCCCACCCAGGCAATCGGCAGATAGGCAATGATCTCATCCGTCTCGTTCAGCTTATCGAAATTGCAGCCGATTTCCGCAGCAGCGATGACGCTCTCGAAGGTCAGCATGACGCCCTTGGGGCGCCCAGTCGTGCCCGAGGTATAGAGAATTACGGCGAGATCGGACCCCTTGCCTTTCTCCAGTTCAGCCTGAAGCGCAGCCTGTCTCGCCGGGCTCCTTAGCTGCTCCGATCCTCCTTGGATGACGGTCTCGATAGAATGGAGGCGATGATGGTCGTAGTCTCGCAAGCCCCTGACCTCATCATAGAGGATATGCTCGAGTTGAGGCAGGCGGGACGCTACGGAAAGAAGCTTGTCGACCTGTTCCTGGTCCTGAACCGCGGCGTGAGTGACCTCGGCATGAGCCAGCACATAGGCCATCTCATCGGCCACGGAGTCCGCATAGACCGGGATCGGTGTCGCGCCGATCCACTGGGCAGCCATGATCGTCCAATAAAGACGGGGCCGATTGTGTCCGATGACGGCGATTCTGCCGCCGCGTGTCAGCCCCAGATCGAGAAGACCTACGGCGTAGGCTCGGACGATGTGGTGAACCTCGGCCCATGTCCAGGATTGCCAGATCCCCAGATCTTTATGCCGAAATGCCGTCCGATGAGGCCGAATGCGGGCATTGCTGACGATCAGCTTCGGGAACGTATCCTCGCGCGAGTCAGCAGTCGCCGTCACCGACGCCTCCTCTTCGGACACTGCACGTCAAGGAGACGTGCAGTGCGGCTTCGTTTCCTCTGTGGCGCAGTTTCTCCTACGCCCTCCGCCGGTTGGATTCGGCTTATACCCTTCTGACGGGCATGATGCCGGCCATCTTGTATCGTGCCCGAGGTTTCGACAAGGGCTCGTCGCCTCCGACGGACCACTACGATGGGCTAATACGCCCCGCAGAGTTGGGACCTGGATTTTGCGACTTAATTCAGGATGCGTTCGATCAGACGTGGAATAAACCGCGCCATTGAGCGTCTTTCTCTCGGGTCAGTGATGAACCCAGGGGAGAAATGCTGTGGTCAAAATGATACTCCGTACCTCTATTGTTCTTGGCGCTCTGCTCGGCGCGAGCATGGCAATCGCTCAAACGGCCATGCCGGCCAAGACCGCCGAGACGCCGAAAGGAAAAGCTCTCGTCGACGCGAAAGGCATGACACTCTATACCTTCGACAAGGACGCAGCAGGCAAGTCCAACTGCAACGGGACCTGCGCTCAGAACTGGCCGCCGCTCATGGCCGACGCCAGTGCAAAGGCCTCGGGAGACTGGAGCACGGTGAAGCGGGACGATGGCTCCATGCAGTGGGCCTACAAGGGTAAACCGCTTTACACGTGGGCAAAAGATACCAAGCCCGGCGAAACGACCGGCGACGGTGTCAACAATATCTGGCACATTGCGGCGCCATAGAGCCAAGTCGTCTGAATAGGACGAGGTATCCCATCTTGGATGAGATTGCTGCCCTTCTCGAGCCGCTGATTCCGAGCCTCAGGCGTCACGCCTGGGCTCTTCTGCGCGACTCCGAAGCGGCTGACGATCTCGTCCAAGACACTCTTGAACGTGCCATCAGCCGATGGCATTCCCGTCGACGGGACGGCGGCCTGAAGGCCTGGCTTTTCGCCATTCAGCACAACCTCTTTGTGGATCGGATTCGTCAGCAGAAGCGGCGAGGCATTCACGTCGGCACGGACGCTCTGTCGGAGCTGACCATACCGCAACCCGAACAGGAGGATCACGTCGGCTTGCAGGACGTCCTTTCGGCCCTGGATTCCCTCTCGGAGGAGCAGCGCTCCGTCATTCTTCTCATTGGCGTCGAGGATCTTTCCTACGAAGAAGCCGCCAAGACATTGGCTATTCCCGTCGGAACTGTCATGTCGCGTTTGAGCCGGGCCCGGGAGCGCATGAGGCGATATATGGAAACGGGCCGCACGACAGTGCTCAGGAGAGTGAAATGACTGCTGAGCGACCAATCGGCGAGGATGATCTCCACGCCTATGTAGACGGTCATTTGCCTCCAGAGCGCCGAGCGGCCGTTGAAGCCTATCTGAGCTCGCAGAAAGACGCTGCGGAGCAGGTTGCCGCGTATGTCCAGCACCGTGACGCATTGCGCCGGCGCCTCGCCGCGAAGGCAAGCGAACCCATCCCCGCCCGCCTCCGCATCGCCAATGTCATGGCGGACAGCCGGCCGCACTCCCTTCGCGGTTGGAAGAACATGGCAGCCGCGGCGGCATGGCTTCTTGTCGGCTCAGCCATCGGAGCCGCGGGTCATGCCTGGATCACGTCCGGCACCACCCCTGCGCAGCAACCGCAACAGGTCGCACAGGACGCGATCGCGGCCTATCTCACGTATGTGACCGAGACCGCCCATCCCGTCGAAGTTGGGGCCAATCAGGAAGCTCATCTGGTCCAATGGCTTTCGCGCAGGCTGGGGAAGCCCATCTTGGCCCCCAATCTGAATGCGCAGGGCTTTCATCTTATCGGTGGGCGCCTGCTGCCTGCGGAAGCATCGCCGGCAGCGCTCTTCATGTATGAGGACGAGCAGGGAAAACGCCTGACGCTCTATGCCAGATCCGGCGGAGGCGAAGAGCCTACGGCCTTCCGGTTCGAGGCGAAAGGTGATGTCGCTGCTTTCTCCTGGATCGATAAGGATCTATCCTACGTGATCACGGGCCGTACGGACAGGGCAACGCTGCTGACGATTGCAGAAGCCATCTATAAGCAGATGGAAACCCGAGCTCCTATCAGCAAGGACAAGCTTTAAAGGCAGCTCTCGGCTGTCATCCGGCATCACTCTCCAATTGTCCGAGCTGTTCTGGGCCGGCAATTTGCTTTTCGATCGGACTTTCTGCAGTTCGAAAGGTCTGCAGCGCTTTGGTGACGAGCAGATCCAGCTTTCCTTCGCCCCGTTCTAAGTCAGCTAAGAGAGCATCCCGCATATGCGGTGTCCAAAATGCCGCGATATGGTCACGGATCCCGGTGATGGCCTGCTGCTCCGGATAGGACCTGAAAAAGTCCGCGATCTGGTTGGCCATGCGGGCCAGCTTTTGGGTGGTCATGGCAAAGCGTCCAGTATGCCGATGCGCTCGCGTCCGTGAAACACCGTCATGGTGTCACGACGAGCGACAGCGACGAGCGTCATGTCGTGGAGGCGCGCGCGATCCACGGCGAGTGACGTCGGCGCAGAAATTGCGACGATGGCCCTCCCTCCGAAAGCTGCCACTTTTTCCACCAGCTCAAAGGAACAACGACTGGTGACGATGCAGAAACCATTGTCGGGGGCAATCGTGTCTCGACAAAGGGCGCCAATCAGCTTGTCCAGTGCATTGTGGCGTCCGACATCTTCGCGAACCACGACAAGGTTTCCGTTGAGATCGGCCCACGCTGCCGCATGGACCGCGTGTGTCGCCGCGTTGAGAGGCTGGCGCAACTCAAGAGTATCGAGAGCAGATCGTATTGAAGCGATCGGGATGACCGGGCCGTCGTTCCCGAACGTTCGGCGCGCCACCGGCAGTGAATCGAGATCGTCAATCCCACATACCCCGCATCCCGTACGTCCGGCGAGGGCGCGCTTGCGCGCGAGGTGTATGTGAAGTCGCTCGGCGGACAAATCGACCAAGAGCTTGACGCCGCGCGGCTCCCGTTCCACGCGGATTGAACGGATGTCAGACACCGTCTCAACGATACCTTCGGTAAGGCTGAAGCCGACAGCGAAATCCTCCAAGTCACTCGGGCTTGCCATCATGACGGCAAATGGGATTCCAGCATAAACGATATTGACGGGCTCCTCGGCAGGAATGGCCCGCGTTGCAGCCATATCGTCCTCTTTCTCGAAGGAGACGATGGAAATTGCGGCCTCCACAGCCGTGGGAAGCGCAGTCCCTGCCCTATTCGGCTGCATTGAGAGGGGTCTCGATGCGCTTGAGGCGCTGCTCCTCTTCAAGGAACATCTCCTGCCAGTCGGAAAGTCGGTTGGTGCGTCGCACCTGCACGGCTGTCACTTTATACTCGGGGCAATTGGTCGCCCAGTCGGAATAGTCCGTGGTCACGACGTTCGCGCCTGTCTTGGCATGATGGAATGTCGTATAGACGACACCCGGCTGCATGCGTTCGCTGATGAGGGCTCGAAGAGTAATGCCGCCGGAGCGGCTTTCCAACAACACCATGTCACCGGCCACGATCCCGCGGCTTTCCGCATCGAATGGATGGATCTCGAGAACATCCTCCTCATGCCAGCGGCTGTTTTCGGTTCGGCGTGTCTGGGCCCCGACATTGTATTGTGTGAGGATACGACCCGTCGTCAAAAGCAGCGGGAAAAGTGGTCCGGTGCGTTCTTCCGTCGGCACGAACTCGGTCAGCATGAACTTGCCCTTGCCGCGGACGAAGCGGTCCACATGCATCGTCGGAGTGCCTAACGGAGCAGCCTCGTTGCACGGCCACTGAATGGAACCGAGCAAGTCGAGCTTTTCATAGGACACGCCGGCAAACGTGGGAGTCAGCCTGGAGATCTCGTCCATGATCTCGCTCGGATGTGCATAGTTCATCCGATAGCCGAGAGCGTTCGAGAGGGCGATTGTGACCTCCCAGTCTGCCATTCCGGCAAGTGGCGGCATCACTTTGCGGACGCGATTGATCCGCCGCTCCGCATTGGTGAAAGTGCCATCCTTTTCCAGGAACGAAGAGCCTGGAAGAAATACATGGGCGTATTTTGCAGTCTCATTCAAGAAGATGTCCTGAATGACGATGCATTCCATCGACTCAAGTCCAGCGGTCACATGCTGTGTGTCGGGGTCGGATTGCGCAATATCTTCCCCCTGAATGTAGAGACCCTTGAAACGCCCCTCGACCGCTTCGTCGAGCATGTTCGGAATGCGAAGTCCCGGATCGCTCCGGAGCGGCACGTTCCAGAGCGCCTCGAACATATGCCGAGTCGCATCGTCGGAGACATGCCGATAGCCGGAAAACTCATGGGGGAAGGATCCCATGTCACAGGATCCTTGCACATTGTTCTGACCGCGCAAGGGATTGATACCAACACCGCCCCGCCCGAGGTTTCCAGTCGCCATGGCGAGATTGGCCATTCCCATGACCATGGTCGACCCCTGACTGTGCTCGGTGACACCCAGGCCATAATAGATTGCCGCATTGCCACCCGTAGCGTAGAGCCGTGCGGCGGCGCGCATGTCAGCTGCCGGAACGCCGGTCACGCGCTCGACAGCCTCAGGCGAATGGCGATCTTCGGCAATGAAGCGTGCCCAGGATTCGAAGTCCGCCGGATCACAGCGCTCACGAATGTAGGCCTCATTCACGAGCCCCTCGGTCACCACGACATGAGCCAGCGCGTTGATGAGGGCCACGTTCGTGCCGGGAAGCAATTGCAGATGATAATCCGCGAGGACATGCGGCGACTTCACGAGATCGATCCGCCGCGGATCGATCACGATGAGGCGTGCCTCCTCCCGAAGGCGGCGTTTCATGCGTGAGGCGAAAACGGGATGGCCGTCGGTCGGATTAGCACCGATCACCACGATCACGTCGGCCTGACTTACAGAGGCGAAATCCTGCGTTCCGGCCGAAGTGCCAAGGGTCGTCTTGAGGCCGTATCCCGTCGGCGAATGACAGACGCGGGCGCAAGTATCCACATTGTTGTTGCCGAAGCCGGCGCGAACCAGCTTCTGAACCAGGAAGGTTTCCTCATTCGTGCAGCGGGAGGACGTAATGCCGCCGATAGAATCACGGCCATACTGCGTCTGGATGCGCTTGAATTCACTTGCCGCATGCTCGAACGCCTTCTCCCACGACACGATCCGCCAAGGATCTGTGATCTTCTCCCGTATCATCGGCGTCGTGATGCGCTCCTTGTGAGTCGCGTAGCCCCACGCAAAGCGGCCCTTAACGCAGGAATGCCCCTCGTTGGCCTTGCCATCCTTGTAGGGCACCATGCGCACGACGGTGTTGCCCTTCATCTCCGCCTTGAAGGAACAGCCGACGCCGCAATAGGCACATGTGGTGATCACGGAATGCTCAGGCTTGCCGAGCTCGATCACGCTCTTCTCGTTCAAGGTGGCCGTAGGACAGGCCTGGACGCAGGCACCGCAGGATACGCACTCGGAACCGAAGAAATCCGTCCCTCCAGGCGAGACACGGGAATCAAATCCTCGTCCCTGGATTGTTAGCGCGAAGGTTCCCTGCACTTCCTCGCAAGCCCGCACACAGCGCGAACATACGATGCATTTGGAGTCCTCGAAGGTGAAGTAAGGATTCGAGGTGTCGATCGGCGCCTTGAGATGGTTGTCGCCTTTGTAGCCGTAGCGGATCTCGCGCAGGCCCACGTCGCCGGCCATATCCTGTAGTTCGCAGTCGCCGTTCGCCGAGCAGGTGAGACAGTCGAGCGGATGATCGGAGATGTAGAGCTCCATGACGCCGCGCCGCAGATCGGCCAGGCGCGACGTCTGCGTGTGAACGACCATGTCGGCCTCTACGGGGGTGGTGCAGGACGCCGGCGTTCCACGACGCCCTTCTATCTCCACGAGACAGAGGCGACAGGAACCGAAGGGCTCAAGCGAGTCGGTTGCGCAGAGTTTGGGAATCTTGGTGCCCATCATCATGGCCGCCGCCATGACCGAGGTTCCGGCCGGCACCGTCACCGCCTGCCCGTCGATAACGAGGCTGACCATCGCATCGGACTTGCGAATGGGTGTTCCGTAATCCGTTTCCTGAATCAGAGCCATCGCAATGCGCCTCACTCAGCCGCCGCGCGCAAAGGCGGTGCTTTGTCGAAATCATCAGGGAAATGTGCGAGGCCACTTCGCACGGGAACCGGGGTAAGACCGCCCATGGCGCAGAGGGACGCATCGGTCATGAGCTGACACAAATCATCGAGAAGCGCGAAGTTTCTTTCCCGCTCCACTCCCGCGATGATGCGATCGAGCACTTCCACGCCACGAACCGCACCGATCCGGCACGGCGTGCACTTTCCGCAGCTCTCCGCGGCACAGAATTCGAAGGCAAATCGAGCCTGCTGGGCAAGATCGACGGTATCGTCGAAAACCACGATCCCGCCATGGCCCAGCATGCCTTTCGCCGCGGCCAATGTTTCGTAGTCGAAGGGAAGGTCCAGCATCGATTCCGGAAAATACGCTCCCAGGGGACCACCAACCTGGACAGCCTTCACCGACCGTCCTGTCATTGTACCGCCGCCGAAATCGTAAACAAGTTCGCGAAGCGTGACGCCAAATCCCAGCTCGATCAGCCCGCCCTGTCTCACATTGCCGGCGAGCTGGACGGGCATCGTCCCGCGGGAGCGGCCCATGCCATAATCCGCATAGGCCTTCGCTCCATGCGCGAGAATCCAGGGGATCACCGCGAAGGACAGGGCATTGTTAACGACAGTCGGCTTCCCGAAGAGACCCTCGATGGCCGGCACCGGTGGCTTCGCCCGCACGACCCCGCGCTTTCCCTCAAGACTCTCAAGTAACGAAGTTTCCTCGCCGCAGATATAGGCGCCTGCTCCCAGCCGGGTTTCCAGCTCGAAGGATCGCCCAGATCCCAGAACGGACGGTCCGAGATATCCGGCCTCTGTCGCAATCTCGATGGCGCGGCTCATCACTCGGAACGCGTGCAGATACTCGGACCGGATATAAATGAACCCCTTTGTTGCGCCGACGGCGAGGCCCGCAATCAGCATCCCTTCGATGAGGCAAAAGGGGTCCCCTTCCATGAGCATACGGTCGGCGAAAGTGCCGCTGTCTCCCTCATCCGCATTACAGACGACATATTTCTGACCCGCGTCGCGATGCAGGACCGTGTCCCACTTGATTGCCGTCGGAAATCCGGCACCACCGCGCCCACGCAGGCCCGACTCCCTCACCTCGTCGACGACAGCGGCGGGTGCAAGTCTCAAAGCGCATTCAAGTGCTTTGAACCCATCATGAGCGCGATAATCCTGCAGTGACAGCGGATCGACGATACCGCATCGTGCGAAGGTCAGGCGGCGCTGACGGGCAAGATAAGAATGCTCCTCCATTCGCCCAATCCGGCGCGCATGAGGTGCCCCTTGCAGGAAGCCGGCCTCGAAGAGACTTGGAATGTCTGCAGGGCTCAATGGCCCATAGGCGATGCGCCCCTCAGGCGTTTCGATCTCGACCAGTGGTTCAAGCCAGAACAATCCGCGCGAACCCGTCCGGACAAGATCGAGAACAATGCCACGTCGGGTCGCTTCATCGGACAGCATGTGGCCGATCCGCCCGGCGCCTAGCGCCAAGGAGGCAGCATCCTGGGAGAGAAAGACCCGCATCATGAATCCCTCGCCTGCTGGACTACGGCGTCGAGCCTGGCCATGTCGAGCCGCCCGATGGGCTCACCGTCGAAAAGAGCAGAGGGCGAGCACGCACAAAGCCCAAGGCAATAGACACCCTCTACCGTAAGAGTTCCATCCCGGGTCGTCTCGCCCCAGCTGATTCCCAACTTGGAAAGGAAGTCGATCGCGAGTCCTGAGCTGTTCATGGACTGGCAGGCCTCTGCCCGGCACAATTTGAGGACATGTCGGCCGGGCGGCGTGCGGCGGAAATCGTGATAGAAAGTTACGATGCCATGGATTTCTGCCTTGGAGAGGTTGAGGGCTGAAGCAACCAGGGGAATCGCCTGATCCGGTATAAAACCGAACTCATCCTGAAGGGCATGCAGGACAGGCAACGCGGCGCCATCGAGCGACGCATGCATCGCGATGATCTCGGAGGCGCGGGAATCATCCCATTGGACCGGCTTGAGCATCTTCTCCCCTGGAATGGCTCTGACCTGGGGAAGACTGACCAAAATCAGGGTAGCATGCAATAAGACTCATTCACGCTGCGGCATGCGCCCGGTGGAGCATCACAGGTTCAGCGTCTGGCGCTCAGCCTCGGCCGTGGGGACTTGGATTGGAGGCGCTGTCGAGAGAGGCGTTATCGAGATCAACCGAGACACCTTCAAGCCAATTTACAGACGGCCCCGGTCAACAGCAAAGATGAGGCGCTGCCGCTCTGAAAGACGGGCTCTAGTCCCGCAGGACCGCTTCACCCCAAGGAACGAATGTCATGAGACTATATACCTAAAAGCGAGCTTCGCCCTCGAATCGACGCCATACAACAAGAAAGGCCCCGGTGTGCTCCACACCGGGGCCTTCGTTCATCCAAGCACGGTTTAGATGAAGAGCATTTCCTTGTAGGAGAAGCCCTTGAGCGCCTTGTTGTTGGTAAACGTGGCAATCGCCACCCCGGCCTTCGACCCCGAGCCGTCGGCATCATAGTACAGCACGTGCTTGTGGCTGTCGTAGACGAAGAAGTCGTCCTTGTCCTTGGCCTTGTCGAGGCTGAAGAACTTCGCCGCCATCTTCACCGGCTTGGCCTCGGTGCCCTTCTTGATCGCCGCATAAAGCGTCTTGTTCGCCTTGAACAGCGCATTGTCGAGCCAGATCGTGTCGTCCTTGACCGAGTAGTCCTTGATCAGGTCCTTATTCTTGGACTTGTTCAGCTTGGTGTCGAACACGAAGGTGTCCTTGCCCTTGCCGCCGGTGAGCTGATCGTTACCCAAGCCACCCCACAGCTTGTCGTTGCCGGCCCCACCGCCGAGCCTGTCGTTCTTGGCGCCACCCTTGAACACATCGTTGCCGGCGGTGCCCGCCGTGACCTCGGGATTGACGTCGTTGACGGCAATCGCAAAGGTCTGGTTGGCGACGCCGCCATGGCCGTCGGTGACCTGGACGGTGACGTTGTGGGATTTCGCCTGTTCGAAGTCGAGCCTAAAGCCATCGGCGACCAGGATCTGGGTGCCGGAGAGCATGAAGCGGCCGCCGGCATTGTCGAGCAGGGTATAGGACAAGGCATCGTGATCCGCATCGGACGCCGAGAGCGTACCGGCGAGCGTGCCGGCGGCCGCATATTCCTTGGTCAGTCCCGTTGCGGCAAAAGACAGACCAGACGGCGCATGGTTCGTCGTCGGCGTTTCATCAACGTCGCTCAGGTTGATGCGGATTGTCTGCTCCGACGATTTGTGATCGGGGCTTGTATCCGTAGCAACGACTTTGATGTCGTAGTACTTGGCTCCATTCGGGAGAGCTTCCCAATCAAGCTTTGTGCCATCAGCGACCAGGATTTTTGTCATGGTCGCGTCGAGCATGAAGCGCCCACCCGCGCTGTCGCTTAGCGAGTAGGTTACGGCTTGCCCTTCCGGATCATGCGCCGTCAGAGTTCCCACTTCCGTATTCGTAGGTGTGTTCTCGGCAATGGTGACAGCCGTGGCGGCATTGAGACGGATGTTGTCCGGCCCCTCGTTGACATCGGCGATGTTGATCTTGAAGGCCTGCGTCGCGCTGACACCGCCCGGCTTGCCGTCATCGGCCTTCATATAGACCATGACAAACTTCTGGTTTGCAGGGAGCGTCTCGAAATCGATGCCGGCCTTCAGCTTGAGCTGCTTGTTGCCGTTGCCGTCGTCGACGATCTCGAACAGGTTGTTGGCATTGCCGGCAACCGTATTGTCGAAGGTCCAGGTGAAGGTGGTATCGCCTGGATCGCTGTCATGCGCCGAGAGGTTGCCGGTGAAAGCGGCGTTCTCGTTGATGTCGACCGACGTCCCGCCGTTCAACTTAAGATTATCAGGCGCGTGATTGCCTTGCACGACGTCCTTCACGGTGATGGTGAAGGTTTGGAAGGTCGACAGAGAGCCCGGACCGCCATTCTTGTCCGAGACTTTCAGGGTGACAGTGAAAGGCTGGTCCCCGACTCCGTCTGGAAGTGCCTTTGCGACGGTCAGATGGCCGGTCGCATCGACAGCAAACAGACCACCGGCATCGGCCGCGTTCCCTAGCGCGTCCTTGAGTTCGAAGACGAGGCCTGCCTGCCCGTCCTCCGGGTCGTGGGCAGAGAAGACGCCGACTTGGGTAGTGAGACCAGCATCCTCATTGACCTGCGCATTGGAGAGGCCGTCGATGACAGGAGCGTGTTCTACGTTCTTAACGATCACGTTGACCGCCTGAGCGGTCGTGCCGCCCTGGCCGTCCGAGATGTTGACCACTAGGTTAAAAGGCGTGTCCGTTGTTACTGGCAGCTTGCTGGCATCTGCGATGCTGATCACACCCGTCGCGCTGTCGATAGAGAACAGCCCGTTCTTGGTGTCCGCCAGTGCAAAGCTGATCACCCCGCCATCGGTATCGTGCGCAGACACCGTCGCGATAGAGCCTAGCCCGGCATCCTCGTTGAGCAGGATGTTGCCCTGAGCATCCTTCGTGCCGTGGTTCGTCGCCATCACGCCGTCAGACACCGGAAGCTGGTTCACGTTGTTGACCGTGATCGACACGTTGCCGTTCGCCGTCAGCGAGCCGTCAGAGGCCTGCAGGGCGTAGCTCTTAGTGTCGTTGGCCGTCACGTCGATGTTGCCGTCGGCCACCTGGATCGTGTTGCCGACGATCTTGAACCGGCCGTCGGCGCTGGTCGTGCCGCCGTTCAGTCCCCCCTGGAAGGTGTAGATGATCGTCTGGCCGTCCACGTCCGTCGCCGCCAGCGTCGCCACCACGGTGTTCGCTGCCGAATGCTCGTTCACGTTGAACGAACCCGACGGCGCCGGAGGCGGGTTGTTCGCCGCCGCCGCAATCGTGAAGGTGTAGTTCTCGGTGTAGGTCAGCGTTCCGTTGCCGGCGTCATAGGCCACAACACTGAGCGTCTTCGTGCCCACATCCGCCGCCGTGATTGCCGCATTCGTCTTGATCTGACCCGTCGTGGCATCGATCGTAAACTTGCCGTCCGTCAGCGTGCCGTTGGCGAACTTGTAGAGGTTGTTGCGGAACCCCGCATTCAGCGTGTCCGGATCCACCGCCGTGGCCAGGACCACGTTGGCGCCGGCTCCCGTCGCGCCCGCTTGCACCGTCTGCTGGCCGGTAAAGGTGAGATCCGTCGCCGCCTCGTTCACGTCGCCGACCGTGACCGTGATCGCCTGGGTGGCACCCGTCAGGCTGCCGTCATTGGCCCGGACATAGACCGTGTAGGTCTGCTGGGTCTCGTAGTTCAGCGCATTCGCCGCCACCTGCAGCTGGTTGTTGACAATCGTGAACAGGCCACCCGCATTACCGCCACCCGCCTGCGTCGTGTCGAACGAGTAGGTCAGGTTCGCCGCCGGCGTCGCGTCGTCGGTGGCGCTCAGCGTGCCCGAGAACGCCGCGCCCTCGTTGATCGTCACCGCCGTGCCGCCGTTCACCACCGGTGTCGATGGCGCCGTGTTCACGTTGTTGACCGTGATCGACACGTTGCCGTTCGCCGTCAGCGAGCCGTCAGAGGCCTGCAGGGCGTAGCTCTTAGTGTCGTTGGCCGTCACGTCGATGTTGCCGTCGGCCACCTGGATCGTGTTGCCGACGATCTTGAACCGGCCGTCGGCGCTGGTCGTGCCGCCGTTCAGTCCCCCCTGGAAGGTGTAGATGATCGTCTGGCCGTCCACGTCCGTCGCCGCCAGCGTCGCCACCACGGTGTTCGCTGCCGAATGCTCGTTCACGTTGAACGAACCCGACGGCGCCGGAGGCGGGTTGTTCGCCGCCGCCGCAATCGTGAAGGTGT
>NZ_JAIRBM010000018.1 GCF_020089865.1 Microvirga puerhi
GCGGATGCTCGGGTCACTGACCTGCCGAGATGGCTGACCTGGTACAATCAACAGCGCCCGCATGGTAGCCTCGGTCGACGAACACCGGCTCAGGCTCTCGCCGGAACAACCTGATCAGAACTCACACCTAGCAGGCGGCATTCGCTAAATCGACGCAATAGAACAGAGCATATCTAGAGTTCAGGTTCATCCTGACGTGCAATCTCCTCCAGGATAAGCAGGTGGCGCTCGCGCCAAGTCCGGAGGGATTGTTGATAGGTGCGAAGCAGCTCTTTGGCTTTCGTCGCGTCCTGTCCGTTCCGGGCTATCCTATCAATCCGGAGCATCTGACCCGATATGCACTTCTCGATCTCGGCGATCTTTCGATCAACCTTATCGAGGTCTTCGCGCTCTTTCCAAACTTGGGCCATAGCGCTACGGATTGTGTCCCTGATTGTGGTCGGAGACCATAGGCTCATTGAGATTAATGCGGTGGCTCGCAAGAAGCATTAGGACTGCATGCCCGCATCCGGTCAACTTGGTTCCTCGGGACAAAAAGCGACAAGGTGGGCGCCTGCCCGAGTATCGGTAGTGCATCGGAAGGTCTGTTTCTGGCAAGTCGTCCGGTACTGCAGAACATCGATCGGTATCTCTGATGAGGCGGCTTGGAGGCACGGACTTGGCGGACTCTGTAGCAAAAGTATTGGCTCAAGCTGGCGATGTTCAGCCCCTTGCGGGGCGCACCATCCTTCAGATCATTCCTGAGCTCGAGGCTGGCGGGGCCGAGCGCACTACCGTCGACATCGCAGCGGGGCTGGCAGCTATCGGCGCGCGCGCCCTCGTTCTCACGGCGGGCGGGCGAATGGTTGCCGAACTCCAAGCGAAGGGCGGTGTATGGATCCCATTCCCGGCGACGACTAAGAACCCGTTCAAGATGGCGCTCAATGTCAGGTCTTTAGCAAGGTTCTGCGTCGCCGAGCAGGTCGCCATCGTTCATGCCCGCTCCCGTGCCCCGGCCTGGGTGGCGCTAGGCGCATCGCGATCCCTGGGGATTCCATTCGTGACGACCTATCATGGTAGCTATTCCGGCCGCTCTGCACCCAAGGTGTTCTACAATTCGGTCATGGCGCGTGGCGATGCTGTGATCGCTAACTCGTACTATACCGCTAACCTGATACGCTCGGTGCACCCTCGCTTCAGCTCGCGGATCACAGTCATCCCGCGGGGCACGGATTTGGCTGCATTCTCTCCAGCCGCTGTCAGTCCTGAACGGGTCGAGGCTTTACGCCAGGCGTGGAACGTGGCTTCCCACGCGCGGATTGTACTGCTTGCAGCCCGCCTGACTGGCTGGAAGGGCCAGAAGATTCTGATCGAAGCGGCCGCCAAACTGAAGCGGACCGGACTTGTCGATACTACATTCATACTTGCCGGGGATCCACAAGGTCGAACCTCGTATGTGCACGACCTTGATGCCTTGATTGCCTCCCGCGGGCTGACGGACATTGTCCGACATGTTGGTCACTGCACCGACATGCCGGCGGCCTTTCTCGCAGCTGCGGTTGTCACGGTTCCCTCAACCGAGCCCGAGGCTTTCGGGCGCTCGGCCGTTGAGGCGCAGGCAATGGGAACGCCGGTGGTCGTCTCCAACCATGGAGCGGTTCCGGAAACCGTGCTCGCTCCGCCGGTCTCCTCAGATCACGAACGCACGGGCTGGAGCGTTCCGCCGGGCGACGTCGATGCACTCGCCCATGGAATTGCTGCGGCACTAGCGCTCAGCCCCACGGAGAGGGAAGCGATGAGGCAGCGGGCGCGGATCCATGTCGAACGCCACTTCTCGCTCGAACGGATGATCTCCAGCACGCTCGACGTCTACGCAGGGCTCATCGGGATCTGAGGATATTCATAGGAGAACCCTTACTCTCTCACCAGCCAGGCCCTGCAGGAAAAGCCATCTTTACGTCCGAGATTGCAAGATGACAGAACAATTCTCGCCTGATCGAATGCACTATTGATCGCAGTCCTGGTGCTACTGAGAGTTGGGTCGGCACGTTAGGTTATCCTAACCTATACTTCGGAGGTATACTCCTGCGAGCCGTGAGCGGTTACACAAATATTTGTTTTGCCGGATCTGCGAGTCTCTCCCTGCAGATACTGGTGCCATTTGCCGCTGAGGACGCTACCCGACTACGCGAGGACCACCGCGATGAGCATGATCGAAAGTCTTGATATCGACTGCTGGTCAGGTCCATTCCCCGCGGAGGTGCAGGACGGAGCATTGAGTGCGCTCGAAGGTGGCCGGGTCGTCTTCTGCCCTAATCTGGCTTTCGCCCTGAGACAAGAGGAAGCGACGCTGCTGTCGTCCGACTTCGCGAGTGGAAATGCTAAGAACATCAGCCTGGACCCAGCTAGAGGTGAAGTCAGCGGCACGACCGAGAGCGGCGAGACGGAGCAGCTGCATGCAATGATGCAGCGCTTTGCTCAGGCAACCGCCCAGATTGTTGCGGGCCTCTTCCCGACCTATGCAAAAGGGATCGGGCAGGCGCGGACCAGCTATCGCCCGATCGAAATCGTGGACCGCCAGTCGTCGCCACGCAAGAACGACAAGCTGTTGCACGTGGACGCCTTCCCATCCCGCCCGACGCGGGGGCGCCGCATCCTGCGGGTCTTCTCAAACATCAATCCGGCAGGGAAGCCGCGTATCTGGCATGTGGGCGAACCGTTCGAGGAGTTCGCTCGCAAATATGTCGGCGTGGTGCGTCGCCCTTATCCGTTGGAGCCCTCGCTACTAGCAGTCCTCGGAATCACCAAGGGCAAGCGTAGTGCCTACGATCAGATCATGTTGGGCTTGCATGATAAGGGTAAACTCGACGCTCGTTACCAGAAAGAGGCGCCGCAGACGGAGTTCGCATTTCCAGCCGGTACCACATGGCTCTGCTATACCGATCAGGTGCTCCATGCCGCGCTCGCCGGCCAGTTTGCTTTGGAGCAAACGTTTCATGTGGATGTCGCCGCCTTGGCGCATCCGGAGCGCTCGCCGCTCAGAGTGCTAGAGAGGATGACTGGGCAGTCTTTAGTTTAGACAAGTCAGGAACAGTCAGGCACATGTGCCATTCCAGCCTGCTTCAAGAGGTGGGAACAAGAATTGCTCCCAAACACATGCTAAGTTAGAACCAACCAGGAGCCTGCTTTTCGCTCGGTCGGAACATGTGGCTCGTGCTAAGGATTATGGCAGATGCAAGGGCCAGAAGTCGTCCACGAGCGGGGGCCTCTCGCTTCATGCATAGGTGCCGGTGAGATTGATATGTTCCCAGCTCAATGGGGAGCGGTGGTTGAGCATCTCGATGGGAATGATGCGCCCCAGCTGACGAAGATGATCCACGGCGCGTCCAAGGCGGACCGTATTCTGGTGAATGATTGCACTGACCACCAGATTCAGAACTTGAGGCACAGAGGGACTAACTGTTCAAATGAGCGGTCTAGATCTCATGGCGTTCACGGAAGAGCGCAGTCCATTTGGGATCTATTGCAGCTTTGACGATTGTTCCGCCTGGGCTACGACACAGTGCGGCAAGTAGGGCTAGCGGTGAGGCAAAATGACAAGAACCTGTTCAAAGGTCGGCACTTCACGACAGAGATTATCCCCTGAGCCGGCCGCTGGTATCTACAGTTCCGATCAGCTATCGTGATCTTGAGTGCATGTTGGTCGACTGCGGCATTCAGGTTGACCATACGACCCTCTCTCGCTGGATACAGGCTCATGCTCCCGAGTTGGGCACGCGCATTCGGCCGCATCTGTGCACAACGAATAGCCCCTGGCGCAGGGCAAACTCTGGCGCTTTACCAAACTGGCGCTTTACCAAACTCCGGCAGGTAAAGTTCTTGAACGACATTGTCGAGCAGAATCGTCGACCCATCAAGCGGCTGGTCAGATCTAGGATGGATTTCAAGACCTTCAGGTTTGCCTCACAGACGCGAGCACTTTCAGCCACTCACCGCCTGAACGCATCGCGAAATTCCCATCGTTCTCTCGTCCTTACGCCGGATTTACGACGGAGCCTTTGCATCAGTTCAAGCGATTGCCACTCTCGGCAAAGACGTGAAGACTATCGTCTCTGCCGTTGACGGACAGGACTGTTCCAGGAGCCACCTCACTGGTTCGCGGAAGCTCGATCGTAACAAGTCGGTCGGCACCGATATCGAGATAGGCATATGTCTGACCGCCAAGCCGCTCAACGACAACGATTTCACCTGTAAGCCAAGCCTCGCTCGTGTTGCAGAGATTTAAGTCTTCCGGCCGAATTCCGAGGGTGATGGGTGCGCCAGCCTGAACTGGTTGGACCGTCGGAATCGGAATTTCGATGGTCTTGTCCTGCAGTTGCGCGCCAAGGACGCCTCGCTCTTGATCCACCCGTATGCTGAAGGTGTTCATTGTCGGACTGCCGATGAAACGGGCGACGAACAGTGTCTGCGGCCGGTGATAAAGGTCGAGCGGTCGACCGACTTGCTCTACCCGTCCTCCGTGCATCACGACGATCCGATCCGCGAGGGTCATCGCTTCAACTTGGTCATGGGTCACGTAAACGGTGGTCGCGCGCATCCGACGATGGAGTTTTGCCATTTCAAGGCGCATTTCCACGCGAAGTGCCGCATCCAGATTGGATAGGGGCTCGTCGAAGAGAAAAGCCTCGGGCTCCCGAACGATGGCTCGCCCCATCGCGACACGCTGTCGTTGCCCGCCCGAGAGCTGACCGGGCAGCCGGTCAAGGAACGGCGTAATCTTGAGAACCTCCGCAGCCTTGGCAACCCGCTGGCTGATTTCCGCGACCGGTGCGTGTCTCATCTTGAGGCCAAATGCCATGTTGTCGCCGACGTTCATGTGCGGATAGAGGGCATAGTCCTGAAACACCATTGCAATATTGCGGTTCGCAGGTGGGAGTTCGTTGACGGCATTATCGCCTATGCGCAGCGTGCCCGACGTAATCTCTTCCAGACCGGCGATCATCCTGAGCAAGGTCGACTTTCCGCAGCCTGACGGTCCCACGAGGACGAGAAATTCGCCATCGCCGATAGTGAGGTCGATCCCATGGACCACTTCGAGCTCACCGTAGCTCTTCCTGAGCCCCTCAAGCCTGATCTGTGCCATTGCGCTTCCCTCCCAGGAGCGGAAATCTATAGGTTGCTTACCATTATCAATAATGATAATCATATCGATAAGCAACAGCACGAAAGACACCAATGCCCGGTCTTTATGCCCAGCGGACAGCCCGGCCTTCCGCTCTCCGGCCTGCGAAATCAGGTGAGGTTTATGAGGCCGTGAAGCGGGACATCATGCTGGGCGAACTCCCGCCTGGAGAGCCGCTGACCGAAATGGAGCTTGCGGGTCTCTTCGGCTGCAGCCAAGGCCCGGTGCGTGAGGCTCTCCTTCAGTTGCAGGAGGAGGGGCTTGTCATTCGGCAAGGGCATCGGGGCACTCGCGTCGCGAGCTGCACCGCTGACGAAGCGGTCGAGATGTTCCGGCTGCGGCAATCCATAGAGTGTCGTGGAGTGATCCGGGCCATCCAGCATCCAAGCCGGACGCTCGTTGCGGACCTCAAGAGCCTCGTTGCAGAGATGGAGAATGCCGCGGGCGCCGGCGATGAATACAGACTCGCCGAGTTCGACCGGGATTTTCATCGCCGGCTACTGAGAGATGCCGACCTGCCCGCCCTCGATCCCATCCTGCATCGCTGCCTCGTCCACAACCACCGTTTCAAGATCTCCGAGTCGAAGCAGGAGCGGGATCTTTTTGCCACCGCCCGGCGTCACGTCTCGATCGTGGATGCCGTCGAGCGGTCCGACGCGGCCAAGGCGGCTGAGGCTCTGGCGCATCACATTGCCACCATCGTGGATCTCGGGCCCGAAGTCTTTGCGAATGGTGAACACTGATGCGTGACGAGCCAAACGATCTTCCCAATGCACTGACGCCCGAGATGATTGCGCTCATGGAGCGTATGGCGCAGGAGGACGGGCCGCAGCCCGATCCGACTCTTTTGCCGGCCTCCGAGGGTCGTATTGCAGCGGCACGGGGAAACCTGCGCTGGAACATCGATCTTCCGGCCATGGCCGCGGTCCGTGAACTCCATGTCTCCGCCGATCCTGGACTTCACTCGGCTGAGTGCCGTGTGCGAGTTCTCGTTCCGGAGGGCTATTCAGCAGGTGCGCTCCTCTTCGTGCATGGCGGTGGCTTTGCGTTCTGCAGCCCGGAAACACATGAAAGATGTGCCCGTGTCCTTGCGATCGAATCCGGCATGGCAGTTGTGGTGCCAGATTATCGGTTAGCGCCGGAGCATGCCTATCCGGCTGGCCTCAACGACGTGATCGCATGCTTGCGAGCGCTGCAATCCCACCCATCCACCTTCGGGCTTGAGCCTGGGCCTCTCCTGATTTCAGGTGATTCAGCGGGGGCCAATCTGGCGCTGGCAGCAATGATCCACGAGCATCGACTAGGGCGCCGGCTACCCGTCGGGGGCATCCTCTTCTACGGCGTCTATTCAGCCGATCACACCTCGCCGTCTCATGCGCGCTTCGCAGACGGGCCGGGTCTCACGACTGGAAAGATGAGCCGCTACTGGGATTGGTATGTGCCACATCCGACCCGCCGGCTCGACCCGCTGGCAGCTCCTTTGCAGGCCGGAGATCAGGAACTTCAGGCTCTGCCGCCCTTGTGGCTCATGGCCGCCGGAATCGACCCGCTTTTGTCCGACACCATTGTTCTTGGACAGCGTCTGCACGCGCTGGGACGCCAAGACCCGGTCACCATCGTTCCTGGGGTCGTGCATGGCTTCCTGCAGATGACCGTGTCGCTCCACGCGGCGCGAAAAGCCTTGGCCGAGGCAGGAGCAGCGGCCCGGAGGTTGGCACAGACCAACTCTTCAAACGGAGGAAACGATGAAGAGGCTCATGAAGAAATTGCTGGCAGCCTGTAGCCTTGCGGCAGGACTGTCCCTTGCAGGTGGCGCCCATGCGGAAACGGTCCGCTTCTGGTACCACTTCGACAACCCGGACAACCCGATGTCGGCGCTCGTCCAGAAGTTCGAAGCCCAGAACCCGGGCATCAAGATCGAGGCGGAGAACGTTCCCTGGAACAGCTACTACGATAACCTCTACACATCCATCGTCGGGGGCAATGCTCCAGACGCAGCGATGGTCAAGCTCTTCGCTCAGCCGCGCCTCGTCGAGATGGGCGCCCTCGAGCCGATCGGCAAGAGGATCGACGCCTGGCCGGGCAAGGCCGATCTTCTCGACAATCTTCTGAGCCTCAACAAGGGTCCGGACGGACAGCAATACTATCTGCCCATCCAGTATGTGGTGCTCTATCTCTATTATCGGACAGATCTCTTCAAAGCCGCTGGTCTGGAGCCTCCGAAGACTTGCGACGAGTTCCTCACTGCGGCCAAGGCGCTCACCAAAGCGCCTGACGTTTACGGATTCGGCTTCCGCGGAGGGAAGGGCGGCTGGGATCAGTGGGGCACCTTCGTGTTTTCGGGAGGTGCGAAGTTCGAGAAGGGCGGCCTGACGACGCCACAGGCCATCAAGGCCAATCAGTGGCTCATCGACCTCTATCGGGTGCACAAGGTCTTCCCGCCATCCGCACCGAATGACGGTTTCCAGGAGATCCTCGCCGCTTTCAAGAGCGGCAAGACGGCGATGACCATCCATCACATCGGTTCGTCTGCCGACATCGTGAAGGCGCTCGGAGACAAAGTGTCCGCCGCGCCGGTTCCCAGTTGCGGCGAGCGGCCTTGGACCTCCTATGGCGACGAGTCTCTTGCGATCTTCTCGTCCTCGAAAGACAAGGATGCCGCCTGGAAATGGATCTCGTTCCTCGCCGAAGGCGAGAACAACGTCCTGTTCAACAAGGCGACAGGCCAGCTGACCGTCACGAAGAGCGGATCGAAGGACTGGAAGCTTCATGAAAAGCGCTTCGTCGATGCGACGGTCGCGTCGCTTCCTTTCGCGGCAGTGTTGCCCCAGACGTCAGCCACGGCCGACTTTGTGAACACGGTATGGCCGACCACCATGCAGCGGGCCCTGACGGGAGAGATCACCGCGGATCAGATGATGAAGGAGATCGAGGCGCTCCTCGCATCACAGTGATCGTTCAGGCTGCGCTCTCACGAGGGCGCAGCCTTCTTCTCCGACGTAACGACGAAAGATCGCATCTGATGTCTCTGTCCGCAGCCTGGTCCGATCGGGCAACTCCGGCACGCTCGTGGCACAATCGCCTGCTGCCCTACAGCCTGCTCACGCCAGCGGTTCTGGTGACGGTCGTGATCGTCTTCCTGCCTATGATCGAGGCCGTCGTCACCAGTCTCTACGAATTCGTTCTGTTCAAACCGAATGCAGCGCGTTTCGTAGGCCTGAACAATTACATCAAGCTGGTTCAGGATCCGGTCTTCTGGATCACGCTCGGGCACACGGCCATCTGGATCGGGCTCACGGTTCCGCTGCAGATGGGGCTCGGCCTCGTCGCGGCGCTGATCCTGAACAAGGAGTTTCCCTGGCGCGGGTTAGCGCGGGCCCTGGTCATCATTCCATGGGCTCTGCCGAGTGTCGTAATCGCGCTGATGTGGCGCTGGATCTACGATGCCAATACGGGCGTGCTCAATGAGATTCTGCTCCGGCTCGCGATTATCCAGTCTGCCGTGCCGTGGCTCGCTTCGCCTGACAAGGCTCTGTACGCGGTCATTGCCACACTGACTTGGCAGGGTTTTCCGTTCTTTGCCGTCATGATCCTGGCGGGGCTTCAGGGCATTCCGAGAAGCCGCTATGAGGCCGCCTCGATCGATGGTGCAAGCGCCTGGAGGCAATTCCGTCATGTGACTCTGCCAGGGATCGCCGGCGTTCTGGCCACGGCGGGGCTTCTGCGTATCATTTGGGTCGCCAACTCGATCGATGTGATCTTCGTGATGACCGGCGGCGGTCCCGGCTACGCCACTCAGACGCTGCCCCTCTACGCATTTGTCAAAGCGCGGCAAAATCTCGATTTCGGCTACGGCACGACGATTGCCGTCATGTTCACGTTGCTGCTCGGAATTGTGGTCGCGCTTTATATGGCGCGGACCTCGCGGGAGGTTGAGCGATGATCGGAAAACCGACACTACCCCGACGCATCCTGACGACGGATCTTCCCGCACTCGGGATCGTCCTCATCGCAATCGGGCCCTTTGCGTGGATGCTGATGACGTCCGTGACTCCCCAGGAGAGGCTCGCAGCGATCGGCGTTACCGTCGCGCCGTTCGACTGGTCGCTCGAGAACTATGTCCGTCTCATCTCCCGCACATCGTTCCTGGGGAATATGGGCCATAGTCTCATCGTGGCAGGCGGGACGACGATCCTCGGCCTGTTCGTTTCGGTGACTGCGGCATATGCGTTCTCTCGCTTTCGCTTCCCCGGGCGCAAGCTTTTGATGCTTCAGTTTCTCCTCGTGAACATGTTTCCGGTTGTGCTGTTGATCCTGCCGCTGTTCGTGATGATGCGGCGCCTTGGTCTGCTGGATACCCATGCTGCCTTGATCATCGCCAACGCAACGGTCGCGATACCATTCTCAGTCTGGATGCTGACGAGCTACATCAACGCAATCCCGAAGAGTCTCGACGAAGCGGCCATGACGGATGGATGCAGTCGTCTCCAAGCTCTCTGGCGGGTGATCCTCCCGTTGGCCACGCCGGGAATCATCTCGACTGGCATCTACATCTTCATCACTGCCTGGAACGAATACCTCTATGCCTTGACCCTGGGCGGCCGGAACGTGCGTACGGTCACTGTGGCGGTTCAGACACTGATCGGAGAATATCAGATCGAGTGGGGCTTGCTTTCTGCGGGCGGCGTGGTCGGTGCTCTGCCCGCAACCCTCCTTTTCCTCATCGCTCAACGCCGCTTAATCGGCGGGCTGACGCAAGGCGCGGTCAAGGGCTGATCCATTGTGCGCATTTAACTCAAGGACACTCATGAATCCCATCGGTCTGATATCGATGCAATATGCCCGGCCATTCACCGCCGAGCATTTCCCGCTCTTCGGACGCATGAAATCGCTTGGATTCGACTTCGTTGAGCTCCTCGTACCCGAGCCGGGCGAGATCGACCTGGCCGCCGCCCGGCGCGCGTTGGACGATGCAGGCCTGGCAGTTGTTCTCGCTGCGCGGGTCAACCTCCAGCGCAATCTGGCGAGCGATGATCCCGCTGCCCATCGCGCCGGCATCGACTACCTGCGTTATGCCGCCGACTGTGCGGCAGCATTGGGCGCCGAGATCGTCGGTGGTCCCTTGACGGGTAACCCTCTTGTATTCGCAGGACGTCCGCCGGCTCCCGTCGATGAGGCTGAGAGGCTTGCACGCAAGGAGCGCTGCGTGTCCGGATTGAAGGAGGCCGGGGACCATTCCGCCGGAGCCAAGATCAGGCTTGCCGTCGAGCCGCTCAATCGTTTCGAGAGCGATGTCCTTTGCACGACGCAGCAAGCCATCGAACTCCTCGATGCGGTCGATCATCCTGCGGTGGGGCTGATGCTCGATACCTTTCATATGCACATGGAGGAAGCGTCCATTCCGGAAGCCATTCGCCTCGCGGGCTCACGGACGGTCCACTTCCAGGCAAACGAGAACCACCGTGGCTTTCTCGGAACCGGATCGACCGATTGGGTCGAGGTGTGTCGAGCGCTTCATGACGTGGGCTATCGCGGGCCGATTTCGCTTGAACCGTTCCGCAGAAACGATGACCGTTTCGGCGTGCCTTTCGCACAATGGCGCCCGCCGCATGAGGACGAAAGCGAGCGGCTTGAGGCCAGCGTATCCTTCCTGAAATCCCACCTGAAGCTGACGAGATATCGGCGATGACCCAGAAAATTGGCTGGATTGGTTGCGGCACGCATGCGACCCAGATGCTGCTCCCGCAACTCGTGCGGCACGACGTCGAGATCGTTGCCCTTTGCGATGTGGATGGCAGCCGCCTGGCCCAGGCAGGCCGTCAGTTTGGCGTGAAGAACCTGACGTCCGATGCATTCGAGCTGATCGGCACACGTGGCATCGACATGGTCGGCATGGCAGTCGGTCCCGAGCAGCACCTTGCCTTCGGAAAGGCTGCTTTGGAGCGAGGCATTCCGGTCTTCATGGAAAAGCCTCCTGCCTCGACTGCCGAGGGCGCGCGGGAACTTCTCAAAGCAGCTGAGCGAAGCGCCAAGCCGCTGGTATTGGGCTTCATGAAGCGCTACTCGATCGGAAACAGAATCGCTCACAACATCATCGCTTCCGGTCGCTTCGGGCGAGTTCTCGGAATGACCGGATATTACATGACGGCCCCGACGTATTTCGCCGGGAACGTAGATTATAGTGGCTTCTTCCTGCACCACTGCGTGCATTACATGGATCTGGTCTCGTTCCTTGTCTCGCCCGTTCGCGAAATGAACGCCCGCAAAGTCGAGGCCGCTCCGGGGCGCGTCCTTTTCCATGCCGATTTCAATTTCGAATGTGGTGCAATTGGCACCATCGCCATGGGAACGATTCAGTCTCGCGGCACCCCTGTCGAGCGGATCGAGCTGATGGGGGACCATCAGCGCCTTGAGGTCGATGACGTGATTGAAGTTCGTTGGAACCGCAATCCACCATTCAAGACGGACGATCTCTGCGCAACGTTGAATGAGAATGTGGACACGTTGACGTGGAAGCCGAACTTTACGGCAGCCGCAAATGAGGATCACAAAGGCTATCACGCCTTGCTGACCGATGCGATGAAGCTGTTCCGGGGGGAAGCGTCTGCAGCACCGACGATTACCGACGGCGTCGTGGCGATGGAGCGCTTGGAAAAGCTCCGGCGCCTTCTCGATCTCTGAACGGGCTCCGTTGCAGTGACTTGGGGTTGCCGAGGATCAGCAGAGGCACGAGCGCGAGAGGCGGTATCTGCCGAGCAAAGTCCAATAGTGGTTCAACGAAGGCCTTTAAACGCGGCAATATGCTGAACCCCAAGGCGAGCGGAAGTGCAATCGCCACTGCCAGCCCGTAGCCCAGAAGAACACGCTGAACACTAACGCCAATATGTCTGGCAAGAGATCGATCTCGGGTGAGCTCAAGAAGCGCATCGAGAACCGCTTTCGGCGAAGGCAATAGAAACGCTGAAACAAGGTCGAATGCGCTTGCTATGGCCCATGCGAGGAGAACAAGCGAAAATACGGCAGCGGCGCGCAATATATTTAACATCAATCAACGCCATGAAAGGATATGTCACTCCGATCCCCATAGAGCCGGATTACCAAACACTCAAACAAAGCCCTGATTTAATCGGCACTTTATACTTATAATAATTTCAATCTGCGTGGGCTTCTTACTCAAAATAGACGGACCTGAGATGCCGGAAGATACTCAGGGGACTTTCGGGAATTGCAACGTAACCAGCGTTCGACCGCCGATTTGGTGTCACCCGTCTGTCATGGGCAACGGCGCTCTGTCCGCCTCGCACAGCCGTTACATCTCAGACGAGCGTCGGGCTGCACACCGGACCATAATCGCGCGTTGACTGCCGCACCTTTCATTGCCAACCGAATAGGCTACATGGCGCGCCGTTGCTTCGTCGAACATCATCCGGATCGTGAGGTTGCGCTGATGGAACTTGAATTCGCAAGGTCCTCTGAGCCCATTCCAATCTCGCAGCCCCTGCCTTCAGGTGCTCGTCCAGCCATCGACACGCGGGCCGTCCCGGAACGGCTTAATGAGAGAAGACTCATAGGTCGATGTTCTCCTCGTCATCATCGAGATCCATGCGGCGGTTCTCCATGGCGGCCCGAAATCTCTCGATCGTGTGCACCGTCACGAAGCGCAACGCGTCTTCTAGTCGGGGGTAAGGCTCTGGTAGAGTGGCTGCCACGCATCAGCGAGCTTCTTCAGACCTACCGCACGGTCCGTTAGGGCATCGGCATGCTGACGGTGGAGTTGCACCGGATCGATATCGCACGAGTGATCCATAGGTTCTCCGAGTGCATTCAACTGGCGATAGCGCGGTCTCAGCCTCGGCACGGATAGCCTCCTCGACGGCCTGCCAAAGCTTCTCCTGCTTCGGCGCGAGTTGCGGCGCGGCCTTGACTACCCCGACACGAATGTCGTTCAGCATCTTGAAATCTGCTTAGCTCAGCCGTCCGCTCCGGGCGTACTGCCGGGGCCGGAGGTGGCTTGCTGTGCATACGCCATGGGCACGTCGAGGATAAACAAGGCCGTCAGAGTGGCGATCATTTCCTTACGCATCTCAGTCTCCTGCAGCTTCCGGTGGCCGTCAATCCAAGGATTCGGCTGCAGCCTGCTTGATGGCCTGAGATGCTTGATTGTCAGTTCGGGACGCGCTCGCATCTCATGGATCTGAGATCGCCGATGCACTCGGATGGCGAGCGATAGCCATATTTGATGTATACCACGTCGGATTGGGCCATGGCAGGCACGACGATCCTGTTATTATCGGAACCTCACGCGAGAGTTGAGCCGCAAAAGAATGGCTGTACTGGGTAGATGATGCTGCTGAACAGTTTGTGATCATTACCTACAGCCTCTCGAAGAGGAAATCGCGTTAACTAGTATGGTTGTGATCTGGCCTCGAAAATTCCCCGCAACTGCCGATCCCGGGCCCTTCTCGCATGTCCCCACAAGCCAAGCTGTCGGATTGGATGCCGGTGACACCGTTGCCGATCAACTGCTCTACCAGGCGGAAATCCAGGCGGAACGGATGGTCGCTTGGCTTCGGCTTGCCGTTGCGCTTCTGCTCGCCTCGTTCCTGGTCGCCAGCTATGCGGTCTTAGCAATCAGTGCGAGCATTCGCACATTCAGGCCCCCGGTGCCTTCTCTCTTCATCATAGGGGGCTTCACTTTGGTTTCTCTAGTGGCCCTCCTGCTGATTCAAGCACAACGTTACCGGCCGGCAGTGGGCTGGGCTTTTGCCTTCCTTGATGTCGGTTTCACGATAGCCGCGATTATCGAAGGAGTTCTTCGTAATCGGCTATCCGGCAATGATATCTTTCTCTTGGCTTCCGTGTGGGCGGTCCCCCTGGTGCTCGCTTTCAATGCCTTGCGTTATCGGCCAGCCATTGTGGCGAGCACGGCCGTCGCCCTGGCTCTAGGGAGCTTGGCCGTAGCATCCTGGGCCGGAGTTTCGCTCTTGGCGCTTCCCTCACTGTCTGACTATGCCCATTTTGCGGATCTTCCTGCCAATGCGGTTCGCGGGAGCCTCCTCATCCTTATTGGGTTCTGCCTAACCTTGGTGGTTCAGAGAGAGCGCCAACTGCTGGTGCGCGCGCTGGCGGAGCAACGCGAACTATCGATCCTGACACGCTTCCTTCCTCCCGAGGTCGTTCCCGAACCCATTCGTCCTGGATCGCGTCTTCGCCGCGGCGTCAGTCAGCGGTGCACTGTCTTATTCATTGATCTCCGGAACTCCACTCGCTTAACCGAGCACATGCTGCCTGAGCAGATGGCGGATTTTCTGACGCGCTTCCGCTGTCGCATCACACGGGCTGTCGTCGAGCATGGCGGTCTGATCGAAAAATTCGCGGGCGATGGAGCCTTAATCGTTTTTGGCGTACCTGATCCACAGTCGGATGACTCCGGCCGAGCGCTTGCTTGCGCCAAGAGCTTGGCGAACGCCATCGACGAGTGGAACCGGAGTCGCCCTCCTGCGGCGCCGCTGACAGTCGCCATTGGGATCCATACGGGAGAATGCTTCTGTGGTGTCGTCGGTGAGAAGGCCCGGCTTGAATTCACCGTGTTGGGAGATGCGGTCAACGTTGCGGCGCGCCTCGAAAGCCTCGCCAAGTACTACGATGAGGTGCTGATCGCCTCCAGGGAGGCGTTAGCAGATGCACATGAGCTCTCAGACCGGCACGCATGGCAACGTCTTGGTGTCGAATGGCTCCGTGGACGTGAGACCCCGATCGAAACGGAACGCACTGGCCGTCGAGCTGAGCCGACTCGACATCAAAGCTCCTGTCAGTGGTACCATCGTTGAACTCGCTGATCCCGTGGCGGAGGGTGAATGGATCAAGCTTGGAGAGAAGCTCGCCTCGATTGCCGACCTTTCGAAGGATCGTATCGAGGCCTACGTGGATGAAACTGACTTGGCCAAGATGAGACGCGACAAGCCAGCGACATTCATTCCGAATGATGCCACCTTCGCGAAAATTTCGGCAGCAGTCATCTCCGTCGATGAAACCTCCGTGCGATCAATGTCTCATCCCGAACTGGCCTCGGTGAATGGAGGTTCGATCGCGTCACGGCAAGGGCCGAATGAAACGATTGTTCCGGAGATGCCGGTTTATCGTGTCGCTTTGGAGCCAGTTCCCCTGACAACATCGTCCACGGTACGGATCGGAACGGTTCTTCTGAGCAGTGAGCCGGAGAGCCTTCTCAGACAGGTCTGGAGGCGTTTCGTAACGGTGCTCGTGCGCGAGAGTGGCTTCTAGACACTTGATGATGTGCCGCTCTTTACGTTGGCACTGCGCTGTTAGCTTGTAGGAGAGTGGGAAGAACCGGGGGCAATGATTTCATCCGCGATCTTGGCTTTCGTGTCATTCATGGCTCATTCTGGGTTAAATGAGGCGCTTGATCCAGCTTGCTACACGGCCAAGGCCGAATGCCGCCGCCAAGGCGTAGAAAGGACTCCGATCACTAGGAGGTGTTTCGATCGGGCCATGGCTCTTCAGCCAGAAGCGTCGTCCACGGCGGATCCGTTTCAAGTCAATGTCTGTGAAGCCGAACGGTGGCAAGCAAGGTGCGGCATGTCCTGGATAACCTGAATATCCAACGTGACCGGGCGGCGCCACTAGCCCTATTTCGCGGCTTTTCGGTTCGGGGAACGTCCGTCGGTAGATACGATTGTCATCCACTACCGTGCCCAAATATTGGCCGTTGAGGTCGACCGCGTCGTTGTCAGTCCATGGGAACCAACCGATCCAGTTCCCCTTTTGATCAAATAGGTAACGGTCCTTTCGGTAACGACGAAAGGCAATCCAATCTCCAGATGAGCTAAAATAATATTGCACATCGGGAGGCGCCGCTCCGATCTTCAGCTGGGGACTGAACTTCACGCCTTCGGCAGCGATAGGGAATGGCTCGACGGTTCCGCCTTCGCTCATCCTGCTGGTCTGAAGCGGGCGTGGCTGAGTTTCGTAAGCTCGTTGCCGTTTGAGAGGCAAAAGCGTGTGAGTCGAAACCCAACCGATCTCTCGGTGCTCAGGCACAAGATAGACTTGGTCCCCTTCCATTTTTTCAATTCGGCAGGTCACCGTTCTTTTATCCGCACCGACGCGATATAGAACGACTGCTCCGACCTGAAGTCGAGCGTGCCCGCTAAAGGTGAACTGTGATCCGTCGACCGGGCTTCCAGATTGGAGACTGTTGTCTGGTGCGGCTTGGTTCGTTGACTTGGAGCGCTCGACTGCTTCAACGATGAGCCGTGCAACTTCGCGGTGACGGTTTCCGACTGCTCTAGACCCCGATCGCCTGCGCTCCGGATGCCAAGTGCCGCCGATCTTGGCCAACAGCTCTGCGACGAGTTCGATTTCCTCTTTGGTCACTCTGTTTCACCACCGCATCAAGGCTCCTGTTACAGTCTAGTGGAGTTACTTGTATGATGAATAGTAGAACTTTATGCGCAAGTTTCAGATGGAGATCTATTAGCTAACCATTTGATTCACAGCGACCCTTTTGAGGTCGGCTATGCGGCCCTACTTGCTAGGGATCCTGATCGGATTTCAGGCTAGTCTCCTCACAGCCGAGCATCCTGTTGGAAGGTCGAAGGCGATAGGTGTGCGGGGCAGGCGTGAGTCAGGGGTGTGCCGCATCGATTGGTCGACGAGGTGTGGCATCAGACCGAGGACCATACCCATAGGAACGTCCGATCGGGACGGGCACTCGACAAGTGCAGCCGAATCTGAGTGTTCAGCTCAAGCGACGAGGGCCTAGTCCTCAGATCGCAGGTTATTGTTGCATGAGACGAGCCGCGTTGCCTAGGCTCCGAACTGAAACTGATCGCGAGAGGCATCATTTCAGCGAGCGAACGGAAGTGCTGCGGCACGTCGACTCCTTCAGAGCTCGTGATGCCTATTTATGTCCTGCTTGGACAAGCGTATGGATCGACACCCAACCTACATTCTGTTGCACAGGGACGAGGTAGACTCGGCCATGATCCATGCTCTCGATGCGGCAGATGATTGCTCGTTTTTCACCCGGTGGGCGATAGGCAACCGTCGCCCCTACATAGAGTTGCTCGCCTTCAGCAAAATTGAACGGCCTGCTGCCACGGGCCTCGTCAGCCACCGAGTCGTCGGCCGAATCGCCCTGCTTCTCTGACTCACGTTCAAGAACCCCAAGGATAAGACGAGCCACGTCGCGATGTCTGTTATTGACGGATCGCAATGCAGGACGAGTCCGCTCTGGATACCAAGAGCCGCCGACCGTGGCGAGCAACTCGGCAACACGTTCAATTCGTTCTTCAGTCAAATCCGCGTTCCTTTACTTTTCATGAACCGGCATAGCATGTCCCTGGCCGTTCCTATGCACGCAGCGGCCGGAGAAAGCCGGTGGCTGTATCCGAAGCGTCTGAAACAGCGCAGGATTTGTCTGCTGAGACTAACCTATGCCACCAATTGCACTGTGCAAACCCGCCATCATAGACGATACAACCACGACCTTCCCGTTTCCAGCCGTGTTCTGCAAGACGATCATCGCCGATGTTGTCCCATTGGGTCGAGTATGAGGGTGAGGCTCGTCGATGGACCGGCATGCTCGTGTACATCCGCTACACGCACCGTCATTTTCCATCCGAGGTCATCGCCCACGCCGTGTGGCTCTATTTCAAGTTCCCATTGAACCTGCGGCTGGTTGAGGAGATGCTTCTGGAGCGCAGTATTCTCGTCTCTCGCGAGACTGTCCGTTGATGGGCTTTGAAGTTCAGGCTGTCTTACGTCCGTTGTCTCAAGCGCAAGACCCCGAGCCAGCGTCCGACGGCCTCTTGGGTCTGCTCGGCGATCTCGATCGGTACAGGCTGGCCTGCCTTGTGCTGCATCACGGTGGCGCAGGGCCGCACCTGCCCATTGAACACCATACATCGGCCCGCAGCGCAACCAAGTCACAGGCGCGCAGCTTGGTGTCGAGCGCGAGATTGAACAGGGTCAGGTCTCGAATGCGTCGTGACGCTTGGAGCCTGGACCGAATGGATCAGATCTTATTTGCCTTGAGCGGAGGTTGGGGGCCAATTAGCTTGCCGCGGTTCCAAGGTATCGTCGTTCGGCAGAGATGGTCAGCGATGGTGTCCTGCATTGCGTTGCTCCTAAAATGAAGCCCTGCAATGAAGCTTGGCCGTATCCGCCGACAGGACCCTGGACCGGATCGTTCTCCTAGGATTTTGGTCAGCGCACCAGAGGCAGTCTGACGTCCCATTTTTTGAGCCGATCTCCTGCTCAGGCTCCAAGACTGACCTTGGTTGCTCTGCAGGTCGGCGCAAAGGGCAAGATTTTGATAGCCTTTTCACCAAGCATTCTCTTAGCGTCGGCCCGGGTTCTGTGACAGGCGCAGCCACAGGCGTGCGCAATTGGCGCAGAGCGCGGGATTCTCACGCTGACGGCCAATCACGGGTATTGAAGATACCATTGCAACTTGCTGCTATTGCTATCAAATTCGCTCGAAGTCGTGGCTGGCATGCTATTTGCTTCCCATCCTTCGTCCGCAAAAAATGAAATCTGAGGGAATATCAGCGGCGGAACGGAGAGGTAGAATGTTTCACAGGTCTTCCACGATCACGGCTCTCGCATTTTCGGCGGCAATGCTCGCTCCGGTTTCCGCGAGTGAGCTGCGAGTCGGCTTTACGCTCGACGCAATGACGCTTGACCCGGCCAACCATCGCAAGCGCGAGACCGAAACCATCATTCGCAATATCTATGATGGCCTCCTCACCCGCGACGCCAAGATGAAGGTTGTTCCGGAACTGGCGGAATCCTGGACGCAGGTCGACCCACAGACCTATGACTTCAAAGTCCGGCAGGGCGTGACTTTTCACGATGGCACGCCCATGACGGCGGATGACATCGTCTTCACCTTCGAGCGCTTGACCAAAGACGACGCCATGGGCGGGCAGACCAGCCCGCGCAAGGACCTCGTCGGTCCGATCAAGGAAATCAAGAAGATCGACGACAGGACGGTTCGGTTCAGCCTGTCGGAGCCTTGGCCGATCCTGCCCGCGATGCTGCCCGTGCAGGAGGTGGTCAGCAAGGCCTTTACGGAAAAGGTCGGCTCTCAGGGGCTGGCGACGCAGACGAACGGTACTGGCCCTTTCAAGCTCGTGGAGTGGCGCAAAGGCGATTCCATCATCCTGCAGCGCTATGACGCTTATTACGGCGGCGCGACCGAGATTCCGCCGGTCGGCAAGGCCTGTGTGGACCGCGTGATTTTCCGTGTCATCCCGGAGAACGCTTCGCGTGTCGCAGCACTCCTGGCTGGAGAGGTCGACATCATCAACGAGTTGCCGCCTTACGATATGAAAAAGGTTGAGACGAACTCCAACACGAAGGTAATGAAGGTCAACGGCACCCGCACCTTCTTCGTCGCCCTGAATAATACGAAGAAGCCCTTCGATGATCCGCGTGTTCGCCAGGCCGCCAACATGGCGATCAACAAGGCACTCATCATCGACAAGGTGCTGCTGGGGACCGCCGTACCG
The DNA here is from genome assembly GCF_020089865.1 of Microvirga puerhi. GTDB lineage: Bacteria > Pseudomonadota > Alphaproteobacteria > Rhizobiales > Beijerinckiaceae > Microvirga > Microvirga puerhi. The sequence continues at coordinate 19,699 of NZ_JAIRBM010000018.1, forward strand.
CTCAACGGCGTCATGAGTCCAGATGCATTTGGCTACAACCCTGATCTGCCAGCCTATCCGTTCGACGCTGACAAAGCTAAGAAGCTTCTCGCTGAGGCGGGTTATCCGAACGGCGTCGATGCGACAATCGACACCGAAGGTGCCTTCAAGGAGATCACCGAAGCGGTCGCCTCAATGCTAACCAAGGCAGGAATCCGTACGAAGGTGAATGTCGGCGAAGGCTCAACACTAAGGGCAAAATGGGCGCCCAAGAGCGACAAGTCCGGCGATATGTACTTCACGTCATGGGGCAATGGCTCGCTCGATCCGGCGGACATCTTCGTCCCAACACTCCGCACTGGAGACCGCGGCAACAGCGCCTACTATTCCAACAAGGAAGTTGACGTTCTCCTCGATGCTGCAAATGTCGAGGTGGATCAGGCCAAGCGCGCCGACCTCTACAAGAGGGCTCAGGCCATCGTGAACAAGGATGCTCCGTGGATCTTCCTGTGGCTGCCGCAGGATCTATACGGCGTGTCCAAACGGGTCAGTGGTTGGGAGCCGAGTGCCGATAGCCGGATCAACCTCCACGACGCCTGTGTGAAGTAATCGACATTACCGCCTCAGCCCTCAGGGGAGAGCCTGATGAAACCACTGGCGCTCATAAGCCGGATCACTCAGCTTGTGCCGGTCCTCCTCGGTGTCAGCGTCATCGTCTTCGTGATGATGGCCCTGACACCGGGTGATCCGGTCGAGATCATGCTGGCCGATCAACAGGCGACCCCTGAGCAAGTTCAAGCGATGCGCCACGACATGGGGCTGGACCGCCCGGCTTTGGAGCGGTTCGGCATCTTCCTCAGCAATGCACTGACCGGCGATTTCGGCCTCAGCTTCTTCCATCGCCGCCCGGTTTTCGACGTTATCGCTGAGCGGCTACCCGCCACGATCGAGCTGACGCTGGCGGCCTTGCTGCTTGCGCTTGCCATCTCAATCCCGCTGGGAGTCGTGGCGGCGGTCAAGAAGAACGGCGTCGTCGACAGGCTGGCGGCAATAGGGTCGCTCTTCGGCACGTCGCTGCCGGGCTTCTGGTTCGGCATTATCCTCATCATCCTCTTTGCCGTGCAGTTCAAGCTTCTGCCGGTCTCAGGACGGCTGGACTTCGGTTGCGAGGTTCCCCCTGTGACCCATCTCATGACCGTCGACAGTCTGCTGCGTGGGCGTCCAAGCTGCTTCGCCGACGCACTGTCACACCTGATCCTGCCGGCCCTAACCCTGTCGCTCCCCATGGCGGCGGTGCTCACCCGCGTTCAACGGTCCGCCATGCTGGAGGTGCTGCGCTCGGACTACATCGTCTTCGCCGAAGCCAAAGGCATTTCTCGCCGCCGCATTCTCTGGCGTCATGCCCTCAAGAATGCGCTCGTGCCCACCGTTACGGTCGCAGCTATAGAAACCGGCTCGCTACTTGGCGGCAATATGGTGGTCGAGACCGTCTTCGGATGGCCCGGCCTCGGCCGTCTTGTGGTCGAGAGTATCTTCGTCCGCAACTATCCCCTCGTGCAGGCCGCCGTGCTGCTCTATGCAGTGACGTATGTACTGCTGAACTTTTTCGCTGACGTGCTCTACACGACGCTCAACCCGAGGGTCCGGTTATGACCGCCGCCGTTGAAGCTTCCGTCGTCACGCCCGAGCGGATCGAAACGCCCGCGTGGCAGAGTCTGCGCCGCTTTGCCGCCGACCGGTTCTCCATGGCAGCCGGCATCGTAGTCCTGATCTTCGTGCTGATGGCGATCCTGGCGCCTTGGTTCGCACCGCAGGATCCCTACGAAACCGACCTGCTGCGCCGGCTCCAGCCCCCGGCCTGGATGGAGGGCGGCGAGTGGAGCTACGTTCTCGGCTGCGATGCGCTGGGCCGCGACATTCTCTCGCGGATCATCTACGGTACGAGGATCTCGATCACCATTGGGCTGGCCGTCGTGCTGATCGCAACCGTCATTGGCACGGTGCTGGGCCTCGCCGCAGGGTATTTGCGTGGCTGGGTCGACATCGCGATCTCGCGGGTCATCGATATCTTGCTCGGCTTCCCCTACCTCATCTTCGCTATCGCCCTAATGGCCATGATGGGGCCTGGCCTTCAGAACATCATTCTGGCTCTGGTCTATAAGGAATGGGTCGTGCCGGCTCGCGTCGTACGCGGTGAAGTGCTCGCCGCCCGTGAGATGGAATACGTGGAGGCTGCCCGTGCCGTCGGCGCACCACGGCTACACATCATGTTCCGCGAGATTCTGCCCAACATCCTGTCGTCGGTGATTGTGGTCTCGACCATCCGCATGGCGCACGTGATCATCCTGGAGGCGAGCCTGTCATTCCTCGGCATCGGTGTTCAGCCGCCCACCGCCTCCTGGGGCTCGATGGTGGCGGATGGGCGCGCCTTCATTCTCGATGCGTGGTGGGTCAGTACCTTCCCGGGCATCGCCATTCTTGCTCTTGTTCTTTCGATCAATGTCGCCAGCCAGGGCCTTCGCGATGCATTCGACCCGAAGTTCAGCGACTGACATGTCCGCTCCGCTGCTCTCCGTCCGCAGTCTCAAGACGTGCTTTCCCACGCGGGCTGGTCTCGTGACCGCCGTCGACGGCGTTGATCTCGATGTCTATCCAGGCGAATGCCTTGGCATCGTCGGGGAGAGCGGTTCAGGCAAGAGCGTCACCTTCGCGAGCGTCATTGGCCTCGTGCGCTCGCCGGGCTATGTGGCCGAAGGGTCCATCCGGTTCGGCGGTGTCGATCTGCGTCGCCTCGACAGCAACGGCTGGCGTAGGCTCCGTGGTCGCGACATTGCCATGACGATGCAAGATGCGCTGACCGCCCTCAATCCGGCGCTCACGGTGGCGGAGCAGATCGAGGAGGTCCTCCTTGCGCACGCGGAGGATCTGCCAAAGCGGGGCCGCCAGGCAGCCGTGCGGGAACGAGCCATCGAGATGCTGCGTCTTGTCGGCATTCCGGCTCCAGCGAAGCGAATCGACGACTATCCGCACCAGTTCTCGGGCGGCATGCGCCAGCGCATCATGATCGCGATCGCCCTGTCGTGCCGTCCAAAGCTGCTCATCGCCGACGAGCCTACGACCGCGCTCGATGTGACCATTCAAGCGCAGGTCCTCGATCTCATCAGCGACCTCCGGCGCGAGCTCGGCATGAGCGTGGTGCTTATCACGCATGATCTCGGTGTGGTGGCCGAACACACGGATCGAGTGGCGGTGATGTATGCGGGGCAGGTCGTCGAGGCAGGGCCAACGCGGGAGCTCATCGACCGGCCGAAGCACCCATACACACGTGGTCTCATTGGGCTGATCCCACGCCTGTCCGATCTCGATGCGCCGATCAGGCCTATTGAGGGGCAGGTGCCAGAACTCATCGGCCTCGGCGGCATCTGTCGCTTCTATGACCGCTGCGAGTTCAGAGCATCGAAGTGCCGCACCGACATCTCGATGATTGATGTCGGGCCCGACCATAGGGCACGCTGCATTCGTGTCGAGGAGATCCTGCAATGAGCGTGGCGCAGCCCCATCCGCTGCTGGAGATCCGGAATCTTGAGAAGGTCTACCAGCTCAACAGCGGCCTTCTGCAGCGGATCGCTCGCCAGCCGCCGCTGAGCCTTCGGGCCGTCGACAAGGTGACCTTCTCGGTCAAGGCCGGCGAGACGCTCGGCCTCATCGGTGAGTCCGGCTGCGGCAAGTCCACCCTTGCCCGGACGGTGCTACGCCTGCACGAGCCGACTGGTGGCAGCATCACCTTCGACGGGACGGACATCACGAAGCTGCCCCAGAAGGACATGACTGCCCTGCGACGCCGGATGCAGATCATTTTCCAGGATCCTTACGCTTCCCTCAATCCGCGCAAGTCGGTGGAGGACATCGTCGGCCTGCCGCTGGCGCTCCACGGTCTTGCACATCGTCGCGAGATCCGCGACCGGGTCGTGGCGATGCTGGAAAGCGTGGGACTGAAAACCGCGCATCTCGGCCGCTTTCCGCATCAGTTCTCCGGCGGCCAGCGCCAGCGAATTGGCATTGCCCGCGCGCTGATCCTCAATCCGAGCTTCGTCGTCTGCGACGAGCCGGTCTCCGCTCTCGACGTCTCGGTCCAGGCGCAGATCATCGCGCTGCTTGAATCGCTTAAGCGCGAACTCGGCCTGACCTACCTGTTCATCTCGCACGATATAGGGGTGATCGGGCATGTCAGCGACCGCATCGCTGTGATGTATCTGGGCGACATCGTCGAGATCGGGCCGGCACGTGAGCTGCTGCGGGAGCCTAAGCATCCCTACACCAAGGCCCTGCTCTCGGCGGTACCGCAGATCGATGCCGGTGCGAAGCGTGAGCGGGTGAAGCTTACAGGCGACCTGCCATCCCCACTCGCGCCGCCGCCAGGCTGCAAGTTTCACACCCGCTGCCCCTTTGCCGTCGACCGCTGCCGCCGCCAAGTGCCGGCGCTCCGCAATGTGGGTAGCGACAGAACGGCGGCGTGCCATCTAGTGGACGCGGCGTGATGCGGGTCGAGGCCGGCACTCCGCTACTGCTGACCGGGGACGCCTATACCCGGGGTTGGGCCCAATCGCTTTGTGATGATGCCACGATCGGTGCGGTGCAGGATGCCGTCAGTACCCGTCTCGCTCAGGCCGGAGGCCTGCTGAAAAGGCGGCCAGTTCAGGCCTTTCTCGCTAAACAGGAGAGGCTCCTCGGCACTCTCGACGTTGACGCCGCAGCCGAGGTCCAGGGCATCGCGGATGGCTTTCATCTCGAGCCGAGCTCTGTCCTTGCGTACTTGCATCTCGGAGTCCTGTCGGATCTTGCCGTCGATGGGTGTTCCGCCTGGAGTTGGGGGCCTTCGCGACCTGTCCTGGTCAAGAACCGAGATTACCGCGGCGAACATGCCGTGCTGCAGCGCGTTTTCCTCCATCGCGACCCAAACCAACCTGAAAAGGCTGTCCTCTGCGTCGGTAGCCTCGGCAGTCCGGGCGCGTTTTCGAGCGGAATGAACGCGCAAGGGCTCGCCCTCGTCGACACCCATGTGTCAACAAGGGATCATGGCCCGGGCTTGCTGCGCTACTTCCTCATGACGCGACTTCTCTGGAATTGCGAGACGGTAGCGGAGGCCTTGGAGATGATCAGGGAGGTTCCACACGCGGGAGGTGGCACAATCGTCATGGCTGACGTGACGGGGACCTGCGCGGCTGTGGAGCTGGGGTACAGGGTTCACGCAGTGGAAACGCGGTCTCCTTACGTGGTGCGAACGAACCATTTCCTGTCCAACGAATGCGCGCCATCATGGCTTCCGGGTGCCAGTGACCCGATGTCTACCAGCACCAAGGGCCGCCTTGCGAGGCTAAGGACCTGGCTTGCGGACCAGGACGACAGTCCCTCCCTGAACGAGATCGTCGTCCTCATGGGTTCCCACGGGGATCGGACCCAGGAGGCTCTATGCCGCCACGGTGAGGACGGCGATTCCAGGACGATCTCATGCGCGATATTTGCACCAGCCGAGCGTCGCCTCTACTTTGCCTCTCGTGAACCTTGTGCCGGTGAGTGGAGCTCCTTCGACTGCCGGCTTTAGCCGGGATTGAGCAGAGTGGCCTATGAAGCAGGTGTGATCGGCGAGCATCCCTCCATTGTCGAGGTGAGACGGCTGATCGAGCGTATCGCGAAGAGCGCGGCCCGAGCCGTGCTCATCTATGGCGAAACCGGAACCGGAAAGGGCCTAATCGCCCGTCTGGTCCACCAGCAATCCCCTCGGGTAGCGCAGCAATTCATCGACGTGAACTGCGCCGCGATTCCAGACCAGCTGCTCGAATCCGAACTGTTCGGACATGAGAAGGGCGCCTTCACTGGAGCGGTTGCCCGCAAGCCTGGGCTGATCGAAGCCGCCAACGGTGGATCGATTTTCCTCGACGAGATCCGGGACATGAATCTCGTCATGCAGGCGAAGCTCCTGACCGTGCTTGACACACAGCGCCTGCGCCGCGTCGGGGCAATCAGCCCGGTCGAGGTCGACGTACGCTTTATTGCTGCCACCAATCGTATCCTCCTGTCGGAGGTCAATGCGGACCGGTTCAGGGAGGATCTCTATTATCGCCTGCAGGTCGTCGCCATCAACGCGCCGCCCCTGCGGGAGCGCGGAGACGATATCTTCGTGCTCGTTGAACACTTCCTGCGCCGCCTGGGCAGCCGTTACGGGCGGGTGGTCCGAGGGCTTGATCCGGAGGTCGCGGATGTGTTCCGGCGCTACCGCTGGCCAGGCAACGTGCGCGAACTTGAAAACCTGCTCGAGCGCATCTTCATTCTCGAGGATGAGAACACGATCCTGCTCAGGCACTTGCCGGCCCGCATCCTGCGTGACGTGCGCGAAAGCGAGAAAATCGGGTCGGCGCCCGAGGCTGCCGCTGGGACGGTGATCGAGAAGGGGCCGATCGATTACTACGGGGCAACCGCCTCTTTCCAGATCAAACTCATCCGCGACGCGCTCGCCGTCACGAACGGCAGCCTGACGGAGGCTGCCCTGCGGCTGGGATTGTCTCGACACGCCCTTCGGCACCAGATGCTGAAGCTCGACATCACCTGATGTGCGCATTCCGCGCGTCTATGCGTGGAAGTCACATCCTAGCGTGGATAGGCCTGCTTTCGGTCGCATCGGCGCCTGCTTTTTCCTTTGTGAAACAGTAGTTTAGAGTGACGATGGAGACTTGGTATGATCTTTGCATACACCCTGGGCATTGCATCACGGCGCCCACGGGAGAATGCCTGCCATGTCGTCCATCAAGATCATCTGCCCCAACGGGCATCTCGGCTTTGCGCCGCTCAAGGCTGAGAGCTTCCTGCTCGGCGTTGCGGCGGGGCCGGATTTCATTGCGGCAGATTCGGGTAGCGACGACATCGGCCCGGTTCCTCTCGGAACGGACACCTCGACCTCGCCTGAGGCTTGGCAGCGGCAGGACCTGGAGGCCATGCTTCTGGCCTCCCGCCGGATCAACGTGCCAATGATCATCGGATCTGCAGGCGATACGGGATCGAACAGCCGTGTCGACCGCTATGTAGAGATCATCCGCGAACTGGCGAAGAAGCATCGTCTTTCGCCCTTCAAGCTCGGCTACTTCTATTCCGAGGTGGACAAGGAGCGAGTGCGCCGCGCCATCGGCAGCGATGAGCCGGTGCTTGGCCTCGATGGGCGCGATGCGCTCACCGAATCCGAGCTCGATGCGACCGACCGGATCGTCGCCATGGCCGGCGTTCACCCGTACCTCAAGCTGCTGGAGGAGGGCTGCGATGTCATTATCGGCGGCCGCTCGAGCGACTGCGCGATCTTCGCGGCCGCGGCCCTCCAACGCGGCACGAGCGAAGCCGATGCTTATTACCTTGGGAAGGTGCTGGAGTGTGCCTCGTTCTGCGCGGAGCCCTACGGCGCGAAGGAGACCGTCCTCGGAGCGGTGAATGGCAGCGGAGTGACGGTCACGGCTATGCATCCGGACCAGCGCTGCACCATCGCATCGGTTGCCGGGCACGCGATGTATGAACGCTCGAACCCTTACGACGAATTCGTCGCCGGCGGACGTCTCGACATGCGCGAGTGTCATTACGAGCAGATCGATCCGCGAACGACCCGCGTCACAGGGCAGCGCTTCATCCCGGCCGAACGGGTGCGTGTCAAGCTGGAAGGTGCCGGAAAGGTCGGCGAGCGCTATATCGGCATCGCGTCGGTGAGAGACCCCTACACGATCGCGAACATCAACGACGTCATCGCCTGGGCCAAGGCTCAAGTGTTCGAGCGCTTCGGCCAGAGCGGATACGAGCTGCACTACAACGTATTCGGCAAGAACGGCGTGATGGGCGATCTCGAGCCGGTGAAGAGCCCGGCGCACGAACTCTGCATCGTCGTGCAGGGCGTGGCGCCGACCGCAGAGATGGCTGAGGAGGTCTGCATGACTGGCACGCGCCAGCTCTTCTACGCTCGTCTGCCGGACGTGAAGGGAACCGCGGGTGGCGTCGCCTTCGTGCTTGATGAGGTTCTCAAGGCCTCACCGGCCCACCGCTGGACCGTCAACCACACACTCGCTGTGGACGATCCCCTCGAACTCTTCCCCACCCACACGGTCACCATTGGCGCCTGAGGACCCAGACCATGAAGAAGCTCTCCGATCTTGCGAAGACGATTCGCAGCAAGAACGCTGGTGTGGACAAGATCACCTTTGACATCATTTTCACCGACCGAAGCGTCTACGATAAGGTCCGGCAATGTAAGGTGTTGACACCCGCAACGGTCGCCAAGCTCTACAACATTGAGGAGCAACGCATCGCCGATTTCGTCGAATATGACCCAGCCTGCGCGATTAAGTTCACGATCTATCGGGTACGGCCAAGCGGGAGTGCGGGCGATTCCGATATTTTCGGCGCCCAGCAATACGCGCCGCTGCTCGACGTGGCGGTCGATATCTGAACAGGAGAGCCATCGGATCCGGCGTTGAGGGATCCGATGGTTCGAACTTCATTCTGCTACAAGGGAGGATGCCCGCTCACCATCTCTAGGGCCTTGCGCAGGAAGCGATAGGCTGCCCCGGTATTGTGCCGCTTTCAGAGCATGAAGTCGATCAACTGATCCTGCCTGGCGACAGCTCGAAACAGATACGTCCATCGCATCACGGCTGGGGAAGCGCGACCTGCCCTGTGCTGACCATCCGAAGCTTCCAGTTTTCCGCCTTTGACCCTTCGAGATTGAGGCGGCTGGTCATGAAGTAAAGCCGCTCTGTATCGGTGCCCTTCGATGTGCAGAAGCGATCTTGCAGATAAAACGGCGGCGTCGCCTGATAGTAGAGGGTTGCCTGCACGGTCGCGGGAACGCCTTTGACCTGCGCAAGATCGATCTGGTAGCGGATCGTGTCGCTTCCACCGGTTTCATAATCAGGATCGTCTCCGACCTGAGCAGGACCGGCCTCGTCAGCAAGATCAGATCCTGCTCCAAGAGCCTGCGCAACGGCGATACGGTCATTGCGTTTCAGGAAGCCCTTGGGCAGCAGGCGGTTGTCCTTCACGTTCGAGCAAATCGACAGGAAACTCGTGGTCAATTCCCCGGCCGGCCGGGACCCTATCCCACACTGCGCCGGGCCATCTGCGGGGGGCGAAGATACGAGTTCCTGATAGATCTGGGCTTGGTTCTGCTGAGTAATGACTTGGTAATGAGGCTGGTGCGCGAGTGGGTTCTTCCGCACTGAGCAGTCGCTGCTCCACCAAACTTCCCCGTCGATCGGCTCGCCCTTTTCGTCGATGAGGGCCCCGATGGTATTTGTCCGACCGGACGACCAGAGCGTCGCCCCATCCCGATCGAGAACCTGGAACTCGACGAAGGCGCGACGAAAGCCGACGCCGGACGGGAACTTGTGTCCGGCTTTGTTCGTGACAAGGATATTGGCCTCGATGGCGCCCTCGTTCATCGTGAGATTGCTGACGCGAATATCCGCTGTCTTCGCCTCTGCCTGATGTGCGATTGCCTGCTCGGTATAGAGGAGCGGATCGAGTCCCTTTCGGGTCAACATCGGATCCTGCGTTCGAATTCCCATGATATCTGGGAATTGTTGGGCCATCTTGATGAGGAACGTGTTCAGGCCCACCAGAACGTGACTGGCAAATCCTTCCCGGATCTCAAGGTCGATATCTTCAGGCTCGAGGGTGTTATCGGCCTCAGGAAAATTGCTGTGCTCTTGAATGCTGGCGATCTTGCTCCGGATAGGCTGGCCCTGGGCGTCCTTGCTCGGCATGTGACAGCCCTGGCAGGTTTCCGCCTTGGCACCAGGCCCCATCGGCAGCAGGCCATCAGGCGTCCTGCCTGTTCTGTAATCGCTGAAGGCCCACTCCGCATAGGTGGTCTGCTCATAAGTGTGGCCGATGACTTTGCCCTTGTTCAACACAGGCAGATGAACCGTGTGACAGCTCCCGCAGACTTCCGCGGATTGAATATGCGCATTGTGGGCTGGGGTCAGGCCAAGGGCATTTTCCATCGGTTTGACCTTCGGATCCGGAAAAGGCCCGATGATCTTGTCGGGAGCGCCGGTGAGGAAACTTCCCGTGAACGTTCTCGCGAATCCATTGTTGTCAGGATTGAGAAATGCCTGACGCTCGGCAACACAGCTATTCTGAGGCTCCCCGGCTACTTTAGCCCGGTCGCTCTCGCTGAGCGCCATCGTATGGCATGTGGTGCAGGAGACCCCATCTCGCCCGAGAGCCCCATAGGCGGCGTTCTTGGCGTGGGGACCTGCCGGGAATGGCGTGGCATTGAGTGCATCTCGCGAGAAGGGCGTGCAGCCCCGTCCCGCCACTTTCTCGTCGATCTTGAACTGCCTTTGGCCCATGACGCCATGGCATCCAAGGCAGGTATCTTCCACGAGCTTGGACGACTCCGGATGAAAGGTCTTAGTCTCGCTCGACAACTGGGCAAAGAAGACCGGATCGCGGCCGGCCAGGCCCATAGGCGACGTACTCCACGTCCCGAAAGGTGACAGGTTGAGAAACTTCCCGCCGTGCCCGGGCTGCGTCATGTCAAATTGGAGGCCCGTCGATCCTGCATCGTGACATCCGATGCACTGATCCGACGTTAGGAAGGGCTGAAGCGCCTTGGGCATCCCTGCTCGAGCCCAAACATTGTCATATGTCTGGGATGGCATGGCCAGAGTCGGCAATCGTTCGGGCTTTGTGAACGGCAGCCCGAAGAACTGCGTAAATGCAGGATCATAGCCAGAGTGGGCCGCTGCCCCTTGAGAGGTGACATCGTCCGATTCCTGGACGATGCGCAGGTGATTGAGCAGAGCGGCGAAATTCTCGTCTGGCTGCGTCCCCTGCTTTTGGAACCAATGCTGGCTTAGGAACGCGAGAGGTTTGCCCGCCTCGCCTTTAATGTTCCGCAGAGCTGCGAAGGTGAAATTGTCTTTGGCAGAAGCGTGACAGTTCACGCAGTATTGCCCGAACCCCATATTCGGATATCCATTGCCGGCCTGCGCCGGCCAGTCGGGCTCCCAACCCTTCCAGCCAAACCAGCCCCAGAACCAACCATCGTGAGCACCTTGGTTGTCGCGGACCATGACGGCGGCACCGCTCGTCGGCTGGAGCCGGCTCACATCGATGCCTCGGCAGGCAGCGGCCGGTGCCGGGTACATCTCTTTGATCATCATGGCCCCGTTGGGAACGGGCGCCGGGTTCGTCGGGGCAATATGCTCGTCCGCCGGTCGGTTGACTTTGAGCCAGGCATACATCTCCGGCGAATACCAGATCACCACAGGAGCATGGGTTCCATGATAGGTCCCGACCCACTTTTCGTCCTTGAGAGCCGCCGTAAACGGGCCGGTATCGCGGATGGTCTTGTCAGTCTTCCATCCGGAGCCAGGGTTTCGATGACAATAAGCTCTCAGATAAATGCCGAGTTTCTGTTGATAGACGTCTAAGGTGAACTGGCTGGGCTTACGGACATCGTCTTCCAGGCTTGCGCAAAGCGCGAGGTCCGTCGGGACTTGGAGAGTTTCCTGCTGCGCGGGACATTGCTCCGACGCATTCGCCATAGATGGGAGGAGCAGAGCGGCGCAGAGCGCGACGGCAACAGTCAATCTGAGGCGCATGACGAACCCGAAACAAGCAGAGCATTCTCTCTTTCGGTAAACATGCGGATTTGGCAAGCCCCACTTTGGGCTTCCGATAACTCGTTCCATCCTACAGGGGAAATGTTACGTTAATCCGAGGATACTGTAACCTACCCTGCTTCGTTGGCTTTGGGCGAGCACGCCCGCCGCGGCTTTCCATGACGCCACGTCTTGTTTCCTCACGGGTCCGATCAGCAAGTAGCTTGGCTGCTTGCGACAGAGGCGTTGGGCATACCCCGGACCGAACTTCTTTCCGCACCGCCGGATCGTTTCGTGGGAGACGACAATGCCTGCGCCAGTGGCATCTGCTCGACGAGCCGGGGCTGAGAGGACACTGAAAGTAGAGCAGACTGTATGGGTGATGATCTGGTAACTGATGGCGCTTGCAATTGACGGGACTGGTCGAGCCGCCGCTTTTAAGCCATAAGCCGCTGACCAACGGTTACTGTGACATTGCTTCCAGATCCCATCGCGCTGATCTGATGTTGCTGTTGTCAGCACAAGGCGGTCGTTCTTCTTCACTGCAGGGAAGCAGCGTCGACATACTCCCGATCGCGTGTTCTTGAATCTCGGCCTCGAAGCCTTGAAACACCATGCGTACATGTTGTATCGCGCCGCCCTTGGGTAAGCGCGTAAAGAGATGCAGATCAAGGGGCCCCTGATGCGGTTCCGAAAGGCGCGCCTTGAGCGTTCGTGCTTCGAGTGGGTGGTCCAGTTCAACCCATTCGCTTACCGCAAGAGCCCCTGCACCACGCTCCGCTTCGTCGGGGCTGTGGCCTGGAGCCATAACAACGAGGCGCGCGCCGAGCTTCCGCGTCTCGCACCGCTTCTCATCGACCGCCACCGAACAGGAAACCGCGACAAGGTGAGCGATGGCCGGCAACGCAACAACTGCAGCCGAGACTTTGTTCGGAAATGGCCGCAGCAGCACCCTGTCACCACCTAGGTGGCCGAAGCAGGGATAAGACGCATTGATTTCACGCGTGAGGCGCACGCCAGCGATGCTCGTCTCGTCGATAGGGATCACCGGGTTAGGTGGGGGTAGTCCCAGAGCCGAGGCGTTGCCGCGGACGCTGGTGACGACCCCTGGAAGTCCCCCCCACAGTCGCATGACAAGCATCGAGGGCTCTGGCTGTGCATCAGCGCCCATTGCCGGAATCAAGGAATACTCCGGAAGAAGCCCAGTCGGTGCAATGGCAAGACGTGGAGGATCGCCGGCCCCCTCGGCCGCAATGTGCAACTCAAGCGAACGCCAATGCTGCGTCATGACCTTCCCCAGGCGCACGGGCAGAAGACCTCGATGCAATTTGTGGAAGGGCGCCCGCCATGTCGCGAGCGTCAAACCCTCGTCTCGCACGATCAGATCGAGATGCAACTGGCCTTCGCCGGTTCCTGGATGCGTGATGGAGAGGTCAAGGCCTGCAAAGCCGTGTGCAGAGATCGGCAATCTCTGCCGAATTGATGCACCTTCCCCCGAAGGGCGATCCATCGGTCCATACATTGGGACCGAGATGTCACTGGTGGGCACTGGGTTTGTGAGAACAAGGCGTAACGGCGCGAGGCGCAGATTCTCAAGCAGTTCCTCCACTTCGCGGGGAATCCGGATATGGGTCTCGAAGCTCTCGCGCAAAGCAGCGAGATCGCATAGCAGGCGCTCGTTGGCGCTCACCAGTCGACTTCTTTCATGGAGCGACCGAGCCAACAACGTCCTGTCCAAGGTGGCTCGGTCACCATGGACCAACACTGGCACCGTTGCATCGCCGCCCTCAGCCGCCCACCACTGCATCAACGATTTCGCGATACCCTCGTCGCCGACCGCAGGAACCCACATCGCCCAGACATTCGCGGGTGGCACCTCGAGAGGCAGAAGTTCGGGCTGGGGCATCGGCTGTCTGTTCGCCGATGTCAGGACAATCCGATCCTGACAGTCGCGGTAGATTGCAAGCCACAGGAATTGCTCGTTCAACTCTGTGACCGATTCCGGCGATCCAAGCAGCAGGAGTTTGGGGAGCGCCTCGTAAAGGGAAGGGAAGCATGCTTTTTCGGCGTAGATTATCATGCGCTGAGCATCTCTAGGGTTATCATGATTCGAGCGACGGCTGCGGTGCTTCTCGCCATGGCCGCCAGTCGTGCCAAAGGTGCAGTTTCCTTTGTGGAATTCCGAGAGCGCTGCAGAGATGAAGCGCGGTGCGGTCCTCAGCGACGATGGAGTCATAGGCCTGTTCAAACGCGGCACAGGCATTGACGAGTTCGCCTGGGGAACGATGGGAGCTGGCGGCCTGTAGCAAGCAGCAGGTCTCGACTTTCAGTTGTCGTAGGGAGCCCATGAGCGGGTGAGCAAGGTGACTTGTTACCGAAACGACCAGTTGATAGGCCGCAAGGGTGGCGATGGCGTCTTCACTTCCAAAGCCATCAAGACATGGGATCGCGGTGCCGTTATAAATGCGGTGATCGGCCGTCCCGGACAAAACCCGCAAAGCCTCACGAGGTAGCAGAACGATCTCGGTATAGTCATGCGAAGCCAAGAGGCTCGTCTCGATCTCGTCTCCGATGATCACGAGATCGACATTCCACTGTCGGCCAAGCCGATCACGCATTCGGTCCGCTGCAGCCAGCGCATCTGACGTCCCCGGTTCGACTATCAGCGCTGCCCGCTGTCGGCTGCTGGCCGGGACATCGCAGGGGAAGATCGAGGGTAGACCAAGATGGGCGTAGATATCGCGAGGCATGGCCGGGTGCGATCGATAGCGGATGAGGGGAGCGGCACGCCATAGATGGGCGTGCTCGCGAAGGGCGATATCGGCCAACGCTTTGCCAAGATTCGTCAAGGCCGCGGCCGCGTTCCGCTCCGAAGAGAGTAGGTCGGGAATATTCGCGGTAAGTACAAGCCCTTCACTTCTCTTCGCGGCTTGTAGGGCGAGACTCTCGAAATTTCCTCCCGGTCGGGCATGGGCCAGCAAGACGCTCGCTTCGAGTGCGATGATCTGCACTTCTTCCGGCAGAGGTACCGTTCCCGCGCTGCGATCGCATAGGATGTTCTCGCGAAGCCAGCGTGGCGTTGTCTTCGAATCGGCCATGGAGCGAAAGTTTACGGCTGCGAACGTTGCGCGCCTGACCGTGCATTCAAGAGTCCAAAGGATCCCGGCGAGCATGCGGCGTTCGGCCAGCACATCATACAGGTTCTCGTCCATCACCACGAGATGCCCCGGACACCGGCCATAATCCGGCCTTTCGCACGACTGCAGAAGTCGCCTCAGATAGTCGTCACGGTCGAGGAACTCGCGCTCTGAAGGAGCAGTCAGACGACTGACACGTCCAGTATCGGGATGATAAACGGCGTAGCGCGACTTTTCGGCAATCTCGCGCGCGAGGAGCGCCCCAGGCAGGAAGAG
Organism: Microvirga puerhi; assembly: GCF_020089865.1. Lineage (GTDB taxonomy): Bacteria > Pseudomonadota > Alphaproteobacteria > Rhizobiales > Beijerinckiaceae > Microvirga > Microvirga puerhi. The sequence goes on from NZ_JAIRBM010000018.1 coordinate 34,730, forward strand.
CGCGGGATGGCGCGAGCGAATGTAGTCGAGGATCGGTCCAAAGTCCCGTTCTGCAGCAACCAACATGCTCTCGCCGCGGCGGCGATAGCGAAAGCCGGCATCGGGGACATGCACTCCGTGGAAACCCATTTCAAGGCCATGGAGCCAGAACTCCCAATCTTCGACGCCCCGTCGCATCTGCGTGTCGAAGCGGATGCCGGCATCGAGCATTCGCCTGGCGGCCATGCTGCCCGCTTCGCTGACATTGCGGAAAAGATGCTCTAATGGCGAGTAGGGGCCGGAGGTGTCACCGAATTCGACAAAACCGAACTTGTCGACATCGGTATAAGCCCAGCCGATATGTTCTTCGCTGGCGCGTAATGCCGTTAGAAGGCGCTGCAGTAGGTATGGTCCGATCCGGTTGTCGCAGTCGAGGAAATAGACGCCTTCGAGTTCGGGAAAGGCAGCAAGTGAAAAATCGATTCCCGTGTTCCGTGCGGCACTGAGACCGCCATTGCTTTTCTGAAGGTAGAATATGCGACCCGGATTGGCGGTCGCGAAAGTCAGGCAAACATCTCGTGTCGAGGGGTCAGGACAACCGTCGTTGACAACCACGATCGCGTAGGAAAAATCCGTTCGCTGATTGAGGGCGCTGCGCAACGCCTCAGCCGTGAGCGATGGTTGCCCATAGGCCGGTATGATGATCGCAACTCGCACGGCCGAGCGATCGGCATCTTCAGGGACCCGCTTTTCCTGCAAGATCCTAACCTCGTTGAGTTGCGAAGGCCGCCGGCCTCTCTTCATTCGATCGTATTATTCTTTCGCCTCCAGAGGTTGCGCGAATTCTAGGCTGGGTTGCCTCGGCCATCCAATGCACGGTGTGCCGTAGACCTGCCAGCCAAGACACGCGGGGCTGCCAACTCAACTCGCGCTTGATCAACGACGTGTCGAGAATGTTCGCTGGTACGCCGTTTGTCTGAGTTGCCTTATAGGTTCTAAGCAGGGGACCTCGCGCGAGAATTGTTTCGATGTCGTAGCAGAGCTGGTTGATGCTGAGGCCAGATCCCGACCCTACATTCATGATTTTGCATGGCCCCGTGTAGAAGCACGCTTTGATCATGGCTGCCACGACATCATCGACATGCACGAAGTCACGGACAGCATGACCGGTACCCCAGACCTCAAGCGGTTTACCACTCAAGGCGCGACTGATCATCGTCGTTACGACGCCCTGACCTCGGTGCGGCACCTGATACCGCCCATAGGCATTGGCCACGCGCAAGATCTGGTAGTCGAGGCCATGCAGATGCCTATAGAGCGCTAGATATTTCTCACTTGTTAGCTTGCTGATACCATAGGCCGACATTGGTTCCGTAGGCGAATTCTCGGGGATGGGCAACGTCTCGGATCGTCCGTAGACGGCACCCCCTGAGGACGCAAAGATCAATTTTCTCACACCGTTGCCGCGGCAAACATCCAACAGCTGAACCGTAGTCCGCACATTCGCCTCGAGATCCGCGAGGGGATTCTGATTGGAAGCAGTAGGAATTGAAGAGCTCGCCAAATGAAAGACAACATCCCGGCCGCGGATCGCCTCTTTGAGGGGCGCGATGTCATCCAGATGACCCAGCGTCCAGCCGACACGCGGATCAAGGGCATTCGGCCAAGCGAGCGAACGTCCCAGTGCTGTGACCGATGCGCCGCATGTTACGAGGCGGTTACAGAGATTTATGCCAAGGAAGCCGCCGCCTCCCAAGACAAGGCATTCCATCCCGGATAAGTCGCTCGGCCTGTAATCTATATCGATTGCGGAGGTCATCGGCGCTGCAACTGCGGTCGCAAGTTAAACGGTCCTTGCAACAAGGCGGCTATTTGCGTGCGCACATCCAGCCTTCGTGACGTCGGAGGCTGATCTAACCATGCAGCGACATTGGATGAGGGGGCGTTCATGGCTGGGTGCAAATCCTTATTCAAGTAGACATTCATGCTGTTGGCGCCCAGCTAAAATTAGCTATTAGCCGGTCAATTTGATGGCTACAACCAAATATTGTTGTAAACAATAAATATTGTTGTCATAAAATTGGCTATAAATTCGAAGTAAATTCAATCTAAATTTGACGCTTTGAAATAAGTCCTGAATTGAGGATTAAAATACTTAAAATGTAGCCAATTGTTCCGCAGTTCGACTTGATCTACGCTCCCCGGCAGCTCTGGAGATAGGAAGTGGAGGAAGCCTCGGGAGCGATTGCATCCGAGCGCGGGCGCTTTGATGATGACGGAGTGAAGAGCATCAGGATCTATCGGGCGTTCCATGATGGATCTGGTCCACAAGTCTGCGATCCTAATACGTTTACTTGGCCGTTAACGGGACTACCTTCAGGCGTCTCAGATCTACTCTACAGAATCCCACGCTTTCCAATCGGCTCCCTGGCTGGAGGGAGCTGTGCTCAGCGATGGTGAGCCTTCATCATCGGCGCAGTTCGCGCGGCTGTATGCACGTCGGTGACTTACATTCCGGACTCGTATTACATCTCAATGCGTGTGCGTCATGTCGAGCATGGTCTACTCATGTTGACACCTTTCCCCTGTCGCTTTCCTCACGATCCTGAGAAGAGCCTGCTAGGCGGCTGAGCGATGGGTGAGCATGGTCGAGTACGAAGCTGTTTCGCAAATTCGAGTTTCGGTTGAGTAAGTAGTCAAAGTCTCACGTTAAGCACATACGGCCAGACAATGGAATTGAATGGCGAGCTGCCGGTAATTGTGACCGGTGTCGCCATTGCGGCTGTACTCACCTCTGGCAGAGAGCCGTTCAGTACCGTCCTTCCTATGGTTGTCCCAGAAATGCGATAGTAGATAACGCATCTCCAGTTTGAGATCATCTCCGGGAACCATGCTGGAACGAAACCGTTCCTATGACACTTCAATCTTCATAGGAGTGTTCGCGTGAAGAAGCTGATTATTCTCGCGGCGGTGGCACCTCTTGCCCTCGCGGCTACGGCTCCCGCCTTCGCCGAAACCACGATTATCAAGCATCGTGGAAATTCCGATTTCGGACATGAGCAGTGGCGGCATGGGCGCGCTGTGGGCCACCGAGTAGATGTTGTCCGTACCGGCTCCGTGCGAAAGAAGGTCGTCATCAAGCACAACAACGGTTTTGGTACGACGCAGAAGAAAGTCATCATCCATAAGGACGATTGATTTAATAAAAGAGCCGCCTCCTAGGCGGCTCTTTTACCACCGATGATGAGGTTATGAACGAACCGGACGGTCGCAGCAGGCGTTCTCATTTGAGATCAATAAATCGGGACCCAATGCCGCCTCCTTAGTTTAAAAGGGACATGTCCCTTGCGTGACTGCGGGTGCGGCGACGATGCCCTGACCGTCAGTCCTCTACGAGTCCCAGGAGAGCTGGGAGCTGCCTCATATCCGTGAAGGAATACGCGCCCTCCATCGCGAGCTGTTCGCAACTGAGTTCCTTGGCGAAACCGAGCACCCTGCAGCCTGCAGCTACTCCAGCGCGCACGCCGGGCAGACTGTCTTCGACGACGACGCAATCCTCAGGTTCGGCGGAGCAGGCCAGAGCTGCCGCCAGGTAGATGTCCGGCCAGGGCTTGGGCCGCGGTACGTCCTCGAAGGATAGGATGCGTCCTGAAAATAAACGTTTGAAGCCGAGCCTATGCAACTTCGCATCAAGCTCAAGGCGGGTCGAATTGGAGGCGACCGCAAATGGGATTCCAAATGATGCGATGGCCTGAAGCGCCTCCGGCGCCCCTGAAACGGGCTCGACTTCCTCTTTCATGACCGCTGCGACGCGGTGCGAGATCAGGGTCATCCAGTCCGTCGGCAATGGCCCGACCATCGCCTCGATCCGCGGCACCATGTCGGGCAGCGCGGTTCCGAGAAAGATGCTGCCCGCCTCATGGGACGTCATGGGCCATCCCCGGAGCGTGAGGTCCGCTGCGATTACCCGGTTCACGAGAGGTTCGCTGTCGGCCAGCACACCGTCGCAATCGAAGAGGACAGCCGCTGGGCGCCGCGCTGGTCGAGAGAAATTCATCGTGCTTCTCTGCTTTCGTGTCTCACAAAACGAAGGGCACGGCAGTCCGGCCGTGCCCTTCTGGGTTGTCGTCCTTTTTACTGCATCAGCGCCGTCGTTTCCTTGACCAACCGGTCGAGGCCCGCTTGGGGCGGGGTTTCGCCACGCATGACGCCGTTGATGATGTCGCGCTGCAGACGCCAAATCCGCACCGAGCTGCCGCCCGGATAGCCCTGCCATGGGACCGAGCGGTCTGTCTGATAGGTAATGGTCTTGAAGTTCGGATTGGCATCATAATACGGCCCGAGGAATTCGGGGCCAGAGGCCAGCTTGTTCGTCGGGAGATAACCTGTGATCTCCACCACGATCTTCTGCGCCTCCGGACCAGTCATGAACTTGACGTATTCCCACGCGGCCTTCTGCTTGGCCGGATCCCGTGCCGTGATGACCGCCGAGCTGCCACCGGTGGGTAAGCCGCCCTTGGCCTTGTCGTCTACGGGGAAGACCGCTGTCCCGAGGGTGAACTTGTTGCCGACGAGGTCTGTGATCTGGCGCAGCCGGGCAGGGGTCTCGAAAAGAATGCCAGTCTGACCAGCGGTGAATTGCTGACGTGACGAGTCGAAGTCGATCAGCGGCATACCCGTCTCAGTCACGAAGCGGCGCAGGTAAGTGAGCGCCTTGAGGCCAGGCTCGCCTCCGAACGCGACCTTCGTGCCGGAAGCATCAAGCATGTTTGCACCGCTCTGATGGATAAGCGCGCGGAACAGCCAGTCATCCGGCCAGTCGTGGACGTTGTACGACAGGCCCGCCACTCCTGGCGAGACATCGCGGATCTTCGCAGCAAGGGCGATCACGCCTTCCCACGTATCCGGCATCTTGCGAGGGTCGCCGCCTGCTTTCTTCACAAGCTCCTCGTTGAAATACATCAGCGGTGTAGAAGCATTGACCGGCATGCCATAGAGCTTCCCGTTGACCCTGCCGAGATCGATGATCTTTTCGGAGTAATTGGCGCTGCGCCATTCCGCAGGCTCGGCGTCAAGAAAGGGTCCAATCTCAGTAATCTGCTGCCGCTTCAGGAGGGCGTTAACGAGCTCCGTCTGCAGGTGAAAGCCGGAGAAGTACAGGTCTGGCAGCTGGTTTGTGACCGTCTGCCTCAACATCACCTGATGCCCTTCGTCGTAGTTCGCGACGGGGGCGCGGAACGTGATCTTGATGTCGGGGTGACGCTTCATGAACTCTTGCGCAATCGGCTCATGGAACTTGGCGAACGAAGGCTGAGGATAGAGGACGTCCAATGTGGTTTCCGCAAGAAGCGGAGTGGCAGTCACACTGCCGGCGATCGCCATGCCCGCAAGCGCCGTCGTGAATTTCGAATAATAGCCCATAGCTGGTCTCCTCCCATGGTCCTTGGTACAAGTGTCGGAAGCTGCCGTTTCTCCGGCAGTCTTATTTGACGCCCGTCATCGTGATTCCTTGAATGAACTGACGGCGGGCGAAGAGAAATGTGATGACGAGGGGCGCCGTCAGGATCGTAGCGGCTGCTGTCAGCGCCCCGTAATTTGAGCCAGTCTCCGCATTTGCGAAGAACATCATGCCGAGCGGCGGCGGTGCCAGGCTGGCATCCGTGATCACGATGAGCGGCCAGTAGAGGTCATTCCAGTGCGCAACGATCGAGAATACGGAGAACGCGGCGATGGCTGGCCATGCGCTTGGTGTCACGACGCGCCAGACAATTTCGAATTCGCTCATCCCGTCAAGGCGGGCCGCATGAATGATATCGTCCGGAAAGCTCTTGAAAAACTGGCGAAGAAGAAAGATCGCGAAGACGGATAGGAAGAACGGCACCATCATCGAGAAGTAGGTATTCAGGAGCCCGAGATTTGCCAAACCGATATAGAGCGGGAGAGCAGGCACCTGCACCGGAACCGCAAGCCCGAGCAGCACCAGCACGAAGAGCACGTCACGTCCGGGAAACCGCAGCTTTGCAAGTGCGTAGGCGCAAGGTATCGCCACGAGCAACTGTATGATGAGGATACCGCCACAGAGGATCGCGCCGTTTAGGGCAAACCGGAGAAGCGGCGCCGCCGTCAGGGCATAGGAATAGTTCTCGACGCCGTAGAAGCGCTTCGGCCACAAGCTGAAGGTGGCGGTGAACACCTCGTCCGGGGGCTTGATCGATGTGGCGAGCATCCACACGAACGGCAGCAGGATGAACGCGGCACCTGTCAGCAGGAGCCCGTGAGTGACTACGAGTCCGAGAATGTGCCGGGTGCGAGCTAGTCCTGGCGAGGTTTGGACGGCGGATGGGGGCAGGGGCTGCGTGCTCATCAGTAATGCACCCGGCGATCGATAACGAAGGTCTGGATGACGGAGAAGATGAGGATGAAGACGAGGAAGATGATCGTCAGCGCCGCCGCATAGGCCGTGTGGAAGTACTGGAAGCCTTCCAGATAGACCGCATAGAGCAGCACCTCGGATGCTCCGGCCGGACCGCCGCGGGTCATCACCGCAACCGTGTCGAAGACCTTGAAGGCGGTGATTGAGGTGGTAATGATCACGAACATGGTCGTTGGCCCAAGGAGCGGCCATGTGATCGTGAGGAACCGATCGATCCCGTTGGCGCAGCCGTCGATCTCGGCGGCCTCATAGAGATCCTTCGGAATGGCCGAAAGGCCCGCCAGGAACAGAACCATGTTGAACCCGACGAGCTGCCATATGCCGATGACGGCGATCGTCGGCAGCGCAAGAGACGGATCGCTCAGAAAAGCGACCTCGCCGATACCGATCTGGCGGAGGAAGGCATTGATGGGGCCCAGACGCGGATGGAGCAGGACCTGCCAGACCGTCGCCATGGCGATCAGGGTCGAAGTGACCGGCAGGAAGTAGATCATCTCATAGAACGAGCGGGTTCTTTTTCGGCTATGAACGAGCACGGCCACCAAGAGCCCGAGCCCGACCGCGCCGGGGAGGACGATCGATACGTAAAGGACGGTGTTCCAGAGAGAGCGTCTGAATACCGGATCCGACATCGCTTTTTGGAAATTGCCGAGGCCGACACTCCTGAAATCCAGTGCACCGAGTTCGTAATCGGTGAGGCTCAGGTAGAAGAGGACGATCAGCGGCGTGATGATGATGACGAGGAGGAGGAGGAAGGCCGGGAACGCAAATCCCATCCCTACCAGCTTCTCGACCAGAGCCTGCCGGTTAGCGCGGCCCTGTGGCAAACCAGCCTCGGCACTGGATATGGCTGTCGCAGCCATCACACTCCTCCTCCGCTCGCAACGAGTGTACGCGGACGTGAGAGCTCGCAGCTGTCGAGCGGGTTAGGCTCGATGCGCTCGCCCTGCTCGTTGAAGATGTGGCACGCAGCTACATCGAAGCTCAGCTCGACGCTGCCATTGACAGCCTGAACTACGGGGCCTGCGGGAACGCGCGCGACCACTGATGCCGGTCCGGCGACGTCGAAATGGAGGATGAATTCTGAACCGAGATTTTCCTTGCGGCGCAGGCTCGCCGGCAGAGATGCGCGGCCGGTTCGGATCTCCTCGCTTGAGGCCGGAAACATCGCCTCCGGCCTGATTCCGAGCGTCACGTCCGCACCCGGTTCCAGCGGCGTTTGGAGCGTAAGCCGTCTGTCCATCAGCTCGATGTAGCCGTCGTGGCCCACCTTGGCCTTCAGGAGATTGATAGCGGGGCTTCCGATGAAAGACGCGACCTTGATGTTGATCGGCCGCTCGTAGAGTTCGGTCGGGGTGCCGAGTTGAAGGATTCGTCCTGCGTCCATCATAGCGACACGGTCGGACATGGTCATCGCCTCGACCTGATCGTGGGTGACGTAGATGAAAGTCGTCTTCAGCCGTTGATGAAGCTCCGCCAGTTCGGTGCGCATGTGGACACGCAGCTTAGCATCGAGATTCGACAGCGGCTCGTCCATGAGAAAGACGTCGGGGTGGCGCACCATTGCACGTCCGAGCGCGACGCGCTGGCGTTGCCCCCCCGAGAGCCGCGCCGGTCGGCGGTCGAGCAGGTGCTCGATCTGAAGTTGCTCGGCGATGGCGCGCACCTCGCGCGCGATCTCGGGCATGACCCTCCGGCGGCGGCTCGAAAGAAGCTTGATCAGTGGTAGTCGCTCCCACAGTGACAAGCGCTGCATCGTCAACGGAAGCGCGATGTTGGAGAACACCGACATATGAGGATAGAGGGCATAGGACTGGAACACCATCGCGACCCGCCTCTCGTGCGGACGAAGATGGTCGATGGACACGCCGCCGATGGAAATGGAGCCCGAAGTCTGCGGCTCGAGCCCGGCAATCATCCGGATGAGAGTCGACTTTCCGCAGCCCGATGGGCCGATGAGCGTCAGGAACTCTCCGTCGGCGATGTCCAGATCGATCCCGCTTAGGACCGGCACAGCCCCGAAGGACTTGGCAAGAGCACGCAGTTCAACTCGGGCCATCTTGGACTCCTTTGTGCTGATCGCCCATCCTCAGGCCGCTTCCCGCGGCGGGTAGACCTCATGCACTACGTCATCGATCCAGTATGTGGTCAGGCCAGGCACGTTCTCGCGGGTGATGGTCACGTCGGAATCCGCAAAATCGTACATCACCGCGCCGAGCCGACACTCTCCGGGCATCGGCGGTTGCATCTCGGGTCCCACGACGAAGCCGGATGACGGGCCCCAGATATAGCGGCGGCCCTCTGCGCGCAGGTCATGTGATTTGTGAAGATGTCCCGTCGCGACGAGGGCGACGTCGAACTCCCGCAGAAGGTCCAGAAGCGCCTTTCGGGGCTTGGGCTTGACCGACCAATAGCCCGTATCGGCCTCGTCCGGCCCTTCGATGAAGAGTGGCTTGTGCGTGAACCAAGCGATCCTGCGTCCCGATGCATCGGCCATGGCCTCCCGGAGCCAGGCGAGCTGCTGCTCCTCGTCAGGAAGATCCGAGCCGAACAGCATCGAGTTGAGTCCCAGCAAGCGCCAGTTTTCCACATCTCGTAGCCACCAATCGCCATCGAAATGGCGGCGCCAGCGTTCGAGCCGCGTCGGATCGACGGGCTGATGGGGATGAATGGCCTCGCCGACATCGTGGTTTCCCGGTACCGACAACACGGGCGCCGGGAGATCCCTGAAGATCGACGCGCAGTAGCGCAGGTCGTCCTCCTGATCCGCCCCGTCGACCGACACGTCGCCGGTATGGATGATTAGATCTGGCCGCTGTTCCGCCGCCCATGTCAGAAGCGCTGGCCAGTTGGCCGTGAAATGTCTTTTCGTGGGACTCAGATGAGTGTCGGATATCTGAAGCACGCGTGTCATGACGTTCACCCCCTATGTGAACCGATCCACCGCGCCCGGTTTGCGTCCGATTCTGGTTCGAACGGCATCGACGTGCCTCCCGATATTGGTGGGGTCGCTGACCGGCTCGGTTGGCTGCAGCGATCTCGCGGACCTTCAATCGTTCTCACATTCAGAATACATATGCATTCTGAATGTTACAAATGGTTAGTTTGCTGAATTTCCAATATTCGTTGCCTATGGGGGCAACTCGAACAGCTCTTGGATCCGGTTGCTGCCTTGGCACGGGACATGCCAAACCATGGCGGCTGGAGGATCGGGGCATGCCGCCTTACCTCCAGACGCCTTGAGGATCTCAGACTCCTCGGTTTTCCGACTTCTGTTTGCTGCCCGACCGCCCGACTCCAAGCCGATTCAGTGCTCGAATGTGGTTCTGGGGGAATTCTCGGCACCTTTGTGCTCGAACAAGGCCCCTAACGTCTCCGCGATCTGTTCACGGCGCGCTGGCTTGTTCAACCAAGGCACGCCTTGCAGCTCTGCCGGCAGCCGTCCGCGGGGAGGCATGCCGGAATAGATAGCAAACGGAATCCCGCGGGCTTTCAGCGCACGTGCGACCGGTACACAGGGGCCATCGCGAAGCATGAAATCCAGCAGTGCCACGTCGGGCCGGTTTTGAGTCAACCAATGAAGGATCGAGCGATTGTCCGGAAGGGCGCTGACGACCCCAAAACCAGCGTCGTCCAACTGGGCTGCAAGGGTGAGGCCGACTGGACCTTGATCTTCGGCGATCAGGCACAACGGGCGGGCAGTCATGACCATCCCCTTCAGTGACACTGCGGGCGCCATCAGCCCTGTCTAGCAAATGGCGATCCAAATCGCCGACCCCGGCTAGGTGAGAGGGGCATCGCCTCAGACCGTACCGACGCCGGAGGCCACGCTCACCGGAAGTTAACCTATGCGGAGCTGGCCGGTTCCTGATGACATGTTGGAGTTACCTCGCCGATTGTGTCGTGCCGGGCTGGATTCGACTCTTGCCTATCAACATGGGTGGCAAGGCTCAGTTCGTTGCTCAAGATCCAGGTTCTGCAGCAAAAATGGGCGCTTGGAGGCTGCACCAGCACGAATGACAATTCGGACGCCGTGACGCGTCGGCGTGTTCGGCATGAAGAGCATCGCACCGGAGCAGGGCGCAAACATTTTGTGTCGTAAGATGTCACAAACCGGCTTGTGCAATCTCACGAACCGTGCTGACCTAGCGTAATGTATGACCAGTCATCGCCTTTCGCCCTGCCTCGGCCCCCAGGCCCGACCGCCAAGAGCGCTATGGCGATCCAGGTTCTGCGGCACGCCATCCTGAGCTGCGAATTGGCGCCGGGGGGCGCGTTCTCTGAGATCGAGATCGAGGCACGATACCGGCTAGCGCGCGCCGGAATCAGGTCCGCCTTGCAGACCCTCTCGGCCGAAGGTTTGGTCGCGCCGGTTCCCCGGCAAGGCTGGCGAACCAAGTCTATCACTGGGGCCTTCATCGGCGAGCTCATTGCTGCGCGTCGGCAAATTGAGCCTGTTCTTGCGCAGGTGAAGATAAACGCCACCGAACGTGAACGTCTCCAGACGCTTGCAGCGCTCGCCGCGACGCTTGCGGAACGGCGGGACCCGCAGGCCATTGTGACGGCACGCGTGACCGACCGCCAATTCCTCGACCTTCTCGCCGATCGCGCCGACTGGTTTCATAAGAGGTGGCTGTATGAACTCTGGGATCACTCCCAGCGTGTGGTGAGCTTTCTCGAGCGAGGGGAGATCCAGTACCAATCGCTTAGCCGGGAAGCTCTCCTGTCCGCGCTGGCTACGTCGGATGCTGACGGCGCTACCGAAGAAATCGTTCGCGAGATCATCCATTTCGAGGCGTTCGTCACAGGCGCATTGTTGCGTCACCCGGATGTTCTGACAGCCTCGATGCAGCAGCGAAAAGTCCGCCGGTCTCGATTACAGCGGCAAGCCGCGAAGGGAGAAGGCGAGCAGCGCTTCCCTTCAATCCATGATGGTCAAGCAGGGCAACGGAAGGAGAACTAACATGTTGAGGCGAGGGAGAGGATTGGCTGCAGCTCTGCTGGGGCTGTGCCTGACGGTGGCGCCGGGCGCCCTGATGGCCAAGGACAAGCTGACGGTCGATCTGGTCAACGAGCCGTCGTCGCTGGATCCGCAGGTGCAGTGGAACCCGGACAGCTATTATGTCTACCGCAACATCTTCGACAATCTCGTCACCCGCGACGACAAGGGCGAGATCGTGCCGCAGATCGCGACCGCCTGGAAGCACACCTCCGACACCGAGATCGAGTTTACGATCCGCGACGACGTGACCTTCCATGACGGCCAGAAGCTGACGGCGGAGGACGTGGCGTTCAGTGTGCAGCGCATCACCGATCCGAAGTTTGCCAGTCCGCAGCTGGGTCAGTTCAACAAGATCGTCAAGGCGGAGGCAATTAGCCCGACGACCGTGAAGCTGACCACGGATGGACCCTATCCGGCGCTGCTGAGCCAGCTGGTGAAGTTGTCGATCGTGCCCAAGCATGTGGTCGAGGCGGTGGGCAAGGACGCGTTCAACCTGAAGCCGGTGGGCAGCGGTCCGTACAAGTTCGACAGCTGGCAGCGGGGCGTGCAGGTGACGCTGTCGGCGAACGACCGGTACTGGGGTCCGAAGGGGCCGTTTGCGACGGCGGTGTTCCGGGCGGTGCCGGATGCGGCGACGCGGGTGGCGAACCTGCAGGCAGGAACGAGCGATCTTGCGGTGACGCTGGATTCCGATCTGGCGGCGCAGCTGAAGTCCTCACCCAAGGCCAAGATCCTCTCCGTCCCAACCGAACGCGTTGCTTATCTTCGCCTCAACCCGGCAAAGCCGCCCTTCGACAACGTCAAGATCCGCCAAGCCGTCGCCTATGCAATCGACAAAGGAGCCATGGTCGATGGCATCCTCGGCGGCTACGACCAGCCGGTACCGGAGATGCTGACACCGGCCCATGTCGGCTGGGTCGCCGACATTGCAGCGCCGAGCTACGACCTCAAGAAGGCCCAGGCTCTCGTGAAGGAAGCAGGTGAGGGCAGCAAAGCCGAGATCGAACTCGCTACGTCGCCGGTCTTCGATCAGCGGATCGTGCAGGCGATCCAGCAGATGCTGACGGAAGCCGGTCTGAACGTGAAGATCAACATGTCCGACATGGCGAGCTATCTCAAGCGCGCGCAGGGCGGCATCGAAGCAACGCCTGCTTTGAGCTTCGGGCGCTGGTCGTGCTCCTGCCAGGATGCGGACGGCGTCCTCTTTCCGCTGCTGCACAAGAGCAGCTCCTGGTCGGTCTATCGCAACCCGAAAGCCGATGAATTGCTGGAGAAGGCACGGGAGTCCCTCGACGAGAAGGCTCGGCTCGCTGCCTATCGCAGCGTCCATGAGATCGTCGCGCAGGATGTTCCGCTCGTTCCGCTCTACCAGAGCGCGGCCATTTACGGGGCCGCAAAGGGACTGCAGTGGCAGCCCTCGCCGAGCGAGAGCCTCTTCCTCAACCGGATGAGTTGGAAAGACTAAACGGACCCACGGATCATCCATGCGACGCTTCCTCCTCCGACGGATCGGACAAGTCATCGGCACTGTCTTCGGTGTCGTGACGCTGATCTTCTTCCTTCAGCGCCTCACGGGTGATCCGACCTATCTGCTCGTTCCCGAAACTGCGACCCAGGCCGACATCGATGCGATGCGGGCGGCGCTCGGATTCGACCGCCCGCTCTTCATCCAATACCTTGCCTTCCTGAAGCAGATCGCAAGCTTCGACCTGGGGCGTTCCGTCATTCAGAATGTTCCGGTCTGGGACATCATCGCCTCACGCCTGCCCTACACGCTGCAGCTAGCGGGCGGCGCCCTGCTGGTCGCCTGCGGCCTGGGAATCCCGATCGGGGTTCTTCTGGCACTTTATCGCGACCATCCGGCGTCGCGACTTCTCGCTAGCGTCGTGCTGGCAGCCCAGAGCATGCCGACCTTCTGGAGCGGCATCATCCTGATCATGATCTTTGCGGTGACGCTCGGTTGGCTTCCTCCGTCGTCGACCGGTGGCATCGAGCATCTGATCATGCCTTCGCTCGCTCTCGGGCTTCTGAGCATGGCGACCTTCGCCCGCATCACCCGCACCGCGCTGCTGGACGAACTGTCCAAGGACTACGTCCGAACGGCCCGCTCCCGGGGCGTGCCGATGGGGTTGCTTCTCCGCCGCCATCTGGCACGCAATGCCTCCATTCCGGTCATCACCGTCGCAGCTCTGGAAATCTCCAATCTTCTGGCGGGCGCCGTCATCGTCGAGACTGTCTTCGCTTGGCCCGGTCTCGGCCAAGTCACAGTGCAGTCGATTCTCGCTCGTGATTTTCTGGTGGTACAAGGGATCGTCATTCTGGGCGCCTTCGTGACGGTTGCCCTCAATCTCGCGGCTGATCTGCTCTACAGCGCAGTCGACCCCCGCATCCGCCTCGACGGGAGCCGCCGATGACCTCCGTGACAGTATCGGCTCCGCTGCGGCGACGGAGCCATATGCGCGTCTCGCTCACGCGCTGGGCGCCGATCGTATTGATTGCCGCCTTCGTTCTGGCCGCCGTCTTCGCGCCGCTGATCGCACCCTACGATCCCAACGCCCAGAATCTCCTCGCCCGGATGAAGTCACCCGGAACGGTGTCCCGCAGCTTCCACTATCTGCTTGGCAGCGACGAACTTGGCCGCGACCTGCTCTCACGGCTGATCTACGGGGCGCGGGTATCGCTCTTCGTCGCTTTCGCGTCGGTCATCCTGTCTGGAGTGGTTGGCGTGCTGCTTGGGATGCTGGCGGGATATCTCCGCGGCTGGGTCGAGGTGCTCACCATGCGTCTCGTGGACGTCTTTCTATCCGTTCCGGCGATTCTGCTCGCCATCATCACGGTCGCGGTCCTCGGCCCAGGCCTGGTGAATGTGATTGTCGTCCTCGCTCTGACGCGTTGGCCACGCTACGCGCGAATCGCCTACGGCCAGACACTGAGCGTCGCCAACATGCCGTTCGTACGGCTCGCGGCTTTCATGGGCGCCTCGGCACCGCGAATTCTCATTCGGCACATCCTGCCCAACATCATCGGCGCAGTGACCGTGGTGGCGACGTTGGAATTCGGACTCATGGTTCTGTTCGAGGCCGGCCTGTCGTTCCTCGGCCTGGGCGTCCAGCCGCCGACCGCGAGTTGGGGCGCGATGCTCAGCTCGGGCCGGAACTACCTCGCGACCGCATGGTGGATCGCCACGTTCCCTGGTCTCTGCCTCTTCCTGCTGGTGCTCGCCGTCAATCTCATCGGCGACGACCTGCGCGATCGCTTCGATCCCCGTTCACAATGAGGACATAATGGACTTCTTCTCCGATATTTCCGGCAAGCACGTCGTCGTCACGGGGGCCTGCGGGGTCGTCGGGCGCTGGATTGTCGACGCTTTCGCGGCGGCCGGTGCCAACCTGTGCCTCACGGATGCGCAGGCACCCGCCCTCGACGCTTATGCTGGAGGCGTAGCGCTCGGTCCCGACGGCTTCGCTCACGCGGCGGACTTGACCGACGAGAATTCAATCGACGGGCTGATCAGCGAGATCGGTCGCCGCTGGGGCGCGGCCGACATCCTCGTCAATAACGCCGGCATCTATCCGAGTGGCTTCCTGCTCGACATCTCGACCGAAGAATTCGACAAGATCTTCTCGGTGAACCTGCGGGCTCCCTTCATCCTGACGCGGGGCATCGCGCGCCAGATGATCGAGAAGGGTGTCAAAGGATCAGTCATCAACATTTCTTCCGGTGCTTCGCGCAAGATGCGGCGCACGGTGGTGCCTTATTGCACTTCCAAGACCGCCCTCGACCGGCTGACCAAGGGCTTTGCCATCGAACTTGCCGAATTCGGCATTCGGGTGAATGCGCTTGAGCCCGGTTTCGCAGCCGGCAGCTCGGTGAGTTCCCTGACGGACGAGCATGTCAACAATACCATTGCGGCCATTCCCCTGGGCCGGCCGTCATCACCGGGAGATGTGGCGAACGGGCTGCTTTATCTTGCGAGCGACGCCTCCGCCTATGTGACCGGAGCGACCCTCACTATTGACGGTGGCAATTCGATCGGTTCGCTCGCCGTCCATCAAGCGAAGAAGCGTCCTCTATGAGCGGCATGACTCGAATTTCGTATCCCCAGGCGCCCTACGCGTGGCCGAAGGATAAAACCAGCGCGTTCTGCTTCACGGTCGACGTAGACGCTGAGTCTCCTCTTCTCTGGAACCTGAAAGGCGAGACCACATCACGTCTCATCGGACAGATGGAGCAGCGGCTATTCGGCCCGCGGGTCGGCATCTGGCGCATCCTCGATCTCCTGGACCGTTTCGGCATCAAGGGAAGCTTCTATGTCCCCGGCGTCGTGGCGAAGAACCATCCGGAACTTCTGCCGGCCTTCGTCGAGCGCGGACACGAGATCGGTCTCCATGGGTATTTCCACGAGATCGTCTCCCAGGTTTCCGATGAGGAGTTCACCGGTGCTCTGGAGGCCTCGCTCGAAGTCTTCCGTGCGCAAGTCGGAATCGTGCCGAAGGGCTTCCGGTCCCCGGCATGGGAGATGACCCCGCATATGCTGAGCGAGCTGAAGAAGCGTGGCCTTTACGACAGTTCCCTCTCGGGCTTCGATCATCCCTACACGATCGACGGGGTGACCGAAGTGCCGGTCCAATGGGCGATCGATGACGCAGTCTACTTCAAGTTCGTCGGCGGCGGAGCGGATTCCTGGCCGCCTTCGGCCACGGGGCCGATCCTGGACATCTGGCTGGACGAATGGACAATGCTCCATAAGGAAGGTGGTCTCTTGATGCTCACCATTCACGATTGGATCTCGGGCCGGGCTCACCGAATCCTGATGCTCGAGCGACTGCTTAAGCGCGTGACAGCCGAGCCGGGAGTGTGGATCGCGACGGTGGGCGAGGTCGCGGCTCATCATGCAGGCTCAGTCAATGCCGATCGATACAGGGTCCCAGTGAGCGCTCCGCAGCTCATTGCCGGGGCTCGTTTCGGGAGGGAAGGCTGATGCAGACCTTTACGCTTCGCAAGCCAGAGGTACGGTCGCGGCACGGCCTTGTTGCCGCGCAGAACCGCCATGCCGCGGAGGCGGGTGCAGCTATCTTGGCCAACGGGGGCAATGCGATGGATGCCGCCGTCGTGACGGCGCTGGTCCTCAGCGTGGTCGAGCCGTGGCTCTCCGGCGTTGGCGGAGGCGGATTTCTGCTCCATGCGGACGGCATGACCGGTGCCGTGAACACTCTCGACTTCAACGTGACGTCCCCGCAGGGACTGAACCCGACCGACTATCCGCTCGCAGGCTCAAAAACCGGAAACTGGTTCGACTGGCCGTCCGTCGAGGGCGACCGGAACATTTCGGGCTATGGCTCCATTTGTGTTCCGGGCGCAGTCGCCGGTTTTGCCGAGGCGCTGTCGCGGTTCGGCACGATCTCGTGGGCGGACGCGCTCCAGCCAGCCATCGAACATGCCGAGCGCGGATTGGAGGTGGACTGGTTCACCTCGCTCTCCCTCGCGGTCGAGGGCGCCGCGCTGGCGAAATATCCGGCGACGGCGGAGATCTTTCTCGACAACGGTAGGGCTCCTCGGGCCGGCGATCGGGATGGAGTGCAGTATCGTCCTATGCCCAACAAGGCGAAGCTCCTCAAACGGCTTGCGGCGGTAGGGGCGCGTGACTTCTATGAAGGAGAAACGGCACGGATTCTGGTCGAGGATCTCAATGCGGGTGGATCCCGGATCGATGCGAGTGATTTCGCGGCCTATCGGCCCCAGTGGTGCGAGCCTCTCGTTACTACTTACCGCGACCTCGAGATCAATGCGATACCCGGCTTGAGCGGAGGCCCGACCTTCGTCGATGCCTGTGCTCGTCTTGAGTCCTTCGATCTTTCGGCTCGCGTTGCCATGGCGGATGCCGCACTCGCCTATGCCACGGCGATCCGCGATGCCTATGAGAAACGCCTGACAACGATGGGGCATGCCGCGACACCCGAGGCCGGCTGCACGACTCACCTCAGCGTCGTGGATTCCACGGGCACCATGGTGTCTCTCACCAATACGCTGCTGTCGCGTTTCGGCTCCAAGGTGGTCCTGCCAAAGGCCGGCATCCTGATGAACAACGGGGTCATGTGGTTCGACCCGCGCCCGCACCAGCCGAACTCGATCAAGGGCGGCGTGAAGCCGCTCGCCAACATGTGTCCCTTGATCGTGAAGAAAGGCGGCGGACCGATATTGGCCATCGGTGCCGCTGGTGGACGGACAATTTTTCCGACGGTGCTGCAGATCATCTCCTATATGGCGGATCGCGGTCTTTCCTTGGAGGATGCGTTCCATGTGCCGCGCATCGACGCGAGCACCCCGACGATCCGCGTCAACGCCAAGGCGGATCCGGCAGTCTCGGCAACGGTCGGCACGCGCTACCCGGTCGAGATTGTTGAAGACACGCTTTATCCGGTGAACTTCGCGATTCCGTCCGCCGTGATGCGGGACGGAGTAGAAAATGTTGGCATGGCGCATCCAACTAGCCCCTGGGCCGCGGTCGCGGTCGAAAGCCTCGCTGATGATCACTGATGGCGCGCGGCAGGACGAGGGGCCGGTCCTCGCCATCAAGGATCTTCGGATCCAGATTGGCGGCATCGACGTGGTCGATGGTGTCTCGCTCTCGGCGAGCCGGGGGCGCATTCTCGCCATCGTCGGCGAGAGCGGCTGCGGGAAGAGCCTGACCGCCCTGTCGATCCTTCGACTTCTCCCGAAGGCAGCTAAGATTGTCGATGGCCGGGTCGAGCTGGACGGAGGGGACCTCGCGCATCTGCCCGAAAAGGACCTGGAAGACATCCGGGGCAACAAGGCATCGATCATATTTCAGGAGCCGATCGCATCGCTGAATCCGCTCATGCGCGTCGGAGCGCAGGTGGAAGAGGCGCTGCGCCTTCATCGCGGTCTCTCGCGCGCCGAGGCATGGCGCGAGGCGGTCGCAATGCTCGCGAGCGTCGGCATCCCGGATCCTGAACGGCGGGCCAAGCAATATCCGTTCGAACTATCGGGCGGCATGTGCCAGCGCGTGATGATCGCGGCGGCGCTGATCTGCCGTCCGCGCCTCTTGATCGCCGACGAACCGACGACAGCCCTTGACGTGACCATCCAGGCGCAAATCCTCGACCTGATGAAGCGCTTACGCGATGAAGTCGGCACGTCCATCATCATCATTACGCACGACATGGGCGTCGTGGCCGAAATGGCCGACGATGTCGCAGTCATGTATGGGGGCAGGGTGGTCGAGCAGGGGCCCGTCGATACAATCTTCGCGGCCCCGGCCCATCCCTATACCCACCTCCTGTTGACAACGGTTCCGCGCCTCGACGGACATCGCAAGAGTTCGCTTCGGACGATCGAGGGCATCGTTCCCAGCGTCGACCAGTGGCCGCAGGGTTGCCGATTTCGCAGCCGTTGTCCTCTGGCGACGGATGTCTGTGCACAGCGGCCGCCCCTCGATCCGGTCGACGCGGCCGGACATGACGCGGCCTGCTGGCATACGGACCGCCTGATGGAGCTTGCATGACCGAGCCAGCTTCACCTCTCCTCAGCGTACGTGATCTCAAAGTCCACTTCCCGGTCCGCGGGTCCGAGGGTGGCGTGGTCAAGGCCGTCGACGGCATTTCTTTCAACATTCCGTTCGGCCGCACGGTCGCGCTGGTGGGCGAAAGCGGCTGCGGGAAGTCGACGACCGCGTACGGTATCATCGGTCTCGAACAGATCACGTCCGGATCGATCAGGTTCGATGGAAACGAGATTTCGCATCTGGACAAGCGCGCCCGCCATGATCTCGCAACCGCAATTCAGATTGTCTTCCAGGATCCGAGCGCCGCGCTCAATCCGAAGATGACGATTGGCGACAGCATCGGCGAACCGCTGGCCATTCAAGGCTGGCGTAAGGAAGAGAGGCGGCGGCGCGTGAGCGAGCTTCTCGATCGCGTCGGTCTGCCCGCGACCTATACGGAGCGGACGCCCAACGCACTGTCCGGCGGCCAGCGGCAGCGCGTAGTGATCGCCAGGGCTCTCGCCTTGTCGCCGAAGCTTCTCGTCCTCGACGAGCCGGTCTCGGCACTGGACGTGTCAATTCGTTCCCAGATCCTTAATCTTCTCATGGAGCTTCAGAAGGAGCTTGGCCTATCCTATCTGTTCATCTCCCATGACCTGTCAGTTGTGCGGCATCTGGCCGATGAGGTCGTCGTCATGTATCTCGGGACCGTCGTCGAACAAGGCGAAACCGGTGCATTGTTCGAAGCGCCCCAACATCCCTACACGCAGGCGTTGATCTCAGCGATTCCGCTGCCCGACCCACGGGCTCAGCGCGCGCGGGAGCGCATTATCCTCAAGGGCGACCTGCCGAGCCCGCTCAATCCACCTGTGGGATGTCCGTTTGTCGGCCGTTGCCCGATCCGTATCGATCCGTGCAGCACTATTCGTCCATCGCTGCAGCCTGCGGCGAGCGACACTCTCGCCGCGTGCCTGGTGCGTGCACCCGCCCCATTGGCAGCCTGATCCGGCATCTGCTTAAGGCGTCCAGACAATGATCGAAAGAAAGAATCCACCAAACCTCGCTCCGCCCGTTGGCCGCTACCATCACCTGACGGTCATTCCAGCCGGCAGCGACATTCTGGCCATCGCAGGTCAGGTCGGTCTTGCTGAGGACGGGTCCCTGCCGGACACCGTCGAAGAGCAGCTTTCCAACGCATTCGCGAATGTCACGCGCATCCTGCAAAGTGAGGGGCTCGATCATCGGGCCGTGTTCAAAATCAACATGTGGCTCACGCAGCCGATCGAGCGCGAGCGCTATGTGCAGATTTGGCGCAGTTTTCATAACGACGAGCCACCTGCCTCCATGTTCGCCTACGTTTCCGCTATGATCCGTCCGGAATATTTTGTTGAGGTCGAGGCGTGGGCGGCACGCCCTGCACGCGGGGCTCCGTAATTTTTAGCGGATCTGCGCACGGACTGGTCTCGCTCTTGCCGAAATAGTCGACCGGATGCGCTCTTGTCGCACTGACCCGTGAGAGCACGGCATGATGCCGGCAACGTTCGGGGTCCTGTTCGGGATCATTTCGAAGGATCTCTGCTGGCCTGATTTACCCATTCGGGGGGAGAATGGCGGCGTGTTGCCTATTTCGAAGAGCAGTGGGAAAAGGGGCAGTGCATTGGCTTCAGAGCAAAAGGGACACGCAATGGCGAAGAATACGATTTGCCTCTGGTACGATAAGGATGCCGAGGCTGCCGCCCGCTTCTATTCCGAGACCTTTCCTGACAGTGCGGTGGGGGCGATACACCGCGCGCCGGGTGACTACCCGGACGGCAAAAGGGGTGAGGTGCTGGTCGTCGAATTCACGGTTGCGGGCGTTGCCTGTATCGGACTCAATGGAGGTTCGGCGTTCAAACATAACGAGGCCTTCTCGTTCCAGATCGCCACGGACGATCAGGCAGAGACCGATCGCTACTGGAACGCCATCGTCGGCAACGGCGGCCAGGAGAGCGAGTGTGGCTGGTGCAAAGACAGATGGGGCGTGTCTTGGCAAATTACGCCGCGCATTCTGATGGAAGCGATGGCGGCAGGCGGTGCTGAGGCCAAACGCGCGTTTGATGCGATGATGACCATGAAGAAGATCGACATCGCCGCGATCGAGGCGGCGCGACGCGGTTGATGTTCCATCGCAGAGGCTGACCAAGTTGCCACCAGCAGCTGTCCATTCCTGGCAATTCTCAGGCTCGGCACAGGGACTCGGCAGCTCGACCAGAGCGAGAATTTGGAGGGTGCGGGGGTATCCTGGTCTGACCTGAAACAGGCTTTGTGATACGACTAGGCTTGTAAGATGCCGCTTCGACGGTGGCGGCCAACAGGAAGGAAGATGTTATGTCGAGGTCGCCAGGGGGACGCCGCCCACCTGATCCTTTGAAGGCCGCGGAAGCTGCCTTCAAAAAGGTCACAACAAAGCCGATCGAAGGCCCTCCGAAGGCTCCATCCATCCCAGGCGTCAAGGAGACCGTTACCTTGCGCATTGACCAGGATGTGCTCGAATATTTCCAGCAGGACGGCCCGGGATGGCAAGACCGCATCAATGTCGCGTTACGGAAGGCGGCAGGTAAGTAGGGTAGGAGTTGTCTCGTGAACAGAGGAACTCCAATACTGAGTAGGACGACACAGGCTGCAATCTTCTCGGTAAACGTCCCGGGCGTGGCTGCCCAAGGTCCTGGCCCCGTTCACTGAACTTGTGCGGACTGCAAGCTCCAGGCTGCGTTCTCTCCCGTGCACCTCGTTGGGATCGGCCAAGCCGGTCTATCCTTACCGCTTGGGATGATGCCACGTTCAGCCGGACCACCGCTCCCTTGCACCCGGCATGAAACGGCCTAGATTCAACCATAATGGGCAACTTCAGGTCGGAGCCAGAGCATTCCGAATGCCGCTATTCACCCCCGAGCAGTGCCGCGCCGCCCGTGGCCTCCTGGACTGGACCCAGGAGGAACTCGCCGAACGCGCGGAGGTCTCGCGCAGCACCATCCGAGACTTCGAAAATAGTCGTCATCATCTCCATCCCACGACGGCGAACCAAGTCGTGGCGGCCTTGGAGAGAGGCGGGGCATTGCTGATCCCTTCCGACGAGGCCGGTCCCGGAGTGCGACTTCGGAAGCCCATTGGCTAGAAGCTGAGCACGGCCTCGATCACCGAAAGCCTGTGCTAGAACCTATAGGCCGGTATCCCAGTCGCGGTGGGGCTGATTGCCTGATGGATCATCACGCGTGCGGTCTGTCCCTATCCAGGTGGGGTCTGATCCACCTCCACATCCGCTGCCGGAACGGCCTTAATACCCTCCCTCCGGTCGCGGTAGAGCGCCGCCCGCGCGAGCAGCATCAAGGTCACCGGCGTGGTCAGGGTGACGAATACGGCGATCAGGACCTCGTGAACGACCGGCCGCGTCTCGAGCACGCTGAAGCAGAGTGCTGATCCGGCCAGAATGCTTGCCATGCCAACGGTCGTGCCGAGTGTGGGCGCATGAACGCGGGCATAGAACGTGCGAAGCCGGAGCAGCCCGAGCGATCCAATCAGGGTGACGGTTGCTCCGACCAGCAGGCAGAAGGCGGTCAGCAGCGCGGCCCAAGCTGGCAAGGTCCCTGTTGCACTCATTCGATCACCTCTCCACGCATCAGGAACTTGGCAAGCGCCACGGTCGAGACGAATCCGAGAAGGCCGATGACGAGCGCGGCCTCGAAATACAGCGTGCTGCCTGTACGGACGCCGAATGTGATCAGCATCAGCATGGCACTCACGTAGAGAGAGTCCAATCCGAGGATCCGATCCTGCGCTCGTGGTCCCACGACGAGGCGGTAGGTGGCGCAACACATCGACAAGCCCAGCATGACCTGGGCGGCAATGATAGCCCATCCGAGGATAGCAAGAGCGCTCATTCGAAGATCTCTATCAGCCGCCGCTCATAGCGGTCCTTGATGAGCCGGATCCACGCGGTTTCGTCGCTCAGGTCCAGAACGTGCAGCAACAGGGTTCCCTGGGCGGCATCGTAATTCACCCAGATCGTTCCGGGCGTCGAGGTGATGATGATGGACAATACCGCGAGCCCATGGCGGCTGCGCAGCTCGAGCGGGATCGACAGGAAGCCGGCGTTCATACCGGGCTGCCGGGAACCGAGGATGATGCGGCCGACGGCGATGTTGGAGCGGAGGATGTCGATCAGCACCATGCCTGCAAGACGCAGGGCTACCCCAGGGCGACGGATGTGCGGCTTCTCAGGCCGCAGGGCTGCCATCGCCCAGGAGGCAAGAACAGCGAGGACGGCACCAAGGACAATCTGACCAGATGAGACGCTCTGATTCAGCAGGAGCCACAGGACGAGCAGGGCGGCCGAGAGGAGGGGGTAGGGCAAGAGCCAGCTCATGGACCACTCCCCCCCTCGCGCGACCCGGCCCTCGGCGCCGACAGCACACCCGTGACGTAATCCTGCGGAGTCTGCAGGGCCTGCGTCGTCGCCTCCATGTAGCGCATCGCCGGCCCGCCGGCGACCGTCAGGCCAAGGCAGAGCAGCAACAGGCACAATACCGGAGCCATCTCGATGACGCGCACCCGGGGAACGCTGTCATCCATGCGGGCCCAGAAGCTGCTGATCCCGGTCCGTGTCATGGCGATCACCGTCGCCAAGCCCGACGCTGTTAGGAGGCCGATCAGAATCCAAGTCGACGGCTGGACCGCAGGGCCGTCCATCTTCAGCATAGCCGCCATCATGCCGAATTTACCGATAAAGCCGGCCAGGGGCGGCAGCCCGGCCAAGAGCAACGTGCAGGCGATGAAGCTGCCGCCGAGGAGGGCCACCGTGGCGGGAATGGCCACGCCGACCTCGTCCTCCGGATAGTCCTCATCGCCCTCGCCATAGGCCTCCATCGTAACGGCCAGCACATCGGCTCCGGGATCGCGCAGGCGCTCGACCAGTTCGACGAGCAGGAAGAGGGCAGAAATACCCAAGGTGGAGCTGACGAGATAGAACAGGGCCGAGCCTATGACCGCGCCGCTCCCGGTGCCGATGGCCGCGATCAGCGTCCCAGACGAGACGAGTACGCTGCAACCCGCGAGCCGCGTCAGGGACTGTGACGCCAGAATGCCTGCCGTGCCGAATACGATGGTCAGCATACCTCCGAACAGCAGCCACTCCCCGCCGAACCCGGCAAGGGAACTTGCCTCGGTGCCGAAGATCAGCGTCCATAGGCGAAGGATCACGTAAACGCCGAGCTTGCTCATGATGGCGAACATGGCGGCAGACGGCGCGGAAGCGGCCGCGTAGGTGGTTGGGAGCCAGAAGTTGAGCGGCCATGCGCCGGCCTTCAACAGGAAGGCAGTGCCGAGAACCGCTGCCGAGGCGGCAAACATCGTCGCGTCGCTTGATGCTAAGGTAGGAACACGGCGAGCAAGATCCGCCATGTTGAGCGTCCCTGTGGCACCATATGCCAGGCTCGCGCCGATCAGGAAAAGGAAGGACCCTGTCAGGTTGATGGCGATGTAGGTAAGCCCCGCCCTGACCCGCATGACCCCACCCCCGTGCAGGACGAGGCCATAGGAGGCTGCGAGCAGCACCTCGAAGAATACGAAGAGATTGAAGAGGTCACCGGTCAGAAAGGCGCCGTTGAGGCCCATGAGCTGGAGCTGGAAGATCGTATGGAACCGCGGCCCCGCGCGATGCCAGCGCGCGAGTGCGTACAGGAGCGACGCGATGCCCAGCACACTCGTCAGCACCAGCATGAGGGCGGAGAGGCGATCGAGCACCAGCACGATGCCGAAGGGCGCTGGCCAGTTTCCGAGTTGATAGACCTTCACGGCCGATCCGCCCGTCCCGGCAAGGGGCATGTCGGCCTGGCGCAGCAGGATGATAGAGACGATCAACAGGGTGACTGTCGTCACAATTCCGATTCCGGCCTTGAGAGTGCGGCGACGCTCGTCGAGCAGCAGCATCACTGCCCCGGAGACGAGCGGCAGCAGGATCGGCATGATGATGAGGTGATCGAGCATACCCGTCATCGCACATCCTCTCGGCCATCCACGTGATCCGTTCCCGTGAGGCCCCGCGAGGCCAGCAGGACGACGAGGAACAGGGCCGTCATGGCAAAGCTGATGACGATAGCGGTAAGGACCAGCGCCTGCGGCAGGGGATCAGTGAAAAGCGCTGGGTCGATGGCCTCGGTGGTTTCGAGGACCGGTGGCGCCCCGACCCGCAGGCGACCCATGCCGAAGATGAACAGGTTAACGGCATAGGACAGCAGCGACAGGCCGATGATGACCTGGAAGGTTCGGGGACGCAGCAGAAGCCACACGCCGGAAGTGGTGAGGATGCCGACTGCGAGCGCGAAGATGAGCTCCATCACACTTCCTCCTTCGCTATCATAGGCGGCTCCGCGGACGTCGTTGGAGCGCGTACCGAACGAGGGACGCGAAGCGACTGGTGCGCCAGGGCGATCAGAATGAGCACGGTGGAGCCCACCACGACCGTGAAGACGCCGAGGTCGAACAGGAGCGCGGTGGCGGCGGGCACCTTGCCGATGGCAGGCAGGTCGAAGTACCGGAAATAGGAGGTCAGGAACGGATAGCCGAACACCCATGCCCCCATGCCCGTGAAGGCGGCGCAGAGTAGGCCCAGCCCCGTCCAGAGGATCGGACGGATCCGCAGTCGCGCCTCGATCCAGCGCGTTCCGCCCGCCATGTATTGCAGGATGAGGGCGATCGACATCGTGACACCGGCCGCGAAACCTCCGCCCGGCAGATCGTGCCCGCGCAGAAAGAAATACACGGCGACAGTTCCGATCACAGGGAAGAGCCACTGCATGATGATCCCGGGGATGGTGAGGTAATCGGCGAGGGTGTCGCCAACGGCTCGGTCCGGACGGGCCCTGTCATAGGCGTCCTGGGCCTGCTGCTGCTCCGGCGCCTCAACGCTTTCCGGCGCCGGGCGGAAGCGGCGCAGGAGCGAGAAGACCGTGACCGCCACGATGGCGAGAACCACGATCTCGCCGAAGGTGTCGAAGCCACGGAAATCGACCAGGATGACGTTGACGATATTGCGACCGCCCCCCCCGGAATATGCGTTCTCGACGAAATAGCGCGCGATGGTATCCGGCAGAGGCCGCGTGAGCATCGTATAGACGATCAGCGACATGCCTGCCCCGGCTGCGAGGGCCAGCATCAGATCTCGGGCCCGCCGTAGCCTGGCTCTGGTTCCCATCGAGAGCTCTTCGCCCACGACCTCGATCCGCTTCGGCAGCCAGCGCAAGCCAAGGAGGATCAGTACCGTCGTGACGATCTCGACCAGAAGCTGGGTGATGGCGAGGTCCGGCGCGGAGAACCAGACGAAGGTGATACAGGTCACCAGTCCGGCCCCGCCCAATAGCACTAAGGCAGCGAGGCGATGGAACTTGGCCTGGTAGGCCGCGCCGATGGCACAGATGCCTCCGACTATCCAAAGCAGCAGGAAGGCCGGGTCGAACGCAGTCCCCGGGAGTGCGCCAGCCTCAAGCCCATGCCGGTAGAGCGGCCAGAGCGCCGCAATCACCGCGAAGGCCACGAGCAGCCGCAGTTGCGGCTGAAGCCGCTGCGTGCCGAACAGACGGTCCAGGGAGCGGGCCCATTTCCAGGACAGGGTGACGAGGACCTGTTCGAAGAGGCGTTGGCCCTTGAGGCGGCGCACCAGGGGTGATCCGTCGAGGCCCTTCGCGAGATAACCCTGCAACAGCCAGTACAGGATGACGCCGCCGGTCAGGGCGATCATGCTCATAATCAGAGGCTCGTTGAATCCGTGCCATATGGCGAGGCTGTAGTAGGGTGTATCCGGACCCAGGACCGCTCGGACCGCCGTGGCGAGGAATGGCTTGATGGTCATTGCCGGAAGGACGCCGACGAGGAGACATGCCAGGACGAGGAGCTCGACGGGAAAGCGCATCCAGTGCGGCGGCTCATGTGGCGTGCGCGGCAGGTCCGTCGGAGGTGGGCCAAAGAACACGCCGTGGATGAAGCGCAGGGAGTAGGCCACGCTGAAGGCGCTCGCCAGCATGGCGAAGTATGGCAGGGAGTGATCGAGGAGCGAGTCGACGTGGTAGGCGGCCGCCTCGGCGAAGAACATCTCCTTGGACAGGAAGCCATTGAGCAGCGGCACGCCAGCCATGGCAGCGGCTGCGACCATCGCCAGGGTGGCCGTGATCGGCATGAATCGGAACAGCCCGCTCAGGCGCCGGATGTCGCGGGTGCCGGATTCGTGGTCGATGATGCCGGCGGCCATGAATAGGGACGCCTTGAAGGTGGCATGGTTGATGGTGTGGAAGATGGCGGCAACAGCGGCGAGCGGGCTTCCGAGCCCGAGCAGGAGCGTGATCAGGCCAAGATGGCTGATAGTGGAATAGGCAAGCAGGCCCTTCAGATCCTGTTGGAAGATCGCCGCGTAGGCTCCGAGAAGCAGCGTACAGAGACCAGCTGACACTACGATGTAGAACCACGCTTCCGTGCCGGACAGGACAGGCCAGAGCAGGGTCAGCAAGAATACGCCCGCCTTCACCATGGTGGCCGAATGGAGGTAGGCCGAGACCGGCGTGGGTGCGGCCATGGCGTGCGGAAGCCAGAAGTGAAACGGGAACTGTGCGCTCTTGGTCAGCGCCCCCAGCAGGACCAGGATCAGGGCCGGCAGGTAAAGGCTGCTGCCGCGGATGCGGCCACCGGAGGCCAGCACCTCATCCACGCCGTAGCTGCCGACGATGTGGCCGATCAGCAAGACACCGACGAGTAGGCACAATCCCCCGGCGGCAGTGACCGTCAGCGCCATGCGCGCGCCGTCGCGCGCGCTGGCATTGTGGTGCCAGTAGCCGATGAGGAGGAAGGAGAACAGGCTGGTCAGCTCCCAGAAGAAGACCAACTGGATCAGGTTGCCCGAGAGCACGATGCCCAGCATGGCGCCCATGAAAGCGAGCAGGAACGCGAAGAAGCGCGGCACCGGGTCGGCGGGCGACATGTAGTAGCGGGCATAGAGCACGACCAGGAAGCCGATGCTGGTCACCAGCATGGTGAACAGCCAGGTAAAGCCGTCCATGCGCAAGCTGAAATCGATACCGAGGGTCGGCAACCACGCGACACTCATGCGCAGAACGCCGCCATGATGAACGCCCGGATATTGAGCGACCGTCAGGGTAGCGCTGCAGAGGGCCACGGCTCCAGCCAGGAAGGCAGCGCCGTTCCTGGCATCTTGCCGCAAGAAGGCGGCAACGACGCTCCCCACAAAAGGAAGGGCGACGATGGCCAGGAGGGGCATGCCACTGGACATGAGCTGAGCGGTCTCCTTCCGGGTGGAAAGTGCGGGGCGAAACTCCGAAACGATGGGGCGATATCGCCCAATATGGTTGACATATGCGCCCAGACCAAGGGCCTGCCCGATAAAATTTACGTCAGGGTAGGGCTGGACCGGCGCGGGTAGCAGTGCAGCGGTATTGTCTCATTAAGTCGCATCAGTCGCGCTGAGGCAAACTCAGGCAGCTGATGGGGTCAGAGGGCGAGGCCGGCCGCAGACGTCCCGCTATGACATTAAGACGGGGAGGATGAGTAAAAGAGTAGAGCGGAGAAAGCAGAGTGAACGGGGGCGCTCGGTCGAGGAGACATTTCAAAAGCTACTTCAGGCCTCTGGACGATCGAGAGCCCCGCATTGCCCATTCTCACTGACGCACTGCAGATGTGAATTTGCCCGGCTATTGAGGCCCTCGTGCGAGCTTGTCGATGATACGTCGCAGCGGTTGGTAGTCCTGCTTATTCAGGAGGCGTTCGACCGCATTCGTATCACGCCGGGTCTGGCCAAGCCCATCCAGGAGACAGCCATCCTGATCGACCGCTACAGCTACTGCTCCCAGCCGAAAAGGATGTCCGCGACATCATCCAAGTGCCGGATGTCGTGGCGGCTCGGCCATTTACGTTGATGTGCCGGAGCGCAGTCCAGCCCGAACCTCAGGGGCCGACGCTGGACAGTTTCGTAGACACGATGATGCCATGTTCTGACCGCCATCAAATGGGGTCAGCGATCATTCAGGATGGGCGTCAGGACGCTTTGCCCGGCAGCAGCCGCGCGGATCTGTGACTCGCTTGCGGCGCGTTCGGTCCCGCTTGCGGTATTCCTGATCCTGTAGCTGAACTCACCGTTGCTTTCGGGCATCAGACGAATGACTTCGTAGATGCCGCTTGTGCGGTCAGCGAAGTGTGTGCCAGCAGCATGAACCAACTGGCCAATGGAATACTTGTGGCTCATGGCGAAGCCTTTCGAGATTAATTGAGAGACATCGACCGGGGAGCCGTATGTGTCCGGATTGGCAGAACGTGCTCGACCTCAGCATCACATCGCTGATCAATGATCTCAGCGAGAACCATCGTGTCGTCAGCGCCCATCGTACTGGTCGGGTAGATCTGGTACTCGCTGTTCTTCTCGACGACGACGGCGTCGCGATCAAACCGCAGTACACAATTGATTTGCCGCATGAGCCATTCCGGTACGCGGTCTCCGGCCTCGAACGTCCAGGTCTTTTCGCGCATCGTCATTTTCCCCGCAAATCCGCGGCACCTTACCGACGGCGGAACTGTGGACGGCGCTGTGCCGCCGGGCGAGGGCCCGTTGATCCGCTGTCCTTGTGACGGAAGATAAGCCGACCCTTGTCGAGATCATAAGGTGACATCTCGACCGTGACGCGATCGCCCGCGAGCGTCTTGATGCGGTTCTTTTTCATCTTGCCGGCCGTGTAGGCGACGATCTCATGCCCGCTCTCCAGCTTCACGCGGTAGCGAGCATCCGGCAGGATCTCGACGACCTCGCCCTCAAATGTAATCAATTCTTCCTTAGCCATTGCAAAATCCTTCGGTGAAAACAAAAAAGCCGCTCCCGAGGGGCGGCTTTGCCAAGCGGCGTGGGTCTCACGCCGCCTGTTTTGATAAAGATTTAGGCCGTCTGGATGTTGTTGACGGCAACCTTGCCGCTACGGCGGTCTTCTGCCGTGTCGAAGGTAACCTTCTGACCTTCGCGAAGGCCGCGGATGCCGGCGCGCTCGAGAGCCGTGGCGTGGACGAAGACGTCCTTGTCACCGTTGTCGGGCTGAATGAAGCCGAAGCCTTTTTGATCGTTGTAGAACTTAACAGTACCCGAAATCATAGGGGTCATCCTTGGTTATGCGTCAGTGCACGTGGGCAAAGTGCGTGAAAATCACGACCTCCGGCCCGGTTGGTCGATGTTTGGAAGAGTGTCTGAACGTGCGCCTGGCGTACCAAGGCGAAACAGCCCGATTGTCCGGCCAAATGTCGATAGAGCCTATCTAGTGCTCTCTTAAGGCGAATACAAGGCAGCCGGGCAAGAAGGACGTTATTCTCTGCCGAGGCTCAGTTTTAGCTTGTAAAAGGCCAAGTCATCCCCCATCTTAGTCCGATCAACCGACGTGTTCGGCCTGCTCTTGCTCGCTCGTGATCGAGCGCCGAGCCCGCTTTCCGTTCCAATCGCTTGTTATTTTCCAGCCCGCTCAGGCGGGCGCCAGCACGTCGTTGCTCTGCATTCGACGACCTCAAACACAAAAGCTGCTCGATTTTTGAAGTGATGCAGCGACAGGAAATTCATGTCTACTTCTACCCAGAAACGGCTTCAGAAGCACAAGCCGGGGCCCTTAAAAGACGCTCCGCAGGCCAAGGTCGCCGCCAAATCCCAACAATCTGGTCTGTCGCGAGAGGAAATCCGTCAGATCGTCATCGAGATGATCGGCTAACGTCCAGTCACAGCTCCCACATCGAGAGACGACCTCGCTCGATACGCCGTGCGCCATTCGCACAGCGTCTAGCGTGAAGGGTCATAGGCATCTGAAAGGGGACGATGCGTGCGAGGTGGTTCACGCTGTCTCCATTTGCGCTAATGTATCATCGTTTGACATCGGCTGACGCGGCTTCGAGAGGGCGCATAGGGTAGACGCGATGGAGATCTCGGAGCAGGACGCTGAAACCGTTCGGCAGGGCCAGCTTGAGGGCCGTCAGCCACTCTATCTCTCCGTGTATGGTCTGCTGCGGGACGAAATCCAAGTCGGCCGATGGAAGGTCGGTGCTTCACTACCGTCGGAAGCGGCCCTGTCGGATCGGTTCCAGGTCAGCCGCATCACGACACGTCATGCACTCCGGCTTCTCGAGGCAGACGGCTACATCAGGAAGGCGCAATCCCGTCGCCCAGTCGTCACGGCCGCGGCTCCGCCCCGCAGGGAAGGCTGGTTCATGGAATCCTTGGCCGACATCGTCGCGATGGTCGGCGACGCACGCCTCGACATCCAGAGTTGGCAACTGGAGCGTTCCGCCCCGGATGCGAGAGATTTCGGGTTACCACTTGCGACACGGCTCCACTGTCTGCGTGGAATCCTTTCGCGCAACGGACGCCCCTATGCTCGCTCGATCATCTATTTCCGGCCGGAGGTCGGGTCACGGCTGCCCCGCGGCGCCTTCAACGACGCGGTGGTCTTTCGCGTTCTCCAGCGCGAACTTGGCATCCACATCGAGGACGTCCGGATGATCGTATGGGCGGAGCTTGCCTCCGAGGAGGATGCCCGCGATCTCGGATGCGAGGTCGGCGATGCCATCCTGGCGACCCAGTTGCTGTACCGCGACGAGAGGGCTTCTCTCATCGAGATCGCCTATAGCCGCGCCCTCGCATCACAGGCCCGATTGTCCACGCGTCTCGTCACGTCGGCGCGGGATCCTTGACAATTCCTCGGACAAAGCTTGTTATAACAAGTTGAGGGCATAATCCGGCAGAAAGCCGGGGCGCCCCAGAGGGAAACGCCATGCAGGTCGGCCTCCAAGGGAAGGTCGCACTGGTGACTGGCGCGGCGCAAGGGATCGGACGCTCAATCGCCGATACGCTGGCGCAAAACGGCGCGCGGGTCATCTATACGGACCTCGACATCGATCGTGCGGCCGATGCCGCGCGTACCTCCGTTCCATGCGAGAAAGGTCATCTCGCCTTCGCAATGGATGTCTCTGACGGCCGTCACATCGACGCGACGGTCGCCGAGGCTGCGGCGACAGCGGGCCGGATCGACATCCTCGTCAACAATGCCGGGATCGGGGTGAGAGCAGCGGACCGGAAGACCATCGACGAGTTCCCCATCGAGACTTGGGACGAGATGCTCAGGATCGACCTGACGGGGGTGTTCCGGGTCAGTCGTGCCGTCATTCCGCACATGAAGTCCCAGCGCTCCGGCCGGATCATCAACATCGCGTCCGTCCTCGGTCTTGTCCCCATGCGCCTCCAAAGCTCCTACGTCGCGGCAAAGGCGGGGGTGGTCAATCTGACCCGCTCGATGGCGATCGAGCTGGCGCCTCACGGCATTCTGGTCAACGGGATCGCTCCAGGCTCGACTGCTACCGAGGGCTGGAAGCACTGGATTGGCGATGCAAAAAGCGAGGAGCTCGATCTCCATGCGAGGCTCCTGTCGCATATTCCTCTCGGCAGACCCGCATCGACGCAGGAGATCGCGAACGGGGCCCTTTTTCTCGCGGCTCCGGAAAGCTCCTACATCACAGGGCATGTCCTTCCCATCGATGGCGGTTGGACCGCCGGCTTTGCACGGGATTTTTGAGCCATGGCGCAATTGCAGCGGGACACCGGTGGCCAAGAACTGAGCAACCGGCTTCCGCTGCCGGACGGGTTATCTGCCGAAGCGATGGTCGACCTCTACAGGACGATGGTTCTGCTGAGGAAGTTCGAGTTGGCGGCCCAGGTCGCGTGCCGGACGGGAGAAACGCCGGGCTTCCTCCATCTCTATGTGGGCCAGGAAGCGACTGCCACCGGGATCTGCGCCCATCTACGCTCAACCGATTGGGTCACGTCCACGCATCGCGGTCACGGACACGCGCTGGCGAAGGGCATGGATCCGCGTGTGCTCATGGCGGAACTCTATGGGAAACACGATGGATGCTGCGGTGGGCGCGGCGGCACCATGCACCTGTACGATCCAACGATCGGTCTCTTCGGGACGAACGGCTTGGTGGGAGGGGGCATTCCCTCTGCGGTCGGCGCGGCGATCAGCGCCAAATATCAAGGCACGCATGGCGTTTCCGTCGCCTTCTTCGGTGACGGGGCGACCAATCATGCTGCCTTCCATGAATCGCTGAACTTTGCAGGGGTAAGGCAGGCTCCCGTGGTGCTGGTGTGCGAGAACAATCTCTACGCTACGGCAACCGCACTTTCGTCGGTCACCCTCAATCCCGAGATCGCCAGCCGAGCAGCTGCCTACGGCATCCCGGGCATTGCCGTCGACGGCAACGACGTGGCGGCGGTCTGGCAAGCGGCCCGCGACGCGGTGGAGCGTGCCCGCGATGGACACGGGCCGACCCTGATCGAGGCTAAAACCTACCGCACCGTCGGCCATCATGAGGGCGACCCCGTGACAGGCACGTACAGGACGCAGAAGGAAGTGGATGAGTGGGCCAAGCGATGCCCGGTCGAGACCTTCAGGCGCCGGATCATAGAGGATTACGCAATCGTCACCGGACGCGATCTCGATCAGATCGATGCCTCCGTCGACGCCTCCGTCAAGGCGGCGATCGAATACGCGCGCCGGTCGCCCGAGCCGGAGCCGAGGACCTATTCGCTTCACGTTTTCGCGGACCCGATCAATCCGCCCGAAGCGACGGCACCGATACCGCGGGGGCGTCCCACCGCCGAGACGGGTTGGCTCGATGCCGTCAGGGATGGGATCGCCGAGGAGATGCGGCGCG
This sequence comes from Microvirga puerhi, assembly GCF_020089865.1. Lineage (GTDB taxonomy): Bacteria > Pseudomonadota > Alphaproteobacteria > Rhizobiales > Beijerinckiaceae > Microvirga > Microvirga puerhi. Next base: position 68,414 of record NZ_JAIRBM010000018.1, read on the forward strand.
ACCGCAACCTGATCTATCTCGGGGAAGGAACAGGCGAGCGCGGAGGCACTTTCGCGCATACCAAAGGGCTGTACCAGGAGTTCGGCGGGGACCGCATGATCGACACGCCGATCTCTGAGCTCGGCTTCACCGGGGCGGCGCTGGGTGCGTCCGCCACGGGAACCCGTTGCATCGCAGACCTGATGTTCGCCGACTTCCTGTTCGAAGCGGCGGGACAGATCGTCCTGCAGGCGGCAAAGCTGCGCTACATGTCGAACGGCCAAATGCAGGCTCCAATGGTCATCCGCGTCGGCGCGGGAGCCGTGCGGTCGGCGGGACCGCACCACTCGGGTACCTACCATCCGGTATGGGCGCATGTTCCGGGACTCGTGGTCTGCCTTCCGTCGACGCCCGCCGACGCTAAGGGACTGATGAAGACTGCTCTCCGAGCCCGCGATCCGGTCATTATGCTGGAGACGAAGGCGCTGTTCTCTTCGAAGGGGCCTGTGCCGGAAGGCGAACATCTGGTGCCTTTCGGACTCGCGCGCATCGCCCGGAAGGGGACTGACCTCACCATTGTGAGCGCCGGACAGCTCGTCATCAGGTCGCTCGAGGCCGCCGACACCCTGGCCGAGGACGGCATCTCCGCCGAAGTCATCGATCTCCGAACCATTCAGCCACTCGATGTTGACACCGTGGCTGATAGTGTCAGGCGCACCCATCGCCTTCTCGTCGTCGACGAGGCATACGCGATGTTCGGAGTCGGAGCGGAACTCGGCCAATCCATGAACGAACTCTGCTTCGATTACCTGGATGCTCCCGTCGCCCGTCTTCATACGGCACCCGTCACCCATCCGTTCGCGCCGTCACTTGAGCGTGCCATGCTAGTGTCCACTGACCGGATCGTCGCTGCCGCGAGACTCCTCATGCGGGGCGAGGTCAGTCCGATCGACCGCGCGGCCCGACACTCCCCAGATGCCGGACGCATAGCGGCGCTGGAGGTTGATAATCTTTCCCCCGTACATCGGCCCCGGCCCGAGATGGGGGCCCCAACACCCGCGCACAGCACGGCCGAAGGGACTCTGATCACGATGCCCTTCGGCGACCTGACGGTGAGCGAGGGCAAGCTCGTCAAATGGTATCGTCGCCGCGGTGACAGCGTGGCGCAGGGCGACCACGTGGCGGACATCGAGACAGACAAGGCCGTTGTCGAGATTGAATCCCCCGCTAGCGGAGTTCTCGCCGAGATACTGGCAGGGGATGGGGCGACGGTCGCAATGGGATCTCCGATCGGTATCGTTCGGGAGGCGAATTGATGCGCATATTATTGTCTCAGTTCAGGCATACCGACGATCGGCTCGAGCGGAGGACGATAGGCAGCGATGACGCGCTCATCGTCCAATCCGCCAATGCGGGCGCGCGGTCCATCGTGCCGATGGACGTTCGTGCAAGCATCGACGGCATTATTCACTCACCCCCTGGTACGGACGTGGACGGGCTTCCCTCGGAATATCCGAACGCCAGGGCACTCGTCCGGGCCGGGGTCGGGTACGATGGGCTGGACCTCGAGGCCTGGGGCCGCAACGGCACTGCCGTCTTCAACGTTCCGGATTACGGTACTTCGGAAGTCGCCGACCATGCCATCGGACTGATGCTGGCACTCACGCGGGGCGTGATCACCTACAACGACGCCATAAGGGCCGATCCAACAACCGGCTGGACGCAAGGCACCGCACCTGCTGTCCGCCGTCTGCGGGACGCGGTCTTCGGGATCGTAGGGCTTGGCCGTATCGGACTGGCCACGGCAATCCGTGCGCGTTCCTTCGGCATGAGGATCGCCTTCCATGATCCATACTTGCCATCCGGCATGGAGATCGCCGTCGGAGCGCAGCGATGCGCGAGCCTCCACGAACTGATCGCGATCTCGGACGTGGTCAGCATTCACGCGCCCTCGAGCGAGGAGACCTGCGGCCTCGTGGGTGCCGAGGCGTTAGCGCACGCCAAATCCGATCTCGTCCTGATCAACACCGCACGCGGCTCGATCGTCGACCTCGACGCGCTTCACGATGCACTTAGGACACGGCGGATCATGGCCGCCGGGCTGGACGTGCTGCCGACCGAGCCCGCCGATTCCACACATCCACTGATCGACGCGTGGCGCCGTGGCGAGGATTGGGTCTCGGGACGGCTCATTCTCACGCCACATGCTGCGTTCTACTCGCCATCGTCCGTCATCGACATGCGTGTGAAGAGCGTCAAGACCGTCCTCCAGCATCTCAGGAATGGCGATCTCTCCAACTGCGTCAATAGGGAGTTTCTGGTGCGTCGCCTGGCGTAGCGTGGAGAAGGATTAACAGATTCCGGCATGATCCTGGGGCGTCCGGACCGGAGCAGCGGATAGGTGACCCATTGAACTACACGTTCCAGTTCGGCACCGTGATGGACCACTTTCCGGATCTTCTCTCCGGGGCCGCGCTGACGATCCGCCTGTCTGCGCTCACGATGGTCTTCGGCCTGGTCATCGGCATGACGTGTGCAGTGGCCAAGGCATACGGTCCGCGACCGATCCGGTGGCTGGCAACGTCCTACATAGAACTCATCCGCAACACACCATTCCTGATCCAGCTCTACTTCGTGTTCTTTGCGCTTCCTCACTTCGGGGTGCGCCTCAGCCCCAACAATTCCGCTCTGATCGCGATGGTGATTAATCTGGGGGCCTATTCGGCTGAGATCGTGAGGGCAGGGGTCGAGTCCATTCCACACGGCCAGATCGAGGCTGGACGGGCGCTTGGTCTGAAGCCGCTCCAGATCGTTCGGTTCCTGATTTTGTTCCCAGCACTGAAGGCGGTCTATCCGGCGCTGACGAGCCAGTTCATTCTCGTACTCCTCGGATCGAGCATCGTCTCCGCCATCGCCGCGGATGAGCTCACGGCCGTCGCCAACACTATCAATTCGCAAACCTTCCGGAGCTTTGAGATCTACACGATCGTGACCCTCATGTACGTGGCGATCGTATTCGGGTTCAGAGCGATCTTCACATCGATCTACGCCTTCGCATTTGCGAGGCGCGGATGAGTTTGAAAAGGCGCGGGAATTGCTGAGAACTTTCACTCTCCATGAAGTTTGGATTCTCGTTCTGGCAGCCCGATGGACGATCGCTCTATCGCTTGCCGCGTTCATTGGCGGCGGAGCGGTCGGCTTCGTCCTCGCCATCGCGAGGATATCGCCCTTCAAGGCGCTGAGATACATCGTGTCCGGCTACATCCAATTCGTGCAGGCCATACCGGGCCTCATGCTGCTGCTTTTGTTCTATTACGGTCTGAACCTATTCGGCATTCGGATCGACGCGTGGACTGCGGCCGTGCTGGCATTCACCCTGTCGACGAGCGCTTTCCTGGCCGAGATTTGGCGCGGCTGCCTCCAGGCCGTTCCCGCAGGGCAATGGGATGCATCTCGATCACTTGCGCTGAACTTTCCCAAGACGCTGATCCTGGTGATCATTCCGCAGGCGGCGCGGATGGCTCTGCCACCAACGGTCGGATACATGGTGCAGGTCGTGAAGGGAACCTCCCTGGCGGCCCTGATCGGCTTCACGGAACTCGCGAAGGCCGGCGCCCAGATCAACACCATTACCTTCGAGCCCGTTCTCGTCTTCGGAACTGTGGCGGGCATTTACTTCCTGATCTGCTGGCCCCTGTCACTGCTTAGCAGCCATCTGGAAAGGCAATTGAAGGTCGGTCACGTGAACATCCAGGCCATGTGACCCAACGATGTACGGCGGGCGGGTCCGAGGAACCCGTGCGCGACGTATGACCGCCACGATGGCGGGCTGAAATGGAGGGAGGAGATCATGGGTATGCGAGGAATCATGAAGTCCGTGCTTGCGCTGGCGACGATGGCCATCGTCGGCCTGTCGACCGCACCGGGCAAGGCTCAGACGGTAGACGAGATCATCAAGCGCGGCAAGGTCGTCATCGCCATCGATACGACGGTGCCACCCTACGGCATGCTCGACGCTGACAACCAGCCGACCGGCATCGATGTCGAGGTGGCGAAACTCATCGGCAAGAACCTCAAGGTGCCGGTCGAGTTCGTCACGGTGAACTCCCCCGGGCGCATTCCTGCTCTGATCAGCAACCGCGTCGATATGGTGGTCGCAATCTTCTCGATCACGGCGGAGAGGGCGCTCCAAGTCTCGTTTTCTATCCCGTACGCGGGCCAGTCCGCTGTCCTCATCGCCCCCAAGACGGCCAACATCAAGGGACCGGAAGACCTCAAGGGTCAGAAGGTCGGCGTCACGCGCGGCGCGCTCGAGGACGGCGCTCTTACGCAAATGAATCCGCCTGGCGTGACCCTGCTTCGGTTCGACGACGGCCCATCGGTCGCACAGGCCATGCTTTCCGGACAGATCGACGCCATGGGCGGGGGAGATTACGGTGAAATCTACCTCCGGAAGGGTGCCAAGGGCGAGGAATACGAGCAGAAATTCCCTCTGAGAGCAGCCCATTTCGGGATCGGCATCCGCCGCGGTAATGCCGACCTGCTGCAATGGCTGAACACGTTTGTCTATCAGATCAAGAACAGCGGCGAGCTGGACGCGATCTCCCGTAAATACCGCAATGGCCAGCCTATGATCCCGCTGCCGGTCTTCTGAGTGCATCACTAGACTCAGCGGTGGGTGACAGGAGCAAGTGAGAGGATGCAGCACATCCGCGCCCGCATGTGTCGTGGGCTCATCGTTTCAAAATCTCAGCCATCGTGACGGGAGTCACGGTGGTGGAATACCTCGTGTTCAAGGGCAGACGTCTAATCGTTCGACGGTCCTACTTCACGTGCGGTGGTGCTTGGCTTGAGGTCCTTATTTTCGAAATCCGGATGAGACAATACCTGAGGGCTCTCGAGTACCGAGCGGGATTATCGTGCGATCAAGCGCAAAGAACAGGCGAAGTATGCCTGTAGTTCGAGCCATTCACTTACTGAGCAGCTCGCTGCATAAACAGTTTGAGGGGGGAGGCCACCTCTGACCGCGAACCTGGCTTGGCAGGTTTAGATGGTCGCTAGGCTCTCGACCCGACGCGTCAAGTCGGCGATCGCAGGACCGTTGCCGGGTCCATAACTCCTCTATGGGCAACGCATATGACGCTCCTCCCGTTGACGACGAAAACCTTGTTCGTCCTTCGACGTTGATCCGGACGGGGCACGAGTTTAACACTATTCTGGTTTCATTCAGTGGCTGAGCGCACTTCAAGGCAACCTCGAGGAGAATCATGCTTTTCTCGAACAGCGTTTCTTTTTAGGAAAGAAACTATAGTTTACTTTCTATAATATTTCTATTATATAGAAAACTATAATTCCTCTCGTGAGCTGATCGAGGCGCAATTTGTGCGCACAGAAAGGCAAACTTCATCATGCCCCTCCGGGCGGCCGATATTCTATTCAAGGACCGGGCTGTCGGCACGTTGATAGAGACGGCGAGCGGCGGGACGCGATTCAGCTATGCCGCGGACTGGGCCGAAGACATTGCCTGCTGCTTGTCGGTTACCCGCCGCGAGCATGAATGGGCGCAAGGACTGCATCCGTTTTTTCAACATCTCGGGCCAGAAGGCTGGCTTCGTGAGCAGCAGGCGCGCGTCGCTCATGTCGTCGAGGAGGACGACCTCGGCTTGCTGCTGCGCTATGGCGCGGACTGTATCGGCGCCGTCAGCGTCAAGCCTCCGAAAGGGAGCGAGCCACCGACGGCGATCACCGAGGCCACGGCCAGCCCAGGTCGCACGGTGTCGGGCATTCAGAAAAAGCTTCTGGTCTCACGTGCGGGACCGAAGAAGCCGTTCCAGCCCGCCGCCGCAGACGGCATTGCCCCTTATATTGCCAAGTTCAATTCGGAGCGGATAGCCACGCTCGTACGCAACGAGGCGCTGAGCTTGCGGTGGTCAGCCATCGTGCTCGGAGCGCGGGAAGTCAACGAATTCACGCTTGCCTTCATCCCGGTCATCGACGAGCAAGCTCTTGTCCTCAAGCGCTTCGACCGCGGCCCGAACGGCGAGAAGCTGCGTCTGGAGGACTGCGCGCAGATTCTCTGCAAACCTCGCGGGCAGGATTATGCAGGTAAGTATGACGCTGGCTATGAGGACGTCGCAGCCATCATCAATCGGCACTCGGCACGGCCAGCGATCGACCTTGCGCGGTTTTTCCGCCGCCTGATCGTTTTCGCCTTGATTGGAAACTGCGATGCGCATCTGAAGAATTTTTCGCTGTTAGAAACTTCCACGGGGCTGCGCCTGTCACCCGCGTACGACATCCTGAACACGGCCTTCTATGACGGCTTCGACCAGACCCTGGCTCTCTCGATCAATGGGAGAAAGGTCCATCTCGATACCATTGACGGCGATCTCTTCCGGGACTTTGGACGGGAAATTGGTCTCCCAGACCGGGCGATTGAGCAGATCTTTGCCGACCTTCGACGTCAGACAAAGAAGGCCGCGTCCGTGATCCGCCTGCCGGACGCCGAAGGGTTCGACGGATTTGTAACCCGTTACGCGGAGATTGTGAGCAACGCATGCCTGAGAATCCTAGGGGCATAGGCCCGCTCGACTGGCAGGGCCTCGTCGATGAGGCCCTGCGGCGCCGCAAGGCAGAAGGCATGACGCAGCGTGAGCATGCGGCGCTCGCTGGCGTTAGCGTGCCGACGATTGCTGCATTCGACCGAGCCGAGCAGACACTCACCCTCACCAAGGCATTCGACATTCTGCGTATCGTCGGGCTGATCGATGAGAAATCCGCGGACGGTGCGCAGAATGTGTTCGTACAAGAATCGTTCAAGCGGTGGCGCACGCTCGTCGATGACCTCCCGACAGATGCCCCAGCGCGCTTCCCGCACGGCTGGTATCGCGTCGATTATTGTCTTGAAGGTGACCTACGCACTGTCAATCTCACCGAGTACGAGGACATTCTGCGCCAAGCAGTGACGCGCTACACGAGCTGGCCCGTCTTTGTCGTCATGTCGCGGCCGGAGCTCGCGCCGCGGGAGATGGACGGCTCGATTGAATGCTGGCTGGCAGAGCCTAGCGTTGAGCGCACCTTCAATGATGCGGCTCATGCGGATTTCTGGCGGGCATTGCCATCAGGGCAACTCTTCTTAATGCGCGGCTATCAGGAGGACGCACAGGACACATTTCCGCCCGGGACGATCTTCGATGCGACCTTGCCGGTCTGGCGACTTGGCGAAGGGTTGCTACATGCGGAGAAACTCGCATCCCTTCTGTGGAAGAGCGACGCCAAGCCTATCACAGTGCGGTTCAGAGCCGTCTATACAGGGTTGAGTGGGCGCGTCCTGCGGTCGTGGGCCAATCCTTTAAGCGATCTATTGCTGGAAGGGCAGGCCGCGCGCAGTGACGAGGCGGTGCTGGAGGTGACGGTGCCTGCGGGAACGATCACCGATCGGCTGGACGAATATCTGTTTCCGATGATTGCTTCGCTCTATGAGCGGTTTGGTGTGACGGGCCTTAGCGTCAATCGCGTGAAAGCTGAAACCAATCGCTTGCTTCATAGCCGGATGGGGTGAACATGGGCTCGCATGCCTACGGCATGCTCAGCGCAAAAAGCAGGACTACATCCGGCTCTCCTTAGATAGGGACTATTTGGCCGGATTCGCCATGGCCGAAATCGTGCCTATCCCGCCCGTGTGAGATCCTCGCGCTCCGCTGCCAGATTCGGCGATGATAAAGGCCTGCCGCGCCGTAGGCGGACGGCCTGTTTATGGCCCTTAACGGGATCCTGCGACGTCGCTGAGTATCCGAATCGGAGCGGTCCCCAGTTAATAGAAATTAATCTGCTACGATCGGCGCCATTCGAGTCGTTCTCGAATCATCGTAGGCATACATCTTTGCCTTTGACTTTCGGCAAAGAATCACGAGCGCAATTAAGAATCAGCTGGAACCAGTATTTTACCTACGGATTGACTCGCCCCCGCATCGACTACGACCCGTCGCCAAGAAGTTTTCCAACGGATTCGTTCGTATAGTGAATGAATGCTTGACGGCCAGACTCCACAGCTAGGGAGGAATCGGTCATTTCTCGATACGGCACGAGTCTGATGGGTGCATGCCATGCCTGACGAGAAACAGATCGAACGTCTCAAGCGGTTTCGCAAGCTCCGTCGCGAGCGCGGAGACCGCGAGATGAACGTCTGGGTTCCCGGTCCTCTTGGGGCTGCGATTGACCATGCGGTCGCTAGCGGCCGCTTCAGGACACGTCAGGAGGCGATCACTCATGCCCTCGAGGCCACATTTGCCGAAAAGGATCGGAATGTCGTGACGTAAATCAGGCAAAGCAAAAGGCCCAGGAGCTGGTAACTCCGGGGCCTTTGGAGACCCACCGAGGGGTGGGCGTAAGAAATTGGTGTAGCGACCTTCTTATGCCATCCCGACAAGCTGAATGTCAAGAGCATCGGTTTCGGTGAAAGCTCTCGCTTTGCCCTCGAAATGGAGGGATGCGATGCATGTTGCATCGTCTGGAGGCCGGCGGCTGAGACATGCCACTCTGGCCGCAAGAGCATTTGCGCTCAGTGAAGGGCGCACTGTAACACGAAAAGAACTCGCCGCTGCCGCCTATGAGGCGGAAGTCGCTCTGGTTTTGCGCCCCTCGGCCAGGCAGGTCCTGTCAGCCCTGGTAGCCAGCTGGGGCGAGCAGGCTTGGGAAAGGCTCCTGGTCTGGCCGTCCAACGAGTATTTGGCTAACCGCACCGGCTATACCGAGCGCGCGATCCGCTTCGCACTCAACCATTTGATCGGGCAGGGACTGATCATTCCTAAGGATTCTCCCAACGGGAAGCGCTATGCGGTCAAAGATCTAGCGGGCGAGATCATCGACGCCTTCGGCTTCGACCTGACCCCGGTTTATGCTCGCCGCGGTGAGTGGGCACGCCTCGTTGCTGAGCAGAAGCAGGCTCGCGCTGAGCGTAAACGTCTGTTCGACGAAATCACCGTCTCACGACGCCAGACCGAGGCGGCGATCGAGGCATTGGCGCTCCATCACCCAACACTCGATCGCACCGCCATCGAAGAGCAACTCGCTGGACTTCTGGAGCGGACGCCAAAACGCTCGACCTATGTGATGCCCCTCGACCTGGCCGAGGCCTGGGAGACACTGAGGAAAACTGCCGAGAAACTCTTTTATGAGATGGGCAATGACGGAATTCGATTCCGCCACAATGAATCAAACAATGAATCTCCTAGCGAAACTTGTACAAACGGCTTTCCGAAGAAAGCTGAGGTCGTTCTGCCAAAAGAACGACGGGCCGAGCTCCTATCACCGACTTTGATCGTTGAGGCGTGTCCAGCGATTGCGGACTATGGTCAGCCGATCCGCGACATTGGCGATATCGTTGGGGCAGGGCGCTATCTCAGAGCCTCGCTTGGGGCGCATGAAAGCGCTTGGAACGAGGCTGTCGCCGATCTCGGGCCGATCGCAGCTGCGATCGCGGTGCTGTACGTACTGCAGCTTTACGAGGACGATGTTGCCAGTGGCGCAAGCCGGATACGCAACCCAGGTGGCTACTATCGGGCCCTCGTCCGCATGATAAAAACTCGTAAACTCGACCTTGAAACCGAACTTCTCGCCATGCGGAGACGACGGATGACCTAGCAGGCTCGGCGAAGAGGCAGCAAGATGGTCCAGCAGACCTTCATCATCTTTGGTTTTGGCTCATGGACGGCCATTACGGTCGCCTTAGGATTAGCGCTCGGCTTTCTGGCATTGTTCATGCTGGCCCGGAAGCCCCGCTACAGGCCGCACTCCATCATGACGCCGAACGAGTGCGAGTTCTATGGCCGGCTCCTGGCAGCATTTCCTGGATGCCAGATCTGGCCTCAGATCCCAATCCTCTCGCTTGTCCGGCCGGACGCGAAAGAAGGCTCGCGGACCTTCTGGCGCGGGTTTCGCGCGATTTCGAATGCCCGTGTCGACTGGGTCATTGTCCGAGACCTTGTGATTGTTGCGATCGTCGAGCTCGATGATCGAACACACGATGCCCGCAAGGACGCTAGGCGCGATCAGATTCTGGCCTCGTGCGGCTACACGGTGGTGCGTTTCCAATCGAGAACCAGGCCCAGCTCCGAGGCAATCCGAGAGGCCGTTTGGAACCGATCATGACCTATCAATACCTTCGTCACCACGACTGGCATTTTAGGCGGACCTGTACATTTCGATACGCACCACATCTATTTCACACTGCCACTCCTGGAAACAGGTGTGTGAGTTATCTTCGGCTCGATAGATCAACGCGCAATCCTGAAACCGGTGAGATATGCTCATTTTCGACGAGAAGGTGCCCGGATCGAAATGCGGCTATTGGGAGCTGTTCTGTGAGTCGGTGAAATTCACGTTCATCATGATCAGTGCCATTGACATAATCTCAGGCGTGGACCGACGCTGTGCCGGGACTAAGCACGACAGCTCCGCGCTCTTTTACGAGGCAACGGAAATGAACTTGCTTTCCTTCGTGCCAGATGTCCGTCTGAATCGTCTCGCCCGGGAATACTGGCGCGGTGAATCTGGCGCTGATGCTCCGTAGCCGCGCGGGCTCATTCTCACAGCATGCCTTCAAAAGGACGCGCACCGCTATGCCAAAGGTGCAAAGGCCATGCAGAATTGGTCGAGGAAAGCCTGCCTTTGTGGCAGTAGCCGGATCGATGTGAAGCGGATTCAGATCTCCTGAGAGACGATAAATCAGTGCAGCTTGTGGAAGAGTCTTGTTGAGACAAGAGATATCCGGCTGCCGATCCGGCAAGTTTCTGGGCCTTGTCGTCGGATGATCAGATCTACTGGTCCCCACGTTTCCTCGAAGAATAAGGGTTGACTTCAACGTCGCTAGCAGCGAGCCGGAGCTATGATCGAACAGCATCCGTGAGCAGTAAATGTAGACTCCTTTTTCCGGACCTTTGTTGATGACATCGTCAACGGCGTTGTGTGCCAGTACCGTCCCTGCGGCTGGAAGGGGAGCATGAAAGTTGACGGACTGTTCGCCATGAACGACCTTGCGCCAGTCGGCTTCCAAGCATGGGTCCTTGAGCCAAAAACCGGGATCGCCAAGCACGGTTGCCATGGACGGTAGCGCAGTCAGTTTCTTTTCGTAGACGAACGGCAGATCGTCAGCGCCCTCTCCGCATCCGATACCCAGCGCATATAGGATCGTATCCCTCACATTATATGAGTGTATTTGGTTCTCGAATGTCCATTTTGACAGGCGATCGAGGTTTATTGACACTTTAATACGCGCCCTATTTTCCAGCTGCTTGCAGCCAATCTACTCGAACTATCCGACACAGCGATCAATCAGAGTTTTTTGCGGGCAAGGCTACGCACGTCAGGATCTGTATCTCGTCAGCGCCTTCTCAACATAAGCGCAACAATTGCGCGATCAGTACAATAGTCTCATCATATGGAATGAGCCACAATCGAGGCGGCTGCCGAAATACAATATTGCGATTCTATCCTGCGAATTCGGCGCAATGAAAGTCCGTGTATGAACTTGATTAATTGACCGACCAGCGTAACGGCGATAAATTTAGGCAAGTAGCGATCAATACACATGTCCCATATATTGGGATAAGTCTTCGTTCATGGGAGGCAAGAGTTGCCGAGCGGTCAAGACATCTTTGCCGGCATTCGGCTCCCAGTCATCTGCGCACCCATGTTTTTGGTGTCTTATCCGGAACTCATACTTGCCGCGTGCAAATCCAACATTGCAGCTGCCTGTTCCGCAAGTACCGCCCGTTCTGCTTCCGAATATGGCGAGTGGCTCGACCATTTCGACGACGAACTCACCACGTATAGGAAACACAGCGGTCGCCCGACTGGGCCTTATGCGGCCAATATCAGCCTGCGCACCGGCAAAGTCGGAGCGCGGGAGCGGTTCGAGGCTGAGGTTCTTGCCTGTAAAAACCGAAGAGTGCGGCTCCTGATTACGATTAATGGCGCTCCAGGCGAGATTGTCCAGGAAGTTCACGGCTGGGGCGGTATGATCTTCCACGATGTAACGACAATCCGCCATGCAGAAAAGGCCGCAGCGGTGGGCGTCGATGGCATGATCCTGATCTGCTCGGGAGGTGGAGGGCACTCAGGTGGGCTCAATCCCTTCGCATTTGTCTCTGCGGTTCGTAAGTTCTTCGACGGGTATATCGTGCTAGCCGGTGGGATCACGACAGGCGAGCACATTCGTGCCGCGGAAGCTCTGGGCGCAGACCTCTGCTACATGGGCACGCGTTTCATTGCCACGAAGGAAGCCCGAGCTTCTTCGGAATACAAGGAGATCATCCTAACTTCTCGTGCGGAAGATCTCGTCTATACACCCTTCTTCACACATGGGATCCCCGCAAACATGCTGGCAAAGTCGGTCCGGCGCGTTGGGTACGATCCTCATCAGTTACCGGTCTTCGGCACAGAGAAACCACATGAGCACGCGAAGCCCTGGCGGGATGTCTGGGCCGCAGGCCAGGGAGTCGAACTGATCAATGATATTCCCCCGGTCGCCACTTTGGTCGATCGGCTCGCAGCCGAGTACAATATGCCGCCACGCCGCCGGCAACCCTTACTGGATCGTACTGCGTGACTTCCGGCTCAGAGTTCAAAACCTAACCTGAGATTGGAGGAAGACATGAATGGCTTGGTTTTACGCGACGATGTCGGTCCTGTCACAATCCTTACTCTTAACCGGCCCGAAAAGCTGAATGCACTCTCGCCCGAACTCTTCCACGAGCTGAGGGGGCATGTAGATGTCATTGCGAAAGAGGGCACCCAGATCAGATGCATCGTCGTAAGGGGAGCAGGCCGTTCCTTTTGTGCCGGTGCTGACATCAATGCCCTAAAGGCCGGAATCGTCATGGAGGATCGCGAGATGCGGTCCGAGACACTGGAGCGTCTCGGGCGGATGAAACAGGCCGTCATCGCGTCCGTCCATGGACATTGTTATACGGGCGGCCTTGAGTTAGCCCTTGCTGCCGATATCATCATTGCAGCTACAGATACTACATTCTGCGACACTCACGCAAAACTCGGCATTGCCCCTCGATGGGGTATGTCGGCCCGACTTCCACGGCGGGTCGGACCCGCCGTTGCAAAGCGACTCTCGCTAACGTCGGAACCTATCGACGCGCATGAGGCGCTTCGAATCTCGCTGTGCGACTATGTGGTTTCGTCGGAGCGACGCGACACATTCACCATGGGCATAGCGACGAACATCGCTACCAATGATCCGTCTTCGATTGCAACAATCAAGCATTTATATGAGAATAGCCTCGCCGTATCTTTGGATGAGGCGTTGGCCTATGAACGTCAGTACACATCATCGACGGTGCTGAGATGACGTGAATAGGTATGAGATCGGATTGCACATGGAGTTGGCTGATGAGCTGTGATCATTGCTCAATCTGAATATGGATCTTGGTCTTCAACGAGTAGTGGATGTCCAGACCGTTTGCTGAATCCTTCCTACGCGTGCAGGACAGCGTGAATTTCCTCTCGGATGATCTGCTTCCAGTTCTCGATGGTTTGATGATCTGCCTGCGATGCAAGAGCAGCGATGCTGAGCGCCAGATAAGTTGTGCCCTCTGTCATCGGAATCGCCATTCCGATTCCGATGACATCCTTCACGACATTGCTTTTGCTCACTGCGAACCCGGTAGAGCGGGCCTCAGTGACGATCCTACGAATTGCTTCTTGGCTGAGATTCGGATAGCTCTGCAGCAAAGGAGCGATCGTCTGAATGACTTGTTCGGATGTATCGGCGTCCAGTGCGGCAAGTAGGGCTGCGGAGCCTGCTCCGACGCCCAGGGGACGACACTGTCCGACTTCCACCGGGATGACGCGGATCATCGCGCTACCTTCCGTCTTGAGAAGGCACGTAGCCTCAATTCCGCTTCGGCCCATAAGATACGATGTGGCGCCGGTTCGCTTTGCAACCCGGTCGATTGCGATGCGCCATTGTGCAATCTCGAGTGTGTCATGCGTGACGGTGAGGCCCAGCTCATAGGTCAGGCGTCCGACAACATAGCGCCTCTTGTCCTGCTCGTGTCTAACGAGACCTTCCTCTACGAGGCATTTGAGAATGCGGTGGGTTGTGGAGCGCGGCAGCTGCAAGGCCTCGGTAATAGCGCCCAGTTTAACGCCATTGGAACCACCCTGACCGATCCGCCGTAGAATGGCAGCAGCCCGCCGTATGGCTTGCGTCCCATCAATATTGTCGTCAGTGGGCAGCCTTGTCAGTTCCATCGTTCTCTCGTCGATATGTTATCCTGTCCTCGCTATCCGATAGCGAGGTGGCTGGAAATGGGAATCTTCTGGAGGAAATGCCATTTCCCACGGCGCCTCTCCTCGTTCCCACTCTCGAACCGGATCGCGAAGGAGCCTCTCCGAACGGCAGTACCTCTCTGAAAGCTCGGAATCCAGCACGTGTCACAGTCGATATGGTACAACTTTCGCCCAACGGCGATCTAGACAGCGAGATAGCGCTCGACAAGGTCCGTCGAGGCATCGAACTCAGCCCAATCTCCCGAAAAGACTAAGCTGCCCGAATCCAACAGCAGAACTCGCGAGGTGCATTGCCGCGCAAACCAGAGATTCTGCTCCGCGAGCAAGATCCCAATTCCGTAAGTGGCGCAGGCTTCCACGATTTTTTCCGCGAGGTCTTCGACGATGACCGGCGCAAGACCCTCAGTCGGCTCGTCCAACAACATCAATCGTGGTCGAGCTGCGATAGCACGTGCCACGGCCAGGACTTGCTGCTGACCACCGGACAGTTGACCACCCAAGCGGTTGACCAGGTCTCTCAACAAAGGAAACCGGGCGATCACCTCCTCCAGTGTCGGCAATCCGCTTTTACGCTCGGTTCCTTGCTGGGCCAGAAGGATATTTTCCTTGACCGAAATGTGGGTGAAGATGCGGCGATCTTCAGGGACCAGAGACAGACCGCGCCGCACCCGGTCGCTTGCGCCGATGCCGTCGAGCAGCTCGCCCTCAAGGCGGACTTCGCCGCGTACTCTTGGACCAGCATTCATGATGCTCTTCAGCAACGTACTCTTCCCGGCTCCGTTCCGGCCCAAGACCGCGAGACGGCCTCCTGTTGCCAGGCTGAGCGAAATATCGTGGAGGATATGAGCCTGTCCATAGAAGGCGTCGACGCTGTTCAGCTCAAGCATGCTGATATCCTTGGCCGAGGTATACTTTGCGCACGGTCGGGTCATCACGGACTTTTTCCGGGTCGCCTATGGCAATGACC
Organism: Microvirga puerhi; assembly: GCF_020089865.1. Taxonomy (GTDB): domain Bacteria; phylum Pseudomonadota; class Alphaproteobacteria; order Rhizobiales; family Beijerinckiaceae; genus Microvirga; species Microvirga puerhi. The sequence continues at coordinate 83,664 of NZ_JAIRBM010000018.1, forward strand.
TCGCCGTAGCTTAGGACCATCAGACGGTCAGCCATCTCGAAGATGATGTCCATGTCGTGTTCGGTCATCACGATGGTGATCCCAGTCTCGGCCTTCAGCCGCATCAGCAGCTTGGTCATTTCCTTGCGGTCCGAGGGCGACATGCCGGCCATCGGCTCATCGAGCATTAGGATGTCCGGCCTGGTCGCAAGAGCGATGCAAAATTCCAGGCGTTTTCGGTCACCGTGGGAAAGGTATTGCGCATCGTCGCTCCAGCGGCTTCGGGGAAAGCCAAAACGTTCGAGGATCTCCTCGGCCTCAAGGCGAACGTCTGCTGCAGGTGTCCACCGCCACCAGGCTCCGGGGCTTTGGCCGCTATAGCGCAGTCGGGCTTCGATCGAGATGACGACGTTCGTCATCAGGTCGACCTCACCGAAGATGCGGGCAACCTGAAACGTTCGCCCAAAGCCGATGCGCGCTCGACGGAACGCGGGAAGCTTAGTCAGATCCTCGCCGCGATACCGGACGGTTCCGGCACTAGTCATGCGCTCCCCGGTCAGTACCTTGAAGAGAGTGCTCTTACCGGCTCCATTGGGGCCTATGATGGCGAAAGTCTCGCTCTCAGAAACTTGTAGGGATACACCATGAAGGACCTTCAAAGCGCCGTAGCTCATCTCGATCCCTTGCGCGTCGAGGATCATGCGTGGCCTCCCTTGACAGGGCCTTTGCGGCGCTTTGCCAGTTGGCGCAGCGTTCCGAGGATGCCTTGTGGAGCAACCAGGACGACCGCAATCAGGCTGGCGCCCACGAGCACTTCGGACAGCCCGGTGAAGGTCCGCGTGAAATAGTTCAGTGCGCTCAGGCCAACGATTCCAACCACTGGCCCCCAGAAGAAGCCAGCTCCGCCGAGGAGTGTCGCGAAGATCGGCTGCGCGGAATGCAGCCAATTTACATATTCCGGCGTCACGATCTGCCCCCACGGAGCCAGAAGCGCGCCGGCTACAGCAGCGAATGCCCCGGATATCGTGAAAGCGAACACCCGGATCCGCCAGGCGTCGATTCCGATAAATTCGGCGCGCTCAGAATCGATGCGAACCGCCTGCATTGCTCGTCCCAAATGGCCCTTTACCAGTAGCCACATAAGCCCCACCGCGACGAGACAGACGAAAAGAACAAAGTAGTAGTTTGCCAGGGGTCGATTGAGATCGACGGTGAACAGCCCGAAGTTCATCACGGGGCGAGGTATTGCCGATATTCCCTCGTCATGCCCGAAATAATCTGAGTAGCCGATCAGAACGACGACGAGTTGCGATAGAGCGAGCGTGAGAACAGAGAACTGAATTCCGCTTGCTCTTCGCAGAACGATCAAGGCAACTAGGAAGGCCCCGACAGCTCCGAGCACGGCACAAATCAGCAATACAAGAATGAAGTGAATATCATATCCATAACGCAATGTCGCTGCCGCGACATAGGCTCCGATGCCAAAGAATGCGGCATGTCCGAAGGAAACCAGACCCGCATAAGAGAATAGGAGATTCCAGGAGAGGGCGAAGACGATCTCGATCATGGCAAAGCCAGCGATGAAGACCAGCCCCGGATTGACGAGATAGGGAGCAAAGAGAAACGCCGCGAACAACAGCAGCAGCGCGATCGATGCGATGCGATTCATCGGAACAATTCCAGATGGCGACACGATTGATACAGCGCGATTCATTGAGACTGTTCCGGCCAAAGCCCATGCGGGCGTATCAACACTAGGATGATCAGCAGTGCATATGAGCTGATGCCCGGCATCGTCGGCATCAGCACCGAGTTGAGGCTCTCGGCGAGACCGAAGATGATCGCCGCGATGAACGCGCCGCGGATCGACCCGAGACCGCCCACGATCACCGCGCAGAAGGCCAGCAGGAGATAGGAATGGCCAAGATCGAGCGACAGCGCCTGATTGGCGACGAGCAATCCGCCGGCCAAGCCTGCAAGCGCGAAGCTGGTCGCTACCGAGATCAGCTTGAGGCGCCGAACCCGCAGACCCAGGACGTCGGCCATCCAAGGATCGCGGGCGACAGCCAAAATCTGCTTTCCGAGCCATGTCCGGTTAAGCCCAATTTCAAGCATCAAGAAAACCGCCAGACCGCATGCGATGATGAACAATCCGTAATAGGATATCGGAATGCCGATGTCGGCGATGCCGCCAAGGATGGCAGGTGGATAGATGGCGTGTATGCCTTGGCCGAACACAATCCGCGTACTGCCCGTACAGAAAAGCATGATGCCGAAGGCGGCCATGAGGGTGTAGTCCGCCGGTACTCCAGCAAGACGCCGGAATATGGTCAGGTCGGCGAGGACTCCGATGCTGCCGACCACGATGGTTGCGATCAGGGCTGCCGCCAGAAAGATCCAAAGAGATGAGGCCTCCTGTCCAGTCACAGCGTACGCTACATAGGCGCCGATCATGAAGAACGCGCCGTGCGCGAAGTTGAAGATCTTCATGATCCCAAAGGCGAGGGTGAGCCCTGCGGATACCAGGAAGATCGCCATCCCAAGGACAAGGCCGTTGAAGATCGAATAGAGATAGAGCATCGTCACGCGCTGCTTCCTTCCTCATTCATCGCCAACGCTTTCAACTCGTTCTTCTGGACCTTCCCGACCGTGTTGACGGGCAGCGACGAGACGACGAACAGGCGCTCAGGATATTTCTGCTTTGCAAGTCCCAGCATATCTAGATGAAGAGTCATGTCGGCGAACGTGAACGTTCCGCCGTCCACAGGGAGGACGAAGGCGACCACGATCTCTCCCCGGTCGCGATCTGGGACGCCCACGACGGCCGACTGACGTACGGATTGATGTCGGGCCAAGGCGTTCTCGATCTCGAGCGGACTGATATTCTCGCCCTTCCGGATAATGATGTCCTTCTTGCGACCCGTAATCTGTAAGAAGCGGCCGGAGATGCGCTTGCCGATATCTCCCATGCGGAAGAACCCATCGCTGGCGAAAATGCCTTCCTCGTCGGCTGGGTCCAGATACCCGAGCAGCATCTGCGATGCTCTGACAGCAATTTCTCCCGATTCTCCCTCCACAACAGGCGTTCCCTCATCGGAGAGAATCTGTAGTTCTGCGGTGCACTCGCCATCTGTGTCGGCGCGCTCTTCGGCCTCAACGCGGGTCCGTACGCCTGGACAGACCAGAGGCACTTCGGTCGAACCATAGGCTCGCGATACGACTGCAGCTTGAAATTGCGCGAGTCCGCGCCGCACCAACTCCGGCGGGACGCTTGCTCCGCCACAGATGTAGCGGCGCAGGCTCGGTAGTCCCGAATCTGCCCGTTGAGCGGCGGCAATCAGGCCTGAAAGGAATGGTGTTGCACCGGCCATGAAGGTAGCGCTGTGGGCATCGATCGCCCTGACCGCCTCATCAGGATCCCAGCTTTCGGCAAGCAGCGCGGTGCAGCCGGTCATCCACGGAAATTCGAACGCGTAGATCGAGCCGCCGATATGTCCGATGGGGGAGGGCACGTAGAGTCGATCATCCTTGCCGATCTGCCAGAAATCGGCTGTCCGGCTGATCAGCGCGTCGAAGGTCCCATGACTATGCATAACGCCCTTTGGCCGTCCTGTGCTACCTGATGTGAACAGGATCGTCTTGAGATCACCGGCCGAAGCCGGCTGCGGTTCCGCAGGCTCATGCTCAAGGAGGCGTTCGAACGTGTTCGGCCCCGAGCGGTCACCTCGAACTGTAAAGACATGCTGTGGTCGCTGTGCCAGCCGGTCAATGAGGCTTGGGTAATCGAACTCTCTGAATCGCTCCGGTACGAAGATGACTTCAATGCTGCAAGTAGGCAGTATGACCCCGAGTTCGGCTGCGCGATAAATCGTCAGCAGGGGCACGAGTCTAAAACCGAACAGGGCCGCTGCGAGATTGACGACGCAGGCTTCCCACCAGTTCGGTAGCTGGAAGGCAATGGCTGCCCCGGGAGCAATCCCTCGCGAGAGCAGCGCTCCACCGAGCCGGCGCGCGGCATCGACCATCTCGGCTCGGGTGACGGTTCGCTCTGCGTTGATGACCACGACCCGATCAGGATCATCCGCTGTCTTTTGGAGAGCAATAATCCCGAGGCTGCGTCCGTCTGTATTTGTGACCCGACCGGCGCCCCTCAGCGCGGCCAGCCTCTGATCCAAAACCGCCATAATCGATCTTCCGTGCTGCATAATGCGACTCTGCCGGTGCCAATGCGCCGGCAGAGAAGGTCCTGTTAGCCGAACTTCAGAGCAATGCCCGGGGTCGGATCGCCTGCGAAGGGGGTGCCGTCGATGCGCGCGGAGTCAATGACTTCCCAACCATCCTGGTTATTGGCTGGGCCGATGAGGGCATAGTTGACGTCGCAGAGTGCCTGATGGTCTTCCTTGCGCAGCGTGGTCGGTCCTTTGACCGTATCGAACTTCAACCCTTCCAGGGCAGGGATGAGTTCTTTGCTGCTGTCCCCAGCGCCGTTCTTCATAGCTGCAGCGATGGCCAACACGACCGTGTGTGCCATGCCGATGAAGCCGTCTGGATGCTGCCCATAGCCTTTCGCGCGGAAGGTTTCGACGACCTGCTTCGCGATCGGATTGTCGCGGTACGCGCCATAGTACCAGTGGAACCCTGACCAGAAATTGGCCGGCATCCGGTTCTTCAGCGCCATCGGAGCAACGAACTCGCTTCCGGTGGTGTACATAGCCTTGAGGCGTGAGGCCAAGCCCAGCTGAGTCGCCTGCTGTAGGAAGGTTGCCTCATCGGTGCCACCGACGCCAATGACCAAGCCTTCTATGCCCTGACTGATAAGGCGCGCGATCTCGTTGCGATAATCCGTTGCGCCAAACTTGACCCAGACGGTATCCTTCAACTGGACCTCTGCATTGTGGAGCTTGCGATAGGCTTCTGGCAGGCGACTATTGTAGACTTCCACCACTGAGCGTCCGACCTGGATGTCGGGCGAAATCGACCCCCAGACGCGGACATTGGGGTAACGTTGAGCCATGAGGTGCGAGCCCGCACCGATGCGCATGGCTGAGTAGTCGGTGACTCTGAAGTAGTTGGGGCGGAAATCTTCATGCGTAAGGTTGTTTCCGTGCGCGGCAGCCGTCAACAGGACCGAGTCGAGCTCGCCCATGATGCCGCTCAATGCCAGAGCGACGCCACTGCTGTTGACGCCACCAAAGATACGCACACCGCTCGCAGCAAGCTCGCGCGCGGCCGCCACGGCTGTTTCCGGTTTGAGATCGTCGCTACGTACGACGATTTCCAGTTTGCGGCCGTTGACGCCACCGGCAGCATTGATGGCTTCAGCGGCGATTTCCATACCTCGAACATGGTTCTGCCCGAACTGGCTGTAGCCACCGACCAGACTCGTGATGCAGCCGATGCGGATCGGGGCACTCTGTGAGATGGCCGGCATCGGAAAGCCTGCCAGAGCCGATGCGCCGAGCGCTCCGCCCATGAATTCTCTTCTATTTATCTTCATTGTATCCTCCCGACTTGACGATATTGATGATTGACTTTCTGCGCTATGTTTCGCGCTTTTTTAGCTTCTTCTTCATCGCCTTCACCGCATTGCGGTGCTCCTCGGAGCGCATGGACAGCGATTCGTACGCGATGCCCGGATCCATGAGAGCATGCGCAATGCGCTTGAGTTCCAGATTGATGGTGGTTTTCGTCCACCGGATCGCCTGAGTGGCACCGTCCAGGAGCTCGCGGCAGAAGATGCCGACCCTATCGTCGAGCTCGGCATCGGGCACCGCGTGATTGATCAGCCCAATTTCTGCCGCTTTCGATGCCGTGAGCAGCGTTCCGCTCATCAGGTATTCTTTGGCGCGCGCAAAGCCGATTAGCTGTGGCCAGATGATCGCTCCACCGTCGCCTGCGACGAGGCCGACCTTGACATGGGGATCGCCGATCTTCGCCGATTCTGCAGCGAAGATCACGTCGCAGAGCAGTGCGATCGTCGCTCCCAGACCAACCGCATGACCGTTTACCTTGGCGATAATCGGCTTCTCAAGATCAAGAAGCGTAAAGACGATCCGCTTCGCATCGGCTGCCTCGCGATCAAATTCGGCCGGATTCGCGATGCACTCCTCCATCCGATCCAGGTCCCCACCGGCCGAGAAGGCGCGGCCAGCGCCGGTTAGGACGATCACGTCCGATCCCGGATCGGTCGCAGCAAAGCGTAGCGCATCGATGATTTCGATGTGCATGACCGCCCCGAATGCATTCAAAACTTCAGGTCGGTTGAGCGTGATGGTCAGCAGGCGCTCCCGACGCGCCAGCAGCAATGTTCTGTATTCGGGCAGGTGGTTCACAGTGCACTCCAACGTTTCGCCGATACGGCCGCCAAGTTCGCGTCCGCACCGGAAAGCGATGAGCGCAGCAATCGGGCGCGATACGTCCAGCGATGAAGCGGATGCTCAAGGGTTAGCCCCATCGCGCCCATAAACTGATGAAGATCATAGATGACCTTTGTCGAGGCTTCCTGCACGTAGCCCAGGGCCGCCGCTGCATCTGCCGGCCCGATTCTCTGTGCGGACTTGAGCGTCAGCCAATAGGCAGCTTCAATTTTCGTGGCAGCGCTTGCCAGACGATGCTGGAGAGCCTGAAAGCTACCCAGTGGACGCCCGAACTGATGCCTCTCCCGAACATGTGCGACGACGGCATCGAGACCACCCTTGAGCGCACCGGTCATCTCGGCTGCCAGAGCGATACGCCAACTGTCGTGCACGGCATCCGGATCGGCGTCGATCGGTTGCCAATCGAGCTCCCTGGTCTTGAGAAGGCCCATCGGATAGGCGAAGAGACTTTCGACAGGCTCGACCGCATCCGGATTCAAGATCGCCGCGCTTATTCTATCGCTACCAAGGAACAGAACTGATTTAGCCATAGGGAGGAAACGGATGGGATCTTCCGCGTGCCTCTCGATGACGGCGATCGGACGCGGCAATTCGGGAGCATATTGTGGGCGAAGAATCGATGATGCGGCGCATTCCACAGCGATCGGTAGACTTGCGACGCGGTAGGTCATGGCCGCGGCTGCAACGAGGCCGAGAGTCTCTTCGACGGCGCAATCGAAGAACCCGTTTTCCTCCATCATTGTGTCGAAGGGCGCCGACCAGTCGAAGCGCGCCCATTCGTGCGCTTGCCTCCAGCCAGCCTCTTCCGACTCCATCATCTGCTCGAGGACGGAGAGAAAAGTCGCCTGATCCTCGTTCGGATTGAACCGCATCACGTGGCCTCCCGGGGAAGATCGAGCCAATGACGGGCAATGAGGCCGAGTTGGATTTCGGCCGCGCCGGCGGCGATACCGGTCACGATGGCACGCTCATGATGCGCGAGATGGGCAGGGAAGGCCCGTCCGCTGAACGTATCTGGCAGGAAGTCCAGGCCGAAATCTGTCACAGCGTGATCGGCCTCGACGACTGCGACCCGAGCCATGCTGGCTTCGGCTCCGATCATCTCACCGCGGGCGCGCTTGTCGACCGCCCGATAGACGAGCATCCGGGCTGCCTCGCACGAGGCCAATGCCGAGCCGGCACGGGCCCGCACGACATGATCTTCGAATGCCCCACGTGCCGCGAGCTCCCGCACCATGCCGCCAAGCACGCGGACCGCAAGCTCGTAGCGCGGGATCCCCACACGCTCATTGGCAAGCGAATAGCTAATGATGGACCAAGCCTCTCCCTCCTCGCCGAGCCTGGCGGAGACCGGCACGCGGACATTCGTGAAGAACATCTCGTGGATATCGCCGTGGCCAATGAGGCTAGGGATAGCCCGGACCTCGATGCCTGGTGTCGACATAGGCACGAGGAAGATGGCGATGCCGGCCTTGCCCATCGCCTCTCCAGTCGTACGCGCGAGCAGAAAGCAGTGCTGCGCCATGGCGGCGTACGAGGTCCAGATCTTGTTTCCGTTGATGATATATGCATCGCCATCCCGCTCGGCGTGCGTGCGAAGGCTTGCAAGGTCGGAACCTGCATTCGGCTCCGAAAAGCCCTGGCACCAGATGGCCTTTCCTGCGGCCATTTCAGGGATGTAGCGCCGTTTCTGCTCCGGGGTGCCGAAACGCATGAGCGTTGGCCCGATCCAGTTTACATTCATGTATTGTGCGCCGCGGGGCTCGCCAGCGGCCCACATCTCCTCACCGAGAATGAAGTGCTCCCAGGCCGGGCGGTTCGCGCCACCCCACTCCACCGGCCAATGCGGCACGAGAAGACCCGCCTCGGCGAGTTTGGGGCAAAAATCCAGGCTGAATTCGGTTTGCTCGCGGGATCCGGGGCCGTGCCGGGAGATCTCGACCCAGTTGGGCGGCAGTTCCCGCTCCAAAAAGTTGCGTATTCGCGCGCGGTAGGTCCGATCCTCCTCGGTCCAGTCAAAGTCCATTGGCGTTTCCAAATGGCCCACAAAGTGGGACTGTTCTTGAATCTGTCGTTTTGAAAAAAGTGCAGCCCACTTTGATGGATGTCAAGAAAGTTCGGCACGAGTGCTATTGAAAAATGAGCGATTTAAGATCACTGTGTTGGCGAATACGCTATTCAAGCCCACTGCGGTGCGTCGGGCGATATCAGTTACGTCCAATGTGTTCCATATAATGAGACAGTGGGTCTCGGAGGAAACATGCGAACGACTATATTGACCGGATGCGGCGGTGGAATGGGACGCGCGATCTGTGCGGAAATGAAAAATGCGGGCGATCGCGTGGTCGGGCTTGACAAGCCAGGTACGGAAAGCGGCATTGAGCATGAGCGTCCCGATCGATTCATTCCCTGCGATCTTTCCGATATCGATGACACTCGCCGGGCTCTGGACGACCTTGCGGAAGAGGTTGGCATCGGCTGCCTTGTGAACTGTGCGGGTCTGTACGAAAAGAAGACGGTCTTCGAACTTACGTTGGAAGACTTCGATCGAGTCCTGACGGTCAACCTACGGGCACCTTTCCTTCTCAGCCAACAACTTGCCAAGCGCATGGCCGACGATGGTGGCGGTGTGATCGTCAATATTGCGTCGATCAACGGCAAACTCGGGAGCCCGATCATTCCTTATGGGACGTCCAAGGCCGGCCTCATCGGGCTGACACGTAGCCTCGCCAAAACACTTGCGCCCTACAACATTCGCGTCAATGCAATCGCACCGGGCACCATCCGCACGCCTATGGCGGCTTCTGTCGATTCGATCCAGATGGAGCGACAGATGTATAGCGTCGCGATGGGACGGGTAGGCGAGCCTCGGGAGATCGCCACCGTGGTTCGCTTCTTGGCGAGCGCAGATTCAACCTACATGACCGGCAGCATCGTCGATGTCGCCGGCGGCTGGATATCGTGAGCCAGAAATGCAGTTGGACTTCACCCAGGACGACGAGGCCTTTCGCGTGTCGGCACGCGAGTGGTTGCTGGCGAATGCCCCGCGCAAACGCGGGCCCCTGGACGGCCAGTCGGCGCGCGCCTTTGCGCAAGCATGGCTCTCCCAATGTCATAAGGACGGTTGGTCGGGGATCGGCTGGCCAAAAGAGTATGGCGGACGTGGCCTGCCGACGGAGAAGATCATCCTTTGGTACGAGGAATATGTCAGGGCGCGGGCTCCTTCAGTGCTTGACTGCACTTTTGTGTCGCTGAATCACGCCGGACCGACGCTGATCGCCTGCGGGACCGACGAGCAGAAGGCCTACCATCTGCGCCGCATCCTCGTGGGCGACTCCATATGGTGCCAGGGCTTTTCGGAGCCGGGTTCGGGCTCTGATCTCGCATCGCTGACAACCACCGGCCTCGTGGATGGCGACCATCTTGTTGTGAATGGCCAGAAGATCTGGACGAGCTATGCAGATATTGCAGATTTCCAGGAGCTTCTGATCCGGACCGAGCCTGGATCGAAGCGACACAAGGGCCTTTCCTGGGTGATCTGCGACATGAAAAGCGAAGGGATCACCGTTCGGCCGATCAAGAACATGGCGGGCGCAACGCACTTCGCCCAGGTTTTCTACGACAACGTGCGCATCCCGCTCTCGAACGTGGTCGGGATGCTGCACGACGGCTGGCGTGTAGCGATGACAACTCTTGGGTTCGAGCGCAAGACGGCGGCCATGGGACTTCAGCTTGAATTGTCGATCAAAATCGAGGACCTGATCGCTTTGGCGGAATGTCCGCCCGGCTCAGCAATCGGCAAGCAGTTGGCCGAGCTTCGGGCCGAAGCCGCCGCCCTGAGAGCCATGACCTATCGCACGCTCTTCAAGGATCCCGTCACCGCGTCCGACGGCTCGCTCATGCGACTTTACTTCGCCGAACTGTCGCAACGCATCCACCGCGCCGCCATGGACATCCTTGGAGCCGATGCTCTTACCGACAGCACTTGGACTCATGACTACCTTGAGTCCTACAGCGAGACCATCGCTGGTGGCACAGCCGAAATCCAGCGCAACATCATTGCCGAACGCATTCTCGGCCTGCCGAGGGAGCAGCCGGCGTGACCTGCGACATGAACTACAATGAAGATCAGCGTCAAATTCTCGATGCGGCCAACGCGCTCCTGAACACCAGCTATCCGCTCTCCCGCCTGCAAGAGGAAAAACCGGATGATCTGACGGCTCTGGCCGAGTTCGGAGCTTTCGCGCTGGCGTTGCCCGAGGAGCGCGGTGGGACGGGGTTCACCATCGTCGAAGAGGCCCTCGTGCACGGGCTTCTTGGCCGCCATCTGATCTCGTCGAGAGCGCTGGCCAACCCTATCGCGGCTCGCCTTGCGGCAAGGCTCGGCCGCCACGAGATCGCAGAGCAGGTGGCGGCCGGTACGCTGAGCGTCTGTGCCGCAGTACCGGCGGACGATTCGCTCCTACTGATCGATGGGGCAAAAGCCACTCTTGGGGTCGTCTTTGGCGGTCGACAGGTGATCCTGATTGCGCTTGAGGAACTGCCGAGGGAGGGAGTGCCTGGCCTCGGCCACAGTGTAGTCTTATCGCGTGTCCGCGGACCCTTGAGCATGATCGGGGAGTGCACCGACAGCTCTCTTCTCGATACTTCCGATCTGCTTGTCACAGCGCAACTCCTCGGCATTGCCGAAGCGTCGCGCGATATGGCCGTATCCTACGCCAAGGTGCGAGAACAATTCGGCCGGTCGATCGGTTCGTTCCAGGCCATCAAGCACCATTGTGCGAATATGTCGGTCGACGCCGAAGCACTTTCCGCGCTTCTCGACATGGCGGCCATCGCCGTTCGGGACGAGCGCGGCGACGCGGCCTTTCAGGTCGCCGCACTTCGTCTGCTCGCACCGAGAGTGGCATTCGCCAACGTCAGGACATGCATCCAGATCCATGGCGGCATAGGATTCTCGGCCGAAGCCGATGCGCATCACTACCTGAAGCAGGTGCATGTGTTACGCCAGCTGCTGAGTGGAAACACAATGCTCGATCTTCCAGCACCTCTTGCGCCCTATACCTCGATCAATGAAAGGAACTGACATGCGCGTCGCCCTCATCACTGGAGCCTCCAGCGGTATCGGACTTGCAACCGCTCGGGTCTTCCTCGATGCCGACATCGCCGTGGTGGGCATCGCGCGGGATCCGCAAAAGCTGGCTGCGATGAAGCGGGATCTCGCCGATCGCAACGCGCCGATTGAAACCTTCGCGCTGGATGCCACGGACGGCGAAGCTCCGCGGCGCGCGGTGGACCTTGCCATGGAGAAGTTCGGCAGGCTCGATCATCTAGTGAACAACGCAGGAATCGGCAGCCCGAAGCCGGTACACGAAACCGACGATGCGACGCTCGATTATTTTCTCGATCTGATGCTGCGCGCACCATTCCGATTCTGCCGTGAAGCATTAAAAGTCTTCGGCCCGGAAGCCACAATCGTCAACGTAAGTTCGACATACTCGATCCTTGGCGGGCTGAGGGGTGGGGCCTATTCCGCCGCCAAGGGCGGCATCAATGCCTTAACGAGCCATCTAGCCTGCCAATACGGATCGTCGGGCGTACGGGCCAACGTTGTCGCCCCTGGGGTTATCCCAACCCCGATGACCTTTCATCGGCTGGAAGATGAGGGATTCCTGCGGATGAATCTCGATATGACTCCATCCTCACGGATGGGAACGGTTGAAGACGTGGCGCAGGCGATCTTCTTCCTGTCCTCCCCAGCCTCAGGATGGATCAATGGACAGGTATTGGCGGTTGATGGCGGCTGGAGCGCGACTAAGTTCCTTACTGAAGAAGCCCTGACGGCCGAGCGCAAGATGACGTCTCCTAGCTGGACTCATTCGGGCAAGCCTCGTCCGTCTGAGAAAGAGGAGAGCTAGAACCATTTCCAATTATCTTTTGTCATGAGTTTGCCGTTTCAGACAGTGAACTCGAGCCAGCTTGCTGAAAAAGCCCTCGCTTGCCGATCGTTTTGCGGGGCTCAGATCCATCGGGCCAATGCGGCGTCCATCGTGACGACCTTGTCTGCAATTTTGCGTACCGAGGACGGTGTTCCAGAGAAGCGCGGAGCAGGCGCCGGCTGAGCGACGCCGTTAATGTCGATAAATGTCTGTCGATCGGCCATATGCGGATGCGCGGCGGCCTCGCTCAATGTCAGGACCGGCGTGACACAGGTATCGAGGACGCTAAGGAGCTGGCACCATTCATCTCTGGTCTTCAGCTTAAAGCGTTGCTCCAGGAGCGTGTGCAGCCGCTTCCAGTTCCGGACATCGTCGCGATCGGGCAGCTCGTCGCGCGCGAACCCCAGCTGCGTGCAGAGAAGATCGTAGAATTTCGGCTCGAGGGCTCCGACCGAGAGGTGCTTGCCGTCGGAGCATTCGAACGTTCGATAGAAGGGGGCGCCCCCATCCAGAAGATTCTCTGCTCGTCTTGAGGTCCATTGTCCTTGGCTCGACAGATCGGCGAACATTGCCATCAGGGATGCCGCTCCGTCGCAGATGGCGCAATCGACGACCTGACCGAGGCCGGTTTGCTGAGCAGAGATGATGCCGGCCAGGATGCCAGCCACGAGATAGAGGGATCCGCCCCCATAATCGCCGGCCAGGTTCAAGGGCGGCACGGGTCGATCCTCCGGGCCGATGGCTGCGAGAGCACCCGCAACAGAGATATAATTGATATCATGGCCAGCAATCTGGGAGAGGGGCCCCGTTTGACCCCAGCCTGTCATTCTGCCGTAGACGAGCTTGGGATTGCGCTGCAGTACAAGATCCGGACCGAGGCCGAGGCGCTCCATGACACCCGGCCGGAAACCCTCGATCAGGGCATCCGACCGTTCGATGAGCGACATCAGGTCGGTTACCTGCGATGCATCCTTCAGGTCGACAAAAAGCGTAGGGCGTCCTCTGTTGACGACGTTCCGCGAATACGGATCGCCTCCGCCGGGCCGGTCGATCCGCAGTATGTCAGCGCCCATGTCGGCAAGAAGCATCGCGGCAAACGGACCGGGCCCGATTCCGACAAATTCCAGGACTTTCAACCCCGACAGAGGGCCACTTCTCGCCTTCTCGTTTCCCGCCGACGCTCGCTCTAAATCTGCCATCTGATCAATGTGTCAGAGTTCGAGCGATGACGATGCGCTGGATGTCGCTTGTTCCTTCGTAGATCTGGCAGACGCGCACATCCCGATAGATGCGCTCTACTGGGAAGTCCTCAGTGTAGCCATAGCCGCCGAAAATCTGGATCGCATCGGAGCAGACCTTTTCCGCCATTTCGGACGCAAAAAGCTTTGCCATCGAGGCTTCCTTGAGCGCAGGCTGGCCGGCGTCCCGCAGTGAAGCTGCGTGAAGGACAAGCTGCCGGGCGGCCTCGATCCGTGTCGCCATATCGGCAAGGCGGAAAGCAATGGCCTGGTGGCCAATGAGCTTGCTGCCCATGCTTTCTCTGTCGTTGGCATAGGCAATTGCCGCTTCCAGGGCGGCGCGTGCCATTCCAACCGATTGCGCTGCGATGCCGATCCGCCCGCCCTCAAGATTCGAGAGCGCAATGCGATAGCCTTCGCCCTCGCCGCCAAGCAGGTTCTCGGCCGGGATTTCCAGGTCCTCGAATGCGATCTGCGCCGTATCAGACAAGTGCTGGCCCAGCTTCTTCTCGATGCTGACGATGCGATAGCCAGGGGTTTGGGTCGGCACGATGAAGGCTGAGATGCCGCGCTTGCCAGCATCGGGATTCGTCACGGCAAAGACAATCGCTATATCGCCGTGCTTGCCAGAGGTGATGAACTGCTTCACACCGTTCAATATCCATCCGGTGCTGGTTCTCCGTGCACGTGTGCGCAAGGCCGAAGCATCGGAGCCTGCATGAGGCTCGGTGAGGCAAAAGGCGCCAAGCCACTCCCCTCGAGCCATCGGGCGCAGAAACTTCTCTTTCTGTGCGTCGGCGCCGTAGCGCAGAAGCGGCACGCAGCCGACAGAATTGTGGACGCTCATGATGGTGGAGATCGCACCGTTTCCCGCGGCAATCTCCTCAAGAGCGATGGCATAGGCAACCGAGTCGCTCATGGCCCCGTCCCATTCCTCGGGAACGAGCATGCCCATGAGGCCGAGCGTACCCATCTCTCTGATAACATCCTTCGGGAAGTGGTGTGTTCGGTCCCATTCTGCGGAATTGGGAGCGAGCCGCTCTGCTGCGAACCGGCGCGCCATGTCGCGCACCATCTCGTGGTTCTCGTCAAGGATCATTGAGATTTTCCTTCGACTCTATCGGTTCAGATCAGCTCCAGAGCCATCGCTGTCGCTTCGCCGCCACCGATGCAAAGGGAGGCGACACCGCGGTGTAGGCCGGCAGCTTTCAGGGCGTAGAGGAGTGTGACAATCACGCGTGCGCCAGAACAGCCGATGGGATGACCTAGCGCACAGGCTCCGCCATTCACATTGATCTTGTCGTGCGGGATGTCCAGATCCCGCATGGCCGCCATGACAACCACGGCGAATGCCTCGTTGATCTCGAAGAGATCGACGTCGCTCGCCGACCAACCAACTCGATCGAGGAGCTTACGGACGGCGAAGACCGGTGCCGTGGTGAACCAAGCTGGCTCCTGCGCGTGTCCCGCATGGCCACGAATGACTGCGAGAGGCGTCATGCCCTTGGCCTCGGCTGTTGAGAGACGCGTCACCACGAGTGCCGCGGCACCATCGGAGATGGACGAAGAATTGGCTGCCGTGACCGTGCCGCCGTCGCGGAAAGCCGGACGCAACTGCGGAATCTTTTCGGGCTTGGCCCGAGAGGGCTGCTCATCGTCCGCAACGGCGCCGACAGCCACGATCTCGTTACGGAATGCACCTGCGCGCGTCGCCGTGAGAGCGCGTTCCAGCGACGCGAGTGCATAGGCGTCCTGCGCTTCACGCGTGAACTGGTAGGCCTCGGCCGTATCTTCAGCGAAGGTACCCATCGCCCGGCCCCTGTCGTAGGCGTCCTCCAGGCCGTCGAGAAACATGTGATCCAGGATGCGGCCGTGGCCGATCCGGTAGCCTCCGCGGGCCTTGTCGAGGAGATAGGGTGCATTCGTCATGCTCTCCATCCCGCCAGCGACGACGATATCGGCACTGCCCGCGGCTATCAGATCGTGAGCGAGCATCGCTGTCTTCATCCCCGACCCGCAGACCTTGTTGACGGTGCTGCAAGGAACGGAGGCGGGGAGACCCGCGCCGAGAGCCGCTTGGCGGGCAGGCGCCTGCCCGAGACCTGCCGGCAGGACGCAGCCCATCAGCACCTCGTCCACGTCATCCGGAGAAAGACCTGCACGCTCAATGGCGGCCGCTATGACTGTTGTGCCGAGCTCCGTGGCCGACTTGTCCTTGAGGGCACCCTGGAAGGCGCCGATCGGCGTGCGCGCTGCTGCGGCAATGATAATCGGATCGGTAGCTGCTGGCATGATGGAACCCCGTGGAGACCGATTGACAGTTGTTTACTCGTCAGTATACCTCTTACGCAAGAAAATAATACCGACTGGAGAATAACCTATGGCGCGAAGTTCCGCCGCCGTTGCGTCGCCTTGGTCCACTCCCGAGGAGCGGGCGCGTGAAAGGGAACAGAAGCGTGAGGCGGTTCTGGGCACCGCAGTCAGGTTCTTCAACACGAAAGGATTCCACGCGACATCGCTCGATGATGTCGCGCTGGCATTGAACGTTACCAAGCCCACGATCTATCACTACTTTGCCAGCAAGGATGAAGTGCTGTTCGAATGCGTCCGTCGCGGGCTCGAAAGTATCCGCGAATCCGCGACCACGGCGGCGGCACACGGCGGAACGGGCCGCGAACGCCTGCGTACTATGCTGCTCGACTACGCCATAGTGATGACCAAGGACTTCGGCATCTGCGTGTCGCGTACCCAGGACACGCAGCTCTCACCCGACAGCCGCACCCGGTTTCGTGCTCTGAAGCGCGAGATCGACATCATCATCCGCCACGTCATTGAGGAGGGGATCGCAGACGGCTCGATCAAGGCTGGGGATCCGCGCTTGGCCACGTTCACCGTGACCGGCGCATTGAACTGGATCGCCCACTGGTACGATCCGGAAGGCAGGATGTCGGCTCAAGACGTCGCAGAGGGCACGGTTGCCATGCTTTTGACGGGGCTTTCTCCGGGCGGGAAGGATTAATCATGTCAATTCCGGATGCATTCGGCCGATTGCGGCTGCCTGCGGTGGCGGCGCCTATGTTTCTGACCTCAGGCCCGGATCTGGTGGTCGAGGTTTGCCGTTCCGGAGTGGTCGGCACCTTCCCGGCTCTCAATCAGCGCACCACGGCTGGGTTTGTGGATTGGTTGGATGAGATCGGGGCGCGTCTCGAACCGTATCCAGAGGCGGCGCCCTTCGGCGTCAATCTCATCGTTCATCGTTCCAATCCCCGCCTGGAAGCCGACCTCGAACAGGTCGTCGTTCACAAGGTGCCGCTGGTTATCACTTCGCTCGGCGCAAGGCCGGACGTCGTAAGAGCGGTGCATTCCTACGGGGGACTGGTTTTTCACGACGTGATCAGCCGCCGTCACGCCGAGAAGGCAGCGGAGGCAGGCGTCGATGGCATTGTTGCTGTCTGCGCGGGTGCGGGGGGCCATGCGGGCACGCTCAGTCCCTTCGGACTTATTCCGGAGATTCGCTCGTTCTTCGACGGAACGATTCTGCTGTCCGGTGCGATCAGTACTGGCGCACAGATCGCCGCCGCTCGGATCATGGGGGCGGACATGGCCTATATGGGCACCCGCTTTCTCGTCACGAAGGAGGCGCTGGTCAGCGCGACGCAGAAGGACATGACGGTGGTGGCGCGCTCGTCGGATATTCTCTACACGCCGGCGATTTCCGGCGTGGCGGCCAATTTCCTTCGACCAAGCATCGTGGCGGCCGGTCTCGATCCGGACAATCTCACCATTCACGGCGCGCTCGACATGCAGAACGAGGCCAAGGCCTGGAAGACCGTATGGTCGGCAGGACATGGCGTAGCGGCAATCGACGATCTGCCGGGAGCTGCAGAGCTCTGCGATCGACTCGTGACGGAATATGCCGTGGCCATGGCGGCTGCTGCGAGCGATCCCTATTCAATTCGGACGGTTCGGCTATGAATGCACCCATTCTTGTAGAAAGCGCCGATGGCATCGCGCGGCTCACGTTCAACAGGCCCGAGCGGCTGAACGCGATCGACGTGGAAATGGCTGAAGCCTTCGCGTCCGCCGTTGAAACGGTACTCCGGGACTCGGCCATCCGCGTGATCCTTTTGACCGCCAAAGGCCGCGCTTTCGTGGCCGGCGGGGACCTCGCGAGCTTTCGAAGCGCCGCCGACAAGGTCGCGATGGCCGATGCGATCATCGGACCGATGCACAAAGGACTAAAGCGCTTGGCCGAGGCGCCCGCCATCGTTCTGTGCGCTGCGCACGGAGCCATTGCAGGCGCCGGCATGTCGATCCTCTCCTTCGTCGATCTTGCCATCGTGGCCGAGGATGCGACCTTCAACATGGCTTATGCGCGCGTTGGGGTCCCGCCCGATTGCGGCGGATCATGGGCCCTGCCGCGAATCGTCGGGTTGCGTCGTGCGCTTGAACTCGCTCTCCTGGCAGAGACCATCGATGCGGCTGAAGCACTGAGGCTTGGCCTCGTCAACCGGGTGGTGCCTCGCCCGCTCCTGGAGGAAGAGGCCCTGAAGACCGCCACGCGGCTTGCAAAAGCGGCCCCTGCTGCCATGGCGAGGACCAAAATGCTGATGCGTGGCGCTTTCACGACCGCCGTCGATGAGCATCTCGATGCCGAACGGAGCGGCTTTGCCAGTTGCGCGGCGACCGAGGATTTCATCGAGGCGTTGGATGCCTTCTTCGGTAAGCGCAGTCCCCGATTTACCGGCCGCTGAGGCCAGACCAGAGGATCGATAGGCGATGGCAAAGCAAGCCTATATCGCGGGCTATGTCCGCTCTCCCTTCACCTTCGCTCGCAAGGGCGCGCTGGCCTGCGTTCGACCGGACGATCTGGGTGCACATGTGATCCGGTCGCTCCTGCAGCACACCGGCGTTCCTGGCGATGAAATCGAGGATGTCGTATGGGGCTGCGCCTTTCCGGAAGGGGAGCAGGGGATCAATATCGGCCGCGTCGTCGGACTTCTGGCGGGACTGCCGGAGAGCGTAGCGGGTGCTACGATCAACCGCTGGTGCGGCTCGTCGATCCAGGCCGTGCAGATGGCGGCTGGCATGCTGGCAATGAATGCGGGCGACGCCTTCATCGCCGGCGGGACGGAAAGCATGTCGCGCGTGCCGATGATGGGTTTCAACCTGCTGCCGCATCCGAGTTGGAGCAGGCAGACGATCGACGACTACGTCAATGTCGGATTGACGGCTGAGCGTGTCGCGCGGGAATGCAACGTAACCCGCCAGGATCAGGACGGGTTTGCCCATGCAAGCCACTCCAAGGCGCTCGCCGCACAGGCGGATGGACGGCTCGCGGCTGAAATCGCTCCATATGAGACCGAAGTAGGAATCGTCGCGAATGACGGCTGCATTCGCGATACGAGTTTGGAGAAGCTCGCGGAGCTCAAGACTGTTTTCCTGAAAGACGGAACTGTGACGGCGGCCTCATCCTCTCCAATGACCGATGGAGCAACGGCGGTATTGGTATGCAGCGAGGACTTCATAAAGCGCCACGGGCTCGTGCCGCTGGCGCGCGTGCAGAGCTTTGCAGTCTCCGGTTGCGCACCCGGGATCATGGGTCTCGGGCCCATCGAGGCGTCTCGTAAGGCGATGAAACGGGCAGGGGTAACGATCGAGGATATTGATATCGTCGAGATGAACGAGGCCTTTGCGGCTCAGGCCGAAGCATGTCGTCGCGCGCTCGAGATCGATCCGGTCAAACTGAACGTCGATGGCGGAGCCATTGCCCTCGGGCATCCGCTCGGCGCGACGGGCACCCGGCTCGTGGGCAAGGCCGCGACACTTCTCAAGCGTGAACGCAAGCGCCGGGCGCTGGCGACTCAGTGTATCGGCGGCGGCATGGGCATCGCGATGATCCTGGAGGCCGCATGAACGCTCCCGCTCGCATCTCGTTTCCGCAGGCCCTCGGCATGGAAACCTCAGGCATCCGCCGTGTCGCCGTCATCGGCGCGGGCTCGATGGGCTCAGGCATTGCGGCTCAATTTGCGAATGCCGGAATTCTCGTCGATCTGCTGGACGTCCCCGGCCATGAGAATCGCAACGGTCCGGCCGAAGGCGGTGTCGCTCGGCAGGTCAAGGCCGGTGGTTTCATGGGAGCGGAATGCCCGACCCTAGTTCGGACCGGCAATGTGTCGGATCATTTGCATCGCTTGGCCGAAGCCGACTGGATTGTCGAGGCCGTGATCGAGGATCTGGCGATCAAACGTGATCTTTACCGCCGGATCGAGACGATTCGCCGCCCGGGCACCATCGTTTCTTCGAACACCTCGACCATTCCCCGGGCAGAGCTGGTGGAGGGGCTCCGTGACGATTTCGCGCGAGATTTCATTATCACGCACTTTTTCAACCCGCCGCGCGTGATGCAGCTGGTTGAGATCGTCTCAGCTCCTGAGAACCGAGCCGATCTCGTGAAACGGGCCGTCACCGCGTCGGAAGCCGTCCTGGGCAAAACCGTCGTCATGTGCCGGGACACGCCAGGCTTCATTGCCAACCGAATTGGCTGTTACTGGATCGCTGTCGGCATCTGCGAGGCAATGCGCCTCGGGTTGTCGGTTGAGGAGGCAGACGCGGTCAATGCCGCTTTCGGCATTCCGCGCACCGGTGTCTTCGGTCTCCTCGATCTCATCGGCATCGATCTTGTGCCGCATGTCTGGGGAAGTCTCATGAGGATGCTGCCGGTCACAGATGATATCCATACCTTCGATCTGCCCGCCAACCCTTTAGTCCGGACGATGATCGCTGGTGGTCGCCACGGTCGCAAGACAAGTCAGGGCTTTTACCGGAAGACAAAAGATGGATCCCGGGAAGTGTTGGATCTGACGAGCAGCACTTATCGGCCGGAAGCGTCCGTTGCGCGCGATGCTCTCCCGGGTGGCGGCGACTTGGCGGCTCTCCTTGCGGATGACGGTAAACTCGGCACCTATGCGTTTTCCGTTCTGTCGCACGTCGTCGCCTATGCCGCGCAGCATGGGTCCGAGCTCGCCGCCGACGTCGCTGCCATCGATACGGCCATTGCCCTTGGTTACTCGTGGCGCGAGGGTCCGTTCCGGCTCGCAGACAGAGCCGGCATCAACACCCTTGTCAAACGGATGGCAGCGGCGGGCAAGCCGGTTCCGCCGCTCCTTACCGGTATTGAAGCGCAAAATGGATTCTATGATCGCGGGCCACTTTTGACGACCGGGGCCGGCCGGGCCTCGCTCAAGGCACCTAGTCTCCTCTCGGAAGCGGCAGTGATTGCAGGTAACACCGGGGCACGGCTGCGTGACATCGGAGATGGCGTCGCCTGCTTCGAAGTGACGACGAAAATGGGGACTCTTGGGCCAGATGCTTTCGACATGCTCGAGGACACGCTTGCCCGGGCAGGTCAGGACTATCAAGCACTGGTCATCGGCAACGAGGACGCACGCGCCTTTTCCGCAGGAGCCGACCTCTCATTCATTCTAAGGCTGATCGATGGCGACGGCCTCGAAGCCCTGAGGTCCTACATAGGGCGTGGCCAGGAACTTTTTCTGGCCATGAAATATCTCCCTGTGCCCGTAATTGCGGCAGCCCATGGGTTTGCTTTGGGAGGTGGCTGCGAGTTGATGCTCCATGCGGATGCGATCGTCGCCCATGCGGAGCTGAATGCTGGTTTGCCGGAGATGAAGGTCGGCCTTATTCCTGCATGGGGCGGATGCACGCAGCTTCTCCTTCGCGCGCAGGAAGGAGAGAGTGCGAAGGGGCCGGTCGCCTCTGCCACCAGGGCTTTCGAGACGATTCAGTCTGCTGGAATGTCAGGCTCGGCGCTTCAGGCCCGGGAAATGGGGCTTCTGCGGAATACCGACGGAATCGTGATGCACCGCTCGCACCTCATTCCCGCTGCGAAGAGCCGGGCGCTTGCAATGGTCGAGGAGGGCTACAGCCCGCCTGAACGGGCGCTTCTGACGGCTGCAGGCCCGTCAGGGCGGCTTGGTCTCCTGGCACCGGTCTCCGCTGCGGTCCAGGCTGGCCGGCTAAGCGCGACCGACGATGTCATTGCCGGCATGCTGGCCTCGGTGCTCGTTGGCGGATCCGGAGGAGATCCGACCCGACTGATGACGGAAGCTGACGTAATGCGTCTTGAGCGGGAGACGCTGGTCGCATTGGCCAAGATGCCGACAACGCGTGTGCGCATGGAGCATATGCGGAAGACTGGCAAACCGTTGAAGGATTGATTGTCTCAGTAGCGATCCTTCAGGCATCAAATCATGAATCAAAACGGACGAGTAGGTAGTCTCCGATGAAGCTTCTTGTGTGTGTGAAGCGGGTTGTCGATTTCAATGTGAAGATCCGTGTGAAGGGGGACGGGTCGGGTGTCGAGCTGGCGAACGTCAAGATGTCGATGAACCCATTCGACGAGATTGCGGTCGAGGAAGCCCTCCGCCTCAAAGAGCAGGGCAAGGCGACCGAAGTGGTGGCGGTGTCGATCGGCCCGCAACAGGCCGCCGAGACGATCCGCACGGCACTCGCCATGGGCGCCGACCGCGGCCTTCTGGTGAAGACCGATGCGAGCGTCGAGCCGCTGGCCGTGGCCAAGATCCTCAAGGCGGTGATCGCGCAGGAAAAGCCCGATCTCGTGATCCTGGGCAAGCAGGCCATCGACGACGATGCCAACCAGACCGGCCAGATGCTCGCGGCGCTCTTGGGCTGGCCGCAAGGCACCTTCGCCTTCAAGGTGGCCGTGGACGGCAACACTCTCGAGGTCACCCGCGAGGTCGATGGTGGCCTGCAGACCGTCGCGCTGACCCTGCCGGCGATCGTCACCACGGACCTGCGCCTCAACGAGCCGCGCTATGCCAGCCTGCCCAACATCATGAAGGCCAAGAAGAAGCCGCTCGACGAGACCTCGCCTGAGGCGCTCGGCGTCGATGTCGCGCCGCGCCTGAAGGTGCTCAAAACGGCCGAGCCCGGCGGGCGCAAGGCCGGCGTCAAGGTGGCCTCCGTCACCGAGCTGGTCGCCAAGCTGAAGACCGAAGCCGGCGTGCTCTAAGG
>NZ_JAIRBM010000019.1 GCF_020089865.1 Microvirga puerhi
CGCCGCCGACGAAGCCGCCGTTGCTGCCGGAATCGACGAAGCCGATGCCCGGAACGAACACGTTTTCGTTGTTGGTGTTCCAGCCATAGCCGGCGTTCACACCGACATAGAAGCCGGTCCAGGTGAACACCGGGATCGGAGCGATGACCGGCGGAGCGGCACGCACGGGCAGGTCCGCGGCTTGAACAGCAGAGATACCAATACTCGTCAGTGCCGTGGCCGCCAAGAAACTCAGAAGGTGCTTTCTCATGCTCAGGTATCCCATATGTGAGGAGTCACACAGCTAGGCTACGGCCAGATGCTTAACGAAAGCTATGACGGAACAGCAACACTGAGAAAAATACTTGCTTGCTTATTTGTAACAAAGATACACTAACTTGGAGATTGTTATAGGAATGCTATCTCAAAGCAATTGAATACATGCAGATGTTTGACAGAGGATGGACTCTATGCACTACTTAGGGCGCTATTCGGGAGAGCTTCCGAACAGCGAGTTGAGAGCACTCAACCCTGCCTTTACAGGCAGGGCTTTTTTTGGGGAGGGCTCTGCAGCCATCTGCACTGAGGAACGGCAGGTGAGGTCCGGCGGAACTTCCAAGTCAGACCTGCTATCTGACATCATCTAACTGCCTGAGCTCGAAATGCTTGGACGGTATAAGATGAGTCGTGTTGAGATCCTAAATGATCTAACATTGGCATTTTCCGCTCCCCCTCAGCTCGTTTCAAAGGATGTCGACTTGAAAGAGGGGCGCATTTACTCTTCAATCGGTCGCTCTGCCTCCGATCGCGAGCATGGAGGATGCGAGACAAGCCCAAGGTGCTGAAGCTGTTTGGCATCTGGAGAGGTAATTTACGTCGTTGCCGAGCAATTGCGTGATCGCCGCGGCGCTAGCTGTTCCCTATGAGGCCGCCGACGTCGTGCGATTCTGCCAAAAGACTCTTGGCCCGTTGCAGTCCTTGTCTTAGGGACTCTCCCTGCAATACCGCTTCCAAATAAACGACATCTCTCAGCGAGAGGCCATCGTTGACGACTCGATAGACATGAGTCCAGGTCTCTCTGTCGTCTGCCAGCGATGTCTGTGATTGATGGATGGCAACATAGATTTGCGACACTTCGTGCCGACCAGATTTGCCTTTCAGCGACCCTTGTCCGACCCACACGGCATGGTCGTGAGGTCCGAGAACAAGAAGATCCTTGGCACTTCTACTCATCAGTCTACTCCCTGCGAGCAAACTGACGCGGTGGCATGAATCCGTTTAGTTGCCGGTTCGGCCACATCTTCCCTGGCGGGAACACCACCTTGCTCGGTCAGCAGGTTGGTGTGGGCGTCAGCCCAACTCTTGATGTCTGTTTGATCTTATCCGGAAGATCGGATGCCCACAAGATCCTCATGAAGGAGATGAGCCGGGCCTATGGAATGAAGCTGACTGACCTCCGCTCTCTCGCGGCCTCCGGAAATCCGGCGCTATGGTCGCGAGATTCTCCCGGAGACGACAATGCTCCGTCCCGTTCGAGATCTTGTTCGGTAAATAGCAGTAACAGCAGAGGTCTACTTTACGGCTGTCGCTGTCGACTTTGGTATCGTTCGCGTGTCCATCGCATGAGAGGTTTCAAAGCGTGCTTCTTCCGCCTTGCTGACATATTGGCTTGCGACCAGCACGCCTTTGAGGGGGCGGATTGGCGGAATGCAACTCAGCAGGAGGAATGGCAGCGTCGTCAAAAGGTGAACCCAGGCTGCCGGCTCATAGGTAAGTTCAACCCATATGCCGAACGCTGTTGCTGGAATTGCCATTGTCATCATGACGAAGAAGGCGGGCCCGTCAGCGGGATCGGCGAAGGAATAGTCAAGGCCGCAAGCCTCGCAGCGAGATGCGAGGGTGAGAAAGCCATTGAATAGACGCCCTTCGCCGCATCGGGGGCAGCGGCACCTGAGTCCGAACTTGAGGACAGAGTCCTTTGCGGAGAGGTTCGTCGTCATATCAGATCCTCGATGTGAAGTCCCAGATTTGCCCAAGCTGAAAATGTATGGATTGATGAGCCATACATTTTAGTCTACAGAATTTAGGGACTCTCGCTGAGTGAGCCGCGAGCGTGGTTCGTTTCAGTGTCGTGATGTATGTCGCATGTAGCCATACATATGAAAGACAAGAAGGGCAATGAAATCGTGCTGTCCTGGATGCCGCAGATCAAAAGTGCGGGCGGGCCGAAATTCAGGGCCATTGCCGAGGCTCTTCGGGCCGATATATGGGCAGGCCGCCTCAAGCCGGGCGACCGCTTGCCCGCGCAGCGGGCATTGGCCAAGGAACTCGGTGTCGACCTGACGACCATAACCCGAGCCTTCAATGAGGCTCATCGGATGGGGTTGATTGATGCAAATGCGGGGCGGGGAAGCTTCGTCCGCGGGCAGGCTCCCAATCAAGAGAGTGCCGCGCCATCCGGGGTCCCGAGCATCGACCTAAGCATGAACATGCCGCCACAGCCGGCTGAGGCGAGGCTGCGGGAGCGTATACGGGATGGGATTGCAGGCATCCTCGGATCGTCCGCCGGTCTGTCATATCTGTATTATCAAGAGAGTGCCGGGACAGAGTCAGACAGGATGGCGGGTGCCCGTTGGCTGGAGCCTCGCATCGGCGCCGTTCACAATGACCGGATCATAGTCGTCAGCGGCGCGCAGACGGCTTTGTACGCAATCACTCGAGTCCTGCTTAGGCCTGGTGATGTCCTGTGTGTGCCTTCACTGACCTATCCAGGTCTGAGGGCGGTCGCGGAGCGGCTTAGGCTGCGCCTGATGCCGATCGCCATGGACATGGAAGGGCTCGTGCCTGATGCATTGGACGAAGTCTGCCGTAATCACGCGCCGAAGGCGATCTATTGCGTTCCCACGATTCACAATCCGACCACAGCGACGATGTCCCTCAAACGGCGCGAGGATATCGTCGGCGTTGCGAGGCGCCATGGCCTCTCGATCATTGAAGACGATGCCTATGGGGCGCTTCCTCGCAAGGTTGATAGGCCGCTCGCAGCGCTGGCGCCGGATATCACTTGGCATATCGCGACATTGTCGAAATGCGTGACGCCGGCTTTGCGCACAGCCTACATCGTTTCTCCGGAGCTTTCGGAGACCTTGCGCCTGGTGGCTGAGATTCGTGCCATGACTCTTATGGTGGCGCCTCTCATGGCTGCCTTGGCGTCGCGGTGGATCCAGGATGGAACCCTGAATGACATCACGACTGCAATCCGCCTCGAGAACGCGGCACGACAGGCAATCGCGCGTCATATTTTGCAGAGGCTGACCTTCCAAGCGCACCCGGAAGGGCATCATCTTTGGCTGACGCTGCCCGATCGCTGGCGTCAGGCCGATCTTGGCCTGTATGCACGGCAGTCCGGCCTAGCTCTTGTGCCGAGCGAAGCTTTCGCCGTGGCAAGCGCTCCGAATGCAATCCGTATCGCTCTTGGCGCGGCGCCAAGTCATGCAGCTCTGGAACGGGGATTGAACTTGCTAGCAACGGTTCTGTCGCATGGCCCCAGCTCGCTGTCGTCGATCGTCTAACCCCTACCTTAGAATGAAGCCCTGCGTGCTCGTTGAAGTTCCAGCAAACGCTCAAGATAATCAAGTTTAAGGGTCGGTGGCGGACCTAATGAAGAGATTATTGCTTTAATTTGTTTCGACAATTGAAATAATTATCTGATCTCCATGGGATTTTTGGAGATTTACAGAAGGTTGGATCTATCGATATTTGAGCATGACTTATTTATGGGCCGAACATGAAGTCTGCGCATTCCCTAAGATCATCACAGAATCACTCCGCGGGCGCCTCAATTGATCAGCGAGCTGACGAGAGTAACGCTGGAGGATCCGAACGGGACTGGCATCAGGCAGAAAGCAGTGCCCTCTTTGGTCCTGCTTCGTCCGGCATATCGTTGATGGCGGAGAGTGGAGTGGTCCAGTTCGGAAGCGATCGGCGAGATTACATGTTCGGCGGCGCGGGGGACGATACACTCTTTGGCGGCGCTGGCGATGACCGGCTCTCAGGCGGATCCGGTGATGATGTGCTGTTTGGAGAAAGCGGAAAGGACGAGCTCATCGGCTCCGAGGGCGACGACCTTTTGGTGGGTGGTGCCGACGACGACATCCTGCGGGACGATTTCGGCACGAATATTCTTTCGGGAGGCGACGGAGCGGACCGCTTTCTCAATGTGTCCGGCTCCGCTGCTGAGAACGTTCTTCTTGGCGGGGCTGGGGCGGATATCTTTGTCATCGGACAGGCTCTCGATCCGATGGCGTCCGCTGCGGTTGTCATGGATTTTGAGGCCGGAAGTGGCGGCGACACGATCGTTCTTTACGATCTGCTCCTCGACATCTTTGGCCCCTTCGGGATTCGACCCAATCCCTTTGCCTCGGGCCATCTCCGGCTGGAGTCAGAGGCCGGGCAGACCGTCCTCAAGGCGAGTCTCGTCGGAGGTCAGAATCCTTCTGACCTGCGCCCGATCCTGGTTCTCCACGGTGTCGATCCGACAGCGTTGACGGCTGAAAACTTCGTGCCTTCCTACGAGCCTATCCACATCGGGTCATCCGCAACGGAAGGAGACGATGCGCTATCTGGAACGCCGGCACCAGACGTCATCGACGGCCTTGGCGGTAACGACACTATTTCCGGGTTTGACGGAAACGACCTGCTTATCGGCGGCGCCGGCGATGATTTTCTTTCAGGCGGAAGCGGCGATGATACGCTTCTCGGCGGCGCCGGCGTCGATCAGCTCCATGGGGGAGATGGAAATGATCGCCTTGAAGGGGGCGATGAAGCCGACAGTCTCTATGGGGATGCCGGTGATGATCTGTTGATTGGCGGCGATGGTCCCAATCTGCTCGACGGTGGCCTCGGCGACGATACTCTCGTTGGTGGTGCGGATCGCGATTATCTGTCCGGAGGCGAGGGGACGAATATCATCTACGGGAATGGAGGTGATGATCAGATACTCGCAGTCGGTCGCAATATCATCGATGGCGGATCGGGATCTGACCGATACATCGTGAGTGATTTTCCATCGGCAATTCAAGAGCCGGATCTCTTCAAGGATTTCGAAGCGGGCAGGGGAGGCGATGTCATCGACCTTGCAAGTGCGATCACGGCACTCAATCCTATCTTTGAAGAGGCCCCCTGGCTTGAGCGGCCATTCGATCCTTTCAAGGATGGATTGCTGAGGATCGTCACCTCGGATGGCGATACGCTCGTTCAGGTCGAAGGCTCTCGGATCGGGGCCGGTGAAGGCTTTTTGACGATCGTCCGTCTTGAAAACATCGCGCCTCAGGATCTTTCCGCTTTCAACTTTAATCCGCCTTACGATCCTTTCGGACGCATCGTCGATCTCACCGGCACGGAGGGCAATGACACGCTGGTTGGTTCTTTTGGGAATGACCGGATTATCGGGCTTGATGGTGACGACAACCTGTCAGGTGGTCGCGGAGATGATGTCATCGAGGGTGGCGCGGGCAATGATCGGATCTTTGGTGGAGAGCACAACGATACATTGCTGGGTGGTGCGGGGGATGATCATATTTATGGAGACGCTGAATTCTCTGGGGGAGATCCCTATTCTCCTCCGAAGCCGGCGGGGAACGACTACATCGACGGCGGAGATGGGAACGATACGTTCTACGATTATCAAGCTGCCTCGTATGGCGGCTCGAACACAATCATCGGAGGAGCAGGAGACGATGTCTTTTATTATGCCTCCGGACATCCGTCTTTCTCTGATGTGTATTTTTCGCCCATCCAGAGCATCGATTACCTGACCGGTGGCGAAGGCCGGGATACCTATCGACTAGAGAACGCCATGACTGGTGTCCCTGATATCGTGACGGACTTCGCCACAGGATCCTCAGGAGATTTTATCGATATATCGATGCTGTTGGAGGAGCTGCCCGGCTATCTTCCTGGGAGCAATCCATTCGCCACGGGCCTTCTGGTTCTTGAAGCATCCAACACGAGCACTCTACTCCGAGCGGCATCACCGTACAGTGCTGACGGATACCAAACCGTTCTTGTCATGGAGCATACGCGCCCCGAAGACTTTACTCCCGACAACTTCGTGCCCAGCTATGTGCCTGCCGGTCAGGATATCGTCGGCACCGATGGTGCAGATGAACTCATTGGAACACCATGGTCTGAGGCTCTCGACGGTCTTGGGGGAAATGACGTGATTATTGCCCTTGCCGGCGATGACCGCCTCGACGGGGGAGCTGGAAACGACGTTCTGGACGGCGGCGCGGGGGACGATCTCCTCTATGGAGGGGATGGTGATGACACGCTTCTTGGGGGAACTGGAAACGATAATCTCTCGGGTGGTGCAGGCAACAATCGTCTCGAAGGCGGCAATGGTCAGGACACCATCGTAGGGCATAATGGGGATGATCTGATCATAGAGCCGGACGGGCTCGCAGCTGTCGGGGACAATGACGACTTCATTCTGGCAGGCGGCGGGAACGACTTCGTTCAGGCCGGGGGCGGCAATGATTATGTCGATGGCGGACCCGGCGATGATACGATCTACGGCGGATCTGGCGATGATGGCCTGTTCGATAATTTCGGTCAGAACGTCATCGATGGTGGCGCTGGAAATGATTTATTCTACAACGTGTCATCGAACCTCACCTATGGATATGACGTACCAGGTAGCGATCTCCTTCGGGGAGGCGAAGGGCAGGATCGCTTCAGCATCTACTTCGATGCTACGCAACCGATGGTACTCGACCGGATCCAAGACTTCGAGGCAGGTGTGGGAGGCGACATCATAGACGTGTCGCAAATCACCCATCTTCTCTCCGGCTACATAGCTGGGAGTGATCCGCTCGAAACTGGTCTTCTTCGGTTGAGCGCGAGCGATGGCGATACGATTCTTGAGGCTCAGCTTGCGCCTCATGCATTCTCGCCTATCCTGATCCTTGGGGATATTTTACCGGAAGTGCTGACACACGAGAATATTGATTACGTCGGGGGCTGAGCCTCAGTGTGTGTGCCCTCGACGACATTCATGTCTTTGAGGGCATCGAGAATGGAAGCGCTTCATTATAGGAGCTTTCACTCATCGGGCGGGATCTTTGCCATCCTCCAGATAGATGCATTGATCTACACATCCATGCTTTGGAGAGCCTGGGCGATCTTCAGAGTCGTGTTCCAATTGCGGTTCGTGCCAACAGAACCGAGAGCCTTCAGGCCGAAGCCCGCAGGAATTTTCGAATTCGAGATGAGGGACTCTCCGAACCAGATATAGAAATCGCCGGACGAGACACGCTCAATGCGCTCAACTCCAACAGCCCGCCGGCGCAACTGCTCCAAGCCATTGTCGGGCAAAGGTGTCCTCATCGCCCAGACCAAGAGCCGAGAAGGTGCCTGGATAGCTTCTTTCGGAAACGGGTTGCTGGCGACAAGGGCGTGCCACTCATCTGCAGACTTCACGACCATCTCGGTCGCACGGCCATAGAAGCGCTCACATGCCTGTTCCAGGTCTTGCTCTAGTCGGTGAGGTTCCTTGTCCGAGCGAAACAGCAGATTTCCTGTAGCTATGACGGAACGCACTTCGGTGCCGCCAATGTGTGCTACCAGGGCGCGTGCATCCTCCATTTTTACGCGCTGGCCGTTAATGACGATGCTACGCATCAATGCGATTTTTAGAGACATGATCCAGTTTCCGTATGTCTGAAGAAGCTGTATCGCTTCTCCATTCGGATCAATCCCTGTCTGGTGCCCCTAAGGGAAACAGAGGCCGATAAGGGCGAGCTTCTTCGACGGCGCGTGCAAAAGACGGGCGCGCAAGCAATCTCTGGCGGTAGGCTTGGACGTGAGAATACTCTGGTCCGATAGGATGAGCCCAATCCGCATAGAATAGGGCAGGAGCCGCAGCGCAATCGGCGAGGCTGAAGTTGTTGCTCGCAGACCATTCGCGTCCGGCAAGATGCCTGTCGAGCCAAGA
The DNA here is from genome assembly GCF_020089865.1 of Microvirga puerhi. Classification (GTDB taxonomy): domain Bacteria; phylum Pseudomonadota; class Alphaproteobacteria; order Rhizobiales; family Beijerinckiaceae; genus Microvirga; species Microvirga puerhi. Next base: position 7,973 of record NZ_JAIRBM010000019.1, read on the forward strand.
ATAAGCTGTGTCGAGCATACCCTTGGCCTCGGAGACGCCATAGGGATCGCGGGCGGTTTCTGGACGGATCTTCTCGAATACGATCCTTTGCATGGGTGTCATGATGTAGTTGTCGAAGTACCGATCCATCATGCGTACGGTCAGTGCTTCATGTGGATTCGATGGGATGAGAGATGCCGCTTCGGGATGATTGAGAGCCAGATGCTCGATGATGATGCTCGATTCCATCACCGGGCGGTCGTTATCCAGGAGCAGGGGCATACGCTTCAAGGGCCAAAGTGTGCTCCATTCCACGGCATTGGCTGTGTCGTCGGGGCTCAGCATCCGCAATGTGAAGGGAGTTCCTGCCTCGTAAAGAGCGGTGAGAACCTTCTGGCAGTAGGACGAGAAGGGATGGGCGAAAAGTTGCAAGGTCACCATTGCCTCCTCAAGTGGTATGGTTAGGCCGATAACGAAGGATGATCGCACCGGTATCGAGTTGCTTCGATTCAATCAGTTCAAGAGATCTCCTGGGTCTTCCGTCGTCGAACAAACGCTTGCCGTCGCCAAGCAGGGTCGGCGTGACCATCAGCCGATATTCATCGACAAGATCGAAAGTCATGACGGTGTTGGCGATTCCTGCGCCGCCGAAAAGATAGAGATCGCCCTGTATCGCTGTCTTCAGACGCTCGATTGCTCCAGCTACGTCATCCGCGACCAGCGTTGCATTCCAGCCTGGATCCCCTCTGAGCGTCGTAGAGAACACGGTCTTCGGCAAACGGTTCATGATCCCGGCATAGGCAATTCCGGCGGCCGGGCTCTTCGGGTCTGTTTCGGCCGCGCTCCAGAAGTCCTTGTTAAACAGAAAGTTCTTGCGGCCATAGAGCAGGTGGCCCGCTCGCTGGAGCGCATAGCCTGACCAATGCTCCTCGATATCGCCGGACCATGCAGGCGGCGCGAACTCACCATTCGGACCTTCAATATACCCATCGAGGCTCGTGAACATGGATAGAACCAGCTTGGCCATGAAACTCCCCATTCTTATCTGGTTTTAACTTGCAAGCAGTTGTACATTATTGAGCGTGATCCTATTTTGCAAGCAGTTTATATGAGAGGCTTTCAATGGGTATGGCGCACCGCTCGGGTTGCCCCATCAACTTGACCCTAGAGATGCTGGGAGACCGCTGGAGCTTGATCGTTATCCGGGATGTCATGTTCGGCAACCGGCGGCATTATCGGGAATTGCTGAACAACTCCGAGGAAGGCATTGCGTCCAACATCCTCGCGGATCGTCTCAAGCGACTTGTCGGCGCTGGCCTGCTATCGCGAAGAGACGACCCTACCCATCAGCAGAAGGCGATCTACAGCCTGACTGAGCCGGCCATCCAGCTCGTCCCCTTGCTTGTCCAGATGGGGGCATGGGGGCGTCGTCATACGCCCGTTTCGGAGGAACTCGCCATAAGGGCTCAGTTGCTCGAGGAAGGGGGGGAGGCGATGTGGGAGGCGTTCATGGCGGAGTTGCGAGCGCTTCACCTCGGCATGCCGGCTGCCGGACATTCAGTCTTAAGCGAGCTGCAGGCAGCGTTCGAAGCAACCCTGGCGAAGAAGGCCACATTGGAGACATGATCTTCCCGGCACAGCTCGCAGCGCCCATTGGGCCGGAGCGTGTCTGCACCGGCATGCAGGCCGACGATCGCACTCGGGATATGGTGCGGACTTTGGTCGATCTACCTAGGAAGTATAAGCGCGACACTGTGTTGCACGTCGCGCTTATACCTGTTCAGAAGATGGTCATGTCACCTATGGCATCTAAAGATTAACGGACGGTGCCAGTCGCCAGATCGCTCGCCGGCCCGCTGGACAATTGACGGTGAGGATATACCTGAGCGAGGCCCTCTGCCATCACGTGAAATCCTGAGTTGCCACGATGAGCTCGGGCTACGAACTAGCAGCTCTGCACCGTCGAGGAAACTTTATGATGCCTAGAGGGTTGAAGCGTAGCTGTTTGTTCCGTTGAGGTTCTATGAGGAGTATCGTGAGTACGCCCTGTCACGCTGCTGACGCCGTTCCTGCGGCTCTGCCCGTCCGTAAAAACGACGGCTTTGCTCCGCAATTGATCAGCTCAGATGCGAGGTTTGCACTACGTAATGGCTGAAGCTCTTCTGAAACACGCTATGGACCACGACACGCAGGAGCAGTGGGCCCTGTTTCTCGACTTCGACGGCACACTTGTCGATATCGCGGAGAGACCCGAAGCCGTCGTTGTCGATCCAGCTCTGCCCGAGATCTTGACAAGCCTTGCTGCGCGACTTGGTGGTGCGCTCGCGATCATCAGCGGGCGGCCGATTTCCTTCCTTGACAAGCGGCTCGGGGAGCGCCGCTTCGATATGGCGGGGCTTCACGGATTGGAGCATCGGATCGACGGTGAGCTGTTTTCCTGCAGCCCTGATGATCATCCGCGTCTGCGCGAGATGGTGGAGCGGTTAGAGGCGATCGTAAGGACGAAGCCTGGCATTCTCATTGAAGATAAAGGGTGCTCCGTTGCCATTCATTGGCGCCTTGCGCCGATCGAGCGTGATTACGTGCATTCTACCGTTCATTCTGCTCTGGAGGCGCTTGGTAGCGATTATCGGGTTCAGTTCGGCAAGGCGGTGGCGGAGATTCTGCCTTCTGCGGCCGGAAAGGGAAAGGTGATCGAGAGCTTCCTTCAGCAATATCCCTACCGTGGCAGACGCCCTATTTTTATCGGGGACGACCTGACGGACGAGAACGGATTCAAGATGGTCAATGCTCTGGGAGGTTGCTCTGTCCGGATCGGAGCTGGCGACACTGTCGCGCGGGAGCGTCTCGGATCGCCTTCCGATTTGAGACAGGCGCTCGCTCACTGGGCCGCCCAAGGGGCGTGCCCTTTTCAGGAGATTCACTAACGCCATGAGACCAATGCTATGAGTTCGCTCGATCTCGCCGTTATCGGAAACTGCATGATCGCGGCTCTCGTCGATCGCCGCGCCCATATCGTATGGAGCTGCTTTCCGCGTTTCGATGGCGATCCCATACTTTCAGCGCTTCTCGACTGTCCGGAAGGGCGCCCGGAATCTGAGCAGCGCGGGGTCTTTGCGATCGATCAGGTCGGCGTTCAGAGTTGTGAGCAGCACTATCTCGAAAATACTGCCGTGTTGGTCTCGACGATGACCGATGCCTTCGGCAACATTGTCGAAATCACCGATTTCGCACCGCGCTTCACGAATTTCGATCGCACGTTCCGTCCGCCTCTGCTGATCCGCCGCGTGCGTCCTGTCAAAGGGCGTCCGCGTATCCGCGTCCGTCTCCGTCCCCACTTCGAATGGGGCGAGCAGATGCCCGCCAAGACTCGCGGTAGCAATCACCTGCGCTTTGTTGGTCCGCATCGATCCCTGCGACTGACGACGGATGCTCCAATCTCCTATGTCGATGAAGAGCGGCCTTTCGTTGTCGATCGACCGATCTCTTTCTTTTTTGGGGAGGACGAGCCTCTTCGGTCCGAGGCGGACACGACAGCGCGGGAGTTTCTCGAGAAGACGATCGATTTCTGGCGCGACTGGGTGCGTTCGCTATCGATCCCGTTCGACTGGCAGGAGGCCGTGATCCGTGCGGCCATCACCCTCAAGCTCTGCCATTTCGAAGAGACGGGAGCGATCGTCGCTGCGCTGACGACCTCCGTCCCAGAGGCGCCGCACACGAAGCGCAACTGGGATTACCGTTATTGCTGGTTGCGGGATGCCTATTTCGTGATCCAGGCCCTGAACCGCCTGGGCACCACGAAAACCATGGAAGAATATCTCACCTACATCACCAATATCGTGGATGATGTCGAGGCGAAGCCAGAATTGCGGGATATGCCGCCCCTTTTCAGCATTACTCGGTCGCCCGATCTCGACGAACGGGAGGCTCAGGCGCTCGCCGGATACCGGGGAATGGGCCCGGTTCGTGTCGGCAATGCTGCCTACACTCAGATCCAGAACGATGCCTATGGCAGCATCGTTCTAGCCTCGACCCATGCCTTTCTCGACCGACGCCTTATCCGTACTGGAAATCGCGCCCTTTTCGATCACCTGGAGACGCTGGGCCAGCGCGCCATCGAGGTCTTCGATCAGCCGGATGCCGGACCATGGGAGCTTCGTACAAAAGCCGCCGTCCATACATTTCCAAGCGTCATGTGCTGGGCCGCCTGTGATCGATTGGCCAAGATCGCCCAGGCGATGAATCGCCCTGATCGTGCTGCCTTCTGGCGTGAACATGCTGACCGCATGCATGCCATCATTGATACGCGGGCATATAATTCTCAGAAAGGAACCTTCGTCTCCTCCTTCGGCGGGAGCGACCTCGATGCGACGTTGCTGCTTCTCGCAGAACTGAATTTTGTCGAACCTAGCGACCCACGTTTCGTCGCGACTGTGGATACAATTGGCCAGACCCTCCGCAGAGGCGATCTTCTCCTGCGCTACGACGTAGAGGATGATTTCGGCCTCATGCATACCGCCTTCATGATCTGCGGCTTCTGGTATGTGGACGCTCTGAACGTTACGGGGCGCAAGAAGGAGGCCTGTGAATTGTTCGAGAAGATCCTGAATCTCAGGAACTCCTTCGGGCTATTTTCCGAGGATGCGGACTTCACGACCGGAGAATTATGGGGCAATTTCCCACAAACCTACTCGATGGTAGGGCTCATCAATTCTGCCGTACGTCTCAGCCGAGGCTGGGAGGAGGCGTTCTGAACCTCTCGGCCCGCCTAAAAGAGCAGAAAGGTCGATCACATTAGAATGTTTGCGTTTCCCGTTCTGCTCGGCGATATCGGCGGCACTAACGCCCGCTTTGCCATCCTGCCCGCTCCTGGGGAGCCCGTGCATCTTCTGCCGCGAATGCTGACGGCGGAAGCCGCCGGGCCCGTCGAGGCCATCAAGATGGCGATGAAGGGATATGACGGATCTCCCCCCCGATCCGCTATGATCGCCGTGGCGACGCGGGTAGATAGGCCAGCGATTCGGCTCACCAATGCCCATTGGACCGTCGACGCGGCAGAGATCGGGGCGGCTCTCGGGCTCGAACGCGTGGTTCTCGTCAACGACTATACTCCGGTTGCCGCCTCCGTGACGGTTCTGGAGGCTGCGCGGGGGGATCTGGCATCTTTGGGACAAATCCCTGCCGGTAGCGCCGGCACACGTCTAGTCCTTGGTCCTGGAACCGGCTTTGGTGCCGCAGCCCTGGTCCCCGTAGAAGACCGCTTCGCAATCCTGGCAACGGAAGCCGGGCACATGGACTTTGGCCCCGTCGATGCCGAGGAGACCGGGTTCTGGCCATATATCGAGCGCGTCGGCGGGCGCATTACGGCCGAGGTTGTTCTCTCCGGGCCTGGTCTCTTTCGCCTTGCCAAGGCACTGGCGCTTCATCACCAGACACAATGCGCCTTTGGAGCTCCGAATGACATCCTGACGGCCGCGCAGGAGGGCAACATCCTCGCTCTCAAGATATTGGACTGCTTTTCCCGATGTCTCGGTCGCTTCGCAGGCGACCTGGCCCTTACATTCGAGGCCTCCGGAGGCGTTTTCATTGCCGGAGGGATCGCGCCCCGCATGGTGGAAACCCTGCAAAAGGGTGGATTTCGAGAGGCCTTTGACCAAAAGGCGCCGCATGATGCTTGGGCTCGGGGCGTGCCGGCCTTCGTAATCATACACCGAGAGCCGGCCCTCCAAGGCCTTGCTGCCTTGGTGACTCATGAGGATCGCTTCATTTACCAGTCACAAGGGTGGCAGCGCCCCTAAATCCTTGTTCGTAAAAAGAAAGGCCGCCAAGGCGGCCTTTCCATTGTCGGTCCGCGGTTCGAGACCGCGCCATGGATGCATTACGCACGAATCTCGGCAGAGGCCAAGATCCAGGTCGCAGCAATCGAGGACCGCTTCGTATGACAATGAGACACTGGATCACCTCCTTTCACTGTTGACGGGAAGCACCAATATGGGTTGAAACCCCTTATGACGTAAGAGGGCGGCGCTGCGGCGTCTTGCCCTCATCCCCAGAGATTTCAAAATCATGACTGAACTCCCGGTCCCGGTGGGCCGCCGCCGGACCTTCGCAATCATTTCTCACCCGGACGCCGGTAAGACAACGCTCACCGAAAAACTGCTTCTGTTCGGAGGTGCAATCCAGCTCGCCGGCGAGGTGAAGGCGAAGAAGAACCGTGTCTCGACCCGGTCAGACTGGATGGGGATTGAGAAAGAGCGCGGTATTTCCGTCGTGACCTCGGTCATGACGTTCGAGTATGGCGACTGCGTCTTCAACCTTCTTGATACCCCTGGGCACGAGGACTTCTCGGAAGATACGTACCGCACTCTGACGGCTGTCGATTCCGCCATCATGGTGATCGACGCGGCGAAGGGCATCGAGGCGCGCACGCGTAAACTCTTCGAAGTCTGCCGGATGCGCGATATTCCGATCGTAACTTTCGTCAATAAGATGGACCGAGAGGCGCGCAGTCCTTTCGATCTGCTTGACGAGATCGAGAAGACGCTCGCTCTTGATACTGCTCCCGTGACCTGGCCGATCAGCCAGGGGCGCGGCTTTGCCGGGACCTTTGATCTGCGCCGAAATTTGGTGCGGCGCATTGACACGGATGAGGAGCCGATCAACGTCTCCGGGCCCGACGACAAGATCGTCGTCGATCTTCTGCCGACGGAAGAGGTCGAGGCCTGGCAGGAAGAGGTGATGCTGGCGCAGGAAGCATGTAAGCCCTTCGACCTATCAGCCTTTCGTGAGGGGCACTTGACGCCCGTGTTTTTCGGAAGTGCGCTCCGTAATTTCGGCGTGCGTAATCTGATCGACGCGATGGCCGAGTATGCGCCGCCTCCACGCGGCCAGGAGGCGGACAAGCGCCTCGTTGAGGCAGGCGAGCCGAAGATGACCGGCTTCGTGTTCAAGATTCAGGCGAACATGGATCCGAACCATCGTGACCGCATCGCCTTCATGCGTATCTGCTCCGGCAAGCTTTCCCGCGGCATGAAGGCGAAGCTCGTGCGGACCGGCAAGCCGATGAGCCTGAACTCACCGCAGTTCTTCTTCGCACAGGATCGTGCCATTGCGGATGAGGCCTGGGCCGGGGACGTGGTCGGCCTGCCAAACCACGGAACCCTGCGGATCGGAGATACGCTGACGGAGGGTGAGGATATCCTGTTCCGAGGAGTGCCGAGTTTCGCTCCCGAGATCTTGCGCCGCATCAAGCTTCAAGACGCCATGAAGGCGAAAAAGCTACGCGAGGCGCTGCAACAGATGGCGGAGGAGGGAGTTGTGCAACTCTTCGTGCCGCAGGATGGATCCGGAGCAATCGTCGGCGTGGTCGGCGCCCTACAGCTCGATGTCTTGAAGGAACGACTCCAGGCGGAATACGGCCTTCCTATCGACTATGAGCCGACCCGCTTCTCGATCTGCCGCTGGATCTCCGCCGATGACCGCTCGGAGCTCGACAAGTTCGTAGACAGCCATCTCTCAGCGATGGCGCGGGATCTTGACGACGCGCCGGTCTTCATGGCGGCCAACGCATTCAACCTGCAATATGAGCAGGATCGTTACAAGGCAATCCGTTTCTCGGACGTAAAGGACTATCAGAAGAAGGCCTGAGGCACGTTTGTTGCCTGTGGAGGACGAGGCTCAGGCCTCGTCTCTCCTATCGAGCGGTTTTCAGGCTTACCCTCTGAGGTTCCTGCCGAATGACAAAGGCGCTGGCTTGGTTTTCAGGGAAAGCCGCCTGCGTCTGAGCAATGTCCGATAGCGTTGGAAGGCTCGCTTCGTTGCCGAGGTGCTGAATTGCGTAAGCCGATGCAGCACGGGCGAGGATGAAGTGCTCGCGCCACGCCAGTTCGGGGCGTGCGATAGCGGAATACACATAGGCGCCGTGGAAGATGTCGCCGGCTCCATTGGTGTCGATAACGGCTTCCGAAGGGACTGCAAGCGCGGGCAGGACACCCTCGGTTCCGGTTTCGTCATACCAGAAGAGACCACGCTCACCCATCGTAACGCCGCCAATCTTGCAGCCGCGACCTTTGAGATACGATAGCATCTCGGTCGCCGTCAGGTTCATTTGTTCGCATAGGCGCTCTGCCACGATAGCGACATCGATGAACTCCAGCAGTTCATGTGTGTTGGAGCGCAGGCCTCCGCCATCGAGAGATGTGAGAATCCCCGCCTCACGGCAGGTGCGAGCATAATGCATGGCCGCATCGGCTTGGTGGCCATCGAGATGAAGGGCCTTGCATCCCGTTAGGTTAAGCGGTGGTACGGGGTGGAGATAGTGATCATCGCGACAACGCACGATGGCGCGTTTGCCTCCGCGCGGCATGATGAAGGAAAGCGACGACTCCTTCACTTTTCTATGATGCACCGGAATCGTGTACTTCGCGGCCATGTCGATGAACATGCGGCCGAGATAATCATCCGCAATCGACGTCAGAAGATCCGGTGCAATTCCGAGCTTGGCACATGCAAAAGCGGCCGTAACCGCATTGCCCCCGAAGGATATGGCGTAATCTCGCGCGACCGTCTTGTCGTCCCCGGTCGGGATCTCATCCGCCAGGAAGGTCACGTCGATATAGGTCTGGCCAACAAAAAGTGCGTCCATTTCGAGAAAATCATCCCTTGGAGGGCGTCAGGTTTGCCCGAGGCGAATGGATTGTGCAACCTTCCTCGGACAAGCTCAAGGCGCCAAGGCCTCAGTCATGCTTTGCAGGGCTTCTACGATAGGTTGCGGTGAAATCCTCTCCGGCCCGTCAAAGGGCCTCTCACGGATGGCGATAAGCCCTAAAGTGATCACGGCCGCAGTCGAAAAGATCGTCAGGGCCGCGATTTGGGCGCGGGGACGCTCCAGATGAACGCCGCCGATCGCCACCTGAGTGATGAAGGCGAGAATCAGGACTGCCGTCCATTTGGTCCTGTCTGTCTGATCGCCACTCAGAGCAAGCCGATCATCCCGGGCGGTCCGAAGCTTGAGTACGGTATCGAGAAGAGCGGTCTGGGCTGCCGAGCCGGCACCTACCGCGACCTGCGGGTTCGAGATCTGCGTCAACAGTGCAAGGAGAACTTGGCCTGCTTTGACGGAGGCCTCCTGATCCTGCATGCGCGGCCACTCGTCTTGAATCAGGGTTTCGGCATAATCTTGCGCGATCAGCCGGATCTCCTGCATGTCGGTCACAGTGGCGGTACTGATGGCCTGTATTGCCATCAAACCTTCTCGCTCTCCAAGGACCGTGCGGTGTGCCTGACGATTGCGATCCCAAACTTCATTGGCGAGAAAACCGGTCAAGAGGGCGAATAGCACGGCAACGGCCCCGAAAAAGGGAGCAACTATGCCACTGAATGTTGAAGAATAAGGGCGAATTGACTTTCCGAAGCTCAGCCAGTGAATGAAAAAGGCTGAAAGCGCAAATGTCACCGCGAGCGAGATGAAAATTCCCCAGATGGGCATGTCAAGCCACATATCAAAAATCACGGTGTTCTCCGGGAGAGCAAGGCGGCCGCGACACTATGCTATTTTGGGAAAGCGTGACAGACGCAGTTTGCGTATGATTTAAGGAGCGAAACGCCTCACTCGACCATTGCCGCCAAACGGGCTGCGGTCATGGCCGCGTCTACGTCGTTGCTGATGACATCGACCGGGATTCGCAATTCCTCACGGAATGCGGCGGCAATGATCGAGTGAAGCCGGGTTCCGCCGCCGACTAGGGCAATCGGACGGGGACCAATCCGCTTGGTGAGGCTATTGGCGAGCCGTGCCAGTTCTTTGCCGGCATCACGCAAGATATTGAGAGACAAGAAGTCATCGGCCTGAGCCGCATCTGCGACGGCTCGTGCGAGCAAACCGATCCTGCCGCGGTCCCCTCCATAGACGAACGCACGCACGACATCCCATTCGGTTCCGCCAAGGGCCTTTGCCAGGCTCTTGCCGAGTGGACTCGTCCACCCCTCGCCGGGGCTTTCCTCCTCCTTCCGAAGGATGGCCTTCAGTGCTTCCCGCGCAATCCAGAAGCCTGAGCCTCCGTCATCGATAAGATTGCCGCGGCCACCGACACGGATCACCTGCTTTTCTGGCGACAGATAGTAGCCGATGGAGCCGGTGCCGCTATAGACGAGAATACCTTCGCCAAGGGCGAAATAGGACAGGTAGGCAATCCACATGTCCTCAGCCACAAAGATCTTAGCGGGGGGGATTTCGAAAGCTCCTGCCAGAATATTGCGCATCGTGGCTTCAGCTGGGGTCTCCCGCGTCAGGCCCGTGATACCGGCAACAATGCCGGCTGGTTTCCCGGTCGCCGTGACTGCATGGGCGAGTTCTTGAATGATACGTTCGGCCCGTTCTTCCGCTGCTGACGAGAACAGATGCCCCGTCAACGGTTCGACAGATCCTTGTGCCACGCACGTACCCGTACGATCGACGAGACGCCACCGCGTCGCCGTTCCACCTGCGTCGATGCCAAGCCCCAGCCCCATGGCGCTCCGCTTTCCCGATGTCTATGCCTCTCCAAGAGGGAGGCGGATATCTCAAGAGGTCACATTCGGAAAATGTGACAGAGCCTCGCGTAAGTTTCCATCACTTCGTGCCAAGGCTTCCTGGGCATCGGTCGCGTTCACACCGAGGGCAATGAGAGAGGCCAGCTTCATATCTCCATTCGCTTGGCGCAAGGCATCGATCGCGGTGGCATCGCTGCAGCCGGTGATCTGGGACACCATGATCTCACTGCGGCGGCGCAGCTTCGCATTGGTCGCGCGCATATGGACCATCAGCCCGCGATAGACGCGGCCGAGGCGTATCATGATCAGCGTAGAAAGGAGATTGAGAATCACTTTCTGGGCCGTTCCGGCCTTCATGCGTGTCGATCCGGCAACGACCTCTTCGCCCGTATCCGCAAGAATCGGGTGCGAGCATACGTCTAGGATGGGGGCGCCTGCATTGTTGGACACGCCGATCGTCTGGGCTCCACGTGCCTTGCCTTCTTGGAGAGCCGCAATCGTGAAAGGGGTTCGCCCACTGGCTGCGACACCGATCACGACGTCGTTCGGGCCGACATCCGCGTTCCGGATGCCTGCGATGCCCTGCTCGACGGAGTCCTCTGCATCTTCGACAGCTTTCAGAAGCGCGCCTTCGCCACCTGCGATCAGGTAGACAAGCTTGTCGTCGGGCCAGTTGAAGGTCGGCGGCAATTCCGTTCCGTCCTGGACCCCGATTCGACCGGACGTTCCAGCGCCCACATAAACAAGGCGTCCGCCTCGGCGAAGCCTTGCGATGGCCTCCTCGGCAGCGGCCGAAATGGCTGGAAGGGCGGAATGTACTGCCGCGACAGCAGCAAGTTGCCCTTCGTAGCAGGCGGAAAGGATGTCCAGGCTGGGCCAGGCATCCAGGTCACGGAAACGGTTGCTGAAATTTTCGGTGGCCATCATCACTCTCTCTTGCAGACCAATATAGGTCCAGTTGAGATTCTCAGCAATCGTTGAGAGAGGCAAACGGCGAGATCTTCAGGCCTGTTGCGCAAGCGCATCGAATAGGGCGATCACCTGCTCGCCCGTCGCCCTGCGTAGGGGCAGAATACCAGTGTCGATGTGCCGGGAGGGATGGACGCGGTTGGTCAGCAGCGACCATGCCATACCGCGGTCGAAATCGATCCAAAGGCCAGTGCCGGTAAATCCCGTATGACCTATAGCAGAAGGTGAGCAAGCGTCGCCCCCGTGCCACCCAGTATAGGCGCCCTCCCAGCCCACCGTGCGCTTCTCCGATTGCCTTGTGCAGATAGATTTGATGGAAGCGCAGGTGAGCGCGGAGCCGTCGAGGATAGAATGGGCGAAATCCAGTACGCCATCGATGGTCCCGAATAAGCCGGCGTGTCCTGAGGCGCCGCCCATGGCAAATGCGTTCTCGTCGTGCACCTCGCCGCGAATGATGCGCCCGCGCCATGTGCAGCGCTCGGTCGCCGCGCAACGCCTTGGATCCGGCCGGAACGTGAGCCGCGGTGGCAGAGGCTGATCCATGAGGGCCTGTCCCGTCACGCGCTCAATCGCGATTCCGAGCAGCATGAAGTTGATGTCGGAATAAACCGGTGGGCCACTCTTCCATACCCTTTGCAGAATGAAGGCCCGCAATGTTTGCGGGTCCTGCCCATAGGTATAGAGCGGCTCTACGGCAGGGAGGTGGGTCTGGTGGGCCAAACATTGGCGGAATGTGAGTTTCCGCTCCGCTGCATCCATATCGTACTGGCGTAGATCCGGAATTGCGGTGGTCAGTGGCGCATCAAGGTCAATTCTGCCTTCTTCCGCGAGTTGCAGGATGCGCGTCGTGGTGAAGATGACTTTCGTGAGAGAGGCCAGATCGAACCACGTATCTCGAGAAAGTTCTTCCCTTTCTGGTTCGAGTTGCGCCGCTCCGGCGCACCGGACGGCGCGCTGGCCATCCTTGGTGACGATCCCGAGTACGGCGCCTGGAATGGCGCTACGATCAATGGCTCCGGAGGCAGGAGCGAAGGCTTGCGCGATGAAAGTGTCCAAAGTCATCGTTAGCTATGCCCCAGGTAGCCCGACGCGAACCGCTTCCAGGCACAACGCGGGGCGTCCCTCCCAGTCTCATCTATGGAAATGTCGATACTGTCTGTCGGAATGCCATTCAGCATGCTGACCCTTCCTGGGAAATCTTGTAACGCCGGCGATCTCCAAAAGAATGCAGCATCGGCAATATTTATAGTAGGCAAAGCAGGTGGTCTAGAGTGGTATGATATTGGACCATGACAGGTCCGCAGTGATGTTTTATAAGTTGTCTGCGGCTTGCAAGGGAGAGAAGACGCATGTTCAGGTCGGTACTGCGCGGCGCCATCGGCGCGGGCGTCATGATGGCAGCCATGGCCTCGGCCTCGGCTCAAGTGCTCGAAATTGGCTTGGATAACGGCCCGACGGGGCTCGATCCGCATCTCATTACGGCGTTCCCCAGCTTCATGGTGGTGAACGGCAATATCTACGAGGGGCTTACCGCGGTCGATAAGGATCTCAAGATCATCCCGGGGCTCGCCGAATCCTGGAACGTGTCGACGGACGGTAAGACCTATACGTTCAAGCTCCGCTCCGGCGTAAAATTCCACGACGGCACGGATATGACGGCGGAGGATGTCGTTTCGACGATCCGACGCGTGCAGAGCAAGGACATCGCTTCGCCGCTCGCAAGCCGCCTTTCCGCGATAGACAGTGCCAAGGCCGTCGACCCGCAGACCGTTGAGCTGACGTTGAAGGAGCCTTCTGCGCCACTCCTGTCATCGCTTGCGACGATTGCGATCGTGCCAAGCGAGGTCGAGACCAACAAGGACATCTTGCAGAAGACACCGGTCGGCACAGGTCCCTTCAAGTTCCAGGAATGGCAGCCGAACGGCTTCATCCTTCTCGCGAAGAACGATGCTTACTGGCAGAAGGGCGCGCCGAAGCTTTCGGGGTTGAAGTTCAATATCGTTCCAGAATCCGCAACCCGACAGGTCGGCTTGGTCAATGGCCAATACGCGCTTCTGCCCAACATCGATGCAGCGACGGCACTGCAGCTGAAGGGTAAGCCCAGCGTGAAGCTGGGTGAGACATTGGACTTGGCCTATATGCTCATTGGCATGAATGTCTCGAAGGCACCCTTTGACAATCCGAAGGTCCGTGAGGCGGTCAATTATGCCATTAATCGCCAGGAGATCGTCGATGCGGCGCTGTTCGGTGCCGGCGTGCCCGGCGGCCCGCTGTCGCCTGCGCTGAAATCCTGGGCGCTCGATGTCAAGGAATTCCCTTGCTACAAGCCGGATCCCGCCAAAGCTCAAGCCCTTCTCAAGGAAGCCGGCGTTGCAATGCCGGTGACGGTGACGATGAATGTCCTGCCGCGTCAGGACGTGAAAGATATCGCTCAAGTCGTCCAAGAGCAGCTGAACAAGGCGGGCTTCAAGGTCGAGTTGAAGAACCAGGAGCAGGGACAGTTCATCCAGGATTGGCGCAACAGCAACTTTGACCTGTTCGCATCGATCAATGCCGGCAGCCCGGATCCGGACGAATATTTCTATCGCACGTTCCGCACCGGCGGTTCGACGAACGTATTCAAATATTCCAATCCGGAAATTGACCAGCTTCTCGATAAGGCACGGACCCTGTCGGACCAAGCGGCTCGCAAGACGGCCTATGATCAGGTGCAGAAAACTCTCGCCTGCACAGGGCCTGTCGCTCACCTGACCTACGGCACCTTGTTCTCGGCCATGCGCGACAAGCTTCAAGGCTATGACGTGATGCCAAATCGTTCGCTCTCGACATTGAAGAACGCGAGCTATTGATCCATGGCCTCAGCGTGGCTTGAGAGAGCCACGCTGAGGCCCATTTGCTGACTGATTTACGATGAGCCGCATTCTGCTCTCGCGCTTGATCGATCTGGTCGTCGTTCTCTTCGGCGTCTCGATCATCGTCTTTCTCATGATCCGCCTCATTCCCGGCGATGCGGTGGCGATCATGCTTGGCGCCAATACCGAAATTACGCCGGAACGGATGGCGGAACTCAACAGCCGCGTCGGTTTGGACAAGCCGATCGTTCAGCAATATTTGGTCTGGGCAGGGGCGGCGCTTCGGGGCGACTTTGGAACGTCTCTTTGGACGGGCCGGCCTGTCGCGACGGAAATTATCACCAATCTCTGGCCGACCCTCGAGCTCACGTTCCTGTCTCTGCTCATCGGCGCTGTTTTAGCCGTGCCGGTCGGCTGTTGGATGGCTCAAACGCGTGGCAGCGGCATGGATGTCGCCATGCGGATCGGGGCGATCGCTGGGCTGACGATTCCATCTTTCTGGCTTGGAATCGTGCTGATTTTACTGTTCTCCGCTTTTGTGCCGGGATTTTCCTCTCTCGGCTATGTACCGTTCTCGGAGGATCCGTTCGGCAACCTTCAACGCATGCTTCTACCATCGATTGCCTTGGCATTGCCCATCCTCGCCAATCTGTCGAGACTGGTGCGCTCCGCCATGCTCGATGCCCTCGGTCAGGATTATGTCCGTACGGCCCGTGCAAAGGGCTTGAGCGAGCGAACGGTGGTATACAAGCATGCCCTGCGGAATGCCTTGATTCCATTCCTGACGAGCGTCGGGATCATGACAGGCTATCTTCTCGGTGGGGCCATCGTCGTCGAGCAGGTCTTCGCCATTCCAGGTCTCGGCCGCCTCATTCTGGGAGCCATTGCCGAACGGAATTATCCTCTCATTCAGGCGACTATTCTGGTCGTGACCGCGGGCTTTGTCCTGGTGAACTTCGTGGTCGACTTCCTTTACATCGTCGTCGATCCTCGGGTGAGGGCGTAAGTCGTGTCTCGTCTCGCCAAGAACAAGCTGCTTGCCTTCGCCATCGTTCTCGTGGCTCTGCAGGTGATCCTCGCCCTCGGCGCACCGTGGTTTGCTCCGTATGATCCCATGGCCCAGAGTATCGCTCGGCGCCTTAAGGGCCCTACCGTTCTGAACTGGCTTGGCACGGATCAGCTGGGGCGAGATGTTCTGACACGTATCCTCTATGGGTACCGGACCTCGCTCATTGCCTGCGTCCTTGCCGTTGGAGTCGCCCTTCTTGCGGGTGGAACTCTCGGCCTGATGGCTGCTTATTACCGCGGCTGGCTCGATCGCATCATCATGCGTGTTATGGATGTGCTCTTCGCTTTTCCAGTCATGCTTCTCGCAATCGGTATCATCGCCGTCCTTGGTCCCCATACTTACAGTGCCGCGGCGGCGATCGCGGTCGTCTACACGCCGATCTTCGCTCGCCTCCTTCGGGGGCCAGCATTAGTATTGTGCGAGAGCGAATATGTGGCAGGTGCAAAGGCCATCGGCGCCTCGGACAAGCGCATCATTTTCCTCCATATCCTCCCGAACCTGGCTTCCGTCATTCTGGTACAGACGAGTCTTCTGCTCTCGGCAGCCATTCTGGTGGAGGCATCATTGTCCTTCCTTGGGCTCGGTACCCAGCCGCCCACTCCCTCTCTGGGGCTTATGCTCTCGGAGGGGCGCAACTTTCTCCAACTCTCGCCGTGGAGCGCGATCTTCGCGGGTTTTGCGATCCTGTTCCTGTCCTTCGGCTTCAATCTCCTTGGGGATGCATTGCGCGACACGCTTGATCCCCGTCTGCGAGGACAATCGTGAAGGTGAGACGCGCAATGCCGGAGGACGTCTCTGCGCTTGCCGCTATCGCCGAGGCATCGTATCGCACCGCCTTTTCGTCCATTCTGGAGGAGGAGGTTCTGTCGAGTCGCAATGCCGCCTTTTTCACCCGTCGCTTCGAGGCGTCCTGGGCGCGCATGCTGGTGGTCTGTGCAGGCGGTATTCCAGCAGGATTTCTGCTCATGACCGACGGGCACATAGATATGCTCTTCATGGATCCTGCCGGTAGTCGGAAAGGCGGCGGATCATGCCTCTTGCATGAGGCAGAGCGGTGCGGGGCGAAGAGTCTCGAGTGTTTCCGGGACAACATTGCCGCGCGCCGATTCTATGAACGCCATGGATGGCATCCCAATCGAGAGTACGAACGTGAATTCGCAGGCCGGAGTCGCAGCTTCGTTTTCTATGTCAAGGATTGATCATTAGAGAGCAATAACCCGTCCTGTGCGTACCGACTCGTCCGCAGCGAGGACAATCTTCAAGGACCGAACCGCGTCCTCCATGTGGTCGGTGAGGTCAAGATCCTCATTGATCGCACGCAGTAGGAAACGCTGCTCCTTTTCACACAAAGCGTCGTGATCGGGCTCGTCGGCAGTATCGATGGTCTCATCACGCCGCACGAATGCCCCCTCCGGTGAAGTCAAGTCTGCGTGGTGGAGCAGAATCCTATTCGTCTTTGTGTGAGCGTTGATGTCGTCGGATTTGATGCCATTGGCTGTCTCCGCCATGACGATGCTGACGCTGCCCTTGGGACCGATCACATCTTTTACGAAGTAGGCCGTTTCGCTCATCATCGGACCCCAACCGGCTTCATACCAGCCGACAGAGCCATCGTCGAAGCTGACGTGCAGGTGCCCATAGTTGTACATGCCGGGCGGCATTTCCTCTGTCAGTCGCGCTCCGACTGCATGAACCTGAACAGGCCTGGCGCGGGTAATCTGGCACATCACGTCAACATAGTGCACGCCACAATCGACGATGGGTGAAAGGGACTGCAACAGTCGCTTATGTGCCTCCCATGCGGTGCCGCTTGACTGCTGATTCAAGTTCATTCGGAAAACATGCGGCGTTCCAAGTGTCCTGGCGATCTCGATGAATCGGATCCACGAAGGATGGTGACGCAGGATATATCCGATTACCAGCTTGCGTTTCGTGCGATGGGCGGTCTCGACAACACGTTCCGCATCCAAGACTGTGTCAGCGAGGGGTTTCTCGACGAAAACATGAACGCCAGCTTCCATGGCCTTGATGGCATAGTCGGCATGTGTATCCGACCAGGTATTGATGGAAACGATGTCAGGTTTAAGGTCCGAGAGTGCTTCTTCATATCGATTGAAGTGCTTCATACCTTGCAAGGTCGCCGGCAGTGACATGCCGTCGATATTGCGGGTGCAGAGGCCAACGAGTTCGAATCCTTCGATCCGACTATAGGCAAGGGCATGGGACATGCCCATGTTGCCGAGACCAACCACCAGAACACGTTGCGCGCTCATAGGTTTCCCTCGCTCTATTCGCCATCAATCCAAGTCTGTCGAACTTCAAGGTTCTTGTCGAGCAATACGAGGCTTGCACGGTAGCCTGCCGCAATCCGACCCAGTTCATGGTCGAGGCGCAGGAAAGTGGACGGGATAAGAGACGCCATGCGCAAGGCGTCAGGTAGAGATAGCCCAAGGCGATGTACCGTGTTCCGCACGGCGCTTGCCATGTCGAGATCAGAACCGGCGAGGGTCCCATCCTCAGTCGTAAGCCGCCCATCCTTGCGATAAATCGTACGCCCGTGAAGATCGAAGCTCTCAAGATCGGTTCCGGTAACCGACATGGCATCGGTCACCAGCATCATTCTATCCGTTCCCTTGGCTGCAATCGCAACGCGAAGCGAGGCGTCGTCAACGTGGTGCCCGTCGACGATGAGACCGCACCACGTGTTCTTCGTATCGAGTGCCGCGCCGACCGGTCCAGGGTCACGCCCCACAAGCGGCGGCATCGCATTGAAGAGGTGGGTGAACCCTCGCAAGCCTCGGCTGTAGGCTTCCATAATGTCCGTGTAGCTTCCGGCTGTATGCCCAGCGCAAAGCAGAACGCCGGCCTCAGCGAGTTTCGAGATGTCCTCGGGGCTGTTCTTCTCAGGGGCAAGAGTCAGAAGGATGCGTCCTTCGGGCAATGATGTGAGGATCGCAATGTCCTCCTGCTCGATTGGACGCATATAGGCCGGATTGTGGACACCCTTGCGCTCAGGATTGATGAAGGGCCCCTCCACGTGGATACCGAGGACGCCTGGCACGCGCGCGGCGAGGGCTGCCCGCATGGCTTCGACCGCTTCGGTCATCCGTTCCCGGGTATCGGTGATGAAAGTGGGCAGAAGACCAACCGTGCCATACTTGCGGTGTGCCGTTGCGATCGTGCGCAGACCATCGATGGTGCGGACATTGTTGAAGAGAACGCCGCCGCCGCCATTGACCTGTACGTCGATGAAGCCGGGCGCCAGAAGGCCCTCGATCTTGCGCCGTTCAATTCCCGCCGGAAGGTTCTTTTCAGAGAGAACCGCAGCGATCCGTCCGCCGGTAACGACCACGGCCCGATCGTCCAGCATGTGGTCGCCGTCGAAAATGCGGGCTCCCGTCAACGCATAGGTCATCAGACGGTCTCCGTCACTTTGCGTAGGCGAGGCGGATTGTCAGGATCCCTGCCGCGGTTTTGAGCAATGGCGTTCACGAGCGGATAGAAGCTCTGGATAAGGGCGATGGGCGCAATGAATGGATGAAGCCCTTCGAGGGATGGCAACATGACTGCCGCCGGTCCTTCAGCTGCGCCGGCCACGATAACGGGCACGTTTTGATCTTTCAGCTTCGTCACGAGATCGTTGACGCCACTGAGAGTCTCATCCCGCTGGCTGAGGACCAAGACGGGGAAATGGTCGCCGGCCAGGGTCCAAGGACCATGCATGAGTTCGGCTGCACTCATGGCTTCAGCATGAATACCGGACGTTTCCTTAAGTTTCAGTGCTGTTTCCTGTGCCATCGCAAAGCCGACGCCGCGGCCAACGACAAAGAGATTGTCCGCTGCGGTCAACAGCGGAAGCGCTGCCGACCAGTCGAGAGCAGCGGACCGCTCGAGGGCCTCGGGAAGACTCTCAAGGGCAGTCAGTAATTCCTGGTCCTCGGACCAATATGCCACGAGCTGCGCTGCGGCCGCGAGCGCAGCGATGAAGGACTTTGTTGCTGCAACACTTTTCTCTGGTCCCGCATGAAGGGGAAGAACGATCTCGCAGGTGCCGGCCAGTGGCGATGTCGTATCGTTAACGAGCGCCACCGTCAGCGCACCGTCATCCCGCCCGGCTTGCGCCAGATTGAGAATGTCTGGACTGCGACCGGATTGAGAGACGGCGAGGAACAGCGCATCGCGCATCCGCGGGCGTGCTTCGTAGATCGAGGTGACCGAGGGCCCGACCGACGCGGTGACGAGACCGGAATGGATCTCCAGCAGATATTTGGCGAAAGTCGCGGCATTATCGGAGCTGCCGCGGGCGCAGGTGACGGCAAAGGGCGGCGGTGCCTTGCGCAGACGGGCACCGAGGTCGCGGCACAAGGCGGCATTGCTTGCAAGGAGGCGAGCTACGACTTGTGGCGCCTCGCGCGCCTCGCGGAGCATTGCTGTGGGTAATGTATGGTTCATATCAGGCATCTTGATGGATCCGGTCAGGCGGGCTGATGGTCAGCTCTGCCACGAAGTCATAGGCGTCGCCTCGGTAATAAGACGAAGTGAATTCGACAGCTTCGCCGGTTCCGGTGAACGAGCGGCGCTCAATGTAGAGTGCAGGACTCTTGGAGGGCACCTGGAGCAACGAGGCTTGGTCGTCGGACAGGAGTACTGCATGAAGCCGCTGCAGAGCGCGGGTCGGCATGACACCCTGTTCGTGCAGGACAGCATAGAGCGACTGCTTGACGAGAGATGGGTCAGGAAGGAAACGGCTCGGAACCACCGCATGTTCAATCGCCATGGGAACGCCGTTCGCGAGGCGAAGACGGTTGACCCGACTCACCTCGTCGCCGGGAGAAAGGCCGAGCGCCATCAACTCGGCCGGCGAGGCCTGTCCTATCGATCGACTGAGCAGGATCGCTGAGGATGGGAGACCGCGTGCCGACATGTCGTCGGTGAAGCTGGAAAGCCGCGACAGAGGTTGTTCCAGCCGCATCTGCGGTGCAATGAAGGTACCGGATCCCCAACGCTGAACCAGGACCCCCTTCTTGACGAGACCAGTGATAGCCTTACGCACCGTGACGCGGGAGACGCCCAGTTGCTTTGCGAGATCCCGCTCGCCAGGCAGGGCATCGTCCGCTTTGATGGCTCCTTTGCGGACCGCCTCTTCGATGGATTGCTGCAGCTGCAGATACAGAGGTGTTGGATTGCTCTCATCGAGAGAGGCAAGCGACAGCGCTTCGGGCATCTGATCGCTCATCGGCGCCTCCGTAGCGATGTTTGTCCCTTCATCTGCTGCGTCAGGAGAATGGCTCCATCCATGGCATCCGCCTGCGGCTGCACGATAGATTGCTGAAGAGGCGGCGAGAGCCAAGCGCGCAACGGCTCGGCCAATCCACCGAACAGGCACAGCGCGGGAGCCCCAAGGTCGAGTAAGCGGGTTGCAATCTGCGACATCTGTCCCGCAGCCTCTTCAATCAAGGCAATGCCGAGCGGATCACGTCGAAGCGCATGGTCGAGGACGAGTGGGGCATAGCGGGCATAGTCCGCAGGCCGGGCCTTGCCAACCCAGTCCACAATTGCCTCAGGACTATCGTCAAACCCTTTCAGGATTGCCTCTGACAGAGCTGTCGATGGGCAGCGTCCATCATAAGCCCAGATTGTTCGCCTTAGGGCTTCACGCCCAATAGCAGCGCCGCTTCCTTCATCGGAGATTTCATAGCCCCAGCCGCCGACGTAGCGCCGCTCACCTCCGATGACGCCATAACCACACGAACCGGTCCCGACGATCAGAATTGCTCCGTCATGACCACCGAAGGCGCCCAGCCAAGCAACATGAGCATCGGTATCCATGGAGAATGATGCGAAAGGGTGAGGCCGCGACATCAGCCGCTCAACCGCACTGGATTGTCCGGCGCCTGCAGCACCCATTCCGGCATGAATGGCACGCATGTCGGATTCGGCAAGGCCAGCAGTGTCCATAGCTGCTTGAGCCGCGGTCAGGATCGACTCCCAGACCAGATTGGGATCGAGCCGGATATTCGATGGGCCGCCAGCTCCCTCGCCAAGCAGATTGCCATCCCCATCGCGCAATCGCGCACGGCATTTGGTGCCGCCGCCGTCAATGCCAAGATATAGGGAATTGGTCATCTTCATCGGGCTGGGGTGATTCAACCATTAATCTCCAGCTTACAATGCCACTTAATGTCCAGTTCGTGAAGGGCGCAAATTCGTGCCCCCTCTGCAGACTCTACGGACAGCATGGTATGATCGCCATACCTAGGGGCGCTGTCGAAATAGGACAATGGTTCTAGGGATGAGGCTTCCGAAGACCTTGCCCGTTCTGGCTGGCAGCGATACCAATATAAGGTCACTTGTCCACAGTACGTTCAGGTGGGACAGTCTGCTAACCCGCTGGACGGCATTGAGAATGCAGGAAAACCTGCACGGATAAGGCGAGGGAATCGATGACCGGGCCGTGCAGGCGCCCTGAAGCCTGTTGGAGGAAAGCGACGATGATCCTTCTTGAAACCAAAACTATCTTGAGGCGGACGAGGTTCTTGCTGGCAGCAGCCTCGGTCGCCGCGTCTACCCTGGCATTCGCCTCTGCAGTATCGGCGCAGACACTGACCATCGAAAGCTGGCGCAATGACGACGCAGATGTCTGGAACAACCAGATCATCCCCGCTTTCAACAAGAAATACCCGAATATCAAGGTGCAGTTCAAAGCAGATCCACCAACCGAGTACAACGCTGCCCTTAATGCTCGTCTAGCAGGAGGCACGGCGGGCGATCTTATTACGTGTCGGCCGTTTGATGCCTCTCTCGACCTTTTCAAGAAGGGGCAACTGATCGCCGTCAATGATGTGAAGGGTATTGAGAACTTTTCGGACGTCGCTAAGAGCGCTTGGTCGACGGACGATGGTAAGACGACATTCTGTATGCCGATGGCCTCGGTTATTCACGGATTCATCTACAATAAGGCTATCTTCGACGAATTGAAGCTGGTGCCACCTAAGACCGTTGCCGAGTTTCATGCGGTGCTCGACAAGATCAAAGCAGACGGAAAATATACTCCTATCGCCATGGGTACCGCCGATCAGTGGGAAGCCGCGACGATGGGCTTCCAGAACATCGGCGTGAATTACTGGAAGGGGGAAGAGGGCCGAAAGGCTCTGATCGAGGGTAAGCAGAAGTTCACCGACCCTGCTTACGTTCAGACGTTCGCGGAGCTTGCGAGCTGGGCACCCTATATGGGCGATGGCTTCAAATCCCAGAAGTATCCCGACACGCAGAATCTGTTCACGCTGGGACGAGCTGCCATCTACCCGGCAGGATCATGGGATATCCCCATCTTCCGGAAGCAGGCCGACTTTGAGTTCGACGCTTTCGCTCCGCCAGTTTCGGACGCTTCGGGCAAGTGTTACATCAGCGATCACACGGATATCGCGCTCGGTATCAATGCTAAATCGAAGAATGTCGAGGCTGCCAAGACCTTCCTCAGCTGGATTGCGTCTTCTGAGTTCGCCGACATCTACGCCAATGCCCTGCCGGGTTTCTTCCCGCTTACCAAGGAAAAGGTCACGGTGAAGGATCCGGTCGCGGCAAAGTTCGTTGGCTGGCGCGGCACATGCGAAAGCTCAATCCGCAATTCCTACCAGATCCTATCCCGTGGAACGCCCAATCTTGAGAACGAGCTTTGGAATGTCAGTGCTCAGGTTCTTAATGGGACCATGAAGCCTGAAGAAGCGGCGAAGAAGGCCGAGGATGGCCTTGCTGGCTGGTACGAGCCGCACAAGAAATAGCTGCCTATCGATGAGCAGATCGTCGATAGGCGATCTGCTCGTTCTTGAACCGAGCGCGATTCCGATGACGACGTCCCTCGAATCGACATTTCCTTTAGAAGTCGCGACGGCACGCTCGCGCTTTCCAATCCACGTTGCAGTCTTTCTGACGCCGGCGCTGCTCATTTATTCGGTCTTCTCTATTTATCCGCTGGTCGACACGATCCGTCTTAGCCTTTATGCGAGTGATCAAACGGGTGCCCAGCATTTTGTGGGGCTTGTCAATTTCCAGACGCTGCTGACCGATCCGGCTTGGTCTGTTCATTTCTGGAATGCGCTTCGCAACAACCTGATTTTCTTCGCCATTCATATGGTGGTTCAGAATGGGATTGGCCTCGGACTTGCGATGCTGCTCAGTCTGCCGCGCCTGACGGGTGGAAATATCTATCGCACACTGATTTTCCTGCCGACGATGCTGTCCGTAGTGATCATAGGATTCGTCTGGCAATTGATCCTCAATCCACTTTGGGGAATTGCTCCGAATCTCCTGAAAGCAGTTGGCCTCGGGAGCTTGTTCGGTCCGTGGCTAGGACAGGAATCGACGGCGTTGATCACGATCTCCTTGATCTCCGTCTGGCAGTTCGTGGGTATCCCGATGATGTTGATCTATGCGGCGCTCATCAACATTCCGGATGATCTCCTTGATGCTGCGACAGTCGATGGTGCGGGTCCGTTCAGCATATTCTGGTTCGTGCGCTTGCCGCTCATCCTACCAACACTCGGCGTCGTCTCGATTTTGACCTTTGTGGCGAACTTCAATGCCTTCGATCTGATCTACGCCGTCAAGGGTGCTCTGGCTGGCCCCAACTTCTCAACCGATATCTTAGGCACGTTCTTCTATAGAACGTTCTTCGGCTATCAACTTCAGGTCGGAAGTCCCACCATGGGGGCCACGGTTGCAACCGCCATGCTGATCATCATTCTGATGGGAGTGCTGATCTATCTCTTCGGCGTGCAGCGGCGCTTGCAGAGGCAAATGTTTTGAGGGTGTCATGAACCGACCTATCAGGCCAAGCCGCATTCTGGTTCATCTGGCTCTCATCCTCTATACCGTTATAGCCCTTGGGCCAATCCTGCTGATCCTGCTCAATGCATTCAAAACACGGCGGGCTATCTTTGCCGATCCTCTCGGTTTTCCAGACGCTCGAACCTTCACGACCATCGGCTTCGATCAAGTCTTCGCCAAATCGGATTTCGGTCTCTATTTTCTCAATAGTTTGACGGTTACGGTTGTATCTCTCGGCCTCATTGTGCTCATCGGCGCTATGGCTGCATGGGCCCTGACGGAATATCGGTTTCGCGGCAATACGATCATCGGGCTCTACCTTGCGATTGGCATCATGGTTCCGATCCGTTTGGGAAGCGTGAGCATTCTGCGGATGATGGTGGAGCTAAACCTGGTCAATACTCTAACGGCACTTATCCTCGTGTATGTCGCTCAGGGACTTCCCCTGGCAGTTTTAATTCTCGGTGAGTTTATTCAACAAATTCCCAGGGAGCTACGAGACGCGGCCCGTTGCGATGGAGTGAGCGAATATAGAATTTTCGGCAGTATCATTCTGCCTTTGATTCAGCCGGCTATCGCTACGGTGGCAGTCTTCACGATGGTGCCGATCTGGAACGATCTCTGGTTTCCACTCATTCTGTCGCCCGGAGATGGAAAGCAAACAATCACCCTCGGTGTTCAACAGTTCATCGGCCAATATGTCACCGACTGGAATGCAGTTCTGGCCTCGTTGACGCTGGCGATTGCACCGATTCTCGTTCTCTATCTTCTGTTCTCACGCTATCTCGTCCGTGGTCTGACGGCCGGGGCAGTCAAATAGGACATTTCTTCGACAGGTCCAATGCCATGGCTGATGTCTCTCTCCACGGTCTCGCAAAATCCTTTGGTCCCGTGGACATTCTACGGGATATCAACCTGACCGTGGACGACGGAGAATTCGTTGTCTTCGTAGGACCGTCCGGATGCGGCAAGTCCACCCTCTTGCGTATCATCGCAGGTCTTGAGCCGGTAAGTACCGGAGAAATTCGGATTGGAGGGCGGCGCGTCAACGAACTACCCCCTGCGGACCGAAAGATCGCGATGGTTTTCCAGTCCTACGCGCTCTACCCTCATATGTCCGTCTACAAGAATATGGCCTTCGGGCTGAAATTCGCGAAAACTGACAAGGCCGAGGTCGATCGACGTGTTAGGCAGGCGGCAGAAATTCTAAAGCTCTCTGCTCTCCTTGATCGTAAACCAAGGGAACTCTCTGGCGGGCAACGACAACGGGTCGCTATTGGCCGTGCGATTGTGAGGAACCCGAGCGTGTTCCTCTTCGACGAGCCGCTTTCCAATCTCGATGCGGCTCTGCGGGTCAATACAAGGATCGAGATCGCCAAGCTCCATCAGGAGCTTGGTGCGACCATGATCTATGTGACCCACGACCAGGTTGAAGCTATGACCTTGGCGTCCAAAATTGTCGTTCTCAATCATGGGCGCATTGAACAGATCGGGGCGCCCTTGGACCTCTATCGCCGACCTTGCAATCTCTTCGTTGCAGGTTTCATCGGATCTCCGCGCATGAACTTCATCAAGGGAGAAGTCCAAGCTGTGTCTGGCCGCCGCTTGTCACTAAGGTTCGCAGGGGCTGAGATAGACATCGAATATCTAGGAACGGCGCTCAAGGTAGGCGACAGCGTCACGATCGGCGTTCGGCCAGAGCATATGGCGGAGCCGGGAAACGGTACAATCGCGCTGGATGGACAGGTCGACGCCGTGGAGCGGCTCGGAGAAGCGAGTTACGTGTATATGAAGCTTGAGACCGGAGATGACGTCATTGTGCGTGCTTCAGGCGACGTGGAAGTCGCAACCGGTTCGCGCTACACGGCGCATTTGGCGCCGAAAACAATACATGTCTTTGATGCGTCAGGTTGCTCAATACAGGTAGAGGTCCGACCTGTAGAAGGATTCTAGGAGAAATGCGGTCTGGTTGATCAGGTGCTGCGAACCCAGTTTATCACCGGCTTCTCGCGCCACATGCAACGTTCCAGGCGTAGTCCGATCAGGTGCTGCATCCGGGCGAGTGATTGCTCGTCCTCTGCCTCTACAATCAACGTCAGGTAACGCTTTGAGGCCTGCATAGTGCAGTGCCCAAACTCGAATTCAGCACGTCCCTTGCTACCGGAGTAGGTTGCTGAAATGCTGTGTTCAAACTGTTTGCAGAGCTGCACCAGATACCGGTCGGGCACCTCCGTTCCAATACTGGCCTCCGACCTCAAAGCTGCCATTTCTCTTCCCCAAACCCCAGCTTCAGCAGTGCAGCGATAAGCGATTGACCCGGCTTTTCCAAAATGCCCTATGTGAGGAAGAAATTTCAATCAAGATTTTTTGCTAAGTTGCTCGAAAATAAACATTTGTTATCGTTATAACGTACGATTTAAGATGGAATGAATCATACCGGTGGCACAGTCCAGTTCTGTAGAAAACCTGGGACATCTTTTGCGGCCATCGGATGTGCAAAAAAGTTGCCTTGTGCCTGTTGGCAGCCTTTGGCCTTTAAGAACTGCGCCTGTTCGACAGTCTCGACACCTTCGGCAATCACATCCATGCCCAGGCTTAATCCTAGTTCGATAACAGCAAGAACGATGGCGGCGTTGTCCGCGTCGTTTTCCAGATCCTTTACAAAGCTTTGGTCGATCTTGATATCATCGACAGGGAACTGCTTGAGGTGGATGAGAGAGGCATATCCGGTTCCGAAGTCGTCGAGGGCGATTCGAATACCGCTTTCGTGAAACTGCTTAAGGGCCTTGGCGACATGCGTAGCGCTGCGGCCCATGAAAACTGTTTCTGTGATTTCTACTTCCAGACGATTTGTAGGGACATCAGCAGCCTGGAGAACCTCAAGGAAGCGCTTCGCGAGGCCGATCCAGTTGAACTGGGCAGATGACAAGTTCACAGCCACCCGACCACAATCGCTCCCCTGGCTTAGCCAGCGACGGACATCGGATGCAACCTGCCTGATGATGCTTTCGCCTACGGCAATCGATAGCTCCGGGTCCTCAAAGGCGCTGGAAAATGCCGCCGGTGTGAGAAGGCCATATTGCGGGTGGCGCCAGCGCGCCAAAGCCTCGAAGCCGACCACCCTGCCGGTCACCAGCTCGATCTTCGGTTGATAGAAGGGAACGATCTGTCCCCATTGCAGGGCTTCCTGAATGCCACGCGTGACACTTGCCTTGTGCTCGATGTGGAGGCGCATGTCTGGCGTATACATGACGACGCAGTTCCTGCCTCTGGCCTTGGCGGCATAGAGTGCAAGGTCAGCATCCTTCATCAACTCGGATGGTTTGCTGTCATGTGCCGGGAAGCAGGCGATGCCGATGCTGACGTGACAGGAGAACGTCTCGTCCCCATGACGAATAGGCTGCCGAAGGTCGGCTATGATCTGCTCCGAAATTGCGCGAGCGCGGACGAGAGAATCGGCATTCGTAGCCACGAAAACGAATTCGTCACCTCCCAGTCTTGCTACTGTATCGTGGTCCTGCGCCAGTCGACGTAGGCGTTCTGCGACCTCCTTCAGGAGCACGTCTCCGGCATCGTGACCGAGTGTGTCGTTGATGGCCTTGAAATTGTCGAGATCGATCAGAAGCAGACTAACTCCTGTCCCTTGCCGCTCAGCCTCTGCTAGGGCTTGTTCGAAGCGGCTCTGGAACAGCGCTCGATTAGGGAGCTCAGTTAGTGCATCGTGACTCGCTGCGCGCCAGGATCTCTCCTCAGAAGCCTTGCGCTCCGTAATATCGACGGCAGCCGACATGATATGGGGGACGCCGCGAATGTCCATCAGTTTGCCAGCCAGAAGAACGGTGCGGATTGAGCCGTCCGCAAGACGGATCCTGGTCTCGAAGTCGTGCGTCTGACCATTCCTCTTCAGGGCCCTGAGAAAAGCCACTCGATCTTCTGGATCGACATAGATCTCGTCGATCGACTGAATGCCCAGAGCTGTCCAGTGCGCGCCGAAATAGCGGATGCCTGCTTCGTTTGAGTCCACGATGACGCCATCCGTCCGAACAACCACCAAGGGAATCGGAACGGTCTTAAACATCGTTTCGAACATTGTGCGGCTCTCGATGAGCTCCTGATTGGCGCGCCGCTCAGCCTGAGTCGCAGCCCATTCCATCCGCCGCAATCGGTTTGAGCGTGCAAGCACAAGAAATAGCGCGAAGTTCAACATGATCATCGCAAGGGTCAGACCGATGACTGGGCCGCCAGTTGGTTCGGCATATAGGTAGCCCATCAACAACACGGTGCTGCAAAAGATGCCGGATATCACCGACCATTGGAACGCCGTCGGCACGACCAAATAGTAAATCGAAGGCAATAGAAGGACGACAAAGAGCGCGAGATCGCTGTGCGAAGTGACCAGAAAAGCGACGGCCGTTGCGTTGATCCATTCCCATGTGATCATTGACGCCTGGGCGTCGCGGAAATTTTTAGCTTTTTGAACCCACCAAAGACACGCTAAGGCGATCAATATCACGATCAGACGCGCAGGGACGGCAACGTAGAAATGGGGTGTTCCCGAAAAGCGCCAGTCACTTATGAGGAAGAGCGTATTAAGGAATGTGGAAAGCAGGAATAGCAGGCGAACATGCCGTAGCGTTTCCGGCAGGCGCTCGGCCTGGAAGGTTGCCTCCCGCTCCGGATCGGAAAACTCGCCTCCAAATGAAGTCAGGGGTTGATGGGACATTTCTGGCATCAGGTCACACAAGGGTCCATTATCCAGTTAACGTCTGGTTCTTCGGCCGGTGCAAGCGAAACCTGCCAGGAAATCCGGTTAAGCTCAAGAAGGATAACGTCTTTTGTCCAAAAGGGCGAGCTTGGCGCAGTTAGGTGCCCGAATCTTGCTGACTTGACCGATTTTCTCGATGGGGGCCCCAGAGCATAGATGACGCTTTTGATGCTCGATGACATCACTGTTTCAGCAGATACTTGCCTTTCCTAACTCGTAGGCTTCGCTGAAGATCCCCTATCGTAAATGCAGCTCACAACCTTAGCTGGCGATCCGTTGACGGCTACCTTGCCGTCAATGATCAGAACCATCTGCTCCGCAACATCTGCCACATCCTCCGGTGTATGGATCGACATAATGACAGTGACATTCCGTTTGCGACGCAGTGTGTCGACAAGACGGATCATGTCGCGTCGGAGTTGAGGGTCGAGGCTGCTGAAGGGCTCATCCAGTACAATAAGCGGCCGTCCCGAGATGAGAGCGCGGGCCAAAGCAACACGCTGGCGTTGACCTCCCGACATGTCCCCGGGCTTGCGTCGATCGTAGCTCCTCAGCCCTACTGCATCCAGCATTTCCAGAACCGCCGTCATCTCCGCGGCGCTTAGGCGCAAAGATGGTCTTAGCCCCAGTGCAACGTTCTCGGCGACAGAGAGGTGCGGGAAGAGGTTATGGTCTTGAAAAACGATCGCGACGGGCCGCTGCGATGGAGGCAGGGGCAACAGGTTTCTGCCGCGATAGGTGAGCCTTCCGCATTCCGGTGTTTCAAATCCGGCGATCATATGCAGCAGAGTTGTTTTGCCCCCTCCCGAAGGCCCGGCGACGGCGCAAAGAGTTCCTTCGTCGATCGTGAGGGAGTAGTCCGCGGTGAAGTCTGGCCAAGTTAGGCGGCAATTCTCAATCGTGAGCATGAGACAGTCGACTTGATACCTGAGCGAGAAGAAAGGCCACAGTGAGGATGATCAACCCAAGGGCGGAGGCCTCCTCGAACCGGTAAGCTCCCAGTCGTTCGTAAAGAAGATAGGGCAAAGTTCGGAGCTTCGGGCCACCGAAGAGAGCGATGATCCCGAAGTCGCCAAATGACAATGCCGCGGTCAGTGCAAACGCCGATGCCAGGGGGCGCTGCACCATCGGCCAATCAACAATTTTAAGTCTGGCAAGGCCCCTCATGCCGAGGGACTCAGATAGGCGCCCATATCGTTCTTCGGCCTGCATAAGGCGCGGTGCTATATAGCGGTAGGCGAAAGGAAGTGCTCCAAGGCCGTTGACGACAGGAAGGAGGATCAGACCGATTCTGGCTTGATCGATCCAAGGTCTGATCAGCAGAAAAAGGCCGGCTGTCAGTGCAAAGGGTGGAATGGCAAGCAAGGCACTTGGAACGAGATCGAGCAGTGCAGCCCAGCGGGGAGATGCCTGAGCAATTCGATGATGACGCACAGCGGCACCGATCGCCAAGGCAAGCGAGCATGCCAGGGAGCCCGCAATCGCTGCAATCGTCAAACTCGTCATAAGAGCGCCGACAAGATCCAAATCGAGGATATCTGGAATGCTCCCAAGTCCGACCAGTACACTAAGAGCCAAAGGACCAAGGAACAGAAGACCGAACAGCAGGATAACGGAGTCCAGAATTTTAAGACGATAATCAGCGGCATCGACGCGCTGCATCGGACCACGGAAGGTCGTCGCGGCAGGCGGGCGGGAAACAACTCCATGCAGAGCCAGGGCGATGATTACGCAAATCGCGACCTGCAACAGGGCAAGCCAAGCCGCACGTGCAAAGTCCAAATCGACCTTGAGAGCTTCATAGATTGCAACTTCCAAGGTCGCCCGACTCGGCCCGCCTCCTAGGGCCAGCACGATGGCAAAGCTTTTGAAGCACAGAAGAAATACGAGGATGGCGAGACCAGGGAGGTCTGCGCGGAGGGCGGGCCAGTCAAGATGGCGGAAAATCTGTCCCGAGCTGAACCCTAGACTCGTCGCAAGGCGCCACTGCTCCGCCGGAACCAGATTGAGTCCGTCGAGCGTGACCTTGGCTACGAAGGGAGCATTCAGAAACACATGGGCGATGAGGATACCTGGATATCCGAATATGCTGATGCTCCCCGTCCAGCCCAGGCTTTTGAGGCTCTGAGCGACCCAGCCATTCCGGCCATAAACGGCAAGGACCGCAAATACGGCCACGATGGTCGGAATGACCATCGTCGTGCCCAGAAACGTCAGGAGGGCCTCCTTCCCGGGAAACTGCCGCCGAGCCAAGGCTAAGGCGAGAGCAATACCGAGTCCGAGGGAAAGGAGTGTCGATAATCCGGCCTGAACAAAAGAGAAAATAAGGACCCGCTGGAGATAAGGACCTATGGAGATAAGGGTTGTTCCCCCGTCGCCAATGCGAAGAAGAGAGACGAAGCCACATGCAACGAGCGCGACGATAGCGAAGGTCGTCGCGTCTCCAAGATGAAGCTGCCTGAGCCGCATGACACCGGCTCTATCGGGCCGTCGCGTTGAGCCAGCGATCCACGAAGGCACGGCGGTTTTCTTGCACTTCGTCGGGCGTGTAGAGCAAAGCCTTTTGGGGCTGAATCAAATCTTGAAAGGCCTGCGGCAAACCGGACTGAGGAGTCTTGACCGGCATCATCCAATTGCCTTCCGGCATCGTCGACTGGAAGGAATCCGACAAGCAGAAAGCCAGAAACGCTTTCGCAAGTTCTGGCTGCTTTGTGGTCCGTGTCAGGCCGGCAATTTCGACATGGAGATAATGTCCTTCTTCGAAGGCGGCCGCCTTGTACTGATCCTTCTTCTCGACGGAGACATGGTAGGCGGGCGATGTGGTGTAGGACATCACCATATCCGCTTCGCCTTTCAGGAAGAGCCCGTAGGCTTCGGACCATCCCTTGGTGAAGGTGACGATGCGAGGCTTCAGCTGTGTCCAAGCGTTGCCGGACTGGTCGCCATAAACTTTCTGCATCCAAAGGAGGAAGCCGAGACCAGGAGCACTTGTGCGGGGATCCTGCAGGACGATCTTTGGGCCGCTCGGGTTCTCTACCAGCTCCTTCAGGCTCTTCGGTGGCTGGGCGAGCATGGTTGTATCATAGACGAACGCAAGATAGCCCCAGTCGAAGGGGACGAATGTATCGTCCGTCCAAGCGACCGGCAGCGATAGGCCTCTCAGGTCCATGTCGTGGAGCGCAAACAAGTTCAGGGACTTGGCTTCCGAGGCCAGATTCATGTCGAGGCCTAGAACGACATCGGCTTTCGTGTTGGTCCCTTCCAAACGCAGGCGGCCTAGGAGACTACCGGCATCCTCGGCCGTGACCCATTCGAGTTGGCAGTTGCAGGCAGCCTCGAAGCGCTCCTTCACAGCTTTCCCTGGCCCATATTTGCCCGCAAAGGAGCTGTACGTATAGACCGTCAGTACGGGCTTCGCCTGAGCCAGAGCTGTACCGATTACAAGGAAGGATGACAGAAGGGCAAAGACAATTCGGCTGAACATCAGAAGGGCTCCCATGCGTAAGACCGGCCGAGTCGGCGACAGCGCGCACGAGACGCAGATGTTCTGCAAGAGTGCATGCTCATTCCCTCCGCCGGCATGACCCGGATCAGGTTCGACGGGTCGGCAGCTGTGCTACCTCTCAGCCCTTGAGGGCTCCCCGTGAGACGAACCTGTTTCTAAAGCAGTTCCAGAAAGGGAACAAGCGCCTTGCCAGCTTGGGGCCTTCGTTGCTGTGGAGATGAAAATCTGCTTGGAATGATACTCTTGGTATGGAGGGATGGATGGCGGGTCATACACCGGGCTGGGATGTCGCCGTGGTTGGACTGGGGGCCATGGGATCCGCGGCGCTCTACCAATTGGCAAAGCAGGGCGTGCGAGTCCTTGGTATCGACCAGTTCACTCCGCCCCATGACCGGGGCTCAACTCATGGTGAGACGCGAATTACGCGACAGGCGATCGGGGAGGGGGCGGCATATGTGCCTTTAGCCCTGCGCTCCAACGAGATCTGGCGAGAGCTTGAAGGAGAAACAGGCGAGAGGCTTCTGAAGCAGGTGGGTTGCCTTATTATCGGCAGAATGGATCAGGCAACGAATGGTCCGATCCGCACGAGCTTCCTTGCGACCACCAAGCGAGCTGCTGAGGATTACGGCATCTCCCATGAAATCCATGGAGCAGATCAGATTCGGGCTCGCTACCCGCAATTCATGCCGCAGGATGGCGAAATCGGATATTTCGAGCCTGGAGGTGGATATCTAGATCCGGAGCGTTGTGTCGCGGCTCAACTTCGAAGAGCTCAAGACTTCGGTGCTGATCTGCATTTCGGAACGAACGTGCTTTCTTTGACGGGCGTCGGCAATGGGGTCCAAATTACGACAAGCCAAGGCATCGTTCACGTATCCAAAGTCATTGTCTCAGCGGGGCCTTGGGCGCCAGAACTCCTCGGAGCGCCCTTCGATAGGCTTCTTTCTCCGAGCCGGCAGGTCATGCACTGGTTTCCGGTTGCCCAGGACATGACCTCTGCCTGGGCTAATAGCCCAGTCTTCATCTGGGCGCCCAGCGCGGACCCAAAAGACTTCTTCTATGGCTTCCCGTCATTACCGGGCTCGGGGTCCATGAAGACAGCCGGGGAGCAATATGACGAAGTGACCACTCCGCAGACCGTGACGCGTGCGGTTGATCCCGCAGAGCCCGAGGCCATGTATCGCGCGTATCTGAGAGGACGCTTGAGAGGCGTCGGCTCGGAGTCGATAAAATCTCTGACATGCCTCTATACAGTGACCCCGGATTCGCACTTCTTGATCGACTGGCATCCAGAGAATGACAGGATCCTTGTTGTCTCTCCATGCTCAGGTCATGGCTTCAAGCACTCGGCGGCTGTCGGTGAAGCGGCTGCTCAGGTGATCGTCGAGGGACAAAGCCAAATCGACCTGTCTCCCTTTGCCTTGTCGCGGTTCCGTTGGAGCCACGAATCATGCAATTGTAAGGCATATTCATGATATGTTATATATTTCTGACGCTGGCAATGTGAGCAATCTTTGCTGGTCGGGTAGAGTTGCTGTGGGATAATAAACCTATATTGGTGGGGCGTGTTGATCCGGTCGCCGATCAAGGTTTGATTGCTGCTTTGCTTCCCCCAACGGGCGGTCTATTGATGGGCATGCCTTCGGCATGCGACAGGAACGGCATCGTAGGTTCTGCTGATGGAAGAGTTGCCGATATACAGCGGACAGGCGATTTTCTATGCCTTCCTAGGGATCCTTACCCTTGTCGTGGCTTGGTTCGCCGGGCGTATCTCCGCACAGCGACCGTTATCCGCCTTCAATCAAGCCGTTGATCGCTGGCGACAGGGAGACCTTCAGACGCGCGTCAAGGTCTTTAATCCCCATACGCCCATCGGCCACCTCAGTGTGGCGTTCAACGATATGGCAACCAAACTGAGCCTTCGTGAGGCGGAGCGGGAGAGTGTCCTGCGGGTGCTGCGTGAAGGCGAAGAGCGGTTGCAGATTGCACAGGATGTGGCTGGCCTTGGGATCTGGGATTGGAACCATCTGACCGGTGAAATCTCGTGGTCCGCTCAGATGTTTCAGCTCGCTGGTCTCGATCACGAAACGGCGAATGCCAATCTGTCCCAAGTGTGGCGTGAGCTCATACACCCCGATGATAAAGCCTGGATGGAACAGGAAGTGCGGAGATTTTCCCGCACGCTTGATCCGTTAGCTGCAGAATATCGCATCGTGAGAGAGGATGGCTCGACCCGATGGCTGCTTATGCGCGGCCAGTCGCTTCCGGACGAGACCGGGAAACCGGTTCGGACCGTGATCGTCAATCTCGACATCACATCCAGCAAGGACAGCGAGGTTCGTGAGCGCTTTCTCCTCTCCTTGAGTGATAAGATCCGCGATCTGGAGCGTCCGGACGAGATTCTCATGACCGTAGCCGAAGCGCTGGGAAAGCATCTCGGGGTCGATCGTGTCGGCTATGGCGACGTGGACGATACGACGATGGTTTTATCAACGCTGGTGGATTGGCACGCTGACGATTTACCGGATGTGCCTGGTCGTCATCCGTTGCGAGCTTTCGGTCCCGTTCTTTGTGCCGATCTGAAATCCGGGCGGACCTCGGTGTTCGATGATGCGCTGTCAGATTCGCGCGCAGAAGGACACTATGCTGCTTATGCTGCCCTGGACTGTATCGCTTCCATTTTTGTACCGCTCGTAAAGGAAGGTCAGATCCGAGCAGCTCTTTACATCCATAGCGGAACACCGCGCCGATGGACGCAGGCCGAGATCGACCTTAGCCGTGATACCGCGGAAAGAACGTGGGCTGCTGTCGAGAGAGCTAAGTCCGATGCCAGGCAGCGCCTTCTCATCAACGAGCTCAATCATCGCGTGAAAAATACCCTTGCCACAGTGCAATCAATTGCAGCGCAGAGCTTCAAGGCCGATGAACCGAGAATGGCCAGGGAGGCGTTTGAGGCGCGCCTTTTCGCGCTTTCGAAAACACACGATGTCCTGACACGAGAGAACTGGGAGAGAGTGAATCTGCGGGATATCGCAGAGGAAGCAATGGCGCCCTACCGCCGAGAGCAAGTCGAGCGCTTCATTATCGAAGGACCGGCACTGCACGTGCCGCCGAGAATCGCTCTTCCGCTCGCGATGGTTCTACATGAGCTGTCCACAAACGCCGTCAAGTACGGAGCCTTCTCAGTCGATAGCGGGCGCGTAACCATCCATTGGGACCTTGTCGAAGGCTGGGATGAGAAGGGCTTGGTCCTGCATTGGCAAGAGGAAGGTGGCCCTCCTGTCAAGATACCTACCCGCAAAGGCTTCGGTTCCCGGCTGATCGAACGCAGTTTGTCACGGGAATTGTCAGGAAAAGTCGTGCTGGACTATCGGCCCTCGGGCCTGCTGTGCACGATCAGCTTGCCCTTGCCCGTTGCCCATGAAAGCGTTCGAAGAGCAGTAAGTTTCGGCTGAGAGCTGCCGACATGCGGCCTATGGGAACTGCTACGTCGCGTGGCCGTTCTGAATGGGATTGCGAGAATTGCTCATGGCTGCTCTGCTTAATGGCGCCCTAACCGAGAGATCGGTCCATCTCTGTATCGACATGCAACGCCTCTTCTCGACCGAAGGGCCGTGGCCGACGCCCTGGATGGAGCGCGTGTTGCCTACGGTCGTACGGATTGCGGAACGTTTCCCCGAGCGGACCGTGTTCACGCGCTTCATTACACCTGAGCGTCCTGAAGACATGCCTGGAACTTGGCGTGCCTATTACGAGCGCTGGCGACAGGCGACGCGGGAATATCTCGATCCTCGTCTCCTCAAACTGATGCCGCCTCTCGCTCGTCTAGTGCCGCCAGCAACCGTTGTCGACAAGCCGGTCTACTCGGCTTTTGCTGGACACAAGCTTCTAGATTATCTTCGAAAGCGCCAAGCCGATGCCCTCATTATCACGGGCTCTGAGACCGACGTCTGCGTCTTGGCGACCGTGCTCGGTGCCGTCGACCACGGATATAGAGTCGTGATCGTCGCGGATGGCTTGTGCAGCTCTTCCGACGAGGGTCACGACAGCCTACTATCCCTTTACAGCAAGCGTTTCAGCCAGCAGATCGAGACTGTCGACAGCGAGATGCTTCTTGCAGCTTGGAACTGACAAGATCACCAGGTCCTGTTATGAAAGTCTCCCGCCAACTAGCTGCGCGGGCCTCTGCCTTTTCCAACGCTGCCGGAAAGGCCCGCACGCCGCAGGGCATCTGCCAGGGCGCCTCCGTCCTGAGATTCTTTGTCACTTTTAGCATTTCGTGAACCTGATGTTTGCGGCAAGGGGTTCTTTGTGAAGGAGCGGCTTTCTTCGCCGCGCGGAGGCGACACCTTGCCTACCGGATCACTCATTCGCATCGACAGCGAAATGCGCTTACGCGCCTTATCAATTTCAAGAACTTTGACGCGAACGATGTCGCCGGGCTTCACGACGGCGCGCGGATCCTTCACGAAAGTGTCGGATAGGGCTGAGACGTGAACGAGCCCGTCCTGATGTACGCCTATATCGACGAAGGCACCGAAAGCCGCGACATTCGTGACGACGCCTTCGAGGATCATGCCCGGCCTTAGATCGTTGAGAGTCTCGACACCCTCTAGGAACGTTGCGGTCTTGAATTCCGGCCGGGGGTCACGGCCGGGCTTTTCCAGTTCGGCCACGATATCCTTTACAGTCGGGATGCCGAACTTGTCGTCCGTAAAGTCGGCAGGTTTGAGAGCTTTAAGCACGGATCCGTTCCCGATCAGCACTTTAATGTCGCTCTTCGTCGCTTCCAGAATACGTCTCACGACTGGATAAGCCTCTGGATGGACACCCGAGGCATCGAGTGGATCATCTCCACTTGGAATGCGCAGAAAGCCGGCGGCCTGTTCGAAGGTCTTGGGGCCGAGGCCTGTCACGTCGTTGAGTGCCCTGCGCGTTCTAAACGGTCCATTGGCGTTGCGATGAGCGACGATGTTCTGTGAGACCCAATCTCCAAGCCCTGAGACGCGGGCGAGAAGAGGAGCGGAAGCAGTATTCAAGTCGACGCCGACCGCGTTCACGCAATCCTCGACGACCGCATCGAGAGATCGGGAAAGCTTGTATTCTGCAAGGTCATGTTGATACTGCCCGACTCCGATGGACTTGGGATCGATTTTGACGAGCTCCGCCAATGGATCCTGCAGACGGCGCGCAATTGAAACCGCACCCCGCAGTGAGACGTCGAGATCGGGCAATTCCTGGCTCGCATAGGCCGACGCAGAATAAACAGAGGCGCCTGCTTCTGACACCATGATCTTTGTCAGCTTCAAGTCCGGATGTTTTGTGACCAGTTCAGCGGCGAGCTTGTCGGTCTCGCGTGAAGCGGTGCCATTGCCGATGGCGATCAACTCGATCTTGTGGACACGGCAAAGCCTTGCGAGCACCGCTATGGACTCGTCCCATTGGCGTTTCGGCTCATGCGGATAAATCGTATCGGTCGCGACGACCTTTCCAGTGGCATCCACCACCGCGACCTTGACGCCGGTTCGGTACCCAGGATCTAGTC
The DNA here is from genome assembly GCF_020089865.1 of Microvirga puerhi. Lineage (GTDB taxonomy): Bacteria > Pseudomonadota > Alphaproteobacteria > Rhizobiales > Beijerinckiaceae > Microvirga > Microvirga puerhi. Next base: position 46,013 of record NZ_JAIRBM010000019.1, read on the forward strand.
CCAGCGTCGGTCGCGTTCCAGCAGGAGCGGCAAGGAGAAGATCGCGGAGATTGCCTGCAAAAACCTTCACGGCCTCGTCTTCGGCAAACTGCCAAAGCCGCATCTTCATGTCGAGCTCGATCGAGAAGCGCAGCTTTGTCCGCCAAGCCCAACGCACCGTTTCAAGCAGCCAGCGATCGCCGGGGCGTCCCTTGTCGGCAATGCCGAAGGCAAGGGCAACGCGACCTTCATAGGAGCTCACATAGTTAGACGCGCCCGCATCTTTGTCCTCCTCCATGCGAAGGTCGAGGACCTCTTCCTTTTCTCCCCGGAAGAGAGCGAGAATCCGATGCGAGGGGAGTTTCGCAAGAGGTTCAGAAAAGTCGAAATAGTCTGCGAATTTAACCCCGTCCGATTTTTTGCCCTCGCGGACCGTCGACGCTAGGCTTCCCCTCTGCCAATAGGTCTCGCGAAGTGCACCCAAGAGTTCTGCATTCTCGGAAAACCTCTCGACCAGAATGGCCCGAGCGCCCTCGAGTGCTGCCTCCACTGTGGAAACATCCTTCTCGGGGCTCACGAAGGCCTCTGCTGTTTCCTTGGGGGCATGCTCGGGGCCGGACAATAACTGATCCGCCAATGGCTCGAGGCCGGCCTCCCTGGCAATCTGGGCCTTTGTCCGGCGCTTGGGCTTGAAAGGAAGATAGAGATCCTCAAGCCGTGCCTTGGTGTCTGCCGTGTTGATCTGCACTGCCAGTTCGTCAGTTAGCTTGCCCTGATCGCGTATGCTTTCGACGATCGTCTTGCGCCGGTCTTCCAGCTCGCGGAGATAGCGGAGGCGCTCTTCCAGGGTGCGCAGCTGGGCGTCATCCAGTGTTCCCGTCGCTTCCTTGCGGTAACGGGCGATGAAGGGAACGGTCGCGCCATCGTCGAGAAGCGCAATGGCAGCCTGGACTTGCCATTCCTGGGCATTCAGTTCGCTTGCGATGCGCTGGCCGATGGTTTTCATGAGTCGCTTTCCCGATAACAAGGCGCGGCTTCTACGGTGTTGGCACTGCCTCGGTCAACGGCAGTGCTCTGACAAGGGTGAAATGACGTAACGTAAATTTTTCTTGAGAGAGCAGATTTTCCTTGGCCTCGTGCAGCTTGAGGGATAGACCGTCCGGCCCATTTACCCTCAGCTCCCGGGTCCGCCATGTCTTCGCCACAAGATCTTTCCATCGGCATTGATTTCGGCACGAGCAATACGGTCGTGGCCATCGCTGATGCCTCCGGTCGCGTGGAAGCCCTGACTTTTGACCATCGGGAAACTGTCCTGAAGGTCTATGCCACCGCACTCTGCTTCTGGGACGAGCGGCATGGAAACGGCTTTCGAACCCATGTGGAAGGGGGGCCATGGGCTATCGAACAGTTCCTTGAGGGGTTAACTGCACACCGCTTTATCCAGTCCTTCAAGACCTTTGCGGCGAGTGCAACCTTTCAGGAAACCAGAATCTTCCGCGAACGCTTCCGGTTCGAAGATTTGTTGGGCACCTTCGTGCGGACATTGCTACGCCACAGTAATGCACCGGTCGAACTTGGGGCCAGAAATGTCGTGGTTGGTCGGCCGGTGGAGTTCGCCGGGTTCAATCCGGATGATGCGCTCGCCATGCGACGTTATCGAGCCGCCTTCGGCGCGCTAGGAGCGAAACAAGCCCACTACGTCTACGAGCCAGTCGGGGCCGCTTTCTTCTATGCCCGGCAACTGGAAAGGGATGCAACCGTTCTCGTTGCCGACTTCGGGGGAGGCACAAGTGACTTCTCCGTCATGCGTTTCTCGAGGTCGGGTGGGGTTCTGAAGGCAGAACCCTTGAGCCATGCAGGTATCGGCATCGCTGGCGATGCATTCGACTACCGCATTGTCGACCAGATTGTTTCCCCACGTCTCGGCAAGGGTGGAAGCTATCGCTCCATGGGCAAGGTCCTTGCAATTCCCAATCACTACTACGCCAACTTCGCTCGCTGGAATCAGCTCGCTATGATGAAGAGCAGCGGCGATCTTAAGGAGTTGCGGGAGCTGGCCCGCGTTGCCCTCGACCCAGCGCCTTTGGAGAAATTCATCGATATTATCGACTATGATCTCGGATTCGACCTCTATAGGGCAGTTTCAGCGGCCAAGGTGGCTCTGTCTGCTCATGAAGAAACGGAGTTCCACTTTAAAGGGGAGGGCGTCGATATCCGAGCTGATGTAACTCGACATCAGTTCGAGAGCTGGATCGCAGAGGAGGTTAGCCAGATCGCCCGAACGGTCGATAGAGCCATCGCTTCGGCAGGAGTTCGGCCGGAAGATATAGATCGGGTCTTTCTCACCGGCGGGACATCCTTTGTTCCTGCAATCCGTCGTCTGTTTCTGGATCGATTTGGCGAAAGCCGCCTGACATCGGCGGACCAATTCGAATCCATTGCCTATGGCCTGGCCCTCATAGGGCAGGCGGATAATCCTGACCGCTGGGCCATTGCCGAGGATGAGACTGCAACATTGCTCTTGCAGTAAGACCCGGCAAGGCGCTTTATTCGCAGGTGCAGCAAAATGGCTGAAACCATAGCGAGCCTCGATGTCCCAGATTGTCCCTGATCTCACCCCAGAGAAGGATTTGCCCCTCCGCGATGACATTCGCCTCCTTGGCCGTCTTCTAGGGGATACGATCCGCGAGCAGGAAGGGGACGCCGTATTCGATGTAGTAGAACGTATCCGCCAAACCTCGATCCGCTTTCACCGAGATGAGGATCAGATCGCTCGGCAGGAGCTTGAGACGACCCTGAATAGCCTTTCCCGCGGGCGAACGAACCAGATCATCCGGGCCTATAGTTACTTTTCCCATCTCGCCAACATTGCGGAAGACCAACATCATGTCCGCCGCTCACGTGCGCATGCTATGGCAGCCTCCGCGCCCCGCGAAGGGACGATGACGCGGGCCTTGAAATTGGCTCAAGAGGCCGGGGTGACCCAAGGGGACCTGCAGCGCTTCTTCGCCTCCGCCCTTGTCTGTCCCGTTCTTACGGCTCATCCGACTGAGGTGCGACGCAAGAGTACGATCGATCGCGAGATGGAAGTGGCGCAGATCTTGGCCCAGCGAGATCGCCAACACTTGATTCCTGAGGAGCTTGCCGCAAGCGAAGAGGCTCTGCGTCGTGCCGTTCTGACCCTTTGGCAGACCAGCATTCTGCGTCGCAACCGACTAAAAGTCATCGATGAGGTCGTGAACGGCCTTTCCTATTATGATTATACCTTCTTCCAGGAGTTGCCCCGCTTCTATGCTGCGCTTGAGGATCAGCTCGCGGCCATGGAACCTATGTGGCAGACCCAGGAACTGCCCTCATTCCTGCGTATGGGCAGCTGGATCGGCGGCGACCGGGACGGTAACCCCTTCGTGACTGCGGATGCCTTGCGGCAAGCGCTTCACCTGCAAAGTCGGCAGGTGATCGGTTTCTATCTGGAGGAAATCCACTGTCTGGGCGGTGAACTGTCCTTAGACGGGCGCTATGTGAGTATTTCAGAGCAACTGCAAGCTCTGGTCGATACCTCTCCCGATCATTCCCCTCATCGCCAGGACGAACCTTACCGGCGGGCGATTTCTGGGATCTATGCGCGCCTCGCGGCAACGGCCAAGGCCCTTGGGCACGGCGAGGTGGCACACCATCCAGCCGGCGAAGCTCCTGCTTACAGCAGTGTCGAGGAGCTTGCCGGAGACCTTTCCATTCTGCATCGATCTTTGATGGTCAATGGCTCGGGAGTTCTTGCGCGAGGGCGTCTGCGTAAACTTCGCCGCGCAGTGGACGTATTCGGGTTTCACTTGGCAAGTATCGACCTGCGTCAGAATGCTGACGTGCATGAACGGGTCGTTGCTGAGCTGATCGAAAAGGCCTGTCCCGGGACAGGTTATGCTCAAAGAGCAGAGAAAGATCGGATTGCATTTCTCCTAGAGGAGCTGCGCACGCCACGACTTCTGACATCGCCTTATCTCGACTATTCCAAAGAGACGGCTTCCGAGATCGCTATCATTCGCGAGGCCGCGAAGTCGCATACGCTGTATGGTCAGGCGGCGGTATCCAATTACGTTATCTCGAAAGCGAGCGACCCATCCGACGTTCTAGAAGTCGCGTTGCTCCTCAAGGAGGCCGGCCTCCTACGCCCAAGCACAGGCGAGATGAGCATTAACATCGTGCCGCTCTTTGAGACCATCGACGATCTACGTCGCTGTGGGCAGGTGATGGAAACGCTGTTTTCAATGCCAGATTATATGCAGCTGCTGCGAAGCCGCGGTCAGATACAAGAGGTGATGTTAGGCTATTCCGATAGCAATAAGGATGGGGGATTTCTGACTTCCGGTTGGGAACTTTACAAGGCAGAGATCAAGCTCGTCGAAGTTTTCCGCAAGCATGGGGTTGCCCTACGACTATTCCATGGGCGTGGCGGATCAGTCGGCCGGGGCGGTGGTCCAAGTTATCAGGCAATCTTGGCTCAGCCCGGCGGAGCAGTGCAGGGTGCAATCCGTATCACTGAGCAGGGCGAGGTCATTGCTGGAAAGTATTCGAACCCCGATCTCGGACGCCGGAATCTGGAGATTCTAGCTTCAGCGACGCTCGAAGCGACGCTCCTGCATACGGGGACGCCAGCCCCTCGCGATGAGTATCTCAGGACCATGGAGGAGCTTTCGAACCATGCTTATCAGGCCTATCGCGGTCTCGTCTACGAAACCGAAGGCTTTGAACGCTACTTCTGGGAATCCACCGTTATCGGTGAAATCGCAAATTTGAACATCGGCAGCCGCCCTGCCTCACGCACGAATTCCCGCCGGATCGAAGACCTGCGTGCCATTCCCTGGGTGTTCGGCTGGGCCCAGTGTCGTCTCATGTTGCCCGGCTGGTATGGGTTTGGCGCTGCTGTGAATGCTTGGCTTCAGAGCCATTCGGATACAGGGCTTTCCTTACTCCAGGAAATGTATCGCGAATGGCCGTTCTTCGAGGCCCTGCTTTCAAACATGGACATGGTCCTAGCCAAGAGCAATATCGCCATCGCATCCCGTTACGCACAACTGGTTGAGGACGAGAAGCTGCGCGAGACGATCTTTCCGAGAGTTCGTCGCGAGTGGGAGGATTCCATCAGCAAGCTCCTCGCCATTACCGGCCAGAAGGCCCTGCTCGAGCGAAATCCCTTGCTCGCTCGTTCCATCCGTAACCGCTTTCCTTATCTCGACCCACTGAACCACCTGCAGGTTGAATTATTGAAGCGTCACCGTGCTGGAGATGCGGACGAGCGTGTGGTTGAAGGCATCCATCTTTCCATCAATGGAATAGCTGCCGGACTGCGAAATAGCGGCTAGAGCATCGAACGCAAAAGTGGTGGGAACCGATTTTGCGTGAAAATATGCTCAAAATCAAAAGATTAAAACATCGGACGTGAATACGGATTCACGTCCGATGTTTTAGTCGCGACTCGGAGGCGGAGCGAGAGCGCCTTGAAGGGTTCAATGCGGGCTTGTGCCGTTAGGTCGATCTTCACAGACAAAATGGTCCCTTCGTCTAGAGCTGGTTCCACTCACGTGGAATCATCTCTTTTCTTTGGTGTGCCGCATTTTTTGACGGCGAACCGGACCCACTTCGCCGAAAAATGCTCCATCATTCCGGAGCTTGTTTAAGCAGTTTCAGGCCCTCCTGAGCAGCAGCCGGCACTTCGTCTTCACGCCCCGCTACCTGAACGGTTGGGAAGGCGAACCTGATACCATTGTCATCAAAGGCCTTCTTGATCAGCATATTCGCCCTGCGCCGGATCGCAAATTGCTGGCCAGGGCGTGTCATCATCTTCAATCTAATCTGAATCGCGAAGTCGCCGAACTGCTCTACGCCCTGCATCTTCAGAGGCTCAAGAATGTAGGGTGAGAATTCCGGATCTTCTGCCAGTTCTCGGCCTATCTTCTTGATGACCTGTTTCGCTTTGGCAAGGTCCGTATCATAGGTCACGTTGATCGCCATCTTGTCGATGACCCAGTCACGGCTCATGTTCTCGACGGCACCTAGCTGGCCATAGGGAACGGTATAGATCGGTCCTCTGTGATGTCGAAGTTTCACTGAACGAAAGCCGAGGGATTCGACAGTTCCTTTGTAATTTCCGCTTTGAATATACTCGCCGACACGGAAGGCATCGTCCAGTAAGTAGAAGACGCCGCTGATTACATCCCGGACAAGGGTCTGAGAACCGAATCCGACTGCAACTCCGACAATGCCGGCACCAGCGATCAGCGGTCCAATTTCTACTCCGAGTGCAGCGAGAGCCATCAGGGCTGCGACAACGACAAGAACTACCAATATGATACTGCGAAAGATTGGGAGAAGAGTTCGAAGCCGCGCTTGCCGCAGCGCCTCTTCGCTTCCTGGAGACGCTATCGCCGAGATCTGTGCGAGCCGCCGGTCAATAAATGTCTTGGTGACCTGCCAGATCAGATCTGCGACAAGTAAAATTACGACGCTACTAAGAAGCCCCCTCAATAGTCGATTGAGCAGGGTATCTTGATTGGTCATTGCTACAAGATCGATTTGCCAGACGTGAGCCAGAAATAGTGCTGCGCCGGTGATCAGAAGCGCGCGGAGGCCACGGTCAAGATAAACTGCCATCAGGTTCTTGGGCTCATTGGAGGGAGGTACTTCGTTGCCTGTGCGGAAAATGTGCTGGCTAGCTCTCTCGGTGATGCGAATGGTCAAGGGCAGCAAAATGGCGACGACACCCAGCCAGAAGAGGCGCATCAATCCAGCGACCCATAATCCCCAGAGAAGTACGAAGCATACGGACAGCAAGCTTGCGACGACGGACTTGGAAATGTGCCGATTAGACTGCTCGGGAGGAATGGTGGCCGCGGATGAGTGCGGGTGAGTCCAGACGACGTTGATGGCGATCATGAGGAGGCCGAGCCCGAGACCATAGGCGACCAGAGCACGGGAAGCTTGCGAGACGTCGAGTGCTCGCAATACATCAATAGTTGCCCAACCTATGGCGAACCACCCGACAAAGAGAGCCAGCCGTCGATACCAGAAGACAGCCGCTTCATCAGTTGTCGGAACAAGACGGAAATGAGCGACTTCTGTGGCACTTTCTGAATGAGGTGCAAGGAGAAATTGCCCGCCGACGAGAGCGAGACGCAAGGCGACACCGGCGATCAGGCAAGCAATAACGACCTCTTTTAGAATGGGAGGCCAATCAAAAGCTAGGAACGCCCCTATGCTCCCAAGTGCAAAGATCGTTACTTCGCTGAGGCTGAAGGCGAGACGCAGTGCGACAGCTCTGAGTCGTTCGGTTGGGGTGTTTCGAGGAAGCGCGAGAAACCGTTCGCGAAAGCCAGCCGTCACCTTCTCGAAAAGCCACTCGATTCCTGCCCCAAGGATGAGAAAGGCTGCAATAAGAACAAGAATTTCGTAAAGGCTCCGGCCCTGCAGCTCCGCGATGAGCCGAGCGAGGCCCTGGCGGAGCTCTTCGGGCAAGCGTGGCGCCGCCTGTGCCAGAGCGACCAGATGCTCCCTGAGGCCAGCGATCCGCTCGGTCATCATTTCCGAGGCGGGAGGTGATGCTGCCTCATCCGGCTGGAGCTGAGTCCTCGCGCTCTGCTGTTTATCGATCCAGGTGCGTACGGCCGGATCCTGCAACAGTTGAAGAAGCTGTTGGACCTGGGCTGGAGGAGGCTCCGAAGCGGGTGCACTAGCCGTTGCAGCTTGTGATACGCTCCAATTGAGCATTAGGCTCATCAAAGCGAGTAGAATGCTCTTCAAAAGACGGTCAGCGCCCATGACTGCAGACCTTAGCCCTATCGACGACGAGTCCTTGGTACTCTAGTTGACGCACCCCTTCGGCCAACTTGCAAGAGGCGCGTCTGGAACTTCATGGTCGTAGAGCGATGCCCAAGCGCGTCGATCCGAAATGCAAGGGCAAGTTTCGGCAGTCATATGTCAAACATCTGGAGCCCATGGCCCGGGAAATCCCAGGGCTCGAAAGCGCTAACTTCTCGCTTTACGAATTTTGGGGGAGAAGGACACGCCTTGATCGACCTTTGGCATAAGCTCCGAAAGTCGAGCAGTGAGTTCCTGGAGCTGATCTGCGGTCAAGACTAATTTTGTGCGCCGCCCGGCAAAGTCCTCAAAGTCAAGTTCATATTCCTCGCCGACAACCGAAGCATCGAACTTGAACAATCGGCGAGTTCTTACAGGACTAGCCACGGCCGGCCTCATCAATAGGATAGTAAGCCTCCCGTTTAGGCAGGCTTCACTACACTTTCAACCCTTTCTGCTTCTCAAAAACTCAATATCCTCAAAGGATGTGAAAATATGACGCTGTTGCAGTCTTTAAGCTGCTAGTTCGCTAATGCTCTTCATTCGAAACTTTGTTTCAAAAAGTATGGCTCTCCGTTTCTCGCCGGAGAGCCATAAATGCACATGCGAAGCAGGCAGCTGGCTCGTATCCGCCAGACGATTGCTATTCCGCTGCTACCAAGGGCAGCTGGTTAGCGGCTTCGAGAGCGACCGCAGTCGACTGAATCACGGCAGCGAAGCGCACGGCCGTATGGATTTCCGCCGCACTCACGCCCGCATCGCGCAGAATCTTCTCGTGGCTGTCGATGCAAAGGCCGCATCCATTGATTGCGGATACTGCAAGCGACCAAAGCTCAAAGTCGGTTTTGTCGACGCCAGGATTTCCGATCACGTTCATGCGCAGTCGTGCCGGCATCGTTCCGTACTCCTTATTGGAGGCCAGATGCACGAACCGATAATAGACGTTGTTCATTGCCATGATCGAGGCCGCAGCGCGGGCCGCATCCAGCGCCTGAGGCGAAAGATGGGTCTTGGCCTCAGCTTCGAGGGCTTGCGCAACGGTCTTATTGCGGGTTGCAAGGCCGCAGGCGACGAAAAGCCCATACTTTTGCTGAGGAGAGAGGCTGTCGTCCGTCGAGAGAGTGGACAAATTCAGGCGAATGTCCTTGGCAAAGGCAGGTAGTTTCTCTTTGAGGCTTTCGATCGACATGGTGTTCTTATGCCGCCTTCAGCGTTTCGCCGCCAACTTCCCGATTGCAGGGGCAGAGTTCATCGGTCTGCAACGCGTCGAGGACTCGTAACGTATCCTTGGGATTGCGACCGACATTCAGATTGGTCGCGTAGACATGCTGGATCGTATTGTCGGGATCGACCACAAAAGTGTAGCGATACGCGACGCCATCAGGGGCGCGGACGCCCAAGCCATCGACGAGCGAGCCATTGGTGTCGGCAAACTGCCAGATGGGAAGACGGTCCAGATCTCGGTGATCGCGGCGCCAAGCGAGCTTCACAAACTCATTATCCGTCGAGCCGCCCAGAACGACGGCATCACGATCAGCAAATTCGCCGGCCAGACGAGCGAATTCAGCAATTTCCGTCGGGCAAACGAAGGTAAAATCCTTGGGGTAGAAGAAGATAACTTTCCATTTGCCTGGGAAGCTTGCGTCCGTAATCGTTTCGAAGGCGCTCTCCCCGCTCTCGATGTGCGCATTGAATTTGGGCTTCACACCGGTGACGGAAAAGGCGGGCAGCTTCTGACCGATGCCGAGCATGGAAATTCTCCTTTGAAATGATGGCAGGGCACTGATGCAAAAGCTTGGCTGAAAGGTCAACAGGCCTGTCCGAAAAAGATCTGGCCCGCCCCGCTGGGATATAGCGCAGGGGCGAGGAACTGGAGGATATACCGATCCGTTGGAACTCGGAATGCATGGCTGGGATGTCCCAGGCCATCAATCACTCAGGAGAGCGAAATGCCTCGTGGAGAAAAGTCTGCCTATACGGACAAGCAAAAGCGCCAAGCAGAGCATATCGAAGAGTCCTATGAGGGTCGTGGAGTGTCCGAAAAGGAAGCTGAGCGACGTGCTTGGGCGACTGTCAACAAGGAGACCGGAGGCGGCAACAAAAGCGGCTCGGGGCGTGGCAAAAAGGATACTCATAGTTCCTCCAAGCTAGGAGGTAAGCGGGGTGGTGCAGCGTCCGCAGCTCGCCCGGCAGCGGCTCGCTCTGCGTCAGCCAAAAAGGCCGCTCAGACCCGCAAGCGCAAAGCAAGCTAATCCTGCATATCGGAGCACGCCATTCTACAGGTTATCAAGCCTGTCTCTTGGTACATTGGTCCGTTTGCGCGAGAGGCGGAAGTGTTCCCTCGTAGTTGACGCAATAGACGCGCTGCTATGATTCGCTGCTCCATTTTAAATGGCCTGGCCAAGGCGCCGATTATATAAAACGACCTGCAATCTAAATCGAAGACATCTGACTTATGTTACTTTTAATTTGCATTGCAGGCGAAGAGCTAATGAGGTCATTGCACTCTGGGGAAGGATGCTCTTACCTTGAGGGTCTATCCGTTTCGAGAGTGTCTTACCCGCTAATTCAGCTATTGGAGATCTGTCTAGTGCCATTTGAGGTCAGTAAAAACTCGATTTTCCTCGAAAGGTGAGGCGTTTCTGTCTGCGGAAGTTGCCGAACTTGCCATCTCAGGACACATAGGGGGGCCACCTTGGCCATGCTAGAATCATCGGCTTTCACAAAGCAGAAGATCTTATTCACGGTCGAGCGGTTCCTATGATTGTCGCTGCTGCTTGTCTGAAATAAAACGCGACCTAACCTTGAGCTCACCGCGGAAAATATGTTTTGCAATGGCAGGGAATAATCGCGTCTGCGATGCTAAGAAGGCTCCTGTCCAAGCTGACTTTAGGGACATTTATCGGTATCGAATTGCTGATGCCGCGTATTGGACGTCTGTAAGAGGAAAGCTGACAACATGGAAACGAACTTGAAGGGGAAACGCGCCCTCGTGCTTGGCGCCAGCAAGGGGTTGGGGTTCGGCATAGCCAAGGGGCTCGCGGAAGAAGGGGCATCGGTTGCTATCGCGAGCAGAACCATTGAAGGTTCTAAGGCAGCAGCAGACAAGATTGGTGCAGCTCCGCTCGTATGCGATACGGGCGACGCAGATCAGGTCGATGCTTTGGCGCAAGAGCTGACGGCTGCCTTTGGCGGAATCGACGTTCTTGTCTTGAACAGTGGTGGCCCCCCGCCCGGAAAAGCGCAGGGCGTCTCTTCGGAACAGTGGCGAGCTTCGTTTGAAGCGATGTTCGTCAATTTGGTCCGCCTTACCGATCATCTCCTGCCTGGTATGATCGAACGTAAGTTTGGACGTATCATCTCTGTTATCTCGTCGGGAGTGATCCAGCCGATCCCGAATCTCGCCATTTCGAACGCCATTCGCCCGGCACTCGTAGGATGGGGCAAGACCCTTGCCAGTGAAGTCGCGGTGTTCGGCATCACCGTCAACGCGATCGCGCCAGGGCGAATCGCTACGGATCGGTTGAAACAGCTCGATGCAGCCAATGCAGAACGTACCGGTCGATCAGTCGAGGATGTCGCGACTGCGGCCCGCGCAGGAATTCCGGCCGGACGTTATGGAGAGATCGATGAGTTCGGCGCTGCAGCGGTCTTCTTGGCAAGCGAGAAGGCCTCATTTATTACGGGCTCAATCCTGCGCGTCGATGGTGGACAGATCTCAGCGACCTAACACTCCGCTATGAGGTTGGCCATCGAAGCAAATAGATACGCGAGTGTAGCTTGATCGACAGCATATAAGGATTCCTTTTGCTCTTCGTCGCGATAGGCGCGCGTGGGGTAACAGCTTGCTTTCGGTTCGGGCTGTCTATTCGTAAAAATTCCTTCTGGGCCACATTTCCGTCGAACCGGATCCGGTTCGACGGAAATGCTCTAACTGTGATGCGCTGTCAGCCCACCTACGACGAGGCGCTCCCAAACACTTTCCGCACTGTCGGCGAAATCAAAAAGCTTCTGATCGAACTGATCGATCATTCCGTGATCTAGAAGGGCATCGAAGTTAATGATGCTGCGCCAGTAGTTCTCGTCGAAGAGAACAATGGGAATGGCGGGTGACTTTCCGGTTTGGCGTAAGTTCAAAATCTCAAACATTTCGTCAAGCGTTCCGAAGCCGCCTGGAAATACGACTAGAGCGTTCGCCCGCATCGCCAAATGCATCTTCCGCATTGCAAAATAATGAAATCGAAATGTCAGCGCCGGAGTCGAGTAAGGGTTCGGCTCCTGCTCATGCGGCAATGTGATGTTGAACCCGATGGATGGCGCTCCGACATCAGCTGCTCCACGATTAGCGGCCTCCATCAGTCCGGGGCCACCGCCGGTCGCGATGACATTGTCGCGAATTCCACTATTGTGCGTCTTCGCCCCGCCTCTCTCCGACGCAAGAGCTCCGAAGGCGCGCGCTTCACTGTACCAGAACGCTTGGCGGCCAGGGCCATCTTCACGCACACGCGCGCTGCCAAAGGCGACAATGGTTGAGCGCACACCCCACGCTCGAAGGTAGTGCTCCGCCTTCGCGTATTCCAACTGGAAGCGAACGCCCCTCATGTCGTCGCTCAGGAGGAAATCTTGGTCAAGAGCTGGGAGCCTATAGGACGGGGATGTAAGTTGTGCCGCGCTGAGTAGTTTTCTCTCGGCCATTAAGCGGCTCTCCTTATTCTCGGTATCATAATCAGGTAGAGGCTGCTTGGCGCCAGGAGGCGACATCATTGAGAGACACGTTGGATCCACAAAGTACAAGCCCAACGACTGCATCGTCAGGGAGCGAGCGTGCGATCTCACCAGCAGCTGTCAGGACGCAAGCGGCCGCTGGTTCGCAGAGAATCTTCTCAGCCTGAAGGAGCCAACTTACATCGGCAACGACCGGTGCATCCTCTACTAGAAGAATACCCCTCAGAAACTGCTTAGCGGCTGCCAATGTACGCTCAGTGGCAAAGGGCGCCCCGAGGGTGCGGGCGATGGATGTCGCGCGGATTGTCACCGGCGCATCGGCCTTCAGGGCCTCTGTCATCGTTGGCGCCCCGACCGTTTCGACGCCATACACGACCATATCCGGACGCTTTGCCTTCAGGGCCGCTGCCACCCCGGCTGCAAAGCCACCGCCGCCGATCGACATAAAGACATGCGTAAGGTCGGGTGTGTCCTCCAGGAGTTCAAGCCCGAGCGTACCGTGACCGGCAATGATGTCTGGGTCATCGTAAGGGTGCACAAACAGCCAACCATTTTTCGCGTAAGCCTCGGCTTTGGCGAAGGCCTCTGCCGCATCATCACAAAGCTCGATCTGAGCACCGTATTTCTTCGTAAGCTCAATGTTGAAGCTCGGTGTGACCCTTGGCATCAGGACAAGTGCATCAATGCCCAATGTGCCAGCCACGCGAGATAGGGCGATGGCATGATTACCGCCGGATACGGTTACTAGGCCTCTCCCATGTTCGGTTTCGCGCAACGCTAGGAGCTTGTTGAAAACACCACGAACCTTGAAAGAACCTGCAATCTGCAGGGCCTCCATCTTCAATACAGTACGGCGCCCGAGGCGCTTAGACACGTCCTGGCTTTCGAACGAGGGGGTTCGTCTGACACGCCCGCCAATTCGACGCTGGGCAGCTTCAATATGGGAGAGCGTGACATCAAAGGACTTCATCAATTGGCCCCCTTCAGGCAAGTGCAATGCACTCGATTTCGATCAAGATTCCACCTGGGAAGCGTGCGACCTCGACGGTGGAGCGCGCCGGATAGGGTGGCGCAAAAGTCTCTGCATAGACTTCGTTCATGTCCCTGAAGTCATCGAGACACGCGAGAAAGACGGTCGTCTTGACGACTTTGGCCAGGGAGCTCTCGCTTGCTTCGAGAATGACGGCCAAATTCGCAAGAACGGCTCTTGTCTGAACTTTAATATCACCGGCGCCAACAATGCTTCCCTCACTGTTGAGTGGCAGTTGTCCGGACACGAAGATTAGATTGCCGGCGCGGGTGGCCTGTGAATAGGGCCCACGTGGAGGAGAGGCGCGAGGCGCAGTGATCGAGCTGAATGTCATGTTGAGCCTCAAGGACATCGGATCATGCTCGGATAGGTTAGGTGGGTCAATCGCGGCTTGGGGACAAATGTGCCCAATGTAGACTTGACCTAGACCACCATCGAACAAGATGCTGACCAGAGTCCGCGGAGATTGCTTTCATGTCCTTGTCGCCCCGTGAAATGCTGGCTCGATTGATCGCCTTTCCCAGCGTATCTACGACCAGTAACCTCGATATTATTCATTTTGCGCGGGATTGGCTGAAAGGAGCGGGCATCGAGAGCCACCTCGTTCCGAGCCCAGCGGGAGACAAGGCCAATCTTTATGCCACCATCGGGCCTCAGGTCGAGGGCGGAATTGTCCTTTCCGGACATACGGACGTCGTGCCCGTGGAAGGACAGGAGTGGACAAGCGATCCGTGGATCCTGACAGAGCGTGATGGTCGCCTCTACGGTCGTGGGACGACGGACATGAAGGGCTTTGATGCTCTTATTCTTGCACTTGTTCCCGATATGGTCCGAGCAGGATTGAAGCGGCCGATTCACATTGCCCTATCTTACGACGAAGAGCTTGCCTGTCGGGGAGCTCCCTCCATGGTCCGTGCCATGGGCGCGGCAATTCCGATGCCTGCGGCTGTGATTGTGGGCGAGCCGACTCGCCATGCTGTCGTCACCGGTCACAAGGCTTCAGTCCAACTTCGTACCGAAGTGACGGGATACGCAATTCATTCAAGTCGCATTGATCAGGGGGTCAGTGCCATCGCGAATGCAGCGCGCCTAGTCGTCTGGCTCGATGATGCCATGGAGCAGAACCGCCAAAGGGCCGAGACAGCCAGCCCCTTCGAGCCTCCCTACACCACCCTTCATTGCGGGGTGATGCAAGGGGGCAGTGCTGCGAACATCGTTGCGTCGTCTGCTTGGTTCTACACAGACATCCGTGCCATTCCAACCGAGAGCCCTTGGGACTATGTTGAGAGATATAAGGAATACGTAGCGACGACTGTTATTCCAGGGATGCAGGCGGTAGTGCCAGGGACGGGTGTGGCGGTAGAGGTCGTATCGGACGTTCCCGGGTTGAGGCCTGAGCCGCGTGGTACCGCAGAGCATCTGATGCGGCGATTAACCGGCGACAATGGAACCCATGTCGTCGCCTATGGTACCGAGGCAGGGCTCTTCCAGCAGAACGGGTGGTCTACTGTCGTCTGCGGGCCCGGGGACATTGCGCAGGCCCATCAACCGGACGAGTACATCGAGGTCAGTGAGTTTGAAGCCGGAGAGCGCCTTCTCCGCCGCCTCATTGCCGATCTTGCCGCCTGAAATGCGCATCTATTCACCTTAAGACGGGGCTAGACCATAGGCCCTGTCCCTGTCTAACCTCTCAGCCTGAGGAGGCAAACCGGCATAAAGCTAGGCCTCCCGAAACTATAAAACATCGCGCAACGACGCGGGACTTCCAGCGGAGAACCAGGAACGATGACAATCCGAGCCAAAATCCTTGCGGCAGCGACGGCAGCCTTTCTCATGGGGACTGCCTTCCCGGCAACGGCGGTGACGCTTCGATATGCGAACCAGGGCGACCTAAAGTCGCTTGACCCATACACTCTCAATGAGACAACGACGAATGCCCACCTTGGCCATGTCTATGAAGGCTTGACCAAGCGAGGAAGAGATCTTTCGGTCGAGCCTGGTCTTGCCGAAAAGTGGGAAGTCAGCAGCGATGGGTTGACGTGGCGTTTCTTCCTGCGCAAAGGCGTCAAGTTTCATAACGGAAACCCCTTCACGGCGGACGACGTTGTGTTCTCCGCCAATCGCGTTCGTGCTGAAGGCTCCAATTTCCAGACGCGCGTGCCGAGCGATGCGGAATTCGTGAAGGTCGATGACTATACGGTCGATGTGAAGCTCAAAAGGCCCAATCCCATCCTGAATTATCAGTGGGACACGTGGTACATCATGGACAAGGAATGGAGTGAGGCTAACAACGCGGCTGCGCCGACGCCGGCGGCTGCGACGAGCCCGAGCTATTCTTCTCTGAATGCCAACGGTACTGGCCCCTTTAAAATCGAAAGCCATCAGCCCGGCGTGAAGACGGTCTTCAAGAAGAATCCTGACTGGTGGGGAAAAGCCGAACACAATCTCGATGAGATCGTGTTTACCCCCATCAAATCCGATGCGACCCGCGTTGCAGCGCTTCTCTCTGGCGAGGTCGATGTCATTGAACCAGTTCCGCTGCAGGATATCCAGCGCGTCAACAGCAGTCCGAATGCACAGGTCCTTACCGGTCCAGAATTGCGTACGATCTTCCTGGGCTTCGATCAAACCCGCGACGAGTTGCTCTATTCGAATGTGAAAGGCAAGAATCCGTTCAAGGACGCAAAGGTTCGTGAAGCTTTCTTCAAGGCGATCGATATCGAGACGATCAAGTCCCGTGTCATGCGTGGTATGTCGACGCCCTCGGCCCTCATGATCGCGCCGGAACTCTTTACATATGCAAAGGATTTCCAACGCCCAAAATATGACCCTGATGCTGCCAAGAAACTGCTCGCGGAAGCCGGCTATCCCAATGGCCTTGAAGTTGGAATGGATTGCCCTAACGACCGGTATGTCAATGACGAGGCGATCTGCCAAGCGGTCGTCGGCATGCTTGCCCGTGCCGGCGTCAAGGTCAATCTTCTGGCCCAGCCGAAGGCGCAGTACTTCGGAAAGGTACTGAAGTCGGGGAACTATCAGACGTCCTTCTATCTCCTCGGTTGGACACCAGGGACATTCGACAGCCATAATGTGCTCTTCGATATCGAAGGCTGCCGTGATAACCCGAATTCATCTCGTGGCGAGTCCAACCTTGGCAATTACTGCAACAAGAAGCACGATGAGCTGTCGGACAAAATCCTTGTCGAGAACGACAAGGCCAAGCGAGACCAGATGATCAAGGAGGCATTCCAGATCACGACCAGCGAGTATGGCTATATCCCGCTTCACCAGCAGTCGCTGGCGTGGGGCATATCTAAAAAGGTGAAGCTCAGCCAGCGCGCAGACAATTCCGTGCTGCTGTACTGGGCGCACAAGGAGTGATCCGTACCTGACCGCGATCCTGGGCGCTACGTCGACAGCGTCCAGGATACCTTCATTGGAAAGGCAGGACAGCGTTTCTGCCTACTAGAGCGGGATTACGAGCCGTATCGATGCTTGCCTTTATCATCCGCCGTTTTTTCCAAGCCATCGGCGTTCTCTTCGCTGTCGGGATTATCGCGTTCTCGATGTTTCGCTTCGCAGGAGATCCGGTGAATCAGATCGTCTCGATCGATACGCCAGCTGCACAGCGCGAAGAGGTGCGGCGATCCCTCGGGCTGAATGATCCTGTTCCAATTCAATTTACGCGCTATCTTGCCAGCGCGGCTCATGGCAACTTCGGTGTCTCCTATCAATTTCGCCAGCCGGTCTCAGACCTTCTTGCGGAACGCATGCCAGCTACTCTGGAGTTAGCTTTCTGTGCGACGGTCTTCGCTGTTGTGTTCGGGATTCTGATGGGGGTCTATTCTGGTTTGAAGCGGGACAGTGTTCTGACGAAGCTATTTCAGACGCTCTCCCTCATCGGCATTTCACTGCCTACCTTCTTGATCGGAATCCTGTTGATTTATCTTTTTGCCGTTACGTTGGGCTGGCTGCCATCCTATGGCAGAGGAGATACCATTCAGATTGGATGGTGGTCGACAGGATTCTTTACATCGTCAGGTCTGCTGGCTCTGATCATGCCCTCCATTACCCTTGGGCTCTTTCAGATGACACTCATCATGCGCATTGTCCGTGCTGAGATGCTAGAGGTTCTGCGTACCGATTATATCAAGTTTGCGCGTGCCCGTGGACTTACGACGCGGTCTATTCATTTCGGCCATGCTCTAAAGAACACACTGATTCCTGTAATTACGATTGTCGGCCTTCAGTTGGGATCAGTGATCGCCTTCTCGATCATTACGGAGACAGTATTTCAGTGGCCCGGCATGGGACTTCTTTTCGTTCAAGCTGTCCAAAATGTCGATATTCCAATCATGGCCGCCTATCTGATGCTGGTGGCGCTGATCTTCGTGCTCATCAATCTGGCCGTCGATATCCTCTACACGATTGTCGATCCTCGCCTTAGGTCGACTATTCGGCAGGCCACCACGTAGGAGGATTTGCATGAGTACGAATCCGCGAGTTTCCCTTCATGTAGAGACGCTGCCGCGCTCGCTGCTGGATCGCTTCCGCGACAGCGATATTTGGGCAAGCTTTAAACGGTCCAAATTGACGATAGCTGCTGCTGCATTAACGTTATTTTTTCTCTTTGCTGCCCTGTTGGCGGGTGTTCTCTCTCCACAAAATCCGTTTGATCCGGCTCAGCTTGAGCTTCTCAATAGTCGACTTCCTCCCGTGTGGGAAAGCGAGGGCCAGATACCGTTTGTCCTGGGCACGGATGAACAGGGGAGGGACATACTTTCTGCAATTCTCTATGGTCTGCGTATCTCTCTCCTTGTCGGATTCTTGGGCGTTGCTTTCTCAGCAGCGCTTGGCATCACGCTTGGTCTGATCGCAGGCTACTTTGGAGGAATCGTCGATACACTCATTATGCGGATCGCTGATATTCAACTCACCTTTCCAGCCATCCTCATTGCCCTTCTGATCGATGGCATCGTCAAATCGATGCTGGGAAGCAGCCTTGATGCCGGAACGACACTTTCTGTTCTTGTCTTGTCCATAGGTTTGAGCTTCTGGGTTCAATATGCCAGAACTGTCCGAGGCTCCGTTCTCGTCGAGAAGAACAAGGACTACGTTGCTGCTGCGAAGCTGATTGGTCGACCGGCGAACGCCATTCTCATCAAGCATATCTTGCCGAACGTGACGGGTCCCGTTCTCGTCATTGCAACAATTAACCTCGCACTCGCGATTATCACGGAGGCGACCCTATCCTTCCTAGGCACTGGAATGCCAGAGACGATGCCGTCGCTCGGAACTCTGATCCGGATTGGTAACAATTATCTCTTCTCCGGTGAATGGTGGATCGTCGCATTTCCTGGTTTCTCCCTCGCCGCACTGGTGCTTGCTATCAATCTGCTTGGCGATTGGTTGCGCGATGCGCTCAATCCGAAATTGCGGTAGGAGACTAAAGCGTGGAAAATCCTGTCCTTTCCGTTCGAGATCTCAGGGTTGAGTTTGTTACCAGACGTGGAACCCTCAAAGCTATCGATGGGATCTCCTTCGATATCGGCCGTGGTGAGGTCCTGGGCGTTGTTGGTGAGTCCGGAGCTGGTAAATCGGTAACAGGATCTGCCGTGATTGGTCTGATCGATCCCCCTGGGAGGATCGCAGGAGGCGAAATTCTGTTTGCTGGCAAGAGAATTGACCATCTGCCGCCCGATGAGATGCGCAAAGTTCGCGGTAAGCGGATTGGGATGATTTTTCAGGACCCACTGACCAGCCTCAATCCGCTCTATACGGTTGGAGAACAACTTATCGAGACAATACGGACCCATACAAGCCTGTCGGCGTCAAGCGCCCGTAAGCGAGCGATTGACCTATTGGCTGAAGTGGGGATTCCAGCACCGGACCGCCGGATCGATAGCTATCCTCACGAATTTTCCGGCGGCATGCGTCAGAGAGTAGTGATTGCTCTTGCAATTTGCGTCGAACCGGAACTGATCATCGCAGACGAACCGACTACAGCACTGGATGTTTCGGTTCAGGCCCAAATTATTTCGCTGTTGAAGCGTCTCGGCCATCAACATGGTGCTGCCATCATGCTTGTTACCCACGACATGGGTATTATTGCCGAAACAGCAGACCGCGTCGCCGTCATGTATGCTGGGCGTATTGCGGAGATTGGCCCAGTCCACGAAGTTGTTCGACGACCACTTCATCCATATGCTCAAGGTCTAATGGGAGCTATTCCCACACTCCAGGGAGATACTCAGCGTCTAACGCAGATCCCAGGATCCATGCCGAGACTTTCCGCGATTCCACCAGGATGTTCCTTCAATCCGCGCTGCCCCTCTGCCTTCGCAAGGTGTCAGCGCGAGAAGCCAAAGCCTATCGCCCGCGAAAAGCACCCTGTTGCGTGTCATCTCTATGATTCTCCTCCAATGCCGTTGGAGGGCGTGGCGTGACGGAGGAACATTATCTTGGGGTCAAGAACCTGCGGCGAGTTTTTGACGTATCTAAACCGTGGTTGAATCGCATACTTGAAGGAGAGAAGCGTCAAATTCTTAAAGCGGTCGACGGAGTATCCTTCGAGATCGTTAGGGGTGAAACCTTTGCACTCGTAGGAGAGTCCGGTTCCGGAAAGTCGACGGCCGCTCGAATGATCGTTGGCCTTCTCTCTCCGAGCGAAGGGGGCGTGACGATCAGTGGTGTTCCCATGGTCGGCCGAGAAGCGAACGACGAGCGGCGGAGACTGCGTCGCAAGATTCAGATGATCTTTCAGGATCCATATGCCAGCCTCAATCCGCGCTGGCGTGTATCAGAAATCATCGCGGAGCCTATTCGCGCCTTCGATATTATTAGAGGTCAGCGAGATATTCGCATTCGGGTTGACGAACTCCTCTCCCTCGTAGGCCTTCACCCCGCGGATAGTGCAAAGTTCCCGCATGAATTTTCCGGTGGTCAACGGCAACGGATCGCGATTGCTCGAGCGCTGGCGTCGAATGCGGAGTTTATTGTCTGCGACGAGCCGACGTCGGCGCTCGATGTTTCAGTTCAAGCGCAAATTCTGAATCTGATGCGCGATCTGCAGGATCAATTTGGACTGACATACCTTTTCATCAGTCACAACCTGGCCGTCGTCAGGCACATGGCCACACGGATTGGAGTCATGTATCTCGGGCGCATCGTCGAGATTGCGGAGGGGCATGAGTTGTTCAACCGTCCAAAGCACCCCTATACCCAGATGCTTTTGGATGCTGTTCCGGACACGGATATGATCGGTCGGCAGCGAGTGCCGGTTCGCGGTGAAATCCCCAACCCTATCAGTCCACCAACGGGATGCACGTTCAATCCACGCTGTCCGTTTGCAAATGAAAGATGCCGTGCCGAGGTGCCGCTTTTAGTGAATGGTGTTGCTTGTCACGCTTCTCATGAAGGGCGTCTTCCATCTCTTATGGTATGAAAGGTGAGCCAAGGATTTAACCTTCCTCACCGTCGTGCTGGTTGCACGAGATTGGCTAGAAGACGGAAAGCACCAGGGACCAGCCTATCAAGCTGATGATGGAGAACGAGGCTTACGTGAGTATGGCGACCGCTGCCGATCGAACCAGAGATGAGCGCGCCTGAAAGCGGAGCTTCTTGCGGATCATTCATTACCAGTAGAGGCATATACGCGTTGTCCCAACGCGCTGCGAAATAGATGCCGCGTTCCTTGTCCCAACCCTTCCAATCATCGGGACCTATTTTGTTAGGACCGAGAAGAAGGGGATGCTCTGGTGCTAATACATTCACTGTGGCATTGGGGTCCGTTACACGCCAGCGTACGGATGGAGAGCCGATCTCGACAAAGCGCGGCGGCGTTGACGATGGATCCCAATTGTCAGTCGGCTTATGATAGAGCGTGACCAGATGGCCCCCGGCCTCGACGAAGTCTCGAAGCCGCTGGGCCGAGGTCGACAGACCCTGTCGCTTGCCAAAGGCAAAGATCCCGACAACGATCGTCGTATATACGGAAAGATCTCCGTTCAGATCATTGTCAGTGAGTTCGACAACTTCAAGGCCCATACGTTCGAGCCAAAGCCCGACACGATCATTGCCGCTTCCAATATAGCCAATACGAACGCCTAAGGGCAGCGCAAGATCAAGTGCCAGAACCTCGATTCGCTGAGTTCGGGGAAAGAGTGTGCGACCGATGTGTGGGTAGGCGATCGGATCTGCGCTATAGACCGGATGATTATCGACCTGAGCGTTAAAATGATATCGCCCTGGCTTCAGATGAGCGGGTGGCGTGACCAGAATGTCGCCCTCATCCCTTCCGATCTTCCAATTCTCTGGGCGAGTAAACTCAGGAAGCGCCGTGCGACCGTTGCGCTCGATGGAGATCCTAGCTCGCAGTTGATGCACTGGCTCACGAACACTGACGATGAATGCTTCGGGATCTACTGATGCAATGTATTGGGGAGTGATGCGGAACGGCTCCTCAAGGTCGACAATAGTTTGGACCGGCCGTGAGCCGGTCCATGTCGTAACGGCGATGGCGATATCACCGTTTCCTCCAAGTGCTCGATAATAGGGGGGATAGGGATTGGAGATTGTTGCATCGCTGGATACAGCGAGGTCGAAAATAACCTGGCCATTCTCTGTCCTCTCGCTAAGCACCGAAATGTGTTCGGAGAGGATCGGCCTCACTGTGATGTCTGCTGGCGAGCTTTCTGCATACACGTGAAGCCGCATCGCGCCTCCTGGAGGTGCGGTAGCTGTATCGGTCCAGGCTCTAGTATACAAGCCACTGACTTCGCAGATAACTAGATCGAGCTCCTGCTGCTTTCGTGCTAGACGATATCCGATATCATCATACGAGATTTCATCGCATTCAGCTCGTGCCCGGGTGATAGCTTCGGCGGCCGAGAGGGCGGCCCCCAGAATGGCCTGCCGGTTTGGGAACGCGGTCTGAGCGCGCTCGATATCTTGTTGAGCGGACAAGAGAAGGTCGGCTATCGAAGGAGGCAAGTTCTCTGTGGCGGCAAGCGCACCGACTGTTGCCTTTAGCCCACTTCGGATATCCTTTTCCTCTGATGGTAGATGGTAGGCCTTCAAAAGGTGGAGGGGCCATGCGCGTTTCGGATGCTCGAGCCAAATCCCCATGCCTTGGGAAAGATGCGCGGTCCGTGACCACTCGCCGATTCGAGCAAAAGGCGCTCCCGTTGCAATATCATTTCCAGGAGTCCTGATGATGACAGTGGCTTCTGGAGGGTCTACTTCGTCATCATATGTAGCACCTCCTCCGGACCATGCCGGCAGATAGAATTTCGCCACCTGCCATGTCCGAAGCCCTTCCGAGAAATGATGCGGATAGGCGCTGGGATCTGCCGCCCGGCCAACTGCAATTTCCGCGGCTCTCGTCATGGCCCTATGATGGCCGTGCTGGCCTGGCACATCCAGAAAAGTCGGAATGACAATATCCGGCCTTTCCGCTCGGTAGGCTCGCACGAGACGTTCTATGATGCGATTCTCGCCCCACCGAGCGAGTGTATCGTCGCCGCTCTTCGAAAATCCGAAATCGTGGACAGGATCGTCAGGGCCATGACCGAGCCAGACGACATCCGCGTCGAGGATTCTTGCAGCCTCCTCCATCTCCCGTGTTCGAAGTACACCAAGAGCGCCGCCGCGCTCTGGACCGAGAGCATTCTGTCCGCCCTCGCCACGAGTCGAACACGCGACAACGATCCGCATACCGAGGCCAAAGCGCAGAGCAGCAAGCATGCCGTTCGCCTCGTCGTCTGGATGAGCACCAGTGTTCATGACGGTGAGGACTGAAGAAAGGCGTTCCAATTTTCTATGGAGGCGGACAAGTGCCGGATCAGACATTTCTTGGGCGATACGTTCATGATGTGACAGCATGAGAGCTCCCTTTCTCTCTCGGCACTAGGCCGGGGCCGTATCGAGCTTAGGCGTCATCGTTTCCAGAAGCGGCAGGGCCGCCGCTCCCAGCGCTGCGGTCAAGAGACCGCCTGTGCCTGGAAGGATGCGTGGAACCATACGATGCCGGCGACTTGCGACAGATCGAGGAAGAGGCACTAGTGCCTTGATCAAATCAGTGAGAATTGCGTCTGGTAACGCGCCGCCGATGACGATGCTCTCCGGATCGAGCAGATTCTCTAGCATGCCGATGATAGGAATGAGATGACTTGCCGTTTCCGTGATCCAATCCTGCAGGATAGGGTGACGCGCTTTCACGAGTGTCTCAAAGTCGGCCGGGATGTCGTAGGTAAGCCCTGCGGCACGCAGCCGTTCTTTGAGGCTATGCAGCGACGCATAGCGTTCTAAACAACCTCGGTTGCCACAAGCACAGGCACGTCCCCCAGGAGATATAACGAAATGACCAATTTCGCCTGCGTTACCGAAGGCTCCCCGAAATGGATGCCCATCTGAAACGATGCCGAGGCCAAGTCCGGCACCAAAATAAATCAAGCAATAATTCTTTAGATTTTTCGCAGCCCCATGTAGGCGCTCGCCAACGGCGGCGGCTGTTGCATCATTCTCGACGAGTGTCGGTATTCCAAGAGCCGCTGTGAGCAAAGCTGGCGCGTCTTGACCAGACCATCCAGGTAGTGTTGTAGGGCCAACAGAGCTCATGCCATCGATTTCGAAGGGCCCCGGCATCACCACTCCGACGCCTAGCAGCCGCTCGCTGGCATCGGGAATGCCTGAGCAGATTCGTGAGATCTCGGTCTTGAGAAGAGGAACGATATGCTCCGGATCCGCATCCCTCAATGCAATACTTTGATTAGCGCGGATGCGGCCAGTCAGATCCACCAGCACGGTAACCATGTGATCTGCCGCAATCTCAATGCCAATTGTCATGCCCCCCTCCGGGTTTACCATGACCTGCACCGGTGGTTGCCCACGTCCCGAACGCAACCGCCCGCATTCTAGAAGAAGGCCCTCATCGAGCAATTCGCTGACGATGTTGGAGACCGCTTGAGAACTCAAATGAGCAAGGCGGGCAATCGCTGTTCGTCCCAGGGGGCCGTTTTGGCGTATCACGTCGAGAACGACGCGCCGGTTATGAGTGCGGCTGCGCTCAGGATTGTTGCCGATCGCAAATTTCGGTGACGGCAAGGGCTTTTGGCGTGACATCTTAGGCATTCTGGGCCAACGATGGCCCTTCCGAACGAATAACTCAAGTGAATTATTTTATTGACATCAATCGACTGTCAAGCAAGCCTGACAAGTGGGCGGGATAGTTGCGCCCTAAAAAGCGGGGACGTTCGCCAGCCAATCCTCTTACCAACATGGCTGGCTATCTAAGGAGGGTTGTCTATGCGCTTGCGAAAAATCATCGCCGGTCTTGCTTTTGGTTTCAGCTTCATCACCGCAAATGCCGCAAGTGCGGTTGAGATCGAGTACTGGCAGTATGTCTTTGACACTCGCGTCAAGGCAATGGATCAGCTGATCCAGAAGTTTCAGGCAGCCAATCCCGACATCAAGGTGAAGCATACGACGTTCCCTTACGCTGAATACCAAACGAAGGTTGCGTCAGCGATCACGGCAGGGCAAGGACCGGACGTCGTCCAGCTCTTCTATGGATGGCTCGATGGCTTTGTGAGCGGAAAGCTGATCCAGCCTCTACCGAAAGATGCGTTCGCCCAAGATAAGATTGAGGCGGAATTCTTTCCGATCATTGCGGCTATGAAGCGCAATGGGGAGTATTACGGTCTCCCGACCGCAGTGCGCTCCTTGGCGCTATTCTACAATAAGAAGCTTTTCCAAACTGCGGGTCTGGATCCCAATAAGCCACCTCAGACGATCGAAGAATTCATTGCGGCTGCTGAGAAAGTGGCAAAGCATGATTCATCCGGCAATATGCTTTCGGAAGGCTTTGCCATGGACATGGCGGGCCAGGATCATCAATGGTGGCGCGAGGTCCTCATCCGCCAAAATGGCGGTGTCCCCTATACAGATAATGATCGAAAAGTCGTATATAACAGCGAGGCTGGTCTCAAGGCGCTTCAGTTCTATGTAGACCTTCAAAAGAAGCTCAAGGTTGGACAGGTCGGCTTCATGGATGAGGCCCAGGCTGCCTTTAAAGGTGGTCTTGCGGCAATGACGATCGATGGTACGTTCAGGCTCGGTGCATTTTCATCCATCAAAGCCTTTGAATGGGGCGTGACAGAGCTCCCCGCTATGAACGGCGTGAGGAGCAACTATGCCAGTTACTTTGCAAACGCGATCACCAGCAAGGTGACAGGCGAGAAGCTTGAGGCGGCGAAGAAGTTTCTTGCTTATGTCAGCTCACCCGAGGCGATGGATATCTGGATGAAGGTTGTTGGTGAGCTTCCAGCTCGGCGTTCAGCCGCTCTCACGTCGGCTAACTTGGCGGATCCCATTTATGGGCCATTCTTGAAGGGGCTTGAATACGCACATACGACTCTTTTTGTTGACGAGGCAGCGCAGCGTCAGACCGCTATCGACATGGTCAATCGTGTGCTGATCCAGAATCAAGATCCAAAGGAGGCGCTTGCTGAAGCCGCTAAGGCGGAACAGGCCATCATCGACCGCGCTGCAAAGTGAGATCGAAATGACAACGGCACTGTCAGCGCGATATGGACTGATCCGAGGTAACTTAAGCCTTCGCCAGAAGAGGGTGCTTTGGGCGTGGTCCTTCCTGGCGGTGCCCATTGCTTTCTATAGCATCATTCGATTCTGGCCCACGCTTGAAGCCTTTACCCTATCCTTCACTGACTGGAATTTGTTGAGGCCGGCTTCGTTTGTCGGGTTCGACAACTATATTCGTCTCGCCAACGATCCTCTCTTCTGGCAGGTCTTCCGCAACTCGGCAGTTTATCTCCTGATTGGAACTCCGGTCAGCTTGGTTCTCTCTTTCGTGATCGCCTACTACCTTGACCGTGTGAATTTCATGCACGGATTCATCCGAGCTCTCTACTTCTTACCTTTCCTTACGACTGCCGCTGCGATGGCCTGGGTTTGGCGGTGGTTCTATCAGCCTCTACCCATTGGCGTACTCAATGGAGTTCTTACTTGGTTAGGGTTGTCGCAGCAGCCCTTTCTGCGGTCGACCGTACAGGCTCTGCCAGCGATCTTGGCGCCAGCAATCTGGGCTGGACTGGGATTCCAGGTGATCATCTTTATGGCAGGGCTGCGAGCCATTCCATTGTCCTACTACGAGGCAGCACGAATTGATGGTCTGTCTGAGTTGGCTATCTTAAGGAAGATTACGATCCCCCTTCTCAAGCCGACGATTGTATTTCTCGTGGTCTTCTCATCTATCGGCTTCCTGCGGATCTTCGATCAAGTTTACAACATGACGTTCAACGATCCTGGCGGGCCACTGAATACGACGAAACCTATTGTCCTAATGATCTATCAGACTGCGTTTAAATCGATGGAGATGGGATACGCCGCTGCGCAGACGGTCGTCCTTTTCCTCGTGCTTCTGGTCGTATCGCTTATCCAGTTGCGCTTGCTCAAGGACCATTGACCATGTCGCCGAACGATCGCTCTTTAAAAGCCAGGCATCAGGCCTTCCCGATCCATCCTGGCCGCATCTTTACATGGACGCTGCTATTTCTCGGCGGCGTTGTAATGGTGACGCCAATTCTCTTCATGCTATCGACGTCCTTGAAAGATGCTTCACAGGTCTACGATCTCCGTCTCATTCCGGAGGCGCCGTCGTTGGACAATTACAAAGTCGTGCTCTCCGACGGGCGGTTTCTTCGTTGGTTTCTGAACTCCGTGATCGTCGCCGTTTGTGTGACTCTTTCTAACGTCTTCTTCGACTCCCTGGTCGGCTATACCTTGGCGAAATTTCAGTTTCGAGGGCGTTACCTCGTGTTCTTAGCGATTCTATCTACTCTTATGATTCCTACTGAGATGCTGGTCATCCCCTGGTATTTGATGGCCAGCAGCTTCGGTTGGATCGACTCTTACTGGGGAATTATGTTCCCAGGAATGATGACGGCCTTTGGCACATTCCTCATGAAGCAGTTCTTCGAGACGGTGCCCGACGAATTTTTGGAAGCAGCTCGTGTAGACGGACTAAATGAGTTCACTATCTGGTGGCGCGTGGCGATGCCGTTGGTAACTCCAGCCCTGTCTGCGCTTGCGATCTTCACCTTCCTAGGTAATTGGACGGCTTTCTTCTGGCCATTGATCGTTACGAATAGCCGCGAGCTTTATACACTTCCGATTGGTCTATCGAGCTTTGCTGTAGAGCAAGCTATCCAGTGGGAGATGATTATGACGGGGGCGAGTCTCGCAACGATCCCTACTTTGATTGTCTTCCTTCTCCTCCAAAGATACATCGTCCGCGGTGTAATGCTTGCCGGTCTCAAGGGTTGATCATGCCTCGTCCTAAGGATCCTCATCGTGAGGACACCAGCACGTTTCCGAATTCCGTCTATCGAGAAACAGTCCTTCGTCCCCTCTTTGAAGGAGCCAAGGCCCATCACCTCCAAGGCTTTCGTCGCATCGACCGGGCTCATCTGGTTATGTTGGTTGAGACGGGCATTCTCGATCGAACGCAAGGCGTCGCTATCGCGAGAGCGCTCGAGACCATCGATACTGAGATCGATGTATCCAAGCTTCAATACACCGGCGACGTTGAGGATTTTTTCTTTCTCATTGAAAGAGAGCTAAAAAATAGGCTTGGTCCGGATCTCGCGGGCAGACTCCATACGGCTAGATCCCGCAACGACATCGATCACACTCTGTTCAAACTGGGTCTGAAAGAACGCATCGATAAACTGCTAGGCAAGGCCGTCAACTTGGTCGGAACGTTGATCGACGTCGCAGATCGCGAAAAGCAAACGATCATTGTCGCCTATACGCATGGTCAACCAGCGCAACCGACGACCTTTGGGCATTATCTCGGTGCTGTCATCGAGGTCCTATTTCGTGATATTGAGCGCCTTTGCCAAGCCCGCGACGTTGTCGACCAGTCACCAATGGGCGCTGCAGCAATTACGACGTCAGGCTTCCCGATTGATCGAGAGCGCATGGCATCACTGCTCGGCTTCTCGAGACCGCTCCAAAATTCCTACAGTTGCATTGCAGCTGTCGACTATATTACTGCAACCTATAGCGCGATTGAGTTAATGTTTCTCCATCTCGGGCGTGTGATTCAAGATCTGCAGTTCTGGACTAGTTTCGAAGTCGGTCAGATCTACGTTCCGAACGCATTCGTGCAGATTTCATCCATCATGCCGCAGAAGCGTAATCCGGTCCCTATCGAACATTTGCGGCATCTTTCATCTCAGACCTTTGCTCGCGCCCGAATCATGCTTGATGTCATGCATAATACCCCGTTCACTGACATGAACGACAGTGAGGGCGAGACTCAAGAAGTCGGCTATGAAACTTTTCGTGCTGCGGGTCGTACCCTGGACCTGCTGAACGCTTTGATTGAAGGAATCCGAATTAACGAGACGCACGTGAGGGAGAACATTCGGCGCAGCTGTATCACGGTGACCGAGCTGGCTGATAGTCTTGTTCGCAGAGAAGGTTTGTCCTTCAGGGAGGCGCATGAAATTGCCGCTATTGTGGCAAAAGCCGTTGTCGTGTCCTCAGGAGACATCACCGAAGATGGCTATTCGATATTTAGAGAAGCTTTCGTCCACTCGGTAGGCAGGACATCCTCAATTCAAGAGGCGGAGTTCTCGAGGATTGTTTCTCCAGAGCACTTCGTCGAAGTTCGTAGTCGTTTCGGCGGTCCGGCATTGCAGCCTCTGCGGGAGGCATTGAAGGGTTATCGAGCACAGCTTGAAGCTGCCTCCGAGACCCTGTGCGGGAACATTGCGCGCGAGATAGCCGCAGCCGCGGAACTCGACAGGCAATTTCAGTTCCTTCTTGGAGATGCATGATGGCGACCATTGCTCTTGAAGGTCTAGTAAAGCAATACGGTAAGGCAACCGTCGTTCACGGTATTGATTTGCATATCCGTGACGGAGAATTTGTGGTTCTGGTCGGGCCATCTGGTTGCGGAAAATCGACAACACTGCGAATGATTGCCGGGCTTGAGGATATATCGGCCGGGACTATCAAGATCGGTGATCGAGTCGTAAATGAAGCAGAGCCGAAGGACCGGAACATCGCTATGGTCTTTCAGAATTATGCCATCTATCCACATATGAGTGTAGCCCAAAATATTGGCTTTGGACTCTACAAGTCCACGTTGCCGGAACGTGAAAAGAGAGCACGTATTTCCGAAGCGGCGCGTGTCCTTGGACTTGACGCGCTACTGGACCGGCGTCCGTCGCAGCTCTCCGGTGGACAGCGACAACGGGTTGCAATCGGACGTGCAATGGTCCGTGACCCTACTGCATTTCTTTTTGATGAACCATTATCTAACCTGGATGCGCAACTGCGGGCTCAGATGCGGATCGAGATCAAAAAGCTCCATCAGAGGCTGGGAAAGACAATTGTGTTCGTAACACACGATCAGGTTGAAGCCATGACGATGGCCGATCGGATCGTTGTCATGCGTGATGGTCGCATTCTTCAGGTCGGAACACCTATGGATTTGTACGAGAATCCGGCAGATATCTTCACCGCACGTTTCATTGGCAGTCCGGCAATGAATCTGCTTCCAGCACGCTTGACGGCAGATGCAGACGGCGTCCGAGCAGAACTGCCGGAGCTGGGTGCGAGTCTCACTCTCGGAAGGTTCCCTCGGGATGAGGTGACAGGCTCTCAGGCGTTCATTGGAGTGCGGCCGCACGATTTGGTTGTTGGCCGCCACGATGGTCAAGGCCTAACGTTGACAGGTAGAGTTAGTATCGTCGAACCTTTGGGGTCCGAGACGCTCGTCCATATCGATGTCGCTGGGATTCCTATCATTGCTAGTGCTCCAGGTAGAGCGATTCCCAAGGTCGATGACCTCGTTGGCGTCCACGCACTCACTGGAAGCCTTTATCTGTTCGATGCTGAAACAGAACGTGCGTTATGCAGAGTATGAGTGGGAAGCCCGCTGTCGAAAGTAGCGTGTTGTGTCTTGGGAGGACCTATTGCGATTTGATTTTTACAGGTCTTGAGGGTCTTCCGGCGCTTGGGCGTGAGCTGTTTGCTACGAACTTGACGGTTGTTCCCGGTGGAGGAGCATTCATAACGGCAACGCATCTGGCGAGCCTCGGACGCTGCGTGCAACTCGTGACGCGTGTAGGTACAGATCCCGTGTCGGTTGCGCTGGAGGAGGCTCTGGACTCAAGTGGCATTGGACTTGAGTTTGTGGAACGTGCCTCGGATGCTGGTCCGCAGATGACCGTCGCAATCGCACTCGAAGGGGACAGAGCCTTTCTGTCTCATCGTGCTGGACACGGGCGCCCGGCGAGCCTTCCGGAAGCCTTGATGGCACCTGGTGTTCGGCATGTTCATGTGGCCGAGTACGCGACCTTGCTCGAAAACCCCGGAATTATCCAGCAGGCAAAGGAGCGTGGTCTTACGGTCTCTCTTGACCCGAGCTGGGATGAAACACTCATTTATGGTTCCGACTTCTTACAAAAGTGCCATGGTGTCGATGTCTTTCTTCCGAATTTGGAGGAAGGAAGAGCGCTGGCGCGTTCGGAGAATCTCGAAACTATATTGTCATATCTGTCAGGACATTTCCCTCTAATTGTCCTCAAGATTGGGGCTGAGGGTGGCGTTCTTGCTCGCGGAGGTGATCGCATAAGCCTCGCGGCGCCGCGTGTTCCTGTCGTCGACACGACGGGCGCGGGGGATGCATTCAACGCGGGCTTTCTGCACTGTTGGCTTGAGGGTAGGGATGATCAATCGAGTCTGGTAGCCGCAATTGAGGTCGGGAGCTTGTCTGTGCAGTATGCGGGAGGAGCAGCAAGGCCAAGGGATGCTCTGCAGAGCGTGGATTATAGTGTCTTCTGACCAATGCGCCTTAAATGCCATGTAAATCGGGTTTATCCGGAAGAAGAGCATCGGATCTGGAAAAAGATCTATCCCCTGGAGCGATGAATTGGAGGTATTGGAATCCACTTCTGCGACATGACAAGCAGGACTACCGGTAAAAAAGCATGTGGGTGAATATAACTCAATCGACCTGCTCAAATTGCTCCAGTAGCCGAAACTGGTTGTAAATTGAGAATTGCGCCAATCGAGGCCCATAGCTCGGCGCGGGACTGAGCGCCAAGTTGATTAAGCACATTTTTAGATTGCCAATCCTTGCAAAGACGGGCGATCTCATGTGCCGGAAGAGCTGCGCTAAAGAGATATCCCTGTCCCTGATCGCAACCATGGGTGCGGAGATAAGCTGCTTGGCTTTCTGTCTCGATGCCTTCAGCCACCGTTGCAATTCCGAGATTGCGTCCAAGTCGGAGCATCGCTTGAAGAATCATGGCGGTCTGAGGAGCCTCGCTTAAGTTCTGGACGAACGATCGGTCGATCTTGATGCTATCAACCGGAAAATTATTGAGATGTGATAATGATGCATATCCGGTCCCGAAATCGTCGAGTGCGATGGCGACACCTGCAGAACTCAGGCGATGTAAGGCGCGTTCTACGTATTCAGCGCCTCGCCCGAGAAATACCGTCTCCGTCACTTCTAGCTCAAGATTGGTAGGAGAGACGCCCGCATCCCGCAGACAATTTAAGAACTGTACGGCAAAGCCTTCATTTTGAAGCTCGGCTGTCGCAACGTTAATTGCGACACGCCCGATATGAATGCCGTTGCTCAGCCAATCATGCACGTTGGCGAAGACGAGACGCCGCATATGCTGGCCAATAGTGACGGCGAGGTCGGGATGACCAAATGCAGCATCAATGTCCGCCGGGAACCTGATTTGCCCGTGCTTGTCCTTCCAGCGGAGAAGTGCCTCGAAGCCAGAAATCCGGCCCGACGTTAAGCATACTTTAGGTTGGTAGAATGGCTCGATCCGATGCTCCTCAAGAGCATCCATAGCCAACCGAAGCATCTGAGCACGCTGCTCTTCAAGGGGGCCGCATGAACCGATGCCGATATGGGCGTTCTCAGTGGGAGGGACGGACTGCAAAAGCGACACCTTAGGCTTCTTGTCACTCGCACTTTGAATAGGCCGGTGACGCTCAAAGCTCACCTTAAGACAAATATCTTTGATCACAAGGATTCTGCGATCTGCGCTGAGGCTGCCTAAGGAACAAACCCGAAATAGGATTAACGAAGTTATGGTGGGTCTGCGTCTGTCTCCATGGGCCACTTGCGCGGGTTGCTCTCGATGCCATGCAAGGTCGCAAGGGTCAGCAGTCGCCAGGTCGCTCAAAGCGGTGTTTTAGTTACTTTCTGTAGTTTGATTCGCAGTTCTTGAATTTGTACGCGTGACGACAAGGTTAACTCTTTATAGATGACTAGACTTTATCAACTTACGTTTAGGCAGCCCTCTCGAAGGGGCATTTTGTCGAAGCCCTTAGGGAACGCCGCGCCATTCCCATATTAGAGAAGTTTAATCCGTGAAACATTGCCTGATCGTCGATGACTCCGCTGTTATCCGAAAGGTTGCACGCCGCATTCTGGAGGAGATGGCATTTAGCATCAAGGAGGCAGAGAACGGCGAGGCCGCTCTCTCCATCTGTCAGAGTGAAATGCCAGATGTCGTGCTTCTTGATTGGAACATGCCTGTCATGGACGGCTATGAGTTCTTGACGCGTCTTCGTCGGATGCCGGGTGGTGACAAGCCGAAGATCCTTTTCTGTACCACAGAGAACGATATTGGGCACATTACACGAGCACTACAGGCGGGTGCGGATGAATACATTATGAAACCCTTTGATAAGGACATCGTGGCAGCAAAACTTCAGGAAGTCGGCCTTGCATAGATTGGATGCGAAGTAAGGAAAGCTATTTCATATGCCAGGCCGCAGCCGATGACGACTTTGCCCGCATCTCAAATGAATACCACTGGGCGCCCTCGCATTCGTGTCATGATCGTGGATGACAGTGCAGTGATACGTGGTCTCGTTGCTCGTTGGCTCACCGAAGCTGGTGAATTCGATATCGTTGCAACGGCCTCGAATGGTAGGCTTGCACTTGAAGCGCTTGATCGACATGAGCCGGATATTGTTCTTCTCGATCTCGATATGCCGGAAATGGATGGCGTAGATGCGCTCCCTCTATTATTAAGGCGTCGTCCGCAAGTTAAAATTATCGTCGTTTCGACGTTGACACAACGAAATGCGCAGATTTCTCTAAAGTGCCTTTCCTTAGGCGCGGTCGACTATCTTGCAAAGCCTGAAGGTCAACGACAGGTTGCTGCCGTCGATGAATTCCGTCGCGATCTTGTCGAAAAGCTGAAAGCTCTTTCTTCGCGGAGAAGGCATCTTTCATCTGATGCCGCCCCCGCGAGATCTTGGCGCTCGGCAGAAACACGGAAGTCCATTGGCTCGCGTCCGGAATGTCTCTTGATTGGGGCCTCGACAGGCGGCCCGAGGGCCGTAGAACGAGTTTTGCTGGGCCTCGGGCCCACCATAAGACGGCTGCCCGTTCTGATTGTTCAGCATATGCCGGCTATGTTCACGAGTGTCTTTGCAGAACATTTACGCGCACAGACAGGCGTGACTGCCTGCGAACCCTCGCACGGTGAATTGCTAAGGCCCGGAACGGTCTTCATCGCTCCTGGCGGTCGTCACATGGGCCTCTCGGTGGATCGAGGATATCCTGCCATTCGTCTAGATGACGGCGCGCCCGTCAATTTTTGCCGCCCTGCGGTGGACGTTCTTTTCCGTGATGCCGCAGCTGCATTCGGCAGTGCGGTTCTTGCGGTGGTTCTGACTGGGATGGGGTCGGACGGAACTCAAGGCGCCCGCCTTCTTGCTCAGGCCGGTGCAACTATTCTGGCGCAGGATGAAAGCACAAGCATTGTTTGGGGAATGCCCGGCAGCATCGTTAAGGCTGGACTTGCCCAAGATGTTCTTCCTCTTGAGGCGATTGGGCCTGCACTGAAGAACTATATTATTGGGTCCTCCTCATGAATGAATCCGAGTTTGAGTTTCTCCGTGGTTTCCTGAAGGCCCGCTCGGGGCTGGCCTTGCCACCCGAGAAGCGATATCTCGTCGAGAGTCGCCTCGCGCCAGTATGCCGAAACTTCCAGATCGCCGATCTTGCTGAACTGATCCGCAGCATTCGGATCAGCCGAAGCCTCGCTCTGGAGAGCGCGGTTGTTGATGCGATGACAACCAACGAGACGTTCTTCTTTCGCGACAAGGGGCCATTCGATCTATTTCGCGACGTACTGCTGCCGCGCTATCTGACGGCGCGCACGACAACGCGGCAACTTAGGATATGGTGCGCTGCAGCCTCCACAGGCCAGGAACCGTATTCTCTTGCTATGCTATTGGAGGACGCAGTCGAGCGCACGGCGGGGTGGAAGATTGACATCGTGGCAACTGACATCTCGACAGATGTCTTGAACAAGGCGAAAGCTGGTCTCTACAATCAATTTGAAGTACAGCGCGGCCTGCCAATCCAATTGCTTCTAAAGCACTTTACTCAGGTGGGTGACCAATGGCAGATCTCGCAAAAAATTCGGTCGCGAGTAAGTTTCCAGGGTCTAAACTTGATAAAGGACTTCACTGCCTTGGGAATTTTTGACATAATTTATTGTCGAAACGTGCTAATTTATTTTGATGCGGCGACGAAAAGCAATGTTCTAGCAAGGATTGCAAATTCTCTCGCAGCGGATGGTTCTTTAATACTTGGTGCAGCTGAAACGGTTCTTGGCCTGTCGGACGCTTTCACTCCTGATCCTGCTCACCGAGGCTTGTATAGCAAAGTCTTCCAGGCTGTCGAAACGCGCCCGTTATCATTGCAGCGGGCAACATCGAGGTGAGTATTTTCACCTCAGGACCTTAATATAGCTGAAATTTATCCGACCCGGAAAGCTGGATTGCTCTGCTGCCATGTGCAATTGTGTCATATTATTGAACCATGACGGTTCTATTATTTGAGTATAAAGCTCTATGCCTCGAGTGTGATCGAATGAAAAACTATCTGGCATCAAAATTGAATTTGTATTTAGTATAAGTACTTTAAAGATGCTTTGGCGCAATTCATGCTGGCCGCCTTGAGGTGAATCGTGGTTCGTGGGCATTGGCTGGACAAATCAAGTCTGGCTTCAATGCTAAGATCCCCATTCGTTCTATATGATTCCCACGCTTGTCACCGTCTAGATTGGCAGGCCGTGGTGATGAGAGTCGGCATCACGTTACTTATTCAGTGAGCGTCAGCTTCAGGCAAGATTGCTGGCGTACCCACGTCCTCCAGATATCCATATCGGAGGTCTTCGTGGGGGATCTTTATCTATTCGATGTAGCTTCGCGGCAGGCTCAATGGCTCGCAGTTCGCCAGGCGACCATCTCGAGCAACATAGCGAACGCAAATACCCCCGGCTTCAAAGCCAAGGACGTTGAGCCGTTCTCGAAGGTTTTTGACCAGACGCAGCTCACCATGGCGGCAACCAATCAAGCTCATCTTGGCTTCGAAACCTCCTATACACGACCGGCCAAAGTGAAGAAGTCCGATAGCTGGGAGACCGTACACTCCGGGAACACCGTCAGCGTAGAACAAGAGATGGTCAAGGCCAACGAGATCAGCCGGGAATCTTCCCTCAACAATAGCATTGTCAAGGCCTTTCATCGGATGATGCTAGCGAGCACGAAATCAGGGCAATGATTGATCCTCTTCAAGCTTCATCAAAGCTGGCCGGTGCGGGGCTTGAGGCGCAATCAATGCGCCTTCGCGTGGTGTCTGAAAATATTGCGAATGCTCAATCGACCGGCAAGACCGCGGGGGCCGACCCCTACGCGCGTAAGACCGTCACGTTCAGAACGGAACTCGATCGAGCCCTTGGTGCTGCCTCGGTGAAGGTCAAGGAAATCGGCGTGGATAGAGCGCCCTTCCAGGTGGAGTATGCGCCGGGAAACCCAGCGGCTGACGAGAATGGCTATGTCAAGCTTCCGAATGTGAACATGCTCATTGAGATGGCGGACATGCGCGAGGCAAACCGCTCATACGAGGCCAATCTTCAAATGATGAAGCAAACACGCTCGATGATCTCTGGTCTTATCGATCTCCTGAGGGCCACCTGATGCTTGATGCAGTTTCTTCTCTGTCGTCGCTCGCTTCCTCCATCGATCAAGCGAACATTACGTCCTCTGCACGATCGATTGCAGCGCAAAAGATCGCTCCTGGCCCAACAGTGTCCCAGCATGTCGATTTTGGCGACATAATGGTTCAGGTTGCCGCGAACGCCGCTCAAACTCTTCGCGCAGGCGAGTCGGCGGCGATCGCTGGGGTTCAGGGTAAAGCCTCAGTTCAACAAGTCGTCGAGGCTGTAATGTCGGCCGAACAAGCATTGCAGACGGCAATCGCGATACGGGACAAGGTTGTCGCCGCATATCAAGAAATCTCGCGTATGGCGATTTAAGAGGTTGACGATGAGAGCGCTCGCAATAGCAGCTACTGGCATGAATGCACAGCAGTTGAATGTCGAAGTCATTGCAAATAATATTTCGAACGTGAACACGACAGCATTCAAAGGCGCTCGCGCGGAGTTCACTGACCTCCTCTATCAGACAGAGCGTCTGCAAGGGATCCCAAGCCAGGGTGGAAATACTCCACTCCCCGAGGGCGCGATGCTTGGGCTCGGTGTGAGAACTGCTGCCATTCGTAACTTGCACCGTCAGGGTCCACTGGCGAACACGACTAACCAGCTTGATGTCGCGCTCAATGGACGCGGCTGGTTTCAAGTGGATGGGCCGAATGGCGAGCGCATCTATACGCGCGCGGGTTCGTTCAATAAGAGTGACAACGGCACTATTGTCACTCTCGAGGGCTACGCTCTACCGGGACTGAATCCAGTACCGCAGAACACGATTGACATCTCGATCAATCAGGATGGTCGCGTTTTTGCGAAAGTTTCAGGCAGCGTGAATCCGATCGAACTAGGCCGCATAGAGCTCGCAAACTTTGCAAATGACACCGGTCTGGAACCGATCGGAAACAACTACTATCGGGAAACGCCAGCGTCCGGTATCGCCGTTGCGGGGTTTCCAAATGAAGAAAGCTTCGGGAGCGTACATCAAGGTTATCTTGAGAGCTCCAACGTCGATCCTGTTAAGGAAATTACGAATCTCATTTCCGCACAGCGTGCGTACGAGATGAATTCAAAAGTCATTCAGGCTGCTGACGAGATGGCTGGAACAGTCTCGAAGGGGATCCGCTAACAGATTTGAAGCTGAACGGGCACGGCTCATGATAAAGACAATAAAAAGGCTCCTTGCCACCGCGCTTCTCATGGGCAGCATCTCAAGTGCCTTTGCGGAGGATTTGGTTCTTCCCGTTCCAACCATAACGATCTATCCGGGCGACACTATCCGGGAAACCATGCTGAAAGACCGCAGCTTCCCGTCGATGTTTCGTGCTCGGTCCGCAGTAATCGAGTCTCCTGTGCAGCTCATCGGCAAGGTAGCTCGTCGCACGCTTTTGCCTGGAGAGGCGATTCCGACAAACGCAGTTGACGACGCTCGTTTGGTGACTCGTGGCGTGACAACGCAGGTTATCTTTCAAGAGGAAGGACTAACAATCTCGACGATGGGATCGCCTTTACAATCGGGCAGCCTCGGTGAGCAAATTCGGGTGCGGAATGTCGACACCGGCAGGATCATTTTCGGCACCGTACAGGCGGACGGAACCATTCGGATCGGTAACCACTGATGAAGCGTCTCGCGGTTCTGATATTCTCATTAATCTTCGCGACCGGTGTCCAGGCATCCACGCGGATCAAGGACATCGCATCGGTCCAGGGCGTCCGTGACAATCAACTCGTCGGCTATGGCCTCGTTATGGGCCTTCAGGGCACCGGCGACACACTACGAAATTCCCAGTTCACCGAGCAGTCACTTCAGTCGATGCTTGACCGCATGGGAGTCAACGTAAGGGATATCCCCCTCCGGACTAGGAATGTAGCGGCCGTCACTGTTACGGCGGATCTACCCCCATTTATCGGGGGGGGGTCGCGAATAGACGTCACCGTTACCTCGCTTGGAGATGCAACGTCCCTCAAAGGTGGAACCCTTATGCTGACGTCGCTTATGGGTGGTGACGGTCAGGTCTATGCCGTTGCGCAGGGCCCGGTTGCGGTGTCAGGTTTCAATGCAACGGGTCAGGCTGAGAGTTTGACGCAAGGTGTGGCGACGGCTGGGCGTATTCCGAATGGGGCTCTGATCGAAAGGGAAGTTCCGGGTGCGATGCGAGAGCTAGCCTCCATCGTCCTAGAGCTGAAGAATCCAGACTATAAAACCGCTACTTTGATTACCGACGCTATTAATGCTTATGCCTTGAGTCGCTATGGCAAACGGGTGGCGACTCCACGCGATTATCGAACCGTTGTCCTTAATCGTCCTCGAGATATTGGAACGACGCGCTTTATTGCCGAACTTGGCGATCTTCGCGTCCAGCCAGATACCCCTGCGCGAGTTGTCGTCGATCAGCGTACAGGAACGGTCGTGATCGGCAAGAATGTCCAGATCTCAACGGTCGCCATGACGCATGGAAATCTCACCGTCCGCGTGACGGAAACACCGCTCGTCTCGCAACCCGAGCCATTCTCAAACGGTCGAACGGCTGTTGTACCACGCACTCAGATCACGGCCAACGAACAGGATGGGCATTTAGCCGTGATTGGCGGCTCCGATCTTCAAACCCTTGTTAAAGGTCTGAATCAAATAGGTCTCAAGCCGACAGATATCATAGCTATCTTACAAGCGGTGAAGACGTCGGGAGCACTCCAGGCGGATCTGGTCGTTCAGTAATGTATAATGAAATTCGGAGCTATATCCGGCTGTAGCGATGTATCAGGCAAGTTCGCGAACCATGAATACGAAATCACTAATTCGTTTCACATTGCCGTTTTCTCTATTGTATGCGGCGCCCGGGTTGATCAGTACGGCTGTCGCCCAGGACAAATCGATGTCGCAGACTGTGCAATCTGCTGCGCCGGCGCAGAGACCAACGTCCAATACGAGCGATCCGAAGTCGAATCAGTATTGTTCAAACATTGCTGACGCCGCCGCAGATGCGAGATTTGCATGGCAGAAGGAAACTCTGTCCAATCTCGAAAGAGAAATAGAAGGGCGCATTAAGATCCTGGAGCAGAAGCGTGTGGAGTACGAAGAGTGGCTTCGCAAACGGAACGAGTTCCTTGCAAAGGCTGACGAGACCGTGGTGGCGATCTATTCCCGCATGCGTCCGGATGCCGCCGCGCTTCAACTTTCTAACATGCAGGATGAAGCCGCGGCATCTAT
The DNA here is from genome assembly GCF_020089865.1 of Microvirga puerhi. GTDB lineage: Bacteria > Pseudomonadota > Alphaproteobacteria > Rhizobiales > Beijerinckiaceae > Microvirga > Microvirga puerhi. The sequence continues at coordinate 85,878 of NZ_JAIRBM010000019.1, forward strand.
TCTTGCTAAACTGAATCCACGCAATGCCAGCGCCGTGCTCAATGAAATGGAACCAGCACGTGCAGCTCAATTGACAAACGTGCTCACTGATGCAGCAAGGCGAAACCAGGAAGGCGACAAGTCATGATAAAGTACGTTTCGCTATCTGCCGTGATGCTGTCGCTATGTGCTTGCGCTTCGAGTGAACTCGGACGTGAGCCGTCTATGACGCCTGTAGGATACGGATTAACGGTTGCAAGGGAGCCTGTTCCGACCGTATTTCCTTCTGCCGTGAGAACGTCTCACTACTCGTTGTGGACACAGAACAGCGTGGATTTGTTTCAGGACCCGCGCGCAAAAAAGGTCGGCGATGTCATCACAATCAATATCCAGATTGACGACAAGGCGCAGTTCGACAACGCGACCGATCGCTCACGCAACTCCAAAATCAACCTCGGTTTTGGCGGGAAGTACGACTTCAATGGGCGTGGAGGTAGCTATTCTGCCGATGGCGATATCCGTTCCGGTTCCTCAAGCGACGGCCAAGGTTCGATCGATCGATCAGAGAAGCTGCGTCTTTCGGTTGCTGCAGTCGTGACTGAGGTGCTTCCAAACGGCAATCTGATCATCAGCGGTTCGCAGGAGGTACGGGTCAATTTCGAGGTCCGCGTACTGAACATTGCAGGCATTGTTAGGCCTAACGATGTTTCCCGGAAGAATACGATCAGCTATGAAAAAATCGCCGAAGCCCGGATCTCATATGGGGGACGAGGGCGAATCACAGATGTTCAGCAGCCTGCCTGGGGGCAACAACTGTACGATGCAGTGACGCCATTCTAACAGAACCCAGGAGGAGGCATCATGGCGCGCAAGAAGCGGCTGGGCTTTTCCGCTCCCGAGGGGCGGGGAGGATGGTTCGTTACGTTAGCGATCCTCTCGATTCTCGCAATGAGTACAGGAGGACTCTTCGGTCTTTATCTGGTCTCCACAGTAGAAAAGGCCGTTGACGAGAAGAAGAAGGGGGAGGATATCAAAAAAACTCCTGCGCCTGTGTATACGGGCGACCTCGCGTTGAGAGCTCTTCCATCCGTCGTTACTAATCTTGCGAATGGCGACGACATCTGGATTAGGCTCGAATCGTCGATCATCTTCACAAATGGCGCTCTTCAGAATCCGGACGTAGTGGTCGCAGAGATTCGGCAGGATATCCTCGCCTATCTGAGGACCTTATCAGTCACCCAAATCCAAGGGGCAAGTGGGCTCCAGCATTTGCGTGAGGATCTCAATGAGCGAGTTGCTTTGCGTTCAAAAGGTCTGGTTCGCGAAATTGTCGTTGAGTCTCTTGTCGTTCAATAGAACCGACGCTCCTCATAGCGACAATTTTTCGCGTCGCCATTACTTTCGATTTTTCTCGAGCTTTCCTAGTTCTTAGCGGCACAAGAGCGTCACCGATGTATTCTCGATTTCCCCTGGCAATGCTCTTCATTTCCTTCGCGTCGGCCGCAAGTGCCCAGGTGCCGGGGCTTGAGTCGCTTCTTCCAGCGGGAGATGGTGCAGCGAGTGGCAGAATCATCCAGATCATTGCGCTCCTTACTGTTCTATCCCTTGCGCCTGGGCTTTTGATCATGGTTACGAGCTTCACGAGGTTTGTCGTGGCGCTCTCGTTCCTTCGCTCTGGCCTGGGACTTCAGAGCACACCTGCCAATCTGTTCCTTATTAGCCTCTCCTTGTTCATGACATTCTATGTCATGGCGCCGACCTTCGACCGTGCGTGGAACGATGGCATTCGTCCGCTTACGGAGAACAAGATATCCGAGGCCGAAGCTTTCGCACGCGTTGCCGAGCCATTTAGGGATTTTATGTTATCTCATGTTCGGCCGAAGGATCTTCAGACATTTAGCGATATGGCAGCGTCCAGTTTCCCGAAGGCGGAAGAAAACGCCAAAATCGATCTACGTATCATTATTCCTGCTTTCATGATTTCCGAGCTGAGGCGTGGGTTTGAAATCGGATTTCTTATCGCTCTTCCTTTCCTTGTCATTGATATGATCGTCGCAACGCTGGTCATGTCGATGGGCATGATGATGATGCCTCCAACCGTCATATCGTTACCTTTCAAAATACTTTTTTTCCTTCTCATTGATGGATGGAACATTCTGATCAGCGGCCTTGTCAGGTCGTACTTCTAGTTCACTTACGTGAGCGCTCCTGAGACCGATGGGGCGCAGTACAAGGGCCGCCGATAGGAGGCCCAGTGAGAACGGTTCAACTACGCTGCTGATTCGGCTGAGCTGCATGTCGTTGCGCGTGTCCATCGAGGCATCGTACAAGTGGCATAGGCATTCTGACCGTGTGCAGCGTCGCCGATATGGTTTGGCGAGCCGTTCGTCGCTACGGCGCAATCTCCGCACAAGATTGAACGGCGAAGTTCCTGCAGACATCAAACGATTACCTACTGAGCTTCTGAATGACCGGTCGTCAGCATGCCGAAAAACTATGGGCTAATATCCTTGAGCTCGGCGCTCGCCGCCTCGCGGCCTTGGGGCTTATTGGACTTGTGGTCTTTCTAGGCGTGGGCATTGGCGCCTATTACCTAAGTCGGCCAGCACAAGAAGCCCTCTATGTCGGCCTTGAAAGAGAGGACGTCAGTCGAATCGGAGCGGCTCTGAAAGACGCCGGAATTCCGTTCGACGTGAGTGCCGATGGCACCGCGGTCATGGTCCGATATGGCAACACAGCGCAGGCACGTATGTTGCTGGCAGAAAAAGGGCTGCCGCAAAGCTCAAAGTCAGGATATGAACTGTTCAACGACTTGGGGTCTCTGGGCCTGACATCCTTCATGCAGGAGGTTACGCGCGTCAGAGCTCTTGAGGGTGAAATAGCTCGCACGATTCAAACCATGAAGGGTGTAAAGGCCGCGCGCGTTCATATCGTGCTGCCGGATAGAGGTTCTTTTCGTCGCGAGCAGCAGCCAGCCTCTGCATCGGTCGTTGTTCGCACAGAGCCTGCTGACGATATGAGTTCCGCTCAGGCCATTCGACACCTTGTTGCCTCTGCCATTCCCGGCATGAAAGCGGACAAAGTTACGGTACTTAATACCGATGGTATGCTACTCATGTCCGGGGACGACGGCGCAAACGCATCGACAGGGCGAATGGCCAGCCTTGAGAAGAATGTCAGCCGTGAGATACAGGACAATATCCGTCGGACATTGTCGCCCTATCTTGGTCTTGGGAACTTCGAGGTTAGTGTCGCAGCGCGCCTCAACACCGACAAGACGAGTACTAACGAGACAATCTACAATCCAGAATCAAAGGTCGAGCGTTCTGTTCGAACGATCAAAGAGACGGAGGTCTCACAGAACCGCGCGAACCAGAAGCCAACAACGGTCCAGCAGAACTTGCCAGAGGAGCGAGTTCGTGCAGATAGCGGAGACTCGTCGAGCGAGGATAATCAGCGTCGTGAAGAGCTGACGAACTATGAAATTTCCTCGAAGACAATCCAAACCGTGAGCGATGGATATGCTATTAAGAATCTTTCGGTTGCCGTGCTTGTCAATCGGAGTCGCCTCTCCTCGTTGTCCGGTAGTGATACTGCGAGTCAAGTTAGCCTTGATACCAAGATAGCCGAGATCGAACAACTGGTCTCATCTGCTGCTGGCTTCGACAAGGCTCGCGGCGACCAGATTAAGGTGGCCGCCGTTGGGTTTGTCGACGACGGTCGAATGATGGAGCCGACGCCGCCTCTTGGCTTGGTCGAAGTTCTAATGCGGCAATTCGGGAACATCATTAACGCGGCGACGATCCTCATCGTAACGACACTGCTGATCTGGTTTGGCCTCCGCCCGGCTGTCACCGCTATTCTCGCACGCTCCGAAGCAGAGAAGATCATCTCGAGCGAGACACCAAGCATTGAGAGTTTGGTCGCGGCTCATGCGGAGGCAAGTTCGCAAATTGAGTCTGGTGAAACAGTTCCGAACCTTATTGAAGATCTTACCGGAAAAATGAGCCGTTCTCCGCAAAAGAAGCTTGAACAGCTCATTGAATATGACGAGGAGCATGCTGCGGCGATTCTGAGGCAGTGGTTGATTCAAGAGGCAGCGTGATGTCCAATGGTATCGCTGACTATCTTATGGAATTTCGCCTGGACAAAGGGTCCAATAAGGCTCCGTCACGGCCTGTGGAGTCAATAGTTGCTCCGCACGAAGAAGAGTTCAAAACGGCGGATCTTATTCGGAACGCCGAAGCACGTGTCCGTGAGGAGGAGCGGCTGGCATGGGAGCGCAGGCTAGAAGTTGCTCTTGCCACAGAGAGAGCTTCTGCCGAAGAAAAACTTCGGTTAGAGCGTAACAAATGGGCAAGCGACGAAGCCAACAAACTTTCAGCTGGTATCGCCGAAGGCTTGTCGGATCTGAATAGAGAGTTGAATGAGAGGATCGCGCGTATCCTGCTCCCATTCCTTGATGTGGCTATCCGAGAACAGGTGCTAGACGAGCTGGTGCAGACTTTGAGGGTGTTGTTCTCCAACAACGGAGGGATCAAGATGACGATTGCCGGCTCCGAGGATCTCATTCAGGCTTTGCAAAAGCGGATCGCGCTCAATGACCGTGATGTTCATTACGTGTCTCTTCAAGAGTCAGAAATTCGAGTTGTCGCAGACGAAACAACTATTGAAACACAGCTGAAGATGTGGATTGACCGGGTGGTCGACGCGGTGAAATCGAACTAACAATGCCCGATCCAGATAAGCAGGAAATCATTGTCGTTCGCCGCTATGAGGCGGAAGAGGAGCATCACAAGGGCGGTGTCTGGAAGATTGCTCATGCAGACTTCATGACTGCAATGATGGCGTTCTTCCTGGTCATGTGGCTCATCAGTGTTACGGACAATGAAACACGCTCGACAATTTCAAACTATTTCAACCCATTGAAACTTGCGGAAAGCACCACTGACCGCAAAGGGTTGAATGATCCAAAAAATGATTCGCAGCAAACCAAGGAAGGAAGTCCGAACAGCACCTCCAACAAGGCCAGTACAGAGGGCAAAGGCGGGCGTGCAACACAAACTCAGCCGGATGCCAACAAGTCGAAACTTAACGAGGGTGCCCTGTTTCAGGATCCATATGCCGTGTTGGCGAAGTTGGCGATGGAGAACGACACTGAGCAGCAACGAGTAGCATCAGGCATCGACGTTCCTCTCGGGGAGGCTGGAGATCCTGGGACAAGCGGCGGCGAGGCCTATCGCGATCCGTTTGATCCCTTGTACTGGCAGGTCGCACCTCTAGAGAAGCCGAGGACCAAGATACCCGGGAATCCGGGCACGACGATGCCGGCGCCGCGCGAGGGTATCATCGATGCTTTAGCTCCTTCTTCTAAGGCCCTGACGGATCTCTCAGCGCCGGAAAAGAATGATGTGTCAGCGGCGGGGCCGGCAACTGTTAAAGAGTATCCGGTGCCGGGAGGTGCTCAGCCATCTAAAGCAGCACCAGCACTTTCAAATACTCCGAAGTCAAACGCAGAATCTGCGGATGCCGATTTGAGAGCCGAGATTGCGAAGGCGGTGCAACCGGACAGGGCTTCCGGTCCATCGCCACGAGTGGAAGTGAATCGCACGGGTGAGGGCCTCCTCATCAGCGTGACAGATGATCTGAATTTCAGCATGTTTGCGATTGGTTCTGCAGAACCCCAGCCTAAAGTCGTTCGCGCTATGGACAAGATCGCAAAGATCATCGGCGAGCGATCGGGAAAAATCATCATTCGAGGACATACCGACGGAAGACCATTCCGCTCCGACAACTATGACAACTGGCGCTTATCGACGGCCCGTGCGCATATGGCCGCGTATATGCTTATTCGCGGTGGAATCAAGGATTCCCGCATTGCAAGCATTGAAGGGCGTGCTGATCGAGACTTGAAGAAGCAGTCAGATCCCAACGCGGCGGAGAATCGCAGAATAGAGATTCTTTTGCAGGAGGCGTCGCCGTGAGCGGCCCTCTGCGATTTTTTGTTCTAATTGTACTAGTGTGGCCGACTTTATGCGTGGCCAAAGCGAACGCCGAGTCCGCAGAGATCGACGCGCAACCGGTTGAACTCGTGCGGACTCTCCAAGCCCTGCAAGATCAGATTGCAGCGGGCTCCACGAATGCGCATGTTGCCCAGAGAGTTCTATTGGATCATATCGATGAGCGTCTCTTGGCGATGGAGCCTGCCGTGTGGCAAGCTCCAAAGAGCATTCGTGCTGCCATCATCTATGTGTTGAGTGGCGGAAAACCTGGCATTCTCAAGAAAATTTTATCACTAAGCGACCTTCCGAAGTCCGAGGGGCTATTGGCGCAGGGTGCGCTGGCGTATGTTGAGGGCCGTGAGGAGGATGCTCAGAAGATCTTAGCCGATGTTGACGTGCGTACACTTCCTGCGACGCTCTCCGGCCAGATCGCACTTGTGCAAGCGGCTCTCACTCTGAGAGACGGTCCAGAAAAATCAGTATCACTTCTTGATTTCGCTCGTTTGCAACTTCCCGGAACGCTGGTGGAGGAGGCTGCCTTACGTCGCGAGATCTTCGTTGTGGCGCAGCTCAAGGATACCGAGAAATTCGACGCTCTGTCACGGCAGTATCTACGGCGCTTCCGATACTCTGTTTATTCGGGCAACTTCCGACAGCGCTTCGCATCCGCGTTGACTCGCCTAGATGTCACAAAAGATCCGGATTATTTCAAACGTCTCGTGGCGACGCTCAATGAGCTGGAACCTGCAGGCCGCCTCGAACTCTATCTGATGGTTGCGCGCGCTGCGATCAATCAGGGGCAGACGCAGGCCGCAGTCCTCGCTACGGACAAGGCGAATGAACTTGCAATGGGTGATGCCAGTAGTTCGGCACGCTCAAAACTTTATCGAGCGGCGGCGATCATCGTTACTTCTGAGGGGTTCGATGAAGGTGCGACCGAGCTTAAGAAGCTTGATAGGTCGCTTCTGCCTGCATCGGATCTTGAGTTGCTGGACTCGGCACTCGCTATGGCAACCTACATTCGTCGTGTTCCAGAAGGGGGCGTACCGTCGCTGCCGCGGGATCAGGCGCAAATCAGAGCCGACAATGTTGTGCAGAAGCCGACGGCCATCATATCTCGTGCCCAGGAGGTTCTGGGGGCCATCGATCAGCTGGTTCGGAAAGAAAGCCGATGAGCAAACTCGAGTTCATTCTTCAGAATGCCACCCGGAGGGTGGACAGCACGTCTTTAAAAGGAGACAGTGGGCAAAGTCTGGGTGGTGAGAGAACTGATGTTCAGCCGACGGGCTCTGACTTCGACGCCCTTCTCAAGACCATCGCGTCGCAGCGCGATAGTAGTGATGAACAGCGAAGGCAAGTCGCTGCTCCCGCCAGACTCGGGGATATAGAGCTCGATTCGGAGAGATCGAGAGCGTCGGAGGCACCGGATGATCCCGATACCGCTCCTGATGATCTGCTGAAGGAACTTGTTAGCGCCGATACGACCGTCCAGCAACAAGATACGTCGTTTTCCCTTTCGGTAAACTTCATTTCTCCGTCTCATCTCAATCCGACCCTTGCCAAGCAGCAGCAAGCGTCGGCGGGAACAGCGAACCCTCTGCTAGAATTCATTCGCCGAAAAGATGATACGGACGCTTCCGATATCATGCAGCGCGCTTCTAACGCACCCCATATGAAGGCATCGGTGCTGCACCAAGAGGCCCATTTCAAGCCAGTCGTGCCAAACTCTCTCCCAAGGGACGTGCCCCTTCTAGGGCCAGGTGAAACGTTCGCAGGCCCAGGGGGCGAAAATTTGCAGCCCACAGCATCACTGGCGAATGCCAGGGAGCAAGCTCTTTTGAATCGTTCCGTTTCCGAAGCAGTTAGCAATAAAGGCGTGAGTGCTTCGAGCGATCCGACTTCACTTCTAACGACAGATCGTGCAGCCGATTCATCTCTTTTTCAGCGAATTGCGGATGCGATCGTCTCCGGTGCTGGAAGAGATGCGAATGAGCAAGTCGAGAATGCTGCGCGTAGCCAAGCATCAGCCTCCATCGTTTTAAGGCCTTCGGAAGGCGTACTGCGTGTGCTGAATATTCAGCTCCATCCGGCGGAGCTTGGCGTTGTTACTGTCAAGATGCGTCTATCCGGTGAGAATCTGGAAATGGAGCTGCATACCAGCAATGGTGAAACAGCCGATATCCTGCGTACGGACATGGAGAAGCTATCAAGTCTATTACGAACGTCGGGCTATCGACCAGATGTTATTTCCGTTCATCTGACGGCCGCAGATGGAGCACAGCAAGACAACTCAACTGGGCAGAAGTCCCAATGGGCAGCGCAGTCCAACTCCAATGGATTCCAGCAGGGGAGCAATGGTCAGGAAGATCGTGCTAGGCATCCTGCGGAGAATAGAGACGATCTCGGGCAAAGGGTGCAAAAGAATGGGGCTGAAGAAAAGCCTGTTGGCGCGGCTGGCATTGGCAGCGTTTATCTTTAATGCAGGAACCGAAGCTCGGGCCAACGCAAATGCCTGCGAGCGAGAAATGATGCGAGCGGCGTCGAAGCATGGCGTGCCACTCGGAATGCTTTATGCAGTTGGCCTTGCAGAGACCGGCAATCGCGGCTCTCTCCAGCCATATGCCATGAATATAGAAGGGCGGGCTGTATTTACTCAGAGTGCTGACGAGGCATTACAAAGATTTGAGGACGCACGCCGAACCGGTGCGAGACTGATCGATCTCGGCTGTATGCAGATCAATCACTATTATCATCGGGAGAATTTTAAGTCTCTGGAGAGTATGCTGAATCCGCGGGACAACGTGGAATATGCGGCACAGTACCTGAAGCAGCTTCATACTCGAGAGGGGAGCTGGACAATGGCAATCGCCCGCTATCACGCCGGACCGAACAATAACCCAGCCCAGAAGCAGTATGTCTGTCGCATTATGACGAATATGGTCGCGACGGGTTTCGGACAGTGGACGCCGACTGCGCGATCCTTCTGTCAGGAAAATTGAGGCTAAATGTCTCTCTATCTGGGAGTTCAGCGCGTCATCGTGATGACCTGTCCCCGATCTACCATACCGACATAGTCCGAGCCGTTTTCCTGTAGTCGCATCACGAGGCGGCCTTTTGCGTAAAGCTCGACGGAGCCGTCGCGGAGAGCCCACGTATTGATCTCTTGCAAGGCCGCATTTTTGCAGCTGCTCGTCGAGGCTTTATAGAGATCAAGCGTAGAAGACGTAGAGAGTTGCACCTGACACACCCCATTTGCTTCCTTGAGCGTCCAGCGACCGGCGAGCGATGAAACGCTCGCGGTCCGTTGTGCTGCCCGTGACTGCGGAGGAGAGGGTGGATTGACCGGTGGTATCGCTACGCCGGTATTCTGATCGCTCAAGGTAGATTGTTGTGGAACGGTCTCAGGCTCAAGGGTGATGTCTGAGGATGGCACAACGGGCCGGGTAGCCCATGGCCCTACCGGTTCCATAGGCACTGCCGTTGCTGCGCTTTGTGAGCCCGGCGCAGGTACGGGGGAGGGAGTATCAATTGGTAACGGAAGCGGAGCATTCCATGGGCTCGAATAAAGCGACAGGCTCGGATCGAGACGCTGTGTTCGACCCCACGGTCCCGAAGCATAAGGATCGCCGGATCCCATGCAGCCGGTTAGCAAAAAAAAATAGAAAGGGAGAGGAAGGAGCGGCTTCGCCAATCGGAGACCACTCAACATCTCATGCACGGCACAGTCCGATCCAGAGCCTGAGATGTCACAAGAGGAAGTTCGCATTCGTATCTCTGTGTCACCCGACGAATGTATATCCCATATAACGTTTGGCTTCGATGGGATCGTGTCCGAGGCTGGCGCGGAGCTTCTTGCGCAGCTTGCTGACATGGCCCTCGATGACGCTTTCCTCGACATCGTTGGAATAGATGCCGTAGATGGCATTGA
>NZ_JAIRBM010000002.1 GCF_020089865.1 Microvirga puerhi
CGACCCAGCCGGGTCGTGCGGGCATTCTGATGCGGGTTGTTCATTCCTCAGGTCCATCGGGTGAATCGTGTGGCAACGACCACCTTCAGGCCCTCAGACGGGATGAACAACCTCCTCAGATCTCACATCTAAGCGCGGATCTCTCGGTTTGCCTCGGCAATGACGCGGGTCAGGCTTCCCATCGACGGGTATAGAGGAATGAGGCAGGCCTGAAGCGCATGATAGAGATCGGGCTTGCCGGTAAAGAGGGTTGAAGCCGGCGCCAACGTCTCGGACAGTTCTGGGTGCCAGCCCTTGTGCTGATGATCGACCATGTGACTCGCAACGAAGTCCCAGACATGCCGATACCACTCTTCATGGAAATCCGTTGGGCGATGGTCTAGCAAGAACGATGCAGCCCCGATGGCTTCCGCGCAGGGCCACCAGAGCTTCTGGCGCAAGACAGGCCGGTTGTCCCAGTCCAGAGTATAGAAGAGGCCGCCGTTCTTTCGATCCCAGCCGAGCTCTATCGATTGTCTGAACAGCGCGCTTGCGGCCTCCGGCATCCAAGCATGACGTTTGTCTCCGAGGACCCAAAGCTGGAGCAGCAATCTGCTCCATTCAAGCCAGTGTCCTGGCGTGGCTCCTGAGGGGCGGAAGACATCCGAACCACGATACTCCTTGTCCAGCTGCCAGTTCTCATCGAAGTGCTCGGCGACGCGATAGCCTAGTTCGGTGGCATGTCGGCCGATGATCAGGTTCGCAATGCGCTCCGCCTTAGATAGGTACGTTTTGTCCCCTGTCGCTTCGAACGCGGCCATCAGTGCTTCGGTCAGATGCATATTTGAATTCTGGCCCCGGTAGCGGGAGACCGGAGACCAGTCGCGGGCGAATTCTTCCGCTACGGCACCATGCTCGTCCTCCCAGAAATGCTGGTCCAGAACCTGAGTCACATCGTCCAGAAGCCTGTCTGCCAAAGGATGGCCCACGACCTTGGCGCTGGAGGCCGCCAGCAGCACAAAAGCGTGACCGTAGGCCTGCTTTGTATCGTCCCTGTAGCGCTCACCATCCAGAGACCAGACATATCCGCCGTTCTGAGGGTCCCGATGATGCTTCCAGAGATATGTCATTCCGTGGTCGACGATCTCGGCGCTACCCGGCCGGCCCAGCAGATGGCCGATGGCGAAGCAATGGACCATGCGCGTCGTGCTGTGGATCTGGCGGACGGGGTTACCGTCGATCGGCTGTCCGGCCTTATCCAAATCGAGGAAGCCGCCCTTCGGGTTGACGCTCCGAGCCTGAAAGAATTCGAACAGGTCCGAGGCTTGATCGGCAAGCCATTGCCGGTGGGCCTGTCGCTTGCGCCAGCTCGGGCCGCTGGGGGGAAGGACGGGCACGGGCATCTGCATAAGGCAACTCCGATCTGAGGCGGGTAGAGCTTGAGCGGTGAGCAGCGATTGTGGACATCTTCCCGGTGAAGGGGAAGATGCCGCAGGCTCAATACACGATTGAATTGCAATCCGTTTAGGAAGCTTGCCGAGCAAGGCGTTTTAGTTCGGGAAGGACGTGGCTGAGGGAGAGCAGCTCTCCCTTTCCACCAAAGCCGAAATAGAGCGTGCGGTAGAGGCTGAAGAGCTGGTCGTAGACGACTTGCGTCGTGGGGTCCGGATGAAAGACCTGGAACGGGCGGCAGATCGCATCCTGCGCACGCTCGAGATCGGGATAGGTGCCTGCCGCCAGGCTCGCGAAGATGCTCGACCCGAGTCCCGTGGGCAATGCATCAGGGACGAGGACAGGTCGGCCGAGAACATTGGCATAAACTTGATTCAGGACCGGGCTGTTCTGAGGGATGCCGCCAGCATTGATGACGCGCTCCACCGGCACGCCACCCTGCATCATACGCTCGAGGATGATGCGCGTGTGAAAGGCTGTCCCCTCGATGGCGGCGAACAGTTCGTCCTGAGCGGTGTGCATCAGGTTCCAGCCGAGAGTCATGCCGCTGAGGTCGGCCCGGACCAGAACGGTCCTGTCGCCATTGTCCCAGGTAAGTCGGAGGAGTCCGGTTTCTCCTGCCCGGTAGCGATCGAGCCCTTCGGACAGGGCTCCGATCCTCGTATTCGCGCGCCGGGCGATGGCCTCGAAGATATCGCCCGTCGCGGATAATCCGGCCTCGATGCCGACCAGAGATGGGGCCACGCTTCCAGGAACGATGCCGCATACGCCCTGGATGAGGTCGACCTCCGGTGCCATCGCGATGATGCAGGTCGAGGTTCCGACGACGTTCACGGCATCGCCGACGCGGCATCCTGCCCCGATCGCATCCCAATGTGCGTCGAACGCACCGACCGGGATGGGAATTCCAGGGCGCAATCCCAGACGCTCCGCCCAAGGCTCGGTAAGATGGCCGGCAATTGTATCTGAGGTCGCATAAACTCCGGCGAGCTTGTCTCGAATACCATCGAACAGCGGGTCGACCTTGCTGAGAAACGCTTGAGAGGGGAGGCCACTCCAGCGCGGATTCCACATCCACTTATGGCCCATGGCGCAAACACTGCGCTTAACGCTGCGAGGATCGCTTGCTCCCGTCAGGGTGGCCGCGATCATGTCGCAGTGCTCAAGGGCCGTGACGAACCGATCTCGCTTATCTGGATTGTGTCGCAGCCAATGGAGGACCTTTGCGAAGCCCCATTCGTGGGAATAGACGCCTCCACACCAGCGGATCGCTTCGAGTCCTTCCTGATGCGCCAATCGCGTGATTTGCTCGGCTTCCTCCTTGGCGCGGTGATCGCACCAGAGATAATAATCATCGAGGGGCTCTAGGTTCTCGCCAACCATCACGACACTTGAACCGGTCGTATCGATCGCAAGGGCCGCGACCTCGTGACCGTCGAGGCCTGCCGAGGTAAGAGCCTTCCGCATCGCTGCCGTTAGCGCATCCATGTGATCTGCATGGGATTGCGTTGCATAGTCAGGATCGCCCCGCTTTCGATGGAGGGGATATTCGGCTGTGCCGAATCCGATTGGTCCCGACTGGTCGTCGACCAAGGTGACGCGCACACTGAGCGTGCCGAAATCGACGCCAGCGACGATGGCCATTCTAGCCTCTCCGGGTGCAGAGCGCGGTCGGGATGCGGAGCCCGACGTTATGATTGTCCATAGGTTGCAGTCTTGCCGTGCTTTCGGAAGTAATGTCGATCCATGAGCGCTTGAGAGACGCCTGACGTGTCCGGCCGAAGAGCGACGGTATAGGTCGCCATGCGGGCGATGCTTTCCAGCACGACTGCATTGTGAACCGCCTCGTCGGGCGACCGGCCCCAGCAGAAAGGTCCATGATCGGCTACGAGTGCGGCCGGCGCTTCGAGCGGGTCACGATTGCCAAAACACTCGACGATGGCGACGCCGGTAGCGTGAACATAGTTGCCCTCGATCTCGGCCGTGGTCAGTTTGCGCGTGACGGGAACAGGACCGTAGAAGTAGTCGGCATGCGTTGTTCCAAGAGGAGGGATCTCGCGTCGGGCTTGGGCCCACGATGTAGCGAACTCAGAATGCGTATGGACGACGCCTCCGATTTCCGAAAAGGACCTGTAGAGATGAAGGTGGGTTGCGAGATCGGAGGATGGGCGAAGCTCGCCCCATACCTGACGGCCGTCGAGATCCGTGATCACAAGATCATCCGCTTTCATCCGCTCGTAGGGGACCCCACTGGGCTTGATGACGACGAGTCCATCTGTGCGGCTGATGCCGCTGACATTGCCGAAGGTATAAAGAACAAGCCCACGGCGAACCACTTCCAGATTAGCTTCCAGGACCTGTTCCCGTAGTTCCCTCAGCATCTATGCCCTCCTAGGGAGAAACTGACAGCCACATCCTGCGGCATGGCCGTCAATTTCAGTCGGTTAGCGCGCGGCCGTCCAGCCTTTGTACTGGGCCACGTTCTCCGAAGTGATGAGTTTTGGCTCGAGGAGGATCACATTCTTCTCGGGCTTCTTGCCGTTCAGAATGCCCGCGGCCAATTCCAGAGATTGTCCGGCCATCACATAGGGATCCTGGGATGCCGATGCCTTGATCAGCGAATTGCCCGATTTCAGTTCGACCTCGATATCAGGCGCGCCATCGACAGCCGTGATGATGAACTCGCTTCGGTTCAGCTGCTTCGCGGCGAGGTTGGCACCGATCGCCGTCGGATCGTTGATCGCGAAGATCGCGTCAACCTTGGGGAAACGGGTCAGCAGGCTCTGCGCCACCGCGAATCCGCCCTCGCGTGAGCCCTTCGCGTCCTGATTGTCGGAGAGGACTTTGATGCCGGAATTTTTGTCGAACACGGCCTTGCAGCCCTTGACCCGGTCAGTCACCGAGGAAACCTGCGGGCCGTTGATGATCAGAACATCGCCTTTGCCCTTGAGATGATCGACGATGTATTGGCAAGCGATCTCGCCTGCCTTGACATTGTCGGTCATGACCGTGACGTCCGCCCCGGCGGCAGCCACGTCGAATGCTGCGACGACCACGCCGGCGGCCTGCGCCCGCTTCACCGAAGGCTCGACGGCCACGGGGTCGACTGCGTTGATCATCAGAACATCCACGCCGGAGGCGATGAAGTTGTCGACTTGGGTGAACTGCTTGTTCAAGTCGTAGTCCGACGAAACGGAGGTGATCTTCACATTCGGGTTAATAGACTTGGCCTTGTCTTCGATGCCCTTGATGGTAGCGACGAAGAAGGGATTCCCGAGCGATCCGACCGAGATGCCGACGCTCGTAAGATCCTTAGCCATGACGGGACTGGCCAGGGCGGCCAGTGCCACAAGGCTGCAGGTTAGCCGGGACATTATCATCGTTTCCTCCTTGTGAATGCGATCTGTCGAGGCAAACCTCGACCTTCGCCCGAACCAGCATCTGATTGCCGATGCTGGTATTCCACTCAGGTTCGCGCCGACCCTTTGAGACGATAGCGATCAAGTGCTACGGCCCCGATGATCACGAACCCCTTGATAATGAATTGCCAGATGTCGGATACTCCGACGAGAATAAGTCCGTTGGACAGGATGGCAATGATCAACGCACCGATCAGTGTGCCCCAGATCGACCCGATGCCGCCGACGAAGCTCGTGCCGCCGAGGATGACTGCGGCAATGGCATCGAGCTCATAGGATTGCCCGAGTTGCAGGCCATTCGCTGCATAAAGACGTGCGGCCGACATAACGCCGCCAAGCCCACTGGCGAGTCCGGAGACCGAATAAACGAAAAGAAGAACAGCCCAGACTTTGATCCCTGTAAGCCTTGCGGCATCAGGGTTTCCACCGACGGCGTAGATGTGTACGCCAAGGACCGTCCGTCGCAGGACGAACCATGACACGAGCACGACCACAAGTGCGATGATGACGAGCCACGGAATCCCAAAGAGGTTTCCGTTGCCGATGAATGCAAAGGGAAGCTGCGGATTGAATTGGGTCGTGTCTCCGCCGAGAAGACGGGCAAATCCTCGAACGGCCGTCAGTGAGCCCAGGGTCACGATAAAGGGCGGAAGCCGCGCGAAGGCGATGAGTGCACCGTTGATGACGCCGAGGACCAAACCGGTGAGCAGAGCTGCTGGAATACCGAGCAACCCCCAATCGGGGATCTTCGACGCGATAATGGCAACCATCGCAGCAGCGGCAAGGATCGAGCCCACCGACAGGTCGATGCCGCCGGTCAGAATCACGAAGGTCATGCCGGCTGCCAGTACGATGTTGATCGATGCCTGCTGCGCGACGATCGACAGGTTCTGAAAGCTCAGAAAGCGCCCTGACATCAGCTCAAAAACAGCGCCGAGAATAATGAGAACAGGCAGCATTCCAATAGCTTGCAGGGTAGAGCGCCAAGCCAGACGACGTTGGCGGCCCTCACCGGTATCGCTGCTCACGCCTCCGCTTTCCTGAAAGGAAGCGCCGGTTTCATTGGGAGTCGTCATGCTGCAGCTTCCCTCACACCTGTCGCGATGGCCACGATGTTTTCCTGTGAGATCGGAGGGTGTCCAACGCCGCCTACTTCTCCGGCAATCCGCCCTTCACGCATGACCAGTACGCGATCGCAGATCCCGACTATCTCCGGCAGCTCGCTTGAAATTACAATGACTCCGACACCGTTACGCGCAAGATCGTCGATCAGGCGATAGATCTCGGATTTCGCGCCGATATCCACACCGCGCGTCGGCTCGTCGAGAATCAGGATGCGCGGCTTGGTCTCCAGAAGTCTGGACAGCAGGACCTTCTGCTGATTGCCGCCCGATAGACTGCCGACCGGCACGATGTCGCCTGTCACGCGGATCGCCAGGGATCTAATCGCCGCAACGGCACGCGCCCTTGCGGCTCTTAAGTTGAGAACACCACCAGGAAACGCGTCACGTCCCAGCACGCTCAAGTTCACGTTCTCACGCACGGTGAGATCAAGGAACAGGCCGAGATGCTTACGATCTTCAGTCAGATATACGACGCCCGCGTCGATAGCATCCTGTGGCGTTTCGATCGAGAGACGACGGCCATCAAGGACAATTTCACCCCCGAGTCTCGAATCTGCGCCGTAGATAAGTCGCGCCAGTTCGGTTCGTCCCGCCCCGACGAGCCCGGCAATGCCGAGGACTTCTCCATGGTGCAGATCGAAGGAGCAGTTGTGGACCCGCTGTTTGTCCCGCATGTTTCGGATCGAGAAAATCACGGGGCCGCGGCTTCCTTTGGCATTGTGCTCCTTCTTGTAGAAAGAAGAGAGGTCTCGGCCGACCATCATCCTGACGAGGCGTTCTGCGGAAATCTCGTCGCGTTGCAAGGTTCCCGCATAAGTACCGTCGCGCAGCACGGAGACCCGGTCGGCCAATTCGTAGACCTCGGCCATACGGTGGCTGATGTAGATGATGGCCAAGCCTTCCGCGCGAAGTTGGCGGATAAGGGCGAAAAGAGCATCGGTCTCTCGGGAGGACAAAGATGTCGTCGGCTCGTCCATGACGAGAATACGGGAATTCGCGATAAGGGCACGCGCGATTTCGACCAATTGCCTTTCGGCCATCGACAGTTCACTGAGACGCGTGGTCGGCTTGAATGAGACGCCAAGCCTGTCAAGTACGGAGCGACAGGCTCGCGCCATCGAGCGCCGATCAATAACGGGGCCGTTGTGATACTCCCGGCCCAGCAGCATGTTCTCCGCAACAGTCAGGTTCGGCGCTAGCGACAGCTCCTGATAGATGGTGGAGATGCCATGATGAATGGCGGCTAAGGGCGCGCTGATGACAATCGGCTTTCCATCGATCCTGATCTCGCCGCCCGCATCGGCATGATACGCCCCCGACAGGATTTTCATCAGGGTGGATTTCCCGGCACCATTCTCACCCATGAGCGCATGGATCTCGCCCGGGTAAACGGTGAGCGAGACATCCTTGAGTGCCTTCACGCCCGGAAAGGTTTTCGAGATGTTCGTCATTTCAAGGATCGGAGACGATCCTGTCATGGACGCGCTCCTTCGGGATGCCGGTCAGCCTTTACCCAGAGGCCAAACCTCGCAGGGGCCGTTGGAGTCGGTATCCGGCCGATGCTCCCGCTACCTGGACACATGGCGTTCCTCCCTGACGGCCCGACTTCGAATTTCGAGCGATTATTTTTTCAGGAATAAGAAATACTATCGCTCGGCCTCATCCTGTCAATTGTCACCCCCGGCTGCCATGGAGAATTCCGGCTTTAGACTTCCATATAATCTACGGAACGCCTCGATCCTTGGACGATAGCGTTCGACCAGATTGGGGTCTGGCTCGATCCGGTCAAGGACGGGCGGAGCGCCGCATATGATATCCGGAGAAGCCTGTGCCGTCGCCAGAATGGCGAGCCGTGCTGCGCCGAACGCGGGACCCTTGTCGCCTCCGCGAAAGCGCAAAAGCGGGAGATCGAGGATGTTGGACAGGATTTTTGTCCAGAAGATGCTGCGGGATCCCCCGCCGATGATCCCCACTTCGGTGAGATGGGCACCTGCCTGAACGAGACAATCTTTGGCATCGGCAAAACTGAAGGCCACACCCTCAAGAACAGCCAGGGTCAAATCACTCGGCGTTGTCTCAGGGGACAGATTGAAGAACACCCCGCGAGCGTGCGGATCGTTGTGGGGCGTTCTCTCGCCTGTCAGATATGGCAGGAACAGAGTCTGTGCCGGACCCTGGTAGTGGGCCTCCGCCTCTCTAAGGAGGACATCGATCTCCGTCTTTAGCAAACCGGATAGCCAGGCGAGGCAGCTCGCGCCGTTCAACATGGCAGCCATCTGAAACCAGCGTTGGGGAACAGCATGGCAGAAGGCATGAATCAGTGCCTCAGGCGCAGGCCTGAATGTCTCCGTCGTTGTAAAGAACTGCCCTGACGTGCCGAGGGAGATGAAGGCCGAGCCTTCCTGAATAGCTCCGAGGCCGACGGCGCCTGCAGCAGCATCTCCAGCCCCTCCTGCCACGACGACATTTGAGCGAAGGCCCCAGGCCTTTGCGAAGTCCGACCGCAACGTCCCGGATGGCTGGGATCCTTCCACAAGGAGCGGCATCTGACGCCGGTCAAGGCCAGTGACGCTCAGAGCCTCGTCCGACCAATCTCTGGCAGCCTCGTCCAACCACCAGGTTCCGGCAGCATCCGACATGTCGGTGATGCGATCTCCGGACAATTTCAGGCGAATGTAGTCCTTGGGGAGAAGAACGGTTCTGACGGCTTCGAAAATCTGTCGCTCGTGCCTTGCCAGCCAAAGAAGCTTCGGGGCCGTGAAGCCGGGCATGGGAATGACACCGAGGGCCTCGGAGAGGTGAGGGTATTTTGCACCAAGTTGCTCGGCCTCTCGAAAGGAGCGCCCATCGTTCCAAAGGATGGCGGGCCGCAAGGGGCGGTCTTGGGAATCCAACAAGACCGCGCCATGCATCTGACCCGAAAGTCCGATGCCTTCTATCTGCGACCAGACTTCTGGAACTTGGCTTCGAAGCTCGGCAGCGACCCCTTGCACAGCCACCCACCACGCTTCTGGATCTTGCTCGGACCAGGATTCCTGCCGGCGTGAAATGTCGAGAGGCATATGGGCCTCTGCCAGCACAGCCTGCGTTTCGTTGACGATGACTGCTTTGATAGCGGAGGTCCCTATATCGACGCCTAGATAGGTAGGCATGCCACCGCTCCCGCCTGGTTGGAGTACGCTCAGATGGAGCTTTGCAATTTATCGCGCTCTGTCAAACCTGGCAGTCGCGCTTGGCGGCCTATTTTCATTCGCATGGCCCAATTGTCGGAATGGGGAATGAAGGAGGGGGATGTGACAAAGGAACATATTGGTTTCATCGGCGTCGGTCACATGGGCCACGGCATGGCCAAAAATCTTGTCGAGAAAGGATGGCCGCTGACCATTCTAGGGCATCGCAACCGGAAGCCCGTGGAGGATTTGAAGTCACGTGGCGCTGTCGAGGCGTCAAATCCACGGCAGCTTGCGGAGCTGTCGGACGTTGTCATCCTCTGCGTGACTGGGTCGCCCGAGGTGCAGGCCAATATTCAGGGCCCGAATGGGTTGATGTCCGCAAATAAGCCGCTTCTGATCATCGACTGCTCGACGTCCGACCCATCCGTCACTACGAAGCTCGCAGCTGAACTTTCCTACGCTGGTAGCACGCTCATCGATGCGCCCCTTGGGCGTACTCCGGCCGATGCTCAGGCGGGTACTTTGGATGTCATGGTCGGCGGAAGCTCGGAGACCGTAGAGAGAATTCGTCCCGTCCTTGATGCCTTCGCCTCACGGGTGATTCACACAGGGCCGACGGGAACCGGCCACACCATGAAGCTTCTCAACAACTTCCTATCGATGGGCTATGCGTCCCTCTATGCCGAGGCACTGGCGCTTGGTGCGAAGGCAGGCATCGCGTCGCAACTCTTCGACAGCGTGATCCGCGGCGGAAGAATGGATTGTGGCTTCTATCAGACGTACTTCAAATGGGTCCTCGACCGTGATCCATCCGCGCACAAATTCACGCTTCGGAATGGGCTGAAGGACATGACCTATCTGGCCTCCTTCGCCCAGTCCGTAGGGCTCGCCAATCCCATGGGCGCTACTGTGCGAAACAGCTTTGCGACTGCAGTCGGGATGGGGCACGGCGACAGTTACGTGCCGATGCTCTCCGACATTATAGCCGAACTGAACGGCATGCGGTGAAAGGCTATTCGTCAGACCGTGATAGGCCCATGCCTAACTGATCGCCCAAGCTTTCAGCCTGCTTGGGCGAGGGGCGCCGCCGCACCTTCCGGTGGGCTGCCCTTCTCGCGCGCATCATCGAAACCATTGGGATGCGACGAGCGCCAAGCCCACGCGGTGCTCACGATATCGTCAAGAGAGGCGTAGCGCGGCGACCAGCCTGTATCTCGGCGCAAGCGCTCATTGGATGCAACAAGTACCGGAGGGTCTCCGGCACGAGGCGGCCCAATCCGATGCGGAACAGGGCGTCCTGAAACGCGCTCCACCGCATCGATGACTTGGCGGACAGAATAGCCGGTGCCATTCCCGACATTGTAGCAGCCACCATGACCCGCCTCCAGGCGGTCGAGGATTCGACAATGCGCATCGGCGAGGTCGGTGACGTGGACATAGTCGCGGACGGCCGTTCCATCGATCGTGTCGTACTTGTCGCCAAACACGGTCAATTCAGAGCCAATCCCGAGCGCGGCATTGATAGCCAGTGGAATGAGGTGGGTCTCGGGATCATGGTCCTCGCCCAGGCGTCCTTTCGGGTCCGCGCCTGCCGCATTGAAATATCGGAGTGCGGACCAGTGCAGGCCGTGGATCTTGTGTGCCCATTCCAAGCCCTTCTCGGCCATCAGCTTGGACTCGCCATAGGGCGATAAGGGAAAGAGCTTGGAATCTTCGTCGATCGGAATCCGGTCCGGCATGCCGAACAGTGCCGCCGTCGATGACAGGACGAAACGCTTACAACCCGACTTGATCGCGGCCTCGGCCACCCGAAGCGTGTTGCTCACATTCTCGGACAGATAGAGGAGTGGCTCGCGCATGCTCTCTCCGACAAGGGAGCGGGCCGCGAAATGGAGTACGCCATCGAAATGCCAGGAGGCGAAAATCTCCTGCAGGCGCCGAGTATTTGCGATGTCCTCGACGATAAGCTCGACCCCCGGGGGTACCGCACCCCGATGCCCTTGAGACAGATCGTCGAGCACGACAACATCATCTCCCCGTTCCACAAGTGCGAGAACGGTGTGGCTGCCGACATAACCGGCACCGCCGGTGACGAGAAACCTGGCCATAATAAAACCCGTGACAGATCAGCCTCGTCGAGGGGGGTGCGACAGGCCGTGAATAGAGAAGAAGTTTAAATGCTGGGACGTAAAAACGCGAGGGGCATTGTTTAGGTGATTTTGCCTTCCCCATAGCGCAGAGCGCTTGTCCAAGCATGCTCCAAGCGTTGCAGCGTCTTGAACGCGGTCTCGAGATCGCGCTTCTCTTCCGCGTTGCGTGCGACGAGCCGATGGTAGGTCTCGTCCATTTTCCGCACATCGTCACAGAGCTTGCGACCTTTGTCCGAGAGTCGGATGCGGGCCGAGCGACGGTCCCGCTCGGAGGCGCTGCGATCCACATATCCGCCTTCGACCAACCGCTTGAGGTTATAGGAGGCATTGGAGCCGAGGTAGTAGCCGCGATCGATGAGATCGCGAACGGTCAACTCGTCAGCGCCGATCGTGAACAGCATCATCACTTGAGAAGGGCTAAGGTCATCGATTCCCAGACGCCCGAGATCGAGTCGGAACAGGTCGAGGTAGCGCCTGTGCACGCGCTCGACGACGCGAACGAGATCGAGATGGGAAACGCCTGCGGAATCGTCTGAGATCGGCGTACTCTCTGCCGGTGCCCGCGAGGGTTGCGGAATGGGAGGCAGACGGGAAAGTCCGCCGGTCGGCACCTCCCGGAAGAATTCCGCCTCTTTGTTGAATTTGTGCTCCATACCTTCTCCTGTCACGCGCTAGTGATTAGTTCGAATTTCGAACTATTTCTAAGACGTTTTCCCTAAACTTATGAGTTGTAGTGTTTTGTTGCGTTATAAAGGGAATGCTTATTCTAGGGTGACATTCCGCTACTTCCTCGTATCATGGTACAGAGATTTACAAACGTGTAAAGCAATCGGAAATAATCCCTTCGATGGGATCATTGATTACTCTCCTCGTCATATTTTTGTCGAACAAATCACTGCAGGAATGGTTCGCATGAGCAAAGCGACTGTCTCTTCGGAGGCCGCGGATCTGTTACACCGTGGCCGCAAGGCGTTCCTTACGGGCCTCGTTTACGCGGGGCTCCTAAGCGCGTTCATCAACCTGCTGCAACTGACGGTCCCTCTCTTCATGCTGCAGGTGCACGACCGCGTCGTGAACAGCCAGAGCCTCGACACGCTTACGATGCTGATCATCATTGCGGGCATCTCGCTGATCCTGTTCGGCATTCTCGATTATATCCGCGCTCTTACTTTTCAGGTGATGGGCAGCCTTTTGCTCCGCCGCCTCAATCTTCCCGTTTTGCAGGCAGCTGTTTCTGCCTCCGTTCAAAAAGGAAGCGTTCAAGCAGGCCAGGCGATTCGCGATATCAACGATCTGCGGTCGTTCCTGACCGGCAGCGCCATCAGTATTCCGCTGGAAGCGATTTGGTGTCCGATCTTCCTGGCCGTGCTGTTTTCCTTGCACCCACTCTACGGATTGGTGGCACTGATCTCGGCGACGGTGATCGTCGTGCTCAGCTTGGTCTCGGATCTGTTGACACGCCGCGCTCTGAAGCGGGCCAATGAGGCCGCGATCCGCGGGATCAGCGACATGAGCGCGAGTCTGCGGCACGCAGAAGCGATCGAAGCGATGGGAATGCTTCCGGCCCTGGCGCGGCGGTGGCGTGGAGCCCAGATCCTGGCTCAGGACCTGTTGGATACCGCCACGAAGAGAGGGCGGGCCATGTCATCGATAACACGCACCTGCCGTTACATGATGCAGATTGCCGTCATGTCGACAGGCGCCATCCTTGTGATCAGACAGGAGGTGAGCCCGGGTTCGATGGTTGCGTCCAGCATCATCATGGGACGTCTGCTCCTGCCTTTTGATTCGATGGTGGACGGCTGGCGGCAGTGGGTCCTTGCTTCAGCAGCTTGGAAGCGCGTCTGTGACCTCCTGGAGAAGGAGATGCCGCGTCGGGAAACGCAGCCTACGCCGCGTACGTCCGGAGATCTTACGATCGACCGCCTGGTCTATGCGGCTCCGGGATCCGATGTTCCGATTTTGAAGGGAATATCCTTCTCCTTGTCGCCCGGCGAGGTCCTCGGGATCGTCGGGCCCTCGGCGGCAGGAAAATCAACGCTCGCACGGCTGCTGGTCGGCGTGTTTAAGCCGACGACCGGCGGCATCTATTTGGACGGGCACAACGTCTTCCTCTGGGAGCGGGAATCGTTCGGTGAGATGGTGGGATACCTGCCGCAGTCCGTCTCGCTGCTCGAAGGTACGATTCGCGAGAACATCGCGCGCATGCAGCAAGCAGATGCCCGCTTGGTTCTCGACGCTGCTCGGCTTGCCGACGTACACACCATGATCGGGCGCTTCCCCCTGGGATACGACACGCGCCTCGGCGACAGTAACTTCGTTCTCTCCGGCGGTCAGCGGCAACGAATCGGCTTGGCGCGCGCACTCTATGGCCATCCCCGCCTAATCGTCCTCGACGAGCCCAACGCAAATCTGGACACCGAAGGAGAGCGAGCACTCATCCGGGCTATTGAAGCCGCCCGCGCAGACGGGGCCATCGTCATTCTCATTGCACACCGCCCTTCGATCATGCAGGTCGTCGACAAGCTTCTCGTTCTGCAGGACGGACGCATTGCCCAGTTCGGGCCGCGTGCAGACGTCATCGGTATCAACGACCGCGACGAAAACGCCGCCAGGACCGTTCCTGGAAAGACCGTGCGGGCAATTCAGGGGGAGGCACCTCGTGGCAAGCACTGAGATCCTGGTTCAGAAGCGGCCCTCGCCAATCGTCAATAAGGTGGAGTTGAAGCAAAACTGGGTCGAACGAATGGAGCATGAGGACCGCGGCGGCCCGTCTCTCCGAACGCCTTTTGTCGCCGGCATGGTCGCTGTGATCGTAGGCATCGGAGGCTTCATGGGTTGGGCCTTTGCCGCGCATCTGGACAGCGCTGCCGTCGCCAGCGGGACGGTCATCGTCGACTCGAAGCGCAAGACCATCAGCCATCTGGAAGGCGGAATTCTCAAGTCGCTGCTGATCCAGGAAGGTGATCTCGTCCAGGCGGGCCAGCCGCTCGTGCGTCTTGACGACACCCGCGCGAAAGCGGAGCTGGAGCAGTTGCGTGCCAAGCGTATCGGGCTTGAGGCGCGCCTTGTTCGCCTCCGTGCCGAGCAGACCCGCGGGTCCGAACTGGTCTTTCCCGATACGGTAACGACCTCGTCGAGTCCAATTGCTGCAGAGGTCGTCCGAGCGGAGCGGAATGTCTTTTTGTCCCGCCGCGAAATGTTCGCCCGCAAGGTCGATATCCAGCGTAAGACAGTGGAGCAGCAGGTGGCCGAGCTGAAGGCTGTTGATGCCCAAGCCGAGGCGAACACACGACAATCAGAACTGCTCGGTCGTGAACTCAATGCCGTGGCGACGCTAGTCGAAAAGGGCTATGCGCCGAGGCCACGGCTGACCGAGTTGCAAACCCGAGAAAGCGAATTGATCGGCCGTGCTGCGGAGCTCGTGTCACGCAAGGCTAAAGCTGAACAGGCCAAAGCCGCCGCCGAACTTGAGATCCTTTCCATCGAGAACGACTTTCAGCAACAGGTCGCCGCGGATTTGCAGGCAGCTCAGCTTGAACTGGCAGATACGATCGAGCGCATGACGGCTGCGGGAGATGTCTTGCATCGCGTCGAAATCGTATCTCCGCAAAATGGCATCGTCACCAATATCCGGACTCGGACGCCTGGCGGGGTCATTGCGCCGGGCCAGCCTATTCTTGATATCGTTCCCGAGCAGGAGCCCCTGATCATCGAGGCGAAAGTTGGCTTGCGCGACATTGATTCTGTTCGCGTCGGGGCGCCGGTGCAAGTGAGGCTCACAGCCTACAACAATCGCTCGACAGCTCCTCTCGCGGGGACATTGACATATCTCTCCGCCGATCAGCAGCTTGATGAGCGAAACGACGCCGCGTTCTATGTGGTGCGGGCGTCGATTGCGCAGGAAAGCTTAGCGAAGAACGATACGATCAAGCTTTATCCAGGCATGCCCGCCGAAATATTGGTGATCAACAAGCCTCGTCGCGCCATTGACTACTTGCTGGCGCCTATCACCGACAGCTTCAATCGCGCCTTCCGCGAAGAATAACCGTAACGACAGCACGGTAATCCCGCTCCGTTGGCACGATGGCAGTGCGAGATTCCGCGCCACCGTATCGGCACGTTTCGCACGCCGTCATGCTGCGCCGCGGCATGGCGGCGTGACAAAAGTCCCTGTTCTGCCTAGGGCCAGGGCTTATTCGTTGAGGTATTTCGAATTTCGATCTAAATAGAAAATACTTTGAATGTACTTTTTAAACAAAACAAATACATAACTAATAGGCATTTTTACTAAAGGAATAGCCATTTTTATTGATATTTGGACTTTACAAAGAGGTGCCTCTTCAGCATTGTTGCGCTGCGGCGAACGGGCGTTGGCGCTTCGGACGCTGTCGGGCTCTGATGTCTTCGAAGGCAAGTTCGCCCGTTTCGATTCCACCTTTTCATCTGGCGGACCGTGGCTTCCGCGGTCCAAACAGCAAGGAGACAGGTATGGCAACTCTCGAGGGCGGTGCCTATAACGACACGCTACATGGTACCCACTCGCCGGACGTCATTTTCGGCAATGGAGGGGATGATCTCATCTTCGGCGGAGGCGGCGCTGATGCGCTCTTCGGCGGAGATGGAGACGATCGCCTGTTCGGCGGCGAAGGTGACGACGCTCTGTTCGGCGGAAACGGTCACGACATTCTGTTCGGCGGTAATGGCAACGACATCCTTCAAGGGGGCGCTGGCGACGACGTTCTCTTTGGCGGCAATGGCGACGACATTCTGCAGGGCGGCGCTGGCGACGATTATCTCCGTGGCGGCAACGGCAACGACATCCTGCAAGGCGGCGACGGCAACGACATTCTTGAGGGCGGTTCCGGCAACGATCTGCTTCAGGGTGGTGCCGGCGATGATGTGCTTCGCGGCGGCTCGGGCGATGACATCCTGCAGGGTGGCGCTGGCGACGACATCCTTCACGGTGGTTCGGGTCACGACGTCTTCATGTTCTCCAGCGGCGGAGGAAACGACGTCGTTCTGGACTTCAAGGTCGGCGAGGATCTGTTGCAAATCTCCAAGGGGATCAACGGCACCGATATCGCCTCTGCGGAAGATCTTGCGGGCCGTGTCCATCAGATCGGCAGCAATACGTTTGTCGATCTCGGCAACGGCGACTCGGTCACGCTGGTCAACGTCAACGCAGACGACGTCCAGAACAACCCGAACGATTACTTCTCCGTCCACTGATACAAATACGGCGCTGCAGCTTCTGGCTGCAGCGCCTTCTGCGCAAGGATCCGACACGGCATGGCGTTGCTTGATTTATCAGAGCCAGCTTCAGTTACTGAGGGCATTTGTCAGCCGCAGGTGGCTCTTCTCGGCAGCGGCGTCGTTCTGATCATCTGGGACGTCCCTGAAACCGTGCGGGCTCCCGCTTCGCTTTCGATCGCCGATGGCGTCGTTATCTCACCGACGGCCTCGTTGCGCCTTGAGCGCAAGGATGGTGGAACCCGACTTCTCTGGGCGCTCCGGCGACCGGATCAGATGAATCTTCAGATTGGCTTGACAACGGGAACGCTTGGTTCGAGCGCAGAACTCAATCTGTCCACGGAAACTCCCGTGCCACCTCTCGACGTTCGGGGGCTCTTGGGCGATTTGGCGGAGCAGGCGATTGCTATTCTTGCTTCCACATTGATCAATCTTTGGAGTGGGCTCTTTCGTCTTCAGCGCAACAGCCTGTTCGTCCGTCACGTGGTCGCTCTCCTCCGCCTATCGAATCCGTCGCCGCAACCAGCGCTCGTCGCTGCACGGGGTATTGACGATCTTATTCTCGTACAGACCCCCTTTCCGGACTCCTTTGACAGAATTAATGCCGTCTATCGCATCGGGTCGCGGGGTATCGAACGCCTGAAAGGGCAGCCGCACCGTGCATCCGTTGGCAAGGGGCGAGCGGTTCTCCATTTTCTTGCTGAGGGAAATGCAGAGAACGAGCAAGCAGCTTGGTTGGTTTTTGCCGGTGCCGATGGCCTGCAGGCCAGGGTTCTGACCTACCCCGAGAAGAGAGCCCCTAACCTGACCAGCTGGTTGCGGGATCATACGAAGCGTGCGGCCGGATTGCGCGAGCATCTGTTGATCGAGCTTTCGCAGCTGACGGAGAAAGGTCGCTCCGCTTCGGTTGAGGCGCAGCTCGGCGCCCCGCTCGAGCGACAGCGGGTCAGCACGGGGCCGGCGGGACTTGCTGCCGAAATCACTTGTGCTCTGTCCACGTCCGCCGGAACTCTTGTCGCTGGCTGGCTTCGTGACCCCCTGAACCTTGTCGCCGGGATCGCCGCCGTGGGGCGTGACGGAACCGTGCATGAGCTGACGGACGGTGTTCGCCAATATCCGATCACAATAGAGGCGCTGGGTGGGGGAGGGCGTCTGAATGCAACGGGATTTGCCGCTCTCGCGCCGTCGAACGGCGGCGACACTCCAATTCTTCAGCCGCGCTTTCGACTACTGCTGAAATCCGGTGCCTATCATCCTCTCGTACCCGCGCCCCAGCCCTTCGACGCAGCTGAAGCGCGGGCCGCGGCGCTCAGAGCCGTCCCGCCTCAGCATGTCGATGAGCCTCTGCTGGCAGAGATTTTGAGCCCCGTCATCGGCGATCTGCACCGCCGCGTTCTGGTTCAGGAGAGCCAGCCGAAGCTTCGACAGATTGGTGAGGCCCTGCCGAGGCCGCGCGTATCGGTGATCATTCCGCTTTACAAGGCGCTGGATTTCCTGCGATTCCAGATTGCAGCTTTCGCGACTGATCCCTGGTTCCGGAAGAATGCCGAACTCATTTATGTCTTGGATTCGCCTGAGCAGGCCGCAGAAGTCGAACATCTGCTGCAAGGTTTGCATCTTGTCTATGAGCTGCCCCTGCTTCTCGCAATCATGGATCGAAACAGCGGCTACGCTCGCGCCTGTAACGTCGGAGCGTCCCTGGCGCGCGGAGAGGTTCTCGCTCTCGTCAACTCCGACATCATTCCTGTGTCCAGGAACTGGCTTGCGGAGCTGACCCTGCGTCTCGACAGGCGCAAGCGAATCGGCGCTGTCGGGCCGAAGCTCCTATTTGAGGATGGTTCGCTGCAACACGCTGGGATGTTCTTCGAAAAGGATCACCACGGCCGCTGGCTCAATCATCATTATTTCAAAGGCATGCCGCGCCATTATGCACCGGCCACGGAAGAGCGCCTCGTTCCTGCCGTAACGGGTGCATGTCTCGTCACCTCGCGCGATCTGTTCGAAAAAATTGGAGGTTTCTCCGAGGATTATGTAATCGGTGATTATGAGGACAGCGACCTGTGCCTCAAGATCAATGCTGCCGATCAGAAGATCCTCTACACTCCCGAGGTCGAGCTTTATCATCTCGAGCGCAAGTCCATGTCCCTGAATCTCGACTACATGAAGGGCGTAGCATGGCAATACAATTGTGCGCTTCACGCCTCCCGCTGGGAAGCGATGATGACGCGCATCATGAGCACACATAGCCGGGTCGGAAGAACAAGGAGCAAGGCAGCATGAATGCGCAGGTCGGCAACCGCGTCGCAGTCCATCAACCGTTGCTCTCGACTCAGGAGGAGCAGCGCCTCTCGGTGATCATGGAGACGGTCGAGCGCAATCGTTTCCTCCCTGCGCCGACACCAGAGAATGTTTTTGTCGGAGATGGGGACTATCGTGCCATCGGTGCTGAGTATCTCGGGCATTTCGTGCGCCTTGGAGGACTTAAGCCGTCACATCGCGTGCTGGATGTCGGATGCGGGATCGGTCGTATGGCTGTCCCTCTGACGCAATACCTGGATGGAGAGGCCTCACGTTATGAGGGGGTCGATCCTGTAAAGGATGGGATCGAGTGGTGCGTCCAGAACATCACGTCGGTATACCCGCACTTCAGATTCTGTCAGATCGACCTGGCTCATGAACTCTATAACCCGGGTGGGGCTCTCGGCGGACACGAAGTTGTGCTGCCGTTCTCCGATGCAAGTTTCGATTTCATCGCCATGGTCTCGGTTGCAACGCATCTGCCGATTGCAGAGATTGCGGCATACTCAAGAGAGATCAGGCGGCTGCTATCCCCGGTTGGACGATTGTTCATGACCACGTTCTTGGTCCTGGACGGCGATCTTGAGCGGGAGAACGCACGGCCGAAATTCGTACCTGGAAAAGATCCAGGAACCTGGTACGGCGCTCCTGATGCGCCGCTGGCCGCCATTGGGTTCGACCGGAACCTCGTCGAACAGGCCGTTCGTGAAGCTGGCCTTCAGATCGAATGCGTCAGCCTGGGGCATTGGCGCGGTATCGACAGCATGCATTATCAGGATGTCGTCATCGCGACGTCGCCCGGAAAGGCTGCCTGACCATGCGCGTTCTCGTGGTCGCACACAATCATCCGGATCTTCATCCCGGCGGAACGGAAATCTTCGCCCACGATCTCTTTCGTGAACTCCGCTCGCGATCGGACGTGAAGGCTCTGTTCCTCGCTGCGACAAATCGGGTCCATCGGGAACCTCGTCCAGGCACGAATTTTCAAACCGTGACAGATGCGCCGGACGAGGTTGTGCTCTGGAGCGGTCATTTCGATCACTTCTATTTGAGCCAGACTGACACCTACGGGATCGTCCCTCCGATCGTCGCGCTGCTTCAGGAATTTCGCCCTGACGTCGTTCATATCCATCACGTGCTGCTCTTGGGAGTTGAATTCATCGCGATCGTGCGCCGCACGCTGCCGCAGGCTCGGATCGTCATGACCCTCCACGACTACTATGCGATCTGTGCGCACGATGGCCTCATGATGCGGACGAAGGGGAAGGAGCGCTGTGATCGCGCTTCGCCGAACCGCTGTGGCGCCTGCTTCCCGGATGTCTCAGCGGATCGGTTTCTGCTGCGGGAGCGGCATATCAAGACGCTTCTCTCGCAAGTCGATCATTTCATTGCGCCAAGCCGATTCATCAAGGAACGCTTCGTAGCATGGGGCTTGCCGGAGAGCCTGATCGAAGTTGTGACGAACGGGCGTCCCAATGCGGAGGTCGCTGCGCATCGGTCAACCTCCGACGCGCGGCGCTCCGTTTTCGGATATTTCGGAAATCTCAATCCGTGGAAGGGGGCGCCTGTTCTGCTGAAGGCGGTCCAGCAGCTTGTCGCTGAGGGTTTGGACGATTTTGAACTTCGCCTCCACGGCGGAGCACCCTTTCAGTCCGAGGAGTTTATCGATGAGATCGAAACGCTCATCGATCGGAACGGCGGCCACGTTGTTCGGCTTGGTCCCTATCGGAGGCAAGACATTCCGGATCTCATGGCGAACGTGGATTGGGTCGTCATGCCTTCGATCTGGTGGGAGAACGCTCCCCTTGTGATCCAAGAGGCTTTCCATCATCGTCGACCCGTCATCACAAGCGGGATCGGCGGCATGGCCGAAGCCGTGCATGACGGTATCAATGGACTTCACGTCCGTCCGAACGATCCGATAGCGCTTGCGCGAGCAATGAAGCGGGCCGTCGAAGAGCCCGGTCTTTGGGCAAGCCTTGTCGATGGCATTCGACAGCCCCCAACCATGTCGGCGACAGTCGATCAACACCTCGAACTCTATCGTGGTGCCGGCGCCTCGGCGCAGGCCGCCTGACACAGGGAGCGGTGATCCGATGAGCATTGCAGAAGTCAAGAAGTCCCCCGTCCAGGGAAATATGATCCCCTCAAGTCAGATTCAGGGGCGGCTGGACGCGGTAGAGAGCCGCCGTCTCTACGGCTGGGTGTGGGATCGCAATCGTCCCGAAGAGCGCTGCCTCGTTCGCGTTCTCCTTCGGGGACGCACAGTTGCCTCCGCCACCGCCGATCGCCCTCGTATCGATCTGCGACGCAACGGCATCGGCGATGGCGCCTATGCGTTCGAGGTTGAGCTTCCTGAAACGGTGAGCCAGGAGCTAGGCGATCTTGAGGTCGTCGCAGTGTCGCGCAAGACCGGAGAGGAGATCGTTCTCCCGGCTCCAAGCCGGGACGAGCGAGCGGCCGAAGCAGTTATCAGCGCCCCGCTCAACAGGGTGCTGCAGCAGCTGGAAGTTCTCATTGCTGCGCAACATCGATCGCAGATCATGTTGCGCGAGGCCGCCGAAGCCATGCGCGAGACGGCAGAGCAGGTGGAGAAGATGTCCTCAAAAGAGGATGGTATCGGCGCAGCGCTCGATGTGGTGCGATCCAACCACGGCGAGCTTGCTCAGAGAATCGCGGATGTCGAAATTTTCCACATGCGTTTCGACAAAATGATCGCGGGCTTCGACGATCGCATCAAGGATCTCACCACGGCCGCCGACCGTCCGATACGGCGCGCCATCGCTGTCCTAATGATGCTTGCTGGTCTCTCCGCTATCAGCGCCGTGTCCACCCTCGTGATCGCTTTACGATAGAGGTAAGGATGACCATTGCCGTACGTCATGCACCGCAACAGGATTTCCCGCAGGCGCCGCGTTCCGAATATTCTGGGGGCGGTGCCTTTCTCGCCGATCAGATGAGTCTTCCGACCGACGGCGAGACGGTGATTGCGTCTCCGGTGGGAGAGGACCTGCTGCTCGTCAGCGGTGTCACGGATTCCATGTCAGGCGCGGTGCCGGTGCTGCTCAACGGAGATCCCGCGCTATCGATGACGGCGAACGTCGTGACCTGGAGGCGCAATGCGGCTCCGGAGGCCAGCGTCGGTTTTGTTGCCATAATTCCGGTCAAGGTTGCGGGACGCGTCCGGATCCGTTCCATCGTCATGCGCCGAAAGGGACAGCCGGCGCGCTATACGCTCATCAGGCGGGCACTGCCGTTGATGAGCTTCATGAACATCGTCTCCGTGGATGCCGAAGGGGAGTTCCCACGCGTCGCTGATGGCGTGGCGCAAGCTCTCGTGAGCGGTAGGGCAGAGCCCGGTCGCGTCGCCGCGGCTCTGTCGATGTTGACCGCGACAGCTCGGACGGACGGCTTCGTCGAGGTCATGGGGATGCTCGATACCGGAGAAATCCTCCTTCAGGGTTGGTCCAGCGAACTGCCCATCGATAAATCGCGTCTGATCGTCTCGCATGAGGGCCTCGTCACTGGCGAGTTCTTGGCGGCGAAGGTACAGCGAGAAGACCTGGGCGAGCGAGGTTACGGATTCGTCGGAATCTTTGACGCTGGTGAGGTTCAAGTCGAGCTCGACCGAATGCAGCGCCTGTTTTTCCGTGGGCCGCAAGGCTGGCGCGCGCTGGAGATCTATGACAAGCGGGTCCATCTGCCCCCCATCGATATCCCAGCCCATGTCCGCGACGTCCTCCCTCGGATGGAGGCCAGCGTCGAGACATTGTCTGTGCTCAAGAAGATGGGCGCACGTTTCGATGGACGCGACACGGTCTCTGCCTTGAAGGAGCCAGTCCGCATCGGAATGGACATGGTTTTGGAACTGCCGAAGGGCGGAATGCTGGTCAGCGGCTGGATGCTCGATCCGGAGCAGGCGGTGAGCGAAGTCATTCTCCATGCAGGCCGGCAATCCAGCAGGATCGAGGTCGATTGGACGCGGCTGTCGCGGCCCGACGTGACGACTGCCTTCCAGCAGGATCCTGCCTTTGGTCACAGCGTCGACCCCCACCGGCACGATCACGGATTTCTGGCCTTTGTCACTGAGCTCTCCAGTCAGAACCAGGAACCGGTCTACTTCGAGATCAAGGTGGGCGATGAAACGTCGGCGTTCTATCCGCTCAAGTCCGTGCGGGCTACGTCGCGTCGCGCTCTCGACAGGATCATGACCGCGCTTGATCCCCGTTCTGCAGCCACAAGCATGGCGATCGAAGGGCATCTCGGCCCGATGATCCAGGCCTTTGAACATCCCAAACCCCGGGCCGTTGAGAAACGCGACTACGGCTATGACGAAAGTACAGCTGAGCTGGGTCTTGTCCTCGGCGGCGGTCGCGATGCCGAGGACGTCCTCATTACGCTTTCGCTCTTGGCCCTCGATCCCGAGATGCATCAGATCCCGATTCTGATCTGCGTCCCCATGGAGCTCTTCTCCCGGATCGCGGCAGAGGTACAGCGGCTCGCAAGCTTCTATGGTCTCGGGGTTCGGCTCGTGGGCGCCGACGGGGTCCAGGATACCTGTGACGCGCTGGAAGCAGCTGTCCAGGCTACGAATGTCTCAACGCTTGTTTTCCTCTCGTCGGGTGTCCTGCCCCGTCGCCGCGGTTGGCTTTCCGTTCTCGAGAGAGCGTATCGCAAACGCGGCGGCAAGGCCCTCGTCAGCCCGACGATTGTGTTCGAAGACAACTCTATTTGTTTCGCCGGAACGAAGCTCGATCCGAAGGGACGTCGGCTGGTCGACAGTTATCTCGGATATCCCTGCGATGTGGTTCGTGATGCAGAGCCCGCGGAAGTCATGGCCGGATCGACTGCATGCTGCATTCTCTCGCGGTCCGCTTTCCACGACATCGGCGGATTCAGCCAAAATTACCTGAGCGTCAAGGAAAAGGCGCGCGATCTGTGTCTCAAGCTCAAACTGGCTGGAACGCCATCCGTCTGGTTGCCTGATGTCGAAATGATCGCGGCAGACGGCGAGTCCGTTCAAGCCAGTCTTCCATGGCAACGGCTGGTCCAGCATGTTGATCGCTGGAGCTTCGACAAGCGCTGGTCTCTTCTTGTTGCCAATATGAGAGGGGTCGAATGACTTACCATCCTTTGCGCGTTCTTGTCGTCTCTCATGGCCATCCGAGCTTTTCGCTCGGAGGGGCAGAGGTGGCATCCTACAACCTCCACAAGGGCCTGAATGCCCTGGAGGAGGTTAACTCGCGCTTCCTGGCTCGCGTAGGTCATCCCGTGGTGCGTCACGGAAGAACTGCGCTTCTCAGCCTTCGTCAGAAGGAAGGGGAAATTCTTTACCACGCAGACGACTATGATCATTTCTTCCTCTCCAATCGCAACACGGAGGAAATCGAGCGAGACTTCATGCGGGTAGTGCTCGATCTGAAGCCCGACGTGATTCACTTCCATCACTTCATCGGGCTCGGACTGGAATGCCTCTATGCTGTGCGCAAGGCATTGCCGGATGCGGTGATCGTCGTCACCTTCCACGAATTCCTATCGATCTGCCACCACCATGGTCAGATGGTAAAGACCCGCAACAACAATCTGTGCCGTCAGGCCTCACCGGCAGACTGCAATGCGTGCTTCCCGGACATCTCGCCCGCGCGGTTCCTGCGACGCGAGAATTTCGTACGCGGTCTGCTGGAGTTGGCCGATCATTTCGTCTCGCCAAGCCACTTTCTTGTCGACCGGTATGTGGATTGGGGGCTTGACCGCTCGAGGTTCACGGTCATCGAGAACGGCCTTGATATCGCCGAACCGGCACCGCCACGCGTCCTTGCTCCAGGCACCCGTCGCGCACGCTTCGCGTATTTTGGACAGATCACATCCTTCAAGGGTGTCGATGTTCTCCTGGATGCTGTCGCCCGGATTCCGGAGGCTGTGTGGGGTGATGATGCGCAGCTGATGATTTTCGGAGGCAATCTCGAACGTCAGCCGGAGGCCTACCAGCAGAAGATCGGGAAGCTTATCGAGCAGGCCGGGCCGCGTGCGCGGTTCTATGGTGCCTATCAGAATGTCGAGATGCCCCGTCTCATGCAGTCCATCGATTGGACGATCATCCCATCGATCTGGTGGGAGAACTCGCCGATCGTCATCCAGGAATCGTTCTTCCATGGTCGACCGATGATCTGCAGCAATATCGGCGGCATGGCCGAGAAGATCACAGATGGCGTCAATGGGCTTCATTTCAGGGCGGGCTCGTCCGAGGATCTCATTGATCGCATGACGGAGGCTCTGACCAAGCCGGATCTATGGGATCAACTTCGCACAGGAATCCAGAAGCCGATCGATTACCGCATGTCTGCGCAGAAGCACCTCGATCTCTATTACACGATTGCCACCAACCGCGACGTTACGCCGGCCGCACGGTCGGCCTGATATTCATTCAGCACTTAAATTGCAGCCAGAAGGAGAGAGAATATGGCACGCGCCCTAGTGATGATTCCCTCAGGAGAGGTTTACGATCACGACAACGTTCGCTGGTATCGCTATAAGGATATCCAGAACCACATCAACCACTATCACAATATCGGCGACGCCTTCGTCTTCGATTCCTCCCTGAAACTTCTGAATTTCGACAAGCTCGGTGTTCTGCCAATCGCCAATCCGAATCTGGACGATATCGATAGGCTCAACGAAGAGTACGATTATGTGTTCCTTCGCGGGTCGAACTACGTCCATAAGGATATGCGCTGGAGCCAGACGATCGAGGTTCTGAAGCGCTTGAAGATTCCGGTCATCGCCTTTGGAATCGGCGCCCAGGCCCCGGTGAAGGGCAAGATCGAACTTTCGGAAGAAACCAAGACGGTTCTCCGGATGATGGCGGATTCGACGACCTCGATCGGCGTTCGCGGTACCTACTCTGCGCAGGTGCTTTGGGACATCGGCATTCGCAATGTCCGCATTGTCGGGTGCCCGACGGCGTTCCGCCGGAATAATCCCGACATGGCGATTCAGCTTCCTGCCCTCGACAAGGTTCGCTATGTCGGCGTTACCATGCGGCGGGAGGTGTCTCCGGCCTATGCGCAGGACATCAAGCGTTACCTCACGTTCCATCGCGATTTCGTTAAGGACCTTGCCCAGCGCTTCGATGTGGTCCTGATGGCTCAGGGCGAAGTGGAAGAGAAGAAGATCGTCTTCGGAACCCAGGAGCAGAAGGAAGAAGCGTTTGCGGCGCTTCGCGCTAACAAGTGGGTGTCCGACTGGTACATGGATGAGACGATGGAGAAGCTCCACCGCGAGAGGCTCTTCTATTCGGATGTCGTAGCCGATTATGAGGATCTGGTGCAGCAGAAGGATCTTGTCCTCGGCTATCGTCTCCACGGTAATCTGATGGCGCTCTCGAACGGAACGCCGTCGATCTACTTCACCTATGATAGCCGGACAGTCGAGTTTGCCGAGACCTTCCAGATCCCCAGCTTCGATGTCTTCTCCGGCAAGGATTTCAACATCGAAGAATATTGGGACCAGTCACTGTTCGACAAGTTCAACCGAGCATATCACCATACCTATCGCGAGATGCGACAGTTCCTTGTCGAGAACGGGGTCGATAACAAGATGGCCGATGTGATGCAGAAGCCGGTGGCGGAGCCGGTGCAGAAGGTCGCCTAGTGGCGGAAACCTTCAGAAGACTGCTGACGCTTCCCGCCATCTCTCTCCTGGCGGGAAGTGTCCTGTGGACCGGCGCTCTGGCCGAAACGGCCGAGCGCCGGAACCTCACCGTCTTGCCGACCGGACCCGTGGAGACGGTGTTCGACTGGTCACGGGACGCATGTGCCAAAAGCAATGTTCCCGATGCCTCCGCGCGTGCGTTCAAGAATGCTGACGGCGAGGTCCGGTTGACCATCAGCCACAACGGTAACCGCGCCCTCGTGGGACCGAATCTCGATGCGGTTCGCCCCGACTGCGGCATGCTCTACCAAGGGCGCGGATCGGCGCGGCTTGCCGATTTCGATGATCTCAGCTGGATCGGAGGCGTCTATACGCGTGATGGGCGAACAGTCTATGCCCTAGCACATACCGAGTTGCGCGGTGAGCGCACGCCCGGCCAGTGTCCGGCCGGCCGGTATAGTGCCTGTCTTCTGAACACGATTACCGGACTGGTCTCCGAGGATGGTGGACGCCACTTCAAGCCGCAAGCGAAAGCCTCTCCACCAGTTGTTGCAACCTTGCCGTATGGTTTCCCTACAGATCGAAATTCCCGCGTCGGTTACGCCAATCCAAGCAACATCATCGAGCGGGACGACTGGTATTATGCCTTCATCTTCGCGGATGGATATCGCGACCAGCGCAGGGGAAATTGCCTCATCCGCACGAATAACCTCGATGATCCTGCATCCTGGCGCGCCTGGGATGGCAAGGACTTCACCGTCACCTTCATCGATCCGTTCCGAAACGGCCAAGTCGACCCAGGCAGCCATGTTTGTGCACCCGTCGCCCCGAACGTCATCGGGCGACTGGTCGGCGGCATTGTGAAGATCCGCGATACGAATACGGTCGTGGCGGTCTTCGGCGACAAGCGCCGTGGACCTGATGGGCGGGAGATCGAAGGGATCTATTCATCGGCATCGTCAGATCTCGTCAATTGGACGCGACCGTCCCTGGTGACGGAGGTCCAGCTCCTGTGGGACAAATCCTGCGACGAGACGGAGGCTTTCTTCTACCCAAGCCTGATCGATCCCGATGCCAGGACATTCTCGTTCGAGGACTTCGGCCACAAGGGCTACCTGTATCTCACGCGGTATCAGCTGACGAGCTGCAAGGTAACCTGGGACCGCGACCTTGTCCGCATACCTGTGGAAGTGCGTCCGGCGCAGTAAGGATGCGGGATTCCCGCATCCTATGAGCACCAGAAGAGAACATGAAAGCCGGAGCGATCCTCAGTCCCAGGCCAGCGATCCGCCGTTCTGGTAATCGATGACGCGGGTCTCGAAGAAGTTTTTCTCCTTCTTCAGATCCATGGCTTCCGACATCCATGGAAAGGGATTTTCCGTCGGCGGGAAGACCGGCTCCAGTCCTAACTGAGCACAGCGGCGATTGGCAATGAAGTGCATGTATTGCTCGCACAATGTTGCATTCAACCCGAGGAGCCCGCGAGGCATGGTATCGCGTCCGTAGGCAGATTCGAGGTCTGCCGCTTCCTTCAGCAGGCCACGCAACTCGTCCTGAAAGGCGGCAGTCCAGAGATGGGGATTCTCGACTTTGATCTGATTGATCACGTCGATGCCGAAGTTGAGGTGCATGCTTTCATCGCGAAGAATGTATTGATATTGCTCCGCAATGCCGACCATCTTGTTCCGGCGGCCCAGAGCAAGGATCTGCGCAAAGCCCGTATAGAACCACATGCCTTCAAAGATGACGTAGAAGGCGACGAGGTCGCGTAGAAAGTCCTGATCTCTCTCCGTCGTACCGGTGCTGAAGGAGGGATCATCTAGATGCATGGTGTGCCGGAGCGCCCAGGCCGCCTTGTCGGTGATCGATGGCACCTCGCGGTACATGTTGAACAGTTCGCCCTCCTCGAGGCCGAGACTCTCGACAATGTATTGGAACGTGTGCGTGTGGACCGCCTCCTCGAAGGCCTGCCTGAGCAGATATTGTCTGCACTCCGGGTTTGTCAGATGCCGGTAGATGGCAAGCACGATGTTATTGGCGACGAGAGACTCCGATGCGGCGAAGAACCCAAGATTCCGCTTGATCATTCGTCGTTCGTCCTCGGTCAGTCCATCCCTCGACTTCCAGAGAGCGATATCGGCCTGCATGGATACCTCGGTCGGCATCCAGTGATTGTTGCAGGCGGCAATGTATTTCTCCCAAGCCCATTTGTACTTGAGAGGTAGAAGCTGGTTCACGTCGGCACGGCAGTTGACCATTGCCTTTTCGTCGACCGTGACCCTTCGGCCGCCCCGGTCGATCTCACCGAGGCCAGTGGTGCTTTCAGGACGCAAAGGAGCACGGGGGGACCTCTGCTGATCGTGCCAGTTGAGCATGGAAATATCCTTGTCATGAAGATTAGGGCTCGTTCCGTAGAACGAGCAGGGAGTTGAGCGAGAGATAACCGCTTGAGGTCTATTGGCAGGCTTCGCAGGTCGGGTCGTCTATGACGCAGGCGTTGACCTGCGGTTGTGCTTGCGCCGGCGCCAACTGCACCGCATTGAGCGCTCCGTCAGTTCCGCGCAATGTCGATTTCTCCACGTGGGTCGCGGATGTGGAACGCAGGTAGTAGGTGGTCTTGAGGCCACGCAGCCATGCAAGTCTGTACATGGCATCGAGCTTCCGGCCGTTGGGAGAGACGATATAGAGATTGAGCGACTGCGCCTGGTCGATCCACTTCTGGCGCCGTGCTGCAGATTCGATGAGCCAGGCCGGCTCGATTTCGAACGCCGTGGAGTAGAGGAACTTAAGGTCGTCCGGGACGCGGTCGATCCGGCTCAGGGCGCCGTCGAAATATTTCAGATCGGAGATCAAGACCTCATCCCAGAGCCCGCGCTCCTTCAAGTCCCGCACGAGGGACGGATTGATGATCGTGAAATCGCCCGACATGTTCGCCTTCACGTATAGATTGCGGAAGTTCGGTTCGATGGACTGAGATACGCCGCAGATGTTCGAGATCGTCGCCGTGGGCGCGATCGCCATCACATTCGAGTTGCGCATTCCGATGGTCCTCACGCGCTCACGGAGAGCGGTCCAGTCGAGCCTAGAGGAACGGTCGACGTCGAGGCTCCCACGGGCCTGCGCCAATAGCTCCAGGGAGTCGATCGGGAGGATGCCACGGGACCAGAGCGATCCGTCGAAGGAGGGATAACGGCCGCGCTCGGCGGCGAGATCGCAGGATGAGGCAATGGCATGGAAACTGATCGCCTCCATGCTCTCGTCCGCGAAGGCGACCGCGGCTTCCGATTGGAACGGGAGGCGAAGAGTATAGAGTGCATCCTGAAACCCCATGAGCCCGAGGCCCACGGGACGATGCCGGAGATTGGAGCGTCGCGCTTCCGGAATCGTGTAAAAATTCACGTCGATGACATTGTCCAGCATGCGCATCGCCGTTCTGACCGTGCGCGCAAGCCGCTCATGGTCGAGTCCCTGGGGCGTGACGTGGCGTGCGAGGTTCACCGATCCGAGATTGCAGACGGCGACCTCCTCGTCCGAAGTGTTGAGAGTGATTTCGGTGCAGAGATTGGAGGAATGGACCACGCCCACGTGGCCTTGGGGGGACCGGATGTTGCAGGGGTCTTTGAAGGTGATCCAGGGATGCCCGGTCTCGAACAGCATGGTCAGCATGCGGCGCCAAAGGTCGACGGCTTTGAGCGTCTTCCAGATTCTGATTTCGCCACGCGCCGCTTTCTCCTCTGTCGCTCGATAGGCGTCGGCGAACGCAGTACCATAGAGGTCATGAAGCTGAGGCACCTCGTCCGGAGAAAACAGCATCCAGTCCGCATCCTGCGCAACGCGCTCCATAAAGAGGTCCGGGATCCAGTGCGCGGTATTCATGTCGTGCGTGCGTCGGCGGTCGTCGCCCGTATTCTTGCGCAGGTCGAGGAACTCCTCGATATCAATGTGCCAGGTTTCCAGATAGGCGCAGACGGCGCCCTTGCGCTTGCCGCCCTGATTTACGGCGATTGCCGTATCATTCGCGACCTTCAGAAACGGGACGACGCCCTGCGACTTGCCGTTCGTCCCCTGGATATGCGCCCCAAGGCCACGCACCCGGGTCCAGGAATTGCCGAGACCGCCGGCATATTTGGACAACAGGGCGTTGTCCTTGATGGATTTGAAGATCCCGTCGAGATCGTCGGGAACCGAGGTGAGGAAGCAGGAGGACAATTGTGGGCGTGGTGTTCCGGCGTTGAAGAGCGTCGGCGTGGAACACATGAAGTCGAAGGATGAGAGGAGATCGTAGAAGGCGATGGCATGCGCCTCTCGGTCGACCTCGCGGATCGCCAGGCCCATGGCAACGCGCATGAAGAACGCCTGCGGCAACTCGAAACGGACGTCGTCATGGTGCAGGAAGTAGCGGTCGTAGAGTGTCTGCAAACCCAGGAACTGAAAGAGATCGTCCCGCTCCGGCTTTAATGCCTGCGCAATCCGCTCCAGATCGAAGCGTGCGAGTTCCGGATCGAGCAGGCCGGCTTCAATGCCAGCTTTGATGTAGGTCGGAAAATACTCGGCATAGGAGGGTGTTTCTCCCGGAAAGCCTATAAAAGCGTGAGCCTCTCGCTTCAATTTCCCGAGGAGAAGACGCGCGCTCACGAAAGCATAGTTCGGCTCCTGCTCGATCAGGGTGCGGGCTGCCATGATCTGTGCGAGAGCAAAGTCGTCGGCGCCAATCCCGTCATAGAGGTTGCGAAGAGTCTCCTGCAGGACCGGCTCAGTTTCGACACCGGGAAGATCTGCACACGCGGTGGCGAGGGTCTGCCTGAGTGCACGGATATCCAACGGCTTAGTCCGGCCGTCATTCTCAAGGATCGTGAGTGCCGGAGCTGGTGAGGGAGCATCGGTCTGCGCTCTCTGCCGCTCGCGGGCGCGCTCCTCGCGATAGAGGACGTAGGCCCGCGCCACCTTCTGGTGCTCGGCTCGCATGAGGGCCAGTTCCACCTGATCCTGGACGTCCTCGATATGGAACACGCGTCCCGGTTCTGCACGACGTAAGAGGGCGGATACGATTTGATCCGTCAGCTCAGCAACCGTTTCGTGGATCCGCCGGGAGGCTGCGGCCGATGATCCCTCGACAGCGAGGAAGGCTTTCGTCAGCGCAATTGCAATCTTGTTCTGATCGAACGGTGTGACGCTGCCGTCTCGTCTGATGAGCCGGTATTCATTCGCTGTAAGACCTGTTTGTAACGCCTGTCGCGATGACGCTGCGTGATCATGTTGAATGGAGAGAGACATTCGGCAACCCCTTGCTGTAGGGGGCATGGGCCGAAGGAGCGCAAGCCGGAACGAGGGACGCGTCAGATGCATCCGTCGTGCGGAACGCGATCCAACGGGGCACCCCGCCCGTGATGATCGTAGATGTGAAGGCAGGTCTCCTGGCTCACGGGTCGAGGCCGCTGTCGCCCTTCCCAGCGCTGATGCGCCAGTGGTTTCGTCGACAGAAGCTTGCCGCTTACAGTTGCGGGGGCAGCCTCGGCTTTACACCGAGTTCCCTCTTAGCTTCCGAGTGCTGGCGACTCGG
This sequence comes from Microvirga puerhi, assembly GCF_020089865.1. Classification (GTDB taxonomy): domain Bacteria; phylum Pseudomonadota; class Alphaproteobacteria; order Rhizobiales; family Beijerinckiaceae; genus Microvirga; species Microvirga puerhi. The sequence goes on from NZ_JAIRBM010000002.1 coordinate 32,059, forward strand.
AAGAACCTTCACTAGATATGGTATGGTCCATCGCGGCGCTGTCAACATGTGGATCCGTTCTCCACAGGAGAGACAGTCGCGCAACATCGCCATACGAGCTGCGCCTCGGCTCCGACATGGTAGACTGTGCCCAAACGTATGATAGCTCCTCGAACAGGGGCATCGCCTAAAGACCGGTTCCGACATCTCCTTGAAGATACTTGGAAGTTGTCGCTTTTTCAGAAACGTTCAAATGTAGGTGCAGATTTTAAAAGTTCTAAGTTATTGATTTTTAATTGCTTTTTTCGTTTGCCGACATTAGCGCTTCGGCGATGCCATCAGGCGTCAATCCTTAACGCGGGGCCTTGACCCCTGGGCCGATGAGGGCAAACGATGTCGACTTCGCAACGATGGAACGGCCGGTTCGCCGGACCATTCTATCATTCTACACTCCTCGCCTTGGTCGCAGTCTTCTGCTTCCTGGCGTCCGTCCTGACAGCGCAGGAGACGCATGCGCAAGCGCCCGCCGACTCCGTGGAGGTGACCGATCTGGCGGGCCGCACGGTGTGGGTGAAACGGGGCGTTCAGCGGATGATCCTCGGGGAGGGGCGTCAGCTCTATGGCCTCGCGGTTCTCGACAAGGACAATCCTTTCAAGCGTGTCGTCGGCTGGCGTGATGATCTCAAGGTCAACGATCCCGACGCGTGGCGCAAATACCGCGGCAAGTTTCCGCAGGCGGACCAGATCGCCGATTTCGGCAATCCTTATACGAGCGACTTTAGCGTCGAGAAGGTCGTCGCGCTCGACGCCGACGTGGTCATCCTCGATCTGGGCAACTACTTCAAGGCGCAGGAGACCGGCGTCATCGGCAAGCTCGAGAAAGTCGGTATCCCCGTCGTATTCATCGACTGGCGTGAAGACCCGAGCCAGAACACGCTGCCGAGCCTGATCGTCCTTGGGCGCATCATGGATCGTGAGAAGGAGGCCCTGGCCTTCGCCGACTTCTATCTGCGCCAGATGCGCCTCATTTACACGCGGGTCGGCAATCTCAAGGAGAAGGACCGCCCACTCGTCTTCATGGAGCGCGCTGCTGGCTACAATCCGAACAATTGCTGCTCCACCTGGGGCGCCACCAACTTCGGCAAGTTTGTCGAGGATGCGGGCGGTCGCAACTGGGGAAGCCGTTTCTTCAGCTCCACGAGCGGGGGCGATGTGAATATCGAGAAGGTCGTTGCCGACGATCCTGACTTCTTCTTCTTGACCGGTGCGAACTGGTCCGAGTCGATGCCGAGCAGCACCGCTGTTCCTATGGGCTATGAAGCGACGGACGAGAAGGTTCAGGCTCGGCTCAAGGCCTTGATGGAACGTCCGGGCTTGCCGCTTCTCCGGGCCGTGCGGGAAAAGCATGTGATGGGACTCTATCACCAATTCTACAACTCCCCGTACTCCTTCGTGGCCGTTCAGGCGATGGCGAAGGTGCTTCACCCCGAGCGTTTCAAGGACGTCGACCCGCAGGCGACCTGGGAAGAACTCCACAGCAAGTTCCTGCCGGTCACCCCGTCCGGCGTGTTCTGGGCCGTCATGAAATGACAAGCATCACGCTCACGGCAGTCGCGGGCTACCGGCGCACAGCGCGCCGGCGGCTCGGGCTTGTCGCACTCGGATTGAGCGTCCTGATCCTGGCCTTCTTCATGGATCTTTCCGTGGGGCCAGGGCCAGCCACGATGCGCCAGGTCGTCGGGGCGCTGTTCGATTCTTCCGGGATCGATGCGCGCCTTCGCCTCGTGGTCTTTGATCTGCGGTTGCCCATCGCTCTGATGGCCGTGCTCGTCGGCGCCATGCTCGGGCTCGCAGGCGCTGCCATGCAGACGATCCTCAACAATCCGCTGGCGGATCCATTCACCCTCGGCGTGTCGGCCGCGGCGAGCGTAGGCGCATCGCTTGCCATCGCGTTCGGCTGGGTCCTGCTCCCGGTCGGAGGTACGCTGGCCGTTACCATGAACGCCTTCGTCTTTGCCCTCATGGCGTCGCTCGCCTTATTCGGCCTCACCAAGTTGCGGGGCGTCAGCGCAGAGACGATGGTGCTTGTCGGAATTGCGCTGCTGTTCACATGCAACGCGCTTCTCGCCCTGATCCAGTACCGCTCCAACGAGACTCAGCTGCAGCAGATCGTCTTCTGGATGATGGGAAGCCTCGGCCGCGCCAGTTTCGAGAAGATCGGGATCTGTGTCGTTGCTCTCGGCATCGCGTTGCCATGGATGCTGGCGCGGGGCTGGGCATTGACATCCCTGCGCCTCGGTGACGAGCGTGCGGAAAGCATGGGGGTCAAGGTCGATCGCCTCCGCCTTGAGATTCTGGCGCTTGTGTCTCTCCTCGCCGCCATTTCTGTGGCGTTCGTCGGAGCCATCGGTTTCGTCGGACTCGTGGGACCGCATATTGCTCGCCTGGTGATCGGCGAGGATCAGCGTTTCTTCCTGCCCGTATCCGCAGTGATGAGCGCGATCATCTTGTCGCTTGCCTCGACGCTGTCCAAGGCGGTTACGCCGGGGATCATCTACCCGATCGGCATGATCACGAGCCTGATCGGCGTTCCATTCTTCATCAGTCTCATCCTTTCGATCCGAAGCCGGGGAGCCTGAAGCCGTGTCTCTCACGATCGACGACTTGAACTTCGCCTATGGCCCCCATCCGGTGCTTCATCGGCTTGCGGCGGGTCCTCTGGAGCGCGGCGCTTTAACGGCGCTCGTAGGACCCAATGGATCCGGCAAGTCGACGTTGTTCCGCTGCTTCTCCGGGGCTGCCCGGCCCCTGGGAGGGCGCATCCTGCTCGACAGTCAGGATCTGGCGGTGCTCAAGGATCGGGAGCGGAGCCGCAGGGTTTTCCACTTGGCGCAGGATCTCTCCGCTCGCGCTGCCCTGACCGTGTTCGAGGTCGTGCTGCTTGCCCGCAAGAGCCTTACGGGTGGAATGGACCTGCGCGCAGGACTTTGCGATTTGCGGCTCGTGCAAACTGTCCTCGGAAGCCTCGATCTTGACGGCTTAAGTCAGCGGCATATCGGTACCCTGTCGGGCGGGCAGCGACAGCTCGTCGGGATTGCCCAGGCTCTGGTGCGCGAGCCGGACGTTCTCCTGCTCGACGAGCCGACAAGCGCTCTCGACGTTCGTCGCCAGCTCGAAGTCCTGCAGATTGTCCAGCGGGTCACACGCGAACGATCCATGATCACGATCGTGGCGTTGCACGATCTCTCTCTCGCGGCGCGCTTTGCCGATCGCCTCCTTGTCCTCAAGGATGGGTGCATCGCGGAGGAGGGCGATCCGGAGGAAGTCCTGCAGACGCAGGCAACCTCCGACGCCTATCGCGTCGGGATCCATCTCGAACGATCCTCGCGAGGATCGCTTCTCGTCGAACCTTATCTTTCTTCTCTGCGAGCCGCCGAATGACTAGCTCCATGCACTCTGCTTCCAACTGGTCCCTCAAGGAGGACATTCGTAGCTATTGGTCGAAGCGTGCCGAAACCTTCGATCTTGCGTTCGGGCACCGAATCCCCAAAGGGCTAGAGCACGACGCCTGGGCTGGGGAGATCCGCTCGCATTTTGGTGCGGACCCTCTGGACGTGCTCGAACTCGCTTCCGGCACGGGCGAAGTCACGGGCGTTCTTCTGTCTCTTGGCCACCGGGTGACCGGTATCGATTTTTCCGAAGCCATGGTCGAGCGTTCGCGCGCCAAGCACAAGGGCAATCCGCGTGCGCGATTCATCCTTGGCGATGCGGAGAGCACCAAAGAGCCTGACGAAAGCTACGATGCCGTCGTCTGTCGTCACTTGGTCTGGACGCTCACGGATCCGGAGGCCGCGCTCCACGATTGGTATCGTGTGCTGCGGCCCGGTGGTCGGGTTCTGATCTTCGACGGTGACTTCGTCAATCAGCCGTTGCGGGGACGCTTGGCTAAGCGGGCCATGACTCTGCTGGAGAAGTTCACCGGACCCAATCTCCATCGAGATCCGTCTCTGTCTCAGCAGCATACGGCAATTTTGGAACAATTGCCGTTCCGCGATGGCTTGAAGTTTGAAACGCTCAAGGTTCTCGCGGAACAGGCGGGTTTCACCGATGTCAGGCGGTCAAGCTATCGGCGGATCAATCAAGCACAACGTCGTATAGCCGGGCCGCACGATTGGCTGCGCACCTGGCTTCACGATCGATTCATCCTCTGCGGTAGAAAACTTTGATCCGCGACTGCTCTGGTTCGAGCCGTCTGCCATGTATAGATGGTCCGGAGAGGAGTAGCAGAACAGATGAATGTGACGGATTTTGTGGATCTGCCAGACCTGAGGACGCCCTTTGTCCTTGTCCAGCGGGAGCGCCTTCTTCGGAACATACGACGCGCCGCGGCCATCGCTGCTGAAGCCGGGGTCAAGCTGCGTCCCCACGTGAAGACGCATAAGTCCGTGGAGTTGGCTGCCCTGCAAAGGGAGCACGGCGCCGAGGGTCTGACTGCGTCGAAGCCCAGCGAAGCAGAAGTCTTCGTACATGCGGGCTTCAAAGACATTCTGGTAGCGTATCCGGTCATTGATCCCGACCGCATCGTCTCCCTTCTCCAGGCAGCGGATCACACGCGGGCTTCCGTTACGTTCATCGCGGACAGCCGGCAGGGGCTCGCTGCGCTGGACAAGGCAGCGCAGATCGTCGGGCGGAGCGTCCCGGTCCGCATCAAGATCGATGTCGGCCTTCACCGCTGCGGTGTGGCTGCAGAGTCCGGGGACTTGGAAGATCTTGCTTCTGATCTTCGAGCATGCTCATCGCTCGTGTTCGATGGTCTCCTGTCGCATGCCGGTCACGCCTACGCACGCAACGGGCGAGAAGAGATCCGAGACGTCGCACGTGATGAGCAGAGACTCATGCTTCGTGCAAAGGAACGGATGAGCCGCTTCGGTTTTCCGGATGCAAGGATCTCCGTAGGGTCGACACCGACGGTCTTCTCGGCGGACGATTTTTCCGGGATCCATGAAATCAGACCAGGGAACTACGTCTTCTTCGATCTGACGGCTCTCCGACTCGGCGTGGCGTCGCTGGGCGACATCGCCTTGGGTGTTATCGCGACGATCGTAAGCGCGAACGACGAGTACTACATTATCGATGCTGGATCGAAAGCGCTGACCTCCGATCTGGGAGCGCATAGTTCCGGCGGTTCGGGCTTCGGCCTTGCCGCCCCCTTCGATGCCCTCGGCAACCGCGAGACCCTGCTTCCGGTCGTGCGCCTTTCCGAGGAGCACGGTTTCGTCCGCCGGTCGGGGAGGGCACTGCCACTGGGGACCAGGCTTCTGGTCCTGCCCAACCATGCGTGCCCGGTCGTCAATCTCTACGGGCGTCTCGCCGTCTGCCAGCCGGGGACGGAGCCTGCTCTGTGGTCGGTCGATGCGAAAGGCAAGGTCGTCTGAAGGGCGTGGCCGGGAAACAGTGCCGTTTCCAAAGCTGAGCCGGCAGAAATCTTGACCATTGGACTTGAGACCTAGCCGGCTAAAAGGACGATCCCTTTCGAATCGCAGGCTTTTCACCGTCATCCAAATGTGATTGTCTGCTCCCATAAGAGACGCGAAAAGCGCCATCAGGGAGGAAACAGGGACTGTGGACAATTCCGTCTTGCCCGCAATCGATATCGACCGCCTGCAAGTGAGTTACGGCAGCCAGCAGGTGTTGCACGGTGTCAGCCTTTCCGTCGCCCCCGGAGAGTTCATCGCCATTCTCGGCTCGTCCGGCTGTGGGAAAACCACGCTCCTGCGAACCGTCGCCGGTTTTCAGAAGGCCTCGGGCGGCGCCATCCGGCTGTTCGGCCGGGATGTGGTCGATGTCCCGCCCGAAAAGCGGGGCATGGCCATGATGTTCCAGTCCTATGCCCTCTGGCCGCACATGACCGTGCTCGGCAATGTCGGCTATGGGCTGAGGCTGCGGGGTGTCTCGAAGGATGAGATCCGGAGCCGCGTCGCCGCCATCCTGAAGATGCTGAACCTATCCGGCCTTGAAGACCGGAAGGTGACGAACCTGTCGGGCGGACAGCGCCAACGCGTGGCCCTCGGCCGGGCGCTCGCCATCGAGCCGGAGATCCTGCTCCTCGACGAGCCTCTCTCCAATCTCGATGCGAAGGTCCGCATCCAACTGCGCTCGGAGATCAAGGCGCTTCAGGCGCGGCTGGGCTTCACAGCGATCCACGTGACCCATGATCGCGAGGAGGCCATGACGATGGCCGACCGGATCGTGGTGATGGATGCAGGGCGAATCGCTCAGATGGGATCGCCCAAAGAGGTCTACGACCAGCCGAGTTCACCGTTCGTCGCCAGCTTCATGGGCGCCGAGAACACAATCGAGCTCGATATCCGGGCCACGGGCCAGGAGCGTGAAATTTGGACGAGGGACGGTCGATCGGTTCCTTTCTCCGGTCCAGTTCCGACCGGCGCCGTTACCGCCTATTTCCGGGATGACGTTGCGTCGCTCGACGCACCCGATGCCCGGATCGAAGGCTCTATCGTTCTGCCGGGAAGAATTACGCAGAGAACGTATCCCGGCGGGCACTACAGGTACGTGGTCGCCATCGACGACCGTCATTTTACCGTGACGGACGACCGTTACCACGACGTCGATCGCCCCGTCGGCCTCCGGCTGCCGGTGGCGTCGTTGCACCTGTTTCCCAGTGACTACGCCAAGGGAGGAATCCATGCGTAAGGCTTTCTATGCCGCGGGTTTTGCGGCACTTCTCATGACCAGCACGGCCAGTGCGCAGACGCTCAACGTCGCGACGGCCGGCGACCAGAACATGGTCGACTACATCAAGGACTATCTCGGTCCGCTCTTCGAAAAGCAGCATCCCGGCGTGAAGGTCGTGGCTGTCGGCACCGGCCCTGGGGACGGTGGATCGCAGAAGATCTATGAGAAGCTGGAAGCGCAGAACAAGGCGAGCGCCCCGGCGGATTTCGACGTGGTGGTCATCCACCAGAAGGCCGCAGGCACCATGGTGCAGGAGAAGCTCCTGAAGAAGTACCGTGACGAGCTGCCGACCGGCAAGCTTGTGACCCGCGACACGGCGACGAATTCCCTTGGGACCGATGTCTCCGGCTACGTCATGCCGATGTTCCACTCCCAGACAGCGATCGCCTACAATCCCGATCTCATCAAGGAGCCTCCGAACAGCTATGTGGAGCTTCGCGACTGGGTAAAGAAGAACCCGAAGCAGTTCGGCTACAACGGCATCAAGGGCGGCATGTCCGGCGTTGCTTTCGTGACCGGCTGGGTCGCGGCTTTCGCCGGCGACGAGGCGAAGCTGGAGAAGGGCCCCTATGACGCCGCGACGAAGGCGTCCTGGGACAAGGCCATGGCGGATCTCAAGGAGTTCAACAAGAACGTCGTGATCACGCCCGGAAACGCCGGCACTCTCGACATGCTCAACCGCGGCGAAATCGCCATGGGGCCTGTCTGGGTCGACATGTTCTATAGCTGGAAGGCCGAAGGCAAGCTCCCGCCGAACATGCGCCTGAAGCTCGTGTCGCCCGGCATGCCCGGCCAGCCGATGTATTACGCTATCCCTGAGAAGACCGCCCAGAACAAGCTGGCTGCAGAGTTCGTGGCCCTTGCCACAAGTCCCGATGTCCAGGCGGAGGGAATCGTAAAGCGCTTCAACTGGTATCCTGGCATCGACGCCAAGAATCTCGAAGGCAAGCTCGATCAGGCCGTGTGGAACCAGCTCTTCGCCGACATTCCCCCGGATGCTCTCGCGGCGAACGGCAAGCCGTTCCCGATCGGTCCCTATTTCAACGACATTCTCGAAACCTACGAGAAGAAGGTCGCGAACTAGGCGCCTTTCAAGAGAGCGGCCGGTTCACTCGGCCGCTCATCTTCCTTTGTTTTTCAGACCGGCTCCTCAGCGAGATCGGGACGCGTTCCAATCATGGCGAGACCTTCGTTCTTCGGCCTTCTGCTCATCGCTCCAGCTCTGGCGATGATCGGTGTCCTGTTCCTTTATCCTCTCGGCTTCTCGCTGTCCTCCGCGGTCACAGGCCCCGGTGGCGAGTTGTCTTTCGCGGCGTTTCAGAAAGCTTATGAGCTTTACTCGACGGATATCCTGTTCACGCTCTTCATCGTCATCGTCTCGACGCTGCTGACGGCGCTGTGCTCCATCGCGATCGCGGGAATCCTGACGCTCAGCGAGACACCGTGGTTGGTCGCCATCCTGCGCAGCCTTTATCGCTGGCCGCTGTTCATCCCCTTCATCGTCGCGGCGCAATGCATGCGCACGTTCCTCGCCAAGAACGGTTTGATGAACAATTCCCTGGTGGCGCTAGGCCTGATGGAGCCCATCCAGGCCACGAGCTTCCTGGATTGGCGCGGCATCATCATCACGTTCGTGTGGAAGCAAGTCCCATTCGTTACCCTGATGCTGGCAGGCGCCATGGCGTCCATTGATCGGGCCACCATCGAAGCGGGCAGGAATCTCGGAGCGTCGCGCCTGCGCGTGCTGATCGAACTGGTTCTGCCCCAAGTGGCACAGACCTTGCTCGTCGGCCTCGTCCTTTCTTTTGTTACGATGCTCTCCGTTCTCTCGGTACCCATGATGGTCGCAGGCTCACAGCCCACCATGCTGACCGTCGATATGGCGTTCAGGATCAATTCTTATGGCGACTATGCGACTGCCAACGCACTCGGTGTGATCTCCTATGTCATCGCAGGCACGGTCGCGTGGATCTATCTGCGCCATAACGTGAAGCGAGAGGCGCAGATATGAGCGGGAAGATGGAGTTATCCCCCGGACCCGTCGGCCCGCTGCCGCTCAAATCGCTGGGCCAGACCCACCAGCAGGCGGCGCCATCGAGATCGACGACCGCGATGTGGGTCGGCGGTTCGCTGGTGTTCAAGACGCTCGCTCTCGTTGTTTTCGCGTTTCTTCTGTTCGGACCATTGGCAAATCTTGTCCTCTGGTCGGTAGCAGAGCGGTGGTATGCACCCTTCAAGCTGCCGGTTTCCTACGGCCTGCGCTACTGGGAGGTGGTGTTTAGGCCCACTGGCGATGCCATGTCGTCGCTTGTGACGAGCGTCGCGATTGCGTGCCTGACGGTCGTCGTCGCCCTGTGCGTGTCTGTGCCGGCGGGTTACGCGCTGGCGCGCCTCAAGCTGCCTTGGCGGACGGCGTTGATGATCCTGTTCCTACTTCCGCAGGCCTTTCCGTCGGTGGCGATCTACATCAACGTGGCGCGTGTCTTCTATAGCATCGGATTGACGGGAACGATTCCCGGAGTCGTGCTGGTCCATGCCGCGCATGGACTTGTCTATTCGGTCTGGATCGCGGCTGCCGCTTTCGCAGCGGTCGACAAGGATCTCGAACTGGCGGCGCGCAATATCGGCGCGTCGCCGCTGCGCACGTTCTTCACGATCACATTGCCGCTGGCGGCCCCAGGCATCATGGCCAGTGCGATCTTCGTCTTCCTGGAATCCCTCGACGAGTTCACCGGCACCTTCTTCGTCGGCGTGCCGCAGGTGACAACGCTGCCGCTGCTCCTCTACAACGCGAGCATGGGCGGCAATTACCAAATCGCCTCCATCACGGCTCTCATTCTTCTCGTGCCTTCCGTTCTGTTCATGATCGTCATCGAGCGCTTCCTGAAGGCCGATGTCCTGAGCAAGGTCGGCCAATAGCTCAAGACGGGTTTCTTCATGCTCCGCATCATCACCTGGAACATCCAGTGGGGACTCGGGATCGACGGGCGCGTCGATCTCCGACGTCTTGTCGACGAGGCGCGCGGCATCGCCGATTTCGATGTCATGTGTCTCCAGGAAGTATCGGACAACTTCGGAAACCTCAAAGGCAACGACGGTTCCAATCAATTCGCCGAGATCGCCGCGCTGCTGCCAGGCTATACGGCGGTCGAAGGCGTCGCCCTCGACATCCCGGACGACGCAGGAGGGCGGCGGCGGTTCGGCAACATGATTGTCTCGCGCCTGCCTGTCACCCAGATCCTGCGCTATACGCTCCCCTGGGAGGCTGCGCCGACCCGCAATATGCCGCGACTTGTCCTCGAGGCGACCGTGGAGACGAAATCCGGCCCCTTGCGGGTCATGACGACTCATCTGGAGTATTCTTCCGACAAGCTGCGGCGTGCTCAGGTTGATGGCATTCGGGATGCTCACCGTACCGCGCATGAGCGTACCCTTGTCCCGCGGGAGAACGGCGATGGCACGTATGTGCGCTTTCCGGTGACCTCATCTGCCGTTCTGACGGGCGACTTCAACATGCGTCCCGAGAACGCCACCAAGCAGCGTATTTCCGAGGCTTTCGAAAACGAGGCTCCGGCCTTGCTCGATTCTTGGCAGGTTCTGAACGGGCAGACGGCGCATCCGTACTCATTCTGTATCTATGAACAGACGAACGGCCCACCTCATTGCTGTGACTTTATCTTCGTGACCGAGGATCTTGGGTCCCGTGTTCGCTCCGTGACCTATAACCAGGAATCTCAAGCCTCGGATCATCAGCCGGTATTGCTCGAACTAGACTTGTGAGCCCGCGGATCTCTCAGCTGTCTTGTTGCCTTGAATGGTCAAGCCGGCATAGGGGGCGGTTTCATGTAATTCACGAAGTGAGATAAGGGCGGTCCTCAAAACCGCCCTCGGAAGCGCACCTATCAGACTGGAACCCGCCGCACCCGATTCCGTTCAAGTCACTGTCCGGGCAAATTTATCGATTATGCCCGATGAGGCTGGGGCTCATCCTGAACGGAGGCGGCAATGCTTCATTTGCCCCGGTCTCTGCGTCTATGTCTATTCCTGGGTATCCCTTTCATCGTCAGTCCCGCCAACGCAGAGCCCAAGCTCGACCTCGCTCTCGTGATTGCCGTGGATGTCTCGTCGTCCATGGATCCGCATGAGCAGAAGCTGCAACGCGATGGTTTCGTCGAGGCCTTTCGATCTCCCCTCGTGCATAAGGCCATCCAGCGGGGCGCGCTCGGGAGGATCGCCGTAACATATGTGGAATGGTCCTCCATGGACGATCAGATCATCGTTGTGCCTTGGACTGTCATCGATGGGCCGGATTCTGCGAGTTCCTTCTCTCAGAAACTGTCCTTCCAGCCGACACGGCGTGGAACGACGACCTCTATTTCCGCGGCGCTGGACTTCAGTGCAAGACTTCTGCGCGAGATTGAGCCGGAAACCGTTCGTCAAGTGATCGATGTTTCGGGGGATGGGACCAATAACGATGGGCGTCCCGTCACGGACGCTCGCGATCAGATCGCCGCGTCGGGCGTCACCATCAACGGCCTTCCTGTCATGATCAAGGATCCGGAGGCTGCGTGGGATATGGACATTCTCGATATCTACTATCGAGATTGCGTAATCGGCGGAATGGGAGCGTTCATGCAGCCGATCCGGGATGTCAGTCAGTTCGCTGCACTCGTCGAGATCAAGATCCTTCGTGAGGTCTCAGGTATCGGTGATCAACATTCCCTGGTCATGCCGGCTGGAATGGGGGTCGACTGCCGAACCGGGGAGAAAAAAGAGCAGGAGGACGGTCTGCCGGCGTCCAAAAAGCCCTGAGGCGACGGAGGATGTCCGAGCACGCGGCATGCCATCCGGGCTGAAGCGGATCGGACGGCAGGATAACAGGGATACGAGCGTCGAATGGCAGTCATCGGTGTGGCGCATGATCTCTGATGGAAGCCTTACGCGATCCGCCTCAGTTCAGAGCACCGGTCGGCGTATCGCCCATCAGAGCGGCTTCGGCAGCTAGCAGCAGAGCCTCGCCGAGTTCCCGTGCACGGTCGGCGGTCATGGCGACGGGCATCTGATGGCGGATGCCGCGGGCGAATTCGTCCGGCGTCGCGGCGATCTCGATCACCATCATTGCGTCACGACCATCCAGAGTGCCGACGGAGAAGCTCGTCAGAGCGCCGATCATATCGAAGTCGTTGGTCATCTTGACCTCCATGTTGTGCGTTGTTTGAATTTTTCGCTCAGAACATCGAATCTGTCTGCTCTCCGGCTGTAGAGTGGATTTTATTACATCAAGTTTTCTCTTTATTTTGCAACGATTTCGCGCTTCAATTTTTTTGAGAATTCGTAATTTGGAAGAGGAAACCGGCCTCGGAGACTACGGTCGGCAAAAGGAACCGAGTTGCGTTGATGTGAAATGGTGTTGCTTTGGAGGGCGGCGGCACGCGATCGGATATTGAGCATCACAGGATCGGAGGCGCATTATCATGGACGAAACATTGAAGCGGCAGATCCTCGACATCTTCAATCGCGCCAAGCACATGACCCTCGCGACGATCCGCGAGGACGGCTATCCCCAGGCTACGACCGTCTCGTTCGCCAGCAATGGGCTGGCCTTGTATTTCGGATGCGCGGCCCAATCGCAGAAAGCGCAGAACATCGCTTTCGATGGCAGGGTTTCCGCCACCGTGAACCTTCCTTATCAGAGCTGGGACGACATTCGCGGGTTATCCCTGGCCGGGCGGGCCGAACTTCTCGCCGACCCGACCTTGATTCGAGAGGCGTGCCGCATGCTGGTCCTCAAGTTTCCGCAACTTACCCAGTACGCGACCGAAGGACTTGAGGGAGTAGCTATTTACCGGATCACTCCGGAGGTGTTCTCCGTTCTCGACTACCGAAAGGGATTTGGTCACACGGAATTTGCGACCGTTTCGGACGAAACCCGGAGCCGGGCGGACGAGATTGTGGAGGAGGCGGATCTCGAGTCCTTCCCCGCCAGCGACCCGCCCTCCTGGACAGGAACCTCTTTGCTCTGAGACCGGACGGTTCCGCTTAAAGGGCGGCCGTCACCTGAATTTCGAGAGCATAGTCGGGATCGGCGAGTCTCGACTCTACACAGGCGCGTGCCGGCGTGTGGCCAGGCGCGACCCAACCGTCCCAGACCGCATTCATTTCATCGTAGCCGGCGATGTCTGCAAGCCAGATCGTGGCGAAAAGAACTTTGGTCTTGTCGCTGCCGATCTCCGTCAGGGACTGCGCAATCTGGTCGAGCACGTCCTGGGTCTGCTCCGTGACGGACCGGCCCACGCTCGTCTCCGGTACGTAGCCGGAGAAATAGGCGATGTCGTCCTTGATCACGAGATCGCTATAGCGGGTCGCGATGCCGACGCGTGTAATCGTTTTCACGGTTGAGCTCCTATCCTCGGCCCTGTCTGTAATCGTTTTCAGCCAAGATCAACCCGCAACCTTCACCGATACGGTTTGCGGCAGGGTCAGAGGCAGGTATCCAGCAAAGGCTACCGCAACCGGACCCGTGAGGACGAGACGCTCGTCATCGTGGACCTCCACCTCCAGGACGCCGCCCGGCATCTCCACGGTGATGCGATCTTCCGACGTAAGGCCGCGGCGGCGCGCGGCCAGGACGGCCGCGCAGGCCCCGCTCCCGCACGCCTGCGTCAGGATGCCGGGCCTTTCCCAGACGACGAGCCGCAGGCGATCGGGGGCGACGAGCTCGGCCACGCCGATATTGGCCCCCTCCGGTACGAGAGGGGCGTTCTGGAGAGCCGGCGCCCAGCGCGGGACATCGACAGCGTCGCGGCTCTCGACGAAGCACACGAGATGCGGGTTTCCGACATTCACCGCGGTGGGCTTCGCGAGCGGTCCAGATTCAAGGTCGAGAAACAGGGTCTCGCACGCCGCCGCCAGCGGAATAGCCTCCCAGTTCCATCGCGGGGCGCCGAGACGAAGCGCTATCTGGCTCTCCGCGGGCTGGAGGCCTTCGATAAGGCCGCCGAGCGTTTCGAGGACAAGACTGCCGTTTTCACCTTCCTGAAGGAGCAACCAGACGACGCATCGCGTGGCGTTCAGACATGTCGGAGCTTCCGTTCCATCCACGTTGTAGATCCGCATCCGACTATGGGCGCCTTCGACGGTCGGAGGCTCTATCACCAGCAACTGGTCGCCGCCGATGCCCACATGACGGTCGCAGATAAAGCGAATCGCGTCGGTCGAGGGACGAAAGGGCGCGGTGCGAGCATCGACCACAACGAAGTCATTGCCCAGCCCGTGCATCTTGAGGAACGGACGGCCGGCATGGATGGAAGACAACACGATGGGGGAATCCTGGAAGAATGCGGCTGGGTGGGCGAAATGGCGTGGCCCGGGCTGAGACTGGGCAGTCCATCCAGACCTGTCAAGCAAGGGCTGATCGGAGTCGGAGAGGCTCGTTTCGCCGCCGCGGAAACACTTCTGGTTTCACAAGCGGCTGGCCTATAAGACGACACGCGAAAGGCTGACAGCATAAGGAAGAGTCATGAAGGCAAGAGTGAAACTGATCGATGGAATGACCTTCGTGGGAGAATCCGGCAGCGGGCATGCCGTCGTCATGGACGGTGCACCGGAATATGGCGGGCGCAATCTCGGCATCAGGCCCATGGAAATGCTCCTCATCGGCCTTGGAGGCTGCACGGCCTTCGACGTGGTCCAGATCCTCAGGCGTGGACGGGAATCCGTGACTGATTGCGTGGTGGAGGTCGAGGCGGAGCGGGCGGAGACGGATCCGAAGGTCTTTACCAAGATCCACCTGGTCTATCGGGTGACGGGCAAGAATCTGGCTCCGGCAAAGGTGGAGCGCGCCATTGCTCTTTCGAAGGAGAAATATTGTTCCGCGTCGATCATGCTCGGAGCCGTCGCCGAGATCACCCACGAATGGACGGCGGTGGACGCCCTGACCGAAGACGCGGCCTAAGCCGAAAGATGCAGGAGCGATGCTCCTGGAATGTGAATAGGCCATAAGACCACTATGGACAGGAAGCGACCAATATGAGACCAGTGGAAGCGTGAGCGAAACTGGTCTTCATATCCACTTCCGGTCCCTTTTCCGGCAATCGCTGCCCGGTTCTCGTGTCAACGAGGACGGCAGTGGTCTGCACGGGCCCTATGCCTGGATCGTGGACGGCGCGACGGGCGTCTCCGACGGACAAATTACGTCCGCCGAAAGCGATGCGGCGTGGCTCGCGGAGTTGCTTGGAGCCAAGCTGAGCGCTCTGAGCGAGGCGGGGCGCGACCCTGCAATGCTTCTCAAAGAACTCGAAGGTGAGATCGCCCGCGCATTCGATAGCGTCGGTGGCGCTGAAGAATCCGTTGGGCCGTCGGCTTGCCTCGGACTGGTCATGGCCGCCGCGTCGGCGAGATCGGGGATCGTTCGGCTGGACGGCTTCTTTCTGGGCGACGTCGTGGCGCTCGTCCCCTCACAGGGCGGCATTCTCCGCTGGACGGATGAGAGGGCAAAGCCGTTCGAGCGGCGTACCCTGGCGGCACTGGGAGACGGAGATACGCGGACGGGTCAGCCACCGGAGGCGGTCAGGCGCCAAATTCTTGAAAACCGCGCGAAACTCAACCAGCCCGATGGATACTGGGTCGTGAACCCGCGGCGGTCCTGGAACGGGCGGGAGCTGCATTTCTCGGCCGAGATCGCGGCCGGGGCGCCAGTGGTGCTCGCAACCGACGGTTTCATGCGGCTGGTGGACGTGTTCGGCGCCTATACGGACGCCTCTCTCTATGATGCGATGGCGGCTGGCAGGGGCAGCGCGCTGCTGCAGGAACTTCGCGAACGCGAGCGCGGCGACGAGGCCGGCCGGCTGTTTCGGCGCGTAAAGACTCATGACGACGCGACCGCCCTTGTGGTCGTTGCGGAGGCCTGAGCCGATGGAATTCCGAAAGATGGACCTCAAACGGCGAGTTTTTCGGTGTTAAAGGAGGAGAGCTCAACAATGAGGGGACTCACGATGAATCTGACGAGACGTATGCTGATGGGCGTCGCCATGGGCGGCTACCTTCTCTCGGCCGGGGCCGCCATGGCCAAGACCGAGCTGACTTTCTGGAGCTGGCGTCAGGAGGACAAGGCCTTCTACCAGGACGTCATCAAGAAGTTTCAGGAGAAGGAGCCGGACATCTCGGTCAAGTTCGAGACCTATGCGCCGGAGAACTATCAGACGATCCTGTCCACGGCGCTTGCGGCTGGCCGCGGCCCCGACGTGATCCAGGCGCGTGCCTATGGCAACCTCGAGGCGATCGCGACGCCGGGTTACCTGCTCGCCCTCGACAAGCAGAATGTGCCGGAGCTGGCGAACTTCCCGGATTCCGCGCTCGCCGCTGAGACGCTGCGCTCCGACGGCAAGGTCTATGCGGTACCCTTCGCGATGCAGGCCCAGCTCGTGGTCTACAACAAGAAGATCCTCAAGGACGCGGGCCTCAATCTGCCGAAGACCTGGGACGAGCTGATCGCTCTGTGCCAGGCCCTGAAGGCAAAGAACATCAATCCGTTCTCGAACGGCACCGCGACCGCCTGGCAGAACGAGACGATCGTCGGTGGCCTGCTGTCCTCGATGATCGGCAAGCAGTTCGAGGCGGACATCGTCTCCGGCAAGGCGAATTTCACGGATCCGCGCTTCGTGAATGCGCTCGCCAAGCTGAAGGAGGTGAGCCAGTACTTCGCGCCGAACTTCACGGGCGTCGATTATCCGTCCTCGCAGCAGCTCTTCGTGGCGGGCCGCGCGGCGATGTTCGCCGGCGGTTCCTACGAGGTGGCGAACTTCAAGAGTCAGAACCCGACCCTCGATCTCGGCGTCTTCCCGGCTCCGGTGCTGAAGGCCGGCGACGAGGCGCTCATCGCGACCTACTATGACGGCGGTTACGCGGTGAATGCCAAGACCGAGAAGAAGGACGCGGCTGTCAAATTCGTGCGCTTCCTCGCGACGCCCGAATACGGCACGGCCTTCACCAACACGCTGAAGAACCTCTCGCCGATCAAAGGCATCAAGATCGAAGACCCGATCACGCAGGATGTGGCGAAGCTCGCCGACCATTCCATGTCGTACCTGATGCTTGTGCACTTCCGCTATCAGGAGCCGAGCGGATCGGTTCTTCTGCAGTCGAACGTGCAGAAGATGCTCGCCGGCCAGCAGACCCCTGAGCAGGCCGCTGCCGAGATCAACAAGGGCATTGCGACCTACTACAAGCCTTTCCAGAAGTAAGATCGATCATGGCGGCGGGCCGGAAGCCCGCCGCCTTTTCCGTTAGAGTTTTCGCTCATGCCCGTCTCACCGAAACAGGCCCGAACGCTGAAGCATCGCAGCTGGGTGGCATTTCTCGTCATCCCGCCGATCGTCTTCATGTCCCTGTTCGTGGTGTATCCGATCCTCTCGGCTTTCGCTTACGCGTTCTATGAGTGGCGCGGTCTGGCGCGGGGTGAGTTCGTTGGCCTCGCCAATTTCAAGGAAGTCCTGATCGGACCGATCATGGGCCCGGTGGTGTGGAACGCGTTCCTCCACAACGTCTATGCGCTCGTGGCCTTGATGATCATCCAGAACGGCGGTGGGTTCTTCCTCGCCTGGCTGCTCTACAAAGAGCCGTTCGGCTTCCGTTTCCACCGCGTGGCGGTCTTCGTTCCCGTCGTGCTGTCGACGATCATCGTCGGCTTTCTCTGGAAGCTTTTTCTCAATCCGAATTTCGGCATCGTGAACCAGGCGCTTTTCACGGTGGGTCTCGATTCCCTCGCCAAGCCCTGGCTTGGCGACGCGTCCACCGCCCTTGGCGCCCTTATCCTGGCGAATGCCTGGCACTTCGTCGGCTTTCCGACCCTCGTCTATCTTGCGGGCATGCAGCGCATTCCGTCCGAGATCATTGAGGCGGCACGCCTCGACGGCACGAGCGAATGGCAGCTTTTGAAGAATGTCATCTGGCCGCTCGTGGCGCCGAGCACGACGATCCTGTTCACGCTTCTCTTTATCGGCGCCTTCAACTGGTTTGAAATTCCTTACGTGATGGTGGGCCTCGACGGGTCGCCCTATGGCACGACCGACGTGCTGGGCCTCGTTTTCTACCGCACGGCCTTCGGCAATCAGAGCGCCAGCATCCAGAACTTCGGCCAGGGCTCGGCCCTCGCCACGCTTCTGTTCCTCTTCATCGTGGTCTTCGCCTCGATGCTGACCCTGTGGCTGCGCCGCCGCGAGATCCAGTTTTGACCGCCATGACCCAGACCGAACAGCGACAGCCCATCTCGTTCGCGTTTCTCGCTCAGATCATCCTGATCCTGAACTCCTTCATCATGCTCTACCCTGTGGTAGTGATGGTGTTCTCGGCGTTCAAGACGACCGGCGAGATCTTCGAGCATCCCTTCGCTCTGCCCGACTTCACGCAGGTGCAGAACTTCGCGCGGGTGCTCGGCGAAACGTCGATGCCGACCTACTTCGTGAACTCGATCATCGTCACCGGCGCGTCGATCATTCTCATCCTGGCGCTCGGCACTATGGCCGGCTACGCCGTGGCACGCTACGAGTCTCGGACGAACACCTTCGTGCTGCTGTTCTTCCTCGCCGGGCTCATGCTGCCCCTGAAGCTCGCGGTCATTCCGCTGTTCATCTTGCTGCGTGATCTCAATCTTCTCGACAGCCGCTGGGCCCTGATCGTCACCTATACGGCGATCGGACTGCCTTCGGCGGTGTTCATCATGGCGGGATTCCTCCGCTCTCTTCCTGCCGAGCTGGAAGACGCAGCGCGGATCGACGGAGCATCGGAACCGCGCATCATGTGGTCCGTCATGTTGCCCCTGGCGCGGCCGCCCATGGCGATCGCGGCGATCCAGAACGCGGTGCCGATCTGGAACGACTTCTTCTTTCCCCTCGTGTTCATCCAGTCGGACTCGGCAAAGACACTGCCGCAAGGTCTGACCAGTTTCATGGGTGAATACACCACCGATTGGGGCATGTTGTTCGCGGGCCTCACCATCGCGGCCGCTCCTATCACGCTTCTTTACATTGCGCTGTCCCGCCAGTTCATCCAGGGTATGACGGCCGGCGCCGTGAAATAGGAGATCGACCATGCATATCCCCAAGGGCGCGCTCGTCGTTTCCTGCCAGGCCCGCGCCGATAATCCGCTTCATGGACCGATCTTCATGTCAGCGATGGCCCGTGCCGCGATGGCTGGCGGCGCGAAGGGGCTCCGCGCCAACGGCAAGGACGACGTTGCTGCCATCCGCGCGCTGACGACCATGCCGATCATCGGGATCGACAAGGTCTTCGACGACCAATTCCCGGTCTACATCACGCCCGACTTCGAGAGCGCCGTGCGCATCGCCCACGCGGGCGCCGATATCATCGGGCTCGACGCTACGCCGCGCCGCCGCAACGGCGGGCCCGTCGAAAACCTCATCGGCCGTATCCGTAAGGAGCTCGGACGGGAGGTCTTCGCGGATGTTTCGACGTTCGAGGAAGGAAAGGCCGCTGCGGCGTTCGGGGCCACCTATGTGGCGACCACCCTGTCCGGCTACACGGATGAGACGGCCGCCACGAATGGCAAGGGGCCGGACTTCGAGCTGATCTCCGCCCTCGTTGCGGCAGTGTCCGTTCCCGTGGTGGCCGAGGGGCGTTTCGACACACCGGACTTGGTTGCGGCAGCCTTCGAGCGGGGCGCGCATGCGGTGGTGGTCGGAACGGCGATCACCAATCCGCGCGAAATCACGAAAAAGTTCGTTCAGGCAACACAGCCATGGGCGTATGAGGAAAACACCAGCGCCCCGTGAGAAGGCGCAGATCTGTCACGGAGTGAAACATGGCTAATGTATCGATCCGCAACATCCGGAAGTCCTTCGGGTCCGTTGCCATCATCAAAGGTGTCGACGTTGACATTGACGACGGCGAGTTCGTCATCCTCGTCGGGCCTTCAGGCTGCGGAAAGTCGACTTTGCTTCGAATGATCGCCGGCCTGGAGGACATCACCGATGGGGAAATCCGCATCGGTCCGCGAGTCGTGAACGACGTTCCGCCGAAGGATCGCGACATCGCCATGGTGTTCCAGAACTATGCCCTCTATCCGCATATGACGGTCGCCGACAACATGGCCTTCTCGCTCAAGCTCAAGGGCACGCCCCAGGCCGAGAAGACGAAGCGCGTTCAGGATGCCGCCGCCTCCCTCGGCCTCCTGCCGTTGCTCGACCGTTATCCGCGCCAGCTCTCCGGCGGCCAGCGCCAGCGTGTCGCCATGGGCCGCGCTATCGTACGCGATCCGCAGGTGTTCCTGTTCGACGAGCCGCTCTCCAATCTCGACGCCAAGCTCAGGGTGCAGATGCGCGCCGAGATCAAGGAGCTTCACCAGCGCCTGAAGACCACGACGGTCTACGTCACCCACGACCAGATCGAGGCGATGACCATGGCCGACAAGATCGTGGTGATGCATGACGGGATCGTAGAGCAGATCGGGGCCCCGCTCGAGCTCTACGACCGCCCGGCAAACAGGTTCGTTGCCGGCTTCATCGGCTCGCCGGCCATGAACTTCCTCGATGGTGTCCTGACGGACGGTGGGCTGCGCCTGCCCAGCGGCGCGGTGCTGTCCCTCGACGGCCAGCCGGCGCTGCCGGCCGGATCGAAGGCGACCTACGGGGTTCGCCCGGAGCACCTGCAGATTGTCCCGGCCGGAACCCCCGGTGCAATTCCGGCCGAGGTTGCCGTAGTCGAGCCGACGGGATCGGACACGACCGTGATCGCCAAGGCGGAGGGCGGGAACCTGACAATCGTCGTGCGGGACCGGGTCGCCCTCAGGCCGGGGGAGGCCGTCGCGCTGCAGCCGGTCGCCCGGCAGGTGCATCTTTTCGACGAGCGCGGGCAGCGCGTCGCAGGCCTTTGACGCTAGGGAACAGAACGGTGATGCTGCGGTAATCCGAGGGATAAAGGACACTATAACGCAAACGTGAGAGCATCTTGGGCGTGCTCGGGTGTACCCATGTTAACTCGGTTTCGAGCGAGGTGCCGTCGTGTTGATCCGTCGTCCCGCAGACATCCTGCCCTCCGAGATCACCCCTCGGAGTGTCTATCTCAATAGGCGCCAGCTTCTCGGCGGGGCCGCAGGCCTCGCGCTGGCGGCCGGCCTTTCCGGAAGGGGACAGGCGGCGACCTTGGAAACGGTGAAGAGCCCGTTGTCGACGGACGAGAAGCTCACAAGTCTCCAGGACGTTACGAGCTACAATAATTATTATGAATTCGGCGTCGACAAGGGCGCTCCTGCGACCTACGCCAAGACCCTCAAGACATCTCCCTGGACCGTGAAGGTCGATGGCCTCGTCGGCAAGCCCGGGGAGTTCTCGGTCGAGGATCTCATCAAGTCCTCGACCCTCGAGGAGCGGATCTATCGGATGCGCTGCGTCGAGGGCTGGTCCATGGTGATCCCCTGGGACGGTTTCCCTCTGGCGGACCTGATCAAGCGCGTCGAGCCGCTCGGAAACGCGAAATACGTGGCCTTCGAGACGGCCTATCGGCCGGAGGAGATGCCGGGCCTGCAATCCATGTTCCCGGTTCTCGACTGGCCCTACGTGGAGGGATTGCGCCTGGACGAAGCGATGAACCCGCTCGCTATTCTTGCCGTCGGTCTCTACGGAGAGCGGCTGCAGAACCAGAACGGCGCTCCCATTCGCCTCGTCGTGCCGTGGAAATACGGCTTCAAGGGCATCAAATCGATCACGCGGATCAGCTTTGTCGAAAAGCAGCCTGTAACGTCCTGGAATAAGCAGGCTTCGGACGAATATGGCTTCTACGCTAACGTGAATCCGAACGTCGATCACCCGCGCTGGAGCCAGGCGACCGAGCGGCGGATCGGGGAGGGCGGGCTCTTCGTGAAGCGCCGGCCGACGCTTCTCTTCAACGGCTATGCCGAGCAGGTGGCGCAGCTCTATTCCGGCATGGACCTCCGGAAGTTCTACTGATGGACGCCCGCAGCCCGCGCGGAGCGGCGAAGAGCGGCTTTGCCGTTCCCCAGGTGCCGAAGATCGCCCTCTACCTCGTCGGCCTCATTCCGGCGGCGTGGCTGTTCTACCATGGCATCAACGACAATCTCGGCGCCGATCCCATGCGCTACCTGGAGCAGTCGCTGGGGTTATGGGCCCTGCGCTTCCTGGTGGCGACGCTCGCCGTCACGCCCCTGCGCCAGATCCTCAACGTCAATCTGCTGCGCTATCGGCGTGCGCTGGGCCTGCTCTGCTTTTATTACGCAGTCCTGCATCTCACGACTTATCTCGTCCTCGATCAGGGTTTGGATTTCGCAGCGATCTGGGCGGATATCGTGAAGCGGCCCTACATCACGATCGGTATGGCGACCTTCATCATTCTGATCCCACTGGCAGCGACGTCGAACAATGCCGCGATCCGCCGGCTCGGCGGGCAGGTCTGGGCGAAGATACACCGTCTCGTCTACGTCGCGGCCATCGGCGCGGTGCTCCATTTCCTGCTGGTCGTGAAGTCCTGGCCGCCGGAGCCGCTGGTCTATACGGCCATCGTCCTCGCCCTGCTGGGATACCGCCTCATCCGATCCCTCTACAGGAAGATCGCACCGCAGCCCCGTTCCCCCCGTCGCGCCGCTTGAAGCCCCGTGGACCGCTCCGTTAGGATATGGGCGGACCTTCGGCGATAGGATGGACCTCATGAAACGCGCTTTCGACACCGGAACAGGCTTTCTGCGGTCTGTGCTGATCGCCGCCGCGGTCCTGCTCAGCGCCTCGCTTCCGATGGTCGCGCAGGAGAGAAGCGTCGTGGTTTTTGCGGCCGCGAGCCTCAAGAACTCCTTGGACAATGCCGCTGGCGCCTGGCAGCGCGAGACGGGAAAGAAGGCGGTCATTTCCTATGCCGGCAGCAATGTTCTGGCCAAGCAGATCGAAGCGGGAGCGCCAGCCGATCTCTTCTTCTCGGCGGATCTCGACTGGATGGACTATGCCGCCTCGAAGAACCTGATCGAGCCGCGGTCGCGCATTACCCTTCTCGGCAACGCCCTCGTGCTCGTCGCCCCTAAGGACGATGCCCGCGACCTCACTCTTGGTCCAAACGCCGATCTCGTCGGTGCCTTGAAGGATGGGCGCCTGGCGATGGGTCAGGTG
Organism: Microvirga puerhi; assembly: GCF_020089865.1. GTDB lineage: Bacteria > Pseudomonadota > Alphaproteobacteria > Rhizobiales > Beijerinckiaceae > Microvirga > Microvirga puerhi. The sequence continues at coordinate 54,918 of NZ_JAIRBM010000002.1, forward strand.
GAGGCCGTTCCGGCTGGAAAATACGGCAAGGCGGCGCTGGAGAAGTTGGGTCTCTGGGACAGTGTCAAGGATCGCATCGCGCAGGTCGATAACGTCCGCGCTGCGCTGGTTCTTGTGGCGCGGGGCGAGGCGCCGCTCGGTATCGTCTACCGCACGGATGCAGCGTCCGATCCGAGCGTCAGGATCGTTGCGACCTTTCCCGAAGGAAGCCATCCGCCGATTGCCTATCCCATCGCTCTGACCAAAGCCTCCACGAACCCGGATGCAAGAGGCTTCCTCGATTTCCTGCGTTCTGCGAAGGCGAAGCGCTTCTTCGAGCAGCAAGGGTTCTCCATCATCGATAAGCCGGTCTCGGGTTCTTGAGCGAGTGGCTTTCCCCTGAAGAGTGGTCAGCGGTTACCTTAAGCCTGAAGGTCGCCACGACCGCGATGGTTGGTAGCGTTGTGCCAGGGATCGCCGTTGCGATGCTGCTGGCCCGCGGACGCTTTTGGGGACGTCACCTTCTCGACGCCGTCGTTCATCTCCCCCTGATTCTTCCGCCGGTGGCGGTGGGTTATGTTCTTCTGCTGACCTTCGGTCGCCGCGGGCCGGTCGGTGCATTTCTGGCGGAGCATTTCGGCATCGTGTTCTCCTTCCGCTGGACCGGCGCGGCGCTGGCCTGCGCCATCATGGGTTTTCCCCTCCTGGTCCGCGCCATCCGGCTGTCCATCGAGGCGGTGGATCGCAAGCTCGAGCGAGCAGGGGAGACGCTGGGCGCTCATCCGATCTTTGTCTTCCTGCTCGTGACCCTCCCCCTGATCCTGCCCGGCATTCTCGCTGGCATGGTGCTTAGCTTCGCCAAGGCGATGGGTGAGTTCGGCGCGACAATCACCTTCGTGTCCAACATCCCCGGTGAGACGCAGACCCTGCCGTCGGCCATCTACACCTTCACGCAGGTCCCGGGCGGGGAGAGCGGCGCACTTCGTCTCACCCTCGTCTCCGTCCTCCTGTCGCTTGCGGCCCTCTGGGGTTCTGAGTGGCTGGCACGGCGCGTCCGGCGGAGGCTGTCGGTCGGATGACCCTCGACGTCGACATCAAGCATCGTCAGGGGAGCTTCACGCTTCATGCCCAGTTCCATTCGGAAGGGCGTCTGACCGCGCTGTTCGGACGCTCCGGTGCCGGAAAGACGACGCTGGTCAATGCCATCGGCGGTCTCGTCCGCCCTTCGGAAGGGCGGATCTCGGTGAATGGCCGCGTGCTGTTCGATGCCGGGCAAGGCATTGATGTTCCGATCCATCGTCGCCGGATCGGCTACGTCTTCCAGGAAGGGCGTCTGTTCCCCCACCTGACCGCGCGGCAGAACCTTCTCTTCGGCCGCTGGTTCACGCCCCGGAAGGACAGGCGCGCCGATTTCGACCGCATGGTGGCGCTGCTCGGCATCGAGCATCTCCTGTCCCGCAGGCCTCCCACCTTGTCCGGTGGCGAGAAGCAGAGGGTCGCCATCGGCCGGGCGCTTCTGGCCGATCCGCTCCTGCTCCTCATGGACGAGCCGCTCGCGTCGCTGGACGAGGAGAGGAAAGCGGAAATCTATCCCTATATCGAGCGGCTGCGCGACGACGGGCGTGTCCCCATCGTGCTCGTCAGCCATTCGGTGCCGGAAATCGCGCGCCTTGCGACGTCGGTGGTGGTGCTCTCAGAGGGCCGCGTGGCGGCGTCCGGGCAGGCCGCGGAAATCTTGCGTCGCAGCGATCTCTTTCCGCACCATGACATCGCCGAAGCCGGTGCTCTCCTCGAAACACGCGTGCTGCGTCATGAGGATGCGTTTGCGCTCACGCTTCTCGAAACGCGTGCGGGTCCGTTGACGGTTCCGCGCCTGGCGCTGCCTGCCGGTTGTCCGTTGCGGGTGCGCATCCGCGCGCGCGACGTGATCCTCTCCCTCGAACAGCCCCACGCGATGAGCGCCTTGAATGTTCTGCCCTGTCGTATCACTGCTCTGACGGCGTCGGGCGGGCCGGGTGTCGACGTGAGCCTCGATTGTGGAGGTCAGGGGCTCATGGCCCGTGTCACCCGCAAGTCGGTCGAGGACCTTGGCCTAGCGCCGGGCGTTGTGGTCTACGCCATCGTCAAAAGCGTCGCGCTGGACAGGGACGTCGTCACGCAGGCGCCCCGTGGCGAGGACGGCCCTTAAAGGGTTGCACGCCGGGCCAGGGGGTGTAGCTTGCGCCGGGAAAATTCCATTCCAAATTGCATTCCAAGAGGCAGGTCATGAACGATCAATTCCGGAACCCGTCCGAAGCCACGACTCATGAGCAGCGCCTCGACCGGCTGGCCGAGGTGGCCGTGCGGGTCGGCCTCGGCTTGAAGCCGGGCCAGGAGGTCGTCATGACGGCGCCTCTGGAGACGGTCGCCCTCGCGCGGCGGATTACGGAGCATGCTTACAAGGCCGGTGCCTCGCTGGTCACGACCCTCTTCTCGGACGAGGAAGCGACGCTCATGCGGTTCCGCTACGGTCACGAGGAGACGTTCGATGCCGCCTCCGCCTGGCTCTACGAGGGCATGGCTTCGGCCTTCAAGAACGGGGCTGCCCGCCTGGCGATCGTCGGTGAGGATCCCTCGCTTCTGGCGCAGCAGGATCCGGAAAAGGTCTCCCGCGCCAACCGGGCGCGCTCGAAGGCCTATATGCCGGCCCTGAACCTGATCGCCGGCTTCGACACCAACTGGACCATCGTGTCCGCGGCCACGCCCGCCTGGGCGAAGGCCGTGTTTCCGAACGATCCGGAGGATGTCGCGCTGGCCAAGCTGTGGGACGCGATCTTCGCCGCCTCCCGGGTCGACGCAAAGGATCCCATCGCGGCCTGGCAGGGGCACAATGCCAACCTCCAGACGCGCACTCGAATGCTGAATGCCAAGAACTATGCGGCGCTGCATTTCAAGGGACCCGGCACCGATCTGCGAGTAGGCCTCGCCGATGGGCACGAGTGGAATGGCGGCTCGGCGAAGGCCAAGAACGGCATCGTCTGCAATGCCAATATTCCGACCGAGGAGGTCTTCACCACTCCGCACAAGGATCGGGTCGACGGAATGGTGACGAGCACGAAACCGCTCTCCTACCAGGGCACCCTGATCCAAGACATCCAGGTCCGGTTCGAAGGCGGCAAGATCGTCGAGAGCAAGGCGCGGACTGGTGAGGCGGTTCTGAAAAAGGTTCTGGAAACCGACGAGGGCGCGCGCCGACTGGGCGAGGTCGCTCTCGTGCCCAATTCGTCACCGATTTCCCAGAGCGGGCTTCTTTTCCTGAACACGCTGTTCGATGAAAACGCCTCGAGCCATATCGCTCTAGGCCAAGCCTACAGCAAATGCATCAAGGGCGGCGGCCAGATGAGCGAGGAGCAGCTTGCTTCCTGCGGCGCGAACAAGAGCCTCATTCACATTGACTGGATGATCGGCTCCGGTCAGGTCGATGTCGACGGAATCACGGCCGATGGCCGTTCCGAGCCGCTCATGCGCGGGGGCGAGTGGGTAACGGCGTAACGCTCGAAGCGAGCCCGGTGTCGCACCTCGCTCATTTGAGCGTATTATTGCCCGCCCACCGGGCTGCCGGGCTTGACGGTGATAGGTGGTCACTGCGAAGTGGAGAGGTATCTAAAAGGTACGGCCGCTCGACGTCGGTATGAGCGGCCTTTCGATGAGCAGGATTCATGGATAACCCATCTTCCTCCCAGCGGCATGACGCTCCGCTTCTGTCGGTCCGCTCCCTTTCCGTCGAATTCGGTTCGGGTTCGAGCCCTTTCCGAGCCGTGAAAGATGTCAGTTTCGATGTCCAGCCCGGCCGGACCCTTGCCATTGTCGGCGAGTCGGGCTCGGGCAAATCCGTTACGTCTCTCGCAATCATGCGGCTGACGGATTATACGGGCGGACGCATCGCCGGCGGCGAGATCCTGTTTCGTCCATCGACGGGGCCGGCGATCGATCTCGTCGATGCATCCGACGCCAAACTTCGGGAAATCCGCGGCAAAGATATCGCGATGATCTTCCAGGAGCCGATGACGTCGCTCAACCCGGTCTTCACCGTCGGCAACCAGATCAGCGAGGCGCTGTCCCTCCACGAAGGGTTGAACGCCCGCGATGCACGCCTTCGCGCGCGAGAGCTGCTTCAGAAGGTCCGGCTGCCCGATGCGGACAAGCTGCTCGACCGCTATCCGCATCAACTCTCCGGCGGCATGCGCCAGCGCGTTATGATCGCCATGGCGCTTGCCTGCGGTCCGAAGCTCCTCATCGCCGACGAGCCGACTACCGCCCTCGACGTGACGATCCAGGCGCAGATCCTCAACATCATCCGCGACCTCCAGGCCGAAATGGGCACCGCCGTCATCTTCATCACCCACGACATGGGCGTAGTTGCCGAGATGGCCGACGACGTCGTCGTGATGTGGAAGGGGGAGAAGGTCGAGCAAGCCCCGGTGCGCGAGATCTTTGCCGCACCCAAGCACCCTTACACGCGTGCGCTTCTGTCCGCCGTTCCCCGCCTCGGCAGCCTGACGGGACAGCCTCTGCCGAAGCGCACGCCCGTCACGGTGATGGATGGCGGCGTGCCGAAGCAGACAGGCACGACCCATATTCAGGATACGGCCGATTACGCGAAGCCGATTCTGGAGGTCGAGAAGCTCACCACTCGCTTCGACGTCGGCAAAACCTTCTTCGGCCGCGTCACGCATCGTGTCCATGCCGTGGAGGAGGTCAGCTTCGACATCTATCCGGGCGAGACGCTGGCGCTGGTGGGTGAATCCGGCTCCGGCAAATCGACCATCGGCCGGACCTTGCAGCAGCTCGTCGAGCCGACGGGCGGGACGGTCCGCTTCGACGGCCGCGACATGAATGCGATGACGCCTGCCGAGCGCCGCCGGCTGCGTCAGCAGATCCAGTACATCTTCCAGGATCCCTTCGCCTCGCTCGATCCGCGCCACACGGTCGGTTTCAGCATTGCCGAGCCCATCGTCGTCCACGGCCTCATCAAGGACCGCAAGGCCATCGAGCGTCGCGTCCATGAGCTGCTGGAGCAGGTCGGATTGCAGCCGCAGCACGCCAAGCGCTATCCGCACGAATTCTCCGGCGGGCAGCGCCAGCGCATCTGCATCGCCCGTGCACTGGCGAGCGATCCGAAGCTCGTGATTGCCGATGAATCGGTGTCGGCGCTCGACGTGTCGATCCAGGCGCAGATCGTGAACCTGCTGATGGAGCTGCAGGAGCGGCGGCGCCTGTCCTATCTCTTCATCACGCACGACATGGCGGTCGTTGAAAAGATCAGCCACCGCGTTGCGGTACTCTATCTCGGCCAGATCGTCGAGATCGGCACCCGTCAGGCGGTGTTCGAGAACCCGCAGCATTCCTATACGCGGAAGCTGCTTTCGGCCGTGCCGATCGCCGATCCGCAGCGGGAGCGGGCGAAAACCCGTATCGAAGGGGAGATCCCGAGTCCCGTCCGCCCGGTCGGGCAGGAGCCTGCGATTCATCGCATGCGGGAAGTCGAACCGGGCCATTGGGTTGCGATCGAGTCGGATCAGCTCCGCGGCGCCGCCTGACCAAAACTTTCAGAGGAGAGAACAGAAATGAAAATGTCGACCACCCTCAAGGCGCTCGGCCTCGCGGCCACGGTCGCCCTGGCGCCGCTTGCGGCGCCGGCGCAGGCTGCCGGAACGATGAGCGTCGCCATCGCCCTCGATCCCGGCAGCTGGGATCCGATCGACACCTTCGTGGTCGACTGGTCGTCCGCCGCCAACAACATCTTCGATGGCCTCACCGCCCGCGGCGCCGACATGAAGCTCAAGCCCGGCCTCGCGACGAGCTGGGAGTTCCTCGACAACAACGGCCGCATCCGTTTCAAGCTGCGCGAGAACGTGAAGTTTCAGAACGGCGAGCCCTTCAATGCCGATGCCGTGAAGTTCACCTTCGACCGCCTGCTTGGAGACGAGGGCAAGAAGGGACCGCAGCAGTCGAACTACACCTCCATCGATCATGTGGAGGTCGTCGACGCCAATACGGTCGACTTCGTCATGAAGCAGCCCGATCCGGTGCTGCTCACCAAGCTCGCCGGCTATGGCGCGATGATCGTTCCTCCGAAATACATTCAGGAGAAGGGCGACGACTACTTCAACACGCATCCGGTCGGCACCGGGCCGTACAAGTTCGTCAGCTACGAGCCCAAGGTCAGCCTGACCCTCGAAGCCTTCCCGGACCATTGGGGCGGGGCGCCGAAGCTCGACAAGCTCGTCTTCCGCATGATCGCGGAGGCCAATACGCAGATCGCCGAGCTCCAGGCGGGGCGGCTCGATGTCGCCACCCTTATCCCCTTCGGCCTTGCGCCAACGGTGGAGAAGGATCCGAAGCTCAGCCTCATCAGCATCACCGGCCCGACCGTCGTTGCGCTGCGTCTCAACACAAAGAACGGTATCACCAAGGACGTGAATGTCCGTAAGGCCCTGATCACCGGCATCGACCGCGACGCCATCATCAAGGCGGTGCTGCTCGGCCATGCCAAGCCGATCGCCAGCTTCCAGGCCGACCTCTCCTTCGGCTACGATCCGAATCTGAAGCCGCTGTCCTTCGACCTCGCCAAGGCGAAGCAGATGCTCCAGCAGGCTGGCGTGGCGGCCGGCGCGCCGATCAAGATCGACTTCCGCGGCAACGACGCGACCTTCCGTGAGGTGGCGCAGGCGGCGGCGGGCTATCTCCAGGCCCTGGGCCTCAAGGCCTCGCTCCAGCCCTACGAGACGCCGGTCCTGCTCAACGACATCATCCCGAACGGCAAGACCGACGAAGCCTGGCACAATGCCTGGGGCGGCTGGACGTTCGATTACGACAACACGGCCTACCTGATGTACCACTCGGGCGAGAAGTGGAATCCCTACGACAAGGATCCCAAGCTCGATGCGATGCTCGAGAAGCAGCGCGGCATCTACGACGTGAAGGAGCGCGAGAAGATCCTGCAGGAGATCGCCCGCTACGTGGCCGACCAAGCACTCGAAATTCCGCTCTACAACCAGAACACCATCTACGGCGTGAACAAGCGGGTGAAGAACTTCGACGCTCCGGCGGATCGCCGCTTCCGCTTCACGGAAACGACGGTGGAGTAAGGTCCTCAGCGCGGGCCTTTAGCGCCCCCGTTCATGGATCAATGACAAGAGCGAGCCCCGCGCGAGCGGGGCCGCTTCGGGACAAGAACAAGAACCGGATCACCACATGGCGGGCTTCATTCTCAAGCGATTGCTGCAGGCGATCTTCGTGGTTCTCGCCGTGACGCTGATCGTATCCTTCGCCATTCGGCTGTCGGGCGATCCTGCGGTGATGCTGGCCGGCGGCAGCAACATCACCGAGAAGGACCTGCAGAATATCCGCCAGGCGCTTGGTCTCGAGCGTCCCTTTTACGTCCAATATCTCGCATTCCTGAAAGGCCTGCTGGTCGGGGATTTCGGGCGCAGCTTCATGGGCGGCACGCCTGTATCCCTTTTGATTTCCAAGGCGCTTCCGGCGACGTTGCTCCTGGCCTTTGCATCGCTCCTGCTTTCCATCGTCCTGTCGGTGCCGCTCGGCGTCCATGCCGCCGTGAACCGTGGCCGCTGGCCGGATCAACTCATCCGCATTCTTTCTCTCGTCGGCTTGTCGTTCCCGAATTTCTGGCTGGCCATCATGATGGTGCTGTTCTTCTCCATCACACTCGGACTCCTGCCGCCGAGCGGCATGGAGGGGCCCGAGAGCTTCATCATGCCGGCGCTGACCATGGGGATCATCCTCACGGCCACCAATGTGCGGCTGGTGCGCACCTCGATGCTCGAGACGCTCTCCCAGCAATACATCATGGTCGCCCGCTCGAAGGGGCTGAAGGACTGGGTCGTGCTCTACAAGCATGCCCTGCGCAATTCGGCGATTCCCCTTGTCACCTATATCGGGCTTCAGTTCGGCAGCCTCATCGGTGGTATCGTCATCGTCGAGCGGGTCTTCAATTGGCCCGGCATGGGAACGCTGGCCTTCGACGCGATCTCCGCCCGCGACTATCCGGTCCTGCAGGGATCGATCACGGTTCTCGCGCTCTTCATCGTTCTCATCAACCTCCTGGTCGATATCGCCTACGGGCTGATCGATCCGCGCATCCGGACGGAGTGACGCTCATGGCAGTAGCCCAGGCCGCACCTGCCTCGCGTCGGCGGTTTCGATCCTTCGAACTCGTTCTCGGCGTCATCCTGACCGGCGGCATGACGCTCGCGGTCCTCTTCTCCGGTTTCCTGTTCCCGGACGGCGGCGAGAGCATGGATCTGATGGCGCGGCTTCTGCCGCCCTTCGAGAATCCGGCGCATCTCCTTGGAACCGATCCACTGGGGCGCGATGTGCTGGCGCGCGTCATCGTCGGCGGACGGATCTCGCTGACCGTCGGCGTGCTCTCCGTCATGGGAGCCGTCGTGCTGGGAACGCTCGTCGGTCTCGTGGCGGGCTATTATCGCGGCATCGCCGAGATCGTGCTGATGCGCTTCGCGGACATCCAGCTCGCGCTGCCTTTCATCCTCATCGCGATCATGTTCCTGGCGATCCTCGGCACAGGGGTCGACAAGGTGATCTTCTTCATGATCGTCGCGCAATGGGTGCAATACGCCCGCCTCGTGCGCGGCTCCGTGCTCGCGCTTCGCGACCGGGAGTTCATTCTCTCCGCCCGTGCCATCGGCGTCGGCAATGGACGCATCATCTTCCAGCACATCCTGCCCAATGTCCTGGGCCCGATCGTTATCCTCATGACGCTCAACGTGGCGAACAACATCCTTCTCGAAAGCAGCCTGACATTCCTTGGGCTCGGCGTCGATCCGTTGATCCCGAGCTGGGGCGGCATGCTCGCCGACGGCCGCACCTATCTTCAGTCGGCCTGGTGGGTCAGCGTGTTTCCGGGTCTCGCCATCATGTTCACGGTGCTCGGCCTCAACCTCCTCGGTGACTGGCTGCGCGACTATCTCGATCCCACAGGACAAGCCACGAAATGACCATTCTGCTCGACGAACGGGTGCCGCGGACTCTCGATGCTCTTGTGGCCGAATGGTCCGCGCAGGACAGGCGCGGGGCGCTGCTCGATGTCTGGGTGTTCGAGGACGAAGCGGCGCGGCGCGATGCTGAGACTCGTCTCGCCGAGGCCGGCGTGACCGCGCGTTTCCGCAGCGCCTACAAGCCTTTGGTGCATGCGTTTCTCGAGGAGATCGAAACGGCGGGCCTCCAGCGTGTGGAGGTGAAATATCCGGTTCATCCGCAGGCAGACAAAATCCGGTTTCTGTCGGAGGCCTATCCCCTGGCGGCCATGCTCGACGGCATCGAGACCGTCTTTACGCCCGGCGATGATACGCTGGCCTACCAGGTCGTCGCCACATATCGCGACGGCCGTACGGTCGAGCACGAAGTTTTCGCGCCGAACCGTCTTCGTCCCAATCACTTGGACCTCGTCGATCTGTGCCCGACCGGCTGGATCAAGGCATCGGGCTGCCCGGGCCGACCGGACATTGACGAGGCCGTGGAAACCGAGATCGAGACGGTTTTCCTCAAAGTCATGCAGGCCGTTGCAGCTCATGCCTGGCCGGCGGAAGAGCCCTATGCCGAAAGCCTCGTCATCGACGTGGGCATTGGAGGAATTGAGCGCTCCCTCGGCTATGACGACGAGGTCATGAGCACGCGCGAGGCGCTACACGAGGATTTTTACTTTTCCCTGCTTGAGTTCTTCAAGCACAAGTCGGGACGACCGCCGGAAGATCGCAGCGTGCAGCCTGGCCAGATCGTGCCGGACATCAGGGCAGGCGAGGGCGACGCCCGTGTGCGTGTCTCGCTGCAGGCGTTCGCGCGCCCGCAGGATCCAGAGCGGCGCGAGCAGGTGCTTGAGACGGCTGACTCGGCTCCGGGGCTGCCGCAGATCTACCGCGAACTGGCAAGCCTTCCAGGCGAGACCTTCGAGGGGATTTCTCGGGAAGGGCGGCCGGTGCGCGGCGTCTATCGGGCAGGATCGCGCCCGGCCGTGCTGGTCTCTGCCGGACAACATGCCAACGAAACCTCGGCGCCTGTCGGTGCATTGCGGGCCGCGCGGCGTCTTCTCGCCGATCCGGAGGCCAATCTCGCGCTGATCGCGGTGGAGAATCCGGACGGTTATGCGCTCCACGGCCGTCTTTGCATGGCCAATCCGCGCCATATGCATCACGCGGCGCGCTATACCTCCCTCGGCAGCGACGTGGAGTTCGATCGTGGCAATCCGACTTACGAGATCGGTGCCCGACTGCAGGCGCTGGAGCTGTCGGGCGCGCAGCTTCACGTCAATCTCCACGGCTATCCGGCGCATGAGTGGACGCGGCCGTTCACTGGCTATCTGCCGCGCGGATTCGAGCTCTGGGCGATCCCGAAGGGCTTCTTCCTGATCATGCGCCATCATCCGTCCTGGAGCGAGACCGCGCGCGCGCTCATCGAGGCGGTGACGAAGCAGCTTCAGGCCATCCCGGGACTGCCCGAGTTCAATCGGCGCCAGATCGAGATCTGTGTGATCCATTCCGGCGGAAAGCCCTACGAGATCATCAACGACATCCCCTGCCTCATCACCGCCGAGGAACGTCATCCGACCCCGTTGACGCTCATCACAGAATTCCCGGACGAGACGATCTACGGCGATCCCTACCGCTTCGCTCATACGGTACAGATGACGACCGTCCTGGCTGCGGAGGAGGCGTTCGCTGCGCTAATGGCGCAGACCGTCTGATCGCGGCGTTATGTGCGGCATTTTGGTCGGAACAGGCTGATTGACCCTCCGTTAGAGATTGAAAAGGCCGGACGCCACCGTCGCTCCGGCCCGCACCTCGCGGAGACGGATCATGGCCGGCCTTTCCTGGAAGCAGCGCGAGAGCGATGCAACGCTCGAAGAAACCATCCGAGCCGTCAGGTCGAGCGCTGAACCTTTGCCGCATCTGGAGGATATCGAGGCCTTCGGGGCCATGTTCGACCGCTTCGCAGACGCGAAAGTGGTGCTTCTCGGCGAGGCAACGCATGGCACTTCGGAATTCTACCGGGCCCGCGCGGCCATCACGCGTCGGCTGATCGAACGCCATGGCTTCACCATCGTTGCCGTCGAGGCGGACTGGCCGGATGCTGCCCGCATCGACGCTTATGCGCGGCACCGCCACGTTCCTCAAGGCGACGATGCCGCATTTCAGCGCTTTCCTTCCTGGATGTGGCGCAACGAGGAGGTGGCCGATTTCGTCAATTGGCTGCGTGACCACAACAGGGACGCGCCGGAGCAGGAACGTGCCGAATTCCGCGGTCTCGACGTCTACAGCCTCAACAATTCGATCGGGGCCGTTCTCGATTATCTCGATAAGGTCGATCCAGAAGCTGCGAAGGAGGCGAGGGCGCGCTATGGCTGCCTCAGCCCCTGGCAGTCGGATCCGGCACGTTATGGCCGCGCAGTTCTCAAGGGACAGAAAAAGCCTTGCGATCAGGTGCTCCTCACGCAGCTTCAGGACATGCTCGACAAAAGGCTGGAGTACCTCAAGGCCGATGGGGGCGAGGCTTTCTTCGACGCCGTGCAGAACGCCAAGATCGTGCATGCGGCGGAGCACTATTACCGGATCATGTACGAGGGTGCGACGGAGTCCTGGAACCTGCGCGACCGGCACATGTTCGATACACTCCAGAACCTGCTCGACCGGCGTGGGACGAAGGCGAGGGCGGTTGTCTGGGCGCACAATTCCCATATCGGTAACGCGGCCGCGACGGCCATGGGCTGGCAGGGCGAGTTCAACATCGGCGAACTCTGCCGGACGGCCTATCGGGACGAGGCGGTGCTGATCGGCTTCGGGACGGATCGCGGCACGGTCGCGGCGGCGAGCGACTGGGATGCCGCCATGGAGATCATGGATGTGCGTCCGGCGCGGTCCGACAGCCATGAGCGAATCTTCCGCGACGCCGGTCTTGGCCGCTTCCTAACCGATTGGCGCGGGAATGACCGCTTGAGCCTGCGCGAGGCCCTCTCACGGCCGCGCCTGGAGCGCGCGATCGGCGTGATCTACCGGCCGGAAACCGAGCTCTACAGCCATTATTTCGAGGCGATCCTGCCCGAGCAGTTCGATGCCCTCGTCTGGTTCGAGGAAACCAAGGCCGTCACGCCGCTCACGGCGGCCCATGGAGAAGGAATGCCCGAAACTTATCCGTTCGGGCTTTGAGGAATTCGCTGTCATTCCGGGATGGTCCAAAGGGCCAGGCCCGGAACCCATAATCGTGAGCTTTACAGAACGGGGATCATGGCAGCCGCTGCGCCTTATCCCATGGCGACTGTGTCTATGGGTTCCGGGCCCGGCCCAGAGGGCCGTCCCGGAATGACGGGCACCCGGCGACCTTGCCCGCCTTGCCCCGGCAGGCCGCCCCTGCTAACTGACCTGCAACTCCCCGAACACGATCATATTCAGCAGGTTTTTCCGTGTCCCGTCAGTTCATCTACCACATGCGTGGGCTTACCAAGACCTTCTCGAGCGGCAAGAAGGTTCTGGATAACGTTCACCTGTCCTTTTACCCCGACGCGAAGATCGGCGTTCTCGGCGTCAATGGTGCCGGTAAGTCGACCCTCCTTCGCATCATGGCCGGCATCGATACCGATTTTTCTGGCGAGGGCTGGGTGGCTGAGGGTGCCCGGGTCGGCTATCTGGCTCAGGAACCGCAGCTCGATCCCACCAAGAACGTCCGCGAGAACGTGATGGAGGGCGTCGCCGCCAAGAAGGCGATCCTCGACCGCTACAACGAACTCGCCATGAATTACTCCGAGGAGACGGCGGATGAGATGACCCGCCTCCAGGACGAGATCGAGGCCAAAGGCCTCTGGGATCTCGATTCCCAGGTCGACCAGGCGATGGACGCCCTGCGCTGCCCGCCGGACGATTGGGCCGTGGACAAGCTCTCGGGCGGCGAGCGTCGCCGCGTGGCTCTTTGCCGCCTCCTGCTGGAACAGCCGGAACTCCTGCTCCTCGACGAGCCGACCAACCATCTCGATGCCGAGACGACCGCCTGGCTCGAAGGCCACCTGCGGACCTATCCCGGTGCGATCCTGATCGTCACCCACGACCGCTACTTCCTCGACAACGTGACCGGCTGGATTCTCGAGCTCGACCGCGGCCGCGGCATTCCGTACGAAGGCAATTACTCCTCCTGGCTTGAGCAGAAGCAGAAGCGCCTCGCTCAGGAGGGCCGTGAGGAGGAGGCGCGCCAGCGCACCATCGAGCGCGAGCGCGAATGGGTCTCCGCCTCGCCGAAGGCTCGCCAGGCCAAGTCGAAGGCCCGTATCCAGCGCTACGAGGACCTCGTCGCCAAGGCATCCGAGAAGGGCCCGACCACGGCGCAGATCATCATCCCCATCGCCGAGCGCCTGGGCAACAATGTCATCGAGTTCGACGGTCTGAAGAAGGCCTTTGGCGACAAGCTCCTCATCGACGGCCTTTCGTTCAAGCTGCCGCCAGGCGGCATCGTCGGCGTCATCGGCCCGAACGGTGCCGGTAAGACGACTCTGTTCCGCATGATCACCGGCCAGGAGCAGCCGGATGAAGGCACGATCGAGGTCGGCGAGAGCGTCAAGCTCGGCTATGTGGACCAGAGCCGCGATACGCTCGATGCCAACAAGACCCTCTACGAGGAAATTTCAGGTGGCAACGAGGTGCTCTATCTCGGCAAGCGCGAGATTAATGCCCGTGCCTATTGCGGCGCATTCAACTTCAAGGGCTCGGACCAGCAGAAGAAGGTCGGCGTGCTCTCCGGTGGTGAACGCAACCGCGTGCACCTCGCCAAGATCCTGAAGTCCGGCGCCAATGTGCTGCTCCTCGACGAGCCGACCAACGACCTCGATGTGGACACCCTGCGGGCGCTCGAAGAGGCGCTGGAGGATTATGCCGGCTGCGCCGTCATCATCAGCCACGATCGCTGGTTCCTCGACCGCATCGCGACGCATATCCTCGCCTTCGAGGGCGACAGCCACGTGGAATGGTTCGAGGGCAACTTCGCCGATTACGAGGAGGACAAGAAGCGTCGCCTCGGCGTGGATTCCACCATTCCGCACCGGATCAAGTACAAGAAGTTCGCACGGTAATTGTCGTGGGAACCTACCTGATCACGGGAATCGGACGCGGGATCGGGCGAGCTCTCGCCCGCGTCCTTCTCACTCGAGGGGATCGGGTAATCGGCACTGTGCGGGACCGAGCGCAGTTGCCGGCGGATTGGCAGGGGTTTCAGGAGACCGGGCATCTCAAGATTGTCAGGCTCGATATCCTCGACGAGAAATCGATTGCGGACGCTGCGCGTTCCGTGGACGAAGCGATCGATGTTCTCGTCAACAATTCGGGCGTTATCGGGCCGAAACGTCAATCCACGCTCGACATGGACTTCGATGGTTTCCTCGATACGCTGAAGGTCAATACGCTTGGGCCTCTCCACATCGTCCAGGCATTCCTGCCACATTTGCGCAAGGCAGAGCATCCAAAGATTCTGACGATCAGCAGCCGCATGGGTTCCATGGCCTATGCCAAGTCCGACCGCATCGCCTATCGCGCCTCGAAAGCCGCCGTGAACAAGGTGGTACAGGGCCTATCAACGGATTTGGCACCTGAAGGGATGATTGTCGTCTCCGTTCATCCAGGCTGGGTCCGCACGGATATGGGAGGCACCGGCGCAGACATTTCCGTCGAGCAGAGTGCAGCCGGCATCGTTGCTTTGAGCGATCGCCTTTCCGCTTCCGACAGCGGTCGCTTTTTCGATTGGCAGGGCGAAGAATTGCCTTTCTGACGATGGGCCGAAGGCTGAGTGAACCTCTTTTCACGAAGCCGGGTTGGGTTCCCGCCTGAAACGGTGTAAGACCCTTGAGGCACGAGAACTCTTTTGAAGATGTCGCCGTGCCCGCTGATGAGATGAATGCCTCCCACGCCGTTGCCTCGCCTGAAGAAGCCGTCGAGAAGCTGACGCTGCTTTATGACGATGCCATCGAGGCGCAGCGCCATGCCCTGGAGCATTTTTTCGCCACCAAAACGCCTCCCAGTCCGGAAGAGAGGGCGCGCTTTCGCTATCCGGAGCTGCGGGTGGTCTACAAGGCGACCTCTCTCCCGCCGGTCAAGCAGCGCGCCTATGCGAAGCTGCAGGGTCCGGGCTCCTATGCCACGACCGTTACGCAGCCGGCCTTTTTCCGGAACTATCTTCTGGAGCAGCTGAGACATCTCGTCCGCGACTATGGCGTGACACTCAAGGTCGGTGTGAGCCGCCAGGAAATCCCATATCCTTACGTGTTCGAGCGTGGCGATGAACTCGGTCGCGGCGCGCATTCCGCTGCGGAACTTGCGCAGTTCTTTCCGACGCCGCTCCTGGCGACGGTCGGCGATGAAATCGCCGATGGAACATGGGAGTTCCGCGAGAACGCGCCACGTCCGCTCTCGCTCTTCGACGCGTCGCGCACGGATTATTCCCTGCGCCGCCTCGTTCACTATACCGGCAGCGACTGGCGGGCCGTGCAGCCCTGGATTCTCCTGACGAACTACCATCGCTACGTGGATCAATTCGTGCGCTGGGCGGTGAGCGAACTCGCCAATCCCGACAGCCCGTTCGAGAAGCTCATCCTGCCGGGGGGCGTCACCATCGAGAGCGGGTTGCCGGAGGATACGGTCGCGGAGCTAATCGGCTCTTCACCCTGGCATCGATTCCAGATGCCGTCTTACCACCTGACCCGCCGTGACGGTCACGGCGTCACCCTGGTGAATATCGGTGTCGGACCCTCGAATGCGAAGAACATCACCGATCACCTGGCCGTCCTGCGCCCCCATTGCTGGCTCATGGTCGGCCATTGCGGCGGCCTGCGCCAGTCGCAGTCCATCGGGGATTACGTGCTCGCCCACGGCTATTTGCGCCGCGACCGCATTCTCGACAATGCGGTCCCGCCGGAAATTCCGATACCGGCGCTTGCCGAGGTACAGGTCGCGCTTCAGGACGCGGCCGGCAGGGTGACGGGGGAGCGGGGCGAGGAACTCAAGCGCCGCCTGCGCACCGGAACGGTCGTGACCTACGACGACCGGAACTGGGAGCTGCGGTGGAGCCAGGAGCGGCGCCCGATCAACCTGTCGCGCGCCATCGCGGTCGACATGGAAAGCGGGACCATCGCGGCCCAAGGGTATCGGCTGCGCGTTCCCTACGGCACGCTTCTCTGCGTCTCCGACAAGCCCCTGCACGGCGAGATCAAGCTGCCCGGAGCCGCGAACGCCTTCTACGAGCGTGCCGTCGGTGAGCATCTGATGATCGGCCTTGCGGCCCTCGATATCCTCCGCGACCAACGCACCTCCCTCCATTCACGAAAACTGCGCAGCTTCGACGAGCCTCCCTTCCGCTGATTCTATTTCGGAAGAGATCTCTCCCGAAGCTAAACGTCTGTCAGGCAGGTTCGCCGCGTCGGAGCCAGGACTGGGGCCCGGCTCAGGATGCCGTGCCGCTCGCTCAACCGTCTAAAATGACGCTCATCCTCGCCGCAAGGGGGATCGCGCGGAGGTGCAGCTTGCATGCCCTTGGGGCGCGCCGTCGTTCGCCAAGAGCTTGACCGTAGGCGCCATGAAGGTTTTAACTTGTCTCCACGCTCAAAGAAGATATAAATATATCTTTATATGTGAGAGCGAGTTTTGAGCCGTGCCGGACGCCGCATCCCCATCGCTGGATCTGACCCTGGCCATCCTTCGGGCTGCGGCAGAGGAGACGCGCCTGCGGATCCTCGCGTTGCTGACGGAAGGTGAGCTGTCGGTTTCAGACTTCACGGACATCCTGGGACAGTCGCAGCCGCGGATCTCCCGCCATCTCAAGCTTCTGGTGGAGGCGGGGCTCGTCGAGCGTCATCGGGAGGGCGCGTGGGCATTCTTCCGCCTGACGGATCGGAGCGATGCCTCCCGGATCATCCGGCCGATGCTCGACGGTCTCAACCGCTCGGACCCTCTTCTCCTGGATGACCGCACGCGCCTTGAGGCAGTGCGGAGCCAGCGCTCGCATGCCGCCCAGGCCTTCTTCTCACGGCTCGCTCCCGAATGGGACCGGATCCGGTCCCTGCACGCTCCCGAATCCACGGTGGAGGCGGCGGTGCTCGACGTGCTCGGCGATAAGCCGATCCGCAACCTCGTCGATCTCGGCACGGGAACGGGTCGGATGCTGCAGCTCCTTGCCCCACGGGCGCTGCGCACCGTTGGGCTCGATGCAAGCCATGCCATGCTTTCCGTGGCTCGGGCCAATCTGGAAAAGGCCGGTCTGCGCGGCATCGAGCTGCGGCAGGGCGACATCTATGCCCCGCCGTTCCCGCGCGACACGTTCGACCTCGTGGTCATTCACCAGGTTCTGCACTACCTCGATGATCCTGCCCGTGCGATCCGCGAGGCGTCGCGGCTCGTGGCCCCGGGCGGGCGAATTCTGGTGGTCGATTTCGCTGCGCATAACCTTGAGTTTCTGCGCGAGACCCAGGCCCATCGACGGCTCGGCTTCACGCCCGAGCAGGTTGCCGATTGGCTCGACGAGGCTGGGCTCGACTGTACCCTCAACCGACAGATTGCCCCGTCCAAGAAGGGCGACGAGCAACTGATCGTTTCCCTTTGGCTGGGCCAGGATCGTCGCGTCGCGACCGATTGGCCGCTTACCGCACATGACAGAGAGGTCGCCTGATGTTGCCGCTCGCGCATCGCCCAAGCCGTCAGGCTTCCTGCCCGATCAAGGTTTCCTTCGAGTTCTTTCCCCCGAAGACCGAGGAGATGGAAGCGACTCTCTGGGCGTCGATCGAGCGGCTGGCACCTCTCGATCCGCATTTCGTGTCAGTGACGTACGGCGCGGGCGGTTCGACCCGCGAGCGGACCCATGCCACCGTGGCGCGCCTGGTGCGGGAGACGCATCTCAAGCCGGCAGCCCATCTTACCTGTGTCGCCGCGACGAAGGCCGAAGTCGACAACGTCGTGCAGTCCTACTGGGACGCAGGCGTCCGCCATGTGGTCGCGCTGCGTGGCGATCCGGTCGGCGGGCTCGGCACAGCGTACGCGCCGCATCAGGAAGGCTATCAGCGGACATGTGACCTTGTCGCCGGTATCAAGGCCATCGGCGATTTTGAAGTGTCCGTGTCCGCCTATCCGGAGAAGCATCCGGAGGCCGCGTCCCTGGAGGCGGATATCGACGTGCTGCAGGAGAAGGTGGATTGTGGCGCGGATCGCGCCATCACCCAGTTCTTTTTCGACAACGACGTCTATTTCCGCTATCTCGATCGCGTGCGGGCGCGTGGCATCGATATCCCGATCATCCCCGGCATCGTGCCGGTGCAGAACTTCAAGCAGACCGCGAATTTCGCCAGGAAGACCGGCGCAAGCATTCCTGAATGGCTGGCGGCACGCTTCGAGGGTCTGGATAACGATGTCGAGACGCGCAAGCTCATTGCGGCTGCGGTCGCAGCTGAACAGGTGATCGATCTCGTCGACCGCGGCGTCAACGAGTTTCACTTCTACACCATGAACCGCGCGGATCTCGTTTACGCGATCTGCCGTCTTCTGGGCCTGCGCAGCCAGGCCGAGAGGGTGGCCGCCTGATCGAATTTGCGCCCGGCCTTCAGGCCAGGCTTTTGATAGTTCTGCCGAAAGGCGGAAGGCCCCAGCGAGTTTGCAGGGCGGACGAAAGATGAGACGATGACGACTGATGTTTCCTGTCCCGCCAATGGCGCTGAAGTTGCCCGGGCGCTTCGCGAGATCGCATCTCGGCGCATTCTCGTGCTCGACGGCGCCATGGGAACGGAGTTGCAGCGCTCGCGGTTCTCGGAGGAAGATTTCAGAGGTACGCGCTTCAAGGATTGGAAGCAGGACGTCAGGGGCAACAACGATCTTCTGATCCTGACCCAGCCCGATGCCGTTCGGCAGGTGCATCTCGATTATTTCCGGGCCGGTGCCGACATCGTCGAAACCAACACATTCTCGGGCACCTCGATCGCGCAGGCCGATTACGGCATGGAAGAGCTCGTCTACGAGCTGAACTTCCATGGATCGCGTCTGGCGCGCGAAGCGGCGCTTCAAGCGCAGAAGGAAGATAGGCGCCGTCGGTTCGTCGCAGGCGCGATCGGGCCGACCAACCGCACGCTGTCGATCTCGCCGGATGTGAACAATCCCGGCTACCGTGCGGTCACGTTCGATCAGGTTCGCGATGCCTACGCGGAGCAGGTGAGGGGACTCGTCGACGGCGGGTCCGAAATCATTCTTATCGAGACCATCTTCGACACGCTCAACGCCAAGGCCGCCATCGTCGCCACGCATCAGGTCTTTGCAGAACGTGGTGTAAAACTCCCGGTCATGATCTCCGGCACCATCACGGACCTGTCCGGACGCACGCTCTCCGGCCAGACGCCGACCGCCTTTTGGCATTCGGTGCGCCATGCGGAGCCGTTTTCCATCGGGCTCAACTGCGCGCTGGGCGCACGCGAGATGCGGGCGCATATCCAGGAGATCGGTAAGGTTGCCGATACCCTCGTCTGCGCCTATCCCAATGCCGGACTGCCGAATGAATTCGGCCTCTATGACGAACGTCCTGAAGCGACCGCCGGCATGCTGGCGGAGTTCGCCGATGCGGGTCTCGTCAACGTGGTCGGCGGCTGCTGCGGCACGACGCCGGACCACATCCGCGCGATCGCGGAAGCCGTCGCCGGCAAGGCGCCGCGGCAGGTGCCCGTCGTGAAGCCGATGATGCGGCTCGCCGGACTTGAGCCCTTTGTGCTGACGCCCGACATTCCTTTCGTGAACGTGGGCGAGCGCACGAACGTCACCGGCTCGGCCAAGTTCCGCAAGCTCGTCACCAACGGCGACTACGCGGCTGCTCTCGATGTGGCGCGCGATCAGGTCGCCAACGGTGCGCAGGTCATCGACATCAATATGGATGAAGGACTTCTCGATTCCGAGAAGGCGATGGTGGAGTTCCTCAACCTCGTGGCGGCGGAGCCCGACATTGCCCGTGTACCGGTGATGGTTGATTCCTCCAAGTTCCACGTGATCGTGTCCGGCCTGAAATGCATTCAGGGCAAAGCCATCGTGAACTCCATTTCGATGAAGGAGGGCGTTGAATCCTTCATCGAGCACGCGCGGATCTGCCGTTCCTACGGCGCAGCTGTCGTCGTCATGGCCTTCGACGAACAGGGACAGGCGGACACGCTGGAGCGCAAGGTCGAGATCTGCACGCGGGCCTACAAGATCCTCACCGAGGACGTCGGCTTTCCACCGGAAGACATCATTTTCGATCCGAACGTCTTTGCGGTGGCCACCGGCATCGAGGAGCATAACGGCTATGGCGTTGCCTTCATTGAGGCGACCCGCATCATCCGAGAGACGCTGCCGCACGCCCATATTTCGGGTGGCGTCTCGAACCTGTCCTTCTCTTTCCGCGGCAACGAACCTGTCCGCGAGGCGATGCATTCCGTGTTCCTGTACCACGCCATCAAGGTCGGCATGGACATGGGCATCGTGAATGCGGGCCAGCTCGCCGTCTACGACGAGATCGATCCGGAGCTGCGTGAGCTCTGCGAGGACGTCGTTCTCAATCGCGGGCTCGATGCCACGGAGCGGCTGCTCGAAGCGGCCCCCAAGTTCAAGGGGGATGGCAGCGGCGCCGTCAAGGCTGCCGATCTCGAATGGCGATCCTGGCCCGTCGAGAAACGTCTCGAGCATGCGCTCGTCAACGGCATCACGGAGTTCATCGATCAGGACACGGAGGAGGCGCGCCAGCGAGCAGCACGTCCGCTTCACGTTATCGAAGGGCCGTTGATGGCCGGCATGAACGTGGTCGGCGATCTGTTCGGGGCGGGCAAGATGTTCCTGCCGCAGGTCGTGAAATCTGCCCGCGTGATGAAGCAGGCTGTCGCCTATCTCATGCCCTTCATGGAAGCAGAGAAGGAAAACGGCGAAGGCACCGTGCGTTCCGCTGCGGGCAAGATCCTGATGGCGACCGTGAAGGGCGACGTGCACGACATCGGCAAGAACATCGTCGGCGTGGTCCTCGCCTGCAACAACTACGAGGTGATCGACCTCGGTGTGATGGTGTCGGCTCAGAAGATCCTGGATACGGCGCGCAAGGAGAAGGTGGATATCATCGGCCTCTCGGGCCTCATTACACCCTCCCTCGACGAAATGGTCCATGTGGCCAGCGAGATGGAACGTGAAGGCTTCGAGATCCCGCTTCTCATCGGTGGTGCGACGACGAGCCGGGTGCATACGGCGGTGAAGATTCACCCCAATTATCAAAAAGGGCAGGCGGTTTATGTGACGGATGCGAGCCGCGCTGTCGGTGTGGTCTCGTCGCTTCTCTCGCCCGAAGCGAAGAACGACTACATCGACACCCTGCAAGCGGAATATCGCAGGGTCGCCGACGCGCATAAGCGCTCCGAGGCCGACAAGCAGCGGCTTTCCCTTGAAAAGGCCCGTGCGAATGCGCTGAAGATCGACTGGGCATCATACCAGCCGCCCAAGCCCACCTTTACCGGCGCACGCGTGTTCCGCAGCTACGATGTCGGCGAGCTTGTTCCTTACATCGATTGGACGCCGTTCTTCCAGACCTGGGAGCTCAAGGGACGGTTCCCGGCCATTCTGGACGATCCCGAGCAGGGTGCCGCCGCGCGGCAACTCTACGAGGATGCGCAGGCCATGCTGAAGCAGCTGGTCGAGGAGCGCTGGTTCAACCCGAAGGCAGTCATCGGTTTCTGGCCGGCAAATGCGGTCGGCGACGACATTAGGCTCTATACCGGAGAAAGCCGCCAGGAGACACTTGCAACGTTCCATGGGTTGCGCCAGCAGCTCTCGAAGCGGGACGGCAAGCCGAACCTCTGCTTGTCCGACTTCATCGCCCCGAGCGAGAGCGGAAAGGCCGATTATGTCGGCTGCTTCGTCGTCACCTCCGGAATCGAGGAGGTCCGCATCGCCGAGCGTTTCGAGCGTGCAAATGACGATTACCGCTCGATCCTCGTGAAGGCACTTGCCGATCGCCTGGCCGAGGCTTTCGCGGAGCGCATGCATCAGCGGGTGCGCAAGGAGTTCTGGGCCTATGCGGCAGACGAGACGCTGACGAACGAGGATCTGATCCGCGAGGATTACCGCGGCATTCGCCCGGCGCCCGGCTACCCGGCACAGCCTGATCATACGGAAAAGGACACGCTCTTCAGGCTGCTCGGCGCGGAGCGGAGCATCGGTGTGGTGCTGACGGAATCCTATGCCATGTGGCCCGGCTCCTCCGTATCCGGTCTCTATCTTGCTCATCCGGACGCCTATTATTTCGGCGTCGCCAAGGTGGAGCGCGATCAGGTCGAGGATTATGCGTTGCGCAAAGGCATGAGCATTCAGGAGGTTGAGCGCTGGCTCTCGCCGATCCTCAACTACGATCCAGCATCTTACAATGTGATGGCGGCAGAGTAGAGGATCTGCCGCCCCTTCTGGAGTGGTGTTGGACAGAGCGGGGCTTGGCACATAAGCTGTCGCTATGACGAACCTCGCAGGCGACGTTTTCATTCTGACAGGCCCACCAGGGTCGGGAAAAACGACGACGGCACAGCTCCTTGCTGGTAGCACCGGGTCGCCCAAGGTACACCTTCATTCCGATGATTTCTGGCATTTCATCAAGAATGGAGCAGTTGCCCCCTATCTGCCCGAAGCTCATCAACAGAACGGCGTGGTCATCGACGTCCTTGCGAGAGCCGCTGAGCGTTACGCTAAGGGCGGTTATTTCGTCATTGTGGATGGCATCATCGGACCCTGGTTCTTGCCGGCGTTCAAGGCGCTGACAGTGCCGCTCCACTACATCGCTCTCCGCCCTTCGCTCGAAACGGCGATCAGGCGTTGTCGCGAGCGAGGTGGCGAGACGCTGACTGATCCCGGATACATTGCGGAACTCCATCGACAATTCTCTTCGCTTGGAGAGCTTGAGCGGCATGTTCTCAAAACCGATGGGAACGATCGGCAGCAAACTCTCAGTGCGGTGATCGAGGCCTTGGAGAGCGGGGCGTTTCGCTTGTCGAGCTGAGCCATGCGCTGACTGCCTTGAGGCGATTACAGCGGCTTGGCATCACCATTAGCGCGATCTCACTCCCGTCGCAGCGCTTCGATCGGGTCCAGTCTGGCTGCGCGCTGGGCGGGATAGAAGCCGAAGAATATGCCGACCAGAGCGGAGAAGCCTACGGCAATCAAGATCGCTTCGGAGGAGACGAGAGACGGCCAGCCGGCGAGCCGCGCGACGGCATAAGCGGTCGCCGCACCGAGGCCGATTCCGAGGATTCCGCCGATCGTCGACAGGGTCGTGGCTTCGATGAGAAACTGGCTGAGAATGTCCCGCGGTCGCGCGCCCACCGCCAGACGCAGGCCGATCTCGCGGGTGCGTTCGGTGACCGAGACGAGCATGATGTTCATGATGCCGATCCCGCCGACCAGCAGCGAGACAGCGGCGACGGCGGCGAGAAGCATCGACAGCGTGTTGGCGGAAGCCGCGGCCGTATTGGCAATTTCCGTCAGGTTGCGGATCGAGAAGTCGTCCTCCTGATCGCCGATGATGCGATGGCGCTGCTGAAGGAGCCGGGTCATCAGCTCGATCCCGGGATCGATATCCTCCTCGCGGTCGAACTTCACGAAGATCGATCCGACCGAGCCGTCCTTCGCATAGTTGCGGCCGATCACGCGGCGACGGCCCGCATCGAGCGGGACGAAGATCACATCGTCCTGATCCTGGCCGAAGGCCGATTGCCCTTTCGGGGCCATGACCCCGATCACGCGGAACGGGACGTTGCGCACGCGTACGGTCTGGTCGATGGGGTCATCTTCTCCAAAAAGGTTGCGCGCCACCGTTTGGCCGAGAATGACGACGATGTCACCGCGCCGAACCTCCTCCGGGTCGAAGCTTCTGCCCGAGGCGACGTCCCATTCCCGCGCCTCGAACCAGTCGTTGTCGATGCCGTAGATGCGCGTTGCCCAGTTGTTGCCGCCGGCAACGACCTGGGTGCCGCCTTGCACGAAGGGAGCCGCCGCGATGACGCCGTCGATTTCCTTCTTGATCGCCTGCGCGTCCTCGTCCGTCAGGGACGAAGCGGCGCCCGCACCAAGGCGTGCGCCGCCCTGCGTGACGTTGCCGGGCGTAACGATGGCGAGGTTCGCGCCGAGGGACCGGATTTGCCGATCGACGAGATTGCGGGCGCCCGAGCCGATGGCCACCATGGCGATGACGGCCGCGACGCCAATCACGATGCCGAGCATGGTCAGCAGGCTGCGCAGGGCATTCGCCATGATGGCCGAGAGGGCGGAACGGATGGCCTCGATCAGCCTCATGCGTTCACCTTCTCGCGCACCGCTTCGGCGGGCGTTTGGCGCACATCCTCGACGACCCGACCGTCCTTGAATCGGACTAGGCGTCGCGCATGACGCCCCACATCGGCATCATGCGTCACGAGCACGATGGTGACGCCCTCGCGGTTCAATTCCTGGAATAGCGCCAGGATTTCCTCCGCTGTGCGGCTGTCGAGGGCGCCGGTTGGCTCGTCGGCCAGGAGGAGGCTCGGACGATTGACGAGCGCTCTCGCGATGGCAACGCGCTGTTGCTGTCCGCCGGAGAGCTGCATGGGGCGGTGGTGCGCACGCTCGGCAAGACCGACGCGCTTGAGCGCACTCAAAGCACGTTCGTGGCGAGCACGGCGATCGACGCCCGCATAGACCATTGGAAGTTCCACGTTGCCGATGGCGTCGACGCGCGGAAGCAGGTTGAACTGCTGGAAGACAAATCCGATCTCGCGGTTGCGCATTCGTGCAAGGCCATCGGCATCGAGCGCTTCGACCGCGTTGCCTGCAAGCCGGTAGTGCCCCTCCGTCGGCTTGTCGAGACAGCCGATGAGATTCATGAAGGTCGACTTGCCGGATCCTGACGGACCCATGACGGCTACGAAGTCGCCCTTCTCCACGTCAAGGTCAACATGATCCAGCGCGACGACGCGCCCGCCGTCGAGATCATAGACACGTCGCAGGCCGCGGGTTTCGATCAGTGCCACGTTCTATGTCCTAGAACATGCGGGGCGGCCGTGGCCGCGATGCGGGCTTGGACGGATCCGCATCCTGCGTGCTGCCGCGTCCCCCACCTCCGACGATGATCGGATCGCCCTCCTTGAGGCTTCCTCTCAGCACCTCCGTATAGCTCCCATCCGTCGCTCCAAGCCGGACGGGCACGAGTTCCGGATTGCCGTCGACGAGACGGTAGACGCGGCCATCGGTTCCCTCGTCCGCCGCTGGCCTTGCCGCGACCCTCCTGCGTCCCTGCTGCTCCGGTTTGTTTTCCGCTGCTGGAAGTCTCGCTACGACTGCCGCGCCCGGCGGGCGAAACCGCAGTGCTGCATTGGGGACGCGCAAGACGTTGTCGCGCTCGTCCGTGACGATCTGAAGATTTGCTGTCATGCCAGGCAGAAGAGCCATGTCCGCATTCTTCACCCCGATCACCGCAGTATAGGTCACCACGTTCTGAACAGTCTGCGCTCCGAGGCGCACCAGACGCACGCGGCCTGAGAAGTTGCGATTGGGGTAGGCATTGACCGTGAAGCTGACAGCCTGATCAGGCTTCAGTCGGCCGACATCGGCTTCGTCGATATTGGCATAGATGTCGATCTCGCGAAGATCCTGCGCAATCGTGAAAAGGGTCGGTGCCGACAGCGATGCGGCGACGGTCTGGCCGAGCTCGATGTCCCGCTTCACCACCACGCCGTCGACCGGCGAGCGAATATCCGTCCTGGCGAGATCGATCTCGATATCCTTCAACTTGGCTTCCCGCTGCAGGATCATCGCCTCCGCCGATTTCAAGCCCGCATCGGCCAGGGCGAGATCCGCCCGCAGGCCTTCGGTCTCCGCCTTGTTGGATGCAATCTGCGCCTGGGCTGAGACAAGCGTCGCCTTCTGAATGTCGAGCTGCGTCCTTGCCTGGTCGAGCGCGTTCTGCGTGCCGGCGGCGCGGGCGACCAGCTCTGTGGCTCGCTCAAAGTTACGCTGCGCTTCGGCAAGCTGGGCCTGGGCCCGATCGCGCTGAGCTGCGATGTCCGCCGCGACCGCCTCCGAGCGGTCCAGCATGGATTTCGCCTTGTCGATCTGCGCCTTCTTCGTGTCGCGGTCGGCTTTTGACTGGGCAAGGTCCGCCAAGGCCGCATCGCGTCTGGACTTGATCTGCTCGGAATAGAGGCGAGCGACGATCTGGCCCTCCTTCACCGGGGTGTTGTAGTCCGCGAGGATTTCGACCACCTGACCGGAAAGCTGCGAGCCGACCAGGACCGTGGTGACCGGATTGAGCGTGCCCGTGGCCCGTACGCTCGCGGTGATCGATCCCTGTTCCGCGGCAGCAAGCCGATAGCCGGCATCGGACGCGTTGCCGCCTACTGGTCGCCATAAAAAGAAGCCGGTGATACCTGCCACCGCCACAATGCCGACCGCCCAGATCCAGACCCGCCGCACGCCGAAAAACCTTTCAAGCCCTGTTACTTGCCGGCTCATTGTGGCGTATTTTCCGGCCTGTTTCGAGTTAACTCTTTGTCATACGTCTCGCTGCGGTCGCTGGGCGATCAAATCCCGCAGAGTCGTAATGGTTGAGGCGTCGGCGACCCCGTCGACCCGTTCGGGCCGGAAATGGCGCTGGAAGGCCGCGACGACCTTTTCCGTATTTTCGTCGAAGGTCCCGTTAATCTTGAGGCCGTAGCCGTACATGGAGAGCATCGCCTGAAGCGCCTCGATGGGCATGCCCTCGTCGCCCCGAGCGAAGAATCGTCCATCCCTGATCGGAGCGGGAGGGGACCAGTGCCCGACGCCTGCCTCGTGCAGATTCCGCCAGGGAAACAACTCGCCCGGATCGACCTTCCGGCCGGGAGCGACATCCGAATGCGCGAGCACACGGGTGGAAGGGATTCGCCAGCGGGAGACGATATCGCGCGCGAGAGCGATGACGCTGTCGATCTGCATTTGCGGGAAGGGCGGAAGCCCGCCAGGATGCCCGGCATTCGCAATTTCAATGCCGATAGAACGGGAATTGATATCGGTCTCGCCGTCCCAATAGGAAGCCCCCGCATGCCACGCGCGGCGCGCCTCCGGCACCATTTGGAGGACGCGGCCGTCCTCGAAGACGAAATAATGGGCCGAGACCTGCGAGATCGGATTGCAGAGCCATTGCAGCGCCTCGCCCTCGTCCGGCATGCCCGTATAGTGCAGGATCAGCATGTCGGCTCGCTGTCCGCCTTTCCTTTCCCCATGGTTCGGCGACGGAAAGACCTTCGCTGCGACGGCACTCTCGGGGGAAAGGGATGTACTCATCGTCTCACCGGAGATTCCGCTCAGCTGCGATACGCTCCCAAGCGGCATTGATGACGGCGAGGCGATCCGTTGCGATCTTCACCGCTTCGGGCGGCAGACCGCGGGCTATTTCCCGATCGGGATGGTTCTCGGCGACGAGCTGGCGATAGTGACGCTTCAGCGCATCGTCGCTCATGTGGCGATCGGCGTTGAGGATCAGATAGGGATCGTCGGCTCGCTGCACGTGGCGCGCTGCGATGCGTGCGAACTCGGAATCGGCGAACGAGAAAATGCTCGCGACCTCGCGCAGATAGGCGAATTCCGCCTCGTGCACGGCTCCGTCTGCCTTGGCGATATGAAACAGACCATCGAGGACATCTTCGAGAAGAGCCGGCTCGTCCTTGAACATATCGCCGATCTGCTGTGCATAGGCTTCGAAACCGTCCGGCGTTTGCTTGGCGAGGTCGAACAAGCGCTTCACGCGCTCATGCTCGCCGGCGGGAACTTCGATAATCTGCTCGAAGGCCGCAACCTCGCGCTCCACGACGACGCCGTCCGCCTTTGCCATTTTGGCTGCCAGGGCCACGAGGCCCATGGTGAAGACGACGTCGCGCGGCGGGCGTCCGAAGATCGCGCCTTCGCGATCGATCAGCACATGTCCGGCCACACCGCCAAGAAGTGCGCCGAGCGGCCCGCCCAAAGCGAGACCGATGCCGGCACCACCTAATTTGCCCCAAATCGACTGAATCATCGTAGTCGAGTGGTACGCGCAACTCTGGGCAAAAGAAAAGGGGCCGGACGCTGTCCGACCCCTAAAATTCGCGTTAGATCGCTTAGCGGCAATAGATATTGCCGTAGACGTCCTGGTAGGTGCCATAGGGGCAGGCCGGACGCGACGGAGTGGTCGCTGCGCCGACGATCGCGCCGCCAGCCGCGCCGATGGCTGCGCCGGCAAGCGCGCCGCTCCCACGGCCCGTAGCCGCGCCGCCGATCGCTGCGCCTGCCAGGCCGCCAATAGCTGCACCACCGACTGCACGCTCACCAGGAGTGTTGCAGGCCGCCATCGAGAGGGTGAGAGCGCCAGCTGCGATGGCTGTGATGATCTTTTTCATGGAAGCTTCCCTGTCTTAAGTGGG
The DNA here is from genome assembly GCF_020089865.1 of Microvirga puerhi. GTDB lineage: Bacteria > Pseudomonadota > Alphaproteobacteria > Rhizobiales > Beijerinckiaceae > Microvirga > Microvirga puerhi. The sequence goes on from NZ_JAIRBM010000002.1 coordinate 83,377, forward strand.
CTTCGGACCGCCCAGGCCTACTTAGCTTGACCTTACGCCGAGGCCAACTCTTGGAGAGGCAAACAGTTCCTCGCCCACGGAATTATCTGTAGAAAATCCTTTCCAAATTCTTGCAGGCTATAATCCATAAGATCTAGTGCAGATCTGGCACTTCTTATTGTCTAGCTTAAGCAAATCTCGAACAACATTGCGTCTTGCCGTGTCACATCTTTGCCCTAATTCGGCCTCACCGAGCGAATGATCGCAGCCGTTTGTCTCTCGGAGATCGATATGACTTTGCAGCATTTCTTCAGGACGATCGTTGTTGCGATGCTCGGTGTTGCTGCTCTTGCTCTCATTCAACAGGCACGTGCGGAAGGTGGAGAAGGATCAGGCGTTGTCCCGCCTGACGCGGTGACCCAGGCGGCCGTTTCGGCGGAGCGCACATCTCCCGCTGCTGTAGAGGAGAGGCCGGCTACGACCGCTTCCATCGCCCCGGTTGTTCGCGTCAAGTCGAAGATCGCCGATGCGGTTCGGGCGGAGTCCCTTCGGCCGCTCGTAGAGCGCTATGCGTCTGAGCACGATCTTCCCTATGCATTGGCCGATGCGGTCATCCGTATCGAGAGCCGTTACAATCCGATCGTCCGGAACGGCCCGAACATGGGCCTGACGCAGATCAATTTTCGAACCGCCCAGTCCCTCGGCTATCAAGGCAATGCTGCGGGCCTGCTCGATGCCGAGACCAATCTTCGCTTCGGGCTGAAATATCTGGCGCAGGCCTATAGGCTCGCCGGAGGCGACACCTGCGGGACGATCCTGCGCTATCAATTCGGACACCGCACCCAGACCATGACGCGCGCTTCGCGCGTCTATTGCGCGAAGGTGAAGACTCTTACCGCAAAAGCTGACTAGTCATTATGCGATAGCGTTGCTTTGATGTTTCGCTGATACGATCTCCGTTCACTGTGAACGAAGCATTGCTCAAAAGATGGGCATCGGACACTTGACGAAGAGGTTCGAGTTCCTCCACATCCACTGTGTCAGCCGGCCGGGCGGCCGCTCCGTTCGCGGAGAGGAAAGTCCGGGCTCCATGGAGACACGGTGCCGGATAACGTCCGGCGGGGGCAACCCTAGGGAAAGTGCCACAGAAAGCAGACCGCCTCGCTTCGCGAGGTAAGGGTGAAAGGGTGCGGTAAGAGCGCACCGCGGACGCAGTAATGCGGACGGCACGGCAAACCCCACCAGGAGCAAAACCGAATAGGGACGACAGGCGTTCGCGCCAGGCTTGTTTCCAGCCTCGTCGTCCGGGTTGGTTGCTTGAGGCGGCCAGCAATGGCCGTCCCAGAGGAATGGTCGCCACGTTCAAGGTTCGCGCCTTGGGCCCTACAGAACCCGGCTTACAGGCCGGCTGACAACCTTTTCCACAGGATGAAATTTGAGAAAACGGTGGCAAACCGTTGCTCTGCTTACGATTCATTAACCCTAAACAATTCTGATGGCGGTTGCATGCCGACAAGCCGCCGTTCCAACCCCATTTCGTTGACGCCCATATCCTCCCATGTTATCCCAAATCATCCCGTCGACGATGTCTTCTGAAGGGATGGTCAGGTCCACGCAAGGATCTGGCGCCATTGTTCAGAATGAGGCGTCTACATCGGCGCTGGGTGGCGGCAGATCCGCAAAATCTGCCGGGGGGCTGACAATCAGGAGTGCGCGAGCCGCGGCCCATGAACCGCTTCGTGTCCAATTTCACCAACAAGTTGGATTCGAAGGGTCGGGTCTCGATCCCCGCATCCTTCCGCGCAGTGTTGGCGGCGGATGGGTTCGAGGGGCTCTACGTTCATCCGGCGCTGGATGCGCCGGCCCTGGACGCAGGCGGCAACGTGCTTCTGAACGAAATCGATGCGTTCTTGTCGACGCTGTCGCCCTATTCGGACGAACGAGATCAGCTGTCGACGGCGTTGTTCGGAACCAGCGAGATTCTGAAGGTCGATCCGGAGGGGCGTGTCATCCTGACGGATTCAGTGAAGGTGCATGCCGGGATCGCGGACTCAGTGACGTTCGTCGGACTCGGTCACAAGTTCCAGATTTGGGAACCCGAGCGTTTCCGTGCGCATCTGGAGGAGGCGCGTACGAAAGTGCGGGATCTGAAAAAGGTCTTGGGCAACCGGGTCATGGAGCAGCGTTCGATGCAGGACATCTCACCAGGAGTACGGGGGCGATGATGGGACGCGGCGACGGCCCAGGCGCCGGAGCCGCTGGCGGACCGGCCCGTCACGTTCCCGTGCTCCTGGAAGAGGTCTGCACGGCGCTGGAAGCGGAGCAGGCTGGAACGTACATGGACGGTACGTTCGGGGCCGGCGGCTACACCCGCGCTATCCTAGAAGCAAACAGCCACAACACCGTCATTGCTATCGACCGGGATCCCGATGCGATCTCGGGCGGTGCCGCACTCGTTTCACGTATGAAGGGCCGGCTCACGCTCGTGCAGGGCCGTTTCGGCCAGCTCGACGAGATCGCACAGGCTCAAGGTCACGAGCATGTCGATGGAGTCGTGCTTGATATCGGCGTGTCGTCGATGCAGCTCGACGAGGCGGAACGGGGCTTCTCGTTTCGCAGCAATGGTCCGCTGGACATGCGCATGGAGCGGGATGGCCCGAGTGCTGCCGATCTCGTGAACGAGTCCTCCGAAGCAGAACTCGCGGACATCTTCTATCATTATGGCGAGGAGCGTCGCGCACGTGCCGTTGCGCGCGCCATCGTCGAAGTCCGTCGCCGGCAAACATTCGAGACGACGGGGCAGCTCGCCGACCTCGTTGCGTCCCTGATCCGACAGGAGCCAGGCGGCATTCATCCTGCAACGCGTGTGTTTCAGGGGTTGCGCATCGCGGTCAACGACGAGCTCGGAGAGCTGGTCCGTGCGTTGCACGCAGCCGAGCGGATTCTGAGGCCCGGCGGACGCCTCGCAGTGGTGACCTTCCACTCGCTTGAAGATCGGATCGTGAAGCAGTTCTTTGCCGTCCGTACGGGACGCAGCCCCGGGAGCTCACGTCATTTGCCGGGGCATGTGGCGCCGAAACCGACCTTCGAGCCGATTACCCGGGGCCCGGTCGCGCCGAGCGACGAGGAGGTTGCACGCAATCCTCGGGCCCGGTCGGCGAAGCTGCGCGCCGGACGCCGGACGGAAACGCCGGCACAGGAACTTTTGAGTGCCATCACGATGCTCGCGGAACTTCCGCAGACTGCCGACAAAAGGGGAGGGCGCCGGTGATCCGTCTCTTGCACATCATCGCCATTACGATCCTCATCGCGTCTGCCGGGTATGCATATTCCGTCAAGTACGAGACGCTGTACTACGTCGAGCAGGTGGCGAAGCTCAAAGCGAAGGTCCAACGCGAGCGGGATGCCATCGCGGTGCTCCAGGCCGAGTGGCAATATCTCGATCGCCCGGACCGCCTGCAGGCGGCAGCCGATCAGCATCTCGATCTCCAGCCCATGAAAATCCAACAACTCGCCCGCCTGTCGGATCTGCCGAACAGGCCGGACCGGGAGGACGAGATCGGCCGTAAGCTTGAGGCGCTCGGACTGTTCGGGCCGACTTCGACGCCAAAGGACAAGAGCAACGACGCCCGTACTCCGACCACGCAAACCCCGAGAAGATAAGCCCGTGCTGCAGAAGTTCGACCCGGATCTGATCGGACAGGGCGCTGCTCCAAAACGCAGCGTTTTCGCTTATGTGCGCGAACTGTTCCGCCTGCGTGTGGACAAGAGCACTTCGCGCGTCGGTTTTACGGCACTCTGCTTCGCGACGCTGTTCAGCGTCATCGGGGGACGTCTCGTCTTTCTTGCGATGACGAGCGATACGTCAAGCGAGGTGCGACGCGCCGCGTCCTTGGAAATCTCCGCTGCACGTCCGGACATCATTGACCGGAACGGAAATATCCTGGCGACCGACGTGAAGATGGTGTCGGTCTTCGCTGAGCCGCGCAACATCATCGACAAGGATGAAGCCGTCGAGCTTCTGACCGCTGTTCTTCCGGATCTTGATGCAACGGACCTTCGCAACAAGCTCGGAACCAAGAAGGGCTTCGTGTGGGTCAAGCGCGAGATCACGCCGCGTCAGCAGGCCGAGGTCCATCGCCTCGGCATCCCGGGCGTCGGCTTTCTGCCGGAAAACAAGCGCATCTACCCCAATGCGGAAGCTGCCGCCCACGTGCTCGGCTTCGCGAACGTGGACAATGTCGGCATCGCCGGAATCGAGAAGTACATCGATAACCAGGGCCTTCAGGATCTGAACGGCGCAGGATTTGCCATCTCGGCCGCCGATCTCAAGCCGGTGCAGCTTTCGATCGACCTGCGGGTGCAGCACGCTCTGCGCGACGAGCTCTCCAAAGGCATGGCTAAATTTAAAGCGAAGGCGACGGCCGGCGCCATCATGGACGTCAATACGGGCGAGATCATCGCCCTTGTCTCGCTTCCCGATTTCGACCCGAACAACCCTGTCGACGCTCTTGAGGCTGACCGCATCAACCGCATCAATGTCGGCGTGTTCGAGATGGGCTCTACATTCAAAGCCCTCACCACCGCCATGGCGCTCGATTCCGGCAAGTTCAACATCAACTCCACGCTCGATGCCAGATCGGGCTTGCGTTACGGCAAGTTCACCATCGGCGACTATCACGCCACGCACCGCGTGCTGACCGTGCCGGAAGTCTTCATCCATTCCTCGAATATCGGAACGGCGCGCATGGCGCTCGGGATCGGTGTCGAGGGACACAAGGCTTTCCTGCGCAAGATGGGCCAGCTCACGCGCCTCAAGACGGAACTGCCCGAAAACGCGGAGCCGATCGTTCCGCCGCGCTGGGGCGAGCTCAACACCATGACCATCGCCTTCGGCCATGGTCTCGCGGTTGCGCCACTCCAGGCGCTGATGGCAGTTGGTGCGCTCGTCAATGGCGGCGTGATGATCAATCCAACCTTCCTGAAGCGGGATGAGGCGACGGCGCGCCAGAATGCGCTGCAGGTACTCAAGCCGGAGACCAGCGAAGCATTGCGCTATGTCATGCGGCTCAACGCCTCGAACCCGGCAGGCTCGGCTTCGGCGGCGGCGATCGCCGGCTTCTTCGTGGGCGGCAAGACAGGTACCGCCGAAAAGGTCATCAACGGGCGTTATTCGAAGAACAAGAACTTCACGACGTTCACGGCGATCCTGCCGGCCGACAAGCCGAAATACGTCTTCCTGACGATCATGGACGAACCGCAGGCGGTGGAAGGCACTTATGGCTTCTCCACGGCCGGCTGGAACGCGGGCCCCGTCACCGGCAACATCATCGAACGCGTTGCGCCGATGCTCGGCGTTCCACCCCGTTTCGAGCCGCCGGCGCAACCCTTCCCGCTGATGTCGCGCCTCGGCGCCTGGGGCACGAAATGATGCCGACGAAACTTGTTCACTTTGGCGATCTTCTGCCGGAAGCGCGTGGCGAAGCCGGCGCTTCATTGGTTGTCACGGGGATCGCGTCGGACAGCCGCAAGGTCGGACAAGGCTCGGTCTTTTTCGCCGTGCCCGGCACGAAGGCAGACGGCATGAGCTTCGTTCCTCAGGCCGTGGCGGCGGGCGCGGTCGCTATCGTCGGCGAAGCGGAACGTCCTGCAGGTCTGCCGTCGGACATTGTCTTCGTTCAAGTGCCGGACGTGCGGCAAGCGCTTGCCTTGGCCGCTTCCCGCTTCTTCCCGCGTCAGCCTAAGAAGATCGTCGCCGTCACGGGGACAAGCGGCAAGAGCTCCGTTGCGGATTTCTCGCGTCAACTTTTCGCCGTTCTCGGTCACAAATCGGCAAGCCTCGGCACTCTCGGCGTAATGACATCGGACGGGGCCGCCTACGGCTCGCTGACGACTCCTGATCCGATCTCGCTGCACGAGACGCTCGATCGTTTGGCACAGGATGGGATTACCCGCCTCGCGATGGAGGCGTCCTCTCACGGCATCGACCAGAGGCGTCTCGACGGCGTAATTCTGAGCGCTGCCGGTTTCACCAATCTCGGCCGGGATCATCTCGATTATCACGGAACGACGGAGGAGTATGCGGCCGCGAAGCTGCGCCTCTTCGATACGCTCCTGCCGAATGGCAGCCCCGCCATCGTCAATGCCGACGGACCCTATGCCGACGTCTTCATGGAAGGCATTCGGCGCGCCGGAAGAGCCCTTCTGACGACCGGCAGCACCGGCACCATGTTGAGGCTTTCCGATGTGCGGCAGGAAGGGTTCGATCAAATCCTGACGGTCGACGCTTTCGGGCGCACCTTCGAGACCCGATTGCCACTCCTCGGCCGCTTCCAGGTCGAGAACGCCCTCGTCGCCGCAGGCCTCGTGCTGTCTGTCGAGGGTGAGCAACATGCGGGCGAAGTCTTGGCGGGCTTCGCGCGGCTGAAAGGTGTCTCCGGACGGCTGGAGCGGGTCGGGGAGATCGATGGGGCGCTCTGCATCGTCGACTACGCCCATAAACCGGACGCTCTCGCCAATGTGCTCGATGCCCTGCGGCCGTTCACAAGGGAACGGCTGATCTGCATCGTCGGCTGCGGCGGCGACCGGGACCGGGGCAAGCGGCCGGTCATGGGGCGCATCGCAATCGACAAGGCGGATGTCGTTATCGTCACGGACGATAATCCTCGCTCAGAGGACCCGGCGGCGATCCGGGCTGAGGTGCTGAAAGGGGCGCCCGGCGCCACGGAGATCGGCGACCGCGCTCTCGCCATTCGGACGGCCGTAAATCAGCTTCGGCCGGGCGATGTGCTGGTCGTGGCGGGCAAAGGCCATGAAACGGGCCAAATCATCGGCGACCGGACCCTGCCGTTCTCGGACCATGACGAGGTTCGGGCGGCCATTGCGGAGAGGCAGGGATGACGGACCCCTTATGGACCCTTGAGGAAATAGCGGCGGCGACCGGTGCGCGCATGGGCGCGGGTGTCCGCGCGGCTTCCGGGGCCTCCATCGACACGCGTACGCTTGAACCTGGCGATCTCTACTTCGCCATCAAGGGGGATGTGCACGACGGGCATGATTTCGTCCCGGCAGCCCTCGAGAAGGGTGCCGCGGCGGCCTTTGTGTCGGAGGAAAAAGCTCAGGTCCTGAAGGGCACGGATCGTCTCGTCATCGTTCCCGACGTTCTGGAGGGGATGCGCCAGCTCGGCCGCGTCGCTCGGGCCCGCACTGGGGCCAAGATCGTCGCGATCACCGGTTCCGTCGGCAAGACCGGTACCAAGGAAGCCATGCGGATCGCCCTGAGCCGCCAAGGGAAGACGCACGCCTCCGTCGCTTCCTATAACAATCATTGGGGTGTACCGCTCACGCTCGCCCGCATGCCGCGCGACACCGAGTTCGGCGTTTTCGAAATCGGGATGAATCACGCCGAGGAAATCCTTCCGCTGACGAGAATGGTTCGTCCCCATGTCGCAGTGATCACCACGGTGGAGCCGGTCCATATCGAGTTCTTTCGCTCGATCTGGGGCATCGCCGACGCGAAGGGCGAGATCTTCTCGGGTCTCGAGCCGGGCGGAACGGCGGTCATCGGCCGGGACAGCCCGTATTTCGAACGCCTGCGCGCTCATGCACTGGCATCACGGGCCGGGCGTGTTCTCACTTTCGGTGAGGCCGAGGCGGCTGATATCCGGGCGGAACGCATCATTGTGAAGCCCGATCTCTCGGTGGTCGAGGCCCGGGTGTTCGGGCAACCGCTTACCTATAGGATCGGTACCCCGGGGCGGCATATCGCCCTCAATTCCCTGAGCGTCCTTGCCGCCGCTCATGCGATCGGCGCTGACCTTGCCCTCACGGCCCTCGCCCTGTCCGAGCTCAAGCCGCCTGTCGGCCGGGGAGAGCGGACCGTCCTGTCCTTGAAGGACGGGGAGGCCCTGTTGATCGACGAGAGCTACAACGCGAACCCCGCCTCCATGCGGGCGGCGCTGGCCAATCTGGGCGCGGTGGAACTCTCCCGCCAGGGCCGCCGGATTGCGGTGCTCGGCGACATGAAGGAGCTGGGAGAGACCGGGCCCGCACTCCACGAGGGGCTGGCGGAGGCCATCGAAGCGAACCGGGTCGACCATATCTTCGCGGCCGGGCCACTCATGGAAAATCTGGTCCGAAAACTGCCCAAGGCCAAGATTTCCGTCCATGTGCCGACTTCGGCCGATCTCGTCGAGGCGGTCTGTGCCGGCGTGCGGCCGGGTGACGCCGTCATGGTCAAGGGCTCGCTGAGCATGAAGATGGCTTTGGTTGTCAAAGCCCTGAAAGATCGTTACGGCGCTGGCCAGACCGGCCAAGCGCTGAAAGGATAATCGATGTTGACCTGGCTGGCTGATCTCAGCCCCTATTTCACTCCCCTCAATATTTTCCGATACATCACGTTTCGCACCGGCGGTGCGACCGCGACGGCATTGCTTTTCGTCTTCCTGTTCGGTCCTGCGATCATCTCCCTCCTGCGCGTCCGCCAGGGCAAGGGGCAGCCGATCCGTGAGGATGGGCCGCAGTCACACCTTCTGACCAAACGCGGCACGCCCACCATGGGCGGGCTGATGATCATGGCCGGCGTGCTGGTCTCCACGTTGCTCTGGGCGAATCTTGCGAACCACTACGTTTGGGTCGTGCTGTTCGTGACCGTGGGCTTCGGCGCTATCGGGTTCTATGACGATTATCTCAAGGTGACGAAGCAGTCCCATAAGGGATTCTCCGGTCGCTCGCGCCTCGCCATCGAGGCGCTGATCGCGGCGGTCGCCTGCATTGCTATCTCCTACATGGCGACGCCCGGCCTCGCCAACAAACTGGCGCTGCCGTTCTCGAAGGAATTGATCCTCAATCTCGGCTGGTTCTACATCATCTTCGGCGGCTTCGTTATCGTCGGCGCCGGCAATGCCGTGAACATCACGGATGGCCTCGATGGTCTGGCCATCGTGCCGGTGATGATTGCCGCAGGCACATTCGGCTTCATCGCGTATCTCGCGGGCAATGCGGTCTTCGCCAACTATCTCCAGATTCATTTCGTGCCCGGCACAGGCGAGCTCGCCGTGATTTGCGGTGCCCTGATGGGAGCAGGTCTCGGCTTCCTCTGGTTTAACGCGCCGCCGGCTCAGATCTTCATGGGTGATACCGGGTCGCTCGCGCTCGGAGGCTTGCTGGGAACGATTGCGGTGGCAACGAAGCACGAGATCGTGCTCGCCATCGTCGGTGGTCTTTTCGTTCTCGAAATCATGTCGGTGATCATCCAGGTCACCTCCTTCAAGCTCACCGGCAAGCGCGTGTTCAAGATGGCGCCGATCCACCATCATTTCGAACAGCTCGGATGGACCGAACCCCAGGTGGTGATCCGGTTCTGGATCGTCGCCGTGGTTCTGGCCCTCGTCGGCCTCTCGACCCTCAAGCTCCGGTGAAGGCATGACACCCGTCACCACCTTCGCCGGTCAGACAGTCGCACTCTTCGGTCTCGGCGGATCGGGGCTGGCGACCGCGCTCGCTCTGAAAGAGGGTGGGGCCTATGTCATTGCTTGCGATGACAACCCGGCGAAGATGGCGGAAGCCGAGGCCAAGGGCGTCGAGACGGCAGACCTGCGCAAGGCCGATTGGTCGCGCTTTTCGTCCCTCGTGCTGTCGCCGGGCGTGCCGCTGACACATCCGGAGCCGCACTGGTCGGCGAAGAGTGCGAAAGACGCGGGCGTCGAGATCTTCGGCGATATCGAGCTGTTCTGCCGCGAGCGCGCAAAGATCGCTCCGAAGGCTCCCTTCATTGCGATCACGGGAACCAACGGCAAATCCACCACTACCGCTCTCATTGCCCATATCCTGCGGCAGGCCGGTTACGACGTGCAGTTGGGCGGGAATATCGGCACGGCCATTCTCTTGCTCCAGCCGCCTTCGGACAGCCGCGTCCACGTAGTCGAATGCTCGTCCTTCCAGATCGATCTGGCGCCGTCCTTGGCGCCGACGATCGGTGTTCATCTAAACGTTTCGCCGGATCATCTCGACCGGCATGGGACGATGGAGAATTACGCGGCCATCAAGGAGAGGCTCGTCGCCCAATCCGAGAAGGCCATCGTCGGCGTCGATGACGCATGGAGCCGCTCCATCGCGGAGGCCTGCATCGCGAAAGGAATCGATGTCACGCCCGTCTCGACCAGGCGCTTGAACGGTTTCGGCTTCCTGACAGAGGGACCGCGCGTGTTGCATGTGACGTCGTCCGGCAGCATACCAGTTGCCGACTTGTCCGACATTCCTTCCCTCCGGGGCGAACACAATGCTCAGAATGCGGCAGCTGCCATTGCCGTGGCATTCGCCATGGGTGTCTCTGCCGACGACATCCAGTCGAGTCTGAGGACCTTCTCGGGACTGCCGCATCGAATGGAGGGAGTCGGCCGCATCGGCGCGACGCTCTTCATCAACGATTCGAAGGCGACCAACGCGGATTCCACCGAGAAAGCGCTCAAGTCCTTCGATAACATTCTATGGATCCTGGGGGGGAAGCAGAAGGAGGGTGGCATCACATCCCTGCGGCCGTACTTCCCAAAGATCCGAAAGGCCTACCTGATCGGTGCCGCTTCCGACGAATTTGCCGCGACTCTCGGCGACGACGTCCCTTCCGTCCGAGCGACGACGCTCGATCGCGCCGTCGAGCAGGCTGCACGCGATGCGGCGGCTATGAATGCGCCGGCGGTCGTGCTGCTGTCTCCGGCCTGCGCGTCCTACGACCAGTTTCCGAATTACGAAGTGCGCGGAAATCACTTCCGCGAACTCGTTAAAGCCTTGCCCGGCATCAATCCGACCATGGGAGCCTGACGATGGTGTCACGCGCAGAACGTTCGGCTTTCGGCGACTGGTGGTGGACCGTCGATCGCTTGCTGCTTGCGTCCCTGGCGATCCTATCGCTGGCCGGGCTCGTCTTTCTCATGGCGGGCGGTCCGCCGGTGGCTGAGCGTCTCGGCCTTTCGACATTTCATTTCGTAAACAGGCAGGTCCTGTTCCTCATCCCGGCTCTGGCTATCCTCCTGCCGGTTTCGTTCCTGTCGCTGAGACACATACGGCGTCTCGCTCTGCTGATCTATTTCGTCGGCATGGGGCTCATCCTGCTCGCGTTCCAGTTCGGACCCGAGATCAAGGGAGCGCATCGCTGGATCATGATCGGTCCATTAGGGATTCAGCCATCGGAGTTCGTGAAGCCCGCATTCGTCATTCTCGCGGCCTGGGCCTTCTCCGAAGGCGCCAAGCGGAAGGATATGCCCGGTGCGTTGCTTGCGTTCCTCATCCTTCCCGCCACCATCGTTCCGCTCATTCTCCAACCGGATTTTGGGCAGACGATGCTGATCACCACCGTTTGGTGCGGCCTGTTCTTCGTCGCAGGCCTGCACTGGTTCTGGGTGATGGGGCTCGGAGGGGCAGGTCTGATCGGCGTCGTGGCGGCCTATGAATTCCTGCCGCACGTGCGCGCCCGCATCGAACGCTTCATGGACAAGTCGTCGGGAGACACGTTCCAGGTCGATATGGCGATGGAATCCTTCGCGCGCGGAGGCTGGCTCGGGCGTGGTCCGGGCGAGGGGTCGGTCAAGCGCATCCTGCCGGATGCTCATACGGACTTCATCTTCGCGGTCACCGCGGAAGAGTTCGGCGTTGTTGTCTGCATCGGTCTGCTCGTGCTCTTCGCGTTCATCGTTCTGCGCGGTCTGACGCTGGCCCGGCGCAACGAGGACACATTCTGCCGGCTGGCGGCGACCGGGCTCATCATGATGTTCGGCCTCCAGGCCGCCATCAACATGATGGTGAACGTGCACCTCATGCCTGCCAAGGGCATGACTCTGCCATTCATCTCCTATGGCGGCTCGTCGCTTCTCTCGCTTGCGCTCAGCATGGGCTTCCTCATCGCATTGACGCGACGGCGCCCCCGTGCCGAGACGATGGATTATTTTGTACAGGGTGCGCAGCACTCATGACGGGGCCGCTCATTGTTCTGACAGCCGGCGGCACAGGCGGACACCTCTTTCCCGCCGAAGCGCTCGCCAATGTCTTGAAGGCGGCGGGTGCACGCGTCGTGCTGGCGACCGACAAGCGCGCCAATGCCTATGCCGGCTCGTTTCCGGCCGATGAGATCATCGAGATTCTCTCTGCGACACCATCGGGACGTTCGCCGCTGCAGATGGCGAAAGCCGCGTTCGTGCTCGGACGCGGGACGCTTTCGGCCATGCGCAGTCTCCGCCGCCTGAGGCCTGCAGCTGTGGTCGGTTTCGGCGGTTATCCGACCGTCCCGCCCGTCATGGCTGCATCCCTGCTCGGTATTCCGACCGTCATCCACGAGGCCAATGCAGTGATGGGGCGCGCCAACAGGCTTCTGGCGCGCCGCGCGTCCATGGTCGCGACGGGCTTCAAAGCCATCAAGGGAATCCCGAACAGCGCCGGCAGGACGCTTCACACGGGAAATCCGATCCGGCCTGCTGTTCTGGAGGCGTCGAAGGTTGCCTACCCGTCGCTGCCGGTAAATGGAACCCTCCGCCTTCTCGTCGTCGGCGGCAGCCAGGGCGCGCGGGTGATGAGCGATGTCGTGCCGCCCACCATTGAATGTCTGTCGCCCGGCGAGCGGTCCCGGATCGCGGTCTGCCAACAGGCGCGTGGGGAAGATCTCGAGCGCGTACGCGCCCAGTATGGACGTCTCGGGATCTCGTTCGAGGCCGAGCCCTTCTTCAAGGACCTACCGAGGCGCATGGCTGAAGCCCATCTGGTCGTTGCCCGCTCCGGGGCCTCGACGGTTGCGGAACTCGCGGTCATCGGCCGTCCGTCGATCCTCGTCCCGCTCCCGGGGGCCATCGATCAGGATCAGGCCGCCAATGCACGAACCCTCGGAGACCTCGGGGCTGCCATCGTGCTTCCACAGTCCGAGTTCACTCCTGAGCGGCTCGCTGCCGAAATCGGTGCATATCTGCGCGAGCCGGACCGCTTGACGCGGGCCGCCGCCGCTGCACATAGCGCCAGCATCACCGACGCTGCGGAGCGCCTCGCGCAGGCCGTCCTCCAGCTCGCGTCCCCCGACAAGAAGGAAAAAAACCTATGAAGTTGCCGCCGAAACTCGGCCCTATTCATTTCATCGGCATCGGTGGCATCGGCATGTCGGGCATCGCCGAGGTGATGCACAATCTCGGCTACACCGTGCAAGGGTCGGACGCTGCCGACAATTACAACGTCAAGCGCCTTGCCGAGAAAGGCATCAAGACCTTCATCGGCCACAAGGCCGAGAACGTCGACGGAGCGGAAATCGTCGTGGTGTCGACGGCCATCAAGCGCGACAACCCGGAACTCACGACCGCGCGCGAAAAGCGGCTGCCCGTCGTGCGGCGGGCCGAGATGCTGGCCGAACTGATGCGCTTCAAGTCCTGCGTCGCTGTTGCTGGCACCCATGGCAAGACCACGACCACCTCGCTCGTTGCGACCCTGCTCGATGCGGGCGGTCTCGATCCGACGGTCATCAACGGTGGCATCATCAACGCCTATGGCACCAATGCCCGCATGGGCGAAGGCCAGTGGATGGTGGTGGAGGCCGACGAGTCCGACGGCACCTTCCTCAAGCTGCCCGCTGACGTCGCCATCGTCACGAATATCGATGCGGAGCATCTCGATCATTTCGGCGACTATGACGCCATCAAGGACGCCTTCCGGTCCTTCATCGATTCGATTCCGTTCTACGGCTTCGCGGTGATGTGCATCGATCATCCGACGGTTCAGGACCTCGTCGGGCGAATCGAGGATCGGCGCATCATCACCTATGGTGAAAACCCGCAGGCCGACGTGCGTCTGATGGATGTCGATCCCCGCGGCGGCCAGAGCCGTTTCCGCGTCATGATCCGTGACCGCCGTCCGGGCTTCCGCCTCGAGCTGGAAGATCTCGTGCTGCCGATGCCCGGAGCGCACAACGCGTTGAATGCGACGGCTGCCATCGCCGTCGCGCACGAGCTTGGTGTCTCGCAGGATGCGATCCGCAAGGCCCTTGCCGGCTTTGGTGGCGTGAAGCGCCGCTTCACGCGCACGGGCGAGTGGAACGGCGTGACGATCTTCGACGATTACGGCCACCATCCCATCGAAATCGCCGCCGTGCTCAAGGCCGCGCGGTCCTCGACGGAGGGACAGGTCATCGCCGTCGTGCAGCCTCATCGCTATACGCGTCTTTCCTCCCTGTTCGATCAGTTCTGCACCTGCTTCAACGACGCGGACGCAGTGATCGTCGCGCCGGTTTATGCGGCGGGTGAGCAGCCGATCCCGGGCGCGGACCGCGACAGTCTCGTGTCCGGCCTCAAGGCACGTGGGCACCGGAACGTGATGGCCCTCGAGAAGTCGGAAGACCTCGCCGGTCTGATCAAGGGCTTTGCGAAGCCCGGCGATTATGTGATCTGCCTCGGCGCCGGCAACATCACGCAATGGGCCTATGCGCTTCCCGGTGAACTTGAGACCCTCGGCGAAAAGGCAGCCTGATGTTTGCCGATCTGACGCCCGCCCTGAAGGCGCAGATGCCGGATCTGCGTGGCAAGCTCGAAGCGAATGCGCCGACGGCGCCGCTGTCGTGGTTCCGCACCGGCGGCCCGGCTAAGGTGCTCTTCACGCCTGCGGACGAGGATGATCTTGCCTATTTTCTCGCGAGGCTGGACCGCGCGTTTCCGATCCTGGTCGTCGGGCTCGGTTCGAACCTTTTGATTCGCGACCAGGGCTGGGAAGGGATCGTGATCCGGCTCGGCAAATCCTTTGCCGAGATCTCGGTCGAGGAAAACCACCGGATCCGCGCCGGTGCGGCCGCACCCGACGTGAAGGTCGCACGCGCGGCGGCGGAGGCTGGAATCGCGGGATTGTCCTTTCTGCGTGGCATTCCCGGCACGATCGGCGGCGCATTGAGGATGAACGGCGGCGCGTATGGGGGCGAGACGAAAGACGTTCTCGTCGAAGCGAGGGCCATCACCCGGTCTGGCGAGAAGGTGGTCTATTCCAACGCCGATATGGGCTTCACCTATCGCCATTCGGCCGTGCCTGATGATGTTATCTTCACCGAGGCTCTGTTCGAGGGCCGCGCCGGCGACCGCGATGCGATCCTGGCGGAGATGAACAACATCACCGAGGCGCGATCCTCGACGCAGCCGGTCAATACCCGGACGGGCGGCTCGACCTTCAAGAATCCGGAAGGCCGCAAGGCGTGGGAGCTGATCGATGCAGCCGGGTGCCGGGGGTTGCGCATCGGCGATGCACAAGTGTCCGAGATGCATTGCAATTTCCTGATCAACCATGGCTCGGCATCCGCCGCCGACATCGAGGCGCTGGGCGAAGAGGTGCGCAAGCGGGTGCTTGCGACCTCTGGCGTCACGCTGGAATGGGAAATCAAACGGGTCGGGCGTCCTTAGCGTCAGGCCGAATCATCGTCGGGCCTGCTGGAGATCAGCGGCGGCGAGGGGAGCATGTCATGGCCAAGCACGTTGCGGTTCTCTATGGCGGCTGGTCGGCGGAGCGGGAGGTCAGCCTGGCCTCCGGGCGCGCCTGCGCCAAGGCGCTCGAGGAGCGAGGTTACAAGGTCACCCCCATCGACGTGCAGCCGGACATCGCCACCGTTCTGCAGGCAACGGCGCCGGATGTGGTCTTCAATGCGCTTCACGGGCGCGTCGGCGAGGATGGGACGATCCAGGGCCTGCTCGAAATCCTTCGTATTCCCTATAGTCACTCTGGAGTCCTCGCCTCTGCGCTCGCCATGCAGAAGGATCGCGCAAAGGTCGTCATGGCTGCTGCCGGCGTGCCGGTTCCGCACGGTGTCGTCGTTAACCGTTTGGATGCGGCGCGGAGCCACGTGCTCCCGGCTCCCTATGTGATCAAACCGGTCAACGAGGGCTCCTCGGTCGGGGTCATCATCGTGCGCGAGGAGCGCAGCCACCCGCCTCAGGAGCTGCTTCGGGAGGACTGGGCGTTCGGCGAGAAAGTCCTTGTCGAATCATACGTTGCGGGCCGCGAACTCACCTGCGCCGTCATGGGCGACAGACCCCTCGGCGTCATCGATATCCGGCCGGCTACGGGCGTCTTCTATGACTATGACGCAAAGTACGCGAAGGGGGGCTCCATTCACGTCCTCCCGGCAGAAATTAAACCGAATATTTACCAAAAGGTTCAAGAGTTGGCGTTAACGGCGCATCAAGCGCTCGGCTGTCGGGGAATCAGTCGCGCCGACTTACGGTATGACGATACACCCGGTGGAACCGGGGAACTCGTTGTCCTTGAGGTCAACACGCAACCCGGAATGACCGAGACGAGCTTGGTGCCAGAACTGGCAGCCCACGCGGGCTATTCGTTTGGCGAGCTTGTGCAATGGATGGTGGAGGACGCTACCTGCAACCGATGACGGCCTACCGGGCCGGCTCTCCGGTTGCGCGCGCGACAGCCGCCGAATCGCGCAGGCCGGGCGCCTCGCGATTCGGTTTCTTCAGCAAGTTTCGCCCTAGCCGCAGCGTCAGGCGCCGCGGCAGTCGTCAGCCGATCGAGCGCCGCATCCCACGGTATCTCGGCACCGTGCTGACGTTGGGATTCTTTGGTGCCGTGGCCGTGACCGGTCTCTGGCAAGGCGGCCACCTCAACGACTTCATTCGCCAGAACGGCGAGCCGCATCATGCCCTCGCACGCTTCTTCGGGCTTGGCCTCGAGCAGATCACCATCTCTGGAATCTCGCAGATGCGGGAGTCGGAAGTGCTTGCGGCGGCCGGTCTCGACTCCAAGCTGTCCCTGGTCTTCCTCGACGTTAACGGAGTGCGCGAGCGTCTCGAGCGCGTACCGATGGTCAAGAGCGCCACCGTGCGCAAGCTTTACCCGAACGAGCTCGTGATTGGACTGACCGAGCGCGAGCCGTATGCGATCTGGCAGCTCAAGGGCGAGCTCTTCGTCATCGCGGCGGACGGGACGGTCATCGACCTCATGCAGGATGCGCGCTACGCCGATCTTCCCTTCGTCGTCGGCGAAGAGGCGAACAAGCGGAGCAAAGACTATGTGGCGCTGCTCGAAGCCGCAGGTCCCCTGAAGGGCCGCATCCGCGCGGGCATGATGGTGGCCGGGCGCCGGTGGAATTTGAAGATGGACAACGGCATGGACGTGAGCCTGCCGGAACTCGGCGCGGCGGACGCGGTGGCGCGGCTCGTGAAGCTCGAGCGTGAGCAGAGGATCCTGGAAAAGGATGTGCTGGCGGTCGATCTGCGCATGGCCGATCGGGTTGTCGTCCGTCTGACCGAGGAGGCGGCTTCGGCACGGGCCGAAGCCTTGAAGAAGAAGCCGGTGCGCGGCAAGGGAGTCGAAACATGAGTCGCTCGGGTCATGGTCTGACACCGCGCATGAAGCCGTTGTCCGCGCGCAAGAGTGCCATTCTGTCGGTCCTCGATATCGGGACCAGCAAGGTCGTGTGCGTCGTGGCGGAGCTGAAGCCCGCCGACGAGATTGAGGCCTTGCGCAGCCGCACCCATGTGGCGCGCATTCTCGGAATCGGACACCAGCGCTCCGTTGGACTCAAGGGTGGCGTGATCGTCGATCTGGAGGCTGCCGAGACCTCGATCCGCCAGGCGGTGCATGCAGCCGAGCGCATGGCGAAAGTCGAGATTCAGTCCGTGATCGTCAATCTCACGGGCGGCCGGCTCGCCTCGGAGCATTTCGAAGCGCACGTTCCGGTGCGCGGTGCAGTTGGCCCCGGCGATGTGCATCGGGTTCTCGACATTGCAAGCAGCTATGATCCGCGGCGGGGCAGGGCGGTCCTGCATGCCCTTCCGACGGGATTCTCGCTCGATGCGCAGAATCATATCGTCGATCCGGCCGGCATGATCGGTGAGCGTCTGGGCGTCGATCTGCACGTGGTTTCGTCCGAGGCTGCTGCGGCGCGCAACCTGATGCTCGCTGTCGAGCGTTGCCATCTCAGTGTTGAAGCCGTCATCGCAACGCCCTATGCGGCCGGTCTGTCGGCTCTCGTCGACGATGAAGCCGATATGGGCTGCGCCGTCGTCGACATGGGCGGCGGAACGACCAGCGTCGGTATTTTCATGAACGGCCATCTGGTGCATACCGACGCGATCGCAGTCGGCGGACACCATGTGACCATGGATCTCGCGCGCGGCTTGACGACGCGCGTGTCGGCCGCGGAGCGACTGAAGACGCTCTATGGTTCGGCGATCACATCGAGCGCGGACGATCGCGACATGATCGCCGTTCCGCAGGTCGATGAAGACGAACGTGATGTTCCCAACCATCTGCCGAAGTCGCATTTGGTCAGGATCATCAAGCCGCGGGTCGAGGAGATCCTCGAACTCGCCCGTGACCGGCTTAAATCGGCGGGGTTCGCCGCGCAGGCCGGTCGGCGCGTCGTGCTGACAGGTGGCGCGAGCCAGCTCGTCGGATTGCCGGAAACGGCGCGGCGCATCCTTCAGGGTCAGGTCCGTGTCGGGCGTCCGCTCGGCATCAAGGGGTTGCCCGAAGCTGCCAAGGGGCCTGCCTTTTCGGCGGTGGTCGGCCTGCTGGTTTATCCGCAGGTGGCACATATCGAGTATTTCGAGCCGCGCTCCGGCGGCTTGTTTCAGAGTACGGGAACCGACGGCTACATCTCCCGCGTGGGCCGCTGGATTCGCGATAGTTTTTAGATGCGTAAGGCGGTGGCGCGGCGGCCATCGCCTAGAGTTCAAGTTAACCAAGGGTAAGCGTCGGCCGAACGCTGTGGTAAATAAGGCCAAAGAGGCAAACAGGTCATGGCTATCAATCTGCAAGCTCCGGATATCCGGGAACTCAAGCCACACATCACGGTGTTCGGCGTCGGCGGCGCTGGCGGCAATGCTGTGAACAACATGATCGAGTCTGGGCTCCAGGGCGTCGAGTTCGTGGTTGCGAACACCGATGCGCAGGCTCTCGCCTCGTCGAAGGCCGACCGCATCGTTCAGATGGGCATTCAGGTAACGGAAGGCCTGGGCGCCGGCTCGCAACCGGAAGTCGGACGCGCGGCCGCCGAAGAGGTGATGGACGAAATCCGCGATCAGCTCGCCGGCTCGCACATGGTGTTCATCACCGCCGGCATGGGCGGCGGCACCGGCACCGGTGCTGCTCCGGTCGTGGCGCGTGCTGCCCGCGAACTCGGCATCCTGACCGTCGGCGTCGTCACGAAGCCCTTCCAGTTCGAAGGCGTTCGCCGCATGCGTCTCGCAGAGGCCGGCATCAACGAGCTGCAGCAATCGGTCGACACGCTCATCGTCATTCCCAACCAGAATCTCTTCCGCGTCGCGACGGAGAAGACGACCTTCGCGGATGCTTTCGCGATGGCGGACCAGGTGCTCTATTCGGGCGTTGCCTGCATCACCGACCTGATGGTGAAGGAAGGCCTGATCAATCTCGACTTCGCCGACGTCCGCTCGGTCATGCGCGGCATGGGCAAGGCGATGATGGGCACGGGCGAATCGTCCGGTGAGAAGCGCGCCATCCGGGCGGCGGAGGCGGCGATCGCCAACCCGCTCCTCGACGACGTGTCGATGAAGGGCGCCCGCGGCCTGCTGATCTCCATCACGGGCGGCAACGACCTGACCCTCTATGAACTCGACGAGGCGGCGACGCGCATCCGCGAGGAAGTGGATCAGGACGCCAACATCATCCTGGGCGCGACGTTCGACGAAAGCCTCGAGGGCATCATCCGCGTGTCGGTGGTCGCGACCGGCATCGACCAGGTCCAGGCCCCCACGGCTGTCGATCTGACATCGACGGAGCAGCGGATTTCGGAAGTGGCCGAGCGCCTGCGCGCCGAGGCCCGCGCCCGGGCTTCGCAGACCCAAGCCGTCCCGACCTTTCGCGCCACCGCCCCAGCCGAAACGGTGAAGGCGGTTCCCTCTGCCATCGAGACCGCTCCCGCTCCGGTCGCCGCCCCGACCTACGCCTCCCTCGCGACCCCGGTCGTGGAGCCCGCTCCCCAGCCGGTCGTCCGCGACGACGTGGTCCTGACGCCGACTCAGCCGAAGCAGGCGATGGCCTACGAGGCACCTGTCGCGGTTGAACCGGCCTATCACGACGAACCGATCGCGCAGGGCGCCTTCATTCCGCCGCAGCCCGAGCGGGCCATGCGTCCTGCCCGGATGCCGCGCATCGACGAGCTGCCGATTCCGGCCCAGAATCAGATCCGCGCCAGCCGTGGCGAGGAGGCTCCGCACGACACGAAGCGGATGTCCCTGCTCCAGCGCCTGGCCACGGTGGGATTCGGCCGTCGGGACGAGCATTCCGCGCCGGTCGCAGAGCCTGCTCCTCAGCGGCAGGCACCGGAAGGGCCACGGCAGCAGATGTCGCCGGTTCACGCGGAATATGCCAAACGGCCTGCCGCGCCGCAGGGCTACCGCACGGCCCAGGGGCATCCGGACCAGCCGCGTATGCCGGCCGCGCCGCGGAGCGCCGAGGACGATCAGCTGGAAATTCCGGCCTTCCTCCGCCGCCAGGCGAACTAGCCAGCGCATTACTGTTAACAAATCGGAGCCCCCGGCCGACAGCGGCCGGGGGCTTTTTAATAATTTGTTTACTTTTCAAAGACTTGCGAATTGTCGAGTTTGTAACAGACGGTAAAAAAGCGTGATTTGGCCTAGCCTAGCCTGCGACCTATGTTCCCTTCAGTTCAAAGCGGGATTCGTCAGAAGCCTGCGGGGGTCAGAAACAGTAACAGCGGGCGCTCGACGCCAAGGCGGAACACCGCCGACGTCGAGACGCTCGAGGTTGAGTGAAGATGAAGCAGAGCCAACAAACCACGCTGCGTGCCGCCGTCGCTCTCACCGGAGCCGGTGTCCATTCCGGAGACGAAGTTAAGATCGTTCTCCATCCGGCGGAGGTGAATCATGGCATCGCTTTCCTGCGTACCGGCCTTCCCGGAGGGCTAGAGCGTCTGATCGATGCGCGCCATCTGGCGGTGACCGCCACCGAGCTCTGCACGGTGATCGGTGATCGTGAAAGTGGCGCCGTGGCGACGATCGAGCACCTGATGGCCGCCCTGTCCGGCCTCGGGGTGGACAATGTCCTGGTCGAGATCGATGGTCCGGAAGTGCCGATTCTCGATGGCAGCTCCGCTCCCTTCATCGATGCCATCGATCAGGTCGGCCTCGTGGTCCAGTCCTCGGCCCGTCGATATCTCAAGGTTCTCAAGCCGGTCCGCGTCAATCAGGGCAAGGCCTTTGCCGAGCTCCTTCCCAATGACCGGGTCTTCCGTCTCGACGTCGAGATCGATTTCCCGACGCCGGTCATCGGCCGTCAGCGCAAGGCTGTCGATCTGTCGCCAGCGGTCTTCCGGAAGGACATCTCCCGCGCCCGCACCTTCGGTTTCATGCGGGACGTGGAGAAGCTGTGGAGCGCAGGCTTCGCCCTCGGCGCTTCGTTGGAGAATACGGTCGCCATCGGCGATGACGGCGTGATGAATCCCGAGGGGCTGCGTTATGGCGACGAGTTCGTGCGCCACAAGATCCTCGATGCGGTCGGGGACCTCTCCCTCGCCGGTTTCCCGCTGCTCGGCACCTATCGCTCCTATTGCGGCGGTCACCGCCTGAACTTCTCCGTTCTGGAGGCTCTGTTCTCGAGCCGCTCCAACTACGCCATCGTGGATGGCGGAGTGCGGCGGGAGACGGGGTATGCCGAGCTTGGCAGTGGCGTTGCTATGCCGGCTTTCGCTCCCGACGTTCACTAAGCTTAAAGTTGCTCCTGCGATCTTGGCGTCGTTCCGGCGAACGGCGCCCTTTGGCCGCAGGATTTTAGTGCATGTTCCCCAAGCCGCCTGGGTAAAGCCTGACGGAAGGGTTGGCGCTTTGCCTGCTCATAGGTTAAAGAGCCTTCGATGCACCGTTACAACCCGGGCACTATTTTCGGAGGACCGCGAGGCATGTCTTTCGCGAAGGCTTATTCAGGATTGAAAGATGGCGCTGTTCGCGCGCTGATGTTCGGCGTCTGCGGCTTGGCCGTTGCGGGCTGCGATACCCTCTCGTCGTTCAATCCGTTCGACAACAGCGAAAAATACAAGCCGGAAGTTGTGGCCACGGCGCCCGCCGAGCAGATCTACAACGACGGTCTCGCCCGCGTTCAGAAGAAGGACTATGAGGGCGCGGCTAAGAAGTTCTCGAGCCTTGACAAGCAGTACCCATTCTCCGATTGGGCCCGCAAAGGGCTGATCATGGAGGCCTATGCCAATTACGAGGGCGGCCTCTACGAGGAATCCATCACGGCCTCGAAGCGCTATCTGCAAATGCATCCGGCCACACCGGATGCGGCCTATGCGCAGTATCTCCTGGCATCGTCGTATTATGACCAAATTCCGGATATCACCCGCGATCAGGAGAAGTCGCAGCGCGCTCTGCTCGCTCTGCAGGAGCTGATCCAGCGTTATCCGACGTCGGAATATGTGGCGGACGCGAAGAAGAAGATCCAGGTCGCCAGCGATCAGCTGGCCGGCAAGGAGGTCGAGATCGGCCGCTTCTATCTCCAGAAGCGTAATTATTCCGGCGCCATCAACCGTTTCCGCACGGTCGTGGGGCAATATCAGACCACTCGCCATGTGGAGGAGGCGCTCGAACGTCTCGCCGAGGCCTATATGGCCATGGGTATCGTCGACGAAGCGCAGACAGCCGCTGCGGTTCTTGGACACAACTTCCCTGACAGTCCCTGGTACAAGGACGCCTACGCATTGCTGACCAAGGGCGGCGTCGAGCCGCGCGAGAATTCCGAATCCTGGATCAGCAAGGCCTTCCGCGGCGTTCCCCAGGTCGGTCAGCGGGCGGGGTAAGCCTCATCTTCCATGCTCATCCAGCTGGCGATTCGCGACATCGTCCTCATCGACAAGCTCGAGCTCCACTTCCGTGAGGGCCTCAGCGTCCTCACGGGTGAGACCGGAGCAGGAAAATCCATCCTGCTCGATGCCTTTGCGCTGGCGCTCGGCGGGAGAGGCGATGGCAGCCTCGTCCGGCACGGCGAGGCGCAAGGCCAAGTCACGGCAGTCTTCGACTGCCCCATGGATCATCCAGCGCGTCGGATCGCTGCCCAGGCGGATATCGATATCGACGGGGATCTGATTCTTCGTCGGGTCCAGGTGGCGGATGGCCGGACACGCGCCTTCGTCAATGATCAGCCGGTCAGCGTGCAGGTGCTCAAAGCCATCGGGACCGCCCTGGTCGAAATTCATGGCCAACATGATGACCGGGCGCTCGTCGATCCGGTGACCCATCGGGCCATTCTGGACGCTTTCGGCAACCTTTCGGGCGAGGCTCAGGCCGTCACCGAAGCTGCCCGCCGGGTTCGCGATGCCCGGCAGGCATTGCAGGAGCATCGCGCCCGGATCGACAAGGCCCGCAAGGAGGCCGACTTCCTACGTCACGCTGTCGAGGAGCTGAGCAAGCTCGCACCGCAGGCAGGGGAGGAGGAGGCGCTGTCGGAGCGGCGTATCCTCATGATGCAGGCAGAAAAGGTGGCGACCGACCTCAACGAGGCGTTCGACGCCGTTGCCGGATCGTCGTCGCCCGTGCCGACGCTTTCGGCCGCCGTGCGCAAGTTGGAGCGGCGCAGCGCCCAGGCTCCGTCCCTAGTCGACCCGAGCGTCCGCGCCCTGGATGCCGCCCTCGTGGCCATCGACGAGGCACGTGCGGCCCTGGAGGAGGCGATCCGCGCCGCCGAGTTCGATCCGCGCGAATTGGAGCAGACGGAAGAGCGCCTTTTCGCCCTGCGCGCCGCTGCCCGCAAATACGACGTCCCTGCCGATGATCTCGCCGCCTTGCGCGCCCGTTTCGTAGAGGATGTGGCGGCCATCGATGCGGGCGAGGAAAAACTCGTGGATCTTGAGGCCGTCCTCAAGGCGGCCGAGCAGGCTTATGTGGCGGCTGCAAAAGTTCTCACAGCCGGCCGTCGCAAGGCCGCCAAAGCTCTCGATGCCGCAGTCCAGGCAGAATTGCCGCCCCTGAAGCTGGAGCGGGCCCGCTTCATCACCGAAATTCAGACAGACGAGGAAAGCCGTGATCCGAACGGCTTCGATCGGGTCGAATTCTGGGCGCAGACCAATCCGGGTACCAAGCCCGGTCCCCTCATGAAGGTCGCGTCAGGCGGTGAGCTGTCCCGTTTCATGCTGGCCCTCAAGGTCGTCCTTGCCGACAAGGGATCGGCTCCGACCCTGGTCTTTGACGAAATCGACACGGGTGTCGGCGGCGCCGTCGCCGATGCGATCGGGCAACGCCTTGCCCGGCTGGCACAGGGCGTTCAAGTCATGGCAGTCACGCACGCGCCCCAGGTCGCCGCCCGGGCGGGCAGCCACTTCCTGATTGCGAAGGAAGGCGTGCGCGGCTCCGATCGTGTCGCGACGCGGGTCATTCCCCTCGACGATGGTCCCCGCCGCGAGGAGATCGCCCGCATGCTCGCCGGCGCCACCATCACCGAGGAAGCCCGCGCGGCGGCAGCCCGCCTGCTCGCAGCGGCGGTGCATTAGCCTCTTCACATCGCGCTTCCCCTGGAGACTCTCGCCGGGGGCGCTATGGTTTCATCGTCTCTCACGTCGATTCGAACATGGCCTGGCAAAAAACCTCCTCGGACACCCCCGTCGATCAACTCTCCTTCGTGAAGGCTCAGGCCGAGCACGAGGAACTCGGGCGCGAAATCGCCGAGCACGACAGGCGCTATTATGAGGAGGACGCACCGACGGTTTCGGACGCGGAGTACGATGCGCTGCGCAAGCGCTACGAGGCCCTCGAAGCGCAGTTCCCGGAGCTGACGACCACCGAGAGCCTGACGCAGAAGGTCGGCGCGAAAGCATCGGAGAAATTCGCCAAGGTGCGGCACCGCGCGCCGATGCTGTCGCTGGCCAATGCCTTTGAAGACGAAGTGATTGTCGAGTTCGTCGAGCGGATCCGGCGCTTTCTCCATCTCAAGCCCGATTCGGAATTGCTGTTCACCGCAGAGCCGAAGATCGATGGCCTGTCCTTGAGCCTGCGCTACGAGGAAGGGCGGCTTGTCAGCGCGGCCACTCGCGGCGACGGCACCGTCGGTGAGGACGTGACGGCCAATGCCCGCACGGTTCACGATATCCCGCACATCCTGAAGGACGGAAAGGTGCCGGATGTCTTCGAGGTCCGGGGGGAGGCCTATCTCTCTCACAAGGATTTCGCGGCGATCAACGAGCGCCAGGAAGCTGCCGGCAAGCCGCTTTTCGCCAATCCCCGCAACGCGGCTGCTGGCAGCCTGCGTCAGCTCGATCCGGCGATCACCGCGTCACGCCCGCTCAGGTTTTTTGCCTATGCATGGGGCGAGATCAGCGCCATGCCGGCAAACACGCAGTATGGCATGATCCAGGCGTTCCAGCATTTCGGGTTCAAGACCAATCCACTGACGCGCCTGTGCGCGAGCGTCGAGGAATTGCTGGCGCATTATCACGCCATCGAGACGGACCGCGCCAATCTCGGCTACGACATCGACGGCGTCGTCTACAAGGTGAACGACCTCGGGCTTCAGACGCGGCTCGGCTTCGTGTCGCGCTCGCCCCGCTGGGCGCTGGCCCATAAGTTCCCGGCACAGCAGGCCGTGACGGTGCTGGAGGATATCGAGATCAATGTCGGGCGCACCGGTTCCCTCAACCCTATCGCCAAGCTGAAGCCGGTCACCGTCGGCGGCGTCGTCGTCTCGAACGCCACCCTCCACAACGAGGATTACATCAAGGGCATCGGTGGCGACGGCCAGCCGATCCGCAACGGGGTCGATATCCGTATCGGCGACACGGTCGTGGTGCTGCGCGCTGGCGACGTGATCCCGAAGGTGCTCGACGTGGTGCTCGACAAGCGCCCGCCGAACGCCAAGCCCTACCATTTCCCGACGATCTGTCCCGCCTGCGGCAGCCATGCCGTGCGCGAGGTCAACCCGCGGACCGGCAAGGAGGATTCGGTTCGCCGCTGCACCGGCGGCCTCATCTGCCCGGCGCAGGCGCGGGAGCGGCTCAAGCATTTCGTTTCCCGCAATGCCTTCGATATCGAGGGATTGGGCGGGCAGCGGATCGAGGAGTTCTACGACGAGGGCCTGATCCGGGGGCCGCAGGATATCTTCACCCTGGAAGCCCGCAATGCCCGCAGCCTTCAGAGGCTGGAGAACCGGGAAGGGTGGGGCGCGACCAGCGTCAGGAACCTCTTCGCAGCCATCGAGGCGCGGCGGACGATTCCGCTTAACCGCTTCATCTTCGCTCTCGGCATGCCGCATATCGGCGAAACATCGGCCCGCATCCTGGCTCGCCATTTCGGAACCTTCGAGGCGCTGCGCGAAACCGCGAAGGCTGCCGCCGACCCGACCTCGGAGGCGCATGCGGAACTGACCGCCATCGGCGGAATCGGCCCGGTGGTGGCCGAAGCCATCGTCGAGTTCTTCAAGGAAAAGCATAACGAGGAGATGCTCGACGCCCTTCTTGCGCAGGTCACGACGGTGCCGATCGAGGCGGCGGCGACCAGCTCTCCCGTGGCCGGCAAGACCGTGGTCTTCACCGGCTCGCTCGAGCAGATGACCCGCGAGGAGGCGAAGGCCATGGCGGAGCGCCTGGGGGCCAAGGTTGCAGGCTCGGTGTCCAAGAAGACCGACATCGTGGTGGCTGGGCCCGGGGCTGGGTCGAAGCTCGACAAGGCCAAGGAGTTCGACGTCCAGGTCCTCGACGAGGACGGCTGGTTTGAACTGGTCGGACGTCCTTGAGACTCCTGTACAAGACGGGACGGGCTACCTGTGGCAGAATATGAGCCATGACGGTCATCAGTCCGGAGTATTCGCTCGATCCTGATCAGCGTGCCGCAGGCGACGTGACGCATTTCTGGCGGGTGCCGCGCCATCGCGGCCTCGAATGCCTGCGCGCGATCTTCCGGCGCCATGCCTATGCCCGCCACAGCCACGAGACCTATGCGATCGCGGCGGTTTCGTCCGGCTGCGAGACGTTCTACTACCGGGGCGAGCAACACTATGCCGCCCCCGGCACGGTCGCGGTGGTTTGCCCCGACGAGATCCACGATGGTGCGCCCTACGGCGACGGTTTCGAATACAGGACGTTCTATCCGTCCGCGGAGCTGATGCGAGAGATTGCCGAGGACGTGACCGGCCGACCGATCTTCTCCCCGCCTTGGTTCGCCCGGGCAGTTATTCCGGATCCGGAATTGGCCCAGGCCCATGCGCAGCTTCATGCCTGCCTGTGTCACGACGATGTGCGGACGTCGGAGATGGAGCAGGACGTCCGGCTCGTGGAATACCTCTCCGTCCTCATCGCCCGATGGGCGGATGTCGATGCGCCTCGGCCGGCCCGCTATGGGCCGAAGGGTATTGCCCGGGTTCGGGACTATCTCGACGCCCACCTTGGGCAGGAGGCGGAGCTCTCGGACCTGGCGGTCATGGCGGGGCTGTCGCGCAGTCATTTCATCCGTGCCTTCCAGAAGGAAACCGGGTTGACGCCGCACGCCTATCTTCTCGACCGGCGATTCCGCGCGGCGCGGCGTCTGCTGGAGCGGGGCGAGATCCCGAGCGCCGTTGCAGCCACCTGCGGCTTTTTCGACCAGAGTCATCTCAATCGGGTCTTCAAGGCCCGCATGGGCATCACGCCGGGCGCCTACCGGGCCGCCTGAACGAGACTTTCATCCAAGACGCGCCGTGTCCTTTCCGGCATAAGGGCCGAAACGGATACGACCATGGATCAACCCAATCCTCTCAAGACCTCCTATCGACGCGACGCCAGGGCGGGGCTGCGCGACATTGCGCCCGCAGCGATCGCCGCCATCCCGATCGGCCTTCTCTTCGGCGCCGTCGCTATCACCAAGGGGCTTTCTCCGGCCGAGGTGGCGCTGATGTCCGCGCTTGTCTTCGCGGGCGGGGCGCAATTCGCTGCCATCGAGAGCTGGGTCAGTCCGGCGCCGATTCTTGCGCTTGCCTTCGGCACGTTCCTCATCAACGTGCGGCACGTGCTGATGGGAGCCTCGCTGTCTCCCAAGATAGGGCTGAGTAGAACCGAGAAATTCGTCGGCTTCTTCTTCATGACGGACGAGTCGTGGGCTCTGTCGGAGCGTCGAGCCCTCGACCGGCCGGTGACCGGCGCCTATTGGGCAGCGATGGCGGTCACGCTCTATGCGAACTGGGTCGTCTCGACGACGCTTGGAGCCGTCCTCGGCTCTTTCCTGGGCGATCCAGCGCGGTTCGGAGCGGATTTCGCCTTCACGGCGCTCTTTATCGGCCTCGTCGCGGGCTTCGGGCGCAGCCGGGTCACGCTGGTGACGGTGGGCGTCAGCGCCGCGGTCTCGGCCCTTGTCCATCATTTCATCGGCGCACCCTGGCATGTGGCCTCCGGTGCGCTTGCGGGAATTGCCGCCGCCTATCTGGCGGCCGGGAAGGATGCTCGGTCATGAGCATGGATACGACCACCCTTCTCGCCATCCTCGCCATGGCGGTGGTGACTTACTTCACCCGTGTCGCAGGTCTGCTGGTTGCGGATCGACTGGCGCTGACCGGTCGTGCCAAGGCCGCTTTCGATGCCATTCCACCGGCCGTGCTCGTCGCCGTGATTGCGCCGACCGCGCTCACGACCGGATGGGCGGAGGCCCTGGCTGCAGCGATCACGGCCTTCGTAGCCTTCCGCCTGCCGCTTCTCGCGACAATCATCGTGGGCGTCGTGTCCGTCGTGGTGCTGCGACATTTCATGTGATGCAGCGTGTCATTCCGGGGCCGCGTAGCGGCCCCCGGAACCCATAATCGCCAGCCGTCCAGAATAGATCGCAACGGTAACCGCTGCATTCTATCCAGCTAAGCCAGTGGTTATGGGTTCCGGGCTTGCCTAAAGGCAACCCGGAATGACGGTAGTGTCGGGATAAGCCTCAGTTCAGAGGCCTCGTCGCCTGCTCGAACCAATCCCGCGTCTCGCCCGAGAGCTGCGGGCCGATCTTCTCGCGGACCTGCGCATGATAGTTGTCGAGCCACGCGACCTCATCGGCGGTCAGCAGCGACGGTTCGATGAGGCGCAGGTCGATGGGCGAGAAGGTCAGCGTCTCGAAGCCGAACATCTCCCGGTCGCCGCCCGGAATCGTGCGTGGCTCCACGAGGATCAGGTTCTCGATGCGGATACCGTAATCGCCCTTCTTGTAGAAGCCCGGTTCGTTGGACAACATCATGCCGGCCTCGAGAGCCGTGGTTCCCGTCTTGGCGATGCGCTGCGGGCCCTCGTGCACCGACAGATAGCTGCCGATGCCGTGGCCGGTCCCGTGGTCGAAATCGAGGCCCGCCTCCCAAAGAGGCTGACGGGCGAACGAGTCGATCTGCGCACCGCTCGTCCCTTTCGGGAAGACGCAGCGGGCGATGGCGATATGGCCCTTCAGGACACGCGTAAAGCGGTCCTTCATTTCGGCGGTAGGCTCGCCGACGATGATCGTGCGGGTGATGTCCGTCGTGCCGTCTTCGTATTGCGCGCCGGAATCGATCAGGAAGATCTGGTTGATCGCGATCGGGCGATTGCTCGACTTCGTCACCCGGTAATGAGGCAGGGCGGCGTTCGGCCCTGCTCCGGAAATTGACGGAAAGGAGACGTTCTTCAAAGCGCCCGTCTCGGCCCTGAAGGCTTCGAGCGCCTCGACGGCGTCGATTTCTGTCAGCTTCCCCTTCGGGGCCTCCCGGTCGAGCCAGGCGAGGAAATGTGCCACCGCGACACCGTCGCGAAGATGCGCCGAGCGTGAACCGGCAATTTCCGCCTGATTCTTCACGGCCTTCATGAGGCTGATCGGGTCGGCACCGACATCGACCGTGCCGCCTGCGGCTTCGATCCGCCTGATCAGCGCAACCGCGCCCGTTGCGGCATCGATGCGGACTTTTTCCTTGTCCGTGCCGAGCGTATCGAGGGCTCCGAGAAAATCCTTGATGTCGACGAAATCGGCAAGATCGCCGACGGCCGCGCCAGCCTCGTTCGTCATCTTGGCCGGATCGAAGAAGAGCTGGGCGCGGCCCTTCTTCGGCAGAATGGCGTAGCCGAGCGGGAGAGGCGTATGGCCGACATCGCCGCCGCGGAGATTGAACGTCCAGGCGAGGTTGTGAGGGTCGGAAATGACGAGGGCGTCGAGCTTGGCTTCCGCCATCTTGGCACGCACGCGCTCAAGTTTCGCCTCGGCGGTTTCGCCGGCATAGGCGAGGGGGTGCGGCCGGACGTGCGCCTGCGGCGGGGCAGGGCGATCGATCCAGATCACGTCCACGAGATTCATCTCGACCGGGGCGAGCTTGGCGCCAGCACGGGCAACGGCCTGCTTTAGCCGCTTTAGGCCGTCGCTGGTGTGAAGCCACGGATCGTAGGCAAAAACGGCACCCGCCGGTAGGTTCTCGGCCAGCCAGTCCTCGGGCGAGGTCTCAGCCAAGGGAACGGGTGTGATGACCGTGGTATCGACTTGCTCCGCCGCCTGCACGGTATAGCGGCCGTCGATCACGAGCGCCGCCTTGTCCTGGAGAATGATCGCCGTGCCGGCAGAGCCCGTGAAGCCGGTGAGCCAGGCCAACCGCTCGGCACTTTTCGGCACATACTCGCCCTGGTGCTCGTCGGCGCGTGGAACGATGAAGCCGTCATAGCCGCGGCGCGACAGCTCCGTGCGCAACTTCGCGATCCGCTCGGGACCTTGGGCGGGAGAGGTGGAATCGTCAAAACTCTGGAAGCGGGCCATACGATACGAAAACCGATCTCTGGAGAATACAGGCGGGCGACACGCTAGAGCGGTTTCAACCGCAACGGAACTGGTCGCGGTTGCCGCATCACGGATTTTTTCGGCTGGTCGGTGGGGCCGTTTCACGCAAAGCGGCTCGTCGCGGCAACGATGCACTCGGTCATGCCAGGGTCTCGTGCATCATGTCCGGCTTCGCCGACGACGATCAATTCGCTGCCGGGCCAGTGTTGCTGAAGCTGCCAGGGCACGATGAGGGGGCCGCCGATGTCCAGCCGGCCATGGATCAGAAATCCCGGGATCCCTGCCAGGCGGTTTGTCTCCCGCAACAGGATTCCATCCTCGAGCCATCCCTTGTGGCGCCAGTAATGGGTCACCAGCCGCGCGAAGCCGAGCCGAAAGGCCGGATCCTCGTATCGGGGGTGAGGTTTGTGATCGGGATGCACCGCGACGAGCGCCATCTCCCAATCGCACCAATCCCGTGCCGCCTTTTCGTGGATGTTGGGGGCCGGATGCATGAGGAGGCGGTGATAGGCTTCGACGAGACTGCCTGTGCGTTCTGCCTCGGGCAGGTTGTCACGAAAGCGCGCCCAGGCCCCTGGAAAGAAGACTCCAACCCCGCGGGTAATCCAGTCGATCTCCCAGGCGGTGGTGGTGGCGACGCTGAAGAGGATCAGCTCGCTCACTTGGTCTGGATGGCGTTCGGCATAAGCGAGGGCGAGGGTCGAGCCCCAGGATCCGCCCAACACCAGCCATCGTTCGATGCCGAGGCTCTGCCGCAGCCGTTCGATATCGGCGAGAAGGTGAGGCGTGGTGTTGGCGCTGAGGTCGGCGTTCGGAAGGCTTGCATGAGGCGTGCTGCGTCCGCACCCGCGCTGGTCGAACAGAACGATGCGGTAGGATTCTGGATCGAAGTACCGGCGTGCATTGACGGTGCAGCCGGAGCCAGGTCCGCCATGGAGGACGAGGGCCGGCTTTCCACCTGGGTTTCCGCACGTCTCCCAGTAGATGCGATGGCCATCCCCGACATCGAGCATGCCTGATTCGTGAGGTTCGATGGGCGGATATAGATAGGGCATGGTCTAGAACCTCGGAAGCCTCTCTACCGGCTCGTGAACGGGAGATTTCGTGATGCTCAGCGCAATGCAGGCATTCTCAAGAAAAACCAAGTCCCGGTCTGCGTGGAAGTCTTTAAGGCAATCCTCTGTCGGGAATGCCTAAACATGACGCGAATTGCACCCGATTTGCGCACGTGATGCATACAGGGTGGCTTTTACTTATTTTGAACTGCAAAAACGTCATGGCTCACATGCTTTTGCATGTCTCCTCAAGCAGGTCGAGCGAACTTAGCTATAGGGCAACGACATAACGAGGAACGTCGAAGGGTCATCACACCAACTTGGGAGATGAACCTATGGCCACCGCCACTCTTGTCCCCGCTGCAAGCGTCGGGACGTTGTCCCTCAATCTCGGTCTTCATGCCAGGCGCTTCATCAACGCGCTGATGGTCAGCCGAGCCTTCTCCGCCGAACGAATGCTGCGCCCGCACGGCGACACCCTCAAGGAACTCGCGTCACGTCATGGTCGGGCTTCAATGAACCTGACTCCTGACGCGTTCCTGCCGTTCAAGCTGTAAGGAGAAGACCGATGATCATTATCACCATCCTCAAGGCCGCTCACGACATCTACGTTGAGGCTCGGGCCCTCCGCAGGACACTGGCCAAGCGCTATCCGAACATCTCGTCGGAGTAAGGATCGAAGTGGCGGGGCTGCGGATGCGCGCCGCCCCGCTTCATTACGAGGGCAACCCAGCCCTCGCGGTCGTAGCGCCGCTCCAGATGCCAGCCTTGCGCCTCGTAGGCGGAGAGGACGCCCGGCACGTCGCGCCCGAGCAGTCCCGACAAGATCAGCGTGCCGTTTCGCGATGCCACGCGGGCGATCGAAGGAGCTAGAAGGCGCAGCGGCTTTGCCAGGATATTGGCGAAGATCAGGTCGAAATGGCCTGGCCGGTTGGCTAGGCCATTTTGTACGCCTGCACCGACATAGAGCTTCATCCAGGGATGAATCCCGTTCAGGCGGGCATTCTCATGCGCGACGCGGATCGCCTCGGGGTCGATATCTCCCGCAACCACTGGGCGCTTGAGGACCTTCGCCGCGGCGAAAGCCAGGATGCCTGTTCCCGTTCCCACATCAAGCACGTTGCGCGGCTTGCGCCGTTTCAGTTCGTCCACGAAGGCGAGAAGGCAGCTCTTGGTCGTGCCGTGATGGCCTGTGCCGAAGGCGAGAGCGGCCTCGATCTCAATCGACAGATCATTGGGCCGCCGTGTCTCGCGATCATGGGCGCCGTGAACGAGAATGCGCCCGGCGCGGACCGGGTTGAGCCCTTCCAGAGACGCCTTCACCCAATCCTGCTGCGCGAGAGGAAGAAAGACGCCTTCATCCGCCTGCCCACCGACGACTGGCCGGAGCAGATCGCGGATTGCCGTCTCGTTCGGCTCGCGAGCGAAATAGGCTTCCAGGAGCCAAGGCCCGTCCTCCTCCGTCTCGAAAGCCGCAACGGCGGTTTCCGTCGGATCGAAGATCTCGCCGATCAGTTCCGTCATGGCGCGGGCTGAGCGTTCGTCCGTGGTGATCCGGAAGATGTGGGTGGGACGGTTGGGGTGAAGTCCTTCGAGCATGAGACCGCTTGATGCATTCCTGGAAGAGACGGGAGCCGCCTCAAGAGGCGGTTGTCCATCGGTGTGAACCGCTCTAGCACCTCGCGGCGCCCGGGTCACCCGCCCGTCGGCTCTCAGGTCAAAGCCACGGCCACGGGCGTCGTGACGCTGGCAATGACCACACGATTGCGGCCGGTGCTCTTGGCCTCGTAGAGACCGATATCCGCCCGTTCGAAGACATCCTGGATGTCGCGATCAGCGTCGCTGGCGAGCGCACCGCCGACGCTGACGGTAACGGACAGCGTCCGGCCGTGATGGACCGGGCGAAGTCGCTCCACGGCAGAGCGGATCTGTCGTGCGATGATCTGAACGCTTTCACGGCTTGTATCACGCAGCAGGACGACGAATTCCTCCCCGCCGAAGCGACAGACCGTATCGGTCGACCTGAGCTGCCGCGTCAGGGCCTCGCCGATCGCCCGGATCACCTCGTCGCCGGCGGCGTGGCCGTAGGTGTCATTGACCCTCTTGAAATGATCAATATCCACGATCAGCACGGCGAGAAGCCGGTCGAACTGCTTGAACTGGGCGAAGGCTTCCTCTCCCAGGATATCGAAGCCGCGGCGGTTGAGAAGACCGGAGAGGGCATCGGTCTCGGCCAGACGTGTGAGCGTCAAGACTTCCTGCTCCCGCAGGGTGGAGACCTCCAGGACCCGCTTCTCCGCAGCGCCGGCGCGGCGAACGAGAGAGCGAAGGACCGCCGACAGGCGGACAATCTCCCGGGATCCTGTCCCGATAGGGGGAAGCGACACGGTCGGATCGCGACCAATCTTGTCGGTTGCGGCGATGATCGCCTGAAGAGGCTTGGAGACGCCCTGCGCGATGAACAGCGCAAAAAGGATTCCGAGCAGGGCGACCACGACGCAGAGGCCGAGGATGGTCCAGACGGCACTGCGCGCCGCCGTGAACGCCACATTGTCCTCCTGCCGCGAGATGGTGATCCATCCGAGGCCCGGATAGTCCCGATAGCCTTGGGAAATGGCGAAGCCGGTCAGCATTTTGTCATGTCCGTCGCCCAGCTCGAAGCAGCCGCTACCGTACTCCTTCATCCGTGCGATGAGCGTATCGGGAAGCGGCTTGGTCGTCCCCTCCGGCCCGAGAAGGACCGATCCGTCGCGCGCAAGGATCCAGATCGCTTCCGGTCTGACGATGCCACGTCGATTAAGGAGGATCTCAAGGCGCTCACGGGCCCAGTCCCAGTTGAGATGAGCACCGATGACGCCGATGAGCTTGCCGTTTTCGTCGTGAACGGGGGCCGAGAAATCCACGAAACGCGAGGGTTCATCCGATGAAGATGGGTGGAGAAGCTGATCGAGCAGCTTGGCTTCATGCACGTCCCCCACATAGGGTGCCTTCAGGCCCTCCTGGAACCATGGCTGTTCAGCGGCGGAAGCTCCTTCGAGAACACCTCGCGTCGATGCCTGGACTGTTCCATCCGGCGTGGCGAAGCCGATCCAGCTGTAATCGGGATAGGTCGCCTGGAGTTGCTCCAGGACCTGGCGGATGCTGTCGGGCTCACGGGTCCAGATCCCCTGGAGAGGACGCAGGCTGGCGATGTTGCGGATCTCCCGGTAACGCTCCGCCATACCGCGATCGAGGATGGCCGCCAGGGTCGAAGCCGTCTCCTCGGAATCGGCCATGATCTCTTGTTTCGTCCGCTCAAAGGCGATGTAGGACGCGCCGAAGGCCGCAACGCTGACGAGGACGAGACACAGCAGGCCGACAAGGAAGGTGATCTGCTGTCGCAGGGAAAGGCGGCGCATCATGATGAAAGACGAGCTCCCAACAGATTCCATTCCGGAAGCTGGGCCAGTTTCATGCCGTCGATCTCTCCTTCGACGAGGCTCGACATAGCATCCTTTTCGTACGCGCAAAACCCAGGCTGTGCTTGGAAAAAGGTCCTGCAGCAGCGGAATATCGTCGCGTTCTTCCGCGATTCAGCTTTGCGGAACCGGCTGAAGATCGGTCCGTTGTGCCCTCGTCCGGCCTGGGCACGCGATGACCCCTCCAGGCCACTATATCTCAACAGGAGTTCGACCATGCCTGGACGCCTTTTCAACAAGGTCGCGATCGTCACCGGTGCGGGCACTGGGATCGGCGAAGCAATTGCACTCAAATTTGCACAGGAGGGCGCCCGGCTGTTGCTTGTCGGCCTGCCCAACGATCCCGTAGATGACGTGGCGCGGCTTATCAACGGCGCCGGCGGCTTCGCCGAAGTTTATCTGGGCGATATCGCCGAAGAGCGTCATGCGGAGGCCGCGGTCGAGACCTGTATCAGCGCGTATGGCCGCCTCGACGTGCTCGTCAACAATGCCGGCGTGTTTCTCGCCGTCGCGGAGACGCAGGACTATCCGATCGACAAGTTCGACGAGACATTGCGTGACAATGTGCGGTCGGTCTTCCTCATGACGAAGTTCGCCCTCCCGCATTTGCAGGAGACACATGGCAATATCGTCGCGACCGGTTCGGAGGCAGGCATGATCGGCCATCCCAAGAATGCCATGTATGGCGGTACTAAAGCTTTCATCCACTCCTTCATTCGCGGCGTTGCCGGCGAGCAGGCTGCTTATGGCGTGCGTGCCAATTGCGTCTGTCCGGGACCCATCGATACGGCCTGGACGCACAAGTCGACGGGGCCGATGGACAGCGAACTCGCTTCCATGATCACGCAGGCAACACCCATGGGACGCCGCGGCACGCCCGAAGAGGTCGCGAACGTGTTCTGCTTCCTTGCGTCGGATGAAGCCAGCTATGTGACGGGCGCGCTCTACGCGGTGGACGGCGGCATCACGATCTCGAAGGGGCCTATGGGTGCCAAGGCTTCGTCGTTCTTCAAGAAGCAGCCGGAGGGCAGGCTGCCGACGCGCCATGCCCATGACGGCCTGAAGAACAAGGACTACGAGACCGTGACCTAGAGCATCGGACCCAAAAGTGGATTCCACTTTTGAGAGCCGATCCGATGCTCTCTTCTTTAAGCGGCGTATCGTAGAACGCAGAAAACCGGATCCACTTTTCTGCACGATGCGCTAGGGTCGTCAGGTCGGAGGCGAGCGCTAAACAGTGCTTGGCTCCGGCACTTCCTGCCGAAGGATCTTGAGCCGCTCCGCCTCCTGCAGGCGATAGTGGCGCTGCAGATCGGTGACGTAATCGCGCACGATAGGGGCCGCGTCGCGCTTGCGCGCGAGCTGCATATGGAACACCAGCTGGCTGCCCGATGTGAACATCGTCTCGGCGCTGATCAGATAGAACTCGAACATCCGGCAGAAGCGCTCGTCATACATGGCTGCGATCTTGTCGCGATTGGCCTCGAAACGTCGGTGCCAATGATTGAGCGTCTTCGCATAGTGCAGCCGCAGGAATTCGAGATCCGTCACCCACAGGCTGTTCTGCTCGACAACCGGGAAGACTTCCGAGAGTGCCGGTGAGTAGGCTCCCGGAAAGATGTATTTGCGTAGCCATGGGCTCGCGGTGCCGGGCGGGCTCATCTTGCCGATGGAATGTAGCACCATCAGCCCGTCGTCCTTGAGAAGCGCGTTGATCTTGGCAAAGAACTCGCCGTAGTGGTGGACGCCCACATGCTCGAACATGCCGACCGAGACGATACGATCGAAGCGGTTTTCGACCTTGCGGTAATCGAGCAGTTCGAACCGCACGCGATCCGCAAGGCCCGCCCGCCGCGCCTTCTCGTTGGAAAGCGCGTGCTGTTCCTTCGAGAGAGTGACGCCGGTGACGTCCACGTCCTCCATGGCGGCGAGATAGAGAGCAAGGTCGCCCCAGCCGCTGCCGATATCGAGGATCTTCAGGCCAGGCTTCAGCTGCAGCTTCGAGGCGAGAAGGCGGAGCTTGTTCTGCTGCGCCTCTTCCAGCGTGTCGTCGTCGTGGATGAAATAGGCGCAGGAATACTGCATGCCCTTGTCGAGGAAGAGTTTGTAGAAGTCGTTGCCGAGATCGTAGTGGTGCGCCACGTTCTTCTCGGCCTGTCCCACGGGATTGGCCTGCTGGAAGCGTTTCACGCCACGCGATATCCGTTTCAGGACGCTTTGGAGCGGGTAGGTCGCCAGCGACGACCGATTGAGGGAGAAAAGCGTCAGGAAATCCCGGATCGTGGAGCCGTTCTCGAAGCTCATGCGCCCGTCCATATAGGCTTCGCCGGCGTGAAGCTCGGGATTGAGGAAGAGCTTGTGATAGAGTGAGCGGTCCGTGAGCCGCATCGTGACCTTAGGCTCCGAGGTCCCGGCGAAGACATGCTCCTTCCCATCCGCATCGATCACCTTGAGTGTGCCGGTGCGCACGAACGCTTTCAGCATGTGGGAAAGAGGAAACATCGCGACCTCGAGCAGCTTTCGACTGGGCGCGATGGTTCCACAGTTGCAGACGCATGGCTAGGGGGCATTTCCCCAGCGTTATTTCTGGCCCTCCGCCGTCATTCCGGGACAGCGCGGAGCGCTGGGCCCGGAACCCATAACCGTCAGCGACTCCGGATAGAAAGCTGCGATCTCCGTCGTCACTCTCCCAAGGCGTTAGCGGCTATGGATTCCGGGCCCTCGCTGCGCTCGCCCCGGAATGACAGGCGGTTGCGGGTTTCCCGCTTTGCGTGAGTTTAGCCCATCGCCTCTACAAAACTATCCAGCACCATCTTCCGTCCAGCCTTGTCGAATTCGACGGTGAGCTTGTTGCCGTCCACAGCCTCGATGGTTCCGGGGCCGAACTTGGTGTGGAGCACACGGCCGCCGATGGAAAAGCCGGAGCCGCCGGTGGACTTCGCCACCAGCTCCCCTTCAATCATCATTGATCCACGCCGATCGCCCGAGCGGCGGGCTGAGTAGCCACCGTCCTCGGTTGCAGTCCGGTGCGCCTGGGCGCGCTGCCAGCCAGGGGTTTGATAGGAGGAGCCGCTGAACGGGGCCATGCGGTCGAACCGGGAGCCGCCACCGAAGCCGCCGCCATAGGAGAAGTTGGCCGGGGCTTCGAGGATCTCCACGTCCCTTTCGGGCAGATCGTCGATGAAGCGGCTTGGAATGGTGGAGTTCCAGAGGCCGTGGATACGGCGGTTGGAGGCAAAGTAGATCTTGGCGCGGCGCCGGGCTCGCGTGAGGCCCACATGGGCGAGGCGGCGCTCTTCTTCGAGACCTGCGCGCCCACTCTCGTCGAGGGCCCGCTGGTTCGGGAAAAGACCTTCCTCCCATCCGGGCAGGAAGACCGTGTCGAATTCCAGCCCCTTCGCAGCGTGGAGCGTCATCAGGCTCACACGCTCGGAGGTATCGGACTCGTTTGCTTCCATGACGAGGGACACATGTTCCAGGAAGCTCTGCAAGTCCGGGAATTCCTCCATGGAGCGCACGAGCTCCTTGAGGTTTTCTAGCCGCCCCGTCGCGTCCGCCGATTTGTCCTTCTGCCACATCTCGGTGTAGCCGGACTCCTCCAGGACCACCTGCGCCACTTCGGACTGCGTCATGGTCTCCGAGAGCTTCGACCAACGGCCGAAGGAGATCAGGAGATCGCGCAAGGTCGCCCTCGGCTTCGGCTTCAATTCGTCGGTTTCGACGATGAAGCGGGCCGCCTCAAGAAGCGGCACGCGGGCCGCGCGGGCATGATTGTGCAGAACCTGAATCGTGGCATCGCCCAGGCCGCGCTTTGGCACGTTGACGATGCGCTCGAAAGCGAGATCGTCCGCGGGCTGATTGACGACGCGCAGATAGGCGAGAGCATCGCGGATTTCCGCGCGCTCGTAGAAGCGCGGGCCGCCAATCACACGATAGGGGACGCCGAGCGTCACGAGCCGGTCTTCGAGTTCGCGCATCTGGGCGGAGATACGCACCAGGATGGCGACTTCCGACAGGGGATGGCGTTTGGCCTGAAGCGCCTCGATCTCTTCGCCGACAAGCCTTGCCTCGTCTTCCGAGTCCCAGGCGCCAGTGATCGAGACTTTCTCGCCCGGCTCGTCCTCCGTGCGCAATGTCTTGCCGAGGCGGCCCTGATTCTTAGCGATGAGGCCGGAGGCGGCGGAGAGAATATGCGCGGTCGAGCGGTAGTTTCGCTCGAGGCGGATCACGGTCGCGCCGGGAAAATCGTGATCGAAGCGCAGGATGTTGTCGACCTCGGCTCCGCGCCAGCCATAGATCGACTGGTCGTCGTCGCCGACGCAGCACAGGTTCTTGCGCGCCTGGGCCAGCAGCCGGAGCCAGAGATACTGGGCGACGTTGGTGTCCTGGTATTCGTCGACCAGCATGTAGCGGAAGCGGTTCTGGTACTGCTGAAGGACGTCGGGATGTTCACGCCACAGGCGCAGGCACTCCAGCAGCAGATCGCCGAAATCCACGGCGTTGAGAGTTTTCAGGCGTTCCTGATAAGCCCGGTAGAGCTTGCCGCCGCGGCCATTGGCGAAGGCGCCGGCCTCTCCCGCCGGGACTTGGTCCGGACCGAGGCCGCGGTTCTTCCAGCCGTCGATGATCCCGCCGAGCTGCCGGGCGGGCCAGCGCTTCTCGTCGATGCCTTCTGCCTCGATCACCTGCTTCATGAGCCGAAGCTGATCGTCGGTGCCGAGGATCGTGAAGTCCGACCGGAGGTCGACGAGCTCCGCGTGGCGGCGCAGGATCTTGGTGCCAATGGAGTGGAAGGTGCCGAGCCACTGCATGCCCTCGGCCACGGGGCCGATCAAGGAGGCGACGCGCTCGCGCATCTCCCGGGCGGCCTTGTTGGTGAAGGTCACGGCCAGGATGTCGAAGGGACGCGCTTTGCCGGTGGCGATCAGATGGGCGATGCGTGTCGTGAGCACCCGCGTCTTGCCGGTGCCGGCGCCTGCGAGGACCAGGACAGGGCCCTCTGTGGCTTCTACCGCCGCCCGCTGCTCTAGATTGAGTCCGGAAAGATAGGGCGATTGCGGGGCAACGGCTGCACGGGCGCGAGCGCTTAAGGAGCCAGCGGCCGGCTCTCTCGCGTCGTCGTACGGCTCGGGTCTGGATTCAGGCTGATTCATCCGGGCGACCATGGATCAAAAGGCGAACGGCGTCGAGCCTGTAAAGGCGACGATGCTGCCGCAGGCGGAACTTCGTTGTCGAGAAAGGCGTCAGAACCCATATGGTTATTATCGGCCCCGAAAGGAATGGAATATGTGTCGTGTCATGAAGGCTGCCGTTTCCTTGAGCGTGGCTTTGATGCTCGCTGTACCGGCCGTCGCACAGACGCGGCTGCCGCGCACGAGCCCGGCGGAGCGGCGGGTGCAGGAACTCAATCGGAACATGCAGCTTGAGCAGCGCTTCCAGCGCTCCGAGCAGCAATATCAGTTCAACAACAACCAGTTGCAGCAGAGCATCGACCGACAGCGCGTTTTCTCCAACCCGTCGCCTCCGGCGCGGATCGGGACGTGCCCGGCAGGCTCGGTCGGCTGCTAGGCCGTTTGCGCAGCTAGTGGCAGGTTCCCGAGGCTCGCAGAGGTTCGCGCAGCGGGCTTGATGCCTCGGACCTGCCGGGAATTCCCATGATGCGGCCGAGCGCCTGGGGCGTGGCGAGGCGGGAATGGGTCGCCTTCATGATGGCGAGATTGGCCAGAATGTCATCCGGGAAGGGGGCGACCTTGCGGGTCTTCATGTCCACGTGAAGGCTCAGGCCCTCGGCCGTGGCCGAAAGCCAGCCCTCCGTCGCATGACGGATTTCCATATAGAAATGAAGGCGCTTCTCATCGAAATCGATGAGCTGGAGTGTCACGCGGACGGTGTCCCTCATGCGCAGTTCGCGCTTGTAGAGCGTATGTGTTTCCGCCGCAAAGAACGATGCGTTCCGCTCCTCCAGATATTCCTGTCCGAGGCCGACGAGTCCGAAAGCCTCCTCGACCGCACGGTCGAAGAGCACATGGTAATAGGCCATGTTCATATGGCCGTTGTAGTCGATCCAGCTCGGCTGGACGCGCATCGTCGACGATACGAACGGAGCAAAGAAGAAAACGGGCGCGCGCTCGTCCATGATCAGCCTTCTCCTCCGACCTCGATCATGACCCGCGCCTCCTCACTGCGCAACACTAACACATTTCCCGCGACGATCCAGAGGCTTACGGCGTCATTCTCACGCAGAGTGTTGCCTTTGCAACGGTTCTGGTAGTCATGAGACAAGTCAGCATCGCAACCGGACCTGAAGCACCGATGAACGCTCTCCAATCGTCCCGCCGCACCAAGCCCCCTGAAGCCGCCGTGGCTTCTCTTCTGGACACGCTCCTGAAGCGGTTCGGCAATCAGGTTGCGACGTCCGAGGCGGTCCGTGAGCAGCATGGCCATACCCTGACCTGGACCAAGAACCAGCCGCCGGATGCCGTCGTCTATCCACGCACAACCGAGGAAGTGTCCGACATCGTCAAGCTCTGCCTGAAGCACGACGTTCCGGTCATCCCCTTCGGAACCGGCACATCGCTGGAGGGACACGTCAACGCGCCCTATGGCGGCGTCTGCGTGGATATGAGCCTGATGAAACGCATCATCGTGGTGCACGACGAGGATCTCGACTGTGTCGTCGAGGCTGGGGTCACGCGCAAGGAGCTGAACGAGCATCTGCGCGACAAGGGCCTGTTCTTTCCCATCGACCCCGGCGCGGATGCCTCCATCGGAGGCATGGTGGCGACGCGCGCCTCCGGCACCAATGCGGTCCGCTACGGCACCATGAAGGACGCTGTTCTTTCTCTGACGGTGGTAATGCCGGACGGGGAGATCGTGAAGACCGCGAGCCGCGCGAAGAAGAGTTCAGCCGGCTACGACCTGACGCGCCTGTTCGTCGGCTCCGAGGGAACCCTCGGGATCATCACTGAAATCACCCTGAAGCTTCACGGCATTCCCGAGGCGATCTCTGCCGGTATCTGTCCTTTCCCTAGCGTTAAGGCAGCCTGTGACGCGGTCATCATGACGATCCAGTCGGGAATTCCGGTTGCGCGGATCGAGCTTCTCGACGAGCTGCAGGTGAGGGCGGTCAACGCCCATGCCAAGCTCACGTTGCCGGAAAGCCCGCTGCTCTTGCTCGAATTTCATGGCTCCGAGGCGGGGGTAAAGGAGCAAGCGGAGCGGTTCGGCGAGATTGCCACGGAGTTCTCTGGCGGCCCGTTCGAATGGGCGACGAAGCCCGAGGAGCGCTCGCGTCTCTGGCAGGCGCGCCACGATGCCTATTGGGCGGCTCGCGGCCTGCGGCCGGGCGCGCAATCGGTTGCGACGGACGTGTGCGTTCCGATCTCGCGGCTTGCCGAATGCGTCGACGAAACGAAGCGCGACATCGTCGAGAGTGGTCTGATCGCCCCCATCGTCGGCCATGTGGGCGATGGAAACTTCCATGTTCAACCGCTTGTGAATATGGACGATCCGGCGGAAGTGGCGGCTTGCGAGGCTTTCGTGGATCGGCTCGTGCGGCGGGCGCTCGCCATGGAAGGCACCTGCACGGGCGAGCATGGGGTCGGCCAGAAGAAGATGAAATATCTCGAAATCGAGCATGGACCGGCGGCACTGGCCCTCATGCGTACCTTGAAACAGGCTGTGGACCCGAGCAACATACTGAATCCAGGCAAGATTATTGCGTTTTGACGGTGGATGGAAAGGCTGATCCGCTCCCGCTATTTTTGCCGGTGAGATAAAGAACTTGAGACGACACGGAGAAAAGGCCGCCTCTTGCGCGACATCCTGACGATTATCGCATCCATCGTGATCCTGATCCTGGCGGTCGCCGTGGCAGCGCCTCCCTTCGTCGACTGGGAAGCCCATCGCGGCTCCATCGATCACCTGATCTCGCGCGCGTCCGGGACCGAAGCCCATACGGAGGGCCGGATCGCCGTGCGCATCCTGCCGTCGCCGCGGCTGCGCTTCGACCGGCTGAGGCTCGGCGGCAAGACGCCGGATTCTCCCTCCCTTACCGCCGACTTCGTCTGGGCGGAGCTGGCGCTGACGCCACTGATGCGGGGCGAGGTGCGCTTTACGGAGACCCGGATCGGCCGCGCCGATATCCGCGTGCCGGTAGCACCGGACGGTAGCTGGCGCGTGCCGCAGGATCTTGCCGGAGGCAGCGCTCGGGCACGGGAATTCGCC
The DNA here is from genome assembly GCF_020089865.1 of Microvirga puerhi. Taxonomy (GTDB): domain Bacteria; phylum Pseudomonadota; class Alphaproteobacteria; order Rhizobiales; family Beijerinckiaceae; genus Microvirga; species Microvirga puerhi. The sequence goes on from NZ_JAIRBM010000002.1 coordinate 126,805, forward strand.
ATCGACAGTCTCAAGGTCGCTCAGCTCCTCGTGACGACCCAGACGCCGACGACGGGTCGTACCGATCAGGCCTATGCGGAAAACGTCTCCATCGAAGGTCAGAAGCTCATTGGCCCCTGGCGTGTCGAAGGGACGACAGCGGGCGTCCCGTTCCGGCTCGTGACCGGCGAGCTGGCACCGGACAAGACGGTCCTGCTCCGTTTGTCCGGGGGCGGCGATATCTTCCCGCGCTTCGACGTCGATGCAAAGCTTGCTCTCGAAGGCGACAATCCCGCTGCTCCGACGCCCAGCCTTGCCGGAAAGGCCAAGGTCCTCTTCGGTCCTCCGGCTCAGGTAGCGGCCGCCGGCATTCCCATTCCCATCGCCATTGAGACGGAGTTCAAGGCCGGTGGAGGAACGGTGGCGCTCAATCCGGTTTCCCTCGAAGCCGGGGAGGGCGGAGCGAGCCTGAGGATGACCGGCGAGGGGAGCGTTCAGCTCAACGATCCCCGGATCTCCCTGAAGCTCGAAGGTCGACGCCTCGATGCGGACAGTTTCATCCTGTCTCAAAACGGCCAGGATTTCAAAAGCCGTCTGGCTGAATGGTCAGTCCCGCGCATCTCGATCCCGATCGATCTCGATCTGAGGCTCGACAGCATTGGGCTTGGCCAAGACGATCTGTCGAACGCGGTGCTGCGCGTATCCCTCGAAAAGGGAGAGGCGAAGGTCGACCGCATCGAGTTTCGGGCGCCCGGCGACACGCGCGTCGCGATGGAAGGCGTCGTGGGGCTGAGCACCAGGGGCGGAGCCGACGGCAAGGTCGCGCTGGCATCGAACGTGTCCGATCGCTTCGCACGCTATCTCGACCGCCTCGGGATCCGTTCGCCATTCCTCAAGATCCTCGATGGCCGGCCCCTCGAGGTGTCTTCCGATGTCGCGTTCTCGAATCCGTTGCTGTCCTTGAGCCGCATGCGCGTGAAGACAGGCGATGCGATCATGACAGGTAACCTGCGCTACACGGCTCCCGAGAACAACGGACGCGGCAAGCTTGAGGCGCAGGTCGGCATCCAGAACCTCAATCTCGATCAGCTGCCGCGTGTCTCCAGCGTCTTCGAGGCGACGCAGAATCTGGACGTCGGCTTCATTCTCGAAGCCCGCAATGTCCAGGCCGGAACGAGGCCCGGAGCGGGTCGCATTACGGCCCGGATTCTTTCCGACGGCCCGGCCCTTCTGGTCGAATCTCTCGACATCGTCGATCTCGCCGGCGCCAATGCGCGCGTGAGCGGGCGGATTGCGCCTGACGGCTCAGGTCGCATCGCCGGCAAGGTCACGGCCCAACGCGCCTCGCCCCTGGTCGATCTCCTGGGCAGCGTCTGGATCGGCGGGATCTCGAAATTGGTGCCTTATTTCCTGCGCGAGGGTGACCTCAATCTCGACGTAGTGACCGAACGGGTGGCACCGGCGCCGAATTCCAACGAGTTGCGCCTGCGCACTACGGCCAAGGGGACCGCTGCCGGAGGCAGTTTCCTCGGCTCGGTCGATTCTCTCGACGGGCGGACCGAAAACCTCGACGTAACGCTCGCGACGGAGAATACGGGGCGCTGGGTCAACCGGCCGACCGTTGCGTCCCTGAACCGCCCCTCCCAGGTCAATCTGCGCGGCACGCGCGTCAGTTCGGGCCAGTTCAACGTCACGCTCGCGGGCGATGTCGGCGGCGTCAAGGTCACGACGAAGCGGCCCTTCACGCTCAGCGCCGACGACGATGTGGTTGACAGCGGCGAAGCCGAAATCGCGACCGCCGACATTGCGCCGTTCCTGCTTCTTCTCGGAGACGGGTCCGGCATCGCCTCGCCGATTCCCGTGGAGGGACGGATCACCCTCGGGCGCGAGCGCGATGCGTCGCTTCTTTCGGTCTCCGGACAGGTGGCCAAAAGCAACCTTCAGGCGCGGCTCGCGGTGCGGTCCCGTTCGGATATCACAGGCGATGTATCCCTCGACCGGTTGTCGCTTCCCTGGCTCGTGACGACTCTCGCGCTCAATACGCCGCCTAGTCCGGATGCGAACGCCATCTGGTCAACGGCGCGGTTCGGCCAGAGTGCACGGCTTGTGACAGGTGGCCAGGTGGTGTTCAGGGCAGCCAATCTCGATCTCGGGCGCGGCCTGCTCGGAACGCGGGCCAGTTTCACCACCGAGGCAACGACGGACGGCGTGACGATCCGCGACTTCGAGGCGCTGATCGGCGGCGGGCGCGTCGCCGGATCGACGACCATCACGCGCCAAGGCGCTCTCGCTTCCGTTGTCGGCGAAGGATCCCTGACGGATGTCCCCCTTGCCGCCCTCGGTGGCGCGACGCCGTTCGAGGCGCGTTTGTCCGGCTCACTCAAGTTCGGAGCTGCAGCCGACACGATGGCGGGCTTGGTGGCCAATCTTGGTGGCGCCGGTGAATGGCGCATCACGAACCTTCGCATTCCGGATACGGACCCGTCAGCGTTCGACAAGGCCCTGAAGCGATTGCTTGCAGAGGATGAGCCGTTGGTGGCGGGCAAGGCCGAAATGGCCCTCGGTGCGGAACTCAGTCGCGCACCCATGTCGGCGCCGAACGTCGCGACTTCGGCAGCCCTTGTTTCGGGCGCACTGCGCCTTTCTCCCTTTGCATTCCAGACCAACGCGGCCGCGTTTCAGGGCGCCGTCAGCTATGACCTGAAGTCACTGGCCTTCGAGGCGCGAGGTTCGCTCACCGCAAAGAATTCACCGCCCGGCTGGGTCGGGGCGCCGCCCGCCATCGGGCTGACTTGGCGCGGCTCCCTGGCTGCACCCGTGCGCGAGATCGATGCCGGTCCCTTCCGTAATGGACTTGCAGCCATCGTGCTGAAGCGGGAGCTTGAGAAGATCGAGGCCTTCGAAAAGGCTCAAGCGGAGCGGCAGCGTCAGATCCAGGCACAGCAGGAGGCCGAGCGCCGCGCCAAGGCCGCAGCCGAGGAGGCTGCGCGTCAGGCCAAGGCCAAGGAAGAAGCAGAGCGCGCCCGGATCGAGGCCGAGCGCATTCAGTCGCAGCAGCAGAACGATCCGAATGCGGCTCTGCCGCCTCCGGACGCCTCGCCCTTCGTGATGCCGCCCCTGACCCCGCCGCTCGAGATCAGTCCGCCGCCGGCGATCAATGTTCGTCCGGGCGGCTAATGCCGTTCCTGACGCTTTGGAGCACGAAGACGCGAATGGCGGAGGACAGGTTCTGCTCGCCGCGTTCGGCGTCGATGCGGCCGATCAGGGCTTGAACGGAAAGGGAGCGCCCCGCTGCGATCTCCCGCAGCGCGTCCCAAAAAGGCTCTTCCAACGAAATGCTGGTGCGATGCCCTGCGATCGACACGGAGCGCTTGAGGATTCCGGCGCCCATGTCAGGGCTTGTCCTCGTCGCGCTTATGTCCGTCGAGCCGGCGTTCGCTTAAGGTCTTCTCGGCTTCCGTCCGGTCCCGGTCGGCCTTGGTCCGGCCGAACAGGATGCGATTTTCGGCGGCGCGGGCTTCCTTGTCGGCCCGCGCCTTGCGTTTGCGCGCCTGGCGCAGATTGACGATCTCCGCCATCGGCGCGTCTCCGGCTAGCCTGGGGCCAGCATGGTCTCGGCGCGCACGACCGCATCGAAATCGGCCTCGGACACGCCAGCCTTCAACGCCTCTTCCTTGAGGGTTGTGCCGTTCTTGTGCGCCGCCTTGGCGATGGCGGCCGCCTTGTCGTAGCCGATCGTCGGGGCCAGAGCGGTCACGAGCATCAGGGAGCGCTGCATCAGGTCGTTCAGGCGCTGATGATTCGGCTCGATGCCGACCACGCAATTGTCCGTGAAGCTGACGGCGCCGTCCGCCAGGAGGCGGATCGATTGCAGCACGGCGTTGACGATCACCGGCTTGAACACGTTGAGCTCGAAATGGCCCTGGCTGCCCGCGAAGGTCACCGTGGTCTGATTGCCTGCCACCTGGGCACAGAGCATCGTCAGCGCCTCGGCCTGGGTCGGGTTGACCTTGCCCGGCATGATCGACGAACCGGGCTCGTTCTCCGGCAGCGAGATCTCGCCGAGGCCCGAGCGCGGGCCGGAGCCCATGAGACGGATGTCGTTGGCGATCTTGAACAGACCGGCAGCGAGGCTCGACAGCGCACCCTGGGTGAAGATGAGCGCATCGTGGGAGGCGAGCGCCTCGAACTTGTTCTCCGCCGAAGTGAAGGGCAGGGCGGTGAGGTCCTTCACCTTCGCGGCGAAGCGTTCGGCGAATTCCGGATGGGCGTTGAGGCCCGTGCCGACGGCCGTGCCGCCCTGGGCGAGGGCATAGACGCCTGGCAGAGTCGCTTCGATGCGGGCGATTCCGAGTTCGACCTGCTTCGCGTAGCCCGAGAATTCCTGGCCCAGAGTGACCGGGGTTGCATCCTGAAGATGGGTGCGGCCGATCTTGACGATGTCCTTGTAGGCCTTCGCCTTGTCGTCCAGGGCCTTGTGCAGGTGCTTGAGGGCGGGCAGGAGGCGGTCGTTGATCTCGCGCGCCACGGCGATGTGCATGGCGGTCGGGAACGAGTCGTTGGAGGACTGGCCCATATTGACGTGGTCATTCGGATGCACGGGCTTTTTAGAGCCACGCGTGCCGCCGAGACGCTCGATGGCGAGGTTCGACAGCACCTCGTTCATGTTCATGTTGGACTGCGTGCCCGAGCCCGTCTGCCACACCACGAGGGGAAACTCGTCGTCATATTTGCCCTGGACCACGTCTGCGGCAGCGTTGGCGATCGCCTCGGCGAGCTTCGGATCGAGCTTGCCCAAGTCCTTGTTCACGAGCGCAGATGCCTGCTTCACGATGGCGAGAGCGTGGACGAGGGGAATCGGCAAGCGCTCGCCGCCGATGCGGAAGTTCTGGATCGAGCGCTGGGTCTGAGCACCCCAGAACTTGTCGGCGGGAACTTCGATGGGGCCGAAGGTATCTGTTTCCGTGCGGGTTGAGGGCGACATCCTAACCTCTTTAGATGGGGGATCGTGTTCTTATCTCAAGTTTTCCAGCCCGCAACAGCGAACGAGCATGACGGCATGGCAAATTCTGTCACGAACACCCCGGAGACGCCGCTCTTCTACCCTCCTGCTCCGCGGCCACGGACCGAGCCGATGGGATTGCTGTCCTTTCTGCTCGCCGTTCGCCGCAATCCCCTCACGACCTGGATGGACAAGCATTTCGAGGAGCCGGTTATCACCGGAGACGGGGTGCTCGGGCGCATGACCGTCGTCAATGACCCCGTCATCATCCGGCATGTCCTCGTCGACAATGCTGCGAATTACCGCAAGGACGACCTGCAGATCCGCGTCCTGGCCCCCGGCCTGGGGCGGGGCCTTCTGACGGCCGAAGGGGAGGATTGGAGGCTGCAGCGGCGAACCCTGGCACCGCTTTTCACGCCGCGCACGGTGGCCAGCTTCCTTCCTGCCATGGTGGAGGCGGCGGATCGTCTCGTCCGGCGCTGGCAGCGCCGCCCGAACGGTCGGATCGTTGATGCATCCGTCGAGATGACCCGCATCACCCTCGACGTCCTGGAGCGCACGATCTTCACGAAAGGCGCCACTTGGGACCCGGATGCCCTCGCGGGCGCGATCAGCCGGTATTTCGAAGGGATCGGCCGGGTCGACCCCATCGACATCTTCGGATTTCCCGATTGGGTTCCGCGGATCGGCCGGCTCAGGGCAAGGCCCGCCATTCGGTTCTTCGAGCAGCTGGTCAACGAACTGATCGAGGCCCGCCGCGCCTTGCTGGCCCGGGGGGAACCGGCACCGCACGACCTTCTGACGCTCCTTTTGCAGGCCTCCGATCCCGAAACCGGGAGAGGACTGAGCGATGAGGATGTGCGGGCCAACATCGTCACTTTCATCGGGGCCGGGCATGAGACCACGGCGAACGCCCTGTCCTGGTCGCTCTATCTCCTGTCCCAGGATCCGAAGTCTCGCGCACGCATCGAAGAAGAGGTGGATCGGGTTCTTGGCGACGGACCGATCATGTTCGACCATCTAGAGCGCCTGGTCTTCACCCGCGCCGTTCTCGACGAAACACTCCGGCTCTATCCGCCTGCGCCATATCTGAGCCGGGCGGCCATCGCGGAGGACCGCATCGGTTCGCTGCCCATTCCTGCAGGATCGGTCGTGACGGTCGCGCCATACGTGCTTCACCGGCATCGAGGGCTCTGGGAGGCGCCCGATGCCTTCAATCCGGAGCGTTTCCTGCCGGAGAATCGGGACCGCATCGACCGCTTCGCCTATCTGCCGTTCGGAGCCGGCCCGCGTGTGTGCATCGGTGCGAGCTTCGCCCTCCAGGAGGCCACCATCGTCCTCGCCAGCGTGGTCCGGGCTGTCCGGCTCGATCTCATGCCTGGTCATGAGGTCCGGCCCGTGCATCGCGTCACCCTGCGGCCAGAGGGAGGCCTCCCGATGCGACTGACGCATCGAAAGACGCTGCCGTCACGATCCGCCGCCGCATCGGCCTGATCGCGCTTGGCATTCAAGGCCTCGTCCGGCAGGTTGGCGAGACATCGCCGCGCGTTTTTGCAAGCCGTTGAAATAATTTTGGGCAGGATGTCGAAATCGACCGGTCTCGTGCATCTATCCTGTGAAACGGCGCCATGCCCGGCGGCTGTGTGAAGGGGGACAGACCCATGCAATACGCTTTGCTGCTCTATGAAGACGAAACGATCTACGGCTCTGACCGGTCGGGACCGGCCGTCAAGGATCTGCTCGCGAAACACGTGGCTCTGCGCAACGAACTCGGACCGCAGCGGCTCTTCAGCTCCGGCCTGAAGCCGACGGAGATGACGACCACGGTCAAAATCGCCGAAGGCAACAGGACCGTGCACGATGGCCCGTTCGCGGAAGCGCGTGAGCAATTGGCGGGCCTCTACGTCGTTGACGTGCCGGATCTGGACGCTGCCATCGCCGTCGCGAAGAAGTTTCCGCTTCTCAAGAACGGCTCCATCGAGATCAGGCCGCTGCTCGGCGCCGCGTGATGATGCGCGAGGCGCTGACGATCGCGGTCCGGACGGCGCAGCCAAGAATCGTTGCGGCATTGGCTGTACGCTTCCGCGATCTCGATCTTGCCGAAGAGGCCTTCGCCGATGCGTGTCTGCGCGCGGCGGAGGTCTGGGAGCGCGACGGATCGCCATCGGACAGCGCCGCGTGGCTCTATCGTGTCGCGGAGCGCTTCGCCCTGCAGATCCTGCGCGCGCGGCGCATCCGCGGAGGACTGCTTCCGGACGCGCCCGATCCTGAACCCACGGTGGAGGCAGCCATGTGCGATGACGCGAGCCTGATTCCCGATGATCGGTTGCGCCTGATCTTCGTGTGCTGTCATCCGGCCGTGGCGGCCGAGAGCCGTGCTGCTCTCACGCTGCGCCTCATCTGCGGGTTGTCCACCGGCGAGATCGCCCGCGCCTTCCTCGTTCCGGAGCCGACATTGGCGCAGCGGCTCGTGCGGGCGAAGCGCAAGATTGCCGAGGCTGGGATTCGTTTCGAAGTGCCGGAGCCGGCCGCGTGGCCGGAGCGTCTGGAAGCGGTTCTGAGCACGCTGGAGGTGGCTTATGCACGTGCGCATGAGGATGCAGCGGGGACCGGCTCCCATGCAGGTTTCGCATCCGAAATGCTCGGGCTGACCGCTCTGTTGTGCGAGCTACTGCCCCGCGATCCCGAGGTGGCGGCTTTTGCCGCGCTGGTCCGTTATGCCGAGGCGCGCCGACCGGCGCGAGTCGACGGGGAAGGAATCATGATTCCGCTTTCCGAGCAGAATCCTGCCCTCTGGGACCGCTCCCTGATTGGCGAGGCGGACGCCTATCTGGAACACGCCTTTTCCATCGGATCGGCGGGTGCTCGTGGCGTGCAGGCAGCCCTTCACGGGGCGTGGTGCTCTCGCCTTACACATGATGATCCGCCGCCTTGGCCCGAGATCTTGAAACTCTACGATCGCCTGCTGATGTTTCGCGACGATCCCTTCGTACGGCTCAATCGCGCCGTTGCGGTCGCGGAGGTATACGGCGCCGCGATGGCATTGGCGGATATCGAGGTGCTCGATGCGGCGCGGCTGGAAGGTTTTGCTCCCTATCACGCCGTGCGGGCCGATTGTCTGCGGCGCCTCTCGCGCACGAAGGAAGCCATTGCTGCCTACGATACAGCGCTCGCGCTTGGTTCGTCGCAGGCGGAGAAATTATGGCTGCAGAGACGGAGAGACGAGCTCCGCTGAACCGTGCTTACACGACAGGCGTCTGCGTCGGGAATCTCAGTTCTTCTTGCGGAATGAGTCGAGGCTGACCACCTGGGCTCCGCTGTCGCCGGCTTTCGATTCGTCGGGCTTGGCCGGCTCGGCAGCGTCCGGCGGTGATGTCTCACCCTTGGCGGCGGGTTTCTTCTCGTCCGCCTTTTTGCTGCCTGACGCGAAAGTGGCTTTCGGGCGCTTCAATTCGACGGGCTGCGCCTCGCCAGTGCGGACTGGCGCCGGCTGGGATGGCTCCTCTTCGATCTCCTCCTCGCCTTCGGCGGCGAACTTGAGGCCGAACTGAACCGAAGGGTCGAAGAAGCCCGTCAGCGCGTCGAAGGGAATCAGCAGCCGCTCCGGAACGCCGGAGAAAGACAGACCGATCTCGAAAGTATGTTCCGTGATGTTCAGGTCCCAGAACTGATGCTGGAGGACGATCGTCATCTCCTGCGGATATTTTTCACGCAGGCGGTTCGAGAGCCTTACGCCAGGAAAATCGGTCTGGAACGAGATGTAGAAATGGTGCTCACCCGGCAAACCGTCCTTGGCCGCATCGATCAAAACTTTGCGCACTACGCCTTTCAGCGCGTCCTGCACAAGAAGATCATAACGGATCAGGTCTTTACCGGCCATGAGGGAGCCCTTGAGGAATAAGAGAGTGGAGGCTTCTGTTGCCAGGTGCCTCCGAACCCCGCCTAACGGTGCTACCCGCTAGGGCTTTGAATCGGCTTTAGAAGCTGCTTACGCAGCCACCGCAACCGGAGCATAGTTGTCGTTGGCAACTATTGAATCGGCCCGATAACGGCGGAACCATGCCGAGCGAAAGTCTATCCTTTACGCCCTCGTCGATCCTATTTCGCCCCCGTCGAAACCCAGGCCGTGCCTGGGCTTTGGTGGAGGCGCCGGGTACCGCCCCCGGGTCCGATGGGTTTATTTCGATAGCCGTTTATCGCCATAGCCAACCTCGCGGCTGGCGCCCCCAATATAGGAAAGCCGAATGCATTTTGAAAGAGCGGGGGACAAGTTCTAAGAGGACGAAATGCGCCCTCGGAACGATCGGTCGGCTTGGCGTATAGAAAGACGAGGAGCATTTCATGCAGGCCTATCACGATCTTCTCCGGCGTGTCCTGGATGAGGGAGTCCGCAAGGACGACCGGACGGGAACCGGGACCCTTTCTGTCTTCGGGCACCAGATGCGTTTCGATCTCAGCCAGGGCTTTCCGCTGGTCACGACGAAGAAGCTGCACCTGCGCTCCATCGTGCATGAACTGCTCTGGTTCCTGAAGGGTGACACCAATATCGGCTATCTGAAGGAGAACGGTGTCACGATCTGGGACGAATGGGCCGACGAGAACGGTGATCTCGGTCCAGTCTACGGCAAGCAATGGCGCTCCTGGGCGAAGCCTGGCGGCGGCACGGTCGACCAGATCCAATGGGTCCTGGATGAGATCCGCCGCAATCCCGATTCGCGCCGCCTGATCGTGTCTGCTTGGAATCCGGCAGATCTCGACAAGATGGCGCTGGCGCCGTGCCACTGCCTCTTCCAATTCTATGTGGCCGAAGGGCGGCTTTCGTGTCAGCTCTATCAGCGCTCGGCGGACGTCTTCCTCGGTGTGCCGTTCAATATCGCATCCTACGCGCTGCTGACGCATATGATGGCGCAGGCGACAGGGCTGCAGCCCGGCGATTTCGTGCATTCCTTCGGGGATGCGCATCTCTATGTGAATCATCTCGAGCAGGCGCGTCTGCAGCTGTCGCGGGAGCCGAAACCCCTGCCGAAATTGCGTCTCAACCCGGCGGTGCGCTCGCTCTTCGATTTCACTTTCGACGACATCGTCATCGAGGATTATGATCCTCATCCGGCCATCAAGGCCCCCGTCGCTGTGTAGCCTCCATGAACAGGCGCGAATTCATCGAAAGCGCCGTCAGGATCCTCGCTCCGCGCATTCCGCGCCATGAATTCGAGGCGGTGACCGACCATGCCCTTGGCAGCCGCGGTCTCCATACGGCGACGCCGGAGACAGCGGCATGGCTGTCCATCGTCTCCTATATCCGCCATCGGCTGACCGAGTATGACGAGCTTCTCGACGACGGCTATGATGTCGACAGCGCGCGCTTTTTCGTGCTCGACGACATGAACGGTGTCCTGGAAGAGTGGGGCTCCCCGCGCCGTATCAAGCCCGAGGACGAGCCGGATTGAGGCTCGACAGGGCCTGCAAGCTTGGGCACAACCCTTCCCATGACACTGACGATCCGCAAGGCCGAAGCGCCGGACGCTTCTCTGATTCTCACCTTCATCCGTGAGCTGGCCGCGTATGAGCGTCTCGCTCACGAGGTCGACGCCACGGAGGAGGATCTTTCCGCGGCTTTGTTCGGGCCGCAGCCGCGCGTCTTCGCCGATATCGCCGAGTGGGACGGGGAACCGGCAGGCTTTGCCCTATGGTTCTACAATTTTTCCACCTTCCGAGGGCGCCACGGGATCTATCTCGAGGACCTGTTCGTCAGGCCCGACTTCCGGTCCAAAGGCATCGGGAAAGCTCTGCTGCAACACTTGGCCCGGCGCTGTCTTGCGGAGAAGCTTCCGCGCCTCGAATGGTGGGTCCTCGACTGGAACGAGCCGGCCCTGCGCTTCTACCGTTCCATCGGTGCGGCTCCGATGGACGAATGGACCGTGCAGCGCGTGACGGGCGAGGCGCTGGAGAGGTTGGCGGGTAGGGCTTTCGCACCTAGGACATCGATTGAATAGGACAGAATGCCATGACCCTTCCTCTCATTCTCGTGGTTGCCGTTGCCGACAACGGCGTGATCGGACGCGACAATCGCCTGCTCTGGCGCCTGCGGACCGACCTCCGCCGGTTCAAGGAGCTGACCTGGGGCAAGCCGATGATCATGGGACGAAAGACGTTCCAGTCCATCGGCAAGCCGCTGCCGGGGCGGGAGACCATTGTTCTGACCCGGGACCCGGGCTTCGCCGTCGAGGGCGTGCATGTGGCAAGGACCTGGGACGAAGCCCTCGCGAAGGGTGAGGAAATTGCCGTGCGCATGGGAGCAGATGCGATCGCCGTGGCCGGCGGCGCGGAGATCTATGCTCTCGCCCTTCCGCTCGTGAAGCGAATCCATCTGACGGAAGTTCACACGGCTCCGGACGGGGACGCGACTTTTCCGGCTTTCGATCGTTCTGCATTTACGGAAATGCGGCGCAGCGACCACCCGAAAGCCGGGGACGACGAGCATCCGTTTACCTTTATCGATCTGGAACGCCGTTCACGATCCTGCCAAGGTTGACGAAAGCCGCCGCAATCCCCAAGTCGCAGCCTTGACAGGCGGGAGAAAGACCAACCACAACCGCCTGATGTCCATCGGCTTAGACGGCCGGTCTTTTCAGAGTGAGGAAAGGCGACCATGCCTTGGAGTAACCAAAGCGGCGGCGGGCCCTGGGGCCAGCGCGGAGGATCGGGAGGCGGCAAGAGCCCATGGGGTTCCGGCGGCCAACAGGGCAATGGAGCGCCCCCCGACCTTGAAGATATTCTGCGCCGCGGCCAGGACCGGCTGAAGGATTTCATGCCCGGCGGCTCGATAGGCGGCGGCAAGGGGCTGCTTGTCCTCATTCTCGGCGCCATCATCATCTGGCTGCTGACGGGAATCTATACGGTTCGGCCGAATGAGGTCGGAATCAACATGAGGCTGGGCCGGTTCACGGGCGCCTCAGGCGAAGGCTTGAACTACAACTGGCCCTATCCGATCGGCCGAGTGATCAAGCCGAATGTTACGGAGCAGCAACGTATCGAGGTCGGCTACCGCTCGACCCCATCGGGTCAGGGGCGCGCTCGTGACATCCTGGAAGAGAGCCTGATGCTCACCGGGGACGAGAACATCATCGACATCGATTTCGACGTGGTCTGGCAGGTCAATCCGGCCCGTCCTCAGGACTTCGTCTTCAACCTTCAGAACCCCGAGGGGACGATCAAATCCGTAGGCGAGAGCGCCATGCGCGAGGTCATCGGCCGCCGGAAGATCCAGAACGTCCTGACCACGGAGCAGGCCAGCGTCGCTCAGGAAGTGCGCCAGATCATGCAGACGACCCTCGACGCCTATGGCGCCGGTGTCCTCGTCAACGTGGTGCAGCTCCAGGCCGCTCAGCCGCCAGCCGAGGTGCGCCAGGCCTTCTTCGATGTGAACGCCGCCCAGCAGGATGCCGTCCGCGTCCAGAACGAGGCCGAGACCTTTGCAAGTCGCGTCGTGCCCGAGGCCCGCGGTGACGCAGCTCGGACAGTGCAGCAGGCGGAAGCCTACCGCGAACAGGCGGTTGCAGACGCAACCGGTCAGGCCTCGCGCTTCAGCCAAATCTACGAAGCCTACAAACTGGCACCTGCCGTCAGCCGGGAACGCATGTTCCTGGAGACTATGGAGCGGGTCATGAACGGGGTCGACAAGGTGATCATCGATCAGAACGGGCAGGGGATCGTTCCCTACCTGCCGCTCACGCAACTGCCGCGTCCGCCGCAGCCTCAGGGCCAAGGCGCCGCCACCGGTCAGCAGGGAGCCACGCGATGAACAGCCCAGCCCTCCGGACGGGTCTCATCATCCTCCTGGCGATCGCCGCGATCGCGCTCTACAGCTCGATCTTCATCGTGCAGCAGACCCAGTATGCTCTCGTGCTGCGCTTCGGCGCCGTGCAGTCGGCTCTGCGTGAGCCCGGACCTTACTTCAAGGTCCCGATGATCGACACGGTCACCTATTTCGACAAGCGTGTCCTCGATCTCGACCTGCCGGTCCAAACCATCCTGTCCGCAGACCGGCAGAACCTCGAGGTCGACGCCTTTACCCGCTATCGGATCGTCGATCCGCTCAAGTTCTATCAGGCGGTCGGCAGCATTCCGCTCGCCAATCAGCGCCTCGCCAGCTTCACCAATTCGGTGATGCGTAACGTGCTCGCCAGCGCCTCCCGCGACGCTATCGTCCGCACGGATCGCAGCCAATTGATGCAGCGCATTCAAGAAGATGTGAACCGGCAGGCGCAGAGCCTCGGCATCGAGATGATCGATGTGCGGCTCACCCGGGTCGACCTTCCGGCCGCTAACAGTCAGGCCGTCTACCAGCGGATGCGCACCGAGCGCGAACGTGAGGCGGCGGATCTGCGGGCCAACGGCCAGCAGCAGGCGCAGACGATCCGCGCCCGCGCCGAGCGCGATGCCACGGTCATTCGGGCTGAGGCCAATCGCCAATCGGAGGAATTGCGCGGTAAGGGCGATGCGGATAGGAATCGTATTCTGGCTGACGCTTTCAGCCAGGATCCGGACTTCTTCGCCTTCTTCAGGTCGCTGCAGGCGTACGAGACCGGTCTCAAAGGAGAAACCCGCCTCGTGCTGAGCCCGAATTCCGATTTCTTCCGCTACTTCAACGATCCGGCAGGGCGCTCCAAGAGCGGTCAGGCTCCCGTTCCGCCGGCCCAGCCGGCGCCAGCACAATAAGCTCTGATGCTGGATCTCGTCGCAGCCCTCGGCCTCGCTCTCGTGGTCGAGGGCATTCTATTTGCGGCTTTCCCTGACGGTATGCGCCGCGCCATGTATGAGGCTGCCCACAGCCCGAGCGACCGGATGCGCCTTGTCGGCATCGTCTCGGCGATTGTCGGACTCGGCATCATCTGGGTCATTCGGCAGTTTGGATGACGGATTCAGCCCCTCTTCCGCCGCAATCCGCGCTTGAATGGCGAAACAGAGGGACAATCTATAGCCACAGCTCTCCAAGAGAGGATTTTCAATGACCCAAGCCATGAACGCACTGGCGCCCTCGCAGACCGTGCGTCCCACGCGCCTGTCGCGCAGGCTGGCCGCGTCCTGCTTTGCCGTCGTCACTTTCGTCGCAACCGCTCTTCCAATGGCGGCACAGGCCCGATCAGCGCCTGAATCCTTCGCAGACCTTGCGGACGAGGTGACGGGTGCCGTCGTCAACATTTCGGCTTCGACCACAGTTGAGGCCAAGAACCGGACCCTGCCGCAGCTGCCGCCCGGCACTCCCTTCGAAGATCTGTTCGAAGAGTTTTTCAATCGCCGAGGGCAGGGCAACGGCAATGGCAATGGCGACAATCCGCTTCCGCGGCAGCGCCGGTCGAACTCCCTCGGCTCCGGCTTCGTCATCGACGCATCCGGCATCGTGGTGACCAACAACCACGTCATCGGCGACGCCAACGAGATTACGGTGATCTTCTCCGACGGCACGCGCCTGAAGGCGGACATCATCGGCAAGGACAGCAAGGTCGATCTCGCCGTTCTCAAGGTGAAGTCGGACAAGCCTCTCAAGGCGGTGAAGTTTGGCGATTCCGATGCGCTCCGCCCTGGCGACTGGGTGATGGCGATCGGCAATCCCTTCGGCCTCGGCGGCTCCGTCACGGCCGGCATCGTTTCGGCCCGCGGCCGCAACATCGATTCCGGTCCCTATGACAACTACATCCAGACCGATGCGGCCATCAACAAGGGCAACTCGGGCGGGCCGCTGTTCAACATGAACGGCGAAGTGGTCGGCATCAACACGGCGATCCTGTCGCCTACGGGCGGATCGGTCGGCATTGGCTTCGCGGTGCCGGCGTCGACGGCGGCTCCGGTCATCGATCAGCTTCGCCAGTTCGGCGAGACGCGTCGCGGCTGGCTCGGCGTGCGCATCCAGAACGTGGATGACGCCACCGCAGAGGCCTTGAACCTTGGCTCGGCCAAGGGCGCTTTGATCGCCGGCATAGACGATAAGGGACCGGCAAAGCCCGCAGGACTCGATGTCGGAGACGTGATCACCCGCTTCGACGGCAAGGATGTGAAGGATTCCCGCGATCTGCCGCGCATCGTTGCCTCGACCCCCGTTGGCAAGACGGTGGACGTGGTGGTCGTGCGCAAGGGCAAGGAAGAGACCAAGCAGGTCACCCTCGGCCGTCTTGAGGATGGCGAGAAGCAGGCGAACCTCCAGCAGCCCTCGACCGACACACCGACAGTCACCAAGCAGGCCCTTGGCCTCGAGCTTTCGGGCATGACGGACGAATTGCGCCGCCGCTACGGCCTGAAGGATGGTCAGAAGGGCGTGGTCATCACCCGCGTCGATCCGAATTCCACGGCCGCCGATAAGCGGATCCAGCCGGGAGAAGTGATCGTCGAGGTCGGACAGGAGCCGGTCTCCACCCCCGCCGATGTGACAAAGCGGATCGACACCATCAAGTCCCAGGGGCGCAAGTCGGCGCTTCTCCTCGTCGCGAACACCCAAGGCGAAGTCCGCTTCGTGGCTCTGTCCATCGAGTGACGAAGAGGTTCATGATTATAAAGAAGGGCAGCTTTGGGCTGCCCTTTCCACTTGTAGCACCGTCCCGTACCGCCGCTCTGGTGGTGTGCGAGCAGATCTCACGACAAGCGACAGAAGCGTTCCGTCAGTTCTCGACGAAGTCTTGGTCTCGATATCCCTGCGCGTAGAGGAGCGCGGTCAGATCACCATAGTCGATCCGAGCA
The DNA here is from genome assembly GCF_020089865.1 of Microvirga puerhi. Classification (GTDB taxonomy): domain Bacteria; phylum Pseudomonadota; class Alphaproteobacteria; order Rhizobiales; family Beijerinckiaceae; genus Microvirga; species Microvirga puerhi. The sequence continues at coordinate 142,517 of NZ_JAIRBM010000002.1, forward strand.
TGGGCGGCTGCCGCAACGGCAGGTTTGGCGTGAAACGCGACGCCAAGACCTGCCTCGCCGAGCATGGCGAGATCGTTGGCGCCGTCGCCGACCGCCATGGTGTCGGCATGGGAGAGTCCGAAACGGTCGCGCAGCTCGATCAAGGTGGCGAGCTTCGCCTCTCGTCCGAGGATTGGTTCCTCCACCTTCCCGGCGAGCATCTCGTCTGCGACGATCAGATGGTTGGAGCGGTGCTCGTTGAAGCCGATCTTGGCGGCAATCGGGCCCGTGAAAAGGGTGAAGCCGCCCGACACGAGACAAGTATAGGCTCCGTTCGCCCGCATGGTCTGGACCAGAGCAGGACCGCCAGGGGTCAGGCTGATGCGGCTCGCGATGATTTCGTCGACCACCTTCACGGGAAGATTCTTGAGGAGCGCCACACGTTCACGGAGCGCCGGCTCGAAGGCGATCTCGCCGCGCATGGCACGCTCGGTGATCTCTGAGACCTCCGTTTTCAGCCCGACGAAATCGGCCAGCTCGTCGATGCATTCCTGGCCGATCATGGTGGAATCCATGTCCGCGAGGAAGAGGAGCTTGCGCCGATTTGCGAGGGGTTGGACGATGATGTCGATAGGCGCATCGCCGAGGGCGTCGCGCAGGATCGCCTCGATCACTGTCCTCTCACGGCCTCCCGGAAGGATCAGGTCCGCCGCGATTCCGCTTGCCAGGACGGCCGGTTCCGTTTCTTGTCCCAGCGCCTTGGCCGCCGTCGCGAGGATCGTCCCGGTGAGGACGGGACGGTCGGGATTGGCGACGAGCGTCGCGACGAGATCGGAAGGAGCAGTCATCGTGGAGACCGGGTGTGAGTGACGGTGGGATCGGCGCGGTTCTCATTGCAGGGCCGACCGCATCAGGCAAGTCCGCTTTGGGCATCTGGTTGGCGGAAAGGCTCGGCGGCGTCGTCATCAACGCCGATTCCATGCAGGTCTATCGTGATCTGCGCACCCTGACCGCCCGCCCGACCCCGGAGGAGGAGGCGGCCGTTCCGCATCGGCTCTATGGCCACGTGGATGCGGCGGTGAATTTTTCCGTCGGACGCTATGTCGCCGATGCCACAGACCTGCTCAAGGATTTGCAGGGCCGGAAAGTGCCGATTTTCGTCGGCGGGACCGGGCTCTATTTCAAGGCGCTCACGGAGGGGCTCTCGGATATGCCTCCGGTGCCCGAGGCAGTTCGGGAGGCTATCCGACAGGACAGCGAGGGGCTGGAAACACCAGAGCTTCACCGGCTTCTCATGGAACGCGATCCCGAAACGGCCGAGACTCTGCGCCCATCGGATCGATTGCGGGTACAGCGGGCCCTCGAGATCTTCGCTGCGACCGGCAAGCCTCTGGTGTCGTTCCACGGTGTTCGCCAGCCCGGGCCTCTGGCGGCAGGCTCCATCATTAAGCTGTTTCTCGCCCCGGATCGGGATGAATTGCGCCGGCGCATCGATGCGCGGTTCGTTACCATGATGGAGAGCGGCGCCCTTGAAGAGGTGAGGGCGCTTGGAGAGCGCCATCTCGATCCGATGCTCCCAGCGATGCGCGCCCACGGGGTGCCGGGCTTATTGGCCTATCTGCGCGGCGAGGTCTCGCGGGAGGAGGCGGTCGCGAAGGGGCAGGCCGATACGCGCCGCTATGCCAAGCGCCAGTTCACCTGGTTCCGTCACCAACTGCCGGATTGGCAGTGGGTCGCGCCCGAAGAGGCATTCGAAGTCGCGATGGCGGCCGTCAATGCCCCGGTGTGCCCGTCGCCATCTGGTAGAAAGTAATGACGATCTCGAAGACGATCAGGATGACGATGATCAATTCGAGGCGTAAGGAGCGTTCCGTGTCGATCAGATCGGTCAGGGCCTGGGTCGTGTCGCCGATCACGTCGAGCTTGCGGTGAAGAGCAGTTGCGCGCTCCCTCAGTTCGTACTCGTCCTCCAGGCGAGCATAGAGGCGCTCCAGATCCGGCCGGTCCCAGAGAACATCAGGCTTTTCCTCGACGGCCACGCGGCCCGAGACCCGCTGCCGGACCAGCAGGGCGTTTCCCACAAGCTTGAGAATCTCGCGCCGTCCGCCAGGGCGCCTGCCTTTCTCGGCCAGAAAACGGGCGAAAGGCTCCATGACGTCGAACACCGCTGCCGCCTCCCGTTCGTCGCGAGAGAGGGCAGCGCTTTTGGCGAGGGCGTCGGTGATCACGATGAGGCGCTCCGTCGAGAGCTGCCGAACGTAGATGGGGCCACCGGGTGGGATCTGATCGTCCTTGTCGGATGAGATCTCGATAACCGCCGTCTCCTCCTCGTGACGGGCGAATTCCCCGACGATCCGCTGGCGGAGACCCCGGATCACCTCGTCCTCCTCCAGGGGCGTGAGGCCGACCAGCACCGCGACGCCGAAGCGGAACAGGGCCACAAAACCCTCCTGGCCCGCCCGGAAGGCGAGGGGAGAGGTCGAGAGAACGTCACTGCGCTCGAGCCCGGCCACGTCCAGCCGGTCGCCCAGGAGAAGGGCGCGAGCCGTGATGCGGGGGCCGCGGATCGGATTTTCAGTTGAGGAAACGGTATCGGTCATGGCAAGCTACTGATAGGTCGTGCATCCTAAGAGCTAGACCTTGAACTGCCAAATGCGAGACGCTTGACCGAATGAAATGCATCGGCTAGCGTCTGCGCAACTTTCGAACCGAAGGCTGCATTTATGCGCAAGCTTATTCTCGTAGTACGAGCGCCATCGACGGAGCGGGGCTAACACCCGCAGGTCCGGCGATGGCGCACAGGCCCCCTCAGGGGCCTTTTTTATTGCCCAGATTTCCACACGACATGAAAAAGTTCAGACGGAGCGAGTGACATGAGCGAGACGATGACGGGAGCCGAGATGGTGATCCGCGCTCTCCAGGATCAGGGGGTCGAACATATCTTCGGCTATCCCGGCGGCGCAGTCCTACCGATCTATGATGCGCTGTTCCACCAGGACAAGGTCCGCCATGTCCTCGTCCGGCACGAGCAGGGCGCCGTTCACGCGGCGGAGGGGTATGCACGCTCCTCCGGCAAGCCGGGTGTCGTCCTGGTGACTTCCGGACCGGGCGCTACGAATGCCGTGACCGGCCTTGCAGACGCGATGATGGACTCGATCCCGCTGGTCTGCATCACCGGGCAGGTCCCGACGCACCTCATCGGCTCCGATGCCTTCCAGGAATGCGACACTGTCGGCATCACGCGCCATTGCACGAAGCACAACTATCTCGTGAAGTCGATCGAGGATCTGCCGCGCGTCCTGCACGAGGCCTTCTATGTGGCGATGAACGGCCGGCCCGGCCCCGTCGTGATCGATCTGCCGAAGGATATCCAGTTCAAGGCGGGCACCTATGTCCGGCCGGCCAACAACCAGCACAAGACATATCATCCGACAGTGAAGGGCGATGCGGAGCGCATCCGCGCCGCCATCGATCTGATCGCCAACGCCAAGCGGCCCGTCTTCTATACCGGCGGCGGCGTCGTCAATTCAGGCCCGCATGCCGCGGCACTTCTGCGCGAGTTCGTGCACCTGACCGGTTTCCCGATCACCTCGACTCTGATGGGTCTGGGTGCTTATCCGGCCTCCGACCCGCAATTCCTCGGCATGGTCGGCATGCACGGCACCTACGAGTCGAACCTCGCGATGCATGAATGCGACGTGATGATCAACATCGGAGCGCGCTTCGACGACCGCATTACGGGACGCCTCGATGCGTTCTCGCCGTATTCGAAGCGCATCCATGTGGACATCGATCCGTCCTCGATCAACAAGAACGTCAAGGTCGATATCCCGATCGTCGGCGACTGTGCGCACGTGCTGGAAGATATGCTCCGCCTGTGGCGGCAGAAGGCACCGCAGGTCGACAAGATCGCCCTCAAGGAATGGTGGGACAAGATCGAGGGTTGGCGGGCGCGCAAATGTCTCGCCTATCGTAACTCGACCGAGACCATCAAGCCGCAATACGCGATCGAGCGTCTCTACGAACTCACCAAGGGCCGCGAGACCTATGTCACCACGGAGGTCGGTCAGCACCAGATGTGGGCGGCGCAGTACTTCAAGTTCGAGGAGCCGAATCGCTGGATGACATCGGGCGGTCACGGCACGATGGGTTACGGCTTGCCGGCGGCGGTCGGTGCGCAGCTCGCCCATCCGGATGCCCTGGTGATCGACATCGCAGGCGAAGCTTCGATCCAGATGATGTTGCAGGAAATGTCTACGGCGCTGCAGTACGATCTGCCGATCAAGGTGTTCATCCTCAATAACGAGTATATGGGCATGGTGCGTCAGTGGCAGGAGCTGCTGCATGGCGGCCGCTATTCGCACAGCTACTCGGAGTCGCTGCCTGATTTCGTGAAGCTCGCAGAGGCCTATGGCGGCGTCGGCATCCGCTGCGAAAAGCCTGCGGATCTCGATGAGGCGATCCTGAAGATGATCAACACGAACCGTCCGGTGATCTTCGACTGCATCGTCGACAAGACGGAGAACTGCTTCCCGATGATCCCGTCCGGGAAGGCTCATAACGAGATGCTGCTCAACGACTATCTCGGCGAGGCGGGAACCGACATCGGCTCCGTCATCGACGAGAAGGGCAAGATGCTGGTCTGATGAAAACCCTGTTTATCAAATCCGGAACGCAACAATCATGAGTCAGATGAGCACCCACTATCCTGGCGCCACCCGCGTCGAGCCCGTCAATCGTCATACGCTGGCGATCATCGTCGACAACGAGCCCGGTGTCCTTGCCCGGATCGCCGGTATGTTCTCAGGCCGCGGCTACAATATCGAAAGCCTGACGGTCACGGAAACCGAGCACGAGGCTCACATCTCGCGCATCACCATCGTGACGACGGGGACGGACAGCATTATCGAGCAGATCAAGAGCCAGCTTTCCCGTCTCGTTCCCGTTCATCGGGTCGTCGATTTGACGATGACGGGTGATGCGGTGGAGCGCGAGCTCTGCCTCGTGAAGGTGGTCGGCAAGGGCGATCACCGGGTAGAGGCGATGCGGCTTGCGTCAGCGTTCGGAGCGCGCACCATGGACGCGACGCTGACATCCTTCATCTACGAGCTCACCGGCACGACCGAGGAGGTCGAGCGCTTCATCAAGCTGATGACGGCCGTGGGTCTCGTGGAGGTCTCGCGCACCGGCGTTGCCGCCATGGCGCGCGGCCCTGGAAGCATGTGAGGTCAGCCTCTGAACTCGCTGACCTTCAGAAACTCTTCCTCCTCAGGTGTCGTCTCACGCCCGAGGATGACGTTGCGATGGGGAAAGCGGCCAAAGCGGGCGATGATGTCGTGATGGTGATGAGCATACTTGACCGAGTCCGGCTCGCCGAGAGTCTCGTTCAGCGCGACCGACCGCTCCTGATGCCGCAGGGACTCGGAATGCATGAAGGGCAGATAGAAGAAGCGACGGAACGCCGGCTCGACGCGCTTGTCGTAGCCCCGCTCGATTGCACGGTCCGCGACCATCACGGCGACCGGATCGGTCTTGTACGCATCGCGGGTGGCGCGAAACATGTTGCGCGGAAACTGATCGAGAAGGAGCACCACGGCGAGCGCGCCATCCGGCGTCAGTTCCCACTCGTTCAGGTCTCCCCGGGCAGCAGCCCGGTAGGTGGACATGAAGCGGTCGCGGCAGGCCTGGTCGAAAGCCTCGTCCTTCGTAAACCATTTATCGGGTCCGGCTTCGCGCCAGAAGTCGAGCACCGTGTCGGGAGAAATGAGCTGTTCCATGAGCCCATTTCTCCACAACGACGACGAGAATTCAATCAGGCGATCGGCTGCGCAACGGCTGGCGCAGACGCAGAGGCGAAGAAGAAGGCCCGTACCAGATTGACAAAGAAGATCACGACGCCGGCCAGGGTGACGAAGGACATCACGATGGCAAGCCCGTGCTGCTCATGTGCGATGGAGTAGTAAATGCCCAGCGGAAAAGCGAAGGCTGCCGATCCGGACAGAAGCAGATGCGCCTTGGCGAGCCAGGAAGCCTGGAGGGTCGGATAAGCCCGATAGATCAGGCCGAACAGGGCGAGGGAGGCCCACCCCAGGAGGTTCAGATGGGCATGGACGGGCGCAAACTGGAAATCGTGCGCTGCAGCCATCCAGATACCGAGAAAGATTCCTATGATGAGGCATATGGCGGAGAGGAGGATGAAAGAGATGTCAATCTTCGGCATGGTTCCCTCTGGAAACAGAATAATGTTTTATTCTGTTAGCGTAAGGGGAGGTGTGACGCAATCGCTATAACGGTTCTCTGAAACGAACGAAAAGAACGGCTTCGCAGCTTCCCTCTGCAACAAAAGGTCGCTAAGAAGCCGCATCCCGCAATGCCCCGATAAAAATGGGGCAAATTCAAGCATTACGAACGTTGAAGGAAAAGGGCAGCCATGCGCGTTTATTATGATCGCGACGCCGACATCAATCTCATCAAGGGCAAGAAGGTCGCCATTGTCGGCTACGGCAGCCAGGGACACGCCCATGCGCTGAACCTGCGCGATTCCGGCGTGAAGAACATCGCCGTGGCCCTGCGCAAGGGCTCCGCCTCGGCTGCCAAGGCCGAGAAGGAAGGGCTCAAGGTGATGGAAGTCGCCGAGGCCGCCAAGTGGGCCGACGTGGTCATGATGCTGACGCCGGACGAGCTCCAGGCCGACATCTATCGCGACGAGCTCCATGGCAACATGAAGGAAGGCGCAGCGCTCCTCTTCGCCCACGGCCTCAATGTCCACTTCAATCTCATCGAGCCGCGCAAGGATCTCGACGTGCTCATGGTGGCACCGAAGGGACCTGGCCACACGGTGCGTTCCGAGTATGTCCGTGGCGGCGGCGTGCCGACCCTGATCGCAATTCATCAGGATGCCACGGGCAACGCCCATGACCTCGGTCTCTCTTATGCATCCGCCAATGGCGGCGGCCGCGCCGGCATCATCGAGACGACCTTCAAGGAAGAGTGCGAGACCGACTTGTTCGGCGAGCAGGTGGTCCTCTGCGGTGGACTCGTCGAGCTCATCAAGGCCGGATTCGAGACGCTGGTCGAAGCGGGCTACGCTCCCGAGATGGCCTATTTCGAATGCCTGCACGAAGTGAAGCTCATCGTGGACCTGATCTACGAAGGCGGCATCGCGACCATGAACTACTCGATCTCCAACACCGCGGAGTATGGCGAGTACGTGACCGGCCCGCGCATCATCACGCCGGACACCAAGGCCGAGATGAAGCGCGTCCTCACCGACATCCAGACTGGCAAGTTCACGCGCGACTGGATGCTGGAGAACAAGGTCAACCAGACGTCGTTCAAGGCGGTCCGGGCTCGCAACGCATCGCATCAGATCGAGGAAGTCGGCGCTCGCCTGCGCGAGATGATGCCGTGGATCAAGTCCAAGGCTCTCGTCGACAAGAGCCGGAACTGATTTCTGCCTAACATCAGGCAAAAAGAAGGGGCGGTTGATCCGCCCCTTATTTTTTGATGCCCCCAAAGAGACAGTCAGGCCACGTGCTGCAGGAGCAATACGATAGCGCTGATAATGCATAAGGCATGTCCCAGTTTGGGATACCGGGGCACGCAGAACTTGTAGATCCCATAGCAAATAGCCAGGGCGAGAAGGAGACCCCAAACGCTTTCGGCCAGCCGACCGATGCCCTCTCGTCCAATGGAGGACGGGGTCTTGCTCCAACTCTCGAAAACCCAGAGCGCCGCGAACGTAATGCCGCCGGTCCACCACCCGAGTTGCTGCCAGGAGGGCAGGAATCCAGGAAGTGCGCCCCCAGCTACTCCAGCCATGGGCTGAAGTGCGTCATCCTCGTCGTACCAATCGTACGTATCTGGCGGGCTCTGTTTCATAACATTGCTTTGACGTAAGGCAATGCTGTTATGTATCACCCGCTGGCGCGGCTGCCACCTGCCGAAACGGAGGGGAAGCCAAAGAAAAATGACGTAACGGCCGATTTGGCGGAATTATTGCGTGTTGCTTTTCGTATTGTTGGCCTTGTTATTGTCTTGCTTGCCCGGATCAAGGTGCTTCTTTGTCGTGCCGCCGGAGCCGCGCGTCATGTCGCCCGGATGATTTTTGCTTTCGGCGGAATTGTCGCCGTGCATCTTGCCTTTCCTCATGAGAGCCTCCTCGGACGATGAGGGGCAATGACATGCCAGACGGATGGTTCCGTTTCGAGAAGCGACCTATTTTCTTAGAAAAAGTAATGCGCCAGCCCGGCTCCCGGCGCGAGCAGCGCGAAGGCCCATACGAAGGCTGAAGCCAGGTTCGCGGCGTGAAACAGAATTGATGGCATGAGAAAGATGCCGGCGACTAGAGGCAGAACCGCCCGTGTAGGACCGAAGAACCTTCCGAAAAAGACCGCCCAAGGACCGAATCGCTGAAAGAAGCGTTCTCCTCGGACAATGAGATGCTGGTTCCGGGACAGAGGCCAGATTCCATAGGCTTCGGTCTTATAATGGCGTCCGATAGCGAAGGAGATCCAGTTGCCGAGGATCGCGCCGACGACAGCACCGGCCCAGGATTCCCAGAATGGGATCTGCGCAGCCGAAATCATGAAGCCGACGCTGACGATGATCGTGGTCGCGGGGAGTATCAGCGATATGAAGGCGAGTGATTCGCCGAAGGTCAGCAAGGCAAGGATCAGCGGCGCATAGTCCCTGTGGGCGCGAATGAAGTCGATCGTCGCATGAGTCAGGCCTTCCAGCATGGTACTCCTATAAGACGCAGCAAATTGGACGCGGGGAGAAGATCGCAGTCCATGCGGCGACATTGCACCGTTGTGATCGATTTCATCACGGCATGCAATTTGATGCGGCCGGGCCGATGCGCTAACCGAGGGCGGTCAGCGGGGCAGGTGCCATGAACGTTCTCTCGATTCAATCCCACGTCGCCTACGGCCATGTCGGCAATGCGTCGGCCGTTTTTCCCATGCAGCGCCTCGGCGTCGAGGTCTGGCCGATCCATACGGTGCAGTTTTCCAATCACACCGGCTATGGCTCATGGAAGGGCCGCGTTTTCGACGGTCCTGCGATCGAGGAGCTTCTGGACGGAATTGCTGACAGAGGTGTGCTCGAACGCTGCGACGGCGTCCTCTCCGGCTATATGGGATCCGCGGATATCGGCAACGCGATTCTGTCCGCTGTTGCGCGCGTGCGGTCCTTAAATCCTAATGCACTCTACTGTTGCGATCCGGTGATCGGTGATGTCGGGCGCGGGGTCTTCGTACGCCCCGGTATTCCAGAGTTCATGAAAGAACAGGCGGTTCCTGCCGCGGACATCATCACGCCCAACCAGTTCGAGCTGGACTACCTTTCAGGGATCGCGACCGAAACGCTCGCCTCGGTCAAGGAGGCAGTCGCTGCCGTGCATTTGCTCGGTCCCAAGGTCGTGCTCGTCACATCGGTCGTGTCCCGTGAGACTCCCGATGATTGCGTCGATCTGATTGCAGGCCAGGGCGGGCGCTTCTGGCGGGTCCGGACGCCGCGCCTCTCGCTCAGTGTCAACGGAGCAGGGGACGCCATCGCCGCCCTGTTCTTCGTCCATTATGCGCGGACACTGTCGGCCGCTAAGGCTCTCGAGGAGGCATCCGCCTCGGTCTTCGGGCTCCTGAAGCGGACCGAGGAGGCTGGATCGCGGGAAATTCTCACCATCGCGGCGCAGGACGAGTTCATCGCGCCGACTTATCGTTACCCGGCCGAGGAGGTCTGATCGATGGCCCGCCGTTTCGTTACCCTCGACGTCTTCACGCATCGTTCGTTCGCAGGCAATCCGCTTGCCGTGGTTCTCGAGGCCGAGGGTCTCGACACGCCAGCCATGCAGGCGATTGCCCGCGAGTTCAACCTCTCCGAGACGGTTTTCGTCCTGCCTCCGGACGATCCGCGCCAGCGGGCGGACATCCGCATCTTCACCCCGGCACGCGAGCTGCCCTTTGCGGGGCATCCGACCGTCGGAACCGCCGTGCTCCTGGCCCTGCTCGATCAGGACGGAGAGCCGGGAGCCGCAGCGTTCGGCTTGAAGGAGAATGTCGGCATCGTGCCGTGTGCCGTGGAGATCGCGAGCAAGAGCGAAGGGCGCGCCCGCTTCAAGCTGCCCCGGCTTCCGTTCGCATGGGGCGAGGGCAAGGAGACGAGCGACTGCGCCTGGGCGCTCGGCCTCGATCCGAAGGAGATCGGCTTCGAGCGCCACGTCCCGAGCCGCCATTCGGCTGGCGTGGCCTACGATCTGGTGCCGGTCGCCTCGCTCGAGATACTGGCACGCGCGAAGCCGCATGCGGAGGCCTTCAACAAGACCTTCGCCGACAGCGATCATCCGGCGGCCTATGTCTATACGCGGATATCAGGCGTTGAGGGGCTGCGCTTCCGGGCGCGGATGTTCGGCCCTGGCATGGGTGTCGCCGAGGACCCGGCGACCGGTTCGGCCGCCGCCGCCTTCGCCGGCGCGCTGATGCAATGCGAGCCTCTTGGCGATGGCGAGCATGACATCATGATCGAGCAGGGTGTCGAGATGGGGAGGCCGAGCGAGATTGCACTTCAGATGACGATCAAAGGGGGAGCGCTTGTCTCTGCCGAAATCGGCGGTCACGCCGTCGTCGTGAGCCGCGGCGAGATCGTGGCATGAGAAGGGAATTGGCAATTACGCATGTGAGGCGCGTCGAGGCGACCTGCGAGCCGTTCACCTGGCGCTGGGCCGAAGAGCACCGCGATGCCATCGCCGAGAACTGGCGGCGTCGCGTGTCAGCGAAGCCTAAGATGTTCAACGGCAAGGTTCTTCTCGTGAGCCAGATCTCGGTGACGCCGGATGTCTGCCGCAACGTCTATTTCGAGACCGACTACGCCAATCTCGTCGCCTGGATCGATATGGGGCACCCAGATCCCACGGTCGCCAATGGATTCGCTATGGCGGCGTTGCGTGGCTCAGACGGCGCCTTCATCTGCGGCGTCATGAGCCATGATACCGTGAATGGCGGGCGGGTGTACTTTCCGGCAGGGACGCCGGACCGGTCGGATCTGCTCCCCGACGGCACGGTCGATCTCGCCTCAAGCCTCACCCGCGAGCTCGCTGAGGAAACCGGCCTCCTGGATGATGACTATCGGGTTTCAGATGAATGGGTGGTCGTGGAGCGCTGGCCGGCCCTTGCCGTCATGCGCTTTGCGACGATGAACGTGCCGGCTGCGGAAGGCGCGGAGATGATCCGCGCCAGAATCGCGACGCAGGAGCATCCGGAGCTCAGTGACGTTCGGGTCATCCGCGGCATGGATGACATCGATCCGAAAGCGATGCCGCTCTTTCTCCAGTCCTTTCTGCGGTGGAGCTTTTCAGCGGATCCGGCCGTCAGCGATAGCCATGCCGGGCTTTGGTCGCGTTGACCATCCGGATCGCTTCCGCGTCGCGGCCAGCGGCGCAGGCGCTATCCGCCTGAGCCAGGTCCTTCTCGACGCCGTTATAGACCGACTGGTTGACATGACCCATGGACAGGTCGTTGTCCATGACGGCGCGATAACGGGCGATCTCTCCCTGGCAGCCCGTGCCTTCGGGCATCCGGAAGCTCGTCGGCGTCACCGTCAGGGTCGCGGCTGACGGGGCAGAGGCCGTTGTCTGGTTGCAGGCCGCCAGCGACAGTGCAGCCACACCGGCCAGGCAAAGGATACGGAAATCGATCGGCATTGATATGAGCTCCCCTTGTGCTTCGCCCTTTCGGGCGTCGTATCCCACATAGAGCAAAGTTCACTGAAGGGGATGCAGGGGAGGAAAAGGTCCTGATACCCGCCTTTAGATCGCAGGCCGGTGCCTCTACAGAGCTTCGATTGTGAAAGTTATTTGAAGTTCTGATGACAGTATCGTTCTTCAATGGTGCGAGCTTACGGCAGAATAAGCATAGTATATACATTAAAAATATTTCTGTAAGTGCGGGTAAAATAAGTAATTCCTAGTCGGCTACGTTTAACCGACGAGTAGGGTATTGATACGCACAAGTGACCAGGGTAACGACACCTGGAAAAATCTGATGAAATTTAGTCTGCGCACCAAGTTCGCTGCCGTGATTGGTTTGGTAGGGCTCGCCGCTCTCTGTCTCGCGGGATTCAGTCAGCTTCAGATGGATCGTGAGTATCAGCGGGCCGGTGCCGTCGAAGCGGCCTGGAACGGCGCCCTGCAGGCTCGGACACTGGCCTTTGCCATCGAGCATGCCGTAGTGATGGCCCATGCGGTCTACAGTGCCGAGGACAAGGATGACGCGCGGTCGAAGTTTCAGTCGCTTGCGACGGCGCTCGAGGCCATTGAACACCTCAGGCCGCCATTCCTGTCGTGGCTCGATGTGGCGGCGCGCTCCCTGACGGAGGCGACGCAGGAAATTGGCTCCGTCGTTGACCTCATCACCGGCATCGCTGCCCAGACGAACCTTCTCGCCCTGAATGCCACGATTGAGGCTGCCCGGGCCGGCGCTGCCGGTCGCGGCTTCGCCATTGTCGCTCACGAGGTGAAAGCACTCGCGACCCAGACCGGCCAGATTGCGGACCAGATCCGTGCGATCAGCGCAGCAGCGAATGCCACCATCCAGGCGATTGCCAAGACAGGAGAGACGATCAAGCGGATCAATGTCATCGCCACAGCGGTGGCGGCAGCGGCCGGCGAGCAGCAGGAAGCCACGCTGCAGATCGCCGAGAGCGTCGCCGGAGCTGTTTCCGCTACTCAGGAGATGGCCGATGGCCTCGCCTCGGTACGGGAAGTCGCCGCGTCGAATGACGCCATGGCTGGGAATGTTCTCACGGTATCGGCCCATCTGGCGGGGACCTCGCAGGAGCTAGGTCGTGAAATCACCGCTTTTCTGGCTCGCGTCAGGGCTGCGTAATCCGGGCGATGGGCGCATGGCGGCGGTTTCGGGTCCGGAACGATAGCGAATGCAGGGACGACGGATTCGTGCGCGGTCAAACCGCCCAAGCTTTCATTTGTTTCAACCGCTTGCCTTCGGAGAAAAGCGTCGGTACAACGGGTCCGGACTGCGACGGACGCGGTCTTCAGGAGGAATGGGACGCGATGTTCATCGGCTCCCACAGCGCCAGGACGATCGGCACCGCTTCGGCGGCCGGTTCCGCGCGCCTCCTTGGTCTCCTTCTCCTTAGTCGCCCCTGAGGGTCGGCTGGGCGCTGTCGCCTGGGCTCTCAGGGGTTCGTGAAGAGAAACCAGCCTGGAGCGCCTATGCCGCTCACCCCGAGAAGGAAGAGATTGATGACCGTTTCCCCCACTGCCGGCTCCTCCAAGGACCGCGTATTGATCTTCGACACGACCCTGCGCGACGGCGAGCAATGCCCCGGCGCGACGATGACTCTGGAAGAGAAGCTGGAAGTGGCCGAGCTGCTCGACACCATGGGTGTCGATATCATCGAGGCTGGCTTTCCCATCGCTTCGAACGGCGATTTCGAAGCTGTGTCCCTCATTGCCAAGCAGGTGAAGCGGGCGACGGTTGCGGGTTTAGCTCGAGCTATCACGGCCGATATCGCACGGGCCGGTGAGGCGGTACGCGAAGCGCAGCGCCCGAGAATCCACACCTTCGTCTCCACATCGTCGATCCACTTGGCGCACCAGATGCGCAAGACCGAAGAAGAAGTGTTGGAGATCATCACCACCACGGTCGGCCAGGCGCGCAATCTGGTCGCGGACGTGGAATGGTCGGCCATGGATGCCACGCGCACCGGAATTGAATATCTCTGCCGCTGCGTCGAGGCCGCCATCAAGGCCGGCGCCACGACGATCAATCTGCCCGACACGGTGGGCTACGCGACGCCCGACGAGTACCGCGCCATGTTCCGCGCCGTCCGCGAGCGCGTCCCCAATGCCGACAGGGCGATCTTCTCCGCTCACTGCCACAACGATCTCGGTTTGGCCGTCGCCAATTCTCTTGCGGCACTGGAAGGCGGCGTGCGTCAGATCGAGTGCACGCTGAACGGCATCGGTGAGCGCGCCGGTAATGCCGCGCTGGAAGAGATCGTCATGGCGATCAAGACCCGCGGTGACGTGCTGCCCTACGAGACTGGCATCGAGTCCGCGATGCTGACCCGCGCCTCGAAGCTCGCATCGGCTGCTACGTCCTTCCCGGTGCAGTACAACAAGGCCATCGTCGGCCGGAACGCCTTCGCGCACGAGAGCGGTATTCATCAGGACGGCATGCTCAAGCATGCCCAGACCTATGAAATCATGACGCCGGAGAGCGTCGGCGTCACGAAGACCAGCCTCGTCATGGGCAAGCATTCGGGCCGCGCTGCCTTCCGCAACAAGCTGGACGAGCTGGGCTACAAGCTTTCCGACAACCAGTTCCAGGACGCCTTCGAGCGTTTCAAGGAACTCGCCGACCGCAAGAAGCACGTTTACGACGAGGATATCGAGGCTCTGGTCGATCAGAACATTGCGATGGCTCATGATCGTATCAAGCTGGTCTCGCTCTCGATCGTCGCCGGCACGCGGGGCCCGCAGCGCGCCACCATGAAGCTCCAGGTCGATGACCGCATCATCACCGAAGAGCAGGAGGGCAACGGCCCGGTGGACGCCACGTTCAACGCCATCAAGGCACTGGTACCCCACGAGGCCGCGCTCGAACTCTATCAGGTTCACGCGGTGACCGAGGGAACCGACGCTCAGGCCGAGGTTTCGGTGCGCTTGTCCGCCGATGATCGCAGCGTGACGTCCCGCGCCGCCGATCCCGATACGCTGGTGGCCTCGGCCCAGGCTTATCTGGGCGCCCTCAACAAGCTCCTGAGCCGCGGCGCCCGTTTGCACGCGCAAGCTGCGGAATAGCCGGGCCGCTGAGGCATCACTTTTTCAAATACTCACATCTGGATCTCGGAATGCCCCGAGATCCAGATGTGAGGCATGGGATCTCAACTCCTACGAGAGCATTGTCGCCGGAGCCGAAAGATCCACCACGCCCTGCACGAGCATGATCGTGCCGATTGCTGCAACGAGCCCGGCCGAGGCGAGCGGAAGGCGGCGGAGCACACGATCCGAGAAACTGATCCGTTTCGAGGCATGCTGCACGCCCCATGCGGCTGCGACGCCGACCGTCACCATGGTGATCGCCAGTCCGAGGCTGAAGGCGGCGACGGTGGCTGCGCCGAGTGTGACTTGTCCGAGCTGAAGGCAGATCAGCAGCACGGTGATCGAGGCCGGGCAGGGGATCAATCCGCCGGTGATGCCGAAGAGTGCGATCTGCCAGGTCGTGACCTGATCGCCGTTGGTGGCGAGTTGGCGCGCGATCTGATCGGCATGTTCGCGTTCGTGAGCGTCTTCGTCAAAATGCGTATGGTGATGACCGTGCGCGTGCTCACTGAAGCTAAGCGCGTATGCATGGGCGTGATTGCCATGCGAAAGTCGCAGGCGAACTGTGAACTCGTGCGGTTCCGGAATCTCCCTTAAGGATTCAAGATATCCTTCACGTTCGACGAAGCTGAACCGCTCACCCGAGCCATCTCCGCGATCGGTCTCGACGGCGACATCGGCGGTCTTCCATGTTTTGCCGCTCAGCGTACGCAGGCGCCAGCGGGGCGGCACGTTGTCCTCGAAGATCGAAAGCTCCACGGCGCCGTGGCCGGTATCGACGATCCGAGCCTCGTCGTGATGATGGTCGTGGGGACGTTGATGCCCAAACCAGCCGAGGCTGCGACCCGTGCGCCAGAGCATCCACGCGGCGATGCTGAGGATGATCATTCCAGAGGCGATCAGCAACCACGCCTCGAAATGCGAATTCAGGATTTCGCGCCCAAGCGACAGGCCGAGCATGGCCACGATCCAGACGATCAGCGAATGGGAGAGAGCCGCGCAGATGCCGAGCAAAGTTGCTTGTGCGATGGTGCCGCGGATGGCGACGATGTAGGCCGCCATCATCGTCTTTGAATGGCCGGGCTCCAGCCCATGCAGTGCGCCGAGGAGAACGGCAAGCGGCAGGTAGAGCCAACCGTTGCCGCCGGATTGGAGAATCTGGGCGATATCGGGCATCGGGATCTCAAAGATACTTGGTCAGGGTCTTGAACTCTGCGAGAGCGGCTTTTGCCCCACGGCCGTTCTGGCCGGCGGCATCCTCTAGGCAATGGTCGATATGGTCCTGAATGAGCTCTCGCTTGGCGCCGGCGATCGCCTTTTCCACGGCATGAAGCTGCTGGGCGAGATCGGCACAGGGACGACCGGCCTCGATCATTTGAATGACGGAAGCGAGGTGGCCATGCGCCCGCTTGAGGCGCGCGATGATGTCGGGATGGCTTGCATGGATCATGTTGATGTCCTATCCCCCCGGAGGGGATATTTCAAGGGAACGGGTGGAGGATGGCAATGATGGCGATTGTCGCGGTTCGGGTGAATTGATGGAGCATGCGGCCGAATATGCCGGCCTGTTCGGTGTCGCCTTCCTGTCGGCGACGATTTTTCCATTTCAGTCCGAAGCGGTGCTGTTCGGCATGCTTCTCGCCGGGCGTTATCACGTAGGGACACTGCTCGTTGCGGCCAGCCTCGGCAATATCCTCGGCTCATGCCTCAATTGGCTCCTCGGGCGATTCATCTCTCGTTTCGAGGGACGACGCTGGTTTCCCGTCACCAAGGATCAAGTCGCCAGGGCAGAGCGCTGGTATCGCCGCTATGGGCGCTGGTCGCTGCTATTGTCATGGATGCCGGTCATCGGCGACCCGCTCACCGTCGTCGCGGGCGTCCTGCGGGAGCCCTTCCTCGTCTTCGTCATCCTGATCGGAATAGCCAAGACTCTTCGATACTTGGCCGTCGCCGCGCTCGCACTCGGCTGGATGTAGTTTCAGGTCTCTATGCGGCGGCAATTATCGGTGCGCAGCTGCAGATCACATCAGGGTTCGGGATTCCACGTGGCGCGTGTTGCGCCGATCCCTCAAGCTCGCGCCGATCCTTCACCTTCGCGCGCCAGGCCCCGCCTGCCGTCAGCACCCGTTGCAAATGCCACGGTCGACGAGATTGTCGATCTCGCGGTTCATGCGGTCCATTTCGCCGTCGGCAACGGAATCGATCGACGAGAAGTCATTTCCAGGTTCGGTAAAGACCTCTCGTTCGAGTTGTCGCTGAGACGGGATCCGAATTTCTCCGGAGGCTGTGAACGGATCGGCGCCACGCTGCGCCGAGGTGGGTGCCGCAGCGATCATGACGCCGAGTATCGTCGCCAGAAACGCGAGCTTCATGGTTCCTCTCCCTGGATAACGGAACATAGGATGCACCTCGGTTCATTTCCTGCATAGCGGCAGAGGCGTGCTTGATCGATGGGGACGAGGACTGAACAAATTGCGACAGAGCGCCACTTTCTGCCCCGTGCGGGGCTCCTCTGGGTGAGCGGCGTATGTCAATGCGGGCTCACGAATGGTCGGGCACCGGGATCGGCGCCATCGGCTTGATGTTCGACAGCACAAAGCTCGACCGCACGTCGGCCACGCCGGGAAGGGTGAGCAGGCGATTCATGGTGAACTCGCCGAAGCTCTCGATATCTCTTGCGACCGCATGGACGAGCAGATCGATCTCGCCTGCAAGGGCATGGCAGGCAATCACCTCTTCGTAGCCCTTCAGTCGTTCTACCAGCCGCGTGCGCCAGCCGGGCTCCGACTGTTCCAGCTTGATGAACACGAAGGCCTCGACGCCGAAGCCGAGGACCTTGCGGTTGACCATGGCACGGTAGCCCTCGATCACTCCGTCTTCCTCCAGAGCCTTCAGGCGCCGCAGGCACGGAGAAGCCGCGAGACCCACCTTTTCCGCGAGCGCGGAATTGGTGATGCGGCCATCGCTCTGCAGGATGCGGAGAATACGACGGTCGGAAGGAGAGAGGGGGCGCTGCATCGCTGCCTCATGTCGATTATGGGTCATTATCTGACCTTAACGGGACAAGAGTGGGAACAAAACGGCGAATCATGACGATAAGGGGGTGATATCCTCGGACCAGCACCAGAGGAGACGGCTATGAATTCCGCGACCGGCAGCGATGATCCCCGGGACTACTTGGTATCTCAAGGCTTCGAGAACTACACAGACACAGATCATGCCACCTGGAGAACCCTGGCGCGGCGTCAGCGGGAGATTCTCAAAGGGCGTATCGCAGACCAATTCCTGGAGGGCCTGGACCGTCTCGGTATAGGGGAAGAGGGAATTCCGGACTTCCGCGTCATGAACCAGCGTCTAAAGAACGCGACAGGCTGGGAAGTAGTGGCGGTGCCGGGGCTAATCCCGGATCTCGCCTTCTTTCGGCTCCTGGCTGCCCGCAAATTTCCGGCAGGCTTCTGGATCCGCAAGCCGGAGCAGATCGACTACATCGAAGAGCCCGACATCTTTCATGACGTGTTTGGCCACGTCCCATTGATCATGCAGCCGATCTACGCGGACTACCTTGAAGCATACGGCAGAGCGGGTCTCGTGGCGGCCGAGCATGGAGCATTGAAGCGTCTGGCGCGGCTCTACTGGTATACTGTGGAGTTCGGCCTCGCTCAGACGCCCGAGGGACTGCGGATCGTAGGCGCCGGAATCGCGTCCTCCCCTGGCGAGACAGTTTTTTCCCTCGACAGCCCCTCTCCGAACCGTGTGGCCTTCGACCTCGGCCGCGTCATGCGGACCCTCTACCGGATCGACGACTACCAGGAGACCTATTTCGTCCTCGATGGCATCGAAGCTTGGCCGAGCCTCGACCTCGACCGCCTGCTCCCCCTCTGGCGTGACCTGGAGGCGCAGGAGGACATCAAGCCGGGCGATCTCCAGCCGGAAGACCGGGTGCTGTCGCGCGGGGATGGGAGCTATCATCGCGCCAAGCCGAAATCGGCGGCATGAGTATGCAAAAACCTCTCTGAATGGGGTAGACAGCAGCCGTGCCGTTTGTTACACGCACGACCTCTTCGGCGGACAACGCATCGCCGAATTCGCTTCGGCGACGGGTGTATAGCTCAGTTGGTAGAGCAGCTGACTCTTAATCAGCGGGTCCAAGGTTCGAGTCCTTGTACACCCACCATTTCTTCCTTGAGAAATAAGGCTTTCAAAGAAGTCGGGGGCGTTGCCATTGGCGACGCATTGCCAAAATAGAGGCCCTGGTTGCCAAACTGCGTTCGTCAGCTGTTCTTGACGAGGCGGTGCACCGTCCCGCCAAACAATTGCTTCCGCGTATCCTGCCAACCTGCCTCGAGCTTCTTCATAGCGTTGACCGCCAGTCGGCGCTTGTTCACGTCCTTCGAGTAGTGCCGCATGGGGGGCCTTCTCCGCCTGGCTGAAATCATCGATCAGGGACTGGGCGTATTCGGTCTTGAAGTCGATGACACGCGCAAAGGTCCCCCTCAGGTGCGGATAGTTTTCGTCAAACCTTGAGGCGATGAACTGCGCGTGATCGTGGTTCTTGGCGAAGACGATGGTTTTCCCGATGCGGTCGCCATTGGCCACCTTGAGGCTGTGGGTCATCAGGTGTTCAAGCACCTTGTCGACCGTGTCCTTGTTGAACAGCCACTTGTTAACGGCGGCAGCCTCCGCAAACGCCCCTGGTTGAAGTGGAAGGCAAGCCGCCGGGAGTGGCTGCCTTGGGCTATCCCTTGACGGCTCCCATGGTGAGACCGCTCACGACATAGCGTTGGAAAATCATCGTCAGGACAAGGGCAGGCGCCATGATCGCAACGGAGGCTGCCATGACGCCGCCCCAGTCGATATCGGCATAGGAGAGGAAGTTGAACACGGCGATCGGAAGCGTTCTGGTCTTCTCCATGCTGAGCACCTGGGAAAAGAGGAAGTTGTTCCAGGAGAAGATGAAGGCCAGGGTCGTGGCCGTGATGATGCCGGGTCCAGACAGGGGAAGAATGATTCGGAGGAAGATGTAGTTGCGCGATGCGCCATCGACCATCGCCGATTCCTCGAGCTCCATGGGAATGGTCTCGAAGTAGCTCGACATGATCCAGACCACGATGGGAAGAGCGATCAGAACGTGGCTCAGCACCAGCGCGACGTAGGTGTCCATGAGGCCGAGGCGGGAGAAGATGATGTACCAGGGCATCAGGAAGGAGATGCCTGGCATCAGTCGCGCCAGCAAGATCGTCAGCGCGAGCCGCCGTTGCGAGAAGCGGGCGATGGAATAGGCCGCCGGAAGACCAAGCAAGAGCGACACGCCCACGGCGAAAACAGCCACGATGGTCGAATTGAAGAAGTACCGGATGAAATCCTGCTCTGCGAAAACCTTGTAATAGTTCTGGGTCGTCGGGCTGAAGACGAATTTGGGCGGCCAGGCGACGATGTCCACCTGGGTCTTCAGCGAGGAGATCAGCATCCAAAGGAAAGGCATCAGGACGATTGCCGCCAGCAGGACGACCGCGCCGTAAAACAGAATCTTGAATCCAACTTTTTTCATGATCGATTCCTGCCTCGCGCTGGATCCGCCGTTCAGGCTGCCGTTCGCTTGCTCAGCCGTGTGATCGCCACGCTGCACGCAAGTACGATGAGAAAGAGCACCACCAGGATGACGGCGGCCTGCCCCATGCGGAAATACTCGAAGCTGTATTTGTAACCGATAAGGTTGAGCGTCTCCGAGGCGTAGCCCGGGCCTCCGCCTGTCATGGCGAAAATGATGTCGAAGGTCTTGAGGGCATCGATCAGGCGCAGAATGACGGCCGTGACGATGACCGGCATCACCATCGGGATCGTAATGAGCCGGATAATCTGCCATTCGCTTGCGCCGTCGATCCGCGCGGCCTCTGCCGGCTCGTCGGAAAGGGCCGCGAGGCCGGCGAGCACGATCAGCGTGATCATGGGCGTCCATTGCCACACGTCCACGATCACGAGGGAAAACAGCACGGTGCGGGCATCGGAAATCCAGGAACTGGCCGGCAGCCCGAGCGATTCCAGAACATAATTAGCCAGCCCGATCGTCGGATCGTAGAAAAGGTTGAACACGATTCCCACCGCGACCGGTGTCGCGACCAGAGGCAGGAGAAGCAGCAGTTTCACTAGGTTCCGACCCACGAAGACGCGGTTCAGCAACAGAGCGGCCGCCACTCCTAGTACGGCCTCTACCGCCACGGCCGAGATGGTGAAAACCATCGTGCGCCACAGCGCCTGCAGAAAGCGCGGCTCGACCAACACCTGACCGTAATTGGCGAGGCCGACAAATGACGGCGCTGCGCCTGACGTCAGCGTCCAGTTCGTCAGGCTGATATAGGTGGTGTAGAGGACCGGGAAGACCATCAGCAGCGCGACGAACAGGATCGCCGGCAGGGGATAGATCCAACGGATATTGCTGTCCGCGTAGCTGTTATGGGTCATGAATTCCAGACGGGTGCAAGCGCTAGGTATTTCGGATCAATGCCGCGCCGCTCTGGAGCGGCGCGGCACTTCGGGCTCTTATTGCCCATACTCGCCTGTGTCGCGCAGCAGCGTGTTGACCTTGGCGGCACGGTCCTTTGCCATCTCGTCGATTTGCGGCGACGCGCCCTTGGTGTTGATCGATTCAATAATGATCTCACCGATCAGGTCGCGGGCCTCACCGACGGCACTCATGAAGGGCCTGTCGGTCGGAACGCCGTTCTTTGCCACGAACGCACGCGTCTCGACGAGGCCGGGATCGACCTTGGCCACGACAGCCGGATCCTCCCAAACGGAAGTCCGTGCCATCGTGATGTTGGCGACCATCGCCTTGGCCGCGAGTTCCTTGCTGGTGGCCCACTCGAGGAAGGTCTTCGCCAAGTCCTTCTTCTTCGACTGGCTCGCCATGGCGAGCCCCCAGGAGGTCGCGTAGAAGGGGGTATTGGTCTTTGGTCCGGCCGGGAAGTTGGCGATCCCGATCTTGTCTGCTCCGAGCGACGTCTTTGCCGGATCGGTCAGCTGGCCATAAAAGACGGAGGCATCCGTCCACATCGCGATACGACCGGCCTGGAACAGCGGCAGGATGTTTTCCCACGACATCGACGTCACACCGCGGGGACCGTAGCTCCCGACGACCTTGCCGTAAAAGCGGAAGCCGTCGACGGCCTCTTTCGAGTCGAAGACCGCTACGCCCTTGTCGAGATACTGACCGCCGAAATTATAGATGTAGCTGGAGAGCTGCGTCACGGCTGCCGCGCCCTTGCCGCGGGAAGCGAGGCCCGCAACACCGCCGGTATTGAGCTTCGCCGCAGCGGCCTCCAACTCGTCGAAATTCGCCGGGACCTTGATGCCAGCGGCGGCAAGAAGATCCTTGCGATAGAACAGAACCTGCCATTCGGTGACCAGCGGAACGATGTTCGGCTTGCCGTCGTATGTAACAATGCTCACCGTATTGGCCGGGTAATCCGAGAAGTCATAACCGGCCAAGGGTTCATACCACTTGTTTTTTGCGAAGAGCTTTCCGTCCTGCAACGGTCGCGTCATGAACACATCGACCGACGACGAATTCGTGGCGAACTCGGTGGTCAATTTGGTCGTGAGCTGGCTTTCCTGCAGGCTCTCCACATTGACCTTGATGCCGCTCTGCTTCTCGAATTGGGGAATCTCTGCCTTGAGGATGTCGCCATACGGATGATTGGCCAGAAGGACGCGTATTTCCTTCGTCTGGGCCTGCACCCCACCGCTTAGGCTCAGTCCGAGGGCCAGGGTCAGGCCGAATTTCAAAGTCGTTCTCATTTTTCCTCCCATTAAAGCGGTAAATCCGTACGCCTGCATGTCGCCGGATTCCGTAACAGACAGCCTGGCGGGCAATCACTGCAGGTTTGCGTGCAGTTCATACTGCTGCATACCTGGAGCAGCAAGCTGCTGCTGCAAGCGTGCCATACCAGCGCCACCATGTCCTTCAAGCTTGTCGCCGGCGTAATGCGTCGGTCCGAGCGGCGTCTTGGCGCCCGCTTCGGCCATCTGGAGCTGACAACCGACGGTCTGTGCAAGATTGGCAGTATTCTCGCTCGGATACCGGCCTAAGTGCCCGCTACGCTGAACAATGCACGAAGCTGGTTGGACGTTGATGGGGTTAGCCTCGACCTTCGCGATTAACCGCGCGGGGTCACCTCGGCCGAACGGAGCGGTTCCAGCGGTAGTGCGCCGCTGCCTGATTTGGAAATACATTTGATCGGGCCCACCCAAACGACGGGTCCGACTGAAAGGTTTCCTAGGATCACAAGCGGACATTGAGCAGAGGCAAGTCTAGGATGAGCCACAAGCTGTATATTCCGACAGTATCGCGGCTTTGTGATTGTGTTGCTTTATGCATGCGCGGAGCGTCATTGACGCTTACCCGACAGAGGTAGGGAGGAGATCCTGCATTGTCGCGGCGGGTGGGTGAAGCCCCCGGAGCAATTCAGCCCTGTGCCGGCCTTGGCCAGGCCGGCGCGCGCATCAAACGGCTGAGAAATTGAAGGCCCCAAGAAGCAAGACCGGACTACAATTACCAAGGCTGATGGATCGCATTCCATCGCTTCATTGGCTTTCGGAAGACGTGGCTGGTAGGAACGGCCGAGCCTCATCCGCCTTCGGAGCCTGCTATGCCCCGCTTCCCGTACGAGACTGTCGATGTCTTCACTGACCGCCCCTTCGGCGGCAATCCGCTCGCTGTCTTCACCGATGCACGCGGACTTTCCGACGTGCAGATGCAGGCGCTAGCAGCGGAGATGAATTACAGCGAGACCACGTTCGTCCTGCCAGCGGATGATCCGGCCAATGACGCGCGTGTGCGCATCTTCCATCGCACAGCCGAAATGCCGTTTGCCGGCCATCCCAACGTTGGCACGGCCTGTGTACTGGCGCGCCATGGCCGCGACCGCGACGGCATACTGCGCTTCGAGCAGATGGCTGGCCTCGTCGAAATCGCAGTGGAGCGTGATGCGACCGGAGCGGTGACAGGCGCAGTGATCGCGGCGCCGCAGGCCTTGTCTTTCGGTATCGAATTGCCGGCCGATGAGATCGCCGCCTGCGCCGGCCTTGCAGTCAACGATATCATTACAGCGGCCCACAATCCGGTACAGGCCTCGGTCGGTGTCAAGTTCGTGCTGTCGCAGGTCGCGCCCGAAGCTCTCGCCGGAGCCACGCCCGATCTCACGGTTTTCCGCAAGCTCGTGCGGCAGCGTAGCGAGCTGGCCGGGCGCTTGTCGCTGTTCTTATATGCGCGTGATGGCCAGACCATCCGGGCACGGATGTTCGCACCTCTCGCCGGGACTTGGGAGGATCCGGCCACAGGTAGTGCAAGCGCCACGCTCGGCGCGCTGCTGCTCTCGCTCGACGGCGGAGACGAGGCGGCCTTCACCATTACACAGGGCGTCGAGATGGGACGGCCAAGCCTGCTCAAGGTGACGTCGCGGCGCTCCGAGGATGGCTTCCACTCCCGCGTCGGAGGCAGCTGCGCTCCGATGTTTAGGGGCGAAGCGCAGCTCTAGGCGGTCTCAAAGTTGCGTGTTTGATCGTGTGGGAAATCTGGCTTGGAATATCCTAATGCAGGTCGTCAGCCCTCAACTTACTGGCGCTTCTCTAGGAGGGCGATCTGGAGCTTTTCCATCCAAGCCCGAACGTTCGATGCTTAGCTTCAGTCGCGTTGAGCGGGGCCGCATGGTTTCTCCTGGCTCCAGTCTAGGGACTGCTCTCCTCATTCTCGCATGCCTGACCGCAAGGGGAGCCCGCGCTCAGGATCTAGCCAGACAGGCAACCGTGATCGATGGCGACACGATCGAAATCCACGGGCAGCGCATCCGTCTGAACGGAATCGACGCTCCGGAAAGCCGTCAGGCATGCCCGGGCAGAAACCGGAAAGAGTACCGGTATGGTCAGAAGGCTGCCGTTGCTCTAGCGGATGAAATTGGAAGAGCAACGGTCACTTGCAGGCAAACAGATACTGACCGTTATGCGCGTATCGTGGCTACTTGCTTCAGGAGGCGGGCGGACTTGAATCAGTGGATGGTTCGGCAGGGGTAGGCGATCGCACATCGTCGCTTCTCGACAGAGAACATATCAGACGAGGAGGCTGGCCTCCGTAACAAGGTGGCATCCGGGAAGGTTCCTTCATCTCTCCGGATGAATGGAGGAAAGGCAGGCGAAGCCCCTCATGAAAAGGGCGCGAAACTCTCTGGCAGTTGGAAGACCCATCACTCCCTCTGCATGTTGGTAGTGATCGCGAACTGAGGTAGGTTGAATATCTCGAGTTGTCGCGCCATGCGGATGAAGCGTCCAGAGCGATTCAGCCCTTTGTCGGCCCCGGCCAAGACTCATTATCGAGCTCACTGCGTTCCTCGATTATCATACCTGCTCGTCGCCTTAGGCCGCTCAGGTAGGTGAGTGATGCGGGATGTATGCTTTGCCATCCTTGCCAACCCAATGAAGCTCCTGCGATCCGCGTGGAGATCCCGGTACTGTCCTTGCTATTGCTATCAGTGGCGTGCTTATTTTCCCGATCATTCGGATTGGTGGTTACTCAGTCCGGATGACGAAATCTGGCGCCGATAGCTGTCTGTCAGTCCGCAGAGATTGATCGGACGTAGCGGCAGATCGTTGGAGGAAATCGCGCGTGCTCAGGATTGTATCGGTTTTGATGTTTGCCGCGGCTGCTGTTTCGAGCAAAGGAGCTGTAGCGCAACAGCCACCCGTTACCATCGTGTATCACGACACGGCCTTGGGAATATCGTTTCGCCATCCACAGGACTGGCGGGTTGAGAGGCTACAGTCACCAGCCGCGAATCACCTTGCGCTCCGAGCAGACGATGGATCAGGTGCTTCTTGCGTTGTATCGCTTGGTACGCGGGTCGGGAGCGCCCCGACTGGATGTACAGATCCGACAGGGCTTTCGTACGGACCATGACACCTTCGTGAGCGACGTGGTTGAGCACGGGTACAGACCGCACCGTATTGGTCCTTTCAAAGGGGGCGCGTCCGAGTACTCTGGTATGACCAGAGCGGGCCGCCTGCTGGTGAGGGGCATAAGAGGCGCGTTTTACACCGCGGACCGGTGGATGATCGTCCATTGCTATCAGCCCATGCCTATACGCGACATGAAGCCGCCATCGGCCATGAGAATGTTCAACCTCATCGCCACGACCGCTCGCTTTGGGAGTGCGTAGGCCTCGCCTCAAGAAACCTTCCACACCGGAGTGGCCGCCCGCCAATGACGCTTAGCGCGCCACTATTGCGCCGTTGATCCCAGTCCGAGTGTGGGCCCGCGTCCCACAAGCCATCGTGAAGGCTCTTGGAAGCGCGAAGCTCAAGGAAACGCTCGAGCCTCACATTCGGTCCACCTGTGCGCATGCGAGCGAAGCGTCCACCGATTTTCAAGACCGCTGCCCGCAGTTAGAGTTTGCGACAGAGCCGCATCTTGAGCTGTCCGACCTCAGCTGACACGATGGTAGACAAGGCCGTTGCGGCTCAGATAGATCTACCTCGCTAGGCCCAAGGATCGGGACCAACAATCTGGAGAGGTTTGATGACCCTGTCGATGTATCAAGCGTCAGTTCCCGTGTTCCTTCAAGGGCTCAAGAATCTGTCTGCGATCCTGGACAAGGCTGTTGCTCAGGCAACCGAACGCAAGATCGATCCGACGGTACTCTTCAATGATCGTCTCGCTCCTGACATGTTCCCTCTTGTCCGTCAGGTGCAAATCGCCTCGGATCACGCCAAGGGTGCTCCGGCACGCCTTGCCGGGCTCGAGGTGCCAAAATTCGAGGACGTGGAGAAGAGCTTCGATGAATTGCAACAGCGGCTTGCCCGGGTGATCGAGTTCGTGAACAGTATCGAACCGGCCCGCATCGACGGCTCGGAGGAGCGGGAGATCACGCTGCCGCTCGGCGGGCAGACCAGGACCTTTAACGGCCAGACGTATCTGCTCTATTTCGCATTGCCGAACTTCTATTTCCATCTGACGACAGCCTACGCCATTCTGCGGCACAACGGGATTGCAATCGGGAAGCGCGACTTCATTGGCGTAGTCCCCTAAGCCTGGGCTGTGTGCCGGGGCGATACCCAAACGCCAAAAGCGCGGGTGAACTGGGGGCTTTTGATATCGTTCGCTCCGGCCCCCCGGTCACCATTTTCGGCCAGCGTGCTTTGATATGCTTGAGGGCCGCTTTAGTTCGCTAGGCCGTAGACTCATATGCGCACAGCCACAGCCACAGCCACAGCGAGGCGCGCTGGACCATGGAGAGAAAATTGGTGGCAAGCTTCTCATAGCGTGTGGCAATGCTGCGGAAGCTCTAGGTTGCTCCGCTCCCACATGGATCGCGTGACAAGCTCACCACCAACGATCTCATCGGCCGGATTGACGACATGGCCGAGCTCATCACCGGCGACCGGACCCATTTCTATTTGAAGGGTCATAGTGCGACTTCGCAGAGCGGCGGAAAGGGAAAACCTCACTAAGCGGTGGCGGCGTGAGATAAAGCGTCTCCCGTTAGGCTGGCTCCATCAGCTGGCTGTGTTCTGTGGCCCGATGGGATGCAGGGCCAACACGGGCCCGACAGTCCCGCCTGGCCAAGGACCATTTTCGATATCGACGGAGAAGCATGCTTCAGTATACCGCCGAGCGGCAGAGAACACATCACTGTATTCGACCCTACTACAGACGAACAAGAACGCCTCTCCTCGTTGGACCCTTTGGAAATCCCGATCTCTCAGGGGAATCCTACCGGTATCGAAATCTCTGCCAGGACCAATAATGATGTCGCATGTGATATCGTCTTTCACCGAAAAGGTCGGGATGGGATCGCAAGCGTCCAAGATCTGAGAAGTAATCCACATACCGACCTTCATGGCAGGGCTGCGCCCATCGTTCTGCCAGCGCAATCCAATGGCCCAAACCCGTCCCGGTCGCCCTCCGTCAGGAATTCGAATATTGTCGGATGAGCCGACGGAACTTCCGAAATAGGTAATCCATGCCCGCTCGGAATGGACCGCGTCCTGCGCGGCTTTGGCGGCGAGAGCTGCTTCCTGCACGGCTCGGCGGGTGTGGTGAAGAGTGCCTGCGACGAATAACAGACCGACAAAGGTCAGTCCGGTTTGCCACCAAGCAGCATCGAGCGCCTTGAGAGCAGTCGTCGCCATACTCTCTTGGGCGGCGAGATCTCGTTTTTCTATCTCGGTTGCCTTTTTTCAGCTTCAGTCCTGCCGGGTAGGGATTCTTGCTCGCCGAGTACAGCGTTAGCTGGCTGAGCAATCCATGTCGGCGGATAAGGAACTGTAATGTGGGAAGCGGATAGCGGCTCCTGGGGGCACTATCGCCACTGGGGGAATGAGCTAGGGATATGGGTTAGGGTGCTTCGATAGGCTGCGCTAAAGCCGATCGTTAGTCCTCCAACCGCAAGGAGGAGCAACCAATAGCAGCGAGCCATTGCAGAAAGGAGACCGCTGTGAACTTACCTCGCGCCAGCTTATTGCGGATGTACGGTTAAGTCTCCTTCACTCAAATAGCGGCTAGCGTCTGCTCAAGAGCGAAAACAGACATCGAAAACCGGAAGCTGTGGATTCCTACTGTATTTTGATCTTGTGATTATATTGCAGCGTTCCTGCGCGGAGCGTCATTGACGCCTATCCGGATTGAGGCAGGGTGGAGATCCCGCATCGCCGCGGCTTGCGGGTGGAGTGTCCGGAGCGATTCAGCCCTGTGCCGGCCTTGGCCAGGTCGGCCCGCGCTCGCCCATGATGTGGCGCCTTGCAATGCTGGAGCAGCCACTGGCTCCGACCAATTTGAATCTCTATGATCATTGGGTAGGGCAGGGAAGGTGGCGGTGCCGTCGGTAGCGAAATCTGGTCGTCTGGTGATGCGAGGCGTCGCCCTTGTCCTTTGGCAGATAAACTCTGCCATCAGTTTTATTTTCGCCGCCCTTTTAGCGAAGCTGGCCGGCGCAGGAGTTGGGCTCTTCTTTCTTGTGGCATTTTTGATCGTTGCCGCATTTGTCAGCCCTGACTTGGCGCTCATTTATGTAATCTTTGTCATCGCGGTCTTCCCGGCGCTCCTGCTTTCCATTCTTCAAACGGTCGTGCCAGCCACGCTCGTTGCACTTCCCGTTGTCGCGTTGATCATTCCAAAGCGCCGTTTCTATCGTTACCTGATCCTGCCTGTAGTAGGAGCTTCTACGGGCTCGCTGCTGTATACTGTAGCGGACCCTGACGAGAGAACAGGGGCGTTCTTCCTGCTGTACGGCATATTGGCTGGCGTGTCCGCAGGAGCCATGTTTGCCAATGCCCTCACAGACTGGGACACCCTGGGGCTAGAACCGTCTGCTGACACTGCTTCCTAACTGGTGAACGACCGACTTCGTAGTCGGGTCGCGCACCTTACTTCGTATCCCAAGGTCGCGCCAAGGATTGCAGCGATGACGACTGCGTAGTCTGCGATGCGGCCGCGCCGAGCCCGACGTTCGAGGATCGCCAGCATCGTGGGATCTTTGGAAAGGTCGTAATCGTCGTAGTCGCTGGTCATTGGCGCTTCTTCAGGCGGGCGGGCTGGAGCTACTCCATCCAGGCCCGGATGTTCTCGGCTCCTTGTGGCCCGCGAACGGCAATCACCCCTCGTTGGCCATTCTCCTTATCACCATTAAAGAAGGCATCCCGAGCTGAGGCGGACATAGCGAGGACAGATGCTGCCTCGCATTCGGCCCGCCATTCCTCTGACCAGGTGTTCACTGGCTCGCCAGTGATCTCAGAGATGGCAGTGGTGTCGCGGGAGTAGGTCATGCCCTACAAATGGCAGGGAAGGGTGAATACAGAGTTGATCGGCCCAGGCCCCAGCCCCTGTTAGGAGAAACGGCAGGTTGACTGGGAGGGTCAGGAAGATGGGAAAGGCCCCAGCTGATAAGCTAAGTCCGTCAATAAACTGGCTCGCCTCTTATCCTGGTCCCAGGTGAGTTGAATTGTCAGGCTCCTCTTCGACGGTCCCTTGGCTTCCTAAGTGAGAGATCCAGACAAGCCGGAGGGATGCTGCGATGCATAGAATGGCGGCTGGCTTCATCAGCATCTGCCAGGAGACATGCGTCTCGACCTCCACCATATCCGTGGCAAAGTCTACGACTAAGTAGACTAGTATAACCTCCATCAGCGTGATCTTAAGTTCGCTGATCCCGCTCACCCGCATCCACTGGGGTAGTCTGCTCCGAGCAGTCTCGGGGAGATCGAAGGCAAAGCCGAACGTGATCGCATAGGCGAAGACAATCAGCACAAGCCCGAACAGGAATGCGTCAGTGGCCTGCATAACCGAGGCGATGACCGTGAGGCCGCTGGTTTCACTCGGCAAAAAGGCAAACCCTAAGGCATAGGCCAGCTTGATTCCGCCAACCCCGAAGATCAGGAGCGCTCCGATGGCCGCGCCAGCGGCAGCAAGGAGCGTGATCCAGCGCAACGAAAGAATGAAATGGATCATCGAAACATACGGCCTGCCTGAGCTACAGGGTCTTCTGTCTTGGCCACAAGGACGACCCTAGCAGAAGATTGCTCTGACGGGAATTGATGCCCCTGGGCCGGAAGGTTCAAGAATTGTCGAAGGGTGCTCCTAGGAGGGCCGGGGCGTCCTCAGAGATGGCGGTGGTATCGCGGGAGTAGGGTTGATTGCTCATTTATCTGCGTTGCCAGGAGGGCCGATATTCACGGGATTAAGCCTAGGCCGCCATCTAGGGGGCTCCCGCGAATGTATCGGGTTTGGGAAAGAAGCTGTCTGCGTCAATCGTAAGCGCGGCCGACAATGCAGGATCACCCATCTTCCGCTGAGCACGGGCCGGCGAGTACTTTATGCCACTATACAGTAAGTCAGATGCGCTTGATGCCACTTTCCGGATTTCATCGTATCTATGGGAGAAGCCAAACAAGCACTTCGCTATGGATTTCACGATGTCAGTAGCTATCTCGACAATCTCAGTAGTTTCTTCCCACGTAGGACGACCTATGGGAGCTTTCCCGCGCCGCTCTTCCCGAGTTGTAAGAATTGGGTGGGCCGCAGTATTTCTATAATTCTTGATTTTAAGGAGGGTTTGTCCCCCTTCAACCGATTTTGCTTTGTCGAAGGCGTTCACGAGAGTATCCACTACGGAGAACTCTGTTTTGGGCGGCCCCATTTCCCCAAATGGATTTGGTAGTTCGGGAGGGATTTCATAAGACTTGTCGATCAAGTCGAGCACGGCTGGGTGGTTTAGTGCCGTGCAAAAAGTAGGAATACTGAAGCCAGCTGCATCGAAGCTCTCCCAAATCGCGGCTATTTCTAGGATAACTGTGTTCCCAATTACTTCCGTAACAACGCGACCAGATGTCAGTACCGAGCGGTTTTCAACAGTGGCTAATGGGTTATACTTATCTTGCGACCGCAGGTCTTCCTGAAGAATTATAACGCCCCATAGGTGTTCGTGGAGCCGCTGCATCCTCGACTTCGCGACAAATATACGTTCTGAAGGTGTCAGAAAGCTTAGGTCTTTTGGATCGTTGGCCGCCATTCGCGACTCGCCTGCCCCGAGTTTGCTAGGATTTCTGCCACACCATTTGGGACAAAGTCCACTATATGGGCTCGTGCGTACTTTCTTAAGGAGTTAAGTGCGGCTCTATCCATCTATTCCCCCTTCTGTTCTTTGGGGGAGAGGGAAGGGGATAGGGCGTCTCCTCTTTCAGAGGACCGCGCCGGAATGCCTCCGGCACTCGACCGCTCCGCGTTCTCGCCGTTCCGGTTCTCGTCGCTGACGCTGGCGGCGCGGTAGAGCGAAACTGCCTTGGCAATGAACGCAAGAGCCTCCCCGTCGGTCATCCACTCAGCAGCATACAGCCTGTCACCATAGGCTTCCTCGTGCTCCCACTCAGGATTGCCCACGGGCTCGCCACCGATCCCCATAGATCAACGCTGACCACGGGCGCGGAGATAGAACGCCTTGCCGTCCACCAAGCCTTCCGCTTGGGCGGGACAATTGCCGCCTAGATATTCGATCTCGATTCCGCTCATCCCCGTCTTCCCAGAACAAGAAAGGGGGCGGAGAAGGCAGGTTCTCGGTTTACATTTCGACTGTAAGTCATTGATCTTACGTGCCTCGATTTAGAGTCGATTCGCACGTAAGTATTTGAAAAATCTTATAAATAATCGCAGCTTAATCAGCGGGTCCAAGGTTCGAGTCCTTGTACACCCACCAATTTAACCCTTGCAGCACAAAGGGTTCAGAAATTTAAACTGCGGTGCGACGGAAATTCTCCGCCCATTTTGCGACTGAGAGCTTTCCTTTCAGTAACCTTATGGGACTTCCAAAGGCACCGTGATTGCTGGGGCTACTGCGCCGACGTTCGTGCGCAGGCCGCCTTGGAAACGGGGCGATATCGGCGCCAGCGCTTACCATCTGGTGATCTAGCCAACTCAGTTATCCGCACTCAGAACCAGACCCCGAATCTTGACCGTATGGTGAGGAAGCTGAAGCGCCGTGCCACCAGAAGAACGCGTGTCCTCTTTTAACACGATAGCTGGATGATCCTCTCCTCCCTTGGAGTAGAATGGAGCGTCCCGAGCCGCCGCAATTGCCAGTCCGCACTCTGAGGTGAGGACGGCCACATCAGCTGGCAACTTGCGGGCGAGGCAGTATTATTCGGACTTCTTAGAGAAAGCGACATTCGCATGATCAGCGTAGAGACCCTGCAGCAGCTCTTTCCAACAGAAGGCGAAATGCTCGCGGAGGTTCGTCCGCCAGCTCCGATCAATCAACGTGTCTATCTCATCGATGGTGAGCTCAAGTCCTGGAGCGGAGAGGTCGAGACGGTTCGGTCGCCTGTCTGCATCCGTCATGCGGATGGTAAGCTGGAGCAGATCGAGCTCGGCAGTTATCCCGTTGGCGGGGAGCCGGAGGCAGAGAGTGCTCTCGCTGCGGCCGTAGCCGCCTATGATGAAGGGCGAGGGGTCTGGCCGACGATGACGGTCGGTGACCGTATTGCCTGCATGCAGTCCTTCACCAATCAGATGGTTGCCCGTCGCGAGGATGTGGTCAATCTCATCATGTGGGAGATCGGCAAGAGTCGAGCCGATTCCGAGAAGGAGTTCGATCGGACCGTCGACTACATCCGAGCGACGATCGAAGCGCTCAAGGAACTGGACAACAATAATTCACGTTTTCAGATCGTCGAGGGCACCATTGGCCAGATTCGACGCACCCCGCTTGGCGTAGTGCTGTGCATGGGGCCATATAATTATCCGCTCAACGAGACTTTCGCCACGCTGATCCCCGCCCTCATCATGGGCAATACCGTCGTGTTCAAACCGCCGCGTTACGGCGCTCTCCTGTTCTATCCGCTTCTCGAGGCCTTCCGCAGTGCGTTTCCAAAGGGCGTGATCAATACCGTCTATGGACGAGGCGCTGTCGTCGTTCCGCGTCTTCTCGATTCGGGGCGCGTGAATGTCTTGACCCTCATTGGTTCGAGCAAGGTCGCCGATCATCTGAAAAAGCTGCCCCCGAAAGCTCACCGTCTTCGGGCCATCCTCGGCCTCGACGCGAAGAATGCGGCCATTGTCCTGCCTGACGCCGACATCGATCTCGCGGTCAAGGAATGCCTTTTGGGCAGTCTGTCCTTCAACGGACAGCGTTGCACGGCTCTCAAGATGCTGATGGTGCATCAGTCGATCGTCGAGCCGTTCCTCAATCGTTTCACTGAAGAACTCGCCAAGCTGAAAGTCGGCATGCCCTGGGAGAAAGGGGTGAGCATCACGCCGCTCCCCGAACTCGGCAAGGTCGATTACATGACTCAACTTCTTGAGGACGCCAAAGCGAAAGGGGCCCGTGTCGTCAACGCCGGCGGAGGAGCCTCTTGCGGAACATTGTTCTATCCGGCTGTCGTCTATCCCGTTCAAGAGGGGATGAAGCTATACCGAGAGGAGCAGTTCGGCCCGATCGTCCCGGTGGCCTCGTTCGAGGATCTGGAGACCGCCCTGGAATACGTCATCTCCTCCGAGCATGGTCAGCAGGTCAGCATTTTCAGCTCAAGTCCAGATCAGATCGGCCGTCTCGTCGACCCGCTCGTCAATCAGGTCTGCCGCGTCAATATCAACTGTCAGTGCCAGCGTGGGCCGGATGTATTCCCGTTCACCGGGCGAAAGGACTCGGCAGAGGGAACGCTGTCCGTTACCGATGCTCTGCGCTCGTTCTCGATCCGGTCGATGATCGCGACGAAGCAGACTGAATCCAACAAACAGCTTCTCGATACGATCGTCACCGAGCACAAGTCGAATTTCATCAATACGCGCTTCATCTTCTAGCGGCTACGTATCTTGGAGGCGCCCGGCGATCGGGCGTCCCTTCCCCTGCGAAGTCGCTCGCATCTTGGCTATGGCCGCACCATGCCGGCGTGTCGAATGCTCGCTGGATGACGCCAGATCGCCAGGTCCCTGACATTTTGTCCGATCCAAGACGCTCGTCCAGCATCTCTGCCCATGGCATAAGGCGGCCGCAACATCAGGCTCAGGACCCATGATTCGCGTCGAGAACGTAAGCAAGCAAAACAGCCACCGACTTCTTTTCATCGAGGCATCGGCAACCCTCCAGAAGCAGGAGAAGGTCGGGTTGGTTGGCCCCAATGGTGCAGGAAAGACAACCCTGTTCCGTCTGCTCAACAAGGAAGAACAGCCGGATGAGGGCCAAATCGCCGTCGAACGCGGCATCACTATCGGCTATTTCAGCCAGGATGTCGGCGAAATGGCGGGCCGCAGCGCTGTAGCCGAAGTCATGGATGGCGCCGGGCCGGTGAGCTTGGTAGCAGCCGACTTGCGGGAGCTCGAAGCTGCGATGACGGATCCTGAGCGGGCCGATGATCTCGACAGGATCCTCGATCGCTATGGCGAGGTGCAGGCGCGATATGAGGAACTGGACGGCTATTCGCTCGAAGGGCGCGCCCGAGAGGTCCTCGCAGGTTTGGGCTTTAGCCAGGAGATGATGGATAGCGACGTTGGAGTCCTATCCGGAGGCTGGAAGATGCGTGTCGCGCTTGCTCGCATTCTTTTGATGCGTCCGGACGTCATGTTGCTGGACGAGCCGAGCAACCATCTGGATCTTGAGAGCCTTATTTGGCTCGAACAATTCCTGAAGGGTTACGACGGCGCGCTGCTCATGACCTCGCATGATCGCGCCTTCATGAATCGCATCATCAATAAGGTGATCGAGATCGACGGAGGGACGTTGACGACATACTCCGGTGATTACGAATTCTACGAGCAGCAGCGCGCGTTGAACGAGAAGCAACAACAAGCTCAATATGAGCGACAGCAAGCGATGCTTGCCAAGGAAATCAAGTTCATCGAGCGCTTCAAGGCTCGCGCCTCTCATGCGGCCCAGGTGCAGAGCCGTGTCAAGAAGCTTGAGAAGATTGATCGCGTGGAGCCTCCCAGACGGCGTCAAACGGTTGCATTCGAATTCCAACCAGCGCCACGATCTGGGGACGACGTGGTCAGCCTGAAAAATGTCCATAAGCGCTATGGCAGTCGAAGCATCTACGAGGGATTTGACTTCGTAGTTCGACGAAAGGAGCGCTGGTGCGTCATGGGGGTCAACGGAGCCGGAAAATCGACGCTATTGAAGCTCGTGGCGGAGGCCGCGGCGCCTGACGAAGGAACGGTTGCGCTCGGCAGCAGCGTGAAGATGGGCTATTTTGCACAGCATGCCATGGAAGTTCTCGAGGGCGACCGCACCGTCTTCCAGTTCCTCGAGGATTCGTTCCCACAGGCGGGCCAAGGCTCACTGCGCACCCTAGCCGGCTGTTTCGGTTTCTCAGGCGATGACGCGGAAAAGAAATGCCGTGTGCTTTCGGGCGGAGAGAAGGCGCGGCTCGTGATGGCCAAGATGCTCTACGACCCGCCGAACTTCCTGGTGCTCGACGAACCGACAAACCATTTGGATATGGCTACGAAAGAGATGCTGATCGAAGCATTGTCGAGCTACGAGGGGACTATGCTTTTCGTCTCGCACGATCGCCATTTTCTGGCGGCCTTGTCCAACCGTGTCCTCGAACTCACGCCCGACGGCATACATAAGTACGGTGGCGGCTATCTTGAGTATGTGGCGCGCACTGGCCATGAAGCCCCGGGGCTACGGACCTGAACAGTCGATTGCGGGTCGGGGCCGACAGGTTAAGGAGATCGCTCCCAGGGCAGCCTCGTTTTGGCTGCGTTATGCCGAGCAGAATCATTCTTCCCTACGAAGTAAAGCCTGGCATCCTGCCTTGAAGGAAATCTGCGACGGCCGAGAATGCTTCGTCGCCTTCTTTCAGCAGACCGGGGAAAAAATAGTATCCATGCGGCATACGCTCCCGGACAAAATGTTCAACATGTACATTGCTGGCCTCCCGTAGTTTGCGAACGAAAGCAAGGTTGTCGTCGACAATGGGATCCGCCGTGCCAGATACCACAAGCGCCGGCGGGTAGCCGCGAAGGTCTGCAAGTGCCGGACTGACGTGTGGGTGCGACCAGTTCCTGTGATGAACTGCATAGGCTCCGCGGATATAGCCGACGAACGCGGTGTCATAAATAATGCCGAGCGGTGCAAGGCGCTCGAACGAATCATGCCGTTCGACATGGAAGTCGGTGATCGGGCACAGGAGGACCGCTGCCTCCGGAGGAGCGACGTTTTCGTCGTGCGCCTTGAGCGGCAGAGCAGCGGCAATGTTGCCGCCCGCTGAATCTCCCGCGACGGCGATCCAGGATGCATCTCCTCCGATCTCATGGCCATGAGCTCTCAGCCAGCTGAGGACGGCACAGCAATCATTCAGGCCTGCTGGAAAGGGCCACTCTGGAGCGAGGCGGTAATTGACGCTGACCACCACCATTCTGTTTTCCCAGGCGACCCGGCTCGTGATGTAGGCGGTGTCCTCCGAGCTTCCCACTGTGAAGCCGCCTCCATGGGCATAGAGCAACATGGGCCGGATATCGTGCCCTGGCGGGCGAAAGACTTGGCAGCGAATAGGTCCGCTCGGTGATGGAACATAAATGTTCGAGACAGTCACCTCTGGGTAGAGTTTGTCCGCACTGGGCGGCAGGTCATCTGGACCAAGGTCGTGGTTGATATACCCGCCACGAACTGGTCGGATCATGATGTCACGAAGAGCAAGGGGTGAGCGCATCTTTGCCAGCAACTGATAGTATGCGACGGCCGGGTCCGATGGATCGATCCGCGAAACTCCAGGGCCGTCGGTCAGTTGATCGACACAAGGAATGCTGGGTTTCACGCTCACCGATTGGTAGTCCATGGATCAGCTCCAAAATACGCCAGAAGCGTAGCTTAACGAGCGTGAAGGAGCCTGACCATCACCTATTCTCAGAAGGGAAGGCTTCGCTGAGGTTTGAGGTGTAAAGGATGGATGTGCTGAGGCGCATGCCCTGACGCTATCTTTTCGCTCCAACATCAGAATTCAGTGCGAGATGACCAGCGGTCGGGTTTCAGGATGCGAAGGAAGCAGTCCAATGCGCCTTATATGCAGTACCTATCCTCGTTCCGACAGTCGCCAGGAAGACACCGTCGTAGAAAGGCCGATAGTTTCCCGCGCTACAAGTAAGCGATGAAAGCGGGGTGGCACTGCTACCTGGCTAGACAAGTGGCCCGGCGCTCACAATTTCAAACCCCATAATAAGAGTAATCCAGCAAGTGTGACCGCGACGATAAATCCGTATGCAGCCCAGCTGTGCCATCCAGGCTTGGGTAAATCACCAAACATAGCCGTCACCTCCAGCCCGAAAATTTACTCCGCCAATGTGCTTGGAGTAGGCCCGGAACATGGCGAATGCCTAAGCTTTCAGCTCCGTGAGCCGCCGTGCTTGAGAGCGGTACGTGCCAACGACACTCCGCCGATGATCCATCTGGATAGGAAATAGCACTGCTTCAAATTTGAAAGGGCTCCATGGAGCCCTTTCATGTCTGTACTCGATTTAGCGCCGCACGACAGTGCACCGCTGGACACGTTCCTTGATAATTCTGCCACGGAAGCGCCGCTCTTCGACGACCCATCGGCAGACGCGCCGGGGATGACCAATGCGCCTTCCACGATCATAGTACTGTGCTTGAACAATATTCTCTTGTCTTACGACGTCAGCTGGCGGTGAGAACGGAGCTGCCTGCACGCCTTTTCCGCTGAAACCAGCGAGTGCAGAAAACGCCACCGCGGCAAGAGCCATCGTACGCAACATTATCATCCATCCTTTGTCTTTACGCCCCCGCCGCGCAAAGACATCGACGCTAATGAACAACCGGTTAATAGCCAAGGTGATGAGCGTTACGCATCTAACTGTCGGCACAACCGATAGGGCCCGCAGCAGGCCGAGGTGCTCG
Source organism: Microvirga puerhi (assembly GCF_020089865.1). Taxonomy (GTDB): domain Bacteria; phylum Pseudomonadota; class Alphaproteobacteria; order Rhizobiales; family Beijerinckiaceae; genus Microvirga; species Microvirga puerhi. The sequence goes on from NZ_JAIRBM010000002.1 coordinate 180,725, forward strand.
AAGCAATTTTTCGCTCATGAGATCCTGGACGCGGAGTTAAGCCAAGCTTCAGGCGCGCCGAGATAGCTTCTCGAAATAGATATCGCGTATTATTGTAACCCATCTGAGGGGCCACGTCGTACCGGACATTCCCGGAGCATTGGACCATTCGATGCTGACAGTCGCCGTCCAGCTCAGAATTATTCCGCCTGAAAGCGCAGGTTTGACACTGGAATTGACCGAAACTACCCTATTTTCCAAGGCTTGAAGTCAGTGCAGTGCAAAAGACCGAGGGAGGGTTACCATGAATATGGAACTCTCACGGCGCGGCTTCCTTAAGGCAGCCGGCGTGGGTGTTGCAGGAACTACTTTGGGAGCTTTCGGGTTCGCAGACCTTGAGGCGGCGCAAGCCGCGGCCATCAGGCCTTTCAAGCTGACGAATACGATGGAGACACGCAATACGTGTCCCTATTGCTCGGTGGCCTGCGGCATCATCATGTATTCAAAAGGGGATCTCCGGAAGGGCGAGATGGCCGAGATCATCCATATCGAGGGTGATGCCGACCATCCAACCAACCGGGGAACACTTTGTCCTAAGGGGGCTGCCCTCAAGGATTTCGTGAAGGCCGACACTCGGTTGAAATACCCGATGGTTCGCAAGCCTGGGTCAGACCGGTTCGAACGGGTTTCATGGGATCAGGCACTTGATCGTATTGCCAGGCTGATGAAGGACGATCGCGATGCGAACTTCATCGCCACCAACAAGGCAGGCGTTCCTGTCAATCGCTGGACGACCGTAGGCTTCCTTGCCGCCTCGGCAACCACGAACGAGACTGCCTACCTGACTTACAAGGTTGTCCGCAGCACGGGAATCGTTGCATTCGATAATCAGGCGCGCGTTTGACACGGCCCCACGGTGTCCAGTCTGGGCCCAACTTTCGGTCGTGGCGCAATGACCAATTCGTGGACCGATATTCGGAACACGGATCTCGTCGTCATCATGGGTGGCAACGCTGCCGAGGCACACCCGTGCGGATTCAAATGGGTGACGGAGGCAAAGGCTAATCGTGGCGCTAGGCTCATCGTAATCGATCCGCGCTTCACGCGTTCGGCTTCAGTGTCCGATTTCTATGCCCCCATTCGCCAGGGCACGGATATCGCGTTCCTTCTTGGTTTGATCAACTACTGTATGCAGAACGACAAGGTGCAGTGGCCATACGTGAAATCTTTCACCAATGCGACGTACGTGGTGAAGGATGGGTTCGCCTATCAGGACGGTTTGTTCACAGGCTACGACGAGAGCAAGCGCGACTATGACCGCTCGACCTGGGAATACGATATTGGGCCGGATGGCTTCGCCGTTGTCGATGAGACACTGCAAAATCCGCGCTGCGTCTGGAACATGCTCAAGTCCCACGTGGCATCCTATACGCCGGAGATGGTCGAGCGGATCTGTGGCACTCCGAGGGAGAAATTCCTGAAGGTCGCTCAGATGATCTCCGAGTGCTCTGTACCGACGAAGACCATGACGTCGATGTATGCGCTTGGTTGGACGCAGCATTCCAAGGGTTCGCAGAACATTCGCGCCATGGCGATGCTGCAGCTCATTCTCGGCAATATCGGCGTGCGCGGCGGCGGAATGAACGCGTTGCGCGGGCACTCGAACATTCAGGGCCTCACCGATGTGGGTCTGATGTCCAATCTTCTCCCGGGCTATCTGAACATTCCGGTCGAAAAGGAGACTGATTTTACGACCTACATGTCGAGCCGTACCTTCAAGCCTCTGCGTCCCGATCAGACGAGCTACTGGCAGAACTACAAGAAGTTCTTCGTCAGTTTCCAGAAGGCCATGTGGGGATCCGCTGCAACGGCGGAGAACGACTTTGCCTATCAGTACCTGCCCAAGCTTGATGTTCCGGCCTATGACGTGCTGCGCATCTTCGAGATGATGTATCGAGGGCAGGTGAACGGCTATGTTTGCCAGGGGTTCAACCCCCTTCTCGCTTTCCCGAACCGCAAGAAGATCACCGAGTCGCTCTCCAAGCTGAAATGGCTCGTGACCATAGATCCGCTCGATACGGAGACTTCGCGTTTCTGGGAGAACCACGGCGAATATAACGACGTGAATTCTGCCACCATCCAGACGGAAGTGATCCAGCTACCCTCCACCTGTTTTGCGGAGGATAACGGATCGCTCACCAATTCGGGTCGATGGCTGCAATGGCATTGGGCTGGGGGCACGCCACCCGGTGAGGCGAAGCGCGACAACTGGATCATGGCGCAGATCTTCCGGCGTCTGCGAGCGCTTTATGAGAAAGAGGGTGGGCCCTTCCCGGATCCGATTCTCAATCTCACGTGGAATTACCAAAATCCGGACGAACCGACGGCGGATGAACTCGCGAAAGAAATCAACGGCTACGCTGTCGAAACACTCTACGATCCTGCCGACCCCACGAAGGTTCTCCTGGAAAAAGGAAAGCAGGTCGTCAATTTCTCGGTCCTGCGCGATGATGGCACTACAGCCAGCGGTTGCTGGATTTATTCCGGCTGTTATAACGAGGCCGGCAACAACATGGCTCGTCGGGACAATACAGATCCCGACGATACAGGCGCCTATCTCAACTGGACTTTCGCTTGGCCGCTTAATCGACGCATCCTCTATAACCGCGCATCTGCGGACCTTCAGGGCAACCCATGGGATCCCTCCCGTAAGCTGATTGCATGGGATGGCTCCAAATGGTCCGGCTACGATGTTCCGGATATTGCGCCGACCGCCAAGCCCGACGTGGTCGGTCCCTTCATCATGAACCAGGAAGGAACTGCGCGCCTCTTCGCCCGTGGACTGATGCGCGATGGACCCTTCCCGGTTCATTACGAGCCGTTCGAGGCACCGATTGCCAATGTCATTGCACCGAAGATACGCGGCAATCCTGTAGCACGGATCTTCCAGGACGATGTGGCGCAGTTCGCCACGTCGGAAGAGTTCCCTTACGCGGCGACGTCATATCGACTCACCGAGCACTTCCACTACTGGACGAAGCACAACCGGGTGAATGCGGTGCTCCAGCCGGAATTCTTCGTGGAAATCTCAGAGCAGCTCGCGGCCGAAAAAGGGATCACGCCCGGCTCATGGGTGCGGGTCTGGTCGAAACGCGGCGAGGTGAAAGCCAAAGCCGTGGTGACGAAGCGCATCAAGCCGCTCATGTGTGACGGCAAGAAGGTTCATGTGGTCGGTATCCCACTGCATTGGGGCTTCATGGGGCAGGCCCGAAAAGGGTGGGGACCCAACTCCCTTACGCCTTTCGTGGGCGACGCCAACATCGAAACGCCCGAATACAAGGCGTTTCTGGTCAACATCGAGTCTACGACACCCCCGGCGACGGTTTAAGGAGGAATGGAATGGAACCAAGTCCTCATACGGCGCAAAGCAACCCTCCCGTCGCGGCCACGACTTCTAACCTGACGGAGAAGGATCTCATTCGCCGCTCGGCTTCGACTGTTCCGCCACCTGCGCGGCAGCTGGAGCCGGTCGCGAAACTGATCGATGTGTCCAAGTGTATCGGCTGCAAAGCGTGTCAATCTGCCTGCATCGAGTGGAATGACACTCAGCCGGCCATTGAGACCAATGTCGGCGTCTACGAGAACCCGCATGACCTGACGCCCGAAATGTTCACCCTGATGCGGTTCAACGAATGGGACAATCCGCAGACTGGCAACCTCGAGTGGCTGATTCGCAAGGATGGCTGCATGCACTGCGCGGATCCGGGCTGCCTGAAGGCCTGCCCTGCGCCCGGTGCCATCGTTCAGTATTCAAATGGCATCGTCGATTTCGTCCATGAGAACTGCATCGGTTGCGGCTATTGCATCAAGGGGTGCCCCTTCAACATCCCGCGCATCTCGAAGGTCGATCACACAGCCTACAAGTGCACGCTCTGCTCGGACCGCGTCGCAGTCGGGCAGGGGCCCGCCTGCGCCAAGGCCTGCCCAACTCACTCCATCTCCTTCGGTACAAAGGAGGATATGAAGGCGCTGGCCGACAGCAGAATCAAGGACCTGAAGTCGCGCGGCTATGAGAATGCCGGACTTTATGATCCTCCGGGTGTCGGCGGTACGCATGTGATGTACGTTCTTCATCATAACGATCAACCTGAGATCTATTCAGGTCTGCCGAAAAATCCGAGGATCAGTCCAGTGGTCAACGCCTGGAAGGGGATGACGAAGTACCTGGGCTTTGCCGCGATGGGGCTGGCAGCCGCGGCTGGAGTTCTCCATTCCACCCTCGTCGGACCGAACCGGGTGACCCGCGAGGACGAGGATGAAGCCGAAAAGCTCGTGAAGGAGTCGGTCTGATGCCTGTCAAAGACATCGAAGAAGGTGATGCTATCGAGCCGGGACCGCCGGTCGTCGTCGACCGGTATACAGGAGGCGCGCGGATCAATCACTGGGTCACGGCGATATGCCTTATTCTGCTCGCGCTGTCCGGACTGGCGTTATTCCATCCTTGGCTATTCTTCCTCAGCGGCCTTTTCGGAGGTGGGCAGAATACGCGTGCCATTCATCCTTGGATTGGTGTCGTACTGTTCTTCAGTTTTGCAGGCCTTTTCATCCGGTTCTGGCGTGCCAATCTTCCGGCACAGGTCGACAAGGATTGGCTGACCCATGCGGACGATCTGCTCGCCGGGCGTGAAGAGAGAATGCCTGAAGTTGGAAAATACAATGCTGGCCAGAAAGCCATTTTCTGGAGCATGGCGACCCTGATCATTGTTCTCATCTTTTCCGGATTCGTGATCTGGGATCAGTACTTCGCCGATTGGACGACTATCCCACAAAAGCGCGTGGCCGTCCTCGTCCATTCGCTTGCCGCCGTTGTCATCATTTGCGTTTGGATCATCCATGTGTACGCAGCGATCTGGGTAAGAGGAACCATCCCGGCGATGACACACGGCTCCGTGACGGGAGGGTGGGCTTGGCGACATCATCGCCTCTGGTTGAAAGAACTGGCCGAGCGACACAGATTCAAGAAGCCGGAGGCGCCTGCCGAGTAAGGAGTTCCCTTGGCACGTGACCCGTGTGGTTCGTGAGGCTGTATGACAAGTCCAAATTTTCCTACGCCCAATGCCGCTTCGGAAGGCCGCGTTCCGGCCCCGCCCTTCGTCCGACTTCCCGATCCAGGCAGCCTTTTTGAGGGCCGTCGTCAGCGCCTCGAAACTCTGGCGCAGACAAGCGGGCTTGCTCCCTATCTGCACTTCGTGGCCGGTCTGGCGGAGGCTCAAAGGCGCATTCAGGATGGACTGCCTGAGCCGAAGCAGCCACTTCCGGAAGCACTCGCCCGTGCCCATGAGTTCGGAATGCCGCCGCTCGATCGGACTCGGATCGAGGTGGATGCTACTTTGAGCGAAACACTGACGCGCCTGTTCGATGCCGCCTTACCTCTTTCCAAACCGACAGAAGCGCAGGCCGCTCTTGAGCGGGTGAGGGGGATGACGGCGGAGGTTCTGGCTGAGATCGTGCGAAGCGTTCTCGCAGATTCAATTCCGGCTGACGCCATTGCCGAGCACGCTTACGTGGCCGCAGGGCTGCAGGTTCACTTCACGCGTCTTGTTGCCAAACTCGAGGCGGAGAAGCTGGTTCGGCTTGGGGATAGCATCTGTCCTAGCTGCGGTGGTCCGCCTACGTCGACGCTCGTTGTCGGCTGGATCGGAGCCGAAGGTGCTCGTTATTGCTCCTGCTCTCTTTGCAGTACCCTGTGGAATGTCGTGCGTGTGAAATGCATTCTGTGCAGTTCTACAAAGGGTATCGGATATAAGGAAATCGAGGGAGGCCCCGGAACTGTCAAAGCGGAATGCTGCGACAATTGCCGTGGATACGTGAAGATCCTGTATCAACACAAGGATGCTGCCCTGGATCCTGTGGCGGACGATATCGCAAGCCTCGGGCTCGACCTTCTTCTGCAGAAAACCGAGTACCGTCGCGGCAGCTTCAACCCATTCCTGCTCAGGGTCTAGTCGATGATGGACGCTGCTCAGTCTCCTCTTCGCCGGCTTCCTTCCGTGAATCGCCTATTGCGCCATCCCATCATGATGACATTGGTCGAACGCCACGGTCATTCGGAGACGGCTGATGTCATCCGAGAAACTCTGTCGACCCTTCGTCAGGAGTTGCAGTCGAGCTGCGAGATCGATGAAACCAGCATTGTCGCTTCCGTTTTGTCGCGTGTCGAAGCGAGGGCGGCGACCCAATTAAAGCCACTCTTCAACCTCACCGGTACGGTGCTGCACACCAATTTTGGTCGCGCTGTCCTCGCTGAGGAGGCTATTGCGGCGGCGATCGCAGCGATGCGCAATCCGGTATCCCTGGAGTTCGGCCTTGATGATGGCAAGCGCGGCGAGCGCGACGATCACATTCGGGCACTTGTCTGCGAGCTGACGGGGGCAGAGGATGCAACTCTCGTCAACAACAATGCCGCAGCGGTTCTTCTCGTCCTCAACACATTCTCGCAGAACCGTGAAGCCATTGTGTCCCGTGGCGAGCTCATTGAGATTGGCGGTGCATTCCGCATGCCTGAGATCATGGCACGGGCCGGTGCACGCCTGCGCGAGGTTGGCACCACGAACCGCACTCATCCGCGTGATTACGAGATGGCGATCGGAGAGGATACGGGCCTTATCCTCAAGGTTCACACATCCAACTACCGGATTGAAGGCTTCACTGCGGCAGTCAGCGCCCGTGTTCTTGGCAAGATAGCGAAGGCGCATAACGTGCCGCTCGTCAATGATCTCGGCTCGGGAACGTTGATAGATCTTGCTCGGTTCGGGCTTTCGAAAGAGCCGACCGTGCGGGAGGCCGTGGAGGAGGGGGCGGATCTCGTAACCTTCTCCGGCGATAAACTCCTTGGAGGGCCACAAGCCGGATTCATCGTCGGCCGCAAGGAATTCATCGCTACGATCAATCGAAACCCCATGAAGCGTGCCCTGCGTGTGGACAAGATCCGGCTGGCTGGCTGCGAAGCGACCCTTAAGCTCTATCGCAATCCGGAGCGGCTCGCAGAGCGCCTGCCTATTCTCCGTTGCTTGACAAGGTCCGTGGAAGAGATCGCTGAGCAGGCGAGGCGCCTCGCCCCTTTCGTAGCGGATGCTATCGGGACTGATACCGCGATTGAAATCTTGCCCTGTCAAAGTCAGATCGGTTCTGGTGCGCTTCCGCTTGAAACTGTGCCGAGCGTCGGTCTCGCGTTGAAGCCGAGGGGAGGTGGGCGAGCTCTAGACGCTTTGGGCAACGCTTTCAGAAAATTGCCGCGGCCCGTCATCGGCCGCTTGGCGGATAGTGGGTTCCTCCTCGATTTGAGATGTCTGGAAGACGAGGTCGCATTCCTGGAAAACCTCAAGTCCTTTCGATCTGGGGCGACGCAATGATCGTAGGCACGGCGGGCCATATCGATCACGGCAAGACAGCGCTCGTGAGGGCGCTGACCGGGATCGATACGGATCGCCTAAAGGAGGAGAAGGCACGGGGGATCACAATCGATCTCGGTTTCGCTTATTGGCCTCAGGATAACGGCGACGTCATAGGCTTTGTGGACGTTCCAGGACATGAACGCTTCGTTCATACCATGGTCGCGGGGGCAGGTGGCATCGATCTCGTGATGCTTGTGGTGGCGGCAGACGATGCAATCAAGCCGCAGACTCGGGAGCACTTGGCCATCATCGACCTTCTTGGCATCAACCGTGGCATTATTGTTCTCAGTAAGGCTGATCTCGCGGATGAAGAGCGCCGTGCCACGGCGGCAGATCAAATTCGCACGCTGCTCATGGGGACAAAACTCGCAAATAGCCTAATCCTTCCTGTCTCTTCGATCACAGGAGAAGGAATGGAGGTGCTGAAGGCGTACTTGCGTGGCGAGGCGTTAGTTCAGAAAAAGCGCAATACGGAGGGACTTTTCCGGTTCTCGGTCGATCGCAGCTTCACTCTCACTGGTGCCGGGACGATTGTGACGGGAACTGTCCTGTCCGGATCTGTCTCAGTTGGGGATCAGACCGTTGTCAGCCCTTCCGGACGCGCAGCGCGTGTCCGTTCAATTCATGCGCAGAGCCGTCCATCGGTTCGAGGTGCGGTAGGTCAGCGTTGCGCCCTCAATATCGTCGGAGAGGGGATATCCAGGGACGCGGTCACTCGCGGTGATATGTTGCTTACTCCAGAGCTTCATGCGCCAACGGACCGAATTGATGTCTCGCTGCGCATTATGGCAAGTGAGAAGAAGTCCGTTGGTCAATGGTATCCCGTCCGCTTGCATCACGCGGCGGTCGAGGTTGGGGCTAGGATCGTTCTTCTAGATGACGAACCCATCTCTCCGGGTGGACGAGCCTTTGTCCAGCTTGTCCTCGACAAACCTATCGCCGTCACCTCGCAGGACGCGTTTATCCTACGCGATACGTCGGCGCAACGAACAGTCGGAGGAGGGCGCTTTATCGATCTCCGCGCTCCTGCGCGTCACCGACGCGGCTGCGAGCGTCGCGCCCAGATCCTGGCCTTGGCACAGGAGGAACCTGTTGAGGCAATGAGGTGCCTCTCTGCGGTGCCGCCGCATTTCTTCGATCTTTCGGCTTTTGCTCGGGATAGGGCGATGAGGCTTGAGGATGCCGAGAGCATTGCAGAGGGCCTTGGACTGATGCGTCTGGTCGCTGGTCACGCACGTCTTGTCCTTGAACGGGAATGCTGGCTGAGTTTCGAATCGAACCTCATCGGCGACCTCAAGAAGTACCATGCGGAAAATCCCGACCTACAGGGTATTGGTTTCGAGAGGCTCCGTCTTCAAAGCGAACCGCGGCTCCCTGTAGCGGGCTTCCGGGCTGCGCTTCATGCTCTTATCGCGGCCGGCCGGATCAAGGTCGAAGGTTCTTGGATTCATCTTCCTGAGCATGAAGTGCGGCTGAGTTCAGACGAAGAACATCTGTGGCAATCTCTCCAGCCGCTTCTATCGGGCGAGGAGCGCTTTCGCCCTCCGCGAGTCCGTGACATTGCGGGGCATTTGGGAGGATCTGAGGAAGAAATCCGCGCTCTGTGCAAATTGCTCAGCCGCCTTGGTCAGCTTGACGAGATTGCGCATGACCATTTCTTTCTGCGGAGCACCGTGGCCGAGATGGTCGGCATCATCCAACAGCTTGCACTTGATGTGCCCGGAGAGCAATTCACGGCTGCGCAGTTTCGCGATAAGGTGCTGAACGGCCGTAAGGTCGCAATTCAGATTCTTGAGTTCTTTGACCGCCATGGTGTTACCCTGCGCCGGGGTGACCTCCGTCGCATCAACAAGCACCGGCTGGACCTTTTCCGAGAGGCGCGGCTAGAGGATATTCAAGGAGGAGAAGCGTCCCTGGTGGGGCGTCCGGACTTCAAATCCGGGTGGGGCTGCGAGACGGTCCTAGGTGGGTTCGACTCCCACTCTCTTCCGCCATCATCACCAAGTGCCGCGAAGCGGCGGGCCTAGCACTTTTTCTCGACGGTCGCCGACTTCATGGGATCCAAACCGCTCGCTGTTGCAGGATGATCCGATGGTGAGGTCGGCGTCGGCCCCTTCGGCGCCGTGCCAATATAGGATCCGCCGGTTCCTCCTGTCCAACCGGTAGAGCCGGCCGTTCCTGGCGAAGTTCCAGAGGCCTGACTATTGGGATCGTGCTGCGTTGCGCCCGTCGTCGCTGCTGCGTTGTTGCAATCTCGATCAGCAGGCTGTGCCCAGCATGGAGTGGCTAGCCCGAAGACAATGACGGCGAAGGCCGAAGTCATGCGCATCATGCATATTACTCCTCGTGCAAACCGACGCTTGAGGAACGCATTGACGCGTGGCCCAGTTCCTGGGCTCATCAGATCACCCTGATCTGTGGAGGGCCAGCTTCTGCGCTGCCGACAATCCGCGCGGATGGATAACCTTGATCGACGATGGTCCGAAGAATCTTCTCTGCGCTCCCCGGAGAACATGAAACAAGGAGGCCGCCGGAGGTCTGAGGATCGGTGAGCAACTGCCTTTGCCACAGTTCGATTCCGTTAGGCAGCACAACATCGGCGCCGTAGCTGTCCCAGTTTCGTGTGGATGCTCCTGTGACGTAGCTCTGACGCACGAGAGTTTCAGCCTCTTGGAACAAGGGTAGGCGCGTGCGCTCGATCGCGATGGAAAGCGCTGATCCGCGCGCCATTTCGAGGCCGTGCCCGAGAATGCCGAAGCCGGTAATATCCGTCATGGCATGGATGTCCGGCTCCTGCGCAAGTACTGTCCCGATCTTGTTCAGAAGCGTCATGGAGGCCATCATCTCCTCATATCCGCCAGCCGAGAGTGCGTCTTTCTTGAAAGCTGCCGAGTAGATGCCGACACCAAGGGCCTTCGTCAGGATCAGGGCGTCCCCCGCCTTGGCGCCATTATTGCGGCGTATCTCGCTTGGTTTCGCCGTCCCGATGACGGCAAGGCCGTAGACTGGCTCCGGGCAATCGATGGAGTGGCCACCCGCTACGGGAATTCCAGCTTTCGCGCAAATCGCAGCGCCTCCTCTGAGAATTTCGCGCACGGTGGCCGTCGCGAGCTTGCCCAGCGGCATGCCGAGAATCGCCAGTGCCATGAGCGGATGTCCGCCCATGGCATAGATGTCGGAGATGGCGTTCGTTGCCGCAACGCGCCCGAAATCGAACGGATCATCTACCATCGGCATGAAGAAATCGGTGGTGGCAATGATGCATGTATCGGCGTTCAACTGCCAAACCGCCGCATCGTCCGCCGTTTCGGTGCCGACAAGCAGTTCGCGAAATGGCCCGGCAGCCGGCTGCTCCGAGAGAAGCTGCTGGAGGACCGATGGTGCCAGCTTGCAGCCGCAGCCACCGCCATGGGACAATTGGCTGAGCCGAACTTCCTGTGTGTCCATGACATCCTCTTGCTTTCACTATCGATGGCCGTGAGTGCAGGTGGGGCAAATTCCCGGCAGACTGAAACCCTGGACAATTATAGCAGAAGCCTAATCCCATGCTCGCTCTCTCCGGGCCTTGAATGAGTTTAGGAAGCTCCCGCACCTGCGCCTGAGGGTTCATTCACTCAAGATGTCGCAGTTGATGTGCGAGGCAATAGGAATATTCACTTTTCACATCGAGTGGAGACGTCCTTGTGTCCAGGCGAGGGGCGCTTTCCGAAGTGTGACTGGCTCGGAAAGGCGGCGCGAAACGTTCAAGATTCAAGGCCTATCACTCGTCGAGTTACGGGAATTCCAGCTCTCCGAGCAGCAGGGCCGTTGCGAAGCTTATCGGACAGCACGCGCGTGAAATGGCTCCAAAGGTTACATTGCTGGGAAGTGTCACAAAGCGTATCATTTTTGCAGCGTTAGCCCCTGAAACAACCAGGAGGCGCGAATGCCTCGACGTGTTCTTGTATGGGCTGGCGTATTTGCGTTCATCTTGGTTCAATTTGCACTGGAAAGCTCCTTATGTGCTCAGGAGCCGTCGGGACGTGCGGTTGGAGTTATTCCAGACGCATCCGCCCTGCGGCCTGAAGGCAACCGTCCGTTAGCAGTTCAGCAGCCTGTCTACATGGGCGATCGTATTCAGACGGGCTCCAGCGGCGAGGCGCAGATCCATTTCGTCGATTCCACGCGCCTCGTCGTAGGGCCGGCTTCGTCCTTGCTCATTGACAGTTCCGTCATGCGGAATCGAAGGACGATGAGCAGCTTCGTCGTAAGCGCGTTGCGCGGAGCATTCCGGTTCATCAGCGGCGCGAGTCCGAAGCCTGCCTATGCGATCCGCACGCCCACGGCCACGATCGGCGTGCGCGGTACCGAGTTCGATTTTACCGTTCTCCCGAACGGAGGCACCGAATTTGTCCTTTTCCACGGACAGGCTCGTGTTTGCGACCGTGCCGGTGCCTGTATTGTCGCGCAGCAGGCCTGCAGTGCGATCTCGGTGCCTCCGAACGGGCCCATTCGCGCCGTCACGGAGCGTGAAGACCGCAATGGACGGCTCAGATTCTATTTCCCTTATGTCTGGACGCAGCACACAAGTCTGCGGCAGGAATTTAGGATCGATGTGCGCTCGTGCGGAAATATCGCAGCCCTGAATCTGCCATCCGAAACCAATGACCCCATCATCAGATCTGCGCCTCTGGAAGCCTCACCGCGGTCGGAGCCCGCCACTCCCGCACCGAATCCCCAGCCTGCCTCCGTGCCGACCCGCGACGCGACTCCTGCTGCAGCCGCCCCAACTTCCGTTAGTTCCTCCGCTGCGCCACTGGCTTCGTCACCGCCATCGCAAGGGCCGATTGCAAGCCCTGCCACGTCCCCACCGGCCACGTCGCCACCAGCCCCGGGACCGCCTGCTCTGGGGGCGAGCAATGATCATAAAGGTGGACACAGGGATGGTACAGACCGAGGGCGTGGTGACAAAGGTGGGCCGAGTCACCACGGTGACGGTGATCATGGATGGGGCAACGCAGACAAGGGGCGCAACAGGGGAGAAGATCGAAGCGGTGGTTTCGGACCCGGACGAGGTTTCAGCGGGGATGCCGGACGGAGTTTCGGCAGAGGAGACCGCTTCGATCAATCCGGCGAGCGAGATCGCAGCGGACGTGAGAACCGAACGGGCGAACATGGTCGCTCCGATCGCGACGATGGCGGTGGCCACAGAAATGGCGGATCAGATGGCAGGCGCGATGGAGGCGACGGGAACCGATGAAGGCGGTGCTGCGGATGCTAGGACATCATCTGTGGCCTGCTCTTACCCGGTCGCAGATCCTGGCCCTTTCGCTCGGCCTCGTCGGCATCATACTCTGCTCGATGCTCCGCATCGCGGATCCGTATGAACTACGCCTCGCGCGGGAATTGGTCTTTGATGAATACCAACGTCTTCTTCCGCGACCCAATCGCAAGGTTCCCGTCCAGATTGTGGATATCGACGAGGCGTCGCTTGCCAAAATCGGTCAATGGCCCTGGCCTCGCAGCGAACTTGCTCGCCTTGTCGAGCGCCTGCACGACCTTGGCGCATCCGCTATCGCATTCGATATGGTATTCCCTGAGGCTGATCGGCTATCTCCATCGAGGCTCGTGCAGGAGTCTGATTTGAAGGTCGCCATCGGAGCAGATCTTGCCGAACGCATCGCATCTCGCGTTCCGGACTATGACCAACTGTTTGCTGCGGCGGTGGCGGGAAAGCCGGTCGTGCTCGGCTTCGCTGCAATCCCCGGCAGCGACGAACGCCGCCCCGCAATCAAGACAGGTCTGGCGTTCACGGGTGAAGATCCCCGTCCCGCCCTTCCGTCATTCACCTCCGGCACTCTGAACCTGCGGGAATTCGACGGTGTCGCCAGAGGTATCGGCGCGATCACCTTGAGTCCGCTCGATACGCAGGGGGTGGTGCGTCGGATTCCACTGCTCTGGACTGACGGCAGGCGCATCTATCCGAGTCTGGTTGTCGAGGTTTTGCGTGTCATGCAGGGCGAAACCTCGGTGCTCGTGCATAGCAGGGATACCGCACCCTTCGCAGTAACTGGCGTGCGGGTGGGACGCTTCGATCTTCCGACGACCTCGGCGGGGGAGTTGCGGATCCGGTTCGGACACGACACGCCAGCCCGGCGCATCTCGGCGGAAGCTTTGCTGTATCGAGCGGATAGCGATGGGTTGCGAGAGTTGATCGCAGGCCATGCAGTGCTCATCGGCACATCGGCGGTTGGCCTTTACGACTACCGTGTGACGCCCCTCGGCGAGACTGTTCCGGGAGTCACCGTGCATGCACAGGCCCTTGAACAGATACTGGCAGGCGATCATCTGCGACGTCCCGATTGGGGCGATCCGCTCGAATGGGCCTGGATGCTGCTTCTCGGCGCCGCGACCACAATCGTTGCGGCGACTTGTTCGCCTGGCACTGCGCTTGCCTATGGTGGTACGCTGGCAGCCGTGACATTTCTCGGCGCCTGGATAGCGTTCAGCCAGGGGGGAATTCTTCTCGACCCTACCTATCCTTGCGCGGCGGGCCTTTTTCTATACGTCGCCATGATCTCGTTCCGCTACTTCGTCTCGGATCGCGATCGACGGTTCGTGCGCCAAGCCTTTGCCCGCTACGTTGCGCCGTCCTATCTCGAACATATCGAGAAGGATCCAGCGAGTCTCAGGCTTGGCGGAGACGAGCGCGAGATGACGATCCTGTTCCTTGATATCCGCGACTTTACGAGCCTGAGCGAGCGGCTGTCTCCAACAGAGGTCGTCGAGTTTTTGAACGTGCTTCTTGGGCATTTGAGCAGGGATGTTCTCACCGAGGGGGGAACGATCGATAAGTATATTGGAGACTCGATCATGGCATTCTGGAATGCGCCGATCCAGGTGCCGGACCATGCCGCACGTGCCTGTCGTGCCGCATTGCGCATTCGAAATACGCTTCACGAACTCAACGAAAGTGATGCATTCCGCTTCCGGCAGAGAACCAACCCACTTCCGGATGTCGCTATCGGAATTGGCATTAATACCGGACCGGCACTCGTCGGCAATATGGGCTCAGATGTCCGGTTCAATTATTCGGTTGTCGGCGACACCGTGAATGTCGCCTCCCGGGTCGAGGGTCAGGCCAAGCCTCTGTGCGTAGACATCGTCGTTGCCGACACCGTTAAGGCATCGGCGCACGAATTTGCCTATTTGAAGGCGGGCCGACTTGCACTGCGAGGCAAGTCGCACAAGGTGAAGCTGTTTATATTGGCTGGTGATGGGGGCACGGCTTCCAGCCCAGAGTACATCGAGCTGAAGCATCATCACGCGGAGCTCTTGGCCTCCGTTGAGAAGAGCGTTGCCAACGCTGCTGCACTTTCCGCTTGCAACGCACTCGCCGATCGATGCTTTCCGTGGCTGTATGGGTTCTACAGAGGCGGCGTCAGGCACATAGCCGTCGACCGAGCTAAACCCCGACTGGCGCGGGAGCCTCTCTGAACGAGGTATGGTGCTGATTTTGATGGACATCTAAACGGGTCGGTCGTGACGCCGTTGGGGTCTATGAGCTCGGATGGATTGCCATCGGCCGCCCTCATACGGTTGTTTCTACGGGGCCCCTAACTGTCAACGAAGGAGTGCGGAGGCCCATCAGGGCAAGTTCAGCCTCCAGTTTGGGCCGCTTGAAACGAAAGAAATGTGCATCTTTATCCCCACCTCTTGTCGAAACCGCCATTTTTGATTGAAAATCCCTAGGTTATGATTATGGCGAAGCGCGGACCGAAAGGTCTCTCTCGAGAAAAGGGATAATCCCGTGGCAAGAGCTACAACCAAAACCACCACCAAGAAGCCGGCCGCACGCAAGGCGGCTGCAACCAAAGCGGCTGCGCCGAAGGCGACCGCTAAGACTGCGCGCAAGCCCGCCAAAGCTGCCGCAGCAAAGACCGCAACCAAGGCCGCCGCGGCAAAGACCGCGACCAAGGCTATCAAAAAGGCAACGAAGGCTTCTGCGGCAACGGCAAGCCCAATCTTGACCCTCCGCCATATCGCCGAGCAGCTCGCGGACGCGTTCGAGGTTCCGAAGCGTCAAGCCAATGAGATGCTCACCCATGTGGTCGAGGCAATCACCAAGAGCCTGAAGAAGGGGGATAAGATCCGACTTTCGGGGCTTGGCATTCTGCAGGTGCGCAAGCGCGCGGCTCGCATGGGGCGCAACCCACAGACTGGGGAGCCGGTGAAGATCAAAGCTTCGAAGAAGATTGCCTTTAGGCCCGCCAAGGACCTCAAGGAAGCAATCTAATATTTTATGGGCGGGCCGGTCATTCGGTCCGCCCATTTCAAGCGATTGTCCGCTGTCGTTGCGGCATTGTCATAATTTATGTTAAACACGCCGGACGCGGTTGTGCTGCGAGACAAAGCCAAAGCTCTCCGTTCGCTGTCCTTGAAATTCCCTTCGATATTGATCTTGATAGGCGTAAGACGTGGCGAACTAAGTCAGCATGGGGAGCAGTTCTAACGGGCTCTCTGCCGACCGCAGTATCATCGTCTTGAGGTTTAGCTCAGCCGTACTGAGAGGCCCAGGAGTGTATGGCGGCGCGATCCGGCTCACGTTGAGATCTTTGTGCGTTTTTAAGCAGCTATCGACATTTTGTTAATGTGTTTGTCAGGCGCTGATGGATAGGCTCATCGATGACCAAGTCAATGAGCGGATTTTTTTGAGCCAATCAATCCTTTGTGGGCCTTCGCTCCTGGCCCGGTGGGATCAGTGATATCGCCTTGATATAGAGATCACGATTGGGGCATCGTATCGCTTTTTCGCGCATTCACTGAACCATCGCGCTGAACAGCCTCGCTATCGAGGCCATTGTCTCCTTGAATGGCGAATAGTTAAACGAGACATTTCGGGTGCGAAAAGCTGGGAAATCCAGCTGTGGGCTTGGCTCTAAGCGGATTTTCTGGAACTTAGAATATCATAGAAGTGAATTCACGTAGGCAGTGCATCAATGTCCGGGACCATCCATTTTGCAACCCTTGAAGACGCCACTGTAGTAGCTCAGTTGGTTCGAGACATGGATCGCTACTATCGGCCTGGTGAGATTCTACGACCCGAGACGGACTATCTTAGGACGATCGAGGAGGCCATCGGAAGTTGGGAGGGAACCCGGTTTGTCATTGCTCAAGACAATAAAAATCGGGGCATTGGCCTCGCCTGCGTGGCAATTCTGCGTCCTGGTCGGGATTTGCGAGGCTTGCTCTATCTCAAGGATCTTTATGTGGCCGAAGGTGCTCGCGGCCTCGGCACCGGCACCAGAATCATGAGATTTCTCGCAGCCTTCGCGTCTGAGAACGATATCGGCCGTATGGACTTTACCACCGATGGCAACAATGCCGCCGCCCAGAGGCTTTATGTCGCCCTGGGTGGAGTGGTGAAGGAGAAGGTCTATTATACGATCACGTCGGACGCGTTGCAGGCATTGGCGAGCGGGACGGCGACGACGTAGAGTTCGAAATATTCCATTCGCGACTGGCGGCGTGGAAAACTATTCAATTGCCAGATCGCCTCAAGCGCGCAGCATCGATGCCGCGCGAAGAGGAACGTCATGTCGAACAACACCCACCCACATCCAGCAAACCTAGCCCCCCCAGCGCCGGACTTCCCATGGCCCGATGGGAAGAAATGTGCTCTGTTTCCTGGGTTTGATGTGGACGCGGAGTCGGTTTGGCTTGGCATGGATCGGCGCAATGCGGAGCGCCTCGTGACGATGTCCTATGGGGGCTACGAGGCGCGTGTTGGCATTCCGAAGTTGCTTGAACTGTTGGCTCGCTACGATGTCAGGGCAACCTTCTTCGTCACAGGATGGACCGTCGAGGCTCATCCAGCAGTATGCGAGACGATTCTCAAGGCGGGTCACGAGATCGGTCACCACGGCTATTGGCATCTGAGGCCCGAGCCGGGTGATCTTACCGCGATGGTGGAAGAGGTCGATCGTGGGTTCGAAGCGCTTAAGCGAGTTCTCGGCGTGAAGCCAGTCGGCTATCGTGCACCCTCGGGCGAGAGTTTCACGGAGCTTCTCGCGCTGCTGCGGGATCGCGGCATTCGCTATTCAAGCTCATGGCGCGACGACATCCGGCCCTATCGACATGTCCTGCCGGACGGCCCGGGGCCGATCGAAATTCCCGTCAACTACAGCTTCGACGATTGGAACTTCGGCATCACGCATCGAATGAGCCCGCGAGCCCTGTTCGGACGGGAGGAAGTGCTTTCGATCTGGCGTGATGAGTTCGACCAGACCCGAGAATGGGGTGGTGTTGCGACCATGATCATGCATCCGCAGGTCTCCGGCCGGCCGATGCGTTACCGGATCCTTGAGGAATTCCTGCAATATGTCCGTCGCTATGACGATGTCTGGTGGACGACGGGCCGTGAGATCGCTGAGCATTTCGAGGCCTGCGAGCAAGCTTCCAAGTGAGGGTTCGATGATCGCTAACTAAGCCCTTCAGGGTTGTTATGCTCCGACGCCTGCGCCTCTTGGAGGATCCAGTCGCGCAGGACCGCGAGGCTTGCGTTCGGCGGTCTGTCGTCGGGCGTTGTCAGCCAATAGCAATTGCGGCTCGTGAAGCCCAGTCCGCTCGGATTCATGAGTTGGCCGCCCGCGAGCTCATCAAGGATAAGGCTGCGCGGCACAAGGGCGAGCCCCTGTCCACCGATAGCGGCGCGAATGACCAGAGAGTAGTAGCCGAAGCGCGTAACTCTTGCCGGCGTGAAATCGCGAAGATGACAGGCTTCTGCAAAGTCATTCCATCGGAGCGGAGTTTGGAGATGTTCGAGGAGCGGATAGCGGAGAATGTCCGCTATCGACGCAATACCTTCGTACTTTGCAATCAGTTGAGGCGAGCCAACCAGGATGACGTCGCGGCCCAGAACGTAGTCAGCCCTCCACCCAGGCCATTCTCCGATGCCGAAGCGGAAGACGGCGTCTGCCTCTTCGAGAGTATCAGTCGGTGCGAAGGTGGTGAATTGAACGTCGATATCCGGGTGACGCTCCGCAAAGCGCGAGAACCGAGGCATGAACCAGCGATCTCCAAGGATGGGGAGAACATGTAGCCTGATTGCTGGTTGAGAACTGCGGAGGGCTGCGACACGCATAGCTGCCGTTTCCATCGCGCCGAGAGCGATGCGCGCCTGCTCGATGTAGATCATGCCCGCCTGCGTCGGTGATAGGCCCTGACCCGTACGATCGAAGAGCGGCATTCCCACAACGGCTTCAACGTTCTTAAGCTGCTTGCTTACAGCGCTTTGCGTGAGATGAAGAGCGTTGGCCGCTGAGGAAACGGTACCGTATTGCGCGAGGGCCGCCACGACCCGCAATCCGATGGTGCTCGGGAGATGCGATCTGGACATCCTTTCACACAGCTCCATTGTGATAATGTGTCTATTCCATTTTGGACTATAGTTCGAGAAATCAATTCAATTGTCTACATTTTGGTCAGGTGCAAGCATCCCATTGATAGGGAGGATGGCTATGACCGAACCGGTTCGACTTTGGGGAGCGCGATTCCGGACATCCCCGTCCGAAGCGCTGATGCGCCTTTCGCGGGCGCCTGGGAACTATTTCCGACTGGTCCCCGAAGATCTGAAGTCCTCCATCGCGCACGCTCGTGAGCTCGTGCGGTCTGGCATTCTCACACAGGAGGAAGGAGGGCGTATCGCTGATGCACTCACGACGATTGGCAAGGACTATGCCACCGGAACGCTTGCGCCATCGCAGGCGGATGAGGATGTGCATACTTTCCTTGAGCGAGTGCTTGTGGAGCGCTTGGGTTCCTTAGGGGGTAAACTGCGAGCGGGCCGTTCACGCAATGATCAAGCCGCGAACGATCTCAAGCTCCACCTGCGCAGCGCTGCGAAGCAGATCGCCAACGCATTGCTCGCACTTCAGGATGCACTAATTGCGCAGGCGAGTGAGCATCAGAGCACCCTTGCACCCGGTTTCACGCATCTTCAACCGGCGCAACCGGTCACCTTCGCTCATCAGCTTCTCGCTCATGCCCAGGGATTTTCGCGTGACATTGAGCGTCTGCAAGATTGGGACCGCCGTTCTTCCCGTTCCCCGCTTGGCGCAGCCGCTTTGGCTGGCTCCGCCATTGCGCTTAATCCCGAGATTTCTGCCCTTGAGCTCGGCTACGATGCGCCCTGCGAGAACTCTATTGACGCAGTAGGCAGCCGAGATCATGTGGCGGAGTTTCTTTTCGTCTGTGCGATGATCGGAGCAAATCTATCTCGGCTCGCGGAGGAGGTCTTTCTTTGGTCGTCGCGGCAGTTCCGATGGGTTACGCTGGATGATAGCTATGCCACCGGCTCATCGATCATGCCGCAAAAGAAGAACGCGGATATCGCTGAGCTCACCCGAGGCCGGGCGTCGCGTCTGATTGGCGTCCTCAATGCGATGCTCACGGCGCTGAAGGGCTTGCCCTTTGCCTATAACCGTGACCTTTCCGAAGACAAGTGGGCGTCATTCGAGGCGATTGACACCCTTGATCTTGTCTTGCCGGCGATGGCGGGGATGATCGCGACCATGCGGGTCAATGCCGATCGGCTCAAAACCCAGTCGACCGAGGGCTTTACTCTGGCTACCGAGGTTGCCGACTGGCTTGCTCGCAGCGGCGTCCCCTTCAGCGAGGCACACGAAATTACAGGCGCACTCGTCCGCTATTGTGAGGAAAAGGGATTTGAGCTCTCGGAACTCACGCCGAGCGATCTAACCACAGTAGACTCCCGTCTCGACCCCGACTTGCTCGGGCATCTTACGCCCGAGGCGGCCGTTTCTGCACGCTCGGGATATGGTGGCACGGCACCTGCGAGAGTGAGCGAGCAGATCGCACGCCTTAAAGAACTCGTTTCGCATCAGCGCGAGTGGGCGAAAGCTTGATCTCAGACCGGCGAGAGGAAGCGCCGGTTCCGAACTCTCTTGAATAAGAGCAACGAGCTGCGGAGGAAACCGTGGCCTTGATCCAGCCAAGGGAAATTGAAATGATGATTACATACAACCCGCTCTCCCGGAGCGTCCGTCATGCCGCGGTCGGAGCCGCGCTTGCAATACTGTTGCCGATGGCAGCGCAAGCACAGTCCGCCGCGCTTCCCGAGAAGGTGAAAGCTGCCGGTACGCTCGTCGTCGGCATCGAGTCCACATATCCGCCGATGGCTTACAAGGATCCAAAGTCCAATGAGCGCATCGGTGTGAACATAGACCTTGTCGAGAGTATCGCGAAGGAACTCGGTGTGAAGGTAACGTGGGAGGAGATGAGCTTCGAGCAGCTCATGACATCCCTGACGACTGGCCGCATCGACATGATCGGTACTGCGATCAGCGACTTGCCATCGCGCCGCGAGAAATTGACCTTCGTCGACTATCTCATGACCGGCGCTCAACCATTCACAACTGTCGCGAACAAAGACAAGATCCGGTCGGAAGCCGATCTCTGCGGTAAGACCGTGGGGGCTCCGCGGACCACGAACTACTATCCAGTCGCCCAGGCATGGAACGACAAGAACTGTGCTGGTGCAGGAAAGCCTGCTGCGACAATCAACGGAACCGCCGGAGCAACGGCAACTAGACTCGATCTCAAGCAGGGCCGTCTCGACGCCGCGGTGCTCGGGCCGGAGTTTGTGGCTCATCTGATGGCGGATGAGCCGAATACCTATGTTCTGGCGGGGGAGCCTCTGATCAGGACGCTCTTCGGATTTGCGTTCAACAAGAACGACACTGCTTTGCGCGATGCTGTCGCTTCTGCTTTGACCGCAACCATGAAAAGCGGCGCCTATAAGCAGGCCCTGCAGAAGTTCGGTCTCGAACGCCAGGCTCTGCCAGAAGCGAAGATAGACGCTGGGACCTGACTAGTCCGTCTCGGAGAGCATCATGCGCGCTATCATCCTGCCACAGACAGGTGGGCCGGAAGCTTTGGTATTGGCCGAGGTTCCTGATCCGCACCCCGCCGCAGGCGAGGTTATCGTCGATGTTCATGCGACTGCGTTGAACTTCGCTGATCTCCTGCAGCGACGAGGTACCTATGGAACGCCGGCCAACTTGCCGAGTATCCTTGGCATCGAGTGCTCCGGCACGATCATCGAAATCGGCGAAGGAGTCTCGAACTGGGCCGTCGGTGACGAGGTTTGCGCATTGGTCTCCGGTGGTGCCTATGCAGAGCGAGTGGCGGTCCCCGCCACTCAGCTCCTAGCGCGTCCATACAACGCCGATCTGATAACCGCGGCCGCATTGCCGGAGGCGGCCTGTACCGTGTGGTCCAATCTTCTCGATATATCCAGGATGGCTCCTGGAGAGACGCTCCTCGTTCATGGCGGCGCCGGAGGGATCGGTACATTCGCAATCCAGACCGGTCGCGCGATGGGCGCGCGCGTCTTCGCAACGGCAGGCAGCAAGGAAAAATTGCAACGTTGCATGGACCTTGGGGCAGAGCGCGCCATTTCGTATCGGAATGAGGATTTCAAGACGGTCGTGCTGAACGAGACGGGGCAGCATGGTGTGGATATCATCCTTGACAATATGGGCGCGGCCTATCTGTCGCGGAACATCGATGCGCTTGCATCGGATGGTCGAATCGCAATGATCGGCCTTCAGAGTGGCCGAGACGCAGAAATTCCTCTCGGACGCATGATGGCCAAGCGCGGATCGCTCTTCACCACTTCTCTTCGTGATCGCCCTCTTGCGGCCAAGGCACGGATCGTGGAAGGCGTGCGACGAGATCTCTGGCCGCTTGTCGAGCGCGGTGACATCTTGCCGACGGTCGACCGGATCTTCTCGTTTGCCGATATGCCTGCGGCTCATCGCTATATGGAGGATGGAAAGCATGTCGGAAAGATCGTGGTAAGCGTAAAAGAACGACAAATATGAAGAGCCGTGGAGAAAAACGCAGGCCATGAGCGATACAATCTATCAAGTCAGTCATCTCACTTTGGTTCCACGCCGGCATTACGGACGCCTGGTTGCAGCGGCGATTGTAGTGGCGGTGCTCGCAGTCATCGTTCATGCATTCGCAGTAGGGCAGATCGAGTGGAACTATGTCGGTGAGTTCCTCACTGTCCCGGTGATCATGAAAGGTCTTTTGAACACGATCATCATGGCTATCCTCGCCATGGTACTAGGTATTGTACTCGGCATCGTGTTCGCCATTATGCGCTTGTCTGAGAATCCTGTCCTCTCAATGACTGCGCTTGGCTACGTTTGGTTCTTCCGTGCCATTCCGGCACTGCTACAGTTGCTTTTGTGGTTCAACCTAGCGCTGGTCTTCCCAACCATCGGAATTCCGGGCCTGTTTTCGCTCAAGACCGTCGATATCATGACGCCTTTCGTAGCGGCTCTTCTCGGCCTCGGCATTCAACAAGGCGCGTTCACCGCCGAGGTCGTGCGTGCCGGCCTGCTTTCGGTCGATCGCGGACAATACGAAGCGGCACAGACCATCGGCATGACGCGACTCCAGATGTTGCGTAGGATTATCATGCCGCAGGCCATGCGTGTGATTGTTCCGCCGGTCGGAAACGAGTTCATCGGTATGGTCAAACTGACATCGCTGGCCAGCGTTATTCAATACGCAGAGATCCTCCATAGCGCGCAGAATATCTACTACGCCAATTCCCGCGTCATTGAACTCCTGATCGTTGCTGCGATCTGGTACCTCGTCGTGGTCACCATTCTTAGCCTCATTCAGGGGCGGATCGAGAAATACTTCTCCAGAGGCGTGGCCGCAGTCGGCAATGCGAAGTGAGGAGCAGAATATGGAAACGCAAAATCTCTCTCCTGACGCCCCGCTCGTCATTGCTGCCGACGTTCGTAAGCATTTCGGCCCACTGGAAGTTCTGAAGGGGATCAATGTCAGTGTGCAGAAAGGTGAAGTGCTCTGCATCATCGGCCCCTCTGGATCCGGCAAAAGCACATTCCTGCGTTGCATCAACCAACTCGAGCGCATCGACGGCGGCGCCATATGGGTTGGTGGCGAGTTGATCGGCTACCGACGCGAAGGCGACAATCTTCATGAGTTGAATGATGCGCAGATCGCGCGGCAGAGGCGCGCCATCGGGATGGTCTTTCAGCGCTTCAATCTCTTCCCACACCTCACCGTGACCGAGAACATTATCGAGGGTCCGGTTCAGGTTCTCCGCGAAAATCCGAACGAGGCGAAGAAGCGCGCTCACGCGCTGCTTGAGCGGGTAGGATTGTATGACAAGCGCGATGTCTATCCGGCTCATCTTTCAGGGGGGCAGCAGCAGCGTGTCGCGATCGCCCGTGCGTTGGCGATGCAGCCACAGCTCCTTCTCTTCGATGAACCGACTTCCGCCCTCGATCCGGAACTCGTGGGAGAGGTACTGAATGTGATGCGCGACTTGGCACAGACAGGCATGACGATGATCGTCGTTACTCATGAGTTGGGTTTTGCCAGGGAAGTAAGCCACCGCACAGCCTTCATGGATCAGGGGCAGCTTGTGGAAGTAGGGGATTCGCGCTCCGTCCTCGCAAATCCGCAACAGGCCCGCACTCGGGAGTTCATCTCGGCCGTACATAAGTAAGTTCGGATAAATCAATGCCAGAAAAAGGAAATCGAACATGAAAGCGAGAACTATTCTCTGCTCACTTGCCGCCCTGGTAACCACCGGTGGTATCGCCATGGCACAGCAGCTGCCCGAGCCCATCGCGTCGAAGAAAGTCATCGTGGTGGCTAACGTGCCAAATTATCCACCGCTCGAGTTCAAGGACCCAAAGAGCGCAACCCTCACGGGACTGGACATTGATCTCGGCAACGCCCTAGCGAAGAAGCTCGGTGTCGAAATTAAGTGGGAGGAGATTAGCTTCGAGCAGATGGTGAGCGCGCTCACGACCGGCCGGGCCGATATGATCCTGTCCGGAATGAGTGATCTGCCAACCCGCCGCGATACGCTTGATTTCGTCGATTATCTGGAGTCTGGAGCGCAGTTCTATACGACCGCCGATCGTAAGGACGAGTTCAAGACCCTCACAGATCTTTGTGGGAAGACCGTCGGTGCAAGCCGGCGCACGTCGTTTCCGAAGGAAATGGAAACTTGGAGCAAGACCGCGTGTGAGGGCGCAGGAAAACCGCCTCTGAAGATTGTCGGGACGGAGGGATCCGCCGACGCTCGCACTCAGCTCCGACAGAAGCGCCTTGATGCGGCGGTCCAGGGTTCCGAGACCCTGCCATACCTTCTGAACCTGGAGCCGAACAGCTACGTCATTCTCGGAGAGCCCTTCACGTCTGTCTATCAGGGTATGGGCTTCGCCAAGAAGGACACGCAGTTGCGCGATGCTGTTGCGAGAGCCTTCGGGGAAATGATCAAAGACGGTACCTATGCCGACGTGCTCAAGAAATGGGAGCTCTCCTCGGCCAAGGTCGACAAGATCATGATCAACGGCGAGGCAGCCAAGGCACAGTAGCCTCCGAGCGTACCGCCGGCATCGCCCGATGCCGGCGGTACATGCGAGAAGCGTCTTCCTATTTTTCCACTTCTAAGAGTCGTTCCCGGTCTTGAACATGCAAATCCGCTCGTCGCGTGTGGCTGCGATCGCTCAGTTCGTCGCATCCGCAGCTCCTTCTGACCTTCCGGAGCCCATTCGGTTCAAGGCGGCCCGCCATACGCTTGATACGCTGGCCTGTGGCGTTGCCGGGGCCGCCTCGCGGGAGGCACAGACCACTCTCGACCTCATCCTCAGCACCGAACAGAGAGGCGCCGTTCCAATCTGGGGTACGAGCGAGGCGCTTGGTGTTCGATCCGCTGCTCTCGTCAACGGTATTGCCTGTCATGCCTTCGAGCTTGACGATACTGGCGGGTGCGACCATTCGGGTGCGGTGGTCGTCCCAGCCGCTTTGGCCGCTGTGGCGCTTGCTGAATACCCGATCAGTGGCGAGGAGTTCCTGCTGGCAGTCGTGCTAGGCTACGATGTGGCACGCCGCGTCCTTGAGGCATGCGGTGGCTATGAGCCGCACAACGAGGCCGGATGGCATTCGACCGCAACCTGCGGCACTTTTGGGGCAGCCGTCGCTGCTGCACGAATCCTTAGACTCGATGCGATGTGCATCGCGCATGCGCTTGGTCATGCCGCGAGCTTCAGCGGTGGGCTATGGGCGTTTATCCACGACGGCAGCCAGACTAAGCGCATTCATGCCGGGCGTGCCGCGGAGGGTGGGTTATTTGCCGCACTTTTGGCGCGCGCCGGCGTGAGCGGGCCTTCCGCAGTCTTCGATGACGCATGGGGCGGCTTTCTTAAGACGTTTGCGCCCGATTCCGCACAGCCTGAAGCTCTCTGTGTAGGGCTCGGCGATAGCTGGCGTCTCGAACGGGTTTCTCTGAAGCCTTACGCCTCCTGTCGTGGCACACATTCGTCGATTGACGCGTTGGGGCAGATTCTTGACGGCAAGGGCCTAGCAGTTGACGAGGTGGGCCAGATCGAGGTCAGACTTAGCCCATTCCTCCATGATATGTGCGGCGGTCGGGATGTCTCCACCTTGCCGTTTGCTCAGATGAGCCTGCCTTACGCGCTTGCTGCGCGCCTTGCGTTCGGACAGGCTGGACTGTCTGCCTACGCAGCTGACAAGCGAGCCGATCCGCGCCTTCAGGCCGCGATGGGGCGGGTCAGTCTTATTGTCGACCAGGATATTGCTGCGAACGAAGAACCGTTCGTGCGCGTGATAACGTCCAATGGGCACGTGGAAGAAGCACGCGTACAGAAGGCGCTCGGTTCACCTGCAAATCCGATCACTGAGAACGCTTACTTTGCCAAGATCCGAAGCCTTACCGCGATGTCGCTGGACGAAGCGCGTGCGGAACGCCTTATTGAAGGCGTGCTGGGGCTGTGGAGACAGCAGGATATGCGCTGGCTGAACAATGCTCTGCGCTCAGAGGTGTCTCGTCCGTCCGTCTTCCGATAGAAATTCAAGGCATGGGGAATATCAGCATGGACCAGAGGAAGCTCGAACGCTTGCGCGTTCGGTACCAGGGAGCAACGGGCGGCGATATCGACAATGCAGATTTCCGCAAAGCCGCAAGCCTGCAATTCTCTGAAAGCGATCGACGCAAATGGCCCTTCGCTGATCCCGCAACCTTTCTTGACGCGCCATTTCGTCCGGACGTAACTGAGTTGCCTGATCTCGGTGGAATCGATGTGGCACTGATCGGCGTGCCGATGGATCTCGGAGTCACTAACCGGGCTGGCGCTCGCCTTGGGCCACGTGCTGTGCGCGCAATCGAGCGGATCGGTCCCTATGAACACGTCTTGCGCATGACGCCCATGGCGGATGTGAAGGTCGCAGACATTGGTGATGTCCCCTTTCGTAGCCGATTCAGTTTGGAATCATGTCATGCGGACATTGAGACCTTCTTCGCGAAAGTCGTCGGCGCGGGTGTCCTTCCGCTGGCCGTCGGTGGCGATCACTCGATCACTCGCGCCATCCTGGCTGCGGTTGGAAAGGATCGTCCCGTTGGTATGATCCACATCGATGCTCATTGCGATACGGGCGGAGTCTATGAGGGATCGAAATTTCATCACGGCGGCCCCTTCCGGCAGGCTGTTCTTGAGGGAACACTGGATCCGGAGCGCGTGATTCAAATCGGTATTCGCGGTGGTGCGGAGTATCTGTGGGAATTCTCCTACGCCTCCGGCATGACGGTCATTCACGCCGAGGAGGTCCCCCAAATGGGGATCGCTGCCATTGTCGAGAAGGCGCGCACCATCGTCAGGAATGAGCCTACTTATATCTCGTTCGACGTCGACAGTCTCGATCCAGGTTTTGCGCCGGGAACTGGTACGCCTGAAGTGGGCGGGCTTCAGCCGCGGGAGGTGCTGGAGATTCTCAGGGGCCTCGTCGGCATCAACATGGTTGGAGGCGATGTGGTCGAAGTCGCGCCACAATACGATGCGACGAGCAATACGGCGCAAGCCGGTGCGCAGGTCCTCTTCGAACTCCTTTGCCTCGCATCAAGCAATTTGAAGCGACACGAGATCCGGCAGTCATAACCGCTCGGATTGCCGATGAACGACAGCATAACAAGTCTCAGAAATGGCCATGCGCATAGTGCAGCCCTTTTATGAGGCATGCTGCATTGCAAAAGGGCGCAATGCAGCCGATATGAGCAGTGGCTGATTTCAACGCGGCATCGCTTTCTTCCTCCCAGCGCTGCCGTGTCGGCCGTTCCCTCTGGAAGGTTTTGACTTTTGTCGGACCTCACTTTAGCCGGGCTTCGTGCCCGGCTTTTTTTTAAGTTATATCATCCGTCGCTCCGCAGCCTATGCAGCGAAACTAGGGCGCATAGGCTGCTGGCAGTCTTATAAGGCTATAGCTCTTTGGGAAAACTCCACATGACAAGGGACGGCTAGAGCAATGCGCTCTCCTTTCGTCCGGACAAGTGAAATGCGCCATAGACTGCGATGACAGTCATGGTGAGTAGGATTGTCGAGAGCGCGGATGCAGTGCCATACTCACCATCCATGACTGAAAGATAGATACGAACCGGCATCGTGATCGTTCTACCGACGTAGAGAACGAGCGACGACGACAGTTCGTTCATGGCGGTCACAAAGCTCATGAGCGCTCCGGCGAGGATGCCTGGGGCGATCAAAGGCACGGTCACTTTCAAGAAGGCCTTGCCCGGTGAGTATCCAAGGCTGACTGCCGCATCTTCAAGGCTTGGCCCGACCTGCTTCAACGCTGCAGCTACTGACCGCGCAGAGTAGGGGAGGCGCCGAATATAGACGGCGAGAATGATGATGAAGCCCGTGCCGGTGAACGCGAGCGGCGGATCGTTGAAGCGGGTGATGAACGCGATGCCCATCACGATTCCCGGAACGACATAGGGAATCATCAGCAGGGCATCGAGGGACCCTGTCGCAACGCTGGGGCGCCGGGAGATCAAATAACCGATCAGGGTACCGCTGATGACGATGGCGATTACCGCGGCGAATGAAAAGTTCAGTGTATTCCAGATTGGATCGGAAACGGTTGAGATCACCTTCTCATAGCTTTGAAGGCTGAAACCAGGCTGAAAGACCGGTCCGCTGGTGCGTCTGAAGGAGAACAGCACCACGATGAGCGCCGGCAATGCGCCGAGCAGGACGATCGTGTACGCGAGGATATGGAGACCGGTCGCCTTGAGGCCGCGTACCCGCTGGCGTTCAGGCTTCTTGATCAAATTGCTGTAATAGACGTTCTTGCGCAACATCCAGCGCTGAGCGAGCACCACGATCATAGAGAGTACGATCAGGACCACGCTGAGCGCCGAGGCCATCCCAGGATTGCCTCCGACCTCGCTTGAGAACAGATTGAAAGCCTCCGTCGCCAGAACATTGAAATCGCGACCGATGATGCGAGGCGTGCCAAAGTCCGCAATGGAAAGTACGAAGGTCAAGAGCGCGCTGACCGAAATGGCGGGAAGGATCAGCGGGAAGGTTACGATGAAGAGCCGCTTCCATGGCGGGACACCGAGACTTTCCGCCGCCTCTTCCACGGATCGGTTGATGGCCGCCAGAGCTCCTGAGGTGATCAGGAAGACGTGGGGGAAGAACTTGAGGCTGAACACGAGGATGACGCCTGCCGCGCCATAGATCGGCGGGATTGAAAGGCCGATCGACGAAAGAGCCTTGCGAACGACCCCGCTTGCCCCGAACAACACAATCCATGCATAGGCGCCGATGAAGGGCGGCGATACCAGCGCTACGACCGCCAAAGTTTGAATCAGGGCGCGGCCGAAAATGCGAAAACGCGTCGTTATGAAGGCGAGCGTAACGCCAAGAATGAGCGCCCCAGCCATCCCGCCCAGTCCGGCGAGGAAGGTGTTTCCGATGGCACGTTGGTAGGCTTTCAGTGTGAAGATCTCGACATAATGAACCAGGGAAAAAGTCCCGGTCTCATTGTCGATCAGGCTCGCCTTCAGGATAGACGACAAGGGCCAGATCAAAAGAAGAAAGACGATAGCCCATGCGGCAATCAGCACGCAGGTCCAGAGTTCGAAGCGGATGCGCTTTGTCATCATGGCCGTCCAGCGCTCACGAGATCGCCATTGGCATCAAACAGGGCAGCTTTCGCGATGGGCAGCACAATATCGATTGTTTGCCCCTCCATTGCGATGAAATCCGCACTCGGATCCATCGCCTGAGCAATGATCTCTCCGGCCTCGGTTCCTAGCGTGTAGTGTGCCTCGCGGCCGAGGAACGTAACCTTTCGGACCTCCCCGCGCAGAGGTATGGCTGCTCCGGGGGAGCTGCCGGAGAGGATGACGTTTTCGGGCCTGATCGCCAGTTCAACCGGCCCTGTTCCATCAGCTCCCGGAAAATGCACGGATCGGCTGCCGATGAGCAACTGTCCGGCTTTCAGCGTCCCGGATATGAAATTCATGGTTCCGACGAAGCCCGCGGCAAAGCGACGGACGGGGTGGCGATAGATCTCGAACGGCGTTCCAATCTGTTCCACGCGCCCTTTATCCATGACGCAGATGCGGTCGGAGACCGCCAGGGCCTCTTCCTGATCATGAGTGACGTAGATCGTCGTGATGCCAAGGCGTCGCTGGATATCGCGGATGTCCTCGCGCAACTCGATCCGGAGTTTGGCGTCCAAATTCGAGAGGGGCTCATCCATCAAAAGCAATGTGGGACGGATCGCCATAGCCCGGGCCAAGCCGATTCGCTGCTGCTGCCCGCCGGACATTTCAGCTGGAAGGCGCGATTGATAGCCATCGAGCCGCACCATCTTCAAGCTCTCTGCGACACGCGTCTCGATTTCGGATTTAGGCAGAGAGCGAGCCTTGAGCCCGAATGCAACGTTCTCAGCAACCGTAAGGTGAGGGAAAACGGCATAATCCTGGAAGACCATGCCGATGTCGCGCTTGTGGGCAGGTTTCAGGTCGATACGTTCGCCCTTGACGACGATTTCGCCGCGATCTTGGTGCTGGAAGCCTGCGATGGTCCGCAGGAGGGTGGTCTTTCCGCATCCGCTCGGGCCCAGCAGAGTAAAGAACTCCCCAGAGGCGATCGTCAAATCGATACTTTCGAGGACGCGAACATCCCGATAGCTCTTTGCCAATCCCTGGATCCTCAGTTCGGCCACGCCCCACTCCTGTTTTTGGTATAACTACATCTTGGTCGCTTCCGACTTTACAAAACTTACAGCTTTCAGCAACATGGCGTAGCTTTGCTACCTAATCGGGGGAGGGAAAAATGCTGAAAGTAGGGCTAACAGCCGGAATGTTGCTGGCGTCGCTGAGCGTCGCAGCCATGGCGCAAGAGAAGACGGTGGTCGTTTATACGGCGCACAAGGCATCGATTGTCGATGCACTCGTTCCCAAATTCGAAAAGGAGACGGGCATTAAGGTCGACGTGGTGAAGGCTGGCTCCGGCGATATCATCAAACGGGTCAAAGCTGAATCGTCCTCCGCCAAGGCCGACGTGATCTGGAGCATCGGCGGGGAGCAGCTGGAAGACAACAAGGACCTACTGCAGACCTATTCGCCCAAGGAAGACGCTGCAATCCTTCAGACTTACAAGGTAAGTCCGGAATGGATTCCCTATACCGGTATTCTCCTGGTCATGGCCGTCAATAATAAGGAACTCAAGCCGAACGAGTATCCGAAGACCTGGGCTGAACTCGGCGATGCAAAGTGGAAAGGCAAGGTCTCCTCAGCCCGGCCTGATACATCTGGCTCCTCGTTCCAGCAGCTCGCGACAGTCCTGCTCGCCTATAAGGACAAGGGCTGGGATGTCTATAACAAGACTCTCGCCAATATGAATCTGTCCGATTCTTCTGGCGCCGTCCCGCGCTATGTTAACGATGGAGAGGCTTTGGTAGGCCTTACGCTCGAGGACAACGCTCTCGACTATGTCAAGGGCGGCGGTAACGTCGCGATTGTCTATCCGGAAGACGGCTCATCCACAGTGGCAGACGGCGTCGCACTCGTGAAGGGCGCTCCTCACGCGGACAATGGCAAGGTGTTTATCGACTGGCTTCTGTCCAAGCCTGTCCAGGAGCAGCTTGTATCGGAAATCGGCCGTCGCTCCGTGCGCAAGGACGTGACTGGTGCAGGACTTAAGCCGATCAGCGAGGTCAAGCTGGTCGATTACGATATCAAGAAAGTCGCCGAGCATCGCAACGAGTGGATTTCCAAGTGGAAGGCGGCTCTTCAGAGCCGCTGAAGTCAACGGATATCTAACGCGATAATAGAACCATGCTGATCGAGGCATTCTCAGAGGCGAAGGATCCGTCCAAGCCTCATACGAACGAGGATCGCCTCGTCATTCTCCCGGGCCGGGCGTATGCCGTCATCGACGGTGTTACGGACCGGCTCGGCACCCGGTATGACGGCATGCTTTCCGGCCAATATGCAGCGACGATTGTTCAGGGCGCACTTGAGCAAATTCTGAGCGCATCAAGCACGCCAGAGGATGGATTTGCCCTCGTCCGTGCACTGACCGGGGCTCTTGAGCGAGCGTACAAGGCTCATGGCGTCTTTGAGAAAGCTAAGATCGATTGGAATATCCGACTTTCCGCTGCGCTAGCCCTTGTTTGGGTTCGTGGGCCGAGCTTGGAGGTGATTCTTGTTGGCGACAGCGGCGTACGTCTCAATGGCCGGGAAACGTTACGCGTCGAGAAAGACCTGGATCTAATCACCTCGACGCTCCGTAGAGAGGCATGGCCGGTCATCGTCCGCAAGATTCGGAACCGTGCTCAGCACGAGCAACTGTCGCGACGCATTACCTGGCATGGCACTCGCCAAGCGATTGACGCCTTCGATGGCCTTCTGACGGCAGATGATATGAGGCAGATCGAAGAGTGTGCCATCAGCCGAAGTCTTTCGGCTCTGCCGCATATGTCACGTGATTTGATCGAGCATCTCGTCAAAGGTGGCATCGTTAACGCCCAAGGCGCCTATCAGAATGATAGCTCCACCATCCTTGGTTACGCCTGTCTCGATGGGTTCCCCGTCCCGGAGAATCTGATCCGGATCGAGCAGTTTGCCCTGGAGAAGGTCGAGACTGTGGAAATTTACTCCGATGGATATTTCGAACAGGGGGCAGCTTTCGGTGTCGCCTCCTGGGAGGAGGCTTTCGCTCGGGCTGAGCGTGAGGATCCATCGAAAGTCATTCATTATCTTTCGCCGAAGGGATCGACAGAGGCGACTTGGGCCGATGACAGGGCCTATCTCGGGGTTAAATTCTAGAGCCTCGTCCTTTGGGACCAACAGCATGAAGCATCCTGCCAGCCTGATCGAAGCCATTGAACAGGTCGCACCATCCCTGAGAAAGGCCGAGCGCCGGGTCGCGGATCTCGTGCTGCGGGATATTGAGGGGATGACCCGCATCAGTATCAAAGCATTCGCAGCACAAGCCGAGGTGAGCGAGCCGACGGTGATGCGCTTCACACGTCGTCTGGGATGCGATGGCTTCAGTGATTTCAAGATACGGCTGGCTCAGGATTTTGCCGTTGGCCGGATGTATATCGAGGCTGAGCGAAAGGTCCAGTCCGGCGATGCTCGCACGACGGCACAGCGGGTTTATCAATCGGGTGTGGATGCGCTTGCAACGACTTTCTCCGGCCTCGACGAGATGCTCCTGAACACAGCGGCTGCAACAGTTGCCCAAGCGAATCGCATCGTATGCCTCGGTGTCGGTGGAAGCTCCGCCATCATGGCACAGGAGATGGAAAATCGGCTGTTCCGGTTCGGCTTGGCTGTCAGTTCGTCGGCAGATGCCTACAAGCAGCAGATGCTTGCCGCCATTGCTGAGAAAGGTGATGCGTTCCTGATCTTCTCCGTCACCGGCAAACCGCAGTCCCTTGTCGATGCGGCCGAAATAGCGACCGCTCGAGGCGCCTCAGTCATTGCGGTGACGTTACCGGACTCTCCCCTTGCCGGGCGATCCACTCTGCTATTACCGCTCGTCGTTCCAGGCGACGAGGTTCATTTCAACTTTCCCAATCGCACACGTTATGGCCAACTGCTGGTGATCGACTGCCTTTCGGCAATCGTGGGCGCGCTGAAGCAGCCGGCCTCGGCACGTCGGTTGCATAGAATCCGGACAAGTCTGCTCGCCCTTCACGGCCATACCGAGGCGCAGCCGATCGGCGATTAGGAGAGCCGCAGCGAGTTGAATGGGCTAGAAGGCGTCACCGCAGAATTCCTGAGCCATCGTGATCGAACCCACCGAGAGACCGCCATCGACGGGAAGAATGGCACCAGTGATCATTCTCGCGTCTGAGCCGATGAGGAAGGTCGCAACACCCGCGATGTCCTCGGGGACACAGACGTCTCCTAGTGGGTACCAGCGCTTAAGACGCTCGAAAATTGCTGGGTTCTCCTTCACCCGGGCTTGCCATGCTTGAGTCTTGACCGTTCCCGGAGCGATGGCATTCGCGCGAATGCCATAACGCCCGAATTCCACTGCCAGGAAGCGTGTGAGCTGAATGAGGCCTGCCTTGGCTGCACTGTAGGCGGGGTAGCCGTAGATGCCCACACCGTTAACGGAGGCGATGTTGATAATCGCTCCACGCTGACGGGCCTGCATACCGTCCTGGACAGCCCGCACACAGCGCCACGCGCCGTTGAGATTGAGCTCCATGTCAGAAAGCCAGGCCGCCTCTGAGGTCTTCGAGAGGGTCGGACTGACGACGCCTCCGGCATTATTGATCAGGACGTCGATGGGCCCCAGGCGCCCCTCAGTTTCCGCGACAGCGCTCGCGATGGACGCTACGTTTGTCACGTCGGCGGGAATCACGATCAGTCGCTCAGAAGAGCCAAGGCTCTCCTGCGCGAGCTCAAGTGCCGCGCGATCCTTATCCAGCATGGCAATGCGATGGCCATCTCGAAGAAAGCGCGCGCACATGGCCCGCCCGATGTCACCTGCGCCGCCCGTCACGATAATGGTTTGGCTCATCGTCGTCACTCCCGCCGAATCCTGTTCCTTACGAAATGTAGCGTCACAAAAATTCAGTGGTCAAAATTTTTCTGAGCTCTGCAAATTCCGTTGTTTAACTACTTTTCTGCTTGTAGTCTCCCTTTGCTTCTTGACCGGTGTCGTATGGATATCAACGCTAAAACCATTGTTCGCTTCGACTATGAAGAGGTCATTGTTCCCGCCCATCCCGGCGTGATCAATTCCGAGAGCCTTAATAAGCCTCTCCACATGTTACCGGTGGCGGGGAAGCGTGCTTGGTCGGTTCAATTCGACGAGTTGCCCAAGCTCATTCTGCGTATGACCCTCAAAGATGGAACCGTGGGGCTCGCGGAATTCTATCGGGATCACAACTGGTCGATCATCGAGAATATCTCGAGCATGCTTCTTGGCCAGAGCATTGCCGAGATGCCGTTGCAGGATCTTCCTATCGCTCTTTGCCGTGAATATGATGGCTTCGAGTGCGCAATCTGGGATGCCTATGCAAAATCCCTTGACGTTCCGCTTCACCGTCTTCTCGGCGGTGCAGTTCGCAGCCACGTAAAGATCAGCGCATGGTCGAGTCACCGCACGGTGAGTGAAATCGGCCCCTGGGTCCGGCAGTACCGAGAGCAGGGGTTCGATTGCATCAAGTTCAAATGCGACCTCGAGGATGACGTGGTCGCCTGGTGCAAAGAAATCCATAAGCATGCACCCGGTATGAAGGTGATCTTCGACCCCAATCAGCGCTGGGAAAATGCCGGAAATGCCCGGCCGATCATCCGGGATCTGGAGAAGATCGGAAATGTCCTTCTGCTGGAGGATCCGATTCAGCGTTGGATGATCCAGGACTATGCCAATCTTCGCCAGTTCAGTGCCATCCCCATCGCCCTCCATGTATCCTTACCTTATGTTTTTCAGGGGCAGCGTCCTTATGAGGCTGTGAATGCCGTTGCCCATGGCGCGGTTGATGGCTTCAATTTCAATGGTGGGCTCGCCAAGTTCAAGGCGATGGCTGATATGGCGGCAATGTCGGGATTGCCGTGCTGGCATGGATCAGAGGTCGATCTCGGCATTTTGGAAGCGATGTATGTGCATCAGAGCGCTGCCGCAGCGAGTTGCACATGGCCGAGTGACATTTTCGGTCGCATGATCCGCTCACACGATCTGCTCAAGACACCCCTCATTGTGTCCCCGCCGCATATTCGCTTACCTGAGGGGCCGGGTCTCGGCATTGAACTTGACGAAGAGGCGGTCCGCCGTTTCAAAGTGTCGGAGCGAACGATCCGTTAGGGGCAGAACCATGACAGACGTTAATCCATTCCCGTCGACCGATGCGGCGCGCCATGCGATCTGGGAAATGCTCGTTCATCGCGATATCGATGCTTTCGTGGCTGGCGATTGGGATGCGCATTTTCGCGATTTCGCACCGGATCTATTCTTCGGGATCGACGGGCGGTTCTCAGATAACCCGGACAGCTGGCGCGTCACATATGCGGATATCAACCGCTACCGGCAGGCATGGCTGGATGGTGCGAGGGAGCTTAAGGGGCGTATCCCTGATGAGGCCTTGCGCAAATCTCTCTTCGAGCTTACGGGCCTGCGAGATATCGAGATCATGGGTGATTTCGCTCTCGCGCGAAAGAAGTTTGACGGCTCTCTCCGTCTGGATGATGGAACAGTAACGACACTGCGCTGGCAGACGCAGTATTTTTGCCGGAACATTGAAGGCCGTTGGCGGATCGCGGGTTTCATTGGGTACCTTCCCAATCCGATGGGAACAAACCATCGCCCGGAAGCAGTCAAGCGCGCACCGCCTGCCGCTCAGGCGCCTGGGCACGGTCCGTACTCGCCGGTTATTGAGGTTACTCCAGGCCGCATCGTCGTGATTTCCGGGCAGGCTGGCGTCGGCCCGGATGGGAAAACGGTCGGAGCGGATATTCGTACGCAGGCCCGGATAACCATCGAGAACTGCGCCATGCAGCTCCGCAATGCGGGCTGCACCCTGGCCGACGTGTTCAAGGTCAACGTCTATATGACGGACTTGAATGATTGGCCGGCCTTCAACGAAGTCTATGCCGAGATGATGCCGCATCCGCTCCCGGTTAGGACAGCGGTGGAGACCAGATTACTTCGGGACTTCGTCGTGGAAATCGAACTCTGGGCGGTGAAGCCATGAGATGGGAAACGCTCACAACGCAAGAGATCAATACCATAGACCGCTCAGTTCCTATTGTGCTGAATATCGCAGCCATTGAGCAACACGGACCACATCTCCCGCTTGACACGGATGCCCGTATCGGAGACCACTTCCTGAGTGAGCTGGATGAGCGACTTCATAAGGGAGTGCTCATCCTGCCGCAGGTCAAAGTCTGCTGTTCCGAACATCATATGGATTTCACCGGCACTTTGACCGTTCGGCACGAGACGTTTCTTCTGTACGTTGGCGAGATCATCGAATCCGTTGTCCGTCATGGATTTCGGAATATCATTCTCTTCAACAGCCACGGCGGGAACCAGGCTATCGGTCAGGTTCTGCTGGAAAGCTTCGGCGCCAAACATAAGGATTGTCGCATTGCGATGCTGACTTGGTGGCGCCTCGCTGCCAGCGAGTTGAGCAAAATCCGCGAAAGCGACTTTGCCGGCGTCAATCACGCGTGTGAGTTCGAGACATCGCTCATGCTGCTTGCTGCTCCGGACAGTGTTAGGCGTGACCTTATAACCGGCATGAACTATGCCGGAACTTTTGATTGGGCCAATTCCGATATGATCCTGCCGGCACGAGGAGCCTTGTTCCGCAGTATGAAGGATATGTCTGGCGGCACGGGCGTCGTCGGCGATCCATCGCGCGCAAGCGCCGACAAGGGCCAACGGATCACAACAGCAGTGGTCGATCAGTTGGTCCACGTTGTCGAGAGCCTCACACAAGCACACTGACGCTCCGCAGTCGGGAAGACACCCGTCAATATGCTTGCATATCGACTCGGTGATCCTGAAGCCGGCACCGATGCGCTGAAAGACCCATCGCGATCATATCAAGCTCGCTGTGCAAGGCCGACATTGGAAATCGTCCGCGCGGCATGGTCGGCTTTTCCATCCGGACTACCGTCTCGCTTTAGAAGCTTACCGATGCGAAACATTAGAGCGGAGTTCCTCGATCTTCCATTGTGAGAACTATCCTAAGTGACCCTTCCCGCTTCTCACGCCCGCCCTAGATGCATTGATGAATAGAGATCAATAGTCCTGCGTCCACCTAGGCTCACGGCGAGCCTTCTTTGATCGGCAGCATTGTCGACGCCGCTCCTATATCGCCAGATATCCGCATCTAGCGGGGGCTCATGGATTCGCAAAGGGCGTCGACCTCAGATCGATTTTATAAAGGTTCAGCCTGTCGAGGCCTGCTCTGGCGCCTGCTCTATCGATGCAGCCGCAATTTGAGAATCGCCATTTCGGGTCGGGCGACTGAATTTATGCCCCCCTCCGAGGCGACTTGCGAGCTCTGGCTTGCAGTTGCAGCGTCTTCATTCGACGTCCCAGAAGCATCTCAAATGCTAGCGCACGGAATAGATCGGCAGTCATATGGTGCGGATCCGAAGAAAATGTTCGAATTCGACGCCGTGGGGAGATCCTGATGTCTGCCATCGATGTTTTCGCGTGGATCGTCCTATTCGTACTCTTTGCAAGCCTCATTGCGGTCTTTGTGGCTCTCGGGATGATGCCGGGGCACATTGCGCGCAAACGCGGGCATCCGTGGCCTGAGGCGGTAACAGTCGGGAGTTGGGCCACGTTGATCTGCGGCTTCGTATTCTGGCCCCTGGTTTTGATCTGGGCGTATGTAGACGTACCAGTACGGCGGGAGCCGGCGCGATGATCGTTGTCCTGCTCAACTCGTACATTGCCCTCCTTGCCCTGTTCGTCTGGTTGCGTTTCATACCATTCAACCTGTTCTGGAAGCTTTCGCCGGTTCTCGTACTGCTCCTTCTCCTTGTTGGCCTGTTCATTCCCATGGGGTGGGGTGCACCGTCGGGACCCGTTGCAGTTGTGCGCAATTCGGTTCAGATCATTCCTTCGGTCGCAGGCGAGGTCGTTGATGTGCCAGTCGCGGCTAATACACCGGTCAAAGCGGGAGATGTTTTGTTCCGCATCGATCCAACAACCTATCAAGCTCAGGCTCGGGCAGTTGAGGCACAACTCAAGCTCGCTGAGCTGCGCCTATCCCAGTTCTCTGAGCTACAGAGACACGACACAGGACGGGCCTTCGATGTTCAGCAACGAGAGGCCGAAGTCGAACAACTGCGGGCTGACCTCGACGCAGCTAAATGGAACCTCGACAAGACCACGGTGCGCGCACCCGTCGACGGCTATGTGACCAATTTGGCGCTGCGCAAGGGGGCGCGCATCACAGCACAGTCTCCGGTGATGGCTTTCATCGACACGTCGGAAACGATCTTAGGTATAGAAGTTCCACAAATCTACGCGCGCTATATTGCGATCGGCCAGCCGGTTGAAGTCACATTCAAGACTTTCCCCGGCCAAATCTATACTGGTCGCGTCGAGGCGGTGCTGCAGGCGATCGCCACTGGGCAGACTCAGCCAAGTGGTCTTGCCGTTGCCCCCTCGGAGATCCAGGCAGCTCCTTTCGTGGTCCGCGTAAGAATCGACGATCAGGACGCGGCGCATCATCTTCCAGCGGGAAGTACCGGACTCGCAGCAATTTTTACCGATCATGTGAAGGCAAGTCACATCATTCGGAAAGTCGTCCTGCGGCAGGCAGCAATATTAAACTATGTCAATCCGTTCTGAGCGGCCCAAAGATTGCTATCGTATATTCTGCTACGTTCGAAACTGCTCATGAAATAACTGTTTCTACTGCCACGCTGAAACCAGTGAGCAGGTCGATCGTTCCACATTTCAACGTATGTTAGTCTAACCAGACTGCTTTGCAGGATACGGAAACGCGCGATGTACCTGTATTTCGCCGCAAGCAGAGAACGGGGAGATGGGTCATGAGCAGCCTGCAACCCTTGCAGCATGTCGCTTTGATCATCGAAGATGACGTAGAAGTTCGTGAACTCGCGGCAACGTTGCTGGAAGAGACCGAACTTGATGTGGTCGAGGCTGAGAATGCGGAAGTTGCGCTTGCCTACCTTCAGAAACGCGGAGGCGAGGTAGCAATGATCTTTGCAGATATCCGACTTCCAGGGGAAATGGATGGGGTCGAGCTTGCACAATTCGCCGCAAGGAACTGGCCCACAATCAGGATTGTGGTTACGTCGGGAAGCAATGGCGATCGCCTCAAAACTCTTCCCGATTGTGTTACCTTTATCCCTAAACCTTGGCGCGGCTTGGACGTGCTTATTCAAGCGGAGAAGGCTATCCATCAATCTCAGTTTCCAGTTGCGCAGTCGCATTGACTGTATCGATCATACGGCTTTTGCCGCGGACGATCTGTTCGATATCATGGCGAAATTGACGCGCCGTTTATTTGCAATGGAAGCTTGTACTACTCCTGCCCACGGTCCTTCCGGCGCCGTTCGACCTCCTGTTTGATCAGGGCATCCAGAATCTCGCTGGGGACGGCCTTCGAGGGGCGGCTGTTAATGGCGCGTATGCGAGCAGAGTCGAATTTTGCTTGACGGTCGATCGTAAAGAGGCCGTTCGTTTCTTGTCCGGTGTCAGTGAGTTGAGTGTAGCAAAAGCCCGCCAATGCACTCGATGAAAGCAGAGCATCGACAAGTTGCTCGTAGCGGTCCAGCAACTCGTTGGGGCTCGTGAACTGTCCATATCCGAACCAGTCTTCGCTGGCTTGTGGCACGAAACCTAGGCCGCCGAACT
Source organism: Microvirga puerhi (assembly GCF_020089865.1). Taxonomy (GTDB): domain Bacteria; phylum Pseudomonadota; class Alphaproteobacteria; order Rhizobiales; family Beijerinckiaceae; genus Microvirga; species Microvirga puerhi. Next base: position 220,902 of record NZ_JAIRBM010000002.1, read on the forward strand.
CACTTATGATGATTGGTTGGTCTTTAAGAGCGACTCCTTCTCCGAGCAAAGGGTGGTGGTGAGGGCGAATTTCGCGAAATGTTGTCGCAATGGCTTGGCGATCCGAGTATCGCTCTCGCAGCATATCGCCAGTAGGCGCATAGTCGTGCACGCCGAAAATATCGCCGACAGCATGCTGCCAGCCATCATTCGCGATCACAGGCCGAGTTGCATCGAGGGCATGGGTAAGGTGATACAATGCCCGTACAAAGTCACGCTGCTGAGCCGAGCGATCGAGATCCGGAACACCCCAGCTTTCGTTGAGGGGCACCCATGTAATAATCGATGGGTGGTTATAGTCTCGGTGCACGGCCTCCATCCATTCGCGCGCCAGCATCTCCGCAGATCGATCGGAATAGACATAAGCATTGGCTGCTTCGCTCCAGACCAGCATGCCGAGTCGGTCACACCAATAGAGGAAACGTGGATCTTCGATTTTCTGATGAATGCGAATGCCGTTGAATCCGAGGGATTGGGCGAGCTCTACCTCGCGTCTGAGTGCTTCTGCATCTGGAGCCGCAAGCAGAGAATCTGGCCAGTAGTTTTGCGCCAATACCAGCCGCAGAAAGATGGGGACACCGTTTATAATGAAGCGTCCATCGCGTGCCTCTATCCGGCGCAGGCCGAAATAACTCTCCACGCGGTCGATAACAACATCGTTCTCATCAAGAAGTTCAATAGTCGCGTCAATGAGATTAGGATGCTCCGGAGCCCAGAGCAGGCTGCGGCGACGACGAATGGCAGCGTTGTTAATATCGAGCAGCAGAACGCGCCGTATCTCGCGTACAGAGAGACTGTATCGATCGTCGATGAGGAGCTGCCGCGGGCGATCACCTGAAAGCTGGACGCGAATATGCCATCCATCACGAGGCGCCCTGTCAAGCCTGAGCGTCAGCGCTACACCAAAAAGGTCGACGTCGGGTGTCCACCGAATCTCGGAAATCGCTACCTCTGGGACTGGCTCTAGCCAGACCGGCTGCCAAATTCCGGTCGTTCGATGATACCAGATATAGCCGGGCTGTTCTTCCCAATATTGCTTGCCGCGCGGTTGCTGCAGATCCCTCGGGTCGTCCTCGGCTCTCACCGTTATCGTCTGTGTCTCATCGGGAACGAGCAGCGATGTGATATCCGCTTCGAATGGTGTCTGTCCCCCAACATGCTCGACGGCCATTCGACCGTTGACCCAGACAGTCGCCTTGTAATCGACTGCTCCGAAGTGAAGGAGAAGGCGATCCTTGCGAGCTGTTTCATCGACGCGAAATTCCCTGTAGTACCAAACTACAGGATGGAAGCTCGTATCATGGACTTCCGAAAGTTTGCTTTCGGCAGGAAAGGGAACCACTATTTCACGATCGAAAGAGGTGGTCTGCTCGAACCATCGCTCAACCAGTCCCCGGTTGCGATCATCGAAGGCAAATCGCCACTTGCCACACAGATCGATCCAGCGATCACGTCGGAACTGTGGACGGGGATGAGTACCTGCCTGTGAGATCATCTCGATCATTGAAGCGCTCCCCGCTAAAAAAGGCCCGCCCGCGCCGCGAGGCCTCTATCGTTAGGCTTGCGGCCGGGCAGCCAGGCGACGCCAAATATAAGCCAAACTGGAGGTGGCTTCGCCCGGTTCAAGGTCGCTCTATTTTCCGCTTGACGCAAAAGCCCCGCTTACGGTTAACGCAGAAAGATCGGAGATGTTCTGAGATCCGCATGCAACTTTCTCGCAGTTGAACCGTTTCCTGGCGTGGATCACGTGACGGCCGAGGTTGATTTTGCGGCCGAACCGCTGTGCTGCAGTGGAAGCACTGACGCTCAAGGGACGGCCCCGGCATGACCCAAACTCTTCCCAGTCGATCTCAACTGCACCGTTTGACCGCTCCAGATGCATTCTGGTGGTCCACGGGGATCGAGGATACATTCATTACAGCGCCGCATGCTGCAACGGGGCGGACTCTCGACGAGTACGAACTGACCGGCCATTATGATCGCTGGTATAAGGATCTCGGTCTTATTGCCGAGCTTAGTGTGCCCTGCGCGCGCTACGGGGTGCCGTGGCATCGGATCCAGCCCGATCGAGCAACTTGGGATTGGACCTTCCCTGATGAGACCTTAGGCCGCCTTCTTGAACTGGGGATCGAACCTCAGGTTGATCTCGTTCACTATGGATTGCCGCGATGGATCGAGGGTGCCTTTCTTCACCCCGATTATCCAAAACTCGTGTCTGACTATGCGGCTCGTCTCGCCGAACGTTTTCGCGGGCGGATTACATGGTACACACCTCTCAACGAGCCCCGCATTACGGCTTGGTATTGCGGGCGTCTCGGATGGTGGCCACCTTTCCGTCGCAGCTGGCCTGGGTTTGTGGCTCTGATGCTGGCCATCGCAAAAGGAATGGTCGAAACGGTCAAGGCACTCGAAAGTGTCGATCCTCGCATCGTGCCGTATTTCGTCGATGCCACGGATCTCTTCGACACGGACGATAGCGAGCTTGCAGACGAGGCCAAGCGTCGACAGGAGATCGTATTTCTGGCACTCGATCTTGTCTCGGGCCGGGTCGATGACCGTCATTCTTTATGGACATGGCTATTGAAGAACGGGGCGAGCGAACCCGAACTTGCCTATTTTCTTGATAGTGCTGTCCAATTGCCAATTGTCGGCATGAACCTTTATCCGATGTTTACGCAAAAGAAGTTGCTGCGCGATGCTGGCGGACGCTTCCGCATCCGCATGCCCTATGCGGGAGCTGAGCTCATCACTCGCCTCGGGCATTTGTATTATGAGCGCTATCGCGTGCCGCTCATGATCTCGGAGACCGCGTCGATGGGGTCCGTGCGACGCCGACTTTCTTGGCTTGAGAACTCGGTTGAAGCCACGCGGCAGCTCCGCAGCAAAGGCATTCCACTTGTTGGCTATACATGGTGGCCGATGTTCGCGCTTGTCACGTGGGCCTATCGTCAAGGCAGACGTCCGGTGACTGAGCATTTGGCACAGATGGGGCTGTGGGACATCGTCCCGGACCCGGCAGATCCGCTGCGACGGGTGCCCACACCCGTTATGGAGGCCTACATGCGGCTGGTACGGAGCGGGTTGGAAGGTGTTGGCACGCTGTCAGATGCTTCGTCTCGTGTTTCTATGATGCAATAAGGCAGACAGGGAGAGCACAATGTTCCGCAGCTTCTTTCTGGCGGGCTTCGAGGGCTCTACAGGGTACAATCGTCATGGTCTCTGGTTCGACCAAGTCGTCGCTACAGGCCATGACAAGACCGTTGATGAGGATTATCGACAACTCGCGGAACTCGATATTCATGCGGCGCGTGAGACAATTCGTTGGCCCTTGGTCGACCTTCGGAATGGGCACTACGACTTCTCCACTGTTGAGCCCTTCGTCGAAGCAGCCCGCCGACATCGTGTGGAGGTCATATGGGACCTTTTCCATTACGGCTATCCGCAGAATCTCGATCCCTGGAGCGATGAATTCACGAATATTTTTGCGGATTATTGCTATGCGGTTGGTCGCTACATCGCTCAGCGCACGGATGGGATTTGTGCCTTCACGCCTGTGAACGAGCCTTCATTCATGGCTTACGCAGCCGGAGAGAAAGGGCTATTTGCTCCGCATGCGACCGGTCGGGGCTGGGATCTGAAAGTGGCGCTCACAAGAGCTGCTATCGAAGGTATCAATGCCTTGCGGGCTGCCTGCCCGCGAGCGCGCATAATCAACGTCGATCCATTATGTCGCGTGAGTTATCCTCCTGATCGCCCTGACTTGGAGGAAGATGCGCGAGATTTCAACGAGCGTCTTGTGTTTCAGAGCTGGGATATGTTGTGTGGACGGCTCCTGCCCGAACTCGGAGGAAGCCGCAGACACCTCGACGTCGTGGGGATCAACTATTACTGGACAAACCAGTGGGAGTTGGGGGGAACTGCACAGGACGACGGGGTCATTCCACCGCTCTCCGATGATGATCCGCGACGATGGAATTTGGGCGATCTCGTTCGCTCGGTTTGGTCTCGTTATGGTGGCGACGTTATGATTACCGAAACGAGCCATATCGGGGAGCATCGGAGCCGTTGGTTGCAGGAGGTCGCTGTCGAGGCAGAGGTGTTGCTTCTCGAAGAGGTTCCCCTACGTGGCGTGTGTCTCTATCCCATCCTCGGAATGCCGGAATGGCATGATCGAGACGTCTGGACCCCTATGGGACTGTGGGATCCGGTTTCGCACCATGAGCCCCATGGCGAGCGTCTGATCCACGAGCCTATGCTCGAAGCACTGCAGGCGGCCCGCCACATTGATGAGCTCCATCGTGCCGCACAGAGGCGGGCAGCGAGTCTCAGAGCGAAGTGGATCGAGCGACGTGAAGTGACTGCCGAGTAGCTTATATAGTCGCGGGGAGCCCGTTAAGAGGTTTGGCTGAGCCGCCGCCAAACCCTGATAATGCAAGTTTTCTTTCAACGAGAGCGCAACTCGTGGCATCGACCCTCTGTTCGATTGGACAGCGCGTCATTGGGAGGCATTGGAGTCGGCACGGACGACAAAAGTTCTCCAATGGCGGCTGCAGGGGAAACAGCATTTCTCGACAGCAGGAGATTTTAGGAAAGCGTTCTATTGATTTGGCTGAGCATTCAGGAAATTCTGAAAGGCGCATCAGCGAGCAAAATTCCATGCCCAAGATCGTTGCCATTTCAGGCAGCCCTACGCTTCAGTCCCGCACGAGCCGACTGGTTTCGGAAATTCAGATCCGTATTGCCCAGGAGACCGGCGCGAGTGCGCGGATGATTGACATTGCTGAAATCGCGCCCGAACTCACTGTTCGATCCCGCGCTGATGCCTCGGCGCTCCTGATCGAGGCATTGCGTGATGTCGAACGGACCGACTTATTGATTGTTGGATCTCCCGTCTACAATGGCTCCTATACAGGTCTTTTCAAGGCCTTCATCGATCTCGTCGATTACAAGTCTCTCATTGGCGTTCCCGTCGCTCTGCTTGCGACAGGCGGCACTGACCGTCATGCGATGGTCATCGACCACCAATTCCGTCCACTCTTCGGCTTCTTCAATGCTCAGGTATTACCGACAGGCGTCTTTGTCTCTGACAGTGCCTATCGTGACGGGCGAATACAGGATGCACTCCTGCAACGGCGCCTGTCTCATCTCGTTCGGGAGGGAGTTGCTGCACTTCGTGCACGCAGCCGCGTTCGGAACAGCAGTCTTGCCTAAGTGAAAGCTTGCGTTACCTCTCTGGATTCAGAGCAAGGGCCGTGGTCGCTTTCACCCGTTGCATAGCGAAGCGTGAGGTAACGTTCTTGAGCGGAATTGTCCCTATGAGCCGCTTATAAAAGCGATCATAAGCAGCCATATCGGGAACGACGACGCGAAGCATATAGTCTACGTCTCCAGCCATGCGATAGAATTCCATGACCTCGGGCATGACCGAGACTAGTTCTGCGAAGCGCTCCAGCCACGTGCCGGAATGATCATTGGTTTCGATCGATACGAAGACGGTCAGCCCGAGTCCGACCTTTTCCGGATTGACCAGAGCGACGCGTTTTTGAATCACGCCGGATGCTTCTAGTCGCTGCACGCGTTTCCAGCAGGGGGTCTGAGACAGGTTCACCTTTTGCGCGAGTTCCGCAATCGAAATGCTCGCGTCCTCCTGCAGGAGAGTCAGGATCTTGATATCAGTCGCATCCATTTGGGTAACTGCAAATCCAAGGGATCAGAAAGAGGCCAGAGAAGGCGATTTAGAAAATTATTCTAAATGCCTAGTCGTTTTCGATCATTTGTGGAATTTTGTTCCTTTTGCAAGGCGAAAATAGATCTGGCCGCCTCCCAAGGCGACAATTCTCAGTGTCGCATAGTGTCTCCGCTACATAAAGTTAGAGACGTTCTATATAACGAACGAGACAACAGGCTGTCGGCACGATTTACCGCTGGTTCCGGTCTCGGAACCGGTGAGGTTCCAAAAAAAAGACGGTTCTTCTACGGCGCATGGCAGAGATAGAAGAATCTTCCAGATGTCCTTGTTCTAAAAAAAGAACGTTCCAATTGCCGTTCCGTCCAATTGCCGAGATAATTCCCTCAGTCACTCGGATCATCGAGACAGCATGCAGGGGTAATAATCGTGTCGCTCACGGGACGCTTCGTAAACAAAGCCGGTTTGACCGCACGAGTCGGGGTCTCGCTCTTGGCCATCGGCTGGGGGCAGGCTTCATTGGCGGCGGATCGGAATAAGACGCCCTCCATCGGTGGAACGCTGGTCTATCTCGAGCAGCAGACCCATACGAATCTCTATCCCCCAGCGGGAGGATTCTATCCCAACGGGGGTATTCTCAATCAGATCACGGACAAGCTGACTTACCAGAACCCGCAGACCCTCGAGATCGAGCCTTGGATCGCAGAGGCGTGGACGGTGAATGCGGACGCAACCGAATACACTTTCAAGATCCGGTCTGGCATCACTTTCTCCGACGGGACGCCGCTTGATGCAGCGGCCGTTGCCAAGAATTATGACACATTCGGTCGTGGCAATAGGGAATTGAAGCTTCCGATTTCGGAGGTGATCAATAACTACGAGCGCAGCGAAGTTCTCGATCCACTCACCGTCAAGTTCTATTTCAAGAGGTCATCACCTGGGTTCTTACAAGGGACCTCCGTCATCGGCTCAGGACTCGTGTCTCTGGCAACCTTGTCACTGCCTTACGAGGCGCTCGGCGACGCCACGAAGATTATTGGGTCTGGTCCGTTCGTGGTGACAAGCGAGACGCTCGGCCGTGAACTCACTCTCGCCGCGCGCAAGGACTATAACTGGGGGCCTGCAAAGTTGGCTCATCAAGGACGCGCCTATCTCGACACCATCAAGCTCATCGTCACCCCGGAAGATAGTGTCCGCATCGGTGCTTTGCTCGCCGGCCAAGCCGATTTCATTCGCCAGATCCAAGCCTACGACGAGAAGCAAGTGGAAGATGAAGGGTATCGGATCCATGCGCCTTCGACACGCGGCGTGAACAACAGTGTTGTGTTCCGGCCGGACAACCCCTTGGTAGCCGATATTCGCGTTCGCCGGGCGCTACTTCATGCCACCAATACGGACGAGATTGTCTCCACACTCTTCTCACACAATTATCCCAAGGCGACGTCAATCATCGCGAGGACCGCACTCGGATACACTGACCTTTCATCGAAGCTGACTTACGACATCGACAAGGCGAAAGCCCTGCTCGACGAAGCGGGCTGGAAGGTAGGTTCCAATGGTCTGCGCCAGAAGGACGGCCAAACGCTTGATCTCTCGGCTTATGAATCCTTGCCGCAGCCGCAGAACAAGGAAACGCTGCAACTGGTTGCCCAGCAATGGGGCAAGATCGGCGTGAAGCTCAACGTCCTGACCGGTGACTCTGGAACTGCGACGGTGAATAACCTGGACCCGTCCAAGGCTCCTGTATCACCTGCCATGGTCGGGCGCGCCGATCCGGACGTCATCAAGAGCCAGTACTATCCGACGAACCGCAATGTTTTGCTGCAGAAGGGCGGCAATAGCGACAAGGTGAAATCCTTCGTCGATGAAAAGCTGAACAGCCTTTTGGAAAGTCTGGCCTCCGAGCCTGACCGCATCAAGCGCCTCGCGATCGCAGGTGAGATTCAGTCCTACGTGATCGATCAGGCTTATGCCATTCCGATTTTCGAAGAACCTCAGGCGTTTGCCGCTGCACCCTACGTGAACGGAATTGCCTTCGAGGCAGTAGGGCGTCCGAGCTTCTACGATATCTGGCTAGCCCCCCGTTCGTAATAAAGGTGATCCGGCCAGGATGGAATGTAGACTTCCTCCGGTCGGAGCCCGCAATGCCATGATTTTTGAAATGGAATGAGCGATGTCCAGATATCTGATCAAGCGGATAGGGCAAGCGATCGTCGTCCTTTGGGCCGCGTTTACGGTGTCGTTTGTTCTGCTGCAAGCGCTGCCCGGCGATGCGATCCTTATCAAGTTCTTGAACCCTGAACTGGGATTGGGGCCGGAGCAAATTGCAGACATCCGAGCGTCCTACGCCGCCGACGTCTCGGTTCCGGTTCAGTACTTCCATACAGTTGCGAATTTCCTGACGGGGAACTTCGGGTACTCGATCCAGGCAGGTGTTCCTGTTGGCGACGTGCTTGTTGCAAACCTGCCTCCGACCATATGGCTGGCCGCCTTGGGCTTTATGTTGGCAGTTGTCGTTGCCGTCGGGATCTCCGCGCTCTCCGTGCTGACACCTTTCATATGGGTGAGATCATTGTTTCGGTCTTTGCCGTCCCTGTTCATTTCGACGCCGGTCTTCTGGCTTGGAATTCTGCTGATCCAGATCTTCTCATTTCAACTCAAGCTCATTCCTGTCATCAATCCAGGTCCATGGCAGGCTCTCGTCCTCCCAGTCTTGACACTAGCCGTTCCTATCTCTGCACCGTTGGCGCAGGTGCTTATGCGGAACATCGATCACGTCTTGACAGAGCCGTTCGTCGCTGTGGCTCGTGCGAAAGGTGCCTCGCGCCGGTGGGTGCTGTGGAGGCACGTCGCAAAGAACGCCGTGCTTCCGACTCTCACCATTGCCGGAATCTTGTTTGGCGAACTGCTCGCCGGAGCAGTTGTGACCGAGGCAGTCTTCGGGCTCAATGGGATCGGTGGGCTGACTCAACGTGCTGTTACCAATCAGGACATCGCAGTTCTACAGGCCATCGTGGTTTTCTCCGCCGCGGCGTTCGTGATCATCAACCTCGTGGTCGATCTGCTCTATCCGGTCTTCGACCCACGCCTCAGAAGCAAAGGGGAAGTTGTCGCATGACAAGCCTGAACTCGACGGGCCGAAGCATGGTTCGCACGGACGCTGCCGTTATCGCGAGTGTTTCCTCGACTTTGCGGCGCACACGCGAACGGGCATTTATCTCGTCTGCGACGCATCTGTTGCGAATGCTAAGGCACATTCCGGTCGGACTTGTGCTGGCGTGGTTGGTGATTGGGGTGGCTGTCCTTTGGGCGCTCATTCCCGACCTGTTCACCAGCTACAGTGCAACGATAGGTGTAGCACGCCAGCAGCTGCGTGCTCCCAGTGCCGAGCATTGGTTCGGGACGGATGCGCTTGGCCGGGATCTCTATGCCCGCATAGTCTACGGCGCCGGAAACTCACTCACAGGCGCCTTTGTCGCGGTCGGTGTCGGCCTCATCGTCGGCACTGCACTGGGCCTCGTGGCGGGATCCGCACGCAGCAGAGTTGACGGCGCGATCATGCGCAGCGTCGATGTGCTGTTGTCGATTCCTCAACTTCTTCTGTCGCTGAGCATCGTTATCCTTCTTGGCTTCGGGACCGTGAACGCCGCCATTGCCGTCGGTATCACATCCATCGCGAGCTTTGCCCGATTAGCCCGCTCCGAAGTCGTCCGCGTTCGCAGCAGCGACTATGTGGAGGCCGCCTTCGGCAGTGGCGGTACATTCGGTCGCGTTTTGATGCGGCATGTGCTGCCAAACTCTCTGACGTCAGTCATCGGCCTCGCGGCGCTGCAATTCGGGTCCGCTATCCTGGCAATCTCGACTCTGGGCTTTCTTGGCTATGGTGCGCCACCGCCCACGCCGGAATGGGGGCTGCTTATCGCGGAGGGACGCAACTACATCGCGCGAGCTTGGTGGCTGACGACAGTGCCGGGGATCATATTGATCTTGGTTGTCCTGTCAGCAAACCGTATCAGCGAGTCGTTCAGCAGGAGCCGCTCATGAGCGCGACGATACATCGCGATCGGCTCATGGACGATATATCTGATGTACCGGTGTTGGCGGTCAACAACCTCGCAGTCTCCTATCGGAATGGCAATGACGTTCAACGAGTCGTATATGATGTTTCCCTGAGAGTGAAGCCTGGCGAGGTCGTCGCGATCGTCGGAGAGTCAGGGTCCGGTAAAACAACAACCGCTCAGGCCATAATCGGTCTTCTCGCAGAGAACGGGAAGTTGGATGCGGGAGTGATCCGACTAAACGGGACGGATATTGCGGCATGGTCCCAGAGGCAGCTCGACACGGTGCGAGGGTGCAAGATCAGCCTCATTCCACAGGATCCGACCGGATCTCTCAACCCGGTCAAGACGATCGGGGAGCAGGTTGCAGAGATCCTGCAGATTCATCGATATGGCAGTAGGGAGGCGATCGATACTCGCGTCATTGAGCTTTTGACACGAGTAGGTCTGTCCCAGCCAGAGTTACGGGCCAGTCAATATCCGCACGAATTGTCGGGGGGTATGCGCCAGCGCGTTCTGATCGCTATTGCGGTCGCACTACGGCCGGCGCTGATTATCGCTGATGAACCTACGAGTGCTCTCGATGTCACCGTGCAGAGACGCATCCTCGATCTCATCGATGAACTACGGAATGAATACGGAACGGCCGTACTGCTCGTTACGCATGATCTCGGGGTTGCGTCTGATCGCGCGAATCATGTCGTCGTTATGAAGGCTGGTCGTATCCAGGAGCAGGGGCCAACACAGCAGATTCTGACGTCGCCAAAAAGTGAATATACGCGTCAGCTTCTTGCCGATGCACCCTCTCTCCGAAAGGCTAAGTATCACTCAAGAAGCCGGAGTAGGCCGGAGGTAGATGGTGACGACGTCATTGTGGTGGACAATCTGCTTCAGGATTTTCCCTTAGGAGGACGTCGACGGGAGTCCTTCAGGGCTGTGGATGGTATCTCATTCAGAGTCCGGCGAGGTTCGACGCATGCGATCGTTGGCGAGTCCGGCTCGGGAAAGACGACGACGGCTCGCAGCATCGTTGGATTCCAGAAGCCGACGGCAGGCCGTATTCTCGTCGATGGGACCGACATCACGACGCTCCGCGGTGAAACGCTTCGTCAGTTCCGACGCAGGATCCAGCTTGTTTATCAAAATCCGTTCGGATCTCTGGATCCGTTGCAGACGGTTTTTCATATCATTGAGGAACCTCTTCTCAACTTCGATCCCCTGCCGAGAGAGGAAAGGGCGCGAAGAGTGCAGCATATCCTTGATCGCGTCGGTCTCCCGCAAGCGGTTTTGACAAGGAAGCCGCATGCACTGTCTGGCGGGCAGCGGCAACGTGTTGCCATCGCCCGCGCTCTCATCCTCAATCCGCAGGTGCTAGTATTGGACGAGGCCGTCTCCGCGCTCGACGTCACAGTACAAGCGCAGATCCTTGGATTGCTCGATGAGCTCCAAAGGGCGCTCGGTCTGACCTACCTGTTCATCTCGCATGATCTGGCGGTCGTTCGCCAGATTTCGGACACCGTTTCTGTTCTTCACAACGGTCGTCAGGTTGATGGCGGTACGGTCGAGGAGGTCTTCTCGCGTCCCGTGAGCAGCTACACGCGCGAACTCATCGACGCGATCCCGGGGCAGCTAAGCCCAGTTCACGTCTGAGATTCTTCTTTATCGGAGCAGGTTCATGACGACACATGTTCAAACAAAGCGACTCGGCTTTTTCACCCGCCTGCTTGACGAGGCTCCTGCTGTAGAACGCTACCGACTTGCGTCGGAGCAAATTCTCCATGCGGAAAGGTACGGCTTCGATTCTGCTTGGGTTGCCCAGCACCACTTTCACGAGGTCGAAGGAGGATTGCCAGCGCCTCTCGTCTTCCTGTCCCATATCGCAGCGCGATCGTCGCGTATCCGATTAGGGACAGGCATCATCACGCTTCCATTGGAGAATCCGGTACGGGTTGCGGAAGATGCTGTTGTGCTCGATCTTCTCTCTGATGGCCGCCTCGAGATTGGTGTCGGAACGGGCGGTACCCCGTCGTCATTCACGGCCTTCGGGCTCGATAGTGCCAACCGATCAGAAATCTACGATCGACACCTCGCTACCGTCAGAGCTGCCTGGAACGGTGGACCGCTCGAAGGCGGCGACAGCCTCTATCCTGTTGCCCCACATCTGAATGATCGGATCTGGCAGGCCACTTTTTCCGTCTGGGGTGGAACGCGGGCCGGAAAAGCCGGCGATGGTCTCATGCTGTCGCGCACACAGCCTCGACCCAAGGAGGCGCCACAAGCTTCCTTAGCTGAAATTCAACATCCGATCATCGATGCGTACCTCGAAGCGCTGCCTGAGGGACGTGAGCCGCGCATCGTCGCATCGCGCTCGCTCTTCGTTGCCGATAATCGCGACGAGGCGCTGCGATTGGCAGAAAAGGGTCTGCGCCGCGTCGTGGATCAGTTTGCGGCCAAGGGACATGCCATTCCCGGGGATAGTCTGGCCGACATCATGGCAGCCCTCGATACCCATGCAGGCACGCCGGACGACGTCATCGCATCGCTGAGCGTGGACACAACCCTGTCGCGGGTGACCGATCTGGTCTTCCAGGTTCATTCCGTCGATCCACCCCACCAAGCCATTCTGCGTTCCATTGAGCTCACGGCTACGGAGGTGGCCCCGGCCCTTGGATGGCAGCCACCGGTAAGCCGTTCAGAGAAGCGAGTTGCCCTTGTGCGCTGACGAGGGACCGCGAGATCAAGTCATCAGATTGGAGAGAAGTGACAGTGGAAGTGCTGTCTCCTTTCCTCATCACAAGGTGAAAGCCATGAGCACCACGACTTCGGATATCATCGACAAGTTGGCCGGCATCGCGCCGGGGACGCATCTCCATGGTATTAGGGACCAACGTCCCCAAGCGCGCGAAAACGCTCAGAAGAGCTATCTGGCGCTCTTCGAACCAGAGTTCCCAGGAAATGTCTCAGCGATTGAGCGCTATGCCATCGCGACCTTTGTCGCCGGTCTTCATCGTCAGCCGGCCGTAATGGATTTCTACGCGTCTGGGCTGAAGAACTCGGGAGATGCGGACATCACGGAGACAGTGAGCGCAGAAATCGCCCGCGGCTCCACCGAGGGACCTTATGGGCATTACCCGCCGGGGCCCCTGTCTGCGGAGGATCAGGACGGCCTGGACTATCATGTTTCCGTGACGAGCAAAGGAGTGCTTGGGCGCCGGATCGCTGCGGCTCTGGAGCATGCTCATCTGCTCGTCTTTCGCCCTCGCGATGCGAGTGCGGCTGCTCTTCAGAAACTTCTGGATGCGGGCTGGTCGACAACGGATATCGTGACATTGTCGCAACTTGTTGCCTTCTTGTCCTTCCAGGTGCGCGTCATTGCCGGACTTCGGACGTTGGCTGCTGCGCATGAGCAAGCAGCTGTCGAAATCGAACGCGCATCCATCTTCACGACCGTACTGGCATCGGGCGGCATCTGACCGGGAACATGATCATGGCGGAAAGCACTCTTACCCATCCGAATAACCAAGAACCTGTAGTTTTCACGCAGGAAGAGCTGGGCTGGCTTCCCTGGCTTGAACCCTACCCCGCAGATCAGTTGACTGAGCGCCATTGGGCGGGCCTTGTGGACGCCTCGCGCTCGAAGTCGCCGTATTTCCTTCTGCTCGCTCGGGATCCAGACGTACTACAGGCGAGGACAAAGACCGACAAGGATATCTTTTACAATACAACAAATGGTCTTCCTCGCGCGGAGCGCGAACTTGCGGCGACCGCAACGTCGCGTCTCAATGGCTGCATCTACTGCGCGTCGGTTCATTCCCGGTTTGCCACGCAATATTCGAAGCGGAAAGGTGATGTTCAGCGCCTTCTGGATGAGGGTGTCGATGCCGATATCGACCCTCGTTGGAACGCAATCATCGCAGCGTCGGTGGCATTGACGGAAACGCCGATCAGCTTCGACAAAAATCATGTGGAAGCGCTACGCACGGTTGGTCTCGATGATCTTGAGATCATTGACGTGATCAACGGCTCCGCTTTCTTCAACTGGGCGAACCGGCTGATGCTATCTCTCGGGGAGCCGACCTCTCCGACGCAGCCTGCCGGGCGCGTCTGAGACTCTCTAGGTGTGGCAGCTGGAGTCTGTGAATGGCCAAAGCTGCTTCACCCATCAGAGACCAGGTATCAGGAAGCCTTCACGTTCGTTCCCCAGCGGCGGTGAAGGAAGCGCTCCCATGGTGAGAACAGGCACCGGTCTGCGAGCCAGCCGATCAACACGATGACGATCATGATGCCGATGACCTGGTCCATTGCGTTCAACTCACGCCCATAGTGGAGCAGATGCCCGAGTCCAAAACCGGTCAGGATCGTGACATAAATCTCCGCTGCCATGAGGGACCGCCAGGCGAAAGCCCAGCCTTGCTTCATGCCGCTGACTAGGAACGGAAGCGAAGCAGGGAGAATGACGCGCGTCCATTTGTGGAAGCCCTCCGATCCCATCGTACGGGCGGCGCGGGCGTAGATCGGCGGAATATTACGGGCTCCGTTATCGGTCGCGATAATGACGGACCACACAGTGCCCATGATCACGACGAACAGCATCGCGCCTTCGGTCTGCCCGAACCAAATGAGAGCGAGCGGTACCCAGCAGACGCTCGGCAGAGTTTGAAGGCCGAGCGCCAACGCGCCGATCGTATCTTCAAGGACCTGCGATGTACTCGTCAATAGGCCCAGGGGCAACCCGATGATAACACCGGCTATATACCCCACGAAAAGCCGTTTCAAGGTCACCCATGCAGCGTCCAGAAGCGTACCGTCCAGGAGGGCGGTCCAAATATAGTCGGCAACCGAGATAGGAGAGGGAAGAAGCACAACTGACCATCGGCCGCTGCGAACCGCCAGGTCCCAGAGAACGATGAGCGCGCCAAAGAAGATCAGAGCGATGACGAGACGTTTCATTCGTAAGCCGCTCCCTCAAGTGTGCCCTTGAGGGCAGCTGCGATCTCATACGCATAGCCCGCCAAATCGGGACTGTTGATATCGCGAGGGCGCGGCAGGGGGATATCGAAGACTTGAGCGATACGCCCGGGCGACGGAGACATCAGGATCACTCGATCTCCTAAACAGACAGCCTCTCGCACATTGTGCGTGACAAATACGATGGTCTTCCGGCTTTCCATCCAGATACGCTGAATATCGCTGTAGAGCTGATCGCGAGTCAGAGCGTCGAGAGCCGCGAATGGTTCATCCATCAGCAGTACCTGTGGGTCAGGCGCGAGAGCCCGAGCCAATGCAACCCGCTGCTTCATGCCGCCTGAGAGCTCATGCACATGGGCGTGCTTGAATTTCTCTAGTCCGACAAGTTCGAGATAGTAGTCGGCAATCTTGCGGCGCTCGTGGTTGGTCAGATCCGGGCGGAGCTTCAGCCCGAACATCACGTTACCGAAAGCGTCGAGCCAAGGGAAAAGTGCCGATTCCTGAAACATAACGAGGCGCTGCTGTCCCGGTCCGCGCACGACCTTGCCGTCGGCCAAGACCCGTCCCGCATCTGGCTTGGTCAAGCCAGCAATAATATCGAGGAGGGTGGACTTACCGCAGCCGCTTGGTCCGATCAGACAGAGGAACTCACCCTCGGGCACGGTGAGTGAGATGTTGTCGAGTGCATGCACGACCGCTCGCGATGCGACGAAGCTCTTCGATACCTCCTCGATGATAAGCTTTGCCGGGCGGTTGTCTGACGACGTCCGAAGGGGCTCCATTAAGGACTCTCGATCAATCGCGACAAGTCGGGAGTGTCACGCAGGAATCCGACCCGTTGCGCACTGGTGACGAAGGCCTGGAATGCATCGCGCGTGACGCTCGAAGTGAGGTTCATCCGGCTCCAGGCACGTGCAACCAGCTCCGGCGCCATATCAATGCGAAATGAGGCCTGAAGCTCCTGTCGTGCAAGGCGCTGCGCTTCTTCAGGATTCTTCTGGATCCATTCCGTCAACTCCCGATGAGCCGCTACGAAACGTTTCGCAATTTCACGATTCTGGGAGAGAAAGCCCGCGCTTGAGACGAGAATTGTCGTGATGGCATCTTTTTCCTCTACAAGCACTTTTCCGCCCGCCTCGGATTCCAGCCGTGAGACCCAGGGCTCGACAGTCCAGACAGCGTCCAGCTGCTTGCTCTGGAAAAGCGACAGCTGATCCGGATTGCTGGTGGGAAGCACCTGCGCGTCGCCTCCGGTCTGGGTAATGCGCAATCCTCCGGCAATCAGCCATGCGCGAGCCGCAACATCCTGTGTGTTGCCGAACTGCGGCGTCGCAATGCGCTTACCCTTGAAGTCTGCCGCTGTGGTAAGGCCTGAATCAGGCTGGACGACAAGAGCGGAGCCGCCGTTCACTGCTCCGGCGATAACCCGAACCTCGTCGCCCCGTGAGCGTGCATAGGCGTTGAGGGCCGGGTTCGGTCCTACATAGGTGAGGTCGAGCGATTTGGCGAAGATCGCCTCCATGGCACTTGGGCCTGCATTGTAAACATACCATTCTATCTTGACGTCAGGTCCGAGACGATCCGCAAACCAGTTCTGCCCCTGTCGTTCGAGGGCTCGTGCGACGAGGGCTTGGACATGCGTAATGTTCGGAAAGTGGCCGACCCGGATCGTCATTCCCAGAGCTAGAGAGGGAGCAAGGATCGTCAGAAGAGAGAGGGCCGACAAGGCGAGGGGGCGAAGACCGTACCGCATCAGGTGACCTCCAGCGACAGGTGATGAGGCTAGAGACGAACGGCCGAAGGTCAATGCGCAAATGAAAGGCAGAGAGAGCAAATGGCAAAGCTGCTGCCGATTCAAAGCTGTGTCTCCCATGATCCAGAGAATGCGCTCCGATAGCCAGCGATTGCTTCGCTGCCGCGGAGGTTCAGCCTGCCATTTCGAGATTATTGGTCTAGCTTGAGCTGGACGATGCGATTCCCGTCCTCAACCTTGGGCAGAAGATGAACGATCTCACATTGCCAAGACGGCAGTTCCTTCTGACGTCTCTCGGCGGCGCTCTAGCAGTTCGGCCTTTTGGAATTCTCCAGGCCGCGCCGCGGCTTCCTGAAGATCCCTTTACGCTTGGAGTCGCGTCGGGTGCACCGCGCCCTGATAGCGTCGTGATCTGGACACGCCTGGCGCCCAAGCCTTTGGAAGGCGGCGGCATGCCGGATCATGCGGTGCCGGTCGATTGGCAGGTTGCCGAGGACGATACCTTTCGCCGCGTCGTCCGGAAGGGGCGCGCAACGGCCGAACCCGGCTCCGCTCATGCGGTCCATGTCACGGTCACGGGGCTGAGACCCGGGCGGTGGTACTGGTACCGGTTCAAGGTCGGACAAGCGGTCAGTCCGGTCGGGCGAACTCGCACAGCACCAGCGATCGGCACGGGAGCCGATCTCCGCTTTGCCTATGCATCCTGCCAGCAATATGAGCAGGGCTTTTTTTCCGCCTATGCGGAGCTGGCACGCCGGGATCTCGATCTCATCGTCCATCTCGGTGACTATATTTACGAATCCTCATGGGGATCTCGCCATGTGCGCAAGCATAACGGGGGGATTCCGACGACGTTGCCGGAATTTCGCGAACGCTACGCTCTCTATAAGCTCGATCCCGACCTTCAGGCCGCGCACGCTGCCTTCCCATGGCTTTCAATCTGGGACGATCATGAGGTTGCAAACGATTACACGGATGACCGGTCGCCCGTAACGCCTGATCGTGATCAGTTTCTCAAAATGAGGGCTGCAGCCTATCAGGCCTATTATGAGCACATGCCAATGCCTGTTTCGGCAAGACCGCATGGACCTCAGGCCGTGATCTACGATGAATACCGGTTCGGTGACATGGTGAACCTGATCCTGCTCGACGATCGGCAATACCGCTCTCACCACGCCTGTCTGCCTGGCCGCAGTGCGTCGCCTCGGGTCGATTGCCCGGAGCGTTCGAGCGAGAGCCGCACCATGCTGGGTGAAGCGCAGGAAAGGTGGGTTGATCAGGCACTCGCCGGCACCAAGGCGCGCTGGACGATTGTTGCCCAGCAGACTCTCATGGCGGAGCGGGATCTCGATCCAGGCGACGGCCACGGATTCTGGATGGATGGCTGGGATGGCTACGCCGCTGGCCGTCGCCGCCTTCTCGACAGCATCGCGACGCATAGAACACCTAACCCGGTGGTTATCGGGGGAGACGTCCACGCATTCTTCGCCGCAGACCTCAAGCGCGACTTCCATGACGAGAAAGTGGAGGTCCTGGCGACGGAATTCTGTGGCACCTCCATCACCTCGGAAGGGCCGAGCGCAAAGGGCATTGCAAGCGTCCGCGCAAAGAACCCTCACATCAAATACGCGCGCGGCGATAAGCGAGGATTTGCGATTGTCACTCTGAACAAAAAGCGTTGCGAAGTCGGGTTCGAAGCCGTCGCCAATGAGAAGGAGCGCAATTCGCCCGTCTCCCGCATAGCCAGCTTCGTGTGTCTCGATGGCCGCCCGGGTGTTCAGGAGGCGTAGGCAAATAAGTAGGCCTGAACGGTTCTAGAGGGACGGCGCTTCAGGCGAAAAGGCTACAGGTCAAGGCTCCCAGGAGCGCACCCATCAAAAGTACGCCATCATGGAAGCCAAGTGCCCAGCGCGGCGGCTGCCCGCGTTGATGAATCCACAAGGTCGTCCCGACAGTCATGAGGGACCAGCCAACACCGATAAGGACGGCGGATACGGAGAAAGCGGCAGTCGTCCCGGATGAAACAAAGGTGAACACGCCGCTTGCCAA
Organism: Microvirga puerhi; assembly: GCF_020089865.1. Classification (GTDB taxonomy): domain Bacteria; phylum Pseudomonadota; class Alphaproteobacteria; order Rhizobiales; family Beijerinckiaceae; genus Microvirga; species Microvirga puerhi. The sequence goes on from NZ_JAIRBM010000002.1 coordinate 239,455, forward strand.
TATCAAGCATCCACCTGCTGTTACGGTGGCCGGCCTCGTATGTGGCCTGGCGGCGAGGATGAGAGAAGGCGCATACATGGCAATCACATGCCATGCGATGACCCCTGGCACGGCAACGGATAAACCGCATCCGACCATAGCGATCGGTGTCGCCCCCATCAAAGCCGTCATCAGGAACCAGGCGAGGGCGCCAAGCAGTGTGGGAACAAGGAGCGAACGCCAAGATATACCGATATGAGGCAACTCGGCGATGCTCCGTTGCGGTCCGTAGGGCAGAAGGGCCGTCAGTGCGAGAGAGCCCACATGCGCGGCTGCAGCTATGGCTGCCATGCCAACAAACTCCTGGGATGCGACGAACCGTTCGGCAAACGCCCCCAGGGTCGGAGCGATCAGGCCCGCGAGAGTCGCCGCGCCGAAGACGAGCAAGGTTCTTTGGACTCTCTTCCCGGTCGGACCAGCTGTCACATGGCGATAAAAAAGGCTGAATCCTCCAGCGACGCCAAGCCAGAACGAGCCTAGAACGAGGCCGCCAAAATGCCACTGCGTGAGGGACCAGACAAGAATGAGGCCCCCAGCCACGCCGAGACTTGCGCCGAGTGAAAAGGCGGCCCGGCGTCCGAGAGCATCCAGCAACAGGGAAGCAGGCAGACTGGCCACGGCCGATCCGGCATAGAAGGCAGCGTAGGGAAGTGCAGCCCAAGTCTTGCTGGGGCTCATCGACAGTCCCGCAAGCGGAAGAATGCCGAGAAGCAGGACCTGCGACAGCACCGAAAGGGCAAATGCAGCGGCAAGGAGCGGCGTCCCGCGGCCGTCCGTATCGGCGTCAGGTCCCGTCGCTGCCGCGCATATGCAGTCCAAGTGACCAGCACGGGGGGCCATCGGCGCAGTCGTCATGGCTCAAGGTCGTCGTCGTTGAGAACGCGCAGCGCCGCTCCCTGGACATCCTCGTACTGACCATTTCTGAGCGACCAGAGAAATGCGCCGAGGCCGGTAAGACCGAGCAGCAGTGCCAAGGGAATGAGAAAGAGCAGCACATTCATCGGTTCAAACTCCTTGGAGGACCGGGACTGCCGGCGAGGTCGGAACTGCCTCGGTCTCGTTCTTCCTCTCTCCTTTACCTCTGGCCCTGAGGGCATTGAGGGTGACGAGACTGGAAGAGCCGGACATGGCCAACGCTGCCACCAGCGGCGTAACGTAGCCAAGGAAGGCGAGAGGCACCGCGAAAAGATTGTAGATCAGCGCCAAGAGGAGATTCTGGCGCATCAACGCATGCGCACGCCGGGAAATCGTCACGGCGTCCAAAATCGGTTCCAAAAGATCGCCAAGGAAGACCGCATCCGCCTGCGCCTGTGTCAGATCAGTAGCCGTAATGGGGGAGATCGAAATGTCCGCAGTGGCCAGGGCTGGCGCATCGTTGAGCCCATCGCCGACCATGAGGACTCTCCGGCCCTCGGCCTTCAGTCGCTCCAACTCGGCGATCTTGTCCGCTGGCTTGGCGCCTGCGCGCCACGCTTCGATACCCAGGGCCGCGGCGATGGGCGCGACTGCCGCTGGGCGATCACCCGACAGGATGCGACAGTCGAGGCCGCTGGCGCGCAGGGATTTGATCACCTGCGCAGCATCGGGCCGCAGAGCCTGACGCACGAGCAGGATCGCGCGCTCGTGGCCACGGGCGCAGGCAATGACGGAGGCCTGCATCTGCTCGCCGACCATGATAGCTGCAAGATCCTCCGCATCACAGAAAGCGGGGCTGCCAAGACGGATTTCCGCGCCGTCGACCACGGCACGCACGCCCTGCCCAGGCTCTTCGATTGCTCCCTCGAAAGGACGCCGATTCCTGGCTTCGCGCACGGCGGCCGCAGCAAGTGGATGGTGGCTTGAAAGGGCAAGTCTGGCGGCCGCTTCTAAGAGATCCGGCGGGATCGCGGCCTTGTTGGCAATGCTCATTTCCGGGAGCGTGAGGGTGCCGGTCTTATCGAAGACGATCGTGTCGACCCTCGCAAGTCGCTCCAGCGCATCGCCGGAGTTGAGCAGCACGTTGGAGCGAAACAGGGCACCAGATGCAACCACCTGGACGACAGGGATCGCCAGAGCCAGCGCGCACGGACACGTGATGATGAGCACTGCGACGGCCGTCAGCACGGCATCGTGCACAGTGGCTCCGTTGGCGATCCAGATTACGGCTGTGATTGCGGCTGCCAGATGGACAACCGGAGCGTAAGCACGGGCGACCTTGTCAGCGAGCTGACGGTAGCGCGATTTCGCGGAAGCAGCATTCTCGAGGAGGCGCTGGACTTCATCAAGGAGCGTTCCTTGTCCTGTGGCCGTTACGCGCACCGTGAGAGCGCCTGTGTGATTGAGACTGCCCGCATAGACGGCACCGCCCCCAGCTAGCTGGCGCGGTAGGGTCTCTCCCGTAACCAGACTTTCGTCGACCTCGGAGCTTCCCGAGAGGACGATGCCATCGATCGGAATGCGCTCCCCCGGACGGACCAGGACGCGATCCTCAGGCTTCAATGCAGCTGTGGGAACCAGGGCCGGCTCCCCACGGTCGTCGAGACGATGTGCGACTTCAGCTCTGAGCGAAGCAAGATTGCACGCCACGGTCCGCGTTCTGCGACGCATGGCCTGATCTAGGTAGCGTCCGCATAGCAGAAAGAACAGCAGCATGACGACTGAGTCGAAGTAAGTGTGCTCAGCATGGTTGATCGTTTCGATGACGGACATGAAAAGGGCAAGGAGAATACCGATCGTGATCGGCACATCCATGTTGGTGCGTCCGTTCTTCAAAGCGCCGATCGCGCTTCGAAAGAAGGGCTGCCCTGCGTAGGCCACGGCCGGTAAGGAAATAAGTGCCGCCAACCAATGGAAAAAGTCACGCGTTTCCGGCGAGATGTCGCTGACATTGCCCGACCAGACCGAAACCGCGAGCAACATGATATTCATGGAAGCGAAACCGGCGACTGCGAGACACTTGAGGAGCCATTGCGCGCGGCGCGCTTCTTCCTCTTCAACAGCACGCGCCTGGAATGGATGAGCCCGGTATCCGAGACGGCAAAGCTCGTCAACGAAAACGATCGGGTCGAGCGTCCCTTGCCAGTCCAAGGCCAAGCGATGCGTTGTGTAGTTCAGGCGCGCTGACACGAGCCCTGGAAGATGTGATACACCACTTTCGATCTCACTTATACAGGCGGCACAATCGATGCCCTCGATCGCGAGGTCGAGATGCGACGTACCATTGTCCTGTCGCCTTACATAGGCGGAGAGATCAAGAGTCTCGGCCATGGGTCCCTCCTTTAGATACTTATGCGACTCTTGGAGCGGAAGACGGTTTCGGCCGCACGCTTGAAAGTGAGGATCAGATCCCACTGGCCGTGTTCGACCGAAGGCTGACTTTGGAAAACTCCAGGCGAGACCTCCGTCGCCTCTATCGTGATATCTCTGCGCCGATCCGTCGGATGAGAAAGACGAAATTCAGGCACGAGTCCTGCGAGCTCCCGGGAGTTGCCATCGTGCGCAGTGACCGTGATGAGCGCTCCTTTGGCGATTTGCTGCAGGTGCGCTTCGACCAGCCAGTGACGCGCCTCTTGTGCCTGTGCAGCTGCGACGTCGTTCTTGAAAGCAAGGCCAGCCTTGTAGACGCTTTCAGTCTCGACGCCACTGAAGCTCGAGACCGCGAGTCGCGCCATCACGGCATTCACGGTGATCACGACGGCAAAAAACGAGAGAAGATAGATCAGGACCATGCGGCCAGTGAGGGGGCGGGAGCGCGCTGCAAGTGTCGAAGTCATCGGATTCTCCTCAAGGCACCATGAAGTGGTCTTTGGCGCGGGCGGTCTCGCCGTTTGTAAGATCGGTCAGCGTGAAATGAAGTTCGGTCGCTGAGGGATGTGATGTGTTGTCCGTCGTTATCAGGATTCGCACCTCGAGCGTTTGATCTGGACCGACGGTGAGAACCGGCCGTCCTTGCCGATCCATTTGTCTGCCGACGACATCGAGCTTCGTGCCTGACAATCCTTCGACAGTCAGGGTATAGCGCCGCTCCTCGAGGTTTTTGTTGGCGACGCGGATTGTGAAACCATTGCGGATGGAGCCGTCGGAGAGACGCACGAAGAGCGGATTGCGGTCGTGCATGACGCTAAGATCAACCGTGTGGCGGAGGGCGAGCGACGTCAGCATGATTGCTCCTACGAGCATGATAAGACCAGCGTAAAGTATCGTCCTCGGGCGGATGACGCGGCGTACTTCCGGGCGTCCTTCGATCCGTGCCTGAACGTTCATGTCCGTATCGTAGGCAATGAGGTTCGTCGGCTTGCCGATCTTGATCATCACAGTATTGCAGGCATCGATGCATAGGCCACACTGAATGCAGTCGAGTTGCAGGCCGTTACGGATGTCGATGCCAGTCGGACAGACCGCGACGCACTGGGCACAGTCGATGCAGTCTCCAGCTGGAAGGCCTTGGCGCTTCAGAACCTCATTCTTCTTCATTGAGCCGCGCGGATCGCCACGATCGTAGCGATAGGTGACATTGAGAGCATATTCATCGGTCAGCGCGGCCTGAATTCTCGGCCAAGGGCACATATAGGTGCAGACCTGCTCACGCATGAAACCTGCGAGAGCATAGGTCGTGAAGGTGAGGATACCGATCCAGATATAGGCGATAGCGGGCGCCTGGAACGTGAGCAGTTGTCCGATGAGTGTCGGTGCGTCTGCGAAATAGAGCACCCAGGCTCCGCCGGTCCACCAGGCAATCAACAGCCAGATGGAGTGCTTCAGCAACTTCAGGGTGATGATTTCAAGGGTCGGCTCTTCCTTTTCGCGCTTCATCCGCTCACGGCGATCACCTTCGATCAACCGCTCTACGGCATAGAAGAGATCGGTCCAGACGGTCTGCGGACAAAGATAGCCGCACCAGATCCTGCCGGCGACGGCGTTCATGAGGAAGAGTGTCAGCGCCGCGAGGATGAGCAAGCCTGTGATGTAATAGACTTCCTGTGGCCAGATCTCGATGAAAAAGAAGTAGAATCGACCATTGGATAGATCGACCAGGATGGCTTGGCTCGGGGCATTGGGTCCCCGATCCCAGCGGATGAATGGCAGGAAATAGTAGATGCCGAGAGTGATGAGCAGGACCGCCCATTTGATCGTACGGAGGCGACCTTTCACTGCCTGCGGGTAGATTTTCCTGCGCGAGATATAGAGCGGCTGGTCGTCGGCCTGGTCCGGCACATTGGATGTGAGATGTTTGGCAAGAGGGGCGTCAGCCATGAGAGTCGCAGCTCGTCGTCACGAAGGATGTCGTGGTCTTAGAGGACTGGCGAGAAGGGACATTGATTTTGGTCAACGTCATGGGCCAGCGGTATTCCGCTGGCCACGTGGCTTATATGATAGGTTCTATTGTGACCGCCCGCCTCCAAGCGAGTGCACATAGAGGGTCAATGCTTTGATGGTGGTGTCGTCGAGGCGGCCGTGCCAAGCTGGCATCACCCCGCCGCGACCATTGGTGATCCCCTCCATGATCGTGGCTTTCGCCGACCCGAACAGCCAGATCTTATCCGACAGGTTCGGCGCGCCGAGTTCCTGGTTGCCCTGACCCCGGTCGCCGTGGCAGGCGGCACAATTATCGGCAAAGACCTTGGCACCGACGGCAAGATCGGCGTCCTGATCGACAGGAAGGCTGGAAAGGGACCGAACGAAATCCGCCACCTGCGAGATTTCCTGGCGTTTGAGCATGCCGTCGCGACCGAAGGCGGGCATCGAACCCTGATGACCCTTGTCGTTGGTAGAGCGGGCGCCGAATTGAACTGTCTGCTCGATCTGCGCAAGTGATCCGCCCCACAGCCAGTCATCGTCGTTGAGGTTCGGATAGCCCTTGGCTCCTGCGCCGCCGGCTCCATGGCAAGGTGCGCAGTTGTCACCGAAGGCGGCCTTGCCTTGGGCGCGAGCGAAGGCGAAGAGCTCCGGATCTTCGGCGACCTTCTCCAGTGGCGTCCTGGACAGTTTTTCGGTCATCCCGGCGCGCTGACTCTTCAAAGATGCCAGATCGGTCTCGATGGCTTCTCGCGAATGCCATCCAAGGACACCCTTCGAGTAGGAAGAGATAAGCGGCCATGCCGGATAGGCGACGCAATAGGCTACCGCCCATGCAATGGTGGCGTAGAACGTCCACAGCCACCAACGCGGCAGCGGATTGTTCAGCTCCTGGATGTCGTCCCAACTGTGCCCCGTCGTCGTAACACCGGTCACGGAATCGACAGGTCCTTGCGTGTCGTGGGACATGAATCAGTCCTCCTGGAGAGGCATGCGGGCGGCCGCATCGAAACGGCTCTTCCGAGATGGGGAGAGGGCATAGATCAGAACCATCAGGAAGACGGCCACGAAGTAGGCAAGTCCCCAAGTCTGAGCGAATTCGGCGAGGAGCTTATATGTTTCCGGCATGGTGCTTCGTCCTCAGCGCACGTTGGCCTTGTTGTCGTAAAGCTTGAAGTCGACTTGCGTGCCGAGCATCTGCAGGTAGGCAATCAGCGCATCGGCCTCCGTGATCTTTTGCGGGTTGCCGCCAAAATTGCGAACCTGCGCGCCCGGGTAACGCTTGACGAGATCGTCGCCGCTCGGTGCGTCGGTCGTCGCCTGTGTACGGATGTCGTTTCCGGCTTTGGCAATCATTTCCGGTGTGTAGGGAACACCAAGCGCGGCCTGCACCTTCATGTCTTCGGCGACGTGATCCGCATCAAGGTCGTTCTGTGCCAGCCAGGGATAGGACGGCATGATGGATCCCGGCACAACGGCGCGTGGGTTGATGAGATGGTCGCGATGCCATTCGTCCGAATACTTGTTCCCGACGCGGGCAAGGTCCGGACCCGTGCGCTTCGAGCCCCACTGGAAAGGACGGTCGTACATGCTTTCCGCCGCGAGTGAATAGTGGCCGTAGCGCTCAACCTCATCGCGCAGTGGGCGGATCATCTGACTGTGACAATTGTAGCAGCCTTCACGAACGTAGATGTTGCGGCCGGCGAGTTCGAGAGGTGTATAGGGCCGAACGCCCTCGACCTTCTCGATGGTGCTCTTGAGATAGAAGAGAGGTACGATCTCGACGAGTCCGCCGATGGCGATGACGATCAGCACGCCGATGACGAGAATGATCGAGTTCGTCTCAAAGATTTTGTGACGGGCCCAAACGGACATGATCAGTTCCTTTATTCCGCGGCGATCAGGATCGACTGCGTGGCATTGGCCTCGGCGACCTCCTCGCCGGCGGTGATGGTCTTCCAGACGTTCCAGGCCATGATCAGACTGCCAGCAACGAACAAGGCGCCGCCAAGTGCACGGATGACGTAGAAGGGTTGCATTGCTTCGACGACTTCGATGAACGAATATTCGAGGAAGCCCAGGCTGGTGTAAGCCCGCCACATGAGGCCCTGGAGAATGCCTGCCACCCACATCGACGAGATATAAAGGACGATGCCGAGCGTGGAGATCCAGAAGTGCCAGGAGACGGCCTTCATGGAATACAGGCGCTCCTTGTTCCAAAGCCACGGAACGAGGCAGTAGATCGCGCCGAAGGATACATAGGCGACCCAGCCGAGCGCACCGGAATGGACGTGTCCAATGGTCCAGTCGGTATAGTGAGAGAGTGAATTGACCTCCTTCACCGACATCATCGGCCCTTCGAAAGTCGACATGCCGTAGAAAGCAACCGAGACGACCATCAGGCGCAGGACTGGGTCGGTGCGCAGTTTATCCCACGCCCCGGACAGGGTCATGAGACCGTTGATCATGCCGCCCCACGAGGGCATCCACAGCATGATCGAGAACACCATGCCGAGGGTCTGCGCCCAATCGGGCAGGGCGGTGTAATGGAGGTGATGCGGCCCCGCCCAGATATAGAGAAAGATCAGGGCCCAGAAGTGAATGATGGAGAGTCGGTAGGAATAGACGGGTCGCTCGGCACGCTTCGGAATGAAGTAGTACATGATGGCCAGGAAGCCCGCAGTCAGGAAGAAGCCAACCGCGTTGTGTCCGTACCACCACTGCACCATCGCATCCTGGACACCCGACCAGACGATGTAGCTTTTCGGGGAGAACAGCGAGACGGGAATGGTGGCGTTATTGCCGAGGTGCAGGACTGCGATTGTCAGGATGAATGCGAGGTAGAACCAGTTGGCGACGTAAATGTGCGGTTCCTTGCGGCGCATGATCGTGCCAAGGAAGACCAGAAAATACGTGACCCAGACGACGGTCAGCCACAGGTCCGCATACCACTCGGGCTCTGCATATTCCTTCCCTTGCGTAATTCCGAGCAGGTAGCCGGTTCCTGCGATGACGATGAAGAAGTTGTAGCCAAGGACGACGAACCAGGGCGCAATATCTCCGACGAGCCGCGCACGGCAGGTCCGTTGAACGACGTAGAAGGACGACGCGATCAGTATGTTGCCTCCGAAGGCGAAGATCACGGCCGATGTATGTAACGGCCGCATGCGGCCGAAGGAGAGCCACGACGTGTCGAAGTTCAGCGCCGGGAAGGCCAGCTGCAGGGCGATTAGGAGCCCAATCGCGAAGCCGGCAACGCCCCAGAATACCGAGGCCAGCGTCCCGAATTTCACAGGACCCATATTGTAGTTGGGCTTGCCGTTGATCGTCAGCGGCGGCAACTCTGCCGGTCGGTCGTAATAGCAGTCGATGATCTTGAAGGCCGCAGCGCCTGCGGCTGCCGCAAAGAGATACGCATGGAACGCGTATTCCGGCGTGTAAGCTTTCGCGGCGATGATGATGCTCAGGAATGACAGAGCTGCGAATGCGAGTGCGGAGCCCGCTTCGCCGAAGGTCATTCCCTTTGAAGTTGTTGCCGTAAGTGCCATGGCCTCGACCGTTGTGAAGGGAGGCGAGCGCAAAGCTTCGCCTTCTGCATCACCGTTTAGGACCCGGGAGGGGAAGGCACATTGATTATGATCAATCGTTGCCGGGAGGAGGGGGCGGCGTCGGGCAGACGCTTGGTCGGGCGTGTCGACTTGAACAGGGGCTTTAGTTCGAAAGCGAAGAGCGTGCTCTGAGGCTGCTTTGGGAAGGCTGAACGAAGGGTGGCCTGCTACGCGGTCTTAACGCCCCGACGGGTCGGCAGGTCCGTCTGTGGATCTGAAGCAACAGCCTGTTGCTATCTGCTTTCCGGCTCCTCTTCGCGTCCTGGATTCAGGTTTCCTTAGCGGAAACTTTACCTTACGGGACGATTCCTTGAGACAAACAAGAATGCATTCCAGGAGAATGGCCATGCGCCTCGCCGCTTCCGCCGCAGCCCTCGTGCTGGCTTTTGCCACCCCGGCCGCTGCTCAATCGACCTCTTCACCATCCAGCGAGGCAACCGTCACCCGCGCTGAGATCCGCGAATTGCTCGATGCGGTTAAGGCAACCGCCAAAGCCTCTCGCGAGAACGTGGATTACACGCGCGTCGTCCCGGATATCCTGTTCCAGATCCTCGCGAAGCTCGACAAGATCGAGGATAAGCTCGACAAGGTGGAAACCACTCTTGCTGCCGGTCGGAAGCCGGCTCAGAAAAAGAACTGATCTGGACGCCGAGTGCCTTCCCGCGCCAAGCTGCTGGCGCGAGAGGTCTCGGCGCTGGTCTCGGTAGGTGGGTTAACTTCGGGTCGGGGCCCCCTGATGGGCTTCTTCTTCACCCTTGAGATCGCTTAGAAAGTTCGGATTTGACCAGATTTCGGTCGCCGGCACCCATCCGACGGGCTGTTTCATCTGCGGAACGAGATAGACGAAATCCTCGGTAATCCTTTCGATGGTGCAGGGATAGGCTCGACGATCTCCGGGGGGTCTGTAGACAACCGTCGTGCCTTTTCGAATGCTGCCGCTGGCGACGAACGAGGGGATATCCGAAGACTCGCCTTCTTGGTCACTGGAGTCCGGCCGTGGTCCGTTGCTGCGGCTCGCGCGGTGTCGGTCAAGGGCTGCTATGGCTGCTCTGGCGCGATCTCGATACCGTTCCGTGATGACCCGTAGAACCGGGCCTTTCTCTCGACCTGGATACCAGGACGTGCCCCCGACCTTTGCCAGTTCGGCAGCGACAACTTCGACCTCTTCATCGTTCATGGATCTGCTCCTGGCTGAACCAAGTGGCCAGCCTTTCGGCCTGCCCATTGGCAACGGAATATGAAATCTGAGGTGCGATTGAGATCTGGATGCGGCGCGATGTTCCTAATTTCTGAGATGGCAAATCAGTTTTTATTTTGCGATAAATCAACAGGCCGGTAAATAGGGGGACTCTGTCGCCTCATGTAATATATCAGCAATCGCCGGTGTTTTCATGGTGCATGCAAGTCCTTTTTCTTGCGCTGATAAGAGGCACGGCAAAAGGAATAGGCTGCAGAGCTTCCGTAATCCTTCCATGTAGCAGTTGGCATGGAATGCAAGCGGAAGCACGACTAGAATGCGCTCTGCCACTGCGACGCGTGAATTCGATACAGGAAGACAGATGAGTATGTCTCGCAGAAGACAGTTTCGGGAAGCGGCCATCCCTTTGATTTGCCTTGTCCTCACAGTTTTATTTGTGGCGGCACAGTTCCTGGCAACTCCCGCCGCCCTGGGAAGTCTCCGGCTGCTGGCCCCGGCCGAGACGTCCAGCCCGCGAGCGACGCTGGAAGATTTCCGTAACAATGCCAGGCGCGCCACGACCCTGCTCATGGATGCCTATCACGAGAACAGTCAGGAGCCGGGTCTGTTCTGGAGCCAAAGTGTCAAGGACAAGGTCAAGGAAGCAGAGGCTCTTCTGGCTCGTGCATCGCGGGCTCTCGACTTGAGAAACATTCCGCCGATCGAGTTGGAACATCGCCGTCTGGAGGCGACTCTGCTCTTGAAGGAGGTCCTCGATCGGCTGCCGCTACCGAATGCCACGGTCATTCCCGGTGATGAGGAGGTCGGCAAGAATCCGATTTCGAGCTGGAGCATACCGGGCACCGAAATTCGGATCGTACGCATGACCGAAGGCCCTCATACGGGCGAATATCTCTTCTCGGGCGAAACGGTGGAGCAGCTGGGCAACATCTATCGGCTCATCCGCGACCAGCCGGACGTTTCAGGCGCCAGTGCTGATTTCTACGATTTCTTCAGCCAGTCGCCCGGTCATCTCCTGCCGCCGAAATGGTATACCCTGATCGAAAGCCTTCCGCCGGCCTTCCTGGTCGAGATCGAAGGGCAGGCGTTGTGGCAATGGATCGGTCTTGCCCTGCTGGTCGGCTTTTCGTGTTGGGCCGTTCTCGCCGTGCGCCGACTGGCGAGCGCGACGGCCCGCGACGGCACGGGCTTTACTTCTTTGCTGGCGACAATCGTGGCTCCGGGTGCCATTGCCGTGGCCTGCCTCATGACCGTCGCCATCGCTGACTACGAGATCAATCTCACGGGGCGCGTCAACGACGTTGTGGGGCAGATCGGACAAGGCATCGCCTACATAGCCCTCGTGGTCGCCGTCCTGAAATTCTCCAATGGTTTGGCAGGGCAACTGACATTCTCGCGCTCGGAGAGCATTGACGCACATCTTGCGCGGGCCGCGGTGCGGATCGCCGGTATCGTCATCGGTATCGCACTTTTAATCTACGGTGCCTCATATTTGGGGATCCCGCTCGCCGGTCTATTGGCCGGTCTCGGTGTCGGTGGTCTTGCGGTGGCTCTTGCCGCAAAGCCGACACTGGAGAACTTCATTGGAGGTCTCATCCTCTATGCCGACAGGCCGGTGCGGGTAGGGGATCTTTGCCGGTTCGGCAGCCTGGAGGGGCGTGTTCAGGAAATCGGCATCCGCTCGACCAGGATCCGCGGTCTTGATCGATCTCTGATCACGATTCCGAATGCCACTTTCGTGAACATGAACATCATCAATCTGACGAACCGGGACCGCATGCCCTATGTCAGAAGTGTCGGGCTGAAGGCGACGGACAGCGTCGCCATTCGCCAGGAGGTGGAGAGCTTATCCTCGTTGGTGACCAAGCACCCCGATATCGAGCCGGGCTCCGTTCAGGTCCGGCTGCGGGATGTGCATGATGAAGAGCCCAAGGCCGAGATCCAGGCGCTCATCAGGACCGCTCGCTGGGACGAGTTCCTGCGGATCCAGCAGGATATCGACTTGATGCTCCGCGATGCGACGATCGATCCGGAGAAGGCCGAGAACGGTCTGAAAGAGCCGTCGAACGTCTATCCCTTGAAAGAGACGAGCGAGTCCGAGGGCAAGACATCGTCGGCATCCTAAGATCCTTATTCGATCTGTGTGATCGCGGCCTCGGTATGAGCCACTGTGATCGTGTCGCCGACTGATCTACCCAACAGGGCCTGGGCGAGGGGGGAGACATAGGAAATTGTGCCCTTCGCCGGATCGGCCTCGTCCTCCCCGACGATGCGATAGGTCTGCCTGCGTCCATCCTCCCGCTCGAATGTCACGCGGGAGCCGAAGCGCACATGCGAGCGGTCGCTCGATGCTGGGACAAGTTCGGCCGTGGACTTCCGATGCGACCAGTATCGTAGGTCTCTGGAGGCACGCGCCACCTCGCCTTTGTCATCCGTCTCATGGGCCTGACTCAGGCGACGTCGCAAGTCTTCGATCATTCGCTCGATCTGTGCCAAGCCCTCGGAGGTGACGAGATTTTGATGGGGGCTGAGTGGCCGGTCGGGCAGATCCTCGAAAGCCTCACCGCCATCGTCTTCCCGAACAAAGGCACGGCTCATCGCAGCAACCCTCCGTTTCCCCGTAATGAAAACGATTCTGAGCCGGCTTTGTTCAGCCAAGCTCTTAGGGGCTACGGTTGCGGCGAAGATGCCCCACGATCCCTCCAGGAAAGGCGTAGACGCTGACGATGAAGAGTGCTCCGAGCCAGAGGAGCCAGCGATCCGGATGGATCAGGTCGGGCAGGAGCGGGATCCCCGCCAGGGCCGTGCTGCCCAAGCCCATCAGGATCTGCAGGTAGCTCTGTGCCAGAACGAAGAGCGTTGCCCCGATGATGGCGCCATAGAGCGTCCCCATGCCGCCGATCACGACCATGAGGAGGATGTCGATCATGATCGAAAATGAAAGCGTCGTGTCCGGACCGTTGTAGCGCAGCCAGAGTGCCATCAGGGCCCCCGCTACGGTCGCCGCCAGGGCCGAGATGACGGAGGCAGCAGTGCGATAGGCGACGACGCGGTATCCGAGCGCTTCGGCGCGGAATTCATTCTCGCGGATCGCCTGAAGAACGCGTCCAAAGGGTGAATTCACGATCCGCAGAAGGATCAGAAAGATCACGACGGTGACGACAAAGATCAGGTAGTAGGCCAAGATACGTCCGTTGATGGTCACGCCGAGGATCGGATCCGCCAGAGGTCGGAATGCCGGGCGGAGTTCGGCCGGCAGCTGGAAGGACAATCCGTCCTCGCCGCCAGTGATGGTCGACAGCTGCGAGGCGAGGACCGCGGCGGCGGATGCGACGGCAAGTGTGATCATCGAGAAGAAGATGGCCCGGACACGGAGCGACAGGAGACCGATGATGGCCGCAAGGACCGCGGAGAGTGCAAGCGCAGAGACAAGTCCGATCGCGACCGATTCCCAGGAGGCGCCGAGACGCTCGAGAGCGATGGCGATCCCGTAGCCGCCAATCCCGAAGAACATGGTATGGGCGAAGGAAACGATTCCCGTATAGCCGAGAAGCAGGTCGTAACTCGCTACCAGAAGCACGAAGACGCAGATCTTCGCCGCCGTGCTTAGGGGCTGACTTCCCGAAAACACGAAGGGCGCCGCAAAGAGGCACGCGACGATCCCGATCAGAATGAGAGAGAGAAGCAAGGAGCGCGGGGTATCGGACGAGAGCAGCCAAATGGCGGGACCCTGCCGGCGCGTTTCGTCGAATTTCGCGGAATTTGAGATCCTGGTCATCGGCGTGCCACCGGAAACAGGCCCTGCGGACGCCAGATCAGCACCAGGGCCATGACGAGAATGTTGGAGATGAGCGCGAGCTTCGGTGCAAGGAACCCGACATAATTAGCGACCAGCGCAACGAGCACGGAACCGACGAAGCACCCTCCCACCGATCCCAGGCCGCCGATGATGATGACGATGAACACCAGCACCATCACTTCCATACCCATTCCGGCGGTCAGCGTCTGGCGATAGAAGGCCCACATGACCCCGCCGAGGCCGGCGAGCGCCGAGCCCGCGACGAAGACGCTCACGAAGAGGCGGCGAATGCGGTAGCCCAACGCTTCGACCATTTCGGGGTTTTCGACGCCGGCCCGGATCAGGAGGCCGATACGGGTGCGGTTGAGCAGCAGCTGCATGGCGGCGAAAACGAGGAGACCAATGCCGATCGCAACGACGCGGTAGCGCTCCATGACGATGTCGCCAAGCACGAACGCACCACGCAACGTCTCAGGCAGCGGGATCGGTATGGGAGATGCGCCCCAAATGGCGTGGATCGCCTGCTCCGTGACGATGAGGCCGCCCATGGTGACCAGGATCTGCTTGAGGTGATTGCCGTAGACAGGGCGCACGATGACGCGCTCGAAGACCGCGCCCACCAAGCCCGTCAGAACCATGGCAACGACGATGCACAGGAGAAGCAGAGCCAGGTTCAGAGCAACGGAATTGGCACTTGCCCATCCCGCCAAAGGGCCGAGGACGAGAAGTGTTGCGTAGGCACCGAGGGAAATGAACACGCCATGGCCGAAGTTGATGATGTCCATGAGCCCGAAAACGAGAGTGAGGCCCGAGGCCATCAGGAAAATCATCATGCCCATTGCAAGGCCTGCGATGGTGAGCGTCACCCAGGACGATACGTCGCCGATGAGCGGTAGGACCGCCAGCGCCAGCACTGGAACGAGGATGAGTGGCAGCCAATCTGTTCTCGAACGAGGGAGGAGGGGCGGATTGGCAGCGTCCGCGGCAACATCGCTCATTGGTGGGCATCCAGGCTAAGGCCGAGAAGGCGCCGCTGAAGCACCTTGTCGGCAACGAGATCGCTCATGGTGCCGGAATGGACGACGAGCCCGTCCTCCATCACGATGACGTTGTCACCGAGCTGAGAAGCGGCATGGAAATTCTGCTCGACGAGTAGGATTGTCTCACCGGCGGCCTTGAGAGCACGGAACGCCTCGATCATGCTGCGTACCATGACGGGCGCGAGCCCTTTGGTCGGCTCGTCCACGAGGAGCAGCCGTCGCGGTTCGGCGATGGCCCGCGCAATCGCGAGCATTTGCTTTTGACCTCCGGACAGATTTCCAGCCGGTAGGTTCCAGAAGCGCTTGAGCGCAGGGAACAAACCGAGCATCCAATCGAGGCGGGCCGTGTCGACGGGACCGCTCCGTGCAGCAAGGACGATGTTTTCGCGCACGGTGAGATCCGAGAAGATCGCCATCGATTCCGGCACATAGGCGATCCCCGACCGGGCAATGTCCGGCGTTGGAAGCGTGGTGATATTCCGCCCGTCGAACCGGATGCTTCCGGATGATGCCTGCCAGAGGCCCATGATCGTGCGCAGCGTTGTCGTTTTGCCTGCACCGTTGCGCCCTAAAAGCATGGTGAGCTCGCCGGCAGGCACCTCGCAGTTGAGACCGTGAAGAATGTGGTACGGGCCGATATGGGTATGGACGCTCTCCAGCTTGAGAAGCGGCTCTGCGGAGGTTTCAGCCATCGGAAGCCTCCAGGCCGAGATAGGCTTCCTGTACCACGGGAGAGGCGATCACCGTTGCAGGCTCGCCATCTGCGACCAGAGTCCCATTGTGGAGCACTACGATGCGATCTGCGAGCGAGCGCACGACGTCCATCTTGTGCTCCACGAGAAGCACCGTTGCGTCGCCGCGCTGCTTGATGTCGTGGATGAGCTCGAGCACCGTGGGCATTTCGTCGACACTCATGCCGGCTGTCGGCTCGTCGAACATGAAGACCTTGGGCTCCATGGCAATGAGGAGGGCCACTTCGAGCTTTCGTTGATCTCCGTGAGACAGGGCGCTCGGCGGAACGTTCCGCTGATCCTCCAGCCGCACCCGCTCGAGAACGGCCTCCGCCTTCTCGATCAGATCGCGGCGGCTGTTCCAGATGGACAGAAACGACCAGCCCGCCTCCGCTCGGCTCTGCACTGCGAGGCGGACATTCTCCAGAGCGGTCAGGTGAGGAAAGAGATTGGTCAGCTGAAAGGCCCTGCCGAGCCCTCTTTTCGCTCGGGCAGAGGGCGCAAGATTTGTCACGTCCGCACCTTCGACGAGGACCTGTCCGGCACTCGCCCGGAGCTGGCCGGAGATGAGGTTGAAATAGGTCGTCTTGCCGGCACCGTTGGGGCCGACGATGGCGGTCAGCGTTCCGGACGTGAATCGGCATGAGACATCGTTGACGGCCACGTGACCGCCGAACCGAACAGTAAGCCCGCGCGTTTCGAGCGCGGGCGCAGGCAGCATGGTCGGAGCCACGGATCAGCGCTTGTTGCGAACCGGAATCGGCAGCTTGTCGGCCGGAATCGTATCGACCAGGTCCAGCAGGTCGTTCTGGTCCTTCCCTTCCGCCTTTACCTTGAAATGGTACATGACCTGGAGGGCCTGATGATCCTCCTTGCGGAACGTCATGGTCCCTTTCGGAGTCTCGAACGACATTCCCTCCATCGCCTGAATGAGCTTTTCGGGATCGGTGCCGCCGGCCTTCTCGATGGCGGTCAGGGCCGCTGAAGCTGCAGCGAAGCCGCCCGCAGTGAAGAAGTCCGGCGGTGCGCCATAGCGCTTCTGGTGCTCGGCGACGAGCCAGTCGTTCATCGGATTCTTTGGAAAGGCGTAGTAGTAATAGATGGCCCCTTCCATGCCAGGATAGTTCTTGTAGATCTGCATGGCGGGAAGAATGTTGCCGCCGGGCGCGATTTCGATGCCGTAACGTTCCGGCTTCAGGTCGGCGATTTTTGGCAGCGGATGCTGGCCGGCCCAGATGATCTCGATGATCTTCTTGCCCGGTTTGTCTTTCAGCGCATCGAAGAGGCGCTGGGCCGAGGCGGTGAAGTCCGTCGCGTTCTGGGGCGCATATTCCTCGAACACGACCTTGGCATTCGGGCGGATGGCGGCAAGCGCGCTCTTGAGAGCGGCAACGCCGTCACGTCCGAAGGCGTAATCCTGGGCAAGCGTCGCAATCGTCACATCGCCTGTGGCCGGAACGGCGGCGGCCGCGCCATAGGCGTCCTGTGTCGAGTTGCGGGCCGTGCGGAAGATGAAGCGGTTCCATTTCTCGCCGGTGATCGCATCTGCGACCGCAGGCTCGACGATCAGCACCTTGCCGTTCTCCTCGGCGACCGGAAGCATTGCGAGTGCCGCCGCAGAAGAGGTCGTGCCGACTGCAAGGTCGACCTTGTCGTCGTTGTAGGCCTGCTCGAGAAGGGTCTTGGCAAGATCGGCCTTGAGCTGATCATCCTTGACGATGACGTTGATCTTGCGCCCGTTGAGCGCCATCGAGCCCTTGGTGAGATATTCGAGGCCCATCATGAACCCGGCTTCCGTCTGCTTGGCATAAGCTTCCAGCGGGCCGGTCTTTCCTGCGATGAGCGCGATCTTGATGTCCTGAGCCATGGCGGTCGAGGACAGGAACAGACCTGTCGCCGTGGCAGCGATTGCGAATTTGAGGCGCATAGATTCCCCCGGGTTGTCGTTGCGACCATTGACGGTGCCGCCTTCGGCTCTGTCAAGCTGGACTCAAAGATGAGCACGGTTACGGGGAGAGCGGAACGGCGTCGTCAGGCCTCCGGCAGGACCGGAGCCTCGATGTCCTGTGCAACCCGCCCGCGGCGGGCGGCCTGATGTTCCAGGATCAGAAGGATGAGGCCTGCGCCGCAGATGATGGCCGCACCGATGAGGGTCCAGAAGCCGACGATGTCGCCGAAAAACAGGTAGCCGAGCACGATCGCCCAGACGATCAGTGTGTACTGGTATGGAGCAACCACGGATGCAGGTGCCAGTTTCAGGGACCGGTTCACACAGGCATGGCCACCCATGGACACGATGCCGAGCAGAAACAGGGCCGCAAGCTCCACCGGACCCGGTGTGACCCAGGCAAAAGGGGCGGTAACGCAGCCGAAGACCAGCGCGCCGAGAAGCTGGCCGAGCAGGAGCGTCGCGTCATGAGTTTCCCGCAGTTTGCGGGTCGTAACCATCAGGAGGGAGTAGAAGGCGCTTCCCATCAAGGCGATAAGGGCCGGAAGAGACAAGGTGGCAGGCGATGGCCGCAGCGCAACCATGACTCCCAGGAATCCGACCGCGATGGCTGCGATCCGCGGTGGGTCCAGTTTCTCGCCAAGCAGGAAGACCGCGAAGGCTGCCACATAGATCGGACCGGCGAGATAATAGGTCATGACGTCTGCCAGGGGCAGATAGGTCACGGCCCAGTAGAAGCAGGCCACTTCAAGGGTGGACAGAATGATCCGCAGGAGATGGAGACTAGGCTCCGGGGGAATTTGCAGGGGCACTCGCTGCCGTCGCATCAGGGGCAGCAGGACGACCAGCGCCGCGATGCTGCGCAGGAGCAGGATCTGCCCCACCGAATAGGTCGCGACGAGCCATTTGCCCATGACGTCGTTCATGGCGAACAGGAAGACGCCGAGCAACATCAGGCCGATACCGTAGACGGCACCAGAACGGACCTTCGGAGAGGACAGCGAGGTGGCCATCAGCCGTTCTCGGGGAAGCGGCGCTCAACGCCGTGGTCCGGGCAAATGCGGAACATGCAGGTCTCTCGGAAGGGGCTCATGGGCGCGGTCGTGCGGGCCATTGCCTCGTCGAACCTCGCGCTGGCGCCTTCATGAGCGAAGTCCGACCGGTTCACAAGCGCCCGATTCGCAATTCATCTCCGATCTGCTCACAGAGCATGGCGTTCAGAGTGTCTTGGCGCCATTCACCGGGAGCATGATCGCATAGAGTGAGGTCGTGGCGCAGATATAGAGACGGTTGCGCTTGGGGCCGCCGAAGACCACGTTCGCGACGATTTCCGGAACGAGGATCTTGCCGATCAGCGTTCCGTCAGGGTCGTAGCAATGGACCCCGTCGCCGGCGCTGGTCCAGATCCGTCCCGCCTCGTCGAGCCTGAAGCCGTCGAAGAGCCCCGCCGTACAGGTGGCGAAGAGACGGCCGTTCCGTAACTTGCCTGCCGGATCCACATCGAAAACCCGGATATGCCGTGGCCCGTCCTCCGCGTGGGTTGCCCCCGTATCGGCGATGTAGAGAAGCTTTTCGTCGGGCGAGAAGGCGAGACCGTTCGGCCGGACGAAATCATCGGCGACAATGGTGACGGTGCCGGTCTGGGGATCGACCCGATAGACATGGCAGGCGCCGATCTCGCTCTCTGCCTTGTGTCCCTCATAGTCGGAGTCGATCCCGTAGGCGGGGTCCGTAAACCAGATCGAACCATCGGACCGCACGACGACATCGTTGGGGCTGTTGAGGCGCTTGCCGCTGTAGTGGCTCGCCACGACCGTAATGGATCCGTCATGCTCCGTCCGCGTGACGCGTCTGTTCCCATGCTCGCAGCTGACGAGCCTTCCCTGGCGATCGACCGTGTTGCCGTTGGAATAGCCGGAGGGGTGTCGGAAGACGCTGACATGGCCGGATGTCTCGTCGTAGCGCATCATCCGATCGTTCGGGATGTCGCTCCAGATGAGATAACGCCCGGCAGGAAAATAGGCTGGCCCCTCAGCCCAGCGGCATCCCTCGGCCAACTTTTCCAGGTGTGCTGTCGGATTTACGAGGCGGCGGAAGCGTTCGTCCAGAGTGACGGAGTTGTTCGCTGACATGGGACCTTCGCAGGATCGAGGAAGATGCCGCCTCTGCGAGCCGATGCCGGAGGAATGGGCTGCTCCTCCGTCAATGCGCCATCAGGACAGGCACCGTCGTGTTGCTGAGGATATGGCTCGTGGCGCCGCCAAAGAACATCTGACGCAGGCGGCTCTGCGTGTACGCGCCCTTCACAAGAAGGTCGCAGCCCAGGGCCGCCGCCTCGGCCAGAATGGCCTCCCCTGGACGGTCATTGGGATCGGCGGCCACGATGGCGTCGGCATTGATGTCATGCATACGCAGGGCGCGAACCAGTTCGGATCCGGAGGGGCCGGGGACGCCCCAGTCCTCCAGTTCCAGCACAACGGTGCGCCGGGCTCGCGCAAGGAGCGGCATGGCACCCATGACGGCTCGGGCCGTTTCGGTACTGCGGTTCCAGGCAATCACCACTGTCGAGCCGAAGGAGGAGAGTGCCTGCGGCGGCGCGATCAGCACCGGTCGCCCAGCCTCGAAAAGGGCGGCTTCGACCGTCGAAAGGCGAGTATGACCCTCGACCCCATCGGGGCGTCCGACGACAGTGATGTCGAAGACGCGTCCATAGGCGCCGAGGAAGGCATCTTCCATCAGCCCATCTTGCCGCCACCCGAAAGTCAGCCCGCCCAGGGCAGAGGACAAGCGCGGGACCTGCTGACGGATCATGAAAGCTTCGAAGCGCTCCCGGCACGCCTTGGCCATCTCGGCTCGGTTCTCAGGCGTGATCGGCGAGGGCACCCCGATGGCGATGTCCACGGGCAGCACGACCGGATAGTCCGGCGTGATGGCCAGGCCTTCTATGTAGCTATCGAACATCCGGCCGAGATAAAGCGCGGTCTCAAGGACGGGTTCGACCACGGCATGGTCTTCAATGGGGACAAGAATGCTCTTCATGGACAATATTGTCGCGCTCAAGGTGCCCCTCGGCAAGTCCCCCCGGCCAAGCTTGCTTGGCCAGAAAGGCGAGACGGGCTCGCTCCTTTCGATTAATCGATGACGAAGTCCTTGGGATTCCAAGGGGCCTTCGGATACTTCGGGTCCATCTCTTCGAGAGTTTCCTTGACGATCCTGGCGATAATTCCGTTCCGGACCCATTTGCGATCGCCCGGAATGACGTACCAGGGAGCCCAATCCGTGGAACATTCGTTCAACATGGTCTCGTAGGCATCCTGGAAATCATCCCATTTCTTTCGGTCCTCAAGGTCGGCGGGATTGAATTTCCAATGTTTCTTGGGATTGTCGAGACGCTCCTGGAGGCGTTCCTTCTGCTCATCCTTGGAGATGTGGAGCATAAACTTGAGAACGACCGTTCCGTTCTCCGTCAGCATCTTCTCAAATGCGTTGATCTCTGCATAGCGTTGCTCAATGGCCTTTTTAGGGGCGAGCGCCCGCACCTTGGCAACGAGGACGTCCTCGTAATGGGACCGGTTGAAGATTCCGATCATTCCGCGCTTGGGGCAGGCGAGGTGGGCACGCCAGAGATAGTCATGCGCGAGCTCATTCTCCGAGGGACGACGGAAAGCCGTTACGGAAACACCAATGGGTCCGGTGGAATTGAAGACGCCGCGGATGGTGCCATCCTTGCCTGCCGTGTCCGTGCCTTGAAGGATGACAAGAAGCGCCCGCTGCCCCTCCGCATAGAGGCGGTCCTGAAGTGCGTCGATGTCGCGCGCAAGCTGCTCCGTCTCGGCCTTCGTCGCACCTTCATTCTGGAAAATCGAATTGTCCCGAGGGTCGACATCCTTCAATTTAAAAGTCCTGCCGGGCTTGATCAGGAACTTTTCGGCAAAAGCGCGAGCGTGATCCGACATTGCGGCGATATCTCCTTGGGCCGAGACGACGGCAGAGCACAACGATAGAGCGCGGGATGGGGATGGAAAGGTTGCTTCTTTACTCCGTGCCGGCGTGATCCTAAGCAGGTAGCGGCCAAGCTTGAAGTCCGGAAGGCACCACAGAATGCTCGCGCTCTATTATTTCCCCGGTAATGCCAGCCTCTTTCCGCACATGATGCTTCGGGAGATCGGTGCCGCATTCGAGCTACGTCTCGTCGACCGGGATCAGAACGTCCAGAAAAGTCCCGAATATCTCAAACTCAATCCGAACGGCCGGATCCCGGTTCTGGTCGATGACGACCTCGTGCTTTTCGAGACGGCCGCGATCGGCCTTCATCTTGTGGACAAGTTTCCGGAGGCCGGGCTTGCTCCAGCGGTGGGAACGAAGGAGCGGGCGCAGTTCTACAAGTGGATGGTGCACCTCACGAATACGCCTCAGGCGGAATACCGGGCTTGGTTCTACCCTTACGAGCATGCGGATGACGAGGCGGCGGTTCCGAGCGTCAAGCGGGCAGCCGAGCGGCGTCTCAACCATATGTTCGACGTGATCTCCGAGCAGCTCGGCGACAAGACGTGGCTGCTGGGCGAGCAGTTCTCGGCCGCCGACCTGTTCCTGACGATGTTGATCCGCTGGGGGCGGGGCATGCCACGCCCGCCAGGCACTATTCCCAATCTTCACGCGCTCGCCGAGCGGGTCCTCGCGCGCCCTGCCGTGCAGAAGACGTTCGAGATCGAGGGCATCAAGGCACCCTTCATCTAGCCGCAGCCAATGGGAGGATTGGTCGGTGTCCTACTGACGAAGAGCCATTGAACTGGTCTTTTCCTGTGAGACAATGGTTGCGGTGAGAGGGAAGGAGCAGATCATGCCACTTTTCATCACGCAGGGACGCTACACCCACAATGCCATGAAGGGGATGCTGGCCAGCCCGGAAGACCGTACCGAAATGGTCAGCAAGCTTTTCGAGAAGGCAGGCGGTAAGCTTCGGGACTATTTCTTCACCTTCGGCGAATACGATTTTCTCGTCATTACCGAGGGGCCTATGGATGGAGCGGCATCAGCGCTCATCGTCGCCGCCGCCAGCGGCGGGGTCACGGATATGAAGACCACCGTCGCCATGACAAGTGCCGAGATGAAGGAAGCCTTTACCCGAGCCGGGAATATGGCTGGTGGCTTCCGCGCGGCCGGTGCATCGAAGGCATGAAGGCAAACCTCTGCCGATCCTGAGCGGCAGATGCCCTAAGTTTTGCGCTGTCGTCTGGTCCGAGGGCGCTGCGGGAGGATCTGGTCGACGGCGTCGATGCCAGCCCAGGGATCGCCCCGCAGGGCGCCAAGGCGTTTGCGAAGATTCAGGACCGTAAAGCCGTTGGGCTTGATCCGAGCCGAAAGCTCGCCCCATGCGATGGGAGTCGAGATGGGAGCCCCTGATCTCGCTCGCGTGGAATACGGCGCGACGGCCGTGGCTTCCCTGTTGTTGCGCAGATAGTCGATGAAAATCCGTCCCTCGCGCTCCTGCTTCACGGACGTCGTCGTATAGCGCTCAGGCTCGTCCGCGGCCATGGCCTCCGCCATGCCGCGCGTGAATGCTAGCACATCCTTCCAGGATGCCTTCGGCTTCAGTGGCGCTACCACATGAAGTCCTTTGCCGCCGGTCGTCTTGACGAAGCTCTCGAGGCCGACAGCCTTCAGGCGTTCCCGGATACGACGGGCGCCTTCGATCACGGACGACCACTCGACGCCCTCGCCAGGATCGAGGTCGAAAATGATACGGTCGGGCCGCTCCAGGTCGGCCAATGTCGCGCCCCAGACATGCATTTCGAGGACACCAGCTTGGACGAGCGCAACGACGCCCTGGATATCCTGGACGCTCAAGACTTCCATCTTGCCGCCGTCATCGCGGACGGATTTGCGGTGGATGAAGTCCGAGAGGCCAGCCCAGGAATGACGTTGAACGAAGCAACTTTTGCCGACGCCGGATGGGCAGCGGATCAGGGTCAAGGGGCGGTCGACGAGATGTGGCAGAAGCCAATCTGCAATGTCGACATAGAACTCCGCGAGCTGCCGTTTCGTCAGTCCTTGCTCCTCCCAAAGCACACGGTCGGGATGTGTGAGGGGAACGCCAGCGACCTCGGCTCCCTCGGCAGCTTCGGCTTTGCGCTTTGCAGAGGGGCGGCTTGCGGCCGAGGCTTTGGTCGCCCCTGTCTTGGCTTTCGGCGCCTTCGCCACTGGCCCAGCGATCTCCTCGAGGGAACGGCCGGTTTTTACGGAGGAGGGAGCTTCTTCAAGAATATCGGGATCCCCGGAATCACGCGCGAATGAATCGTCACCCTTGATCAGGAGCCAGGAAGGCTGCTTTTCCCGCGCACGTTTGGCCATGCGCACGAGATGCCAGATGCCGTGAAGCTTCTCGCCGTCGAGGCGGAAGCTGAGGCGTCCCTTGGCGTAGCCTTCGTGCGGGTCTCCCTCCGGTTCCCAGATGCCGCGATCCCAGAGGAGAACGGTCCCACCGCCGTATTGACCTTTGGGAATCGTGCCTTCGAAATCACCATAGGCGAGGGGATGATCTTCCACTTCCACCGCCAGACGCTTCTCCTCAGGAACCAGGCTCGGCCCCTTGGTGACGGCCCAGCTCTTCAGCACGCCATCCATTTCCAGGCGAAAATCGTAATGGAGCCGGGACGCATCGTGCTTCTGGATCACGAACGCCGAACCCTTCTGACGGCCGGTTCGTCCCTTCGGCTCCGAAGTCTTCGTGAAGTCGCGCTTGGCGCGATAGGTCGCGAGCTTTGCCATGGCGTGGATTCAATTCACGCCATGACGTTCGGTTCCTGACTTATGAGGCGAGCGACGCCGCAGGCAGCGCCGTCTGCGCCTCCCGCTCCTTGAGGAAGGCCGCGGCGATCAAGTCGCGGGTATAATCCTCCTGGGGCCTCTCGAAGATCGCTTCGGCCGGGCCGCGCTCCACGACCTTGCCGCTCTTCATGACCATGATCTCGTCCGAAAGGGCGCGAACCACCGCAAGATCGTGGCTGATGAAGACGTAGGCGAGGCCATGGGCCTTCTGAAGGTCGCGCAGGAGGTCGACGATCTCCTTTTGTACGGAACGGTCGAGAGCGGAGGTTGGCTCGTCGAGCACCACGAGCTTGGGGTGCAGGATCATGGCGCGCGCGATGGCAATGCGCTGACGCTGGCCGCCTGAGAACTCGTGCGGGAACCTGTTGCGCCAGGCGGGCTCCAGGCGGACCTCTTCGAAGGCTTGGGCGGCGCGCCGGTCACGGTCTTTTCGTGAAATGCGCGGCTCGTGCACGAGAAGGCCCTCGGTCACGATCTCGCCCGCGGTCATGCGCGGCGACAGGGAGCCGAACGGATCCTGGAAGACGAGTTGCAGATGGCGCCGAAGGGGACGCATGCCGGCCCGGTCGAGAGGCATAAGGTTGCGGTCCTCAAACCGAACCATGCCGCTTGCAGGCTGCAACCGCAGTACGGCCCGCCCGAGGGTCGACTTGCCCGAACCCGACTCGCCCACGACACCCACGGTCTCCCCGCCGCGCACTGAAAGGCTGACGCCATCGACAGCGTTGAGAACGTGGATCGGCTTGCCGAAGAGGTTCGATTTCAGGACGAAGGAAACTTTGACGTCCCGCGCATCGAGTACGAGAGGTGCGTTGGTTGGAGCGGGCTCCTTGTGACCGGTCGGCTCGGCATCGATCAGCATCCGCGTATAGGGATGTTTGGGCGCCGCAAAGATGTCCTCTGTCGTCCCGCTCTCCACCACCTCGCCGCGCTTCATGACATAGGTCCGGTCGGCGAAGCGTCGCACGATGCCGAGATCGTGCGTGATGAAGACGATGGACATGCCGAGTCGCTTCTGAAGGTCCGCCAGAAGCTCGAGGATGCGGGCCTGGACCGTCACGTCGAGCGCGGTGGTCGGCTCGTCGGCGATGAGCACGTCCGGATTGTTGGCGAGGGCCATGGCGATCATGACGCGCTGGCGTTGTCCGCCGGACATTTCATGCGGGTAGGAATCGATGCGTCGCTGGGGGTCTGGGATCCGCACCAGTTCCAGGAGCTCGATGGCGCGGCGACGCGCCTCCACCTTGCTCAAGCCGCCGTGGGTGGTCAGCGGCAGGGCGAGCTGCTCGCCGATCCGGTAAAGCGGATCGAGCGAGGTCATCGGCTCTTGGAAGATCATGGTGAGCTTCGAGCCGCGATAGCGGTTGAGCTTCTCAGGTGAGAGGCCAACGAGTTCCTCGCCGCGATACTTCACCGAGCCTTCCGCCCAGCCGTTGGAGGCGAGAAGGCCCATGACGGACATCATGGTCTGGCTCTTGCCGGAGCCGGATTCTCCCACGATGGCGACGGTCTCACCGGCATTCACATCGAGATCGATGCCCTTGACCGCGTGGAGAATGCCATCTCCGGTGCGGAAACGGACATTCAGGTTTCGGACTGTGAGTACGGGATCAGCCATGTCAGCGGTCCTTCGGGTCGAGGGCGTCGCGCAAGCCGTCACCGATGAAGTTAAGGCAGAAAAGGATCGCGATCAGGGTGAGCGAGGGATAAAGCAGCATCCAGGTGGCACCCTGGATGTTCTTGGCACCTTCCGAGATGAGGACGCCGAGGCTGGTATTGGGCTCCTGGACGCCGAGACCCAGGAACGAGAGGAAACTCTCCAGCAGGATCACCTTCGGCACGAGCAGGGTCATGTAGACCACCACCGGCCCGAGCGTGTTCGGGATCACGTGGCGGCGGATGATGCCCTTCGTCTCGACACCGAGCGCTTCCGCGGCCTGGACGTATTCCTGACGTTTGATGGAGAGGGTCTGGCCACGCACGATGCGTGCCATGTCGAGCCATTCCACGGCACCGACCGCGATGAACATCAAGATGAAGTTGCGGCCGAAGAACACAACCAGCATGATCACGAAGAAGATGAACGGGAGCGAGTAGATCACGTCCACGACGCGCATCATGATGAGGTCCGCGCGTCCGCCGAGATAGCCGGAGGTCGCGCCGTAGGCGACGCCGATCAGAATGGCCACGAGGGTCGCGAGAAGCCCGATGGCGAGCGAGATCTGCCCGGCCTTCATGGTGCGGGTGAGCAGGTCGCGGCCGTTCGTATCCGTCCCGAAGAAAAAGTATTTCTTCTTCAGGGGCACATCGACCACCAGACGTTTGCCCTCGTCCGTCTTCTCGACGACCTTCGCGACGCCGAACATGTCGGAGCGGTCGAAATAGGCGAGGAGCCGTTCGTCGATGGGACGCTGACCCACCAGGGTCACGGTGACGCTGTCGCCCTTGACGTCGATGGCCTCCGGCTTGCCGCGGACACGGGCGCCGATGCGCTCGATCTGCGGTGCGATCTGATCGGCCTTGGGATAGGCCTCAAGGCTTGCCGGTACCTTTACGTAGTCGGGATAGACCTGATCGAAGGGGTGCCCGGTGAAAAACGGCCCAAAAATGCAGGCCACAGCAATGAAAGCCAGCAGGACGATGCTGCAGACAGCGGCCTTGTTGTTGAGCAGCCGTCCCCGGGCCTCGACCCAGAGGGAGCGGCCGGTAACAGGATCGGCAAGGGTTTCGATGGGAAGTGCGGCGCCTTCAGCCATGACAGCCCTCAATCAAAGCGGATTCGCGGATCGACGACGGCATAGAGGATGTCGACCACGAGGTTGAACAGGAGAACGAAGACGGCCACGACCACGACCGTGCCCATGACGAGGGTGTAGTCGCGGTTCAGTGCGCCTTCGACGAAGTAGCGACCGATGCCGGGCAGGCCGAAGATCGTCTCGACGACCACGGAGCCGGTGAGAAGGGCAGCGGCTGCCGGGCCGAGATAGGAGATCACGGGAAGCGAAGCCCCGCGCAGAGCGTGCCGGACGATCACATGCCAGGGCAGGCCCAGCGAGCGCAGGGTGCGGATATGGTTGGAGCGCAGGTTCTCGATCATCGCCGCGCGGGTCATGCGGGCCACCACTGCGATCTGAGGCAGGGCGAGCACGATCACCGGCATGATGAGATTGCGCGGCGTGCCGTTGGCCCAGCCGGCAACAGGAAGCCAGGCAAGAGCCAGGCCGAACACGATCTGCAGAACGGGGGCCACGACGAAGTTGGGAATGGTGAGACCCATCGCCCCGAGGCCCGTCACGATATAGTCGGCCAAGCTGTTCTGACGCAGGGCGGCGATGGTTCCAAGCGTGCCGCCGACGAGGATCGCGAGGCTGATCGCAAGCGCGCCCAAGGTCATGGAGATCGGCAGACCACGGGCGAAGAGTTCGCCGACCGTGAAGTCGCGCAGGATGAAGGACGGGCCGAAATCGCCGTGCATGACGGCGGAGAGATAGAGCCAGTATTGCTGGATCAGCGGCTTATCGAGCTGATAGATCCGGTTGAGGTTCTCCATCACCTTGGCTTCGAGCGGGCGTTCGAGGTCGAACGGGCCACCGGGCGCGAGCCGGATCAGGAAGAACGAAATCGTCACAATGACCAATAAGGTCGGAATGGCCGTGAGAAAACGGCGCATGATAAAGGAGAGCAAGATGCTTTCTCCTGCTGAGGAACCTGTAAATAGAAAAGGGGCGGCCCTCAGGACCGCCCCTTCGCCTTAATTATTGATCCTTGGACAGGAAACGCGACGGATAGACGCCGCGCGTATTCTGTACGAACCCGTGGATCTTCGGCGAAATCAGGTTGCTCTTGCCGTAGTACATGATCGGGATCCAGGGCATGTCCTTCATGAGGATGCCCTCGGCCTTCTTGAAGATCTCGGCGCGCTTCTTGAGGTCAAGCTCTGCGGCGGCCTGATCCAGGAGCTTGTCGAACTCCGGATTGTTGTACTTGCCGTAGTTGAAGCCCTTGTTGTCGCTCTTGAGCAGGAACAGGAAGTTGTTCGGATCCGAGTAGTCGGCGATCCAGCCATAACGGGCGAGATCGAAGTCGCCGCCATCACGCAGATGGGCAAAGTGGGTCTTGCCGTCCGTGTTGATGAACGAGGTCTCGATGCCTGCCGGTTTGAACTGCTCGGCGATCGCCACGACCGTGTTGCGGTTGTTGTCCGTGGTGTTGTAGCGGATCTCGACCTTCAGCGGCTTGCCGGGACCGAAGCCGGCGTCCTTCAGGAGCGCCTTGGCCTTCTCTTCACGGTCGATCGGCGACATGTCCTTGTAGTCCATGTAGGCCGGCTCGCCGTAATTGCCCACGCCCGGAGGCATGAACGAATAGCCGGGCTGCATCGTCTGGCCCCAGATCTGCTCGGCCACGAATTCGCGGTCGACCATCATCGAAAGTGCCTGACGCACGCGCACGTCATTGAACGGAGCCTTGGAGGAGTTCACCACCAGGAACCAGGTGCCGAGATACGGACCGAGCCTCACCTGATCCTTGAACCGCTCCTTGAGCGACTTCATCTGGTCGGCCGGAACGTCGTCCGTCGTGTCGAGCTCGCCCGCCTCGTAGCGACGCACCATCGCCGCGAAATCCGGCGTCGGATAGTACATCACTGTGTCGATCTTGACGTTCTTGGCGTCGTAGTAGTTCTCGTTCTTGACGAGCTTGATGTGGGAGTTCGGGACGAACTCGGCGAGCTTGTAGGCGCCGTTCGTCACCATGTTGCCCGGCTTCACGAAATCCTTGCCGAACTTCTCCACAGAACCGGGATGAACCGGAAGGCTGGTCTGGTGGGTCAGAAGCTCGATGAAGTACGGGGTCGGCTGCTCAAGCTTGATCTCGAGCGTCTTGTCGTCGACCGCCTTGACGCCGAGCTCTTCGACCTTCGCCTGGCCCTTGTTGACTTTCTCAGCGTTCAGGATCGGGTAGAGGATGTTGGCGTATTTCGCGCCCGTCGCCGGATCCATGATGCGGCGGTAGGAGAATACGAAGTCCGAAGCCTTCACCGGGTCGCCGTTCGACCACTTGATGCCGTCGCGCAGGGTGAAGCGATAGGTCTTGCCGTCGTCTGCGACTTCCCACTTCACGGCCTGTCCCGGAACGGCCTCGCCCTTGGCGTTGTAGGTGACGAGACCTTCCAGCATATCGCGCAGGATGTGGGCTTCCTGGACCGTCGATGTCTTGTGCGAATCCAGCGTTTCCGGCTCACCGGAATTGGCGCGGTTGTAGACGATCTCTGCCGAGGCCGGGCCCAAGAGGGCGGCTGTGGCGACGGCTGCGAGCGCCGCTTGTTTAATCCAGGACATGGATACGTTCCCTTTCTGGTGTTTCCAGGTTTTTGAAGACTTCGATCACTGTCATTTAGGACAGTGATCTTGACTCATTTGTTGTTCAATCAGCGGTTTCTGTCTAGAGGCCAAAAATTGCCCAATCCGAACAGTAGCTTAAGGGGAAAAGCTTGCCCTTAAGCCCCGGCGTCGAACGTCAATCCCGCCGCCTCGATACCGGCTGCAGCGGCGATTTCGTCATTGTCGGACGTGTCTCCCGACACGCCGACCGCACCCAGGGTTTGCCCCTGAGAGTTCTTGATCAGGACACCGCCCGGAACCGGGACGAGCTGTCCGCCGACCACGTGGCTCGCGGCCGCCACGAAATAGGGGCGATCGGTCGCCATCTTATGCAGGGCCCGCGACCCGACGCCCATGGCCAGGGCGCCGTAGGCCTTGCCCATGGCGATCTCCGCCCGCTTGAGGCTGGTCCCGTCTTCCGAGACCAGAGCCTTCAAAGCGCCTCTGGCATCATACACGACAATAGATAGCGGCTTGAAGGACTTTGCTCGGGCGGTCTTGAGCGCGACCGACACGATGGTCTGTGCGGTTTCGAGGGTGAGATCGGTCACATTGCCTCCACTTGCGAAATTATAGAATAGCGTTGCGTCTCGACGAGGCTCTTCGGAGCCGTTCCATCGATGCGTCCCTAGTGAACGACGGAATCCTTCTGCGCAAGCCACGTCGCCACGGCTTTACGCTCTTCGATTGTCATCTCGGTAATGTTGTTCGGCGGCATGGCGTGGGTCAGCACGGCCTGGATGCGGATGAGATCCGCATGGCGTGCGATGCTCTCCGGAGTATCGAGATGGATGCCTTTGGGCGCGAGAGGGATCCCCTCCCAGACCGGCTCTGCCGCGTGGCACATGGAGCAGCGCGACTGGATCGCCAGCACGGCCTCGTCGAAAGAGGCCTGAAGGGTGGCCGGCGTTGCCGCCCCCTGGGCATCCGCGAGATTCTGGTTGCCCGGCTTGCCGATGATCGACAACCAGATCGCCAGCGCAATCGCCGCGGCAGCGACGGCCCAGGTCCACCAGGGAGAACCTCTGCCGGCATGCTGGGAATTGAAGAAATGCCGCACGATGGCGCCGGCGACCAGCACGCAGCCGATGATTCCCACCGCGTATTTCGAAGACCACGCCAACGGGTAATGGTTCGACAGCATCAGGAACAGGACCGGCAGCGTGAGATAATTGTTGTGGGTCGAGCGCTGCTTAGCCTGCTTGCCGAGGGCTGGATCGGGCGAACGGCCGGCCAGGAGGTCCGCCACAACCTTCTTCTGGTTCGGAATGATGACGAAGAAGACGCTGGCCGACATCCAGGTCGCGATCATCGCACCCGTATGCAAAAAGGCTGCCCGGCCGCTGAACAGGTGGGTGAAGGCATAGGCCGCTGCGAGGATGTAGACGAAGAGCACGCATCCCAGGGCCACATCGTTCCGGCCGAGGGGAGAGCGGCACAAGCCCTCATAGACCAGCCAGCTCAGCGCGAGGCCGCCGATCCCGACGAGAGGCACCTGCCAAGATGCGAGAGCTCGCACCGCCGGATCGACCGTGTAGAGATCGGCGTGGAGGTAGTAGACCCAGACGATCAGGAAGAATCCGGTAATCCAGGTCGAATAGCTTTCCCACTTGAACCAGGTCAGCTCTTTCGGCAGCTCCGGCGGCGCGACGAGATATTTGCGCATGTTGTAGAAGCCGCCGCCATGGACCTGCCAAGCCTCGCCGCCGACGCCGGGCGGCAGTCCGTCCCGCCTCTTCAGACTGAGATCCAGGTGGATGAAGTAGAAGGACGAGCCGATCCAGGCTATGGCCGTGATGACATGGACCCAGCGCAGGAGCTGGCTGATCCATTCGGAAATCTGCGGGTCGATCATGCGGCCCCTTAGGAATGCGACAGGCGCGTAGCCTAGGGCGGCGGACTCTTTTGCGAAAGGCCCGTCCGATGCCTTTTTCAACAGGAACGGGAGCTGGAAACCTCACCTTGCGAGAGAGAGGCTCGCGACGCGCTTGACGCGAAGGCCGGGTGCCCGACAATCCGGTCTCGCTCCGACGCCGCAGGGCGTCTCCCACCGGATGTCCCTTAAGAGGTCTTCATGGGTCGATTGTCCACCCACGTGCTCGACACCGCCAATGGCCGGCCAGCGCGCGGTATCGCCGTCGAACTCTATGCCGTCGACGGCGGGGAGCGTCGTGCGGTCGTGCAGACGCAGACCAATGCGGATGGTCGCACGGATGCGCCGCTCCTTTCCGGCGACACGTTTCGGACGGGGGCATATGAGCTCGTCTTTCATGTCGGCGCCTATTTCCGATCTCTGGCGACCGCGACCGCGGATCCGCCATTCCTCGACGTAGTGCCGATCCGTTTCTCCATCGCCGAACCGGACGGGCACTATCATGTGCCCCTGCTGGTATCGCCCTGGAGCTACTCCACCTATCGAGGCAGCTGATTATGGCCGAAACCACCTATCCGCGCGATCTTGTCGGCTATGGCCGCAACCCGCCGCATCCGCGCTGGCCGAACGGTGCGCGCATCGCCGTTCAGTTCGTCGTCAATTACGAGGAGGGCGGCGAGAACAACATCCTTCATGGCGACCGGGCCTCTGAAGCCTTTCTATCCGAGATCGTCGGCGCCGCTCCGTGGCCCGGACAGCGGCACATGAGCATGGAGTCGATCTACGAATACGGCTCCCGCGCAGGATTCTGGCGCCTGTGGCGCCTGTTCACGGAGCGCAGCCTGCCGGTCACCGTCTATGGTGTCGCCAATGCGCTGATGCGCAATCCGGAAGCGGTTGTAGCCATGAAGGAGGCGGATTGGGAAATCGCCAGTCATGGCCTGAAATGGATCGACTACAAGGATTTTTCCTCGGACGAGGAGCGCGCCCATATGCGCGAGGCCATCCGCATTCACACGGAAGTCACCGGTACGAGGCCGCTCGGTTGGTATACGGGCCGGACGTCCGAGCACACCAACCGGCTGGTGGCCGAGGAAGGGGGCTTCCTCTACAGCGCCGATTCCTATGCCGACGATCTGCCTTACTGGGAGCATGGTCATGGTGCGAAGGGCGCCTTGCTGATCGTGCCTTATACGCTCGACGCCAATGACATGCGCTTTGCGACGCCGCAGGGCTTCAATTCCGGCGACCAGTTCTTCGCATATCTGAAGGACAGCTTCGATACGCTCTACGCCGAAGGAGAGACAGCGCCGAAGATGATGTCCGTCGGTCTCCATTGCCGGCTCGCGGGCAGGCCGGGCCGGGCCGCGGCGCTGGCGCGCTTTCTCGATTACGTGCTGTCTCATGAGGATGTCTGGGTGGCGCGGCGGATCGACATCGCACGGCACTGGATCAGGCATCACCGCCCGGCCGGGCTCAAACCCAGCACCATGACCAAGGCCGTGTTCGTCGAGTTGTTCGGAGACATCTTCGAGCATTCACCGTGGATTGCAGAGCGGGCCTATGACGAGGGCTTCACACCGGCCCAGGACACGGCCGAAGGGCTGCATGCCTCCATGGTGCATGTGCTGTCACAGACCGGACGGGATCAAAAGCTCGCCCTCATTCGGGCTCATCCCGATCTCGCAGGCCGCCTCAAGCTTGCCGATCTCACCTCGGATTCGCAGAATGAGCAGGCATCGGCCGGCCTCGACAGTCTTACGCCTGAGGAGCGCGAGCAGTTTCTGGCCCTCAACGACCGGTACAAGCAGAAATTCGGCTTCCCGTTCATCATGGCGGTGAAAGGCCGCTCCAAAGAGGAGATCCTGGCGGCTTTCGAGGAGCGGCTTGAGCATGACGTGGATCGCGAGTTCGATACGGCGATTGCCGAGATCGAGCAGATCGCGCTTCTAAGGCTCAAGGATCGTCTCCCATCCCTGGCGGATGTCTTCTCGTCCTTGGCGTAGGGATCGCTGGCGGATGCGATCTCTTTGGAATGCCCTAGAAGCGGATAGGACAGGCGAAGCGCAGCTTATTTTCCGAATGTGACATCGCAGACAGCCCGGTACGGCCGTGCTCGCAAAGGATAAAGGCTGCCGTCGAGGAACGCAGCCATGATATGGTTGTTTACCGCAACGTGTGTCCAGAGAAGGAGGATCGGTCAGGCCGTCGCCCGTCTTTGAGGCGGAAAACCAGGGTCGGTTCGCCTTATGCGAATGCCCGGCCGCACGATCTCGGAGCGCAGCCATAAGTCTTGATTTGCAAACGCTAGGCGCATGGGAGGAAGCTTCGATGGCTATCAACCTTGTATCCCTTATCGCTCAATTCCTGACACCAGATGTTATCGCCAAGATCGCCTCGGCACTTGGCGCCGACAGGTCGCAGATAGGAAGGGCGGTTACTGCCGCCGTACCAGGTCTACTGGCAAGTTTGGCTGGGACCGCATCGACGCCGGAGGGTTCGCGCAAGCTGTTCGACGCGGTCTCTCAGCAATCTCCAGGCATCCTCGATAATCTTGGCGGAATGATCGGAGGGCCAAGGCAGGAGAACCTTGCCGACAATGGAACTAATGTATTGTCGTCGCTGTTGGGCGGCTCCTCGACCTCAGCCCTTGGGAACGCAGTCACCAAGTACGCGGGCCTGGGCAGCGGAATGGGCTCGTCGCTCCTGGGGCTGCTGACGCCTGTCGTTATGGCCGCGTTGAACAAACAAAGCACGGCGTCCGGCCTCGATGCGTCCGGCCTTTCTCAACTGCTCACCTCTCAAAAGTCCGAAATCATGAAGGCGTTGCCACCTGGCTTCTCCGACCTGTTGAGTGGCACGGGACTTCTCAGTGGCCTCGGTGCCACTGCGACAGGGGCCGCACAGACCGCGAGGGAAGCGATCCGGCCGGCGGCTTCTAGTGCCGAGCGCGTCGTCCGGCAATCTTCCTCTCCCAATTGGGCCTGGGCCTGGGCCATTCCTGTCATTGTCTTGCTCGGATTGGGATGGTGGTACTTCGGCCGCACTCCGCCGAGTGTGAATCAACAGGCCGGGACGACCACGACCCAGACCGCAAAGAACGCGCCGGATCAACTCACGACAGGTGCTGTGCAATCCGCGCAGAATCTCACTGTCGGGTCGGTCGATCTTGGGTCGACGGTTCAGAGCACGGTCACCAACCTGCAGCAGACTCTGCAGGGGGTGACGAATGTGGATACCGCCAAGGCAGCGCTGCCGAAACTCACGGACGCTGCGACCCAGCTCGACAAGGTCGATAACCTGGTCGGCCAACTCCCGGCCGGCGGCAAGACGGCACTTGCATCGCTCGTGACGAGCGCGCGCCCCCCGCTCGAAGAGACCTTCGGCAGGGTTCTTGCGATCCCGGGAGTGGCTGATATCGCCAAGCCCACGATCGACACGATTAGAGGAAAGCTTGACGTGTTGACCAAGACGGCAGGTTGACGGGAGCAGCCCCGGTCCTCAAGGGCCGGGGCTTTCTAGAAGCCCTTATACAATTTCTTCGTTAAGGCCTCTTTGATCGGCGCCGTAAGGCAGCCCAAGCGGCATGATTTTAATCCGACTGTTCTCGCGTCGAGTGGAACCGCCGGAGCCGCCCGTGCGTCTTTGTCTCAGCTTGGCCGGATCGCGGGCCGGAATGTGCAAGAGGAGAGGGCACCATGGGTTTATTCAAGTTCATCAAGGAAGCAGGTGCCAAGTTGTTCGGCGGAAGCGCTCAAGCGGCGACGCCGGA
The DNA here is from genome assembly GCF_020089865.1 of Microvirga puerhi. GTDB lineage: Bacteria > Pseudomonadota > Alphaproteobacteria > Rhizobiales > Beijerinckiaceae > Microvirga > Microvirga puerhi. The sequence continues at coordinate 274,946 of NZ_JAIRBM010000002.1, forward strand.
CGCTCTCAAGGAAGAGGTGAAAGGGCATGGATTCGATGCCGATAAGCTCGGCATCGACGTCCAGGGAGACAAGGTGAAGGTCTCGGGCCAGGCGGTCAGCCAGGAGGAGGCGGAGAAGATCATTCTGTCGCTCGGCAACACCTATGGCGTTGCCGAAGTCGATACCTCGGACCTGCAGGTGCAGCAGCCGGCGAAGGCGTCGGTCATGTACACGGTCCAGAAAGGCGACACCCTCTGGGCCATTGCCGAAAAGCACTACGGCAAGGGGAAAGGGGCCAAATACACCGAGATTGTGAAGGCTAACTCGCCGCCCGTGAAAAACCCCGACATGATTCAGCCCGGCTGGGTTTTGCGTATTCCCGATCTTGCCTGATCGCGCCAATTGCCTGCCTCCGCGGGATGCCGATATGATCCGGCAGCAACACGGAGGCACTTTGCATGAACGGCCCGATACCCGTCGTCGATCTCGACCGGGAAGACATCAAGAAGGGATTGAAGGACGGCTCGATCCTGCTCGTGGACGTGCGGGAGCCCCAGGAGTTCGCCGCCGGCCATATCCCGGGCGCGGTGTCGCATCCTCTTTCGACCTTCGACGCGGAGGCCTTGCCGACGGACCAGCGAATCGTCTTCTCCTGCGCTGCCGGCGTCCGTTCCCTGCGGGCAATCGAGTTCGCCCAGGCTGCGGGGCGGGATCTTCGGGAGCACTACAAGGGTGGTTTCAAGGACTGGATCACGGCCGGGGAACCGGTCGAGTAGGCGGTTCTCGCTTCTCTCATTCCCTCACAGAGTTGTGTTGCTACAGCCGGTTGCCGATGCAGCGCGAAACGTGCGCTAATGCCGCAGGGCCGGTCAAGGAATCACAAGACCCGGCCATGGGTTCTAGAGGGGAAATCCATATGAAGCGTAGTGTTTTCGTCGCCGGAATCCTGGCGCTTGGGGTAACGGCGGCGATCGCCCAGGCCGACGTCATCGCTCAGCGTCAGAAGCTGATGAAGGACAATGGCGATCATTCGCGCGTGATCGGCGCCATGTTGAAGGATCAGGCGCCGTTCGATCTCGCTCAGGTCCAGACTGCGCTCAAGGCGTTCTCCCACAGTGCGAAGGAAATGCCGCAGCTCTTCCCGGCCAACTCCAAGGACGGCAAGACCAAGGCCCAGCCGGCAGTTTGGGAGAAGAAGAGCGATTTCGATGCGCACTTTGCCCAGTTCGGCAAGGACGCGGAGGCCGCTCTCGCCTCGATCAAGGATAGTGCCAGCTTCAAGGCCGAGATGCCGAAGGTTCTTCAGAACTGCGGCACCTGCCACAAGACCTTCCGTCAGCCGGTCGGCTAGGGCCACCGAGCCATTGGCAGTCGGAACGGTGCGCAGGAAGATGTGGCCGTTCCTTCCATTCCAACAGATCAGACCGGGCGGATGCGATCTCCGCCCGGCTCTTTCGGAAGGTCGAGTGAATGCGCAAAGCTGTCGCCGTACTGGTCGGGCTTGTGGTGCTTGGGATCATCGCATTCATGGCCTTCACGTCGCCGACGGCCTGGGAGGTGGCGCATGGCGAGCCGGGCACCGGTTCGGAGGCGGCAGCTCTTCGCCGGCCCGACCCGGAAAAGGGCCGCATCGTCTTCCTGGCCGGAGGGTGTTCGTCATGCCATGCGACTCCGGGACAGGACGACAAGATGCGGCTGGGGGGCGGCCTCGCCCTCAAGTCGCCATTCGGCACATTCCACGTTCCCAATCTTTCCCCGCATAAGCAGGACGGGATCGGCAATTGGAGCCAAGCGGATTTCATCCGCGCCATGCGGGAGGGTGTCTCGCCGGAGGGGGAGCACCTGTATCCGGCCTTTCCCTACACCTCCTATCAGCGCATGACGGTCACCGATCTCAAGGACCTCTTCGCGTTTCTCCAGGCCTTGCCGCCCGTCGAAGGACGGGCGCCGCCCCATGACTTGTCATTTCCATTCAACATTCGGCGTGGTGTCGGTCTGTGGAAGCTCGCCTTTCTCGATGGGCACGTCTTCATGTCCGATCCGGATCGCTCCTCGGAGTGGAACCGCGGAGCCTATTTAGTCGAAGGGCCAGGGCATTGCGCCGAGTGTCATAGCGAGCGCAATGCCATGGGCGCGATCATGGCCGATCGCCGGTTCGCGGGAGGGCCGGATCCCGAAGGAAAGGGCGTCGTTCCCAATATCACCCCGAGCCCGAGCGGGATCGGCGGATGGTCGCCGGAGGAAGTGGTGACGTTGCTCACTACCGGAGAAACGCCGACATTCGATACGGTCAGCGGGCCGATGGCGCTGGTCGTTCACAACACGGCGCAGCTGCCGGAAGCAGACCGCAAGGCGATCGCGGAATATATCCTCTCGTTGCCGCCGAAGGTCGGCTACAAGAAGCCTCAGTAGCGAGCCAGCCCGGTCCCGATTAATCCATCACGGCAGCTTTGAGGATGCACACCATGGTCGCGTGGCCCGGAGTGTCGCCCACCGCCCGCACCGTATGACGACGGTCGCACCGGTAGCGCAGGGTTTCGCCGGCCTTGGCGCGCTGGATGACATCGCCGACCTCGACCTCGAATTCCCCATCCAGCACTGAGAGACATTCGATGGATCCGCGCTGGTGGCCGTCCGAGTCGAGGACGCCACCAGGCTCCGCCTGGACATCGTACCACTGCAGCCATTCGATGGTCTTGAGCCAGCCGATGATCGCGAGGCGGACCTTGCCGTCTTCGGACAGGAGAATGGGCGTGTCGGCTCGGGTCGACTTCTCGATGAACGGCTCTTCGTCGCTGGTCGCGAGGACCCGCTCGATGGATACGTCGAGGGCCTGGCTCAGGCGCCAGATCGTTGCCAGGGTGGGATTCGTCTCATTGCGCTCGATCTGGCTGATGATCGATTTCGCCACTCCGGATTGCTCGGCGAGCTCGGACAGGGACAGATTATACGCCTTGCGCAGGCGCTGAATCGTCTTGCCCAAATGGCCGGAAATGACCTGCGCGCCGGTCTCCAGTTCCCGGTGACGCTCCTTGCCTTCCACGCCCATTTGCCTCGCCTCCAGTTCTGAAAGATCGAACGTTCGTTCCTCAAAACGGTTGTGGGATACCACGGCGAATGGGTCAAGCACCGAGGCGGCGGAAGGCTGTTTTTCGCCGAGATCCGAGTATTGTTGGGACGGAATGTCTATCCGCCCGGCCGCTGGGCTGCGGTTTCGAGCGCCTTCGTCCGTTCGAGGCCAAGCTGACGCTCCCGCCAGATGATGAAAAGCCCGGTGCCCGCAACGATGACGCCGCCGGTCATAACGGCTGCGGAAGGAAGGTCGCCGAACAGGAACCAGCCGAGCAGAAGCGCCCAGATCATCGTCGTGTATTCGAACGGCGCCAGGATCGACGTATCCGCGTAGCGGTAACTCTCCGTGATGAGGATTTGCCCGATGCCGCCGAGAATACCGACCAGGACGAAGAGCAATACGTCGGAGAGGGACGGGATCGTCCATCCGAACGGGATCGTCAGGAGGGACAGCCCAGATGCGAGGATGAAGAAATAGAATACGATCGCTCCGGTGCGCTCCGTCAGCGTCAGGCGACGGACCTGGATCGTCGCACCTGCCGAGCAAAAGGCGCCGAGAAGGGAGAAGAAGGCCCCGATGCTCGCTCCCACGCTCAGTTCCCGCGAGAAGGGGCTCAGCTTCAGGTAAGGAGAAAGCATGATGAGGACGCCGATGAAGCCGATTCCGACGGCTGTCCAGCGATAGGCCCGGACTTTCTCCTTGAGTAGGATGGCGGCCAGGATCACGACCATGAGCGGCGAGGCATACCCGATGGCAATCGTGTCGTGCAGGGGCAAATAGGCCAGCGCGGCAAAACCCAGATACATGCCCGACGTACCGATCAGACCGCGGAGGAAATGCCCGGGGACGTTGTCGGTCCGGATGGCGTTGATGAGGTCGCCTTGCCAGGCGAGCCAGACCAGCAGCGGGATCAGCGCAAAGAAGGTGCGGAAGAAGACCAATTCCCCGACCGGGTAATCGGCTGCAAGTGTCTTCACTCCGGCGGACATGAGGGTGAAAACGAGAGCGGAGAGGACTTTGAGGGAAATCCCCAGAAGAGGTTTCACGGCAAGAGACGTTTCACGGGTTTGAGTCGCTGCGACAGAGTGTCAACCAACCATGGGCTGACCGTCGCGTGAACCCCTTTTCTGCGGAAAGTCCCTGCGTCGTGCGCATGGTTCTCTCGCCGTCTGTCACATTTTTGCAAGCTGTGCGTCACAGAGGTGAGACGCGAATCCGGTCATCTGCAATGCGTCCTTAGGAAAGGGTGCAGTATGGCTCAGGATCTCGGTCTCATCCGCGTTCGGACGCTGTTCTTGTCCGACCTCCATCTCGGCACCAAAGGGTGTCAGGCCGAGCAATTGCTTAGCTTCCTGAAGATGTACGATGCCGACACGATCTATCTGGTCGGCGATATCGTCGACGGCTGGCGCCTGAAATCGGGCTGGTACTGGCCACAAGCCCATAACGACGTGGTGCAGAAGCTTCTGCGCAAGGTGCGAAAAGGAACGCGCCTCATCTACATTCCCGGCAATCACGATGAGTTCCTGCGCGACTATCTCGGGGTCCATCTGGGAGGTATCGAACTCGCGGATTCCGCGCTGCACGAGACAGCCAATGGCAAGCGCTATCTCGTGATCCACGGAGACCAGTTCGATCTTGTGGTGCGCCACGCCCGCTGGCTCGCTCTTCTCGGCGACGGCGCTTACACGGTCGCGCTGATGGTCAACACCTATCTCAACGTCGTGCGGCGGAAGCTCGGCCTGACCTACTGGTCGCTCTCCTCCTGGGCGAAGCTGAAGGTGAAGAATGCGGTGAACTACATCAGCCGCTTCGAAGAACTCCTGGCGGCCGAGGCCAAGCGGCAGGAGGCGGACGGCATCATCTGCGGTCACATCCACCACGCCGCGATGCATGATCTCGATGGCGTGCGCTATGTGAATACGGGCGATTGGGTCGAATCGTGCACCGCGATCGTCGAGCATTATGACGGAAGTCTGCAGATGATCCGCTGGGCAGAGCTTCTGCGCCAGGATCTGGAGCTGCCGGTGGCGACGGAATCCCTCAGAATCAAGGCTGCCTGATGCGTCTCCTCATCGCGACCGATGCCTGGAAGCCCCAAATCAACGGAGTTGTACGTTCCCTCGAACACATGACGGATGAAGCGCCCGCCTACGGGGTCGAGGTCACGTTCCTGACGCCGGAGCGCTTCCGCTCCTTTCCGATGCCGACCTATCCGGAGATTCGCCTGTCGATTGCCTGGCGACGCCAGGTCGCGGCCTTCGTGGAGCAGGCGAAGCCGAGCCATGTGCATATCGCCACCGAGGGGCCGATCGGACTGGCCGTAAGAAGCTTCTGCCTGCGCGAGGGAAGGGCTTTCACGACGAGTTATCACACGCGCTTTCCGGAATATGTATCGGCGCGGTTCCCCGTCCCCCAGACCCTGATCTACGGGGCGCTGCGCCGGTTTCATAATCGCGGCCGCGCCGTCATGGTCAGCACTCCATCCTTGGAAGAGGAGCTGCAGGGCCAGGGTTTTCGCAACATCCGCCGCTGGACGCGCGGCGTCGACACGCAGCTCTTCCGCCCGCGAAGCGAGCGCATCCTCGATGCCAAGGCGCCGATCTTCCTGTTCGTCGGGCGGGTGGCGGTCGAGAAGAATCTTGACGCTTTCCTGTCCCTCGAACTGCCGGGCACCAAGGTCGTCGTGGGAGATGGGCCCTCCCGTTCCGAGCTCCAGCGCTCCTATCCGGATGCGCGATTTCTCGGTTCTCTCACCGGCAAGGCACTGGCCCGGGTCTATGCCTCGGCCGACGTCTTCGTCTTTCCGAGCCTGACCGATACCTTCGGGATCGTGCTCCTGGAGGCGCTGGCCTCCGGACTTCCCATCGCGGCCTATCCGGTGACGGGACCGCGCGATGTGGTCGGCGCGTCCGGGTGCGGAGCCTTGAGCTGGGATTTGCGCGAGGCGGCTCTTGCATCCCTGGATATTCCGCGTGATCGCTGTCGGGCCTATGGCGAGACCTTTACGTGGCGGGAAAGCGCGCGCCAGTTCTTCGCGAATATCGAAGCGGCTTGCGAGGACATCGCGGTCGCATAGCCGCGCCGGCCTGAGCGCTCCTTACCCTTCGAGATCGGTCTTCAGGCGATCGAGCATCTCGATGGCTCTTTCTGCATAAGGGCCGATCCAGCGGTCGTGGATGTGCTTGATGGGGAGCGGGTTGAGATGGTTCCAGCGCTCCCGGCCCTGGCGGCGGACGATGATCAGGTCGGCGGCTTCCAGAACTTTCAGGTGCTGCATCACCGTACAGCGGTCGAGGGGTCTGAAGCGCTCGCACAGGGTGCCCGTCGTCTGGGGATGATCTTTCAAGGCATCAAGAATGGCGCGCCGGGTCGCAGCGGACAACGCCTTGAAAACCTTGCCGTTTTCATCATCGATTGACATGTTATGTTTTTATAACATGATGGAGTTGAAAACAAGGAGGACGATCATGGAGCTGAAGTTCACGGTCTCGGCGCGGATTTCCAAGCCGGTGGAGGAGGTCTTCGAGGCGGTTGCCGACCCCTCTAAGCTGTCGCGCTATTTCACGACCGGCGGCGCCAAGGGTCGCCTCGAGACTGGAGCGACGGTGACGTGGGATTTCTACGATTTTCCCGGAGCCTTCCCGGTGGAGGTCGTCGAGGTGGAGCAAAACCGGAAGATCGTTCTCCGCTGGGGAGCCGACGGCCCTCCCGAAGAAGGGGAAGCACCGGGCAGTCGTATGACGACCGTCACGATGCTGTTCGAGCCGCTTGAGAATGGCCGTACCCTGGTCTCGATTACCGAGGAGGGATGGCGGGAGACGGAAAGCGGACTCAAGGCATCTTACGGCAATTGCCAGGGCTGGGCACAGATGCTTTGCGCACTCAAGGCCTACCTCGAATATGGGATCAATCTGCGCGAGGGCATGTATAAATAAGTGAGAGGGCGCCGGTCGCGCGACCGAGCATACGGCGTTCTTAATTCAAAAGGCTTGGCCGCATGTCGGACCGCGCAAAGTCGGCACCTGGGGCTGGTGAGGGGCCCTCGGTCCCCTCCGGCTCGACCAGTGCCATCATGGTCCGGATCCGTCCCTCGAGGAAGCGGAGCGTCTCCAGGATCCGGGCAATCCGCTGCGATGTCTGGGCTTCGCCTGACGCGGCAAGGACGGATGTCACGCTGGCCGCCTCAGGAGGAGCGATCTCCGCCCTGGTGTCTTCGATGGCGCCAGCCATGTCGAGGAGGCTAGAGCGGATCTGCTCCATGGTCCGGGCGATCTTGTCGTCAGCCATTTTCTTCTCAAGGCCGGCAATGGCTGCAAGGACGGCCTCGGTATCGGCATTGCGGTTGCGCCCGGCATATTCGCGCAGAAACCAGCGCCCTCGCGCCGTTTCCAGGACGGCTGCTTCGATGGCATCGTAATCCAAAGAACTGAACGTGACGTGCGTCTCGTCATCCGGCATGGTGGAAGCCATCGCGACCTGAGTCCTGATTCCCGATCGGCCCAGTGTTTCGAAAGCTTGAGCCAGCTCAAGACCTTCCCTTACGTTATCAACGACCTTGCGCCGTGACCTCGATTTTCATCGCCCAGTCGGGCTCCCTCATCGGGTGCCGCTGATGTCGCCGCTTCCGACCGGCGATGCCTTCCGTCTTTCGGCCCTTCATGCCGCGAGCTTCCTCAGTCATGGCTTCTATCTGCCGTTCTTTCCGATCTGGCTGCAAAGCAAGGCCCTGAGCCCGACGATCATCGGCATCATCGTCGCCATTCCGATCATCGTCCGCATTGTGGCGACCGCTCCTCTGCTCGGCCTTGCCGACCGGTCATTCGGCCCGCGCAGACTGTTACTGGCGAGCCATTTGGGGCAGATGGTCGGCTTTCCGCTGCTCATGTTCGCCCCCAACGAGATCGCGATCGTCGTGCTGGTCGGCCTCGTGGCGATTGCTCAGGCGGCCGTGATTCCGGGCAACGATCTCGTCACCACGGCGGCTGTCCAGCGGAACCCTCGGCTCCATTATGGGCGCATGCGCGGGTGGGGCTCGGTCTCGTTCTTCATCGCCAATATCGTCGCCGGTTATCTGGTCGGCGCCTTCGGTGCGAACGTCGTGCTCGTCGCACTGACCCTCATCCCGATGCTCGGGATTTCGGCAACACTCATGGCCGTCCCGCGGCACATGGACGATCTACCGGTGAAGGGTGAGGGTGCGAGACGGCAGGATAAGGGACTGCCGAGGGTTCTCTGGATCGTCCTCATCGCTGCGGCCATGACCCAGGGCACCCATGGCGCGCTCAACGCCTTTGCCAGCATCTACTGGCAATCGCAGGGCTTTGCCGACGTGACGATCGGCTATTTCTGGGCGGCCGGCGTGATTGCCGAGATCGCGGTCTTCATGATCCTCGGAAATGCTGTCGGACGCGGTTCGGGGCTTGGCCTGATCCTTTTGGGGGCGGGCGCCGCCGTGTTCCGCTTCACGATGATGTCCCTTCATCCGGGCGCGGCGCTGACGCTCGGGCTCCAGACCTTGCACAGCCTGACCTTCTGCGCGTCCCACATCGGTGCCATGGCCGCCTTGACGGCCCTGGCGCCCGCCCATGCCAGGGGCCGTGCCCAAGGCGTCTATGGATCGCTCTCCGCCCTCTTCACCGCCGCTTCGACGATCGCCAGCGGTGTCATCTATAAGGAGGCGGGCGCCTCGGTCTTCGCCGCCATGGCGCCGCTCGGGGCCGCCGGCTTTATCCTCATCCTGGTAGCCCGCCGGATGCTCAAGGCTCAACCCCAGAGGGCTGGCTCCGGCGGATAGATGATGCTGCCGTCGAACCTGAGACCCGGCTCGCGGTCCTTCGCGAGCAGGAGCGGGCCGTCAAGATCGACGAAGCGCGCGCGGGGCGCCAGCACCATGGCGGGGGCCATCGCCAGGGACGTGCCGACCATGCAGCCGATCATGAGGGAGAAGCCCCGCGCCTGTGCCGCATCGGCCAGAGCCAGGGCTTCCGTGAGGCCGCCGGTCTTGTCGAGCTTGATGTTCACGGCGTCGTAGAGGCCGACGAGCCGGTCGAGGCTGGCGCGATCATGGACGCTCTCGTCGGCGCAGATCGCGACGGGACGGGCAATCTTGGCGAGAAAGCCGTCATTCTTGGCAGGCAGGGGCTGCTCCACCAGGGCGAAGCCTGCCTCCGCGCAAGCCGCGAAATGGGCGGTGAGATTGCCCTCCGTCCAGCCTTCGTTGGCATCTGCGATCAGCGTGGCATCGGGGGCTGCCTTGCGAACCGCGGCGATGCGCTCAAGATCGCCTCCCGGCGCGCCGAATTTCACCTTCAGAATAGGCCTATCGGCTGCCTTGGCGGTGGCAGCTGCCATGGCCTCAGGAGTGTCAAGGCTGATCGTGTAGGCCGTCGTGGCGGGTGGCCAGCGGTTCACCCCCGCCGTCACATGGGCGCGGATGCCCGAGCGCTTGGCGTCGAGGTCCCAGAGAGCGCAGTCGACAGCGTTGCGCGCGGCCCCCGGCGGCATGGCCGCCTGCAGTGCCTCGCGGGTCAGTCCGGCTGCGATCTGAGGTCCCATCGCCTCCATGGCCGCTGCCACGCCTTCGACGGTCTCGCCATATCGGGCGTAAGGCACGCACTCGCCGTGGCCAATTGCCCCGTCTTCGCGGATCGTCGCAGTGACGACGACGGCCTCCGTGCGGGAGCCGCGGGCGATCGTGAACTTTCCGGCGATAGGAAACTTGTCGATAGTGACGGTCAACTGACGCATTCTGGCCTCTTCTAACAACTTCGGCTCGACTTGTGCCTTAACGACACGCTATCACCAAACGGAATCAATGCCGGAAGGATGATCGTGGCGCAGAGCATCTTGGCTCAAGAGCCGCAAGTCGAAATCGAGGTTGCCGGAGACAGGGTGACGGCGAAGCTGGCCGGCCACTGGATCGCCGAGAACTCCGAACTGGTGGAGTCGCTGGCTGCGGAAATCGTCGCCGGCGCGAACCAGCATCGCATGATCATCGACCTCGCGCGGGTAAAGCGCCTCGACACCCTGGGAGCATGGGTTCTCGACCGCACCCGCCACGAGTTGGGCGAACGGGGCCTGGCGGTGGATTTCGCCAACGCCTCTCCGGAGCAGCAGATTCTTCTCGACGAGGTGGCCTATCGGGGCTTCCAGGAGCAGAAGGTCGTCAAACACTCCAAGATCATCGATTTCCTCGTCGATGTGGGCAAGACGGTCCAAGGAGCCGGGCGCGACCTTCTCGACGGCGTCGCCTTCCTGGGCGAGCTGGTTTCCGCCCTGATCCGGGTCATTCTCAACCCGCGACGCTTCCGGGGCACGGCGGTCGTCAACCAGATGGAGCAGATCGCCTATCGCGGCGTGCCGATCATCGTGCTGATCTCGTTTCTGGTCGGCTGCATCATCGCGCAGCAGGGCATCTTCCAGCTCCAACGCTTCGGCGCGACGCCCTTCGTGGTGGACCTGATCGGGATCCTGATCCTGCGCGAGTTGGGGGTTCTCCTCACCTCCATCATGGTGGCCGGCCGGTCCGGCTCGGCCTTCACGGCGGAAATCGGCTCCATGAAGATGCGCGAGGAAATCGACGCGCTGCGGGTCATGGGCCTCGATCCGATCGAGGTTCTGATTGTCCCGCGCATCCTGGCGCTGGTCATCGGCCTGCCGCTCCTGACATTCATCTCGTCGATTGCCGCCCTCACGGGCGGCGGAATCACGGCTTGGCTCTACGGGGATATCAGCCCGGACGTTTATCTCTCGCGCCTCAAGGCGGCGCTTGCCCTCAACACCTTCTTCGTCGGTCTGATCAAGGCGCCTTTCATGGCGCTGGTGATCGGCATCATCGCCACCCTGGAGGGCGTTGCGGTCGCAGGATCCGCTGAATCGCTCGGACGGCACGTGACATCGTCGGTGGTGAAGGCGATCTTTATGGTCATCGTGCTCGACGGCCTCTTCGCCATGTTCTTTGCGGCAATCAAGTACTGACATGTCCGATACACGCCGTCACCCAAGTACCGAAAACCGAGAGGTCGTGATCCGCGTCCGAGGCGTGGAAGTCGGCTTCGGTGAGAGGATGATCCTGAAAGGCCTCGACCTCGACGTCTATCGCGGCGAGATCCTCGGATTCGTCGGCGCATCCGGACAGGGCAAATCGGTGCTCACCCGGACCATCCTGGGCCTCGTCCCGAAGCGCGCCGGCACTATCGAAGTTCTGGGCCAGAATCTCGACGAATTATCGGCGTCCGAGCGGCGGCTCCTGGAGCGGCGCTGGGGCGTTCTCTTTCAGCAGGGCGCGTTGTTCTCGGCCCTGACGGTCAAGCAGAATGTCCAGGTCCCCATGCGGGAGTACCTGAACCTGTCGGATCGGCTGCTCGACGAGCTGGCCATGCTCAAGATCGAGATGGTGGGTTTGAAGCCGGATGCGGCTGACAAGCTGCCGTCCGAGCTCTCGGGCGGTATGATCAAACGTGCGGCGCTGGCCCGTGCCCTGGCACTCGATCCCGACATCGTGTTCCTCGATGAGCCGACTTCGGGTCTCGACCCCATCGGGGCCGGGGAGTTCGACGAGCTTATTGCCACGTTACAGCGGACTTTGGGGCTCACCGTATTCATGGTAACCCATGACCTCGACAGCCTTCACACGGTCTGCGATCGAATCGCGGCCCTTGGGGATGGCAAGATCCTGGCGGAAGGACCCATCGAGGCGATGCTTGCATCGGACCATCCTTGGCTCCGCGCCTATTTTCACGGGAAACGGGCTCGCGCGGTCATGGCCGGCGACGCTTAAGGTTTGTGATGGAAACGCGCGCGAATTACGCATTGATCGGGTTGTTCACGCTGGCGGTGATCGCGGCGGGGTTCGGCTTCGTCTACTGGTTCTCCGGCGGCGATCGTGGGCAGACGCGCCAGGCCATCCGGATCGTGTTCTCCGGTTCTGTCTCGGGCTTGTCGAAAGGGTCCATCGTGTCCTTCAACGGTCTCAGGGTCGGCGAGGTGACCGATATCAGCCTGCTGCCGGAAGATCCGCGCCGCGTCGTTGCCATCGCCCAGGTCGACAACAATACGCCGATCCGCACAGACACACGCGCTCGCCTCGAATATCAAGGGCTTACCGGCGTTGCGAACATCGGCCTGTCAGGTGGCGAGCCCAATTCTCCGAAGCTTGTCGCCGGTCCCGGGCAGCCGCTGCCGACGATTTTCGCTGACCGGTCGGACTTCCAGGATCTGATCGAGACCGCCCGCAATATCGCGCGGCGCGCCGACGATGTGCTGGAGCGTGTCGGTCGCGTCGTCGCCGATAACGAAGGGCCGCTCAGCCGGACCGTGCAGAACATCGAGCGGTTCTCTCAGGCATTGGGTGAGAACGCGGACGGGATCGACCGCTTCCTGGCGCAGGTCGGGCAAGCGGCCGAGAAGGTCGGACCACTGGCCGAGAAGCTGGAAACATTAGCCACCAATCTCGATGAGGTGGTCAAGTCCGTCGACCGACAGCGCGTCGCACGGATCGTCGAGAACGTCGACAACTTCACGCAGGGCCTGAGCGACAGCCGCAAGGACATCAACGATGCTCTGCGGGATGCGGCAAGCCTCGTGGCGCGCCTCAACGATTCGGCGCCGAAGGTCGACACTGCCCTCGACGACATCACCAGGCTCACGAAGGCCATCGACCCGGCGAAGGTCGGTCGGACCGTGGACAATGTCGAGAACTTCACGGAGATGCTGAACCGGCGCAATCCGGACATCGACAAGGCTATTCAGGAGGCGCGCTCGATCACGGAGAAGCTCAACAAGTCGGCCGATCGCATCGACGCCGTTCTCGAGGGGGCTCAGAAGTTCCTTGGCTCGGCCTCGGGTGAAGAGGGTAAGAGCGCGTTCGATGCCATCAAGGAGGCCGCCAATTCCGTGCGGGTTCTCGCGGATAATCTGAACGAGCGGACCGCTGGAGTTCTCTCGGGAATCGGCCGCTTCACGGATTCGGGCCTGCGCCAGTACGAGGCGCTGGCGGTGGAGGGGCGTAAAACTCTCGATGACATCAGCCGTGCCGTCCGCAGCATCGAACGTAATCCACAGCAGTTTATTTTCGGTGGCCGTCCCAATCTCCCTGAATACAATGGCCGCCGCTAAAGCATTGGATCCTAAAATGACCTCCGCTTTTGGGATTTGTCCGATGCTTCCCCTGTTCGTTGGCGCGTCGCTCGGCGCGGAAAACCGGCTCCACTTTTCCGCGTTATGCGCTAAGCTTTGAACCAGTATGTGTAGGTCTTCCGTGTCCCCCACTCTCATCGATCGGGTCCGACGCCTCCTGCGCCCTTCGCCGGCGCTGGTTCTGGCAATGATGGCCGGCGCCTGTTCGTCAGGGCCCGCACCCACAACCTATGATCTGTCAGCGCCGACCTCTCGGATCCGCGGAGCCGCAGGCGTGCAGCTTCTCGTCAACGAGCCGGCCGCTCTGCAGGCCCTGTCGACGCAGCAGATCCTCGTGAAGGATGCCTCCGGCGCGATCACGTTCCTGGGAGGCGGCCAGTGGGCCGACAACCTGCCGCGGCTGATCCAGACGAAGCTTATCAATACTTTCGAGAATGCCTCCCAGCTCAAGGGCGTTTCGCGGCCGAGCAGCGGCGCGGTCGGCGATGTGCAGCTCATTTCCGAGCTCCGGCGTTTCGAGATCGCGACCCCGAACAACGAGGCGGTCGTGGAAATCGCGGTCAAGATCGTGAACGACGCCAACGGTCGCATCGTCAACGGTCGCATCTTCCGGGGATATGCCCCAGCGCCTGCCGTGGACGCCGCAAACGCAGCCCGGTCGCTGGACGAGGCGCTTTCGACCGTGATGCTGGACATCGTGCGCTGGGTCAGCGCGTCTCCGCTTCCTCGCCGGGAAGAGCCCAGCGCGGATCGTGGTCGGGCGCCCGCCTGATCGCTTATTCCCCAACTGCTGCAAGCACATCGGTCGCGCGATGGTCCTCGGATGCGCCATCGAGAAAGATGACGGTCGAGTCGGAATTGTCGGTCCGGAGCCTTAGGATCTCCTGATAGGCTGGAGAAGCGTACCAGGCGCGGACACGTTCCATGTCCGGGAACGCGATCACGGCGAGATCGCCTGTCCAGGTCCCTTCGATTCGCTCCGGCCGGCCTCCGTGGATGAGGAAGCGGCCTTCGAACGGAGCCAGCGTCGCATCGATCTTCTCGAGATACGCAACGATGTCTGGCCCCATGGTGACGTTGTGCAGATGGCCGATGGCATAGGCGGTCATGGTGAACCTTCTTTATGTCCGATGGTTGAGGAATGGCCGGTGCGGAAGTTGCCGGGCGGGGAGGGCACCTGCGAGGGTGCCGCTCCGACAAGCATGGTATCGTCAGCCGAGGCTGGCAGCGTCCGGCACCTGATCGAGGAAGCCGGTTACGGCCTTCAGCCGCCCGTCCTCGAGGGTTGCGAAATCGGTGCCCTTGACGATCCCGTCGGTTCCAGCAGGGCCGAGAGCCCAGGAGAAACGGATCTGGTCGCCATAGGCGTCCGGGCGACCCAAAAGAGAGAACCGGAAGCCCGGAAACTGCGTGTGCACGGCTGAAATCAGAGCATCGATCTGATCGTGACCATGACCGGCCATGAGAGGGTCGCGATAGGTGCCGTCCTCTGTCCAGACGTGCTTCAGAAGCTGACGGCGCGCGTCCTGATCCGTTTCGTTCCAGACGGCGATATAGCGGTCGGCGATGGTGATGGCGTTGGTCATAAGGTGTCTCCTTGGTTCGTGGTCCCGATCGATCGGGCAGAGGAACCATGCGGGAGAGCCGATACCGGGTCGATTACCTCGGAGGTCATGGAACGAGCGATGATCGCATGCGCCCAATAAAAAACGCGGCCCGAAGGCCGCGTTTCTCGAAAATTCTCGAAACTCTATCGGATCAACCGAACCGGCCGCTGGCATGGGCCAGCATCGTGTAGACCTTGCCGGTTTCGGAGGTGAGATAGGTCTTCGTCAGCATGGAGTCGCGGTCATCACGGGAGACTTCGGCCAGAAGGCGCTCGAACTCTTCCACGTAGCGGTCGACCGTCTGCTTGAACTCCGCGTCCCGCTGATACTTGCGACGGATCTCGTCGAAGGTCTGCTGGCCCTGGAGCGTGTAGAGCCTGCGGGTGAATACGTTGTGTTCGCCGCGACGGTAGCGATCCCAGAGTTCGACGGCAGCCTCGTGATCGATCATGCGAGCGATATCGACCGAGATCGAGTCGAGGGATTCGAGACTGTTGACGCGGGAACGGTCGGGACGACCACCGCGGGACGCGGCTTCCTCGTCGCGAGAGGCCCGGTTCAGGAGATCCGAGAGCCATCCGCCGCCACGGCCAGCCTCGCGCAGGGCATCCCGCGGCATGGCGGGAGCCGGTGCCGGAGTGGCCTGACGGGTAGGTGCGGCGGGTGCCGGCGTGGCCGGGGGCGTTGTCTGGGGCGCAGCAGGGACCGGCTTCGGCTCTGCCTGTCGAGCCACTGTCGGAGCAGGCGTTGGAGCCGGCGCCGGGGTCGGACGCTGCTCGACTGCTGCCGCCATGGCCGCAACGGAAGCTTCGTTCACCCGGCGCGGCTGGGCCGCCGGGGCTGCATCGACGACCCGGCTGGAGCGCGAGACCAGGGAGGAGAGCTCGTTGAGCGCCTTGATCTGGTCGGCGACGACGCGGCGCATCTGCGCCGTGGTCTCCTGCGTTTCCTGCGGCAGCTCGACGACGCCGCGGCGCAGTTCCGCCCGGGTGTTTTCGAGTTCACGCTGGATCTGACCGGTCATGCCGCGCAGTTCGCCCATGGTATCGCGGAACTTCGCGGTGGCTGCGTTGAGGGCTTCCGCCATCTCAGTGGCCGCCTGTTCGTAGGCTGCGCGCAGGGTCGCAGCTGTGCGCTCGCCTTCTGCGCCGGACGAGGAGCGGATGCGCTCGAACTGCTCGCCGATGACACGGGTCGTCGACTGGGCCGTGTCGGCAAGGATCGAGCCGACCTGACGCGCACGCTCCTCCGCGGTCTGGAGCGAGCCTTCCACGAGAGACGAGAAGGAGTGCGTGACCGTCTCCAGTTCTTCCGACCGGGCGCTGATGCGCCCGAGCAGGTCGTTGAGAGTGTCCTCGCGACCTGCGAGAGCGGCATTGATCCGCGCCTCCGCACGTTCCAGGGCCGAGGCGGCATCCTGGACGGTTTGAAGCTGCGTACGAACGCCGTCCGTGAGAGCGCGTCCGCGCTCCTCCAGGGCATGGGCAAGGTCCGTCGCCTGCTGGATCGCGCCGGAGGAAACCGAACGCAGGGCCTCGACCTGATCGCCCACCTGTGCCGACGCGCGGCCGGTCTGGGTCGCGATCTCGGCCAGAAGGCCCTCGATCTGCTGGACGCGACCCGAAAGTCCGTCCTCGACAGCTCCGAGATTGCCGCTGGCGCTCGCCGCCACCTGTTGGACCAGGCGGTTGGTGTCCTGCAATTTGCCCAGCACTTCCGAGAGTTCGCCACGCAGGCGCTCGTTGGTGTCGACGAGGGTCGCGACGGCGCGCTCGGTTCCTTCGTCGATGGCGACGCGCATGGCCTCCGTCGATTGCGTGTAGGAGGAGGTCAGCTCCATGCTGCGCTCCTGGAAGGCCGCCAGCATCGAGGAGCTGCGATCCTGCAGGCTGTCGATGACCACGTTGCTGCGCTCTTCCAGATCGCGCAGGGCGCTCTGGCTGATCGCGGCGATTTCGCTTCCGATCGTGCTGCCGTGCTGGCCAAGGGTGTCGACGAGCGATGAGCCCTGCGTATCGAAGATCTCGCGGATCTCGCCGATGCGGTTTCCAAGCGAGCCGAGAACGGCCTCGCCCTTGTCCTCGATGGCCTCCGCGACGCCGGAGAGGCGATTGACGACCCGCTCTTCGAACACGGAGACGCGCTCGTCGAGGGTCGTGGCGATTTCCGCGGCGCGGGTGCCGAGGGTCTCGTTGATCTGATCGGCCTTGCCGGTGAGAGTCTCGGCGATGGCGGTGCTGCGTGCGGCGATCGCCTGGCCGAGTTCGTCCATGCGCGTCTGCAGGGCGTTGGCCACATCGCGGCCACCCTCGGCCATGACGCGGGCCATCTCGCCGGTGCGGACCACGAGCGTCTCGTTGAGGGCGGACGAGCGGGAGCTAAGCGCCTGATCGACGCGCTCGACGATGGTGTCGAAATTGGCGCTGATCTCAGAGGTGCGGCGCGTGGCATGCTCTTCCAGCGCAGTGAGCTGGGTCTCAATGGCGCCGGTCGCTTCGCGGGCGCGCTCCGAGAAGGATTCTGCCAGCGTACGGCCCTGCACGGTGATGAGACGGTCCATCTCTTCGAAGCGGCCGCTGATCGTTTCGGTCAGGCTGCCCACGTCGCGGGAGATGCGCTCGGCAACGTCGCCGCCGCGGCCCATCACATCCTCGAAGGCGGTGAGACGGGAGCCCAGGGTCTCCTCCATCTCGCGGCTCCGGGTATCGACAGTCTGAGACAGGGTCTCCGCCGTCCGGTTGAGTGCTTCGTTGACGCGCGCACCTTGCGTGGCGATCGCGAGTACGATGTCCTTGCCAGCGCCGGCGAGGCGCGTCTGGGCGTCTTCCGCATGGCGCGTGATGATTTCGGAGAAGAGCTGGCCGCGGGTCTCGAAGTCCGACTGGAACGAAGCCGCACGCTCGCCGATGAGCGCTGCGACGCGCTCACCGGTCGACGAGAGGGTGTTCTCCAAGCTCGTGCCATGAATGGTGACGGTGTCGGTGACACGCTGGCTCGCGGCTTCGAGGCGTGTCGCCAGATCGTCGACGCGGGTGCCGATGGTCTCGTCGGCGAGGCGCACGGTGGTTTCGAGTTGCTCGCGGACCTCGCCGCCACGCTGCGAAATCTCGCGCGTCACATCGGCGGCCGTTGTTGCAAGTCGCTCGCGGAATTCGTTGCCGCGGACCACGATCTCATCCACGACCTCGGTACCGGTGGAGGCCAACTGCTCGCGCAGCGTGTTGCCGCGGGCCGCCATGTCGTCGAGGAAGGCGGAGGTCGTGCTTGCGAATTCGGTCCGCAGAGCGGTGCCGTTGCTGGTCAGCTGCTCGACGATGGAGGCGCCGGTGGAGGACAGCTCCTCGCGGACGCTGTTGCCGCGCTGGACGATCTCTTCGCCCACGGCCGTGCCGGCGGAGGCGATCTGGTCGCGCATCTCCGCGGTGCGAGCCGTGATGTCGTCGGCAATGACGCCGCCGGTGGCGGCAAGCTTTTCTGTAATCTCGGAACCGCGCTGAACGAAGCTGTCCTCAAGGCTGCGAGCGGTCTGCTCGAACGCTTCGCGGACGTCGCTGCCCTGCTGGGCGAGGGCTTCGATCACACCGCGACCGGTTTCGGCCAGCGTGCGGGTGACCTGACTGGCGCCGTCCTGAAGATGGCGGGTCAGCACGTCGCCGGTACGCTCGAAGGCGCCGGTAATGTCCTGTGCCTTATTTTCCAAGGCACCCGTAATGCGAGAGCCGACTTCGGCAATGCCGGACTTGATGTCCTCGCTGGTGCCTGACAGGCGCTCGACCAGCTCCACGCCACGGGTGGCCATTTCGTCCACCACGCGCTCGCCGGCCCGGCCGAGAGCCTGGGTAATCTGCTCGCCCCGCTCCTGGAGGGAGACCGTGACGCGCTCGCCCGCACCGTTGACGGAAGTGACGACGCGCTCGGCGGCGGCGTCGAGATCCTGCGTCAGGTTCTGGTGGGAGCCGGTGATGGCGCTGCGGACCCGCTCGGCATTAGTGACGATCGCCTCGCGCTGGGTCACCAGCTCATCGATCAGGGAGCGGATACGGATCTCATTGTCGGAATAGGCGCGCTCGAGGGTCGAGATTTCGCTGCGCACGAGTGTTTCCAGCTCGCCCGCCCGGGCGAGGGCCCGCTCGACGCCGTCGCCCACCGCGGCAACCTCACGGCGAACTGCCTGGGATACCGACAGAACGGCATCGGTCGAGAAGCTTTCCGGCTGCGCCAAGCGGACGGCGACTTCGCCGACGGCACGGGCAACCTGCTTCATCTCCTGGGAGCGGACGGTCAGCATTGCCGCAATGAAGAAGAGAATGACGGGGGCTGCGAGAACCATGCCCGCGACGGTCAGCTGCGCCATGCTGTAGGTGGCGAGGAGCTGCTCCGGCGTCGTGATCCCCTGAGAGTAGACCAGGAAGCCTGCGCCGCCGAGCCAGAGGAGGGAAGCGAGGGTTGCGACCACATAGGCCCGGCGCGAGGGGCGAACCTGGAGCGCCTGGAGCATCACGCCGACATTCTGCCGATCGTCGTTGGCGACGGCGCTCCGGTCGGGGGCGATGAAACCGGAGCGGGACGCCTCGTCGAACCGCGTATCGCGCGTATCAGAAGAATCCGTCGTCACCTCGGGGTCGAGGTTCGCGAAGGGGCCCTTCGTGAAATCATGGTCGTCGATGTCCGGGAGGCGAGGTTCCTCGTGCGCGACCGTGTCCTCGAACCGCACGGCACCCGACGATGACGATGGTGTCGACAGAGCGTCGTCCAGGTTCAATGCCTGTTCAACAGCGGACAGGGCCGCCTCGGCCGGATCCTTCATCTTCTTCTTTTCGGTCGCCATGATCGCCCTCGTGACGCAACAGATGGTCGCTGAAGCCGCCGGAATGCACCAATGTTAACGCACACGCGGGGGCTTCGTCCGAGCCGTAAAACTCTTTTTGAGTCTTACGTTCGGTAACCTGCCATTTACCAAGTAAGTCTAGCTGCCGGACTAAGGGATGGAAACCCGATGTCCCCCGCCTCTTGCGAACGTCGTTAACGGCTCGGTAACCAGCAGTGCCCGGCAAATTGCGGCAAGAAAACGGCAGGACGGCCGGTCTCGTCTCTCGTTTTTCCGTCCTTGCTGAATTAAGTATGCGCCGTCAGTCAGAGGTCTGCAATGGTGAAGATCACGTTCGTCGATCCGGAAGGCACAGCCCGCACAGTGGATGCCGAAGAGGGCTCCACGGTGATGGAGAATGCCGTCCGAAATGGGATTCCAGGCATCGAGGCGGAGTGCGGCGGAGCCTGCTCCTGCGCCACCTGCCACGTCTATGTGGACGAGGAATGGGAGACCGTCACCGGTTCTCCGCAGCCTATGGAAGAGGACATGCTCGACTTCGCCTATGACGTGCGTCCGAATTCACGTCTGTCCTGCCAGATCCGCGTCACGCCCGAACTCGACGGGCTCGTGGTTCGCACGCCTATCCGCCAAGGCTGAGCGCTGGCACGTTTCGGTTGGGGCCCGTGCGGGCCTGCGGTAACATTCCTAACAGTCGCGCTTGGCGATGAAGGTGGAGCGATTTCCGCTTCATGCCGGCGTTTGAGAGGGGACATCCATGTACAAGACAATTCTCGTACCCGTCGATCTTGCCGAGCTCGACGCCGCCAAGCCCGCCATCGCGCAGGCCGTTGAGCTGGCGACCGCTTCAGGCGGTACCGTTCGCCTCGTCTATGTCCGGTCCATTGTTCCGGTCACCTACATGGAGTTCGTGCCGGTAACCTTCGACGAGGAACAGCAGACCGACGCGGAGCGGAAACTTGCGAAGATCGCGGCGACCATCAAGCTGCCGTCGGATCGCGTCTCGGCTGTCGTGCGTCTTGGCTCGACTTACGGCGAGGTTCTGAGCGAGGCGGAGAAGACAGGCGCCGATCTCGTCGTCATCGGCTCACATCGGCCGAGCATGGCCACCTATCTTCTGGGCTCAAATGCCTCCACCATCGTGCGTCACGCCAAGTGCTCGGTGCTGGTGGTCAGGGCTTAATGCGTCTACGCCGCTCTTGGTAAGAGTTCGTCCGGCGGCGCTTCAGGATTGAAGGGGCGGGGCCTGTTGAGGCGGATCATCGGCTCGATCTGCCAGATCCCCACGAGGGCGAACAACCCGCCCAGAAGCGCGATCCCGGTCGCGTTCATCTGAAGCGCCCGCCAGATCAGATAGGCCATGGCGAGGAACGAGATCGCCGTGAGGGCTGCCGTCGCGAGCCAGACCAGCTGGCTTTTGCCTGCCAGGAAACGGGCATTCGGATTGGCGCGCGCGATCGCTGCGAACAGGGCGTGTGCGAAGGCGCGATATTCCTCCGGCTGCGCTTTCGCTTCTACGAGGCTGCGCCAGGTCAGCGACGAGAACGTGAAGGTCTTGCCGTCCTTCATGCGGATGCGCGTGCGGTAGACCTTCTGGGCAAAGCGTCCCGGTTCATAGGTCATTCGCACGGTTTCGACTGCGCCAAGCTGCACTTCGCGCACCTTGCGACCGGAATCGACGACCAGCCGGCTGCCCTTGAGGGTGAAGCTGATCGGTCCGCCGACAGGGCGGGGAGAGTGCTCGTATGTCTGGGTCATGAGTTCAGCGTACCAGTTCGCGCATCGCCTGGTCGATGCCTTCGATCGTCAGAGGATACATGCGGTCGGAAAAGATCTGCCGGATCAGGGCGGTCGATTGCGTGTAGCCCCATTGCTGACGCCGTATGGGGTTGAGCCAGATGGCGCGGGAGAAGTGGTGCAGGAGCCGCCCGAGCCAGACCTGACCGGATTCCTCGTTCCAGTGCTCCACCGATCCGCCTTCCATCTTGATCTCGTAGGGACTCATGGAGGCGTCGCCAACGAACACGACGCGATAGTCGGATGGATAAGTCCGGATGATATCGAGGGTCGGGATCTTCTCCTCGAAGCGTCGACGGTTCTCCTTCCACACGTTCTCGTAGATGCAGTTGTGGAAGTAGAAATGCTCGAAATGCTTGAATTCGAGGCGTGCGGCGGAGAACAGCTCCTCTGCCTTCTCCACATGCCAGTCCATGGATCCGCCGACGTCGAGAAACAGCAAGACCTTGACGGCATTGCGGCGCTCCGGCCGCAGATGCACGTCGAGATATCCTTTGTGAGCCGACTCATGGATGGTCTCGTCGAGGTCGAGCTCCTCTAGCGCTCCTGTACGGGCGAAGCGGCGCAGACGTCGGAGCGCCAAGCGCATGTTGCGGACGCCGAGCTCGATGCTGTCGTCGAAATCCTTGAACTCCCGCTTGTCCCACACCTTCATCGCCCGGAAGCTGCGGTTTTCCTTCTGGCCGATGCGGATGCCTTCCGGATTGTAGCCATAGGCTCCGAAAGGAGAGGTGCCTGCGGTGCCGATCCATTTGTTGCCGCCCTGGTGACGCTCCTGCTGCTCCCGCAGACGCTGCTGGAGCGTCTCCCAAAGCTTGTCCCAGCCCATGGCTTCAATCTGGCGCTTCTCCTCTTCCGAGAGGTAGCGCTCCGCGAGCTTGCGCAGCCATTCCTCCGGGATCCCGACTTCCTCGGCCATCCCTTGGCCCAGGGTTTCCAGGCCCTTGAAGACTTGACCGAAGACCTGATCGAAGCGGTCGAAATGCCGCTCGTCCTTCACCAGACAGGTCCGGGACAGATAGTAGAATTCCTCGACCTTCTTGTCGGCGAGATCTGCTTCGAGGGCTTCCAGTAACGAAAGATACTCCCGCAGCGAGACGGGGACCTTTGCGGCGCGAAGCTCTGTAAAGAACGTGAGGAACATGAACCCAGTGTCCGGCAAGCTCCTCACACGTCAAGAGCCGATCGGCGCTCAGGATCCGGTCTGCGACACCGGTTCGGGCCGTGAAGGTTCGCTGGCGGGAGGTGTCGGCGCCGTCTTGCCGACCGTCCGCCTCGCGCGGAATTCAGTCCGATCCGGACCGCGCCGCGTGCTGCTTTCCTTCAGAATGGAACGGAACTCGTCGCGACGCTCGTGGATGGAGGCGATGACGAGGCCCATGGGTACGCCGATATCGGTCAGCACTGCCTCGCTGAGCTGGAGCGATGCCTCGATCGTTTCCGGTACGGCATCGTCGACGCCACGCTTGTAGAGTTCCGCCGCATGCTTGGCGTCGCGGGCACGGGACACGATGGTGATATCGGGCCGTTCCTTGCGCGAAGCGGTGACCACGGCCTCGATGGCGCTCGGCGTATCGAGAGTGATGACCAGTGCCGGGGCGCGCTCGATGCCGCAGGCCTTGAGGAATTCCGGGTAGGAGCCGTCACCGAAAAAGACCGGCTTGCCGGCCCGTCGTTGGGCGGCAACGCGGGCGGGATCCAGGTCGATGGCCAGATAGGGCACCTTGTGCCGCTCCAGCATCTCGCCGACCAGCTGTCCGACACGACCGAAGCCGGCCACGATCACGCGGGCCACCTCGTCCGGAGGCGGCGTGATCGCGGTCGCTGGATCCAGCGGGCGGTGCCGCTCCAACTGGCGGCTGAGACGCCTTCCAAGCCGCGCGAGGAGGGGAATGACCACCATGGTCAGCGTCGTCGCTACGAGCAGATTCTGGCCGATCCCTGTCGGAAGCAGGCCCGCTCCCATTGCGCTGCCGAGAATGACAAGGCCGAATTCGCCGCTAGGCCCGAGCAGGAGGCCCGTCTCTGCGGCATCCGAGGCGCTAAGCCCAAAGGGGCGCCCCAATACGCCGATGATCAGGCTCTTCACCACGATGGTGCCGCCTGCCGCCAAAAGGATCAGGGTAGGGGCTTCGAGGAGACGCAACGGATCGAGGCTCATCCCGACCGAGACGAAGAAGACGCCGAGCAGCAATCCCTTGAAAGGCTGAATCGTCACGTCGACGGCGCGACGGTATTCTGTCTCGGAGAGAAGGACGCCGGCCAGAAAGGCGCCAAGGGCCATGGACAAGCCGCTCGCCGCCGCCACGAGACTGGTGACAAGCACGACCAGAAGGCTCGCCGCCATGAAAAGTTCCGGGCTCTTGGTGGCCGAAACGAGCTGGAAGAGAGGGCGGAGTGCCAAGCGTCCGAAGCCGATGATGGCCGCAAGCGCCAGGATCGTCTGCAGGAAGGCCCAAGCGAAGGATGCCGTGGTGATCTCAGGCCGACCGGTATCGAGCACAGCAATGGTGAACAGGATCGGCGCGACCGCGAGATCCTGAAACAGCAATGCTGAGAAGCTGGCCCGTCCGACGGGCGTGTTCAGGCGCTTCTGCTCGGCGATGACCGGAATGACGATTGCGGTCGAGGACAGAGCGAAGGCAAGGCCGATGAGGACCGCGGCGGTGATCGAACCGACGAGGTAAAAAGCGAGCAGGCCAAGCGCCGCCGTGCACAGAGCCACCTGCAACGAGCCGAAGCCGAAGACCAATCGTCGCAAAGTCCGGAGGCGCTGCCAGGACAGCTCGATGCCGATGGTGAAGAGCAGGAACACGACCCCGAACTCGGCGATATGCGACGTGCCTTCGGGATTCGTGAAGGTGATCCAGTTGACCCACGGATAATTGGGAACGAGGCGCCCGACGCCGTACGGTCCAAGCAATATGCCAGCCGCCAGGTATCCGAGAACCGGGCTGATCCTCAGCCGGTGGACGAGCGGAACGACGATGCCTGCCGTTGCGAGAAAAAGAATGGGCTCCTGGTAGGATTGCAGGTTGATCGCGGCTGCCATTATCTCCGTCCGATTCCCCTCATCATGGTGGGAACGGCGGGCGATGCGCAAGGGAAAGATGCGCGCAGCCTGAAGCATTTAGCCCGAAATTCGGGCAGTCGGCTCCGAGGGTGCCGCGATCAACGGCCCGCAGGCGTCGGAATATTTTCACGGTCGTTTTGCGGTGCGGGACGATCCCCTCCACCCAGTGGGAGGGGGCTCCAAAGGAAGTCCCGGCCCGTCACGCGGTGCCACACAACGGGGGCGCTCGGCGCATTACCCCAGCGTCGCAAGCGCCTGTGAGAGATCGGCCACCAGATCGTCCGGATGCTCGATGCCGATCGAGACGCGGATCGTCGCATCGCTCACGCCCAGGCGATCACGGGTTTCCTTCGGCACGCCGGAATGGGTCGTCGAGGCCGGGTGCGAGATGAGCGATTCGGTGCCGCCGAGGCTCACCGCCAGCTTGAAGACCTGGAGGGCGTTGAGGACCTTGAACGCCTCGGGCTCGCCCCCGACGACATCGAAGGAAAATGTGGAGCCGGGAGCCGTGCACTGGGCCTCGTAGGCTTTCTTCGCCTGCGAGCCTTCCGGAAGATAGGCCAGATGATGGACCTTCGTGACCTTCGGGTGCTCGCTCAGGAACTTGGCGACGATCTCGCCGTTCCGGTTCGCCGCATTCATGCGCAGGGCCAGGGTTTCGAGCGACCGCCCGATCATCCAGCAGGAATGCGGATCGAGCTGCGTGCCGATGGCCGAGCGCAACAGGCGCACGGGTTTCATGAGTTCTTTCGAGCCCAGCGCCGCACCTGCGATCAGGTCGGAATGGCCACCCACATATTTCGTCAGCGAATAGAGGGATATGTCCGCACCGTGCTTGATCGGCTTCTGGTAGAGCGGGCCGAGGAGGGTGTTGTCGCACATGATCACTGGGCGATGGCCGTCCTGAGCGGCCGCGATGTCGTCGGCGACGCGGCGGATGAGGGCGATATCGACAAGGGTATTGAGAGGATTGGACGGCGACTCGATCAGAATGACCGAAATGCGTCCCTTGGCCTGCGCATCCTTGGCCGCGGCCCGAATGCCGGCCTCGTCGGTCCCATCCCCGAAGCCTGTGGATTGGATGCCGAAATTCGCGAGGGTTTTGGCGATCAGGGTCTCGGTGCCGCCATAGAGCGGTTGCGAGTGGAGAATCACGTCGCCGGGCCGCGCGAAGGCGAGTATGGCGGTGGAGATCGCCGACATGCCGGAGGAAAAGAGCAGTCCGGCCTCCGTCTCCTCGAAGATCGCGAGGCGATCCTCGACGATCTCAGCGTTCGGATGATTGAACCGCGAATAGACGAGGCCGGCGGTCTCGCCCTTCGGCGGCTCGCGGCGGCCGGCCACGTAGTCGAAGAATTCCTTGCCGTGCTCCGCGCTGGTGAACACGAAGGTGGAGGTCAGGAAGACCGGCGGCTTGACGGCGCCCTCGGACAGGCTCGGATCGTAGCCGTAACCCAGCATCAGGGTCTCCGGCTTCAGCTTATGGTTGCCGATGCGATCCTTGTGGTAGCGGTTATAGGGCATGGAAGACCTCCTGGTGGCGATTTACCTTCGAACGCATTCGTCGTCGGAGTGCAATACCCTTCTCATCGATGCCGCTATGGCGATTTCGTGAGTGCCTTGTTCCTGGCCGAGGCGGTCTGTGGCAGGAACAGGATGGGCCATGTTCTGTCGGCCGGCGTGCTGAGCCGTGAATCGACGGTGATCAAACTCCACAGGCTCTGGTCGCGACGGCTCAGCCAGGCCATGCGCTCATAGGGCGTCTGCAGCATTGGTACCGCTATGCGCAGATCGATCCCCATCGCCTGCAGATATTTCAGATAGACGGCCGTTTGACGCTGCAATTCGCCGACGGCTTTCTGGTCCATGAGCCGAGGCTTGTGGACTTTTCCCTCGCTGCTCTCAGTGTCGACCGCATCCGCCGGCATCCAGCTGTGGACGCCGAGCCGGGAGCCGCTGGACGTGCTTCGCGTCGTGCCGCCGGCAAATGCGAACACGCAGGCCGAGGTGCAGCGGGCCGGCTCGATCTCAACCTCTCCCCGGCGGACGACGGCCTGCCCGACAATGGTGTTGGCGTTCAGCTCTCGCAGAATCGTTCCGAGGTGGAGCGCGGCGTTCATGCTGCCTCCGGGAGAATCGAGAACGAAATAAATGTTTTTCTTGAAGAAATTACGCTGGGCGAACTCGTGATAAGCCGCAATCGTGCCGGTGCCGAACGTGCCGGATGCCTGCACGACGCTGCAATCCTTGCAGATCTCGGAGACGTCGCGACTGGTAAAAGTCATGGTGCCGCGTCTTTTGTCCGTCACTTCCGCCGCATGGGCGTCGCCAAGAGACGGGAGCAGTGCGACGGCTATCAGGGGAAAGAGCAGGACCTCGAACATGGGCCTCTTCGCGTTTGGTCTGATTAGGACCTATACTCCCTCAGATACGGCGGAATTGAAATAGAGTATCAGTCGATACCCCTTGTTTGTCCGGCGGTCTTTTCGCATCTTCTCTGGCGATACAGGAAGGGTGCCCATGCGTTTTGCCGGAACCGAGACCTATGTGGCGACGGAGGATCTGACGGTCGCGGTGAATGCCGCCATCGTGCTCGAGCGGCCTCTACTGGTGAAGGGCGAGCCTGGAACAGGAAAGTCCGTTCTGGCGGAGGAGGTTGCCAAGGCATTGAGCGCGCCGCTCCTGACCTGGCACATCAAGTCGACCACGAAGGCGCAGCAGGGCCTCTACGAATACGATGCCGTCTCCCGCCTGCGCGACAGCCAGCTCGGCGACCCACGGGTGTCGGACATCCGCCACTACATCAAGCGCGGCAAGCTCTGGGACGCGTTCACTGCGGCGGCGCGTCCGGTGCTGCTGATCGATGAGATCGACAAGGCCGACATCGAGTTTCCGAACGATCTTCTGCTCGAACTCGATCGCATGGAATTCCATGTCTATGAGACCGGCGAGACGGTCCGCGCTCAGCGACGTCCGATCGTCATCATCACGTCGAACAACGAGAAGGAGCTGCCGGATGCCTTCCTGCGCCGCTGCTTCTTCCACTACATCCGGTTCCCGGACGAAGAGACCATGGCCCGCATCGTCGAGGTCCATTATCCCGGCATCAAGCGCCGTCTGATCGAGGAAGCGCTAAAGATCTTCTTCGATGTGCGCGAGACGCCGGGCCTGCGCAAGAAGCCGTCCACCTCCGAACTTCTCGATTGGCTCAAGCTCCTCGTCTCGGAGGATATCGGCCCGGAGCAGCTGCGGGAGCGCGATACCCGCAAGCTCATTCCGCCGCTTCATGGCGCGCTCCTGAAGAACGAACAGGATGTGAGCCTTTTCGAGAAGCTCGCCTTTATCGCCCGGCGCGAAGGACGCTGAACGATCATGCGGCGCCTCCTACTCCTCCGCCATGCGAAATCGTCCCGACCGTCCGGAGTTCTCGATATCGAGCGCCCGCTGTCCCGCCGTGGCCGCAAGGCGGCCGTTCTCATGGGCGACTATCTCAAGGAGGAAAGGCTGCTGCCGGATCTCGTGCTGGTGTCGCCGGCGCGACGGACGGAGGAGACCTGGGATCTGGTCCAGCCGGCCCTCGGGGTCGCGGAGTGCCGATATGAGCCCCGGATCTACGATGCACCGGCCAAGCGTCTTCTCGACATCCTGCAAGAGGTCATCCCGGACAAGCGGGTCCTTCTCGTGATCGGGCACAATCCGGGACTTGAAGATCTGGCAAAGATGCTGATCGGCGACGGCACGCCGGAGCATTGTGACCGGCTGGCCAGCAAATATCCGACCGCCGGATTGGCCGTCATTGATTTCAAGGGCGAAGGCTGGGAGCAGATCAAGGCGCATGGCGGCTGTCTTGAGCGTTTCATCACTCCTAAGGTCCTCGGAGCCGCCGAGGACGACTGAGATCGGAAGGAAGAGAGGCGCTTTCCGTGGTCCGCCTGCGCATTGGATGACGCTTCTCCTCCTTCGAACGGCCATGATCGCAAGTGAACCTTCGGTGGCGCGTGCCGTTGTGTCCTGGCATGCTCAAGTCGATTCAATGCCCGCAAAAGGCCCGCTCGGACCATGTTGCCTCACACTCTCGTGGCGCTGTACCTCGCCGGCAGCGCGCTTGCGACGGATAGGCTGGATCTCGGCAGGGAGATCCTGGCCGGGCTCGCCGGCAGCCGTCAGGATGCAGCGGCACAGTATCTCGCGGAGGCGCGCGAGGTCACCAACTGGCGCACCGAAACGGTCGGCGATCTGGAGCCGAAGCCCATCGCCGTTCTGGCAGCCTTGTTCCGGGCCGACCGGCCGATCATCACCCGCTGCGTCAAGCTCAACAATTACTGGTGCATCAAGAGTGCCCGCTGGGATGGCGAGATCGGCAAGGATACCGAGGGCCATGTGGGCTTCGCCTCCGCAGAGCAGGGGGCCGACGCGGCGGCACAGCTTCTGAGACGCTACTATCTGGAATTCAACCGGAAATCCGCTCTCGACATCGTCCGACGCTGGGCGCCGGCGGAATGCAACGTCGCGACCGGGATCGGCGATCTCGCGGTCCTGGCCGTGAGGGGCATCGGTGGGACCGTGCGGGCGAAGTGGCTCGCTTCGCATCGGAGCGTGAAGCTGACGGCACAGGGCAAGGGCGGCAAGCCCGGACGGGTCTCGATCGTCATCCCGCTGAAGTCACGGGTACCGGAATATCATGTGCCGGATATTGCCGTCGGGATGGGGGAGAAGTCGATCCCAAAGTCGACGGCACCGCTCGTCGCGACGGCCAAGCCGAAAGCCGCGTCTAAGGTTACAGCCTCGAATGCTCCGAAACCCGCGGCACCGAAGGCCGCTGCACAGAAACCCGCCGCCACGGCCTGCGTCCCGGATGAGCAGCGCCTGCGCAACTATGCTGCACGCATGGTGGCGGAACTCGGTCTCGGACCCACGGACGATCTCAAGCTCTTCCTGGCCGACGGGTCACCTGCTCCCAACCTGAGCCCCGTCATGCTGGCCATGTCGGCGGTAGAGCTTGGCATGCTCCGCGCCAGTCCGGATCTGGTGGAGACGGCGGTCCGCCGCATGGGTGAGCAGCTGGCGGCTAAGAGGGCCGAGCTGCCGAAGACAGCACCATAGAAGATGTATCCGCCGGACGGTGCCCGAACCTTGACAGGGAAGGATTTCAGCTACAAATAATAAGTAACTTTATAATATATAGATTGACTTGATTTCCTAAACCTATTCCGCAATCCGGCCCGATTGGATCCTCCCATGCCCCTGACCCTCAATCTGCAATCCTTCCGCGTCTTGACGGAGCAGGATCTGATCACCCGCATATCCACGGCGGCCGATGGAACGGCCGGGAACGGTGATAGCGCGGCGCCCTCCTTAAGCCGGGATGGCCGCTACGTAGCGTTTCAAAGCAGTGCGTCGAATCTCGTCTCGGGTGACACCAATGGGATCGACGATGTCTTCCGCAAGGATCTCCTCACCGGGGCAATCGTTCGAGTCTCGACAGCCGCAAACGGCGAGGAGGCCAACGATAGCAGCAGCAATGCCCGCATCAGCGCCGACGGCCGCTATGTGGTGTTCATGAGCGACGCGACGAATCTCACTTCGAACGACACGAACAACAGCACGGATGTTTTCCGGAAGGATCTGGTTACGGGGCAGATCGTTTGCATCTCCGCCAACGCTCAGGGCAGCGTCGGTGACGGCGGCAGCGGGTACGCACAGATCAGCGCCGATGGCCGCTTCGTGGTGTTCGAAAGCGACGCGTCGAACCTGGTCGCCGGAGACACCAACAATATGACGGATATCTTCCGTCGCGACCTCGTGACCGGTGAGATCGTCCGGGTTTCGGTTTCGGCCGCCGGAGATCAATTGGACAGTGACAGCTCCACTGCCCAGGTGAGCGCGGATGGTCGATTCATCCTGTTCGAAAGCGCGGAGGCGAACGGGATCTACCAAGTCTACGTGAAGGATATGGCGACGGGCTCGCTGACCGCCGTCTCGACCGCATCCGATGGTGCAGTCGGCGATAAGTGGAGCGCCAGTGCGCAATTGAGCGCCAACGGTCGCTATGTGGTCTTCGAAAGCTACGCTACCAATCTGGTGGCGGGAGATACGAACGGCGTCACGGATATCTTCCGCAAGGACCTCTTGACGGGCGATATCGTCCGCGTTTCCACCGCCGCGGACGGAGCGCAGGCAAAAGCCAGCAGTTATGGCGCGTCGATCAGCGCCGACGGCCGCTATGTGACGTTTTCAAGCAACGCCGATAATCTCGTCGCGAGCGACACTAATGGGGTCGGTGACGTCTTCCGCAAGGATCTCGTGACGGGAGAAATCATTCGCCTCTCCACCACGGCGCATCCGGCGCAAGGGCACGAACAGGCCAATGCGAGCAGCCTATCGCCTGCTTTAAGCGCGGACGGTCGATATCTTATGTTTCAGAGCGAGGCGGACAATCTCGTTCCGGGAGATGGCCACTCATTCACGCAAGTCTTCGTGAAAGATCTGGAAAGCGGAGCCTTCGTCGAGATTTCGTCTGACGAGAATGGCGTGGTAGGAAATCTCCCGTCTGCAGCGGGCGGCATCAGCACCGATGGGCACTTCGCCATCTTCGCGAGTGGTGCTGAAAACCTCGTGGCTGGCGATACCAATAATGCAGGCGATATTTTCCGCAAGGATCTCACGACAGGTGCCATTATCCGTGTCTCGGAGGCTGCAGACGGATCCCAGGCCAACGGCCATAGCGATGCCGCCTATGCGAGTGCCGATGGACGCTACGTGGTCTTCCAAAGCCTTGCCAACAATCTGGTCGCCGGTGACACCAATCAGAAGTCGGATGTGTTCTGGAAGGACTTGCAGACCGGGGAGCTCCAACGCGTTTCGGTGTCGAACAGCGGTGTCGAAGGAAATGACGCAAGCTTGACGGCGGATATCAGCCAGGATGGGCAGACTGTGATATTTACGAGTTCGGCCAACAATCTCGTGCCGAACGATACCAACGGACAAACAGACATCTTCGCGAAGAACATGGCGACCGGAGCGTTGACACGGCTCTCTATGACCGGAAGCGGACTGGAGGCCAATGGATCCAGCAGCGGTGTTCATCTTGCGGCCGACGGCAAGCATCTCGTCTTTCAGAGTTTCGCGACGAATTACGTGTCAGGGGATACCAACGGTGCAAACGACATCTTCGTAAAGGACCTCACGGACGGCACCGTCGTTCGCGCCTCCACGTCAACGACAGGCGTACAGGCGAATGCCAATAGCGGCGGCTGCCAGATCAGCGCCGATGGTCGCTATGTGGTGTTTTGGAGCAATGCGAACAATCTGGTGGCAGGTGATACGAACGGCATCGCGGATATCTTCCGAAAGGACCTTGCCACCGGCGAGTTGCTTCGAGTCTCGACCGCCAGTGACGGCACTCAGGCAAATGGCTTTAGCGGGAATGTGGAGATCAGCGCCGACGGCCGCTATGTGATCTTCGAAAGCGATGCCACCAATCTGGTGCCCGGCGACACGAACAACGCGACCGATCTTTTCCGGAAAGACCTCGTCACCGGCGAGCTCGTGCGCCTGACCGAGACCAATACGAATGCGCAAGGAAACGAGCAGGGGAACCGGCCCAGCGGCAATGCCTGGATGTCGATCGACGGAAGCGCTACGGTTTTCGAAAGCAATGCCAACAATCTCGTAACCGGCGATACGAACGGTGCGTACGACATTTTCCTTATGGATTCTGCCATTGCTGACAGGCAGGCTGTGATTGAGGGACGTTTTGCCGACCTGCGGTTCGGTGTCGGAGCGGCTTCCTCCGTCAGCATCGCCTGGGGAGATGGTGCGAGTGAAACTCTGATTCCGGGGGACGGCCAGGTCCATGCTCGCCATATCTACGCCGCGACAGGCCAGAAGGCTGCGGTCGTGAGCGTTCATGAAGGCAGCCAGGTCTGGGCCGTGCCCTACAAGCTGGATATGGCGGCCGGCACTGCAGCTCGCGACACTGCCCTGATGGACACTCTCTCCGGCGGGTCAGGTGCCGATACGCTGGCAGGAGATCAGTACAACAACATCCTGGTCGGCGGTGCAGGCGACGACATCCTCTCCGGCGGCGGAGGCATCGACACTGCGATGTTCGCCGGGTCAAAGGCGTCCTATACGGTAGTCAAGAACACCAATGGCAGCGTGACGGTCTCGGGGCCGGACGGCACGGACGTGCTGCTGAGCGTCGCCGTGGCTCGTTTCGACGATGGAACGGTCGATCTGACCGCGCTTGCTCCGTCCGTTGATGCTTCCGCGCCGCTGACCCTCCGCGGCACGTCCCGCGCCGACCGTCTGAGCGGTCTCGATGGGGACGATAAAATCTACGGCCTTGCCGGGAACGATGTGTTGCGCGGCAATGGCGGCAACGACCGGCTTTATGGCGGCGCCGGCAAGGATGTGCTTTACGGTGGCGCCGGCCAGGACACCTTCGTCTTCAACACAAGCCTCAACAAGAAGACCAACCTCGACAAGATCGCCGACTTTTCGGTCAAGGACGATACGCTCTGGCTCGACAATGCCCTGTTTAAGGCCAACAAGAGCTTTTATGCGGCGATCAAGAAGGGCACGGAAGCCAAGCCTTTGGCGCTCAAGAGTGCCTTCTTCAAGGTGGCGGATGCGGCCAAGGACAGCAACGATTACCTGATCTACAACAAGAAGACCGGGGTGCTGTCGTATGATCCGGACGGATCGGGGGAGAAGGCGGCGATTGCCATCGCCACCTTGAGCAAGAACCTCAAGCTCACCTATCACGACCTCTTCATCATCTGAGGAAGGGGGACGCGCCCACATTTCTCCTAACAGGAGGTGCGGGTAGGGGCGCGGCCGGGGTGGGATACCCATTTCCGTGATCGCGATTGCACCGGAAAAGATCCCTCGATGCTTTGCAAACCGGTATGGCGGGCCCATGTGATGAGGGTCCAAAGCAAAGGTCGGGACCCTCGTGTCAGTGCTTACCAACATCGCTTCCCGGGCCGGATCCGCGGCGCAGTCGCTCTGGGAGGCCTCGGGGCAGCTCGTACAGCCGTCCCTGCGCCTCGGCGTCACGGGGCTTGCCCGGTCGGGCAAGACGGTCTTCACCACCGCGCTGGTGCATCATCTCACCCGTGGAACGAGCCTTCCCGCCTTCAGGGCCTCCGCCGAGGGCCGCATCCGGCGAGCGCATCTGGCCCATCAGCCTGACGATACGATTCCACGTTTTCCTTTCGAGGATCACATGGCGGCGCTGACTGATGAGCGCCGCTGGCCGCAATCGACCAACCGTATCAGCGAGTTGCGCGTCGATGTGGAGTACGAACGCAAGTCCGGCTGGCGCTCGGGGCCTGCGTCGCTGACCCTCGACATCGTCGACTATCCCGGCGAATGGCTGCTCGACCTCGCGCTTCTCGATGCCGATTATGCACAATGGTCGCGCCAGACCGTGGAGGCGAGCCGCCGCCGTGATCGTTCCGCCATTGCAGCGCCATGGCACGCGGCGCTCGCGGAGTTCGGTCCGGACGATAAGGCGGACGAGATGCTGGCTGCCAGGGCCAGCGACGCCTTCAAGGCTTATCTTCTGGCGCTGCGTTCAAGCGAGGAGGCTGTCGCCACGACGCCACCGGGCCGCTTCCTGATGCCGGGCGATCTTGCGGGATCGCCCGCGCTGACCTTCGCGCCTCTCGATCTGAAGCCCGGGCAGGTGATCGCACCGGGAAGCTTCGCGGCTTTGATGGAGCGCCGCTTCGAAGCCTACAAATCTCATGTGGTGAAGCCCTTCTTCCGCGACCATTTCCAGCGCATCGACCGCCAGATCGTCCTCGTCGACGTGCTCGCGGCTATCGATGCCGGTCCGGTGGCGCTGGCGGAACTCGAGGACGCTCTCGATCAGGTGCTGATGGCCTTTCGGGTCGGCCGCAACACCCTGCTGTCCCGCCTGTTCTCACCGCGGGCCGACCGGGTGCTCTTTGCAGCGACGAAGGCGGATCATATCCATCATACGGACCATGACAGGCTCGATGCGATCCTGCGCCTTCTCGTCAACCGCGCCGCGCGGCGCACGGAGGCAGCGGGCGCACGGGTCGGAACAGTCGCTCTGGCCTCGGTCAGGGCCACACGCGAGACGACTGTTCGGGAAGGGCGTGATACCCTGCGCGCCGTTGCGGGCGTACCGGAAGCGGGCGAGCGGGTCGGCAACGAGATCTTCGACGGGGAGACCGAGGCTGCCATTTTCCCGGGAGAACTGCCGGAGACGCCTGAAGCCGTCTTCCAGGGAGCGGTGCCTCCTGGTTCCTTGCGCTTTCCCCGATTCCGGCCGCCGAAAGTGCCGATCGATGCGGCCGGACGGATGGGGAAGATGCCTCACATCCGCCTGGACCGTGCCCTCGAATTCCTGCTGGGAGACCGCTTCGCATGAGCCGCCAGCCTCGCGCCTTCCGTCTCGACGATCCTAATGTGGCCAGCGGTTCCGTCGTGGTGACGGATGAGCCTTTCGATGCCATCGAGGCGGCGGATGCCATTGTCGTTCCCATGGCCGAGAAGCGGCGCGCCCCGTGGCTCGGCGTCCTGATCTCGGCCCTGTCCGGATTGCTGGTGCTCGGCCTCGGCCTCGCTGTCGAGAAGCTGATCGTCGATCTATATGCCGTGGCGCCCTGGCTTGGCTGGGTCGCCTTGGCATTGACCGCCCTGGCGGTCCTTGCCTTCCTGGCGCTGATCGGCCGGGAGGTGAGGGGGATCTGGCGCGAGCAAGCCATTGAACGCCTGCGTGCGGCTGCCGTCGATGCCCTGGCGGTGAAGGACCACAAGGGCGCCAAGGCCATCGTGTCGGAACTTCTCAACCTCTACGGCTCCCGGGCGAGCGCCGTCCCTGGCAGCGCGCGGCTCATGAACGCAATGGAAGAGATCATCGATGCCGACGACCGTCTCGCCATGGCGGAGCGCGAGCTTCTCGCGCCACTCGACGCCCAGGCCAAGCGTGCCATCGCAGGCGCCGCGAAGCAGGTCTCCCTGGTGACGGCGGTGAGCCCGCGCGCCATCGTTGACGTAGCTTTCGTGATCTTCGCGGCGGTCCGTCTGCTACGGACGCTGGCACGGATCTATGGCGGACGGCCTGGATTCTTCGGGTTTCTGCGACTCGCTAAGGCGGCCTTCAATCACCTCGCCGTCACCGGCGGTATGGCCGTGGGCGACAGCGTCCTGCAGCAGGTCCTCGGGCTCGGGCTCGCGGCCCGGATCTCTGCAAAGCTCGGGGAGGGCGTGCTGAACGGCCTTATGACCGCACGCTTCGGTCTGGCGGCCCTCTCCGTCTGCCGCCCGCTGCCCTTCATCAAGGAGGAGGCGCCGAAGATCGGTGACGTCGCCGGCGAGCTGGTAAGCCGCACGGAGGCGGCGGCGTCCTAAGCACCGCCGGCGACGCTGATTCTTCACCGCGTTTCGAATGTCCAGGTGAAGTTGCCTTTGAGGCTGTGCTCCTGCGCCCGCTGACCAATCTGGCCGGCGTAGTTCACCCCCAAGCTGATCGCCTCGGACGCCTGCCAGGCCAAGCCCGCCTCGGCAATGAGCGCATCGCGGTCGACCGGTACCCCGGAGACCGCAAACGGCAGCGCCCCGCCGGCAAACGCCAGCAGCGCTTGCGGTTCGACATCGCCATAGGCATGCCGCCAGCCGACAAGCCCTTTCAGCATCAGCGGCACCTCTGCCGACAGCCGCGCCTCGGCTCTGAGGCCCAGTGTCGTGGTGCCGAGATCGTACGTGCGGCCATA
Organism: Microvirga puerhi; assembly: GCF_020089865.1. Classification (GTDB taxonomy): domain Bacteria; phylum Pseudomonadota; class Alphaproteobacteria; order Rhizobiales; family Beijerinckiaceae; genus Microvirga; species Microvirga puerhi. Next base: position 311,197 of record NZ_JAIRBM010000002.1, read on the forward strand.
GCCAGTCAGGGCAGCAGCCCCGCCCTGTTCCTGGAACCGCTCGGTGGACAGCCGCAGCACGGAGGCTCCGGCAAACGGCTCCAGTGCGATCTGGCCCAGTCCCAAGCGATAGCCGACCTCGCCGAAGCCCTGCAGGGTGCTGCCGTCATAGGAGGTGCGGGTGGCATCCGCATAAGCCGGGAAGCTGATCGTGCGGCTAACATCAAAGTCATGGCGGGTATACACTGCACCCAGGCGCAGGGTCAGCGCGCCCCAGCGGCCGGAGCCGTAGAGTGCGCCGAAGATGCTGTCCGTCGAGCCCGACGACAGCCTGGCATCGACATCGAAGGAGGTCGAGAGATAACCACCGGCCAGGCCAAGCCGAATACCATCGGCGACTAAGGCATCGGCACCGAGAACAAAGCCGCCGGTGGTCGCATCAAGCGCTGCGGCATTGCCGTTGGTGCGGGTCTGGCTCCACGATCCAAAACCTTCACCCCATAAGGCATAGCGCGGTGCAACGGGCACCGGTGCGACGGCGACCGGGGCTACGGCCTGACCGGGGCGATCGGCGGCAAATGCCGCGGCATAGGCGCCTTGGGCCAAGAGCGGCAGGGACGCGCCGAGCAGAGGCTGGCGCAGCCGGTTGAGCAGAGCATTCTGGATCAGCTGCGCCTGGGCATAGCCGGTGGTGACCGCCGAGGCATGGGCTTCACCGGAGAGGGCATCGAAGGCTTGGCGGGCATCCTGCACGCTCGTGCTGGTCACGAGCGCTTTGTAGATCGGATTGGATGGGCCGAGCGCAGCGATGGCATCTGCGACCGCATCATCCGTCGCGTCGCCTGCAACGCCGTCGAGGGGACGGTTGTTGCGCACGAAGGTGACGTTGATCAGGTCCGACTGATAGGCGAGGTTCGGATCGAGGAACAGGAAGTTCGACGTGACGTGCGCAAAGCGCCCGCTGATGCCGTAATCGGATGTGAGCACCGTGTAGCTGCTCGTCAGATCCACGCTGGTCGCGCTGCCATTGAGGGCCAGCGTTCCGTCGAGATAGGTCGCTCCCTGGACAGCGAGGCGGTCCGAGGCGTTGCCGAAGACCCGGATCGCAAGCGTTCCGCCAGCCAGTTGCTGATAATTGCCGGCAATCGTCAGGGTCCCGAGACCAGAGGTCTGACCGGGCGCGACCGTGCCGGCGCTGTTCACCACCCAGTCCGTTCCGATTGTTCCGGAGCCGGCGAGGACGCCGCCCTGGACAAAAACGTTTTGCGCATTGAGACGGCCGTCGACCTGCAAGGTGCCGCTGAAGACCGACGTGTCGAGGATCGTCGTGAGAACGTGCTGGCTCGGGATGTTGAGGCTGGCCTTCGCGTTCTCGACGCTCAGGCTGTCGACCGTCGGATTCATGTCCACGGTGATAGCCGAGGCTGCGCTCAGCGAGACGTCGTAGTAGCGCCCGACTTCGCCATATCCGGCAAAGGAGCCGTCCTGGTTGTTCGGGGTTTCACTGCGGCCCAGCGTATCCGACCATGCGTTCGGATTGCTCCAGTTGAACGTTCCGGCCTTTGCAGCCGTCCACCGGAGCGGATTATTCTGCATGATCCAGGCATAGTAATCCTGCACCGGGGTCCAGTTGTCGACTGCGCCGTAGCCGCTTCCGCCGCCAATGACGGTGCCGATCTGGACGAGACCGTTCTCGGTGACGAGAAAGAGCGGGCCGCCGCTGTCGCCGGGGCCGGGCTGGCCCTGAAGAGCGGGGACCGGAACGCCCTGCGCATCCAGATTGAATTGATCGGGAGAATCGGGGGAGGCAGCGATCCTGAATTGCGCAGCAATGGACCGCGGATTGCCTGGCTCCGTGGGCTCGTACCCTCCGATATTCGTATAGGCAATGCGTCGCTTGCCGTCGCCGTTGGTATCCGGCGCCGTACCGGTGCCAGAGGCGCCGTACCCTGAAATGAGGACAAGCGATCCGATCGCCGGGAGTGGGTCGCCCGGCTTGATAAGGGTGACAGGCGTGACGCCCGTCACGGGAGCGCTGAGCGACAGAAGGGCGATGTCGTTGCTGCCGTAACCATCGGCAGGATACTCACGGTGCGCGTAGACACCGCTCAGCAATCTGTCGTTGCCGGTGTGGACAGAGGCGTCGCTGCCGAATCGGACTTGGAATTGTGAGACCGCGGGAGTTGTGAAGACCTGCGCCGTGTCTTCGTCGATGAGACAGTGTGAGGCCGTGAGGACCGTGCGGCTGTTGATCAGGGTTCCCGTACACCAGTTCCCGAGGGTCGGGCTGTAGACGGAAACGACATTGGGCAAGGTGTTCCCGCGATCCCAATAATTGAGAATGCCTCCCGCTGCCGAAGCGTCAGGATCGTTGAGGTTGACTGCAAGGCTTGGAGCGGTCAGCGCAAGAAGAGATGCGCCGGATAGCGCAAGAAACGTCAACGAGTATCCATGAAGCTTCATTGCTCTGACGTAACGTTTCATTGCCCCTCCGATCATTCAGAAACTTGCAGATTCGAATCGTGGGGTTGGATTTCGCAGAGAAGGACTGTTTTCCGCAAGGTAAGTATTTTAAATTGCGGTGACCATACACAGGCGCGGAGTTCAAATCAGCGTCACTCGGCCTTTATTGGTCTGGAAATACGTCCCGATACTTTGGGAGTGGATCTGCGGCCGTCGAGGTGCGCGGATGCGACATCCCCTCCGCAAGTTGACGTGAGGCGCACATTCCCGCACAAGGGCGCGCCTTCTGGCGCACAAGGAGCGGGGCGCGCCGTCTGACCCATTCATATCGCGATGCTCTTTAATTCGTTCGTCTTTCTCTTTGCCTTCCTGCCGGTCGCGCTGCTGACGCATTGGCTCGTCGAGCGCTTCCGGCCGGACTGGCGGCTGCCCGCGCTGCTGCTGCTGTCGCTGTTCTTCTACGGCTACTGGGACTGGCGCTTCGCGCCGCTGCTGATCGGCTCAATCCTGGTCAACTGGCTGATCGCCCGCGCCTTCATCCGCTCCGGCCGCGACGTCCTGATCCCGCTTGCCATCGCCGCCAACCTGATCGTCCTGGCGATCTTCAAGTATTTCAACTTCTTCGCCGATGTCGCCGCCCTGATCCCGGGGGTGACGCCGCCGCATTACGACATCGCGCTGCCGCTCGGCATCTCGTTCTTCACCTTCCACCACATCATGTACCTGACCGATCTGAAGGCCGGCAAAGCGCCGCGCTTCGATCTGGTGCGCTATGGCCTCTACATCGCGTTCTTTCCGCAGGTGCTGGCCGGGCCGCTGGTGCGGTGGAGCGAGATCATGCACCAGTTCGAGGAGCGCCCCTATGCGCGCCCGGATGCAGCGGAGCGCTTTGCCCGCGGCCTGATGCTGCTGGTCATCGGCCTCGCCAAGAAAGTCTTCTTCGGCGACCAGCTCGCTGAATACGCCAACCCTGTTTATCAGGCCGCGACCGCCGGCCACGCGATCAGCATGGGCGAGGCCTGGCAGGCGGCGCTCGGCTTCACCTTCCAGGTCTATTTCGACTTCTCCGGCTATACCGACATGGCGCTGGGTCTGGCGCTTCTGTTCGGCATCGTGCTGCCGCAGAACTTCGATTCGCCCTATCGGGCGGTGTCGCTGCAGGATTTCTGGCGGCGCTGGCACATGACCCTGTCGCGTTTCCTGCGCGATTATCTCTACATCGCCATGGGCGGCAGCCGCAAAGGACTGGCCGTGCAGATCGGCGCGCTCACCGCCACTATGACCCTCGGCGGCCTCTGGCACGGCGCCGGCTGGACCTATCTCGTTTGGGGCCTTCTCCATGGGGTGGGCCTCGGAGCCAACACGCTCTGGCGTAAGGCGGGATATTCCATGCCGAAGCTCCTCGGCTGGTTCTTCATGTTCAGCTTCTTCGTCCTGAGCATCATCGTGTTCCGGGCGCAGAGCTTCGAAGCGACCTGGCGGATCTATGAGGCGATGCTCGGCCTTGGGAGTGGCGATGCTCCTATGAAATGGCGGGCGATCGTGTTCGGCGCCGCCTTCGCCTTCATCGGCCCGACGGCCTGGACGCTGGTCCACAAGCTGCCGCCCCGGCGCTGGATCGCGCTCGCCTTCGCGCTCCTCTTCGTGATCGTATTGTTCAAGATCGGCGACGACGTGAACTATGAATTCATCTACTTCCAGTTCTGAAGCTTCGTCCGAAGCAGCCTGGCGGCGCTTTGCGGTCTTCCTCGTCGCCATGACGATCCTGACCGTGGTCGGGATCATTGCGGCCGCCTATGTGATCGATCCGTACGATACGGGACGCTCGCGGCTCTTCGCCCGCGACGGGGTGCGGCCTCAGGGGCCGCGCACCGCGAATGCCAGCCGCGGACGCGATCCGTCTTTCGATGCCGCCATCTTCGGAAATTCCCAGATCCAGCTCCTGTCGCCGGAGCGGCTCAATCAGCGGACCGGGTTCAATTTCCTGCAGCTGGCCGTTCCGGCCACCGGCCCGAAAGAACACTTCGTCCTGATGGACTGGTTCCTGAAGCATCGCGCAGGACCGGTGAAGGCTCTGGTGGTCGATTCCGACGAGACCTGGTGCATCTCCGACCCAGCCATGCCGAACTTCCGGCCGTTCCCGTTCTGGCTCTATGCGGCGAATCCCCTGGAATACGCCAAGGGGTTGATGCGCTACGACATCCTGGAGGAAATGCCGCGTCGTCTCGGCTACGTGTTCGGCAAGAAGCCGGAGCGCGCCCGACCGGACGGCTATTGGGACTATGAGCCGAACTATCTCAACCTCGGCTATGACACCCGGCCGGAAGTTCGTGCGCGGCTCGAGAAACCCTATTACGCCAGCGAGCCGACCTTCCCTAGCGATCCGAAGGCTGATCAGCGCACGTTTCCCGTGGCCGGCAAGCTGAAGGAGTTTGCGGATTCCCTGCCGCAGGAGACGGCTCTGGTCGTCGTTCATCCCCCCCGCTACAAGAATTACCTTCCGCCTGTAGGCACCGAGGAGGGGTATCAGGACCAAGCCTGCAAGGCGGCCATGAAGGCCGCACTCGCCGGGCATCCCCGGAGCGCCGTGGTCGATTGGCGAATCGACCGGCCTGAAAACCGCAATCCGGATTACTTTTTCGACCTGAGCCATTACCGGCAGCCCCTCGCCATGGCGGTCGAGGCGGATATTGCCAAGGCTCTTCAGGGCATGCGCTGATGCAGAAGGGGTGCTCGGACGAAGCTTTTCCGGCACTTTCCCTTCCGTTGCCTCGGTATTCGATCCTCACCTGCGGCGTCTTAGACAAATCGATGACGTTCTTGCGCGTTGTCGCGGGCCTCGCTTGACGATATAGGGGCGCCACAGTTCATCGGGGATACAAGGCCCACAATGACAAACATCGTAATCGATGAGGGTTATCGTCCGACTGAGGACGAGCCCTTTATGAATGAACGACAGCGGGAATATTTCAGACGTAAGCTTATTCGGTGGAAGGGAGAGATCCTCAAGGAGGCGCAGGAAACCCTGGCCGCTCTCCAGAGTGAAAACGAGAACCACCCGGATCTCGCGGATCGTGCCTCCTCCGAGACGGACCGGGCCATCGAGCTGCGGGCCCGGGATCGGCAGAGGAAGCTGATTTCCAAGATCGATGCCGCTCTCTCTCGGATCGACGACGGGACCTACGGCTTTTGTGAGGAGACCGGTGATCCGATCTCGCTCAAGCGCCTGGAAGCCCGACCTATCGCGACCCTGTCGCTGGAGGCGCAGGAGCGCCACGAGCGCAACGAGCGGGTTTATCGGGACGATTGATCCCACGAAAAAGGGCTCCGGTGACGGAGCCCTTCTTGTTTGTGTTGCTGCTTTTCGGCGCCATCAGCCCTTATTGCCAGGGTCTCGCGGGCGTCCCAAGAGGCGGGCGAACTCGGCCTCGATCTCTTCGACGGAGAAGGGATCGCTGGCCTTCTGCGGCTGCGCAGGTGCAGGGGCCGCGGCTGCCGGTGCAGGGGGCGGCGAGGTCGGCTGAGGAGCAGCGGCCGCAGGTCGCGCGGGCTCGGGGGGCTGCTGCGGCTTTTCGAATGCCGGTGTTGGCTCGCCACGATCGTTGGAGGGCGTCGGGACCAGAAGCTCATCCTCGTCCAGATCGACCTCTGGCCGATGATCGGCCTCAGAAGCTTCCTCTTCCTCATCCACCTCGGCGGTGACGATCGGTGCCGGCGGCGTCGCTGGTACGGGCTGAGGCGGGGGAACCGGTTGGGCGGGCCGCTTCAAGGCCTCTTCCAGCTGCTTCGCCATATCCGAGAGAATGGCGGCGTCGGGTGTCCTGGTGTCCGTCGCGGCATCCTGAGGCGGCCGAACAACCTCGGGAGGAAGGACCGGCGCTGCCGTGGGCGGAGCAGGCGGGGTGGGGGTCGGACGAGACTGGAACGGCATCGGCGGCGGAGCCGGTCGCGGCTCCGGGCGCAGTTCCGGGATGACGGTGGGCGCCGGAGGCTGCGGCGTCGCCGGAGCCCGGAGGAAGCTCGGTCCCTGCGGCTGCAGTGGCTGTGCTTGAGGCTTGAGGGACTCTACGACCGGAGTTGCTGTCACGGTCACATGGTCGGGCTTGAGCATGGGCTCGGGCCGCGCAGGAGCTGACGCAGTGACGGAGGCGACGGGGGCAAGCTCCTGATCGATATCGGATTCCTCCGATGGGCGTCGGATGAACGCGCCGAGCTGGGCGGCGAGCTGGGTCTCGATGGTAGGGCGGCCCGCCTCGACCTGCGGACGCGAAGGCTGTTCGAGCGACGGCTCGAAACGCTCGGGTCCCGTATCGGCGGATGGTGCCGGAATCCGGGCGCCGGCGACGCGCACGATATTGGTTTCGATCACTACGTCGTTGAGGCCGCCGATGAGCAGCAGATGTTCCACATTGTCCCGCCGGAGCAGGACGAGCTGTCGCTGCCGATCGAGGTCGTAGATGTCGACGACGCCGAGGCGAGGCTGGCGGCTGCGGCCCCGGTCATGGCCGGGGAGCATGAGGCGTCCGCCCGTCAGTTTGCGAAGAACAAGTCCGAAGAGCGCCACCAGCACGAGAATGATCGCGAATGCGATGACATACTGGGCGGCCCGGGACGCTTCGATACCTAAAAGAGATGACACGATGAACTCTCAAGCGATGTGGAGACCTAGAGTCAGGCCCTGTTCTCGACGCTGTTTGTACCACATCGGGCATCAAAGCGAGCGGCAAGGTTAACAGATGGTTAACAAGGCCAGCCTCAAGTGTGGGGCATAGGAGGTGAAATTGCTCCTCGTCCTCAGAAACTCTTGCCAAGGCCTTCTTTGTAAAGGCAGATGTGGTTCCGTGCGTGCAAAGCTCAAGTCTGCATCCACATTGCAGGCTCGTTCCTTGCTGCCGCTCGGGTCGCCACCTTAGAGGTCAGTCAACGATTTCCGGATACCGTGGCCGAAAGAAGGCGTGGCCGATTGTCCTCATTACGTGATGGGCCGCGGTCGTCAGCCGTTCCTTGGAGATACCGAAAGTCCATGGCTCAGCAGAGCGAAATGCCGAAGAGCGCAACCATCGACCGGTCCGAGCGTCCTGGCCATATCGGGCTGGTGCTGCTTTTGGCCGCTATTCTTGTTGGGGCTATCCTAGGCCTTCGTTTCCTCGAGGCGAGTCAGTCGCAGCTCCTGATCCTGGGACTCCTGGCCTTCTTCGCGATGGCCGGCGTGTTCTTCCTCTTCGCAGCAGCCATCGGCGTGATCCGGTTTTCCGGTCATGTGGTTCGTAATGACATTACCAAGTCGATGTCCGACACATCCTTCGATGGCATTCTCGTCGTCGAGGATGATGGCCGTGCCATCTATGCCAATGAGGCGTATCTCGCGCTGTCCGGATCTTCCGCAGGCGGCGATGTGCGGCCGGTCGAGCGACTTTTCACCGGCGCACCCGAGGTGTCCGAAGCGATCTATCGCCTTGCTCAAGCGGCGCGAGAGCACCGGACCGGAACGGAGGAGATCCGCCTTTCACCGTCTCTCGACGGATCGCAGGAATTTGGCTGGTACCGGGTGCGTGTGCGCGCTCTGCCAAGGCCGAGCGGCAGACAGGCGGCGCTTTGGCTCATCGCCGATATCACGCACGAGCGTGAGCGTCAGGAAAACGTCTTCCAGGAGCTGCAGCACGCGATCGACTATCTCGATCACGCGCCGGCCGGCTTCCTGTCGATCGATCCCGATGGCCAGATCATCTATCTCAATGCCACCCTCGCATCCTGGCTCGACTATGATCTGGCTCAGGTCGGCTCGGGCGGCCTGAGCCTCGCCGATATCGTGCCGCGCAACGTGGTGGCGATGATGACGTCGTTCTCCGGCGAGTCGGGCAGCGTGCGCACGGAAACGTTCGATCTCGACCTCCGCCGCCGTAACGGTCAGTTCCTGCCCGTGCGGCTTTATCATCGCATCGCGTTCGGACAGAATGGGCGCATGGGAGCCTCGCGCACCCTCGTCCTCAACCGGTCGCCGGGCCTCGACGTGGATGAGGGGCAGCGCGCCGCCGAGGTCCGCTTCGCACGGTTCTTCAACAATACGCCGATCGCCATCGCGACGGTGAACCGCGCCGGCCGGATCGTGCAGGCCAACGCGCCTTTCACGAAACTGTTCGGCACGCTGCCGCGTACCGGCGAAGCAGGCGGCGATGGACCCTCCATTGCAGGCGCTTTCCGAGAGGGCGAGGGCGTCCAGGTCGAGGCGGCTCTGAGGGCCGCGGCAGAGAACCGGAGCGATATCGCGCCTCTCGAACTGCATACCGCCGGGATCAGCGGCAGCTCGGTTCGCGTCTGGGTGAGTTCGGTCGACGTGAGCGGCAACGATGGCGAGAGCGCCATTCTCTACGCCCTCGACACGACGGATTTCCGCAAGGTCGAGGAACAGCTTGCCCAATCGCAAAAGATGAACGCGGTCGGCCAGCTCGCCGGCGGAGTGGCGCACGACTTCAACAACGTGCTTCAGGCCATCATCGGCTACAGCGATCTCTTGCTCGCCAACCACCGGCCGACGGATCCGTCGTTCCAGGACATCATGCAGATCAAGCAGAATGCGAACCGGGCCGCGAGCCTCGTGCGGCAGCTGCTTGCCTTCTCGCGCCGGCAGACTCTGCGGCCCGAAGTGCTCAATCTCAACGACCGCCTTTATGATCTTTCCATGCTCCTCAAGCGCCTGCTCGGCGAGCGGGTGGAGCTCGATCTCAGCCATGGCCGCGACCTGTGGTTCGTCAAGGCCGACCTGAACCAGTTCGAGCAGGTCGTCATGAATCTCGCGGTGAACGCCCGCGATGCCATGCCGGACGGCGGCAAGCTCTCGATCCGGACCGCGAACGTCACGGAACCGGAAGCGGCGCGCCTCCATGTCAGCGGCATGCCGCCGGCCGAATACGTTCTCGTGGAGGTGACGGATACCGGCACCGGCATGGCGTCCGAGATTCTCGAGAAGATCTTCGAGCCGTTCTTCACCACGAAGGAGGTGGGCAAAGGCACGGGTCTCGGCCTGTCGACCGTCTTCGGCATCGTCAAGCAATCCAACGGCTTCATCGACGTGGATTCCAAGATCGGTGGCGGCACGGTGTTTCGTATCTACCTGCCGCGGCATATTCCCGAGGTGCAGGAGGTGCCGGAGAGCACCAAGGAGGACACGGCAAAGAAGCCGGCGGCCGACATGACAGGGCAGGGCACCATCCTGCTCGTCGAAGACGAGGATCCCGTGCGCGCCGTCAACGCTCGTGCCCTCTCGGCACGGGGCTACACGGTGCTGGAGGCAGCCTCCGGCGTCGAGGCGTTGCAGGTCATGGAGGAGCGGGGCGAGCCTGTCGATCTCGTGGTGTCCGACGTGGTGATGCCGGAAATGGACGGGCCGACCTTGCTCGGCGAGCTGCGCCGGCTCTACCCCGACCTCAAGGTGATCTTCGTCTCAGGCTACGCCGAGGATGCCTTCCGCAAGAACCTGCCTGAGGGCGAGGAATTCAACTTCCTGCCCAAGCCCTTCAGCCTGCGGCAGTTCGTGGAGACGGTGAAGCAAGTGATGGGGCGGTAGGGACGCTCCGAAGTCAGATTTCAGGATGGTGCCTGAATAGGAACGATTGGCCTTGGCCGATGCTCCTGTAACGAAAGATCCTCAACCTATGGAGCTGGCAGCCCGGTAGGCAATACTTGATAGTGGAAGCCGACGATCGGGACGCGAAGCTGGACAATATCGAGACCGTGAAGAAGACTACGCGTCTTGCGCCAGGGAGCGATCGCTCGTCTGTCCATGTATCTCGAATGTTGAGCAGCCCGTCATGAAGCTCTCTCTAGTCCAGTTCGCGTTGATCGCCCTCTTAGGCATCGGTTCAGCCGCCCCAGCTGCCAACGCGAGACCTTTCATTGATAGCCACGCCTGCCGAGGGGTCGTCGAAGGTGTGATGAAGGGTGATCCGGACGCGATGATCGCTGCGATCAATCCAAATCCTTCCGATGTCGAGAAACTCCGAGATGGAATGGCTCGGATGGCGGGTGCGTTCGAAGGTTTCTTCAAGGGAAAAACGCCGCGTCTGGAGCGGACACTGCCGGACATCAGCGTAGAAAATTATCCTGTTTCACTTCAGATTTGGAGCTTTGGCGATAAGGAGGTCTATTTCGTCGGCTGCCTTATGGGGATCATCGGGCGAGAACCCAAGGTTTATATGCATATCCATCCTTTCGTCGACGAAGTAGTGAAGAATCTCAAAGCCCGCATCGACAAGTCGGAGTAACAGTTTCAAGCCCTCGGGACTTTTCAACAGCTCATGTCCCGCTACAGCTCGACCAGAACAAAAAATGAACTTGCATCCGAGAACAAAAAGGGTACACATGAGTCTCAACACCGCGTTGAGATTCAGCCTCCCTCCGTGCCATAAGGATGCCTGGTCATGTCGCAGTCTTCTTTGAGACTGGTGGAAAGTTCATCAATGGATAAAGACAAGTCGAAAGCTCTCGACGCGGCGCTCTCTCAGATCGAACGCGCCTTCGGCAAGGGTTCGATCATGCGGCTCGGCAAGGGCCAGCAGCCGGTGGAGATCGAGACGATCTCGACCGGGTCCCTCGGTCTGGACATCGCGCTCGGCGTCGGCGGCCTGCCGCGGGGGCGCATCATCGAGATCTACGGGCCGGAATCGTCGGGTAAGACGACCCTTGCCCTGCACACCATCGCGGAAGCCCAGAAGAAGGGTGGCGTCTGCGCCTTCGTGGACGCGGAGCACGCCCTCGACCCGGTCTATGCCCGCAAGCTCGGGGTCAACCTGGACGATCTCCTGATCTCTCAGCCCGACACGGGCGAGCAGGCCCTCGAGATTGCCGATACCCTCGTGCGCTCCGGCGCGGTCGACGTGCTGGTCATCGACTCGGTGGCGGCCCTGACCCCGAAGGCAGAGCTCGACGGCGAGATGGGCGAGGTCCAGCCAGGTCTTCAGGCCCGTCTCATGAGCCAGGCCCTGCGCAAGCTCACCGGTTCGATCTCGCGCTCGAACACGATGGTGATCTTCATCAACCAGATCCGTATGAAGATCGGCGTCATGTACGGAAGCCCTGAGACGACCACGGGTGGTAACGCGCTCAAGTTCTATGCTTCGGTGCGCCTCGATATCCGCCGCGTCTCGACCCTCAAGGACCGGGATGATCCGATCGGCAACTCGGTGCGTGTGAAGGTCGTGAAGAACAAGGTCGCGCCGCCCTTCAAGCAGGTCGAGTTCGACATCATGTTCGGCGAAGGCGTATCCAAGGTGGGCGAGCTCATCGATCTCGGCGTCAAGGCCGGCATCGTCGAGAAGTCCGGCGCCTGGTTCTCCTATGATAGCCAGCGCCTGGGCCAGGGCCGCGAGAATTCGAAGCAGTTCCTGCGCGACAATCCGGAAGTCGCCGGCAAGATCGAAGCCCTCATCCGGCAGAATGCAGGCCTGCTCGCCGACCGCATCCTGGAGCAGGCTACCCCGACGGCGGAAGACCTCGACGAGGGCACCGAATAAGAGTTTTGCTCTCCTTCAAGGGCAAAGGCAGGCCGTCGCGAGAGATCGCGGCGGTCTTTTCGTTGGGTTAGCTGCGCTGCCTTTGCTCATGAGATTCGAGGAATGGAGGAGAGGATGCCGATTGCCGGAACGACGGTCCTGCTCCTCACCCACGGGCTCGCCGCGGTGGTCGGTGCCGTTGCAGCATAGCTGTTCTGAAGGCGCGGTGATTATGACCGGCAGGACCTGCGCGCCAGTGTCGGAGAGGGCCTGACTGCCTGTGAGGCAGCTCGAAGGGCAGGTCGGCCGTTTCCTCGGCGTCGCAGGCGGCGGTCGCAGTCGTTCTGATTCAACGAAACCCCGCCTCGACAGCGCCACGGCCTGCGTCTAAAACCGGCCACCCTATATTTGTTTTCGGGCCTTGCCCCTACCGAGCTTTGAATTCCATGAGCGGCGTCAACGAAATCCGGTCGACCTTCCTCGATTACTTCGCCAAGAACGGCCACGAGGCCGTAGCTTCGAGCCCGCTCGTGCCTCGGAACGACCCGACACTCATGTTCACCAATGCGGGCATGGTGCAGTTCAAGAACGTCTTCACCGGAGCGGAGAAGCGTCCCTATAGCCGCGCGGCCTCGGCGCAGAAATGCGTGCGAGCGGGCGGCAAGCATAACGATCTCGATAATGTCGGCTATACGGCCCGCCATCACACCTTCTTCGAGATGCTCGGCAACTTCTCCTTTGGCGATTACTTCAAGGAGCGGGCGATCGAGCTTGCCTGGAACCTGATCACCAAGGAGTTCGATCTGCCCAAGGACAAGCTGCTCGTCACCGTCTATCACGACGATGACGAGGCGGCGGACCTGTGGAAGAGGATCGCGGGCTTCTCCGACTCCAAGATCATCCGCATCCCGACCTCGGATAATTTCTGGCAGATGGGCGATACCGGCCCCTGCGGCCCGTGCTCGGAAATCTTCATCGACCAGGGCGAGACCTTGTGGGGCGGTCCGCCCGGCAGCCCGGAGGAGGATGGCGACCGGTTCCTGGAGTTCTGGAACCTCGTGTTCATGCAATACGAGCAGATCGAGCCCGGCAACCGCATCGCACTGCCGAAGCCGTCGATCGACACGGGCATGGGCCTCGAGCGCATCTCGGCCATTCTCCAGGGTGTTCACTCGAACTACGACACGGACCTGTTCCGTGCCCTCATCGATGCGGTAGCCCACGCGACGGGCGTCGCGCCGGAAGGGAGCCACAAGGCTTCGCACCGGGTCATCGCCGATCACCTGCGCGCATCCTCCTTCCTGGTGGCCGACGGCGTGCTCCCGTCCAATGAGGGCCGTGGCTACGTGCTCCGCCGAATCATGCGTCGCGCGATGCGCCATGCGCAGCTCCTCGGCGCCCGGGATCCGCTCATGTATCGCCTCGTACCGACCCTGGTGCGCGAGATGGGGCAGGCCTATCCGGAGCTGGTGCGCGCCGAAGCGCTCATCACCGAGACGCTGAAGCTCGAGGAGACCCGCTTCCGCAAGACTTTGGAGCGCGGCCTCTCGATCCTCGACGAGGAAAGCCGCAACCTGACGAAGGGCGAAAGCCTGTCGGGCGAGACCGCGTTCACGCTCTACGACACCTATGGCTTCCCGCTCGATCTGACGCAGGACGCGCTCAAGCCGCGCGGGATCAGCGTCGATACCGGCGCGTTCAATGCCGCCATGGAGCAGCAGCGCGAGAAGGCGCGCGCGGCCTGGTCCGGCTCGGGCGAGGCGGCAACGGAGACCGTCTGGTTCGGGGTCAAGGAGCGCGTCGGAGCGACCGAATTCCTCGGCTACGATACGGAGACAGCCGAGGGCCTTGTTCTCGCGCTGCTGAAGGACGGTAAGGAAGTCGCCGAACTCAAGGCCGGCGAGACCGGCCTCGTGGTCCTCAACCAGACGCCGTTCTATGGCGAATCCGGCGGTCAGGTCGGCGATACCGGTGTCATGCAGGGCGAGGGCGCGCGGGTGCGCGTCACCGGCACCGAAAAGAAGCTCGGCGACCTGTTTGTGCACCACGTTCTGGTCGAGCATGGTCCCCTCAAGCTCAGCCAGTCGCTGGAACTTGTCGTCGATCACGCACGGCGCTCGGCCATCCGGGCGAACCATTCCGCGACGCACCTCCTGCACGAGGCGCTGCGGCAGGTGCTTGGCGATCACGTGGCTCAGAAGGGCTCCCTTGTGGCGCCCGACCGCCTGCGCTTCGATTTCAGCCATCCGAAGCCGATCGGCGAAGATGAGCTGGCGCAGGTCGAGAGCATCGCCAATCGGGTGCTGTTGCAGAATGAGCCCGTCGTCACCAAGCTCATGGGCGTCGAAGAGGCGATCGAATCCGGCGCGCGCGCGCTGTTCGGCGAAAAGTACGGCGAGGAAGTGCGTGTCGTCTCCATGGGCAAGGGCGACGGCAACAAGGCATTCTCGGTGGAATTATGCGGCGGCACCCATGTGAACCGCACCGGCGATATCGGCTTCGTCACCATCGTGGCGGAGAGCGCGGTCGCAGCCGGTGTGCGACGTCTCGAAGCCATGACAGGCGATGCCGCGCGTCTCCATCGTGGAGAGGAAAGCCGCAAGCTGCGCGAGATCGCAGGGCTTCTCAAGACGCCGGTGGACGAGGCTTCCGACAGGCTCACCGCGCTGCTGGAGGACAAGCGTCGCCTCGAGCGCGACTTGACCGAGGCACGCCGCAAGCTCGCCATGGGCGGTGGTAGCACTGAAGGCGATCCCGTGCGCGATGTCGGTGGCATCAAGCTGATGGCCCGTGCCGTCTCGGGCGTCGAGATGAAGGATCTCAAGAGCCTCGCCGATGAGGGCAAGAAGCGCCTCGGTTCCGGTGTCGTGGCCATCGTCGGCGTCGCGGAGGATGGTAAGGCCGGCATCGTCGTCGGTGTGACCGAAGATCTGACCGGAAAGGTCGATGCAGTGAGCCTCGTTCGCGCAGGTGCCGAGAAGCTCGGTGGGAAAGGCGGTGGTGGCCGTCGCGATATGGCCCAGGCCGGCGGTCCCGACGGAGCGCAGGCGGAAGCCGCCCTCGCGGCGGTGGAAGCGGCGCTCTCCGCCGCAGCGTAAGGAGGCAACCGTGCCAAGGGAGCGCGCGCACCCGGCACGGCACCGCATCTACGAAATCTTGGAACGGAGCAGCGCGGATGAGCCGATCATCCGCGCTGTTCACGTTTTTCTCGTTCTCCTCATCATCGTGAACGTGATTGCGGTGGTGTGGGAAAGCGTCCCGTCACAACGGCAGAATTTCTGGGCGCTTTTCATCGGCATCGAAATTTTCAGCGCCACTATCTTTACGGTGGAATATGCGATCCGGCTGTGGTGCGCGCCCGAGCATCCGCCTCTCAGACATCTGAAGCCGTGGCGCGCTCGGCTCAAGTGGGCGCTCCAGGCGCAATCCATCATCGATGTCCTGTCCATTCTGCCGTTCTATTTCGCCTATCTCGGAGCGGAGGGCCTGCAGGCCTTTCTGCTCCTGCGGCTCTTCAGGTTCTTCAAGCTGGCGCGCTACTCGCCTGGCCTGACGAGCCTGATGGAGGCAATTTACTCTGAGCGCCGCGCCTTGATTGCATGCGGCGTCATTCTGCTCGGCACCGTGCTGCTGGCGGCCTCGGCCATGAACCTCGCCGAGCGCACGGCACAACCCGACAAGTTCGGCACCATTCCCGACGCGATGTATTGGGCCATCGTCACCCTGACCACGGTGGGCTACGGCGATGTCGTACCGATAACGCCGCTGGGCCGCTTCATCGCGGGGCTGACGGCCGTTGCCGGGCTCGTGATGCTCGCACTTCCGGTCGGCATCGTCGCCAGCGCCTTTTCCCGTGAAATCCACCGGCACGATTTCGTCATCACCTGGAGCATGGTGACGCGCGTTCCGCTGTTCGCGGATCTGTCCCCCGACGAGGTGGGAACGGTGATGCACAGTCTGCAGTCCCAAAGCTTCGGTCCAGGTGAGATGGTCGTTCGTAAGGGCGAGAGGGCACATTCGATGTATCTGATCGCCGCTGGCGAAGTGGAGGCTCTGTTCCCGGATGGTGCCATTCGCCTCGGCGTCGGAGATTTCTTCGGCGAGCTCTCAGTGATACGTCACGTGCGTCGCGCCGTGACCGTGCGCGCGGTGACGCATTGCAGACTTCTCGTTCTTGATGCGGATGACTTTCATCAATTGGTCGCGGCGAATCCGTCGATGGCGGAGCATGTGGACGAGGTCGTCCGGGCTCGCGAAAGCCGTCGCGCAATTTGAAGATTCCGTCTTGCTCTGCTGTGAACATGACTTGACGAACGTTACGTTATCGCCGATGCATCGCGCAGCATTGGGAACGTTACAATGAGACTGCTCTTCGCCGCTTCTGCCATTATTCTCGGTTTCATCTTGAGCCTGACGCAGGGGAGTGCCCAAGAGAAAGGTTCTCCACAGACAGTCCTGGTGATCGATGCCTCGAACAGCATGTGGGGGCGCATCGACGGCAAGGCGAAGATGGATATCGCCCGGGATGCCGTTTCCTCGCTGGTCGATGCCTTGCCGAAAGGTTCCCGGCTCGGCATCGTCGCCTACGGCCATCGCCGCGCGGCGGATTGCAACGATATCGAAACGGTCATGCCGATCGGCGCTGTGGACAAGACGAAGGTGCAGGCGGTCGCAAGCAAGCTGACGCCGCGCGGAAAGACGCCGATTACCGCCTCGCTGAAGGAGGCTGCTGGCCTGCTCGGAGCCGGCAAGCCCGGCAACGTCATCATCGTCACGGACGGAATCGAAACGTGCAAAGGCGATCCTTGCGCGCTGGCCGAAGAACTCAAGCGCAAGAACGCGGGCTTTGTCGCGCATGTGGTCGGCTTTGATGTGTCCGCTCTGGAGCGGCCGAAGCTCTCCTGCATCGCGGAGAGAACCGGCGGCACGTTCCTGGCCGCCTCAAATGCCGGTGAACTCGGAGACGCTCTGAAGACCACCGCACAGGCGAAGCCGAAGAACGCTGTCGTCACCCGTGCCATTCCGCTCGAAGCCACTGACGGCGGACGACCCGTTTCGGATGCCACATTCACCATCACGCAGAGCGGGGAGGCAGGAGCCATTGCCGAAGGAATTTCGGGTCCGATCTCCCTGCCGCCGGGCCGCTATCGCGTCTCCGCCGTCACGGTGCTCAAGTCCGGGCAAGTGGAGGTCGAGGTCACGAAGGATGCCCCGGCCAAGATCACGGTGGCGCTTTCGGCGAATTTGCCGAAGGCCAGCTTGCAGCCGGCAACGAACAGCGTGCCCGCCACCGGAACGCTCGAGGTGAAATGGACGGGGCCTGACGCCAAGGATGACTACATCGTCTTCGCCCACCCCAACGGCGATGCTCTCGAAACACGCCACTATAGCTATACGCGAGACGGCAATCCTCTGAAGCTGCGGGTTCCCGGCGAGGCGGGCGATTACGAGCTTCGTTATGTTTCAGATTCGACGAGCGCGATCCTGGCCCGCGCCAAGGTCACGGTCACCCCGGTGACGGCGACCCTCGATGCGCCGGCGACAGGAATGGCGGGTGCCGAAATCGGCGTGACGTTCAAGGGCCCCAACGCGCCGGAGGATTGGGTCGGCCTAGCGAAGCCCGGAACCGATGCCACTGCCTATGTATCCGGCGCCTGGGCCTATGCCGATCACGGCTCGCCGATGAAGCTGGTCTTGCCGGCGGAGCCGGGGACTTATGAAGTGCGCTATGTGTCCGGCCTCGATCCCAAGGTCCTGGCGATGAAGAAGGTCGAAGTGACGCAAGCCAGCGCCGCACTGACGGCCCCTGCTCAGGCGATGGCCGGCACCACGATCAAGGTCGGTTTCCAGGGTTCGGGCAGCGGAGACACCTTCGTCGGAATCGTGAAGAAAGGCGCGCCGGAGGCCGCCTGGATCACGGGATCTTACGAGTCCCCACAAGGCGATCAGGTGAACTTGCGCGTGCCGGGCGCACCGGGCGCCTATGAGGTGCGCTTCGTGCTGGAAGCAAATGGCGAGTACAAGGTTCTCGCCTCGGCACCGCTCAACGTAGAGCCCGCGCTTGCGACCCTGAATGCGCCGGATCGGGCGAAGCGTGGGGCGCGAATACAGATCTCGTTTACCGGCCCCAAGGGTGAAGGTGACTACATCGCCATCGAACGTCCCGATGCGCCCTTCGATGCCTCGGACGTCTATGACACGGTCAGGTCCGATACCTCATCTGTCACTCTGGAAGCACCCGATCAGGCGGGCGCCTACGAGGTCCGCTATGTCATGGTCGCACCGGGTGATGATGGCTATCGCGTGATTGCACGTAAGCCATTGAAGGTCGATTGATCGATCCATCGCGAGTGAAGGATCGGCGGAGCCTCGGATGTTTAGGCCCGCCGATCTTCGTCGCGCGACATTCCTTGAATGGAACCGCTTCATCACAGGAATCGTGCGTCGATATCGGGTCGCGTGCGGCGATGAAATTTCGGAACCCACTTCCGAGCATTGTGCTCGAAGAAAGGGTTCTCTCCATGTCGACACTCATGAACAAGACAGCCATCGTAACGGGAGCGAGTTCCGGGATTGGCCGGGCGACCGCGCGGCTTTTCGCGCGGGAAGGCGCCAAGGTCGTCGTGACTGCACGCCGTGTCGATGAACTCGATCGGCTGGTCGACGAGATCGAGACTGCCGGGGGACAAGCCGTTGCGGTGCCGGGTGATGTGCGCGACGACGCGTTGGCGAAAAGGCTCGTCGAAACCGCTGTCGATCGTTTCGGCGGTCTCGACATTGCCTTCAACAATGCCGGCACGAACGGCGAAATGGGCCCGACGACCGGCCTCTCGCTGGACGGATGGAACGAGGCACTTGCGGTCAATCTCACGGCGGCGTTCCTCGGCGCCAAGCATCAGATCCCGGCCATGCTGGAGCGCGGCAGCGGCTCCGTGATCTTCACCTCGACCTTCGTGGGCCATACGGCCGGAATGCCGGGTGTTGCGGCCTATGCGGCGAGCAAGGCGGGGCTGATCGGCCTGACCCAAGCGCTCGCGGTGGAGTTCGGGCCGCAGCGCATTCGGGTGAACGCCTTGCTTCCGGGCGGGACTGATACGCCCATGGCCGAAGCCTGGGTTCCGACGCCGGAGGCGAAGGCGTTCGTGGATGGGCTCCATGCCCTCAAGCGCCGGGCGCGGCCGGAGGAAATCGCCCGGTCGGCGCTCTATCTCGCATCGGATGCATCGAGCTTCACGACCGGCACGGCGCTCCTCGCCGATGGGGGCGTGTCGATCAACCGGACTTGAGGGACGGTTGGCGCGGCGTCAATCGTGATCGGGGTGCTGGTATGAGGTCATGGCCGCCAGCTCCTCCGGCGTCGCCCCATCCTCCGTGCGTTCTCCCGGCAGGGTGTGAAGAGACGCGAAGGCAGGCAGCTTGCTCTCGATGCCATATTGGACCTCGGGCTTGATCCGTGCCGGATCGTCAAGGCTGCCGATGGATACGTTGACGCGCTGGCCGCGCAGATAGCGATAGGTGAGCGGCGTTCCGCAATCCCGGCAGAAGCCGCGCTCGGCTGCGGCCGAACTGCGGAACATGCCGGGCTCGCCTTTCGTCCACACGAGATCCTGCATCGGAAGCCCCGTGAGCGCGGCGAAGTAATTGCCGAAAGCCTTCTGGCACATGCGGCAATGGCAGATGCTGGCATGGGTCGGCTCGGAGCGCAGCGCATAGCGTACTGCCCCGCACTGACAGCCACCGGTCATGACGGAAGGATGTTGAGGCTCGGTCACTCGTATCTCCTTGACGGTCCGGGAACGGACGGGGCCGTCCCGCTCATCCATGATGGCGCATCGCAGCCTGAAGTCCCTCCGCGGTCAAGCTCCTTGTCGTGGCGAGGAGTTGCTGGGCTGCCACGTAATCCTGCGGGGTGACTAGGCTGTGCTTCCCTGAATAGGCAGATGGTCGCCAATGTCACGCTTCCTCGCTTAATGTGCCGCGATCCTCTAAGGACGCGTCATTTCAGATGACGCAACACAGGCCACCCGACTGCGTGTCCGGCCTGGAGCGCTGTGCCGGTATCCGGTGCGTGCTTGATTGGACGCGGAGAAAGGCAGCCGGAGAGCGCTCACCGAGTTGAGCGGGCCAGAGGTCGGCGCAGCAAAAAGCCCGGCGCGGGGCCGGGCTTTTCAGGAGTTGTCCTGTCGCGTCTCCTCACAGGATCCGCTGTGAAGAGGCAGGGCGTTTGTCTTACGCAGCCATGGCCTTCTTCAGGTTCTCGTCGATCTTGTCGAGGAAGCCGGTGGTGGAGAGCCACTTCTGCTCGGCGCCGACCAGGAGAGCCAGATCCTTGGTCATGTAGCCCGCTTCGACCGTATCGACGCAGACCTTCTCGAGGGTCGTCGCGAACTTGGCGAGTTCCGCATTGTTGTCGAGCTTCGCGCGATGAGCGAGGCCGCGGGTCCAGGCGAAGATCGAGGCGATGGAGTTCGTCGAGGTCTCCTTGCCCTTCTGATGCTCGCGATAGTGACGGGTCACCGTGCCGTGAGCGGCCTCGGCCTCGACGGTCTTGCCGTCCGGCGTCATCAGCACGGAGGTCATGAGACCCAGCGAGCCGAAGCCCTGCGCCACGGTGTCGGACTGCACGTCTCCGTCATAGTTCTTACAGGCCCAGACATAGCCGCCCGACCACTTGAGGGCCGAGGCCACCATGTCGTCGATGAGACGATGCTCGTAGGTGATGCCGGCAGCGTCGAACTTCGCCTTGAACTCGTTGTCGTATACTTCCTGGAAGATGTCCTTGAACCGGCCGTCATAGGCCTTGAGGATGGTGTTCTTCGTGGAGAGATAGACCGGGTACTTCCGGTTCAGGCCATAGTTCATCGAAGCGCGGGCGAAGTCGCGGATCGAGTCGTCGAGGTTGTACATCGCCATGGCGACGCCGGCATCCGGGAACTTGAACACTTCCTTCTCGATGACCGTGCCGTCCTCGCCTTCGAACTTGATCGTCAGGCGGCCCTTGCCGGGCACCTTGAAGTCGGTTGCCTTGTACTGGTCGCCGAAGGCGTGACGGCCGACGATGATCGGCTGGGTCCAGCCGGGAACCAGGCGCGGAACGTTCTTGCAGATGATCGGCTCGCGGAAGATCACGCCGCCGAGGATGTTGCGGATCGTGCCGTTCGGCGACTTCCACATGTCCTTGAGGTTGAATTCCTTCACGCGGGCTTCGTCCGGCGTGATCGTGGCGCACTTGACGCCGACGCCATACTTCTTGATCGCCTCGGCGGCTTCCACGGTGACCTTGTCGTTGGTCGCGTCGCGATGCTCGATGCCCAGGTCGTAGTATTTGAGGTCGATGTCGAGATAGGGGTGGATCAGCTTGTCTTTGATGAAGTGCCAAATGATACGGGTCATCTCGTCGCCGTCGAGTTCGACGACTGGATTGGCAACCTTGATCTTCGCCATGATCTCACCTTGCGCTGAAAGCTTTGAGGATCGCCTGCCGGACGGCAGGCTTCGTGGCGCGGGCTATAGCGCGACTGGGCTCCAGGGGGAAGGGTCGACTTTCGGCCGGTCGTCAGGGCCGGGCTGCACGTGCGCGCGATTTCTGAGGTTCCACGCAGGGTGTCGCACTGAATAGTGAGTTGGCCGTCGCCGCCTTGTTGCGCAGGGCGTCATCGGTTCGCGGGTTCCGGATGAGGGCGCCCGTCGCCTTCAGGAAGGCCTTGTCGCAGGAGCAGGCATTGCGCCCGCGGTGCTCGTAGCAGAGGTCATGCGCCCGGCATGCCGCGTCCAGGGCATCGACGGGACTCTCCCGGTTCTCGTCGCCCAAACCGCACCAATGGCCATGAAAGAGCGGGGGAGGAGCTTCAGGCGCAACGCTCCGGGCCGGGGCTGCGGAGACCGTTCCGGCACAGAGTAGGGAGCTGAGAGCCGCCGAGAGGCACAGGAGCCGGCGCATGAAGAGGGTCTCCGTTGAGAAATTCATGGAATGAGCCGAGGCGACCGAGAAATGGCCAAGATGGGCGAAAGTTCCTGAGGATGCCCGAAATGTCGCGGCCCGTGCGCTGTCGCACCGCCGCCGAACCTCGGCTGTTATGAATTTGTGCACAGCCCGAGGCGTGACCTAACGTAATATCGCTTGACTTCTGAGATGATATTTTATTTTGAAACATCTCGGCTGTAACTGAACTTCACAATGGGGAGCTGACAATGCGTCTTGCCATCATCACCGCCATGGGCGCCACCGCGCTGCTTCTGGGAGCCTGCCAGTCCACGGAGCAGTCCATGGCCAATGCTCAGAACGTCTGCGTCGAATCGGGCCTGAAGCCTGGTACGCGCGCCTATGAGCGCTGCACCAACGCCAATTTCCGCAACAATGTCGCCCAGTCGAACCAGGCCGCTCAGCAGGTCGCTGTCGGTACCGCGGTCGGCGTCATCGGCGGCGCTGCCGTCGGCGCGGCTGCTGCCCGTCCACACTACTATTGTGGCTGGGGCTGCTGGTAAGCGGCACGTTCCGAGATCGGGGCCCGTCTCGGCGGGTCCTCGTTTCGACCTCTCCAGGGCCATGCTCTCGGGGAGGTTTTTATTTTGGCGCTCTGCCGTGTAAACCGGGACAATCGTCACCGGCTTGGCGCGGCGCCTGCATCGCGGTTTTGGCAAGCAGATCGCCCGTCGGCCCTTTTGCACTATTCAAGCCGCCATGCTCCATCCCATCATCATCCTCGTGGAACCGCAGCTCGCCGAGAATATCGGTATGGTGGCCCGCGCCATGGCGAATTTCGGCCTCTCCGACTTGCGGCTCGTGTCCCCACGCAACGGCTGGCCGAAGAAGGGGGCCCATTCCGCAGCGTCTGGCGCGACACATGTCCTGGAAGGGGCGAAGCTCTACGACACCGCGCGCGAAGCAATCGCGGATCTCAACTACGTCTTCGCGACCACGGCCCGCGAACGCGGACAGATGAAGCGGGTCTTCGGGCCGGAGCCCGCGATGGCCGAGGCGCATGCGCGGATCGCGAGCGGGCAGGGGGTCGGAATCCTGTTCGGACGTGAACGGACGGGGCTCGAGAACGACGAGATCTCCCTTGCCGACGCCATCGTGACCTTTCCGGTCGATCCGAAATTCTCCTCGCTCAATCTGGCGCAGGCGGTGCTCCTCATGTCCTATGAATGGCAGCGGCGCGCCACGGGAGGTGCATTGCCATTCGGCAGCGAGCAATCGACCCCGCCTGCGCCAAGAGAAATGCTGGTGTCATTCTTCGACTACATCGAGAGCGAACTCGATGCGGTGAATTTTTATCCCGAAGACAAGAAACCGATCATGGCGCGCAATATGCGCGACATCTTCCATCGCCTCCAACTGTCGGAGCAGGACGTTCGCACCCTGCGTGGAGCGATTCGAGCGATTGCGGAAGGTCGCCGCTTGAGAAACCGTTAAAGTTCCTATGTTTTGATGGGACCAGCGAAGTTCTCGCCCACGGATCATCCCAGAGACGCATGATGCGCCGCTCCCTTGCCGCCTTCCTTCTCGCCTGCTCTTGCCTTATCGCTCCTGCTGCAATCGCCGCATCTCCGCCGAAACAGCCGGAGCAGGGACCGGGCGGGACGGACTATCCCGTATCGCAGGTGGCGAAGCGCGTCGTCGGGACGGCGAGTGCCGCTACTTTCGTGTTTCATGGATCGGAACCGGCGGCGGCGCCGCGTCCCGTCGTGGTCTTCCTCCATTCCTGGGGCGCTACGAATCCCGGCGCCTATGGTGGCTGGCTCGATCATCTCGCGCGAAAGGGATATCTGGTTCTCTATCCCCGTTTCCAGGACGTAAACCGTACCCGGCCCGCCGACGCCTCGGGGCAGGCGGGAAATCTGGTCAAGGCGACGTTGGAGGCGCTCGCCTCCGATCCGGCCGCGCGACCGGACCTGAACAAGGTCGCCTATATCGGCCACCTGGCCGGAGTGCCGATCGCGTTCAATCTCGCGGCAGCCGGCAAGGATGAAGGTTTGCCCGTGCCAAAGCTGATCTTCGGCGTCATGCCCGGTGGCATCGCCTCCGACGCCAAGGCGCGTGGGATCCTCCTGTCCGATCTCTCGAGCCTCGATCCGTCGACCGTCATCATCACGTTGAGTGGAGATCGGGATTATCTTCCGACCGACCGGGCCGCACGCCGGCTTTTGAAGGAGACCGAAACCGTTCCGGCCGGCCGCAAGCTGTTCATGCGTGCCACCTCGGACGATCATGGGTATCCGGCGCTGACGGCGACCCTTGCCTCGCCGGGATCTCCCAACGCCGAGTACGATGCCGCCACGATCAAGATCCCGCCGGATCCGCCGCGGGATCCGAAGCAGAAGAATACGTGGCGCTGGAGCGCCGATATGGCGCTGACCGGCGAGCAGACGATCCTGACCGCCCAACTCGGGAACAATCCGACCGACACCCTGGATTATCTGGCGTTCTGGAAGACCTTCGACATGGCGGCGGATGCTGCCTTCGCCGGGCGCGATGCGGTCGTATTGGCACGGGATCCCAAGTTCATAGACATGGGCACCTGGAGCGATGGGTGGCCGGTGCGTCGTCTGTCCGCTCAGCTGCCGAAGAGCCAGGCGGACGAGGAAAAGCCGGAGAAAGGGCCGCGCCGCAAGCTCAATCTCGGTCCATCCGACACGCGCCAGAGCCTGTCCGATTTTCTGGGCGGCAAGTCATAGGGGCAGGCTGCGATGCTGGTCGATCTTCTCGCCGGAACGGCCTATAACCCCGCCGCCATGCCGGCTCCCGTCCCAACCATTCTGGTGTTCGATTCAGGCCTCGGAGGGCTGACGGTCTTTTCCGAAGTCCTCAAAGCGCGCCCCGATGCACGCTATCTCTACGCGGCGGATGATGCGGCGTTTCCCTATGGCCGACTGTCCGAGGAATCCCTGGTCGCCCGCGTGCTCGCTGTCATGGAGCGGCTCGTCGATCTTTACGATCCCGATCTCGTCGTGATCGCCTGCAATACCGCCTCGACGCTGGTGCTGCCGCATTTGCGCGAACGCTTCCCCATTCCTTTCGTCGGCACTGTTCCCGCCATCAAGCCCGCCGCGCAGAACACGCAGAGCGGTCTCGTGACGGTGCTGGCGACACCCGGCACGGTAGCGAGAGACTATACTCGTGACTTGGTTCAGGCCTATGCCGCTGGGTGTCGTGTCAATCTCGTCGGCTCGACGATGCTCGCAAAATATGCCGAAGCCGAGCTCGAAGGTCGTCCCGTACCGGACGCAGACTTGGCGGCGGAGCTTCGACCTTGTTTTGTGGAGGAGGGCGAAGGGCGCACGGATGTGGTCGTTCTCGCCTGCACACATTATCCGCTGCTTCTTCCTCGCCTGCGAACCCTCGCGCCATGGCCCGTCACCTGGATCGATCCGGCACCGGCCATCGCCAAGCGGGTCGTGCACCTTATCGGTGGTCCCGTGCCGGGGCATGAAGAGGGAGAGGACGAGGCCATCGCGGTTTTCACGGCAGGAACGGGCATCGGCGCGCCGCTTCGGAGGGCTCTCCTGGCCCGCGGTCTGCTACGGACCGCCATCGAGGCCATACCACTCAGCCTGTGAAGGCGTGACGTCTTAGCTCCCAATCACCTCGCCACGACCTATCTATCTCTGTAGCCGTGCACGAAAGCGTGTATGCGGAGAACCTGTTGCGGCTGACGGCGTCACCCTAACTTCATGACGAAGGAATGTGGGAGCTGCCATGGTCCACGAAGTGCCGAAGGCCAAGCGAGGTCATCAGTTTCTGCTCGTCGCGATCATCGTTCTCATCGCGATGGGCAGCGCCTGGGCGATCTGGAGATGGCGGAGCGAGGCGGCACAGGAGGCTGCGGCTGCGAGCCGGCAGCAGCAGGCAGCGGCACCGGTTCCGATCCAGGCCGCGCCCGTCGAAGCAAGCAACGTTCCGATCTATCTGAACAGCCTCGGATCGGTTCAGGCCCTCAACACCGTGACTGTTCGCAGCCGCGTGGACGGCCAGATCGATAAGATCGCTTTTCAGGAAGGGCAGATGGTCAAGGAAGGGGATCTGCTCCTGCAGATCGACCCGCGGCCGTTTCAAGCGGCGCTGGACCAAGCGGTCGCCAAGAAAGCCCAGGACGAGGCTCAGCTTGTCAGCGCCAAGGCCGATCTGGTGCGAACGCAGCAGCTCCTGACCCGGGACTTCGCCTCCAGGCAGCAATTCGATGCGCAGCAGGCGACCGTCAATGCCTTGGTGGCGCAGATTCAGGCTGACCAGGCGGCCATCGACAACGCCAAGACGCAGCTCGATTATACAACCATTCGCGCGCCGATCGCCGGGCGGACCGGATTCCGGCAGGTCGACCAGGGCAATATCGTGCATGCCGCGGACACGAACGGAATCGTGCAGATCGTTCAGATCTCGCCGATCACGGTCGTCTTCACAGCGCCCGAGGCGGACTTGGCGTCGATCAACAAGGAGCAGACCGAGGCTCCCTTGAAGGTCTGGGCGATGTCATCGAATGCCAAGAATACCCTCGCTGAAGGCGCGCTGACCTTGGTGAACAACCAAGTCGATGCTGCGACGGGAACCATTCGGCTCAAGGCCCAATTCGACAACAAGAATCTCGTCCTTTGGCCCGGCATGTCGGTGGATACTCGTCTTCTGCTACGGACTCTCCAGGGCGTTGCTGCCGTTCCGAATACCGCCGTGCAGCGCGGGCCGCAGGGGCTTTACGTTTATGTGGTCAGGCCGGACCAGACGGTGGAGATGCGGCCCGTCGAGGTCGGCGTCATCACCAAGGACAAAGCTGTTGTCGATAAGGGTCTGACGGTGGGTGAGAGCGTCGTGATCGCGGGACATTATCGACTGCAGCCCGGAGCGAAGGTTCAGGTGGCCGGCGACAGTACCCAGCGTGTCGCGACCGGGGAGAAGTAATATGAAAGGCGGCATATCCGCGCCCTTCATCCGGTATCCGATCGCCACCACTCTGCTGATGATCGGCATCTTTCTGGCAGGTCTTGCAGCCTATCCGCTGCTGCCGGTAGCGCCTCTGCCGCAGATCGATTTTCCGACGATTCAGGTTTCCGCGGTCCTGCCGGGTGCTAGCCCGGAAACCATGGCCTCTTCCGTGGCGCAACCCTTGGAGCGGCAATTCGGTCAGATCCCGGGCGTGACGCAGATGTCGTCCACGAGCGCGCTCGGATCGACCTCGGTCACAATCCAGTTTGATCTCGATCGCAACATCGACGCTGCCGCACAGGATGTGCAATCGGCCATCAACGCGGCAGGCGGACAGCTGCCGAAGAATCTGCCCCGGCCCCCGACTTATCGGAAGGTCAATCCTGCCGACACGCCAATCATGATCATTTCCGTAACCTCGGATAGCCTGCCGCTGATAGCCGTGGACGACAATGCGGATACGAAGCTGGCACAGCAGGTCAGCCAGATCTCCGGCGTATCTCAGGTCGTCATCGGAGGGGAGCAGAAACCGGCGATCCGAGTCCAACTCGACCCGACGAAGCTGGTCAATAAGAAACTCTCCCTTGAGGATATCCGGTCGGTGCTGGCTATTTCGACGGTGGACAGCCCGAAAGGGACTGTCGATGGCGACACCCGAAGCTTCACCATCTATGCCAACGATCAGCTCGCCAGGGCCGAGGAATGGAACGACGTCATCGTCGCCTACCAGAATGGCGCTCCCGTTCGAATTCGCGATATCGGTCAGGCGATCTCCGGCCCGGAGAACACGAAGCTCGCTGCATGGGCGAATGGTAAGCGGGGCGTGTTTCTCATCATCTTCAAGCAGCCCGGCGCTAACGTCATCGATACGGTCAACCGGGTGAAAGCCGCATTGCCGCGGCTTCAGGCGGCGCTTCCACCGGCCATCAAGATCGACATCCTGAGCGATCGGACCCAGACCATTCGCGCATCGGTGACGGATGTGCAGTTCACGCTGCTGATTTCCATCGCTCTCGTTGTACTCGTGATCTTCCTTTTCCTTCGCCGGATCTGGGCGACGATCATCCCGAGCATTACCGTTCCGCTCGCCCTGCTGGGCACATGCGGGCTAATGTATCTCGCAGGTTACAGCCTCGACAATCTGTCTCTCATGGCGCTGACGATCTCCGTCGGTTTCGTCGTCGACGATGCCATCGTCATGCTGGAGAACATCGTCCGACATGTGGAGGAGGGCGAACAACCGATGGACGCGGCCTATAAGGGGGCTAGCGAGATCGGGTTCACGATCCTGTCGATCAGCATTTCCCTCGTGGCCGTGTTTATCCCGTTATTGCTGATGGGCGGAATCGTCGGGCGCCTGTTCAGGGAATTCTCGGTCGTGGTGGCCATGACGATCGCCGTCTCCGCCATCGTCTCCTTGACGTTGACGCCGATGATGGCTTCACGCTTGCTCAAAGCACAAAGCGAGCATGCTCGACCGGGCCGGATCTACCTCATGCTCGAGCGTTTCTTTAATGGCATGGAGCGGTCCTATGAGCGGGGGCTCGACGTCGTCCTGCGGCACCGGTTCATCACGCTGCTCGTATTCTTCGCGACACTCGGAGTGACGGCGTGGCTCTTCATCGTGATCCCAAAAGGCTTCTTTCCGCAGCAGGACACGGGCTTCATCGTCGGCACGACCGAGGCGGCGCAGGATATTTCCTTCCAGGACATGTACCGACGTCAGGAACTGGTCGGCGAGATCGTCGGACGTGACCCGGCTGTTGCGACCTATGCGATGTCCATCGGCTCAAGTGGCGGAGCTTCGACGCTTAATACGGGCCGCATATACATTACGCTCAAGCCGCGATCCGAGCGAACGGCCTCGGCATCGCAGGTGATCGCGCGCTTGCGGCCTGAAATCGACAAGGTGGAGGGCATGCGGCTGTTCCTGCAGGCCTCCCAGGACATCAACGTGGGCGGGCGGCAGGCGCGAACGCAGTACCAGTACACGCTTCAGGACGCCAATCTCGACGAGCTGAACGAGTGGGCTCCGAAGATCCTCGAAAAGCTCAAGACATTGCCTGAGCTGCGCGACGTTGCGACCGATCAGCAGGTCAGCGGCACGACTCTGACGCTGACGATCAACCGGGATCAGGCTTCGCGGTTCGGATTCACGCCGCAGCTGATTGACGATACGCTCTACGACGCCTTCGGTCAGCGCCAAGTCACCCAATATTTCACGCAGCTCAACAGCTACAACGTGGTCATGGAGATCCTGCCGGAACTCCAGGGAGATACGACGAGCCTGAGCAAGATCTATCTCAAGTCCCCGATCACGGGCGAGCAGGTGCCGCTTTCGACCTTCGCCCGATGGACCACGCGTAAGATTGCGCCGCTCAGCATCAACCACCAGGGCCAGTTTCCCGCGATCACCATCAGCTTCAACCTGGCACCGGGCTCGTCCCTGGGTGACGCGACGCAGGCCGTGACAAGGGCGGTGACCGAAATGAATCCGCCCGGCTCGTTGGCGGGCACGTTCCAGGGCAATGCCCAGGCGTTCCAAGCATCCCTGGCGACGGTTCCGCTCCTCATCCTCGCAGCGCTCGTGGTCGTCTACCTGATCCTCGGCATCCTCTACGAGAGTTACATTCACCCGATCACTATCCTCTCGACGTTACCCTCAGCAGGTGCAGGAGCGCTGGCGACGCTGATGCTGTTCGGTATCGATTTCAGCCTCATCGCGTTCATCGGCGTCATCCTGCTGATCGGCATCGTGAAGAAGAACGGCATCATGATGGTGGACTTCGCTATCACTGCCGAGCGCGAAGGAAAGCTCTCGCCCGCCAAGGCCATTCGACAGGCGGCGCTACTGCGCTTCAGGCCGATCATGATGACCACCATGGCGGCTCTGCTCGGCGGCGTGCCGCTCATGCTCGGCCACGGGACGGGATCCGAGATCCGCCAGCCTCTCGGCTACGCCATGGTTGGCGGCCTGATCGTCAGCCAGGCGCTCACGCTCTTCACGACACCGGTGATCTACCTCTACCTCGACACGCTGTCGCTCAAGGTCAGGTCCTGGTGGTCGGGCGAACGAAAGCCTGAGGTGGAAAAAGACGTGGTCGCGCAAGCCGCGGAGTGATGGCGCCCGTTACACGATTTTGGCTCCGTAGGTTTTGAGATATTTCATGCCGGTATCGCACATCAGCGTGACGATAGTGGCATCGGGACCCAACCGCTCGGCAACGCGAAGGGCAGCGATCACATTGGCTCCCGTGGATGTGCCGGCGAACAGGCCCTCGTCGCGGGCGAGGCGCAGGGCCATGGCGGTGGCCTCATCGGTCGAGACGCCTTCGATGCTGTCTGCGACGTCGTCTTTCCAGAGAGGGACGACGTAACCGGCGCCGATCCCGTCGATCTTGTGCGCTCCCGAAGGACCTCCCGAAAGCACCGCTGACTCCGACGGCTCGACTGCGACGATCGCGATCCTGTCGTGGTGGTGGCGCAATCTCTCCGCCGTACCGCGAAGCGATGCGGCCGTGCCGACGCTCTGCACGAAAGCATCGATCCGGCCGCCAGTCTGCGTCCAGATCTCATCCGCAAGCCGGTGATAGGCAGCAAGCTGGTCGCGGTTGTTCATCTGGTCGGTCCAGAACGATCCGGTCTCCTGCGCTATCACGCGCGCCGCCTCGATCATGTCGCGGGTCAGCTTTTCCGTCATGCGGCCGCCGTCGCTTGGTAGGACCTGGAGCCGCGCACCGAGAATTTTCATGTGATCGAGCTTTTCCCGCGAAAAGGCATCGGATGTCACGATATGAAGCGGGTAACCCTTCACCGCGCAGACCAGGGACAGGGAGACGCCGGTGCTGCCGCCGGTATATTCCACCACCGACCCGCCCGGCACGAGACGTCCGTCCGTCTCCGCTGCCTCGATCATCGCCAGCGCCATCCGGTCCTTCATGCTGCCGGTGGGATTCTCGCTTTCGAGCTTCACGAGGATGCGGGCGCCCTTTGCGGGGACGACGTTTCGCAGCGCCAGGAGGCGCGTGTTACCGATGGCGTCGAGAATGGTCGGCTGGGATGTCATCATGTCCGGCGCCTCCTGGTCAGGTCGGTTTCAGTGAAGTGGGTGCAATGGGATTAGACCCGGTTCACGGCTGTGTCAGGTCCGGATTCCGGACTTCCGGGTCCTGCCGAGCCGTGCTAGCGCTAGAGCCATGGCAGAGTATGGTCAGTTTTGCTCCATGGCGCGTGCGCACGAGGCGCTCGGCGGTCGATGGACGCTTCTCATCGTGCGTGAGCTTCTCTGCGGCAGTCGGCGCTTCAACGACATCCGGCGCGGTATTCCGCGCATTTCGCGCACCATGCTCTCGGAGCGCCTCCAGGAGCTGACCCATGCCGGCGCAATCATCCGCGTCGAGGGCGAACATGGGCCCGAATACGAGCTCACGGAGGCCGGCCGGGAGTTGGCATCCTTAGTCAGTGCCCTCGGCACGTGGGGTCAGCGGTGGCTGCCAAGGCAAGCGGAGACCGAGGATCTCGACCTGGAACCTCTGCTGGTCGACATGCAGCGCCGGGTCCGTACGGACATCTTGCCCAGCGAGCCGATCGTCGTCCGCTTCGAGATCGAGGGACAGCGCCAGCCGCACTTCCTGCTGCTCAGAAAGACCGAGGTGTCCTGGTGTACGCAGAATCCGGGTTTTCCGGAGGTGCTGACCGTTCGGACCCGTCTGTCCACCCTGGTCGGGTGGTGGCGCGGTGATGTGGACTTCAGGCAAGCGCAACGGATGGGTCTGACCATCGAAGGGCCACGGCCCCTCGTCGGCGCGTTTCCGACCTGGTTCGATCGTTATCTTTTTGCCGCCGTCGCCCCAGCCGCCGCCGGCGAAACCCTTCCTACACTCAGGAGCGCCTCATGACCCTTCGGATCGTCCGCCTCGGAACACCCCGGCATACAGGCGAGGGGACGCGGATCGGCACTGTCCGGCATCCACCCCGCGGCGTCCGCAAGGAGCGTTTTTCGGCCGACGACTGGTTCGATGTCTGGTATCCGGAGCTGTCGCCGAGCGCGGAGCTGGTCTCGAAGGCCAAGGAAGCGAAGACGGAGAAGGAATGGAACGCCTTCACCCGGGCCTTCAAGGCGGAGATGAACGAGCCCTCGCCCCGGAGAGCTCTCGATCTCCTGGCGGCTTTGTCGCACCACGGCCATTTCTCGATCGGCTGCTATTGCGAGGACGAATCCCGGTGCCATCGGTCGGTCCTGCGCAGCCTCCTCGCCGAGCGTGACGCTGCCATCGCCTGAGGCCAGGCGCGGCGGGCCAGAGGCGGTCGTTCCTTGACACCCCTGGCATTTTCCACTAGGGCATCCCGGTTCGCGCGGTCCGGCAACGGCCGCGCAAACTTTTTACGCTCCCGTGGCCCGGCTTCGGTCGGCCTGTCGTCCCGGAAGGGAAGAGGAGGGCGCGTTCCTCGAAACCATTCGACCATTCAAGAGGAATCGCGATGTCGAAGCGCATTCAGGCCAAGCACAAGCTTGACCGCCGCATGGGCCAGAACATTTGGGGCCGCCCGAAGAGCCCCGTCAACCGCCGCGAATACGGCCCCGGCCAGCACGGCCAGCGCCGCAAGGGCAAGATGTCCGACTTCGGCACGCAGCTGCGCGCCAAGCAGAAGCTCAAGGGCTACTACGCCAACATCACCGAGAAGCAGTTCCGCCGTTACTACGCCGAGGCGATCCGCCAGCGTGGCGACTCGGGCGAGAACCTGATCGGCCTCCTGGAGCGCCGTCTCGATGCGGTCGTGTACCGCTCGAAGTTCGTCGCGACCCCGTTCGCCGCGCGCCAGTTCGTCAACCACGGCCACGTGAAGGTCAACGGCCGCCGCGTGAACGTTCCGAGCTATCTCGTGAAGCCGGGTGACGTGATCGAGGTGAAGGAAAAGTCGAAGCAGCTCGAAGTCGTTCTCGTGGCGACCCAGCTCGCCGAGCGCGACGTGCCGGACTACATCGAGGTCGATCATTCCAAGATGACGGCCCGCGTGACCCGCATCCCGACCCTGTCCGAGGTGCCTTATGCGGTCCAGATGGAGCCGAACCTCGTGATCGAATTCTATTCGCGCTAATCGCCGCGAGTGGATTGCAGATACGGAAAGGCCGCCTTCGGGCGGCCTTTTTCTTTTTCCTGGTCCAACAATCTACGACCCGGTCCTCCGGACCGTTCCGGAACAACAGCGGTCGAAGAAAAAGGCCGCCTGTTCGGCGGCCTTCATATCATCAGGGCTGCTTCGGCGGTTGAGCCGGCTGCCCACCGCCGGGCTGCATCGCGCCGGGACCGCGTTGCATCATGCCCATTTGACCGCGCTGTCCATGGTGTCCGCGCCATGCACCGCGGCCGGGACGGCCCTCTCGCATCAGGATCGGCAGCAGGCGCTTCTGCCGGTCGTCGAGAGAGGCCCAGAGGGGCTTCATCGCCGTCGAGAGAGCGTTGAGGTTCTCCGCACGCTTCGTGGCCATTGCCGCACCCTGTTCGAGGCGCTGCATCACATCGGGCCGCTCGTTGCGGGACCTGCGCTGGCGAAACTCCTCGATCATCTGGGTGCGGGTCGCCGCCTGAGCGCGCAGGGCCTGCTCAACCGGGCCCCAGAGCTTCTGCTGGTCCGGGGTGAGCTTGAGACCGGCCTGAATGGATGCAATGCGCGCATCCGTCAGGGACTCGAAATCCTCACGGCTCATCTGCGGGCGCTGGCCCTGGCCGCCAGGGCCGCCAGCAGGCGGAGGAGCGGGTTGTGCGTAGGCCACCGTGCC
Organism: Microvirga puerhi; assembly: GCF_020089865.1. Lineage (GTDB taxonomy): Bacteria > Pseudomonadota > Alphaproteobacteria > Rhizobiales > Beijerinckiaceae > Microvirga > Microvirga puerhi. Next base: position 344,825 of record NZ_JAIRBM010000002.1, read on the forward strand.
GGCCAACGCCAGAGCGGAAGCGGCGGAAAGGATGGCGAGAGACTTCATTGAAACTCCTCCTCTACACGTTGAGAGCAGCATCAGGATCGGACCATTCTGCTGTCCCGCACGTGACTGGCACATGAACTTTTCGTCATGTGGACAACGGGTGGAGAAATGGGCTCAGAGACGCTTCAGGAAACCCGCAAACCGCATCAGCCCTTCGGGCCATGGGCCGTGGCCGCTTTCGGTATCGATATGCCCGGCATCACCCGCATCAACGATGGCGGAGCCCCAGGCATAGGCGATATCCTCTGCCTTCTCGTAGTCGCAATGGAGGTCCGTACGGCTCGCGATCAGGACCGAAGGGAAGGGCAGAGGATCCCGAGGGATCGGCGCAAAGGCACGGCCGATCTCCGGCATGAAATCCGGCCGGTCGACATCCGGCAGGCCGACCAGGAAGGCGCCCTGGACCTTGTCCCGAGGGAGCAGCGGCGCCGCGTGAGCGATCGCCAGCACGCCGAGGCTGTGCCCGACAAGGACGACGGGCAGCTTCGCTGCGGCAACGTCCTCGATGATTTTGCGAACCCATTCGTCCTTGTTGGGAGAATCCCAATTCTCCTGCTTGACGCGTCGCGCCGTCGAAAGTTGTCGCTCCCAGCGGCTCTGCCAGTGGTCGACGCCGGAATCCTGGTAACCAGGGACGATGAGGATATCGCAATCGGAGGTTTTCATGATGGGCAGGTAAACGTCCCTATGGCCGGGTTCAAGATGGGCAAATGGGGACCGGTCAATAGAGCCCGGGGATCAGCCGCCACGTGCGATGGAAATAGGCATCGTATTCCGCGCCGAATTGCGACCGAAGCAACCGCTCCTCCGCATGGATGCGTGCGAGAAGCGGCGGGATGAGAAGCGCCGCAAGCAGCACACCGACGCCGGAACGAAAGGCAAGCGCCCATCCGAGCGAGGAAATGAGAAGGCCCAGATAGCTGGGATGGCGAATGACGCCATAGATGCCGCCCGTCACCAGCGTATGTCCCGGTTGAATGGCCACGAGGCCGCTGAAGCGGCGGCCGAGCACGAAGACCGGCCAGAGCCGCAAGGCTCCGCCAACGGCGAAGAGGACGACGCCCAGCCAGCGGACGGCGTCTCCGTCAAGAACCCAGAACCCTTTGCGCTCCGTATAGGCAGGCAAATAGCCCGCCAGGATGCCAAGCAGTGCAAAAGCCGCGATCACCCAGCGGTTGTCGCGATCCTCCCGGATGCCAGGGCTCAGATTGCCACTGCTGAAGAGCGCTGCGCCGGACAGGGCGAAGAGGATGATCGTCAGGGCGACCCGCGCGGGATGGGAGAAGAAGGCGGCAAAGCCGCCTGCACCCCATATGGCGAGCCCAAGATAGGCCAGGGTCGCAATGAGCGTAACAAGTGCTAGCCTCAACGTAACAGTCATCGCAGCCTCGCTTCACCGAGCGTATCCAGCGGAAAATCGGCCCCGGTTCGTGCTTTGAGCGATGCTCTAGGCGCTTTTCTTCAGCTCCGTCGTCTCCGCGATCTTGAGGGCAGCCTCCCGCTCTGCGATGTAATCGCGGGTCAGGGGCACAGTGTCGTTGCGCTTGGCGAGCTGGATCTGGAACACCACTGCATCCTGGAAGCGGAAGGCCGATTCCGACATGGCGAGATAGCATTCCCACATCCGGCAGAAACGCTCATCGTAGAGGCGCAGCACCTCCTCCCGCTGAGCCATGAACCGCTCGCGCCACTTCTGGAGCGTGAAGGCATAGTGCAGCCGCAGGATTTCGACGTCCGTGACGATCAGTCCGGCCTTCTCGATGGCGGGCATGACTTCGGAGAGCGTCGGCAGGTGGCCGCCCGGGAAGATGTAGCGGGAGATCCAGGGATTGGTCGGGTAGGGCGTACCGGTCCGGCCGATGGTGTGGAGCAGCATCACGCCGTCGTTCTTCAGGAGACGGTGCGCGGTCTGGAAATAGGTGTCGTAGGACGGGACGCCCACGTGCTCGAACATGCCGACCGAGACGATGCGATCGAAGCTGCCTCGCGTGGACCGGTAATCCTCCAGTTCGAAGCGAACCCGCTCGGGAAGGCCTGCCGTCGCCGCGCGTTTGCGCGAGACCTCTAGCTGCTCCTCCGACAGAGTCACGCCTTTGACGGAGCCGGCTCCGCCCACCTGGGCCATGTAGAGGCCGAGACCGCCCCAGCCCGAGCCGATATCCAGCACGCTCTGGCCCGGATCGAGTAGGAGCTTCGCAGCGATGTGCCGCTTCTTCGCCATCTGGGCTTCTTCGAGGGTCGCGTCCGGATGGTCGAAATAGGCGCAGGAATACTGCTTGTCGCTGTCAAGGAAGAGATTGTAGAGCCGCCCGTCGAGATCATAGTGATGGGCGACGTTTCGCTTCGAGCTGGCCGCATCGTTCTCGCTGCGCAGTTGCATCCATGTCCTGATCTTGCGCAGGCGATGCAGTGGAAGTTCGTCGAGTTCGCCGTGGGTGTCCTGCAGGAGCACTTGCAGCAGGTCGAAGATCGTGCCGCTCTCGATGATGAGACGACCGTCCATGAACAGTTCGCCCAGCTTCAGTTCAGGATGAAGGCAGAGGGCGAGCTGGGCGGCCGGATCGGTGAAGCGGATCGCGACTTTTGGTTCAGTTCCATCACCGAAGGTGAAGGTTTCCCCTCCGGCGGTGGTCATGCTCAGGGTGCCGTGTTTGACAGCCCGGGTCAGGGCCGTCTTGAGAAGTCTCTCCGACAGCATTGGGATCCCCGTCGTAGTTTATCTCCGGACGGGGATTGTCGCGCATCGAGAAAAGATTTCCAGCCCTCAAGCTATGCTTTGGTTGCGCCGAAGACCCGCGTAAAGATCGTATCCACGTGCTTGTAATGATAGCCAAGATCAAAGCAGGCTTCGATTTCGGCCGGGGACAGATACTTCGTCACGTCGGCATCATTCTTTAGTAGAGTCAGGAAATCACCTTCGCCGCGCCAGACCGGCATCGCGTTACGCTGGACGAGACGATAGGCATCTTCTCGAGAAGCGCCCCGCTGTGTGAGCGCCAGGAGGACACGCTGCGAATGCACCAGGCCGCCGAGGCGGTCGAGGTTCTTCTGCATGTTCTCGGGATAAACGACGAGCTTGTCGACGACGCTGGTCAGCCGGGCGAGGGCGAAGTCGAGAGTCACGGTGGAATCCGGCCCGATCATGCGCTCGACGGAAGAATGCGAGATGTCCCGCTCGTGCCAGAGGGCGACATTCTCCATGGCAGGCATGGCATAGGCACGGACCATGCGCGCAAGGCCTGTGAGGTTTTCGGTGAGCACAGGGTTGCGCTTGTGCGGCATCGCCGAGGAGCCTTTCTGGCCCGCGGAAAAATACTCCTCCGCTTCCAGGACTTCACTGCGCTGCAGGTGGCGGATTTCAGTCGCCAGACGCTCGATGGAGGAGGCGATGACCGCGAGCGTGGCGAAATACATGGCATGCCGGTCGCGGGGGATCACCTGGGTCGAGACCGGCTCGACGGAAAGCCCCATCTTCTCCGCCACGTATTCCTCGACGCGGGGATCGATATTGGCAAAGGTGCCGACCGCTCCTGAGATCGCGCAGGTCGCGACCTCGCGTTGGGCCTCGATGAGCCGCAGCTTGCAGCGCTCGAATTCCGCATAGGCCTGGGCGAGCTTCAGACCGAAAGTGGTCGGCTCCGCATGGATGCCGTGTGAGCGGCCGATGGTCGGGGTCAGCTTGTGCTCGAAGGCCCGCCGCTTCAGGGCCGCGAGCAGATCGTCGATGTCCTTGAGAAGCAGGTCGGAGGCGCGGACCAGCTGGACGTTGAACGTGGTATCGAGCACATCGGACGACGTCATGCCCTGGTGGACGAAGCGCGCCTCGGGTCCGACAATCTCGGCAAGATGGGTCAGGAAGGCGATGACGTCGTGCTTCACCTCGCGCTCGATGGCGTCGATGCGCTCGACGTCGAACGTCGCGGCAGAGCCCTTTTCCCAGACCTTGTCCGCTGCATCCTTCGGTACGACACCCAGGTCGGCCAGGGCCGTCGTCGCATGGGCCTCGATCTCGAACCAGATCCGGAACTTGGTTTCAGGGGACCAGATGGCCACCATCTCGGGGCGGCTGTAGCGGGGGATCACGGGCTTTCTCCTGCATGCGCGAGACTACTTCCAGGCCCGGAGCCTGTGCGCGTCGCCGCCATTGTGCTGACGTCGCGGGTTCGGCCCATCGGCTTGGAGGTGAACATGGACGTGATCGCTATTGGATGACGACCCGGAACACAAGCGCGTTCGCCGTTCCGGCTCGCCCCAAACATTCGTCCGGGAGGGTTCTTCGGATGTCGCGACCGAAATCGCCCTTGACCTAGACATGATTTTGCCTCAAACGCCTGTTTGAAATTCAAACGCACGTTTGAATTTCAAACTTCGAGAGGTCACCTATGCAACGTCCCCTGAATCGGTTTGCAAGGAAGATCGACAATCTAGGCGAAAACATCGTTCTGCTAGTCATCATCACAGTCGCCGTCATTGCCTGTATCGCGGCGATTTCGAACGTACGCCTCGGGAGGGATGCAGCTGTCGAGGTGGTCTTCACCGACGCGACTGAAAACCTCGCGCCGCTAGCGGCAGCGAGCCTCCTGGATGCCAATTTCACGACGAACGCGTTCCGCTCCAAGGTGGCGAGCCCTGCCGAGTTCGCTGCCGCGTTCGGTTCCACCGAGCGGTCTGTGGTTCTCGCCACGGGAACCGATTGGCCGGCAGTGGAAGCGCGTCCGGAGACGAAGCCGGTGCCGGTCCGGGTCCGCCCGCCTGTCGTGTCCGCCTGTGCAGATACCTGCGAGACGTTCAGCTCACATGCGATCCTTCCACCGCTGCGGCCTGCGGCTGTGAGCACCGTCCAAGTCGCTCAGCCAATGGCGACTGCCCCCGAGCCTGAGGAACGAGGGCGACTGTCTCTCCTGGGTATGCCGCTTCCCCGGTTCGTGCCGTCGGGTGAGCGGATCATCGAGGCCATGACGTCGCTCGGCGGCTCGATCACCGATCTCGTCCTGAAATGATCCGGGCCGCGGACCGAACTCGGCAGGCTCTCCTCGACGCCGCAATCGCCGTCTTCTCCGAGAAGGGTTACGAGGGCGCCTCCGTTCGGGAGATTACACGCGAGGCGCATGCCAATCAGGCTGCAATCACCTATCACTTCGGTGGCAAGGAGGGCCTTTACCGGGAGGTCCTGCTCGCCACGTTCCGGGCTTTCAAGGAGTCGAACCTTCTCGATGCGGAAAAGCTCGATGCACTGCCACCGAAGGAAGCCTTAAGACTTTTCCTGCGGCAGCAATTGCTGCCTCTCTGCAGACGCGGCCAGCTCGCGCGGTTCACCAGGATCCTGAACTGGGAGATCCTCCAGCGGACGGAGGTTTTCCAGGAACTTGTGGTGTCGCAGAACATATCGGCCATCTCGGCAGCAGAGGGGCTCGTCCGGCGGTTCCTGGGAGAGGCGGCGGATCGCGAGGCTGTCGCCGTCACGACCCTATGGCTGATGCATCAGGGCTTCATCTTCGTCCGCGGCTCTGAGCACCTCTCGCGGGCGCCGCTCAATTTCAAGCTCGACGACGCCTTTGTGGACCGGTTGGCAAATCTCCTCGCCGAGCTGCTGACGGTCGGTCTATCCGGGACGGGACGTGCTCGAGGCGAGATCTGCCGCTAGCGCGCCTTCTCGGCGGCTTCGCGGATCGCGGCGATATTGCGGGCATAAGCCTCGGGCCCACCCTTGAAGGTCGCGGATCCCGCCACGAGCACGTTGGCGCCGGCCTCGACGACGAGGGGCGCCGTCTCCGGCGTGATGCCGCCGTCGATTTCAATATCGATCGGCCGGTCACCGACCATGTCGCTGATCCTGCGAACCTTGTCGCAGACCGATCCGATGAAGGCCTGGCCGCCAAAGCCCGGATTGACGGTCATGAGCAGGATCAGGTCCACCATGTCCAGGACGGGCTCGATCGCGCCTTCGTGCGAGCCCGGATTGAGGACGATGCCGGCCTTCTTGCCCAGCGCCCGGATAGTCTGAAGGCTGCGGTGAAGATGCGGGCCTGCCTCGGCATGAATGCTGATGATGTCGGCGCCGGCCTTCGCGAAGGATTCGAGATACGGATCCACCGGCGCGATCATCAGGTGGACGTCGAAGGCCTTGCTCGTGTGCGGGCGGATCGCCTTCACGATGTCTGGACCCAGAGTGATGTTGGGCACGAAGTGGCCATCCATCACGTCGATATGGATCCAGTCGGCGCCGGCCTTGTCGACGGCGCGAATTTCCTCGCCGAGCTTGGAGAAGTCGGAGGCTAGGATGGAGGGGGCGATCAGAAGGGGGCGTTTCATGGGCGCGCCGGTAGCATGCGCACGGCCTTACGGCAACGGGTCTGCCGTCCCAAGCCATGCGTTTGGGAGCAGACACCTGGGGAGAGGGCCTTTTGCCACAGGAAAGCCGTGGACGCCTCGGAGAGAACGGGAGTAAAGAAACGGTCGCGTGAGGAGCGCTTTCCCTCTTCATCTCTCGATCCTGAGAGGAACAGGATAAGGCAGGGTTTTGATGCGTAAGGATGTTGTGGTTCTGGGTGCCGGCATCGTCGGCGTATCCGTCGCCGTGCACTTGCAGAAGCGGGGTCGTTCCGTACTTCTCGTGGACAGGCGACAACCGGGCCTCGAAACGTCCTTCGGAAATGCTGGCCTGATCCAGCGTGAAGGCGTCTATCCTTACGGCTTCCCGCACGATTTCGGCGCGCTCCTGCGTTATGCGCTGAACAACACCATCGACGCGCATTATCATCTGGCGGCGCTGCCGAAGATCGCTCCCTTCCTGTTCCAGTATTGGATGCATTCGCGTCCCGCCCAGCACAAGGCGATCGCGCGCCTTTACGCGCCGTTGATCGAGCATAGTGTCATCGAGCATATGGCGCTGGCGGAGGAGGCAGGCTCGACCGAGCTCATCCGGCCGACCGGTTGGATGAAGGTTTTTCGCTCCGAGCAGGCCATGGAGACGCAGGTCCGCGACGCGGAGCAGGTCAAGCGCGACTTCGGCGTCAACTTCGACGCTCTCAATGGCGCGGCCGTGGCGGAGCGCGAGCCTCATCTCAAGGTCCCGCTCAAGGGCGGCATCCACTGGACCGATCCGGCGGCGATCTACGACCCGCACGCGCTCGTCATGTCCTATGTGGATCTGTTCACCCGTCTGGGTGGCGAACTGGCAGAGGGCGACGCGAAGACCCTCGAGCAGACGACAAATGGCTGGCTCATCCAGACGGAGAAGGGACCTGTCGAGGCTGGTGCCGTCGTCGTGGCTCTCGGGCCGTGGGCCGATGTGGTCACGCGCAAGCTCGGCTATCATTTCCCGCTCGCCGTGAAGCGCGGTTATCACATGCATTACAAGGCCGAGGGAAATGCGGTGCTCAACCGTCCGACCCTCGATTTCGAGCGCGGATACTTTCTAGCGCCGATGGCGCGGGGCATCCGCCTCACCACAGGCGCCGAATTCGCCGACCGTGACGCGCCGAAGACGCCGGTGCAGCTCCAGCGTGCCGAACCGATCGCCAAGGCATTCTTCCCCCTCGGTGAGCGGGTCGATCCGGAGCCCTGGATGGGCATGCGGCCCTGCACGCCCGACATGATGCCGATCATCGGCCGGGCTCCGCGCCACAAGGACCTCTGGTTCAGCTTCGGCCACGCCCATCACGGCATGACCCTCGGACCCATCACCGGCCGCATCGTCGCCGAGATGGTGACGGGCGAAGCCCCCGTGATCGACCCGAAGCCTTACCGGGCGGAGCGGTTCTAGCAGTCGGGGCCAGCGCCTGCGCTGCGGGGCCAATTGTGCGCCTTTCTCACTTGGTCGCCGGCGCATGAGAATAGCTTGCACAGCAAGGATCGGACCTTGATATGGTATGAAATATCATATCTATTGAGGCGGACTTTGTTGTTCGGCTTTCATGCTCGGTGGGTGGCTTTTGAAACTCTTCTTTGCACCGCTCTCACCCTTCGTGCGGAAAGTTCTCGTGACAGCTCACGAGACGCAGCAGGACCACTTGATCGAGCGCGTAAATAGTGCACCTCATCCCATCTATCGGGACGAAGACATTGCTCGGCACAATCCTCTCGGACAGGCTCCGACCGCGATTGCCGATGACGGTGAGGTGATCTACGGCAGTCGCGTGATCTGCGAATACCTCGATGCGCAATCAACGGCCTTGAAGGTATTTCCGGTCGCTTCTTCTGCTCGCTGGAGGGCCTTGGTTCAGCAGGCCCTTGGCGATGGTATTACCGATGCAGCACTGCTCGCACGATATGAGCAGAATGTGCGTCCGGCCGAGTTGCGCTGGGACATGTGGAGTGCCACGCAAATGACGAAGGTCACGGCTGGCCTCGACGAAGTGGAAAGGCTGGCGAAAACCTTTGGCGAGGCAGTGACGATCGGCACTATCACGATTGCCTGTGCAATAGGTTATCTGGATTTCCGCTTCGGGGATCTGAGCTGGCGTTCAGGAAGGCCTGCTGCATCCCAATGGTATGAGTGGTTTGCCGCCCGGCCTTCGATGATGGCGACTCGCCCACAGGCCTAGAATCGAAGGGCAGGGGAAGCTGCCCTTGCATCAAGCCGGGCCGCCTCCCCACTTGTCGCGCCACGCCGGAAGCGCCCCTTCGAAGGGCAGGGCTTTGGCCTCGTAGACGCCGCGGGCGATCGCGCGGGCGACGCAATCCGCGGCAGCGACCGTCAGGTATGTGAAGTCCGTCGCCTCGTCGCCGAGGGCCTTGCGGCCGGTCGCGGCCGTGAAGAGCGTGTCACCGTCGAAGAGGCCGTGGGAGAAGCGCAGGGCCCTCGCGAAACCCGCATGGGATGAGAGGGCGAGCCGCTTCGCCTGGGCCTTGGTGAGGACGGCGTCGGTCGCCACGAGCGCGATCGTGGTCGCCGGTTGCGGGCCACCCTTCCAGACCGGCTTGCGCTCCTCCGGTGCGACGTGCGTCGGGTGTCCCTTTCCGCCGAATTCCGCGCCTTCTTCCAGGCCGCCCGCCCAGAAATGCGGACCCGCGCCGATCACAGCGGAGGCGATGCTGTTCACGATTACCAGGGCGCCGACAGTGTGGCCGGAAGGCGTGACGGCGCTCGCGGAGCCGAGCCCGCCCTTCAGGTTCACGGTGGTCGCTCCGAACCCGCCGCCCGCCGTGCCGAGCGCGAAGTCTGATCCGGCCTTCTCCGCAGCTGCGTAGCCGAGCTCCCGATAGGGCGGATAGCGTCCCCAATCCTTGTTGCCGCCGTTCAGCATGTCGAAGACGACAGCCTGCGAAACGATCGGGATGCAGACCGTTCCAATCTGAAAACCGATATGGCGCTCGCGCAGATAGGCCTGGACGCCGCTGGCGGCATCGAGCCCGAAGGCGGAGCCGCCGGCGAGGACGATGCCATGGATGCCGGGCACCATCTTGTCGGGCTCGAGGAGGTCGGTTTCCCTTGTCCCGGGCGCACCACCCATCACGGCGCAGGAGGCGACGGCCGGGCTGTCGAAAAGGGCGACAGTGACACCCGAGGCGAGGGCAGCGTCCTCGGCATTGCCGACCGTCACGCCGGCGACGTCGGTAATAAGATTGCGGCGGCTTGTCATGCCGTAAGGCAAGCCCAAAACCTCACGCTTCACAAGCTGGCGATCCCTTCCCGCCAGGCTTTCTTGTGGGCAGATGAACGGGTAGAGCTGTTTCCACTAACGTGGAATCACCTCTTTTCTTTGGTGTGCCGCATTTTTTGACGGCGAACCGGACCCACTTCGCCGAAAAATGCTCTGGAAAGCGTCATGCTCAACATTTCCCTTCCGGCTGCCGCCCTTGGGGGCCTCATCAGCTTCCTGAGCCCCTGCGTCCTGCCGCTGGTGCCGCCCTATCTGTCCTTCCTGGCCGGAACCACCTTCGACCAGTTGAACGCGGGCGAGGGCGCCGTGCGGCGCCGTGCCATGCTGGCGGCGCTACTGTTCGTTGCCGGCTTTTCGACCGTGTTCGTGCTGCTGGGGGCGACCGCCTCGGCCCTGGGACAGACCGTCCGGCAATATCTCGATGTCCTGAGCACGCTCGCCGGCATCGCGATCATCGTGATGGGCCTACACTTTCTCGGGCTCTTCAGGGTTGCCCTTTTCTACCGCGAGGCCCGGTTCTCGGTGAACCGTCCGGTGGGTCTTTGGGGCGCCTATGTGATGGGGCTCGCCTTCGCCTTCGGCTGGACCCCCTGCATCGGCCCGGTTCTGGCGGCGATCCTCGCGGTCGCCGGGTCGGAGACGAGCGTCTCCCGCGGGGCTCTGCTGCTGGCGGCCTACTCGGCAGGATTGGGCATTCCATTCCTCCTCGCCGCCTTCGCCATGAAGCCTTTCGTGGCTCTCATCAAGCGCATGCGGTCGCATTTCGCGACCGTCGAGAAGGTCATGGGCGTCCTCCTCGTCCTCACCGGCATCGCCTTCCTCACCGGCTGGATCGGCAACATGTCCTTCTGGCTGCTGGAGACATTTCCGGTGCTCGGCCGGTTGGGGTGATGGTGGTTCAGATCTGCTTATGGAACACGGTCGTATCGCAGAACCCACCTTCCGGCCAGAGGGCGTAGTTGGGAATCACGCCGACGCGTTGCCAGCCGAGGCGCGTGTAGAGGCGTTCCGCGTCGCCTCCCGTCACGGTATCGAGCACGAGCACGGTCTTGCCTGCGGCGCGCGCAGCCTCTTCGGCAGCATGCATGAGCGCCGCGCCGACGCCCCGTTTGCGCGCGTCGCGGCAGACGAGCATCTTGGCGATGTCGGCCCGATGCGGCTGGTTCTCCGGCTGCTTGAGGATGACCTGCACGGTTCCTACGATGTCATCGTCCTGATCCTTGGCCACGAGGAGGATGCGCTCGCTCGCCGCCACGCCGTCCGCCACATCCTTCCAGAAAGCATGAGCCCGCTCGACCGTGAGAGGGGCCATGAAGCTGACGGAGGCGCCGCCTTCGACGCAGTCGGTCAGGACCGCCGACAGGGCTTCGACCTGCGCCTGGGCCTCTTGAGGCGACAGGACTTGCAGAACGATGGGATCACTCATGGCAGCTTCCTCGAAAGGGATCCCGCATGGGAGGGATCGGCCGCGAGCGCCACGAGGTAGCGCGCCGGCCGATCCGTGGGATTGTGAAAGACGTTGGGTTGATCGATCCGCATGGCCAGACAGTCGCCGGTTCCGAGCCGATAGGTGTCAGGGCCCGTCGTCACGACGATCTCGCCCTCGATGATCCAGATCTGCTGTCCGATTCCGGCCGTGCGTGGATTGGAATCGTAGGCCACCCGTGCTGCCGGCGGGAGGATGACCTCCGCCAGTTCGAGAGGTGAGGGAAATCCTGGCGGCGACAATCTGCGGCGACGATATCCGCTGTCGGGATCTTGCCACGTCCGTTGATCATTCCGGCATGCAAGCGGTGAAGCTTCGGGACTTTGCTCGACGGCGAAGAGCGAGGCGAGGCTCACGCCAAGGCCCCCTGCGAGCCGGTTGAGAATCGCTGCCGTCGGGCTGCTCTTTCCCCGTTCGATCAGCGAGATCATCGACCTGCTGACACCCGTTCGCTCTGCGAGCGTTTCCAGCGTCATGCCGTGTGCCGAGCGCAGGTTGCGTAGCCGGGATGCAAGGTGAACGTGGATGTCTGCTTCTGATTCCATTAAATCAGAATAGAAATCCAATATAGTGGAGTCAACGCGAGATAGTGCGAGTGGACGGCCGTTCGACGGGCTCAACCATCACGCGGCTCCAGCCTCGCCTTGGACTGACCGATGACATGATGGCCGGCCTTGGCCAAAGCCGCGATGGCTGGGGCAAGATTATTCGCTTTCACCAGAACGTAGTCGGTGCTGAAGGTGGATGTTGCGAAGATGCCTATCCCGGCTGCCGCAAGCGGCGAGAGCACAGAGGCCAGGATCCCGGGGACGCTGAAATCGAAGGTCTGCTCGATGCGCAGACAGCGCCATCCCGGATCGATCTCTGCTCCTTCCGGAGCGTCGTGAGGCCTGCAAACCACCGTCGTTTCCTCCGGCGCCCGGACGACAAGAGCGAATGCCGGGGAGGTGTCGACCTTGGCAACGGCACCCGGGGGCAGCCGGCAGACGGCATAGTCATCTTCGAGAAGCGACAGGGTCAGGTTCGGCATGGAATCCCTCCTTTCATGGAAAAGCCCGCCCCGTTGCCGGGGCGGGCTCCTGCCTTCAGCCTTGTGGGCCGAGGCGATTACATGCCGATTTCATTGCCGGAATAGTCGATCTTGCCGTCGGCGCCCTTCTTCCAGACATACATGACGTAGTCCGGACGGGTGATGTCGCCCTTCTTGGTGAAGGTGAGATCGCCGATCACGGTCTTGAACGGCTTGCCGGAATGCAGAGCGTCCGCGACCTTCTTGCCGTCGGCGCTGCCAGCCTGCTTCGCTGCCTCAGCCAGGACCTGGGTCGCGGCGTAGGAGTAGAGGGTGTAGGCCTCGGGGTCGAAGTTCTTGGCCTTGAACTTGGCTACCACGTCCTTGGCGTTCGGGTTCTTGCGCGGGTCGGGCGAGAAGGTCATCAGAGTGCCTTCGGCGCCGGGGCCGGCGATCGAGGTGAACTCGGCCGACACGATGCCGTCACCCGACATGAGCGGGGCATTGAGGCCCTGATCGCGCATCTGGCGAATGATCAGGCCGGCTTCCGTGTGGAGACCGCCGAAATAGACCACGTCGACACCAGCCTGCTTCAGCTTCGACACGAGCGCGGAATAGTCCTTTTCGCCCGGGTTGATGCCTTCGTAGATCACTTCCTTGAGGCCCTTGGCGTTCATGGCCTTCTGGGTCTCGTCGGCCAGGCCTTTGCCGTAAGGAGTCTTGTCGTGGACGACGGCGACCTTCTTGCCCTTGAACTTGTCGGCCAAGTAGCTGCCCGCGACGAGGCCCTGCTGATCGTCGCGACCGCAGGTGCGGAACGTGTTCCACATGCCGCGCTCGGTATATTGCGGGTTGGTCGAGGCGGGCGAGACCTGGACGATGCCGGCTTCCTCATAGACCTGCGAGGCCGGAATCGACACGCCGGAGTTGAAGTGACCGACAACCCACTTCACACCTTCGGCCGCGAACTTGTTCGCCACGGACACGCCTTGCTTCGGGTCGGACACGTCGTCGCCGACGACGAGCTGCAGCTTCTGGCCATTGATGCCGCCGGCTGCGTTGATGTCTTCGACCGCCTGTTCGACGCCGTTCTTGAGCTGCGCGCCGAAAGCAGCGTTCGGGCCCGTGATGGGACCGGCAACGCCGATCTTGATCTGCGCGTTGGCAGCGCCGGAGAAGGCGAGGCCAAGACCGAGCGCAACGCCGGTCAACAGCAATTTCTTCATGAGGTCACTCCTCTGGGTGGTTTTGTAGGCCCCCTTCCTGGGGCCGGTTCAGCAGGCTTGGCACCCGCCGTCCGCGTGACATCATGACTCTTTTTGAGCGGAAGTCACGCTGGAATTTCTGACGCTTAGCCGTTGGTATGAGACGCTTTTGGCCTCCAGCCGAAGGGTCCCGTCCGCTCGTAGAGCCAGCGGTACTGGGTCGTCATCTGACGAGCCCGATTATATTGGAAACCGAGTGCTCCGATGATCAAGACCACGATGGCGTCGATCGCATAATAGTGAATCGACAGCAGGGTCCCGCCGAACAGGGCGAAGTGGATGAAGCGTACCGCTGCAGCCAAGATCAGGAGATAAACCAGGAGCTGCCAGAACGGCCGCCACGTGACGGCAATCGCCCGGCCGGTCATCCAGGCGGCTGAGCCTCCCAGGACCACGGTCACGAAAAGGAAGAGCCAGATGGAGGATTCTTCGTAAAGGATGCCCTGCATCAGTGATGCCCTCCCTCGAGATAGGCGGCCTTGACCTGGGGATTCTCCAACAGTTCCTTGCCAGTGCCGCTCATGGTGATGTTGCCGGTGACCATCACGTAACCCCGGTGGGCCAGGCGAAGGGCGTGGTAGGCATTCTGCTCCACGAGGAAGACGGTCATGCCATCACGCTCGTTGAGCTCCTTGATGATCGCGAAGATCTGCTTGACGATCAGCGGTGCGAGACCCAGCGACGGCTCGTCTAGAAGCAGGAGCTTCGGCCGGCTCATGAGGGCCCGCGCGATGGCCAGCATTTGCTGCTCGCCGCCGGAAAGGGTGCCACCACGCTGGGTCAGGCGCTCCTTGAGCCGAGGGAACAGGACACAGACCCGCTCCAGATCCTGGTCGAAATGAGCAAGCCCATTCATGGACGCGCCCATCTGGAGGTTCTCGAACACCGTCATGCGCGGAAAGATGCGCCGGCCCTCGGGGGATTGGGCGATCGACAGGCGGGCGATCTCGTGGGTCGGCATCTTGGTGATGTCCCGGCCCGCGAAGGTGATCGTTCCTTCCCGCGCCCGCGGGTTTCCGAAGATCGTCATCATCAGGGTCGACTTGCCGGCACCGTTGGCACCGATCAGCGTCACGATTTCCCCTTCATGGACATCCATGTCCACGCCCTTGAGGGCGATGATGTTGCCGTAATAGGTCTTGACGCCACGCACGCTCAAAAGCGGTTGGCGCGTCGCGCCGCCCTGAAGCGTCGTCGACGGATTGAGGGCAGAGGTGCTCATGCGCCGATCTCCGCTTCGACTTTCTCGACTTCCTCGTCGGCGACGCCCAGATAGGCGGCGATGACGCGGGGATCGTTCTTGACCTCGGCCGGAGTCCCGTCCGCGATCTTGGTGCCATAGTCGAGCACCACCACATGGTCCGAGATCTCCATGACGACCGACATGTCGTGCTCGATCAGCAGGATCGACGTGCCGTGATCCTTGCGGATCGACAGGAGGAGTTCGTTGAGCTCGAGGGATTCGCGCGGATTCAGGCCTGCTGCCGGCTCATCGAGGCAGAGCAGGAGGGGATCCGTACACATGGCACGGGCGATCTCGAGACGGCGTTGGTCACCATACGGAAGATCGCCGGCTGGATCGTCTGCCCGATGAATGAGGCGGGTTTTCTCGAGCCACGCGCGGGCGCGCTCGATCGCCTCCTTCTCCGCCTTCCGGTAGCCGCCGATGCCCAGCACGCCGAGGAAGGTAAAGCCGGAGGAGATCATGAGGGGGTTGTGCTGCGCCACCAGCAGGTTTTCGAGCACGGTCATGCCGGAAAACAGGCGGATGTTCTGGAACGTGCGGGCGACCCTGCCTTTCCAGTTGATGTTGTGGCCCGGCAGGCGCTCGAGGAGCAGTTCGCTGCCGTCAGGCTTGCGCAGGGCGACCATGCCCTCGGTCGGCTTGTAGAAGCCGGTGATGCAGTTGAACACGGTGGTCTTGCCAGCGCCGTTCGGGCCGATCAGTGCCGTGATGTCCCCGCGGCCGGCCTGGAACGACAGATCGTTGATCGCCACCAGGCCGCCGAAGCGCATCGTCAGATGCTGGACGTTGAGAAGAGGATCCTGAAGCCAGCGCATTAGCCGTGTCCTTCCTTCACGAAAGAGCCCGAGATCGCTTTGCGCTCCTTCAGGACGACTGAAGGTTCGCGTTCCGAAATCAGACCGCGCGGGCGCCAGACCATCATGGCGACCATACCCATGCCGAAGATCAGCAGACGGTATTCGTTGGGATCGAAGCTTTCGCCGAAGACGGCTTTCAGGAAATCGAGGTTGCGCAGCATCTCGGGGCCGCCGACGAGAACGACGGCCGCGATGGCAACACCGATCTGAGAGCCCATGCCGCCCATCACCACGATCGCCAGGATGATCGCCGATTCCAGGAAGTTGAAGCTTTCCGGAGAGACGAAGCCCTGGCGGACCGCGAAGAACGATCCCGCGAAGCCGCCGAACATGGCGCCGATGGCGAAGGCCGTCAGCTTGGTGTTCGTCGTGTTGATGCCGAGCGACCGGCAGGCGATCTCGTCCTCGCGCAGGGCTTCCCAGGCGCGGCCGATGGGCAGCCGGCGCAGACGCATGGTCACGAAATTGGTGAGCAGCGCCAGGGCGAGGATGAGATAGTACAGGAAGATCATCCTGTGCATACCGTTGAACTCGAGCCCGAAGGTGTTTGCGAACCCGCCTTCGTCCGCCGTGAACGGCAGGCCGAAGAAAGTGGCGCGGGGAATCGACGAGATGCCGGCGCCGCCGTTGGTCAGATCGGTCCAGTTGATCAGAACCATGCGGACGATCTCGCCGAAGGCCAGGGTCACGATGGCGAGATAGTCGCCGCGCAGGCGTAGGACCGGAAAGCCGAGGATCATGCCCCAGAAGGCGGCAAGGATGCCGGCGAGTGGGAGGCAGATCCAGAAGGACAGGCCGAAGGTGGTCGAGAGCAGGGCGTAGGAATAGGCGCCGACCGCGTAGAAGGCGACGTATCCCAAATCGAGCAGGCCGGCGAGGCCCACCACGATGTTCAGGCCCCATCCCAGCATGACGTAGGTGAGGATGAGGATCCCGAGATCGACCCAGTAGCGCGACTCGTTGAGACCGCCCTGGACCACGTAGACCAGCAACGGAAAGGCGAGAGCGATGCCGAGGAAGAAGGGGATCGCGAAGCGCGACACTCTCTGGTAGGCGCTGGGCTCCGCGTGTACGGGCTCCGTCGCCTGATGGGGATCAGGAAGCGCCTGCCGGGCTGCCCGGGTCGCCATGAAGGCGTGCTGGAGCAGGCGTAGGCCGAAGATGATCGCACACATGATGGCGACCAGGCCCCAGCGTGGGGTCAGGAAGAGCTGAGCCCCGTTCTGGTCCGTCTTGTAGGCCAGGATCGGGATCGAGAGGCCGAGCATGATGAGGGCCGCGATGAAGGAATCCTTCAGAGCTGCCCTGAGGTCGAAGCGGCTGGGAACCGCCGATTGTTCGGCCGAGGTGGATGCGATGGGAGGAGCGTTCATAGGCGAGGCTCCTTAAACCTTCTCGACCTCAGGCCGTCCGAGAATGCCGGAGGGCATGAAGATCAAGACGATGGCGAGGATCGAGAACGCGGCCACGTCCTTGTACTCGATGGTGAAATAGGCCGACCAGAATGTCTCGATCAGGCCGATGATCAGGCCGCCGAGAACGGCGCCGGGAAGCGATCCGATGCCTCCCAGAACCGCGGCCGTGAAGGCTTTCACCCCGGGAACGAAGCCGTCGTTGAAGCTCACCACGCCATAGTACAGCAGGTACATCGTCCCGGCGACCGCCGCGAGCGCTGCGCCGATCACGAAGGTGAGGGAGATCGTCTGGTCCACGTTGATCCCGAGGAGGGCCGCCATCTTGCGATCCTGCTCGCAGGCCCGCTGGGCGCGACCCAGCGAGGTTTTCTGGACAATGTACCAGAAGATCGTCAGCAGCACGGCCGTCGTGACCATGATGATGATCTGCTTGTAGGAGAGGGCCACGTTGTAGCCGCTTGCCCCCTGGAACAGCACGATCACGTCGCCCACCATGGGCGGGGTCGGCTTGTTGCGGGCGCCCTGGCTGACCTGGACGAAGTTCGACAGGAAGATCGACACGCCAATGGCCGAGATCAGGGGCGCCAGGCGGAAGGATCCCCGGAGCGGCCTGTAAGCGATACGCTCGATCGCCCATCCCCACAGGGATGTCAGCGCCATCGCGATCACCAGCACGATCAGCAGCGCCAGAGCGATGGAGGAGATCCCGAGCCAGGTCGTAAGGATCAAAAAGAAGATGAGCGCAATGAATGCGGAGAGCATGAAGACGTCGCCGTGGGCGAAGTTCACCATGCCGATGATGCCGAAGACCATCGTATATCCGATGGCGATGAGGCCGTAGATAGACCCCAGCGTCAGCCCATTGATGAGCTGCTGCACAAATATTTCCATGTCCTACCCTTGCCCCTCTGGATGGGGTCGTTCTTAGAGCTGTCCCAGCAAAGCACGACGCCGGAGCGGGGCCAAGCGGGACATAAGGTGGAGGGGTCTCTAGCAAACCGCATCACCTTCGACAACATTCTGTTACATTTCCTATCAGTCACCTTGATGAAAGAATGTACTACCGGCTTAAAGGTGCGTCATTCGGAAATGGCCGCTTCCAAAAGCTTTGGATCGCAACCATATGCCGTTTATGGGCTTGTGCTTGGCGCAAAAGGGTGGAAGAGGCTTCTCCGAAATCAGATGTTGAAGACTCACTCCAACCCCGATCCCATGCATCCCGGCGAGAACGCCATCGACCCCATCCTCTTCCGGGAGGGCATGAGTCGGGTCGTGGCTGCGGTTCACGTGGTGACGACCGACGGACCCGCGGGGCGCGCCGGCTTTACGGCGACCGCCGTCACGCCGGTCACGGACGATCCCGCTTCGCTGCTGGTCTGCGTCAACGCCGCCGGCCGTACGGCACAGTCGCTGATCGCGAACGGGGTCTTCTGCGTCAACACCTTGAAGGCAGATGACGTAGCGATAGCTGACGCCTTCGCGGGGCGGGCGAATCTTCAGGGGCTAGACCGGTTCACGGTCGGCCAATGGGATGTGCTCGAGACCGGAGCGCCGCTTCTCGCTTCAAGCCTCGCGGCTTTCGACTGTCGCCTCTCCGATGCCCGTCTTGTCGCAACGCATTACGTGATCATCGGTCGGATCATTGCCGTCCGGCTTGGCGAGGCAAAGCCGGCTCTGGTCTACAAGGACAGGCTCTATCACGAGATCTGACGTCTCAGTCCCGATGGCGCGGCCCTTGCGGCGCGTAGGAACTCCAGCCGGTCAACTGAATGAACCCGTCCCGGGCGGCAATCACCAGATGTTGTCGGTGCCGATGGACGAGTGTTCCCGGCTTATGGCCGTGGGCCTCCCGCCAGCCGCTGCCTTCCCACACATAGATGAAGCGGGAATTGATCTGAGCGAAGGTTTCGATCGATCCGAAGGCACGCATCGTGCGCAGGATCTCGTCCACAGAACGATTCCAGTCGAGGGTCCGCTGGATCTGGGACATGCGCGGCCAGTAGCTCCCCGGTCCCTGCGGCTGTGCCTCCTTCCAGAGCTGCGGCAGGTCGCCCGCAAGGCGGTAGGCGAGGCGCTTGGCGGACATTTGGCACTTGGCCAAGAGGCGATCATGGTTCTCGTCCGGATCGAGGCGGAACAGGTCTTGCGCGACGATGGGTCCTGTGTCGAAGGAGGGCCTCAGGGCATGAGCCGTGACGCCCCATTCAGGCACCCCATCGAGAATGGCTTGGAACAACGGATAGGGACCGCGCCCCTCGGGAAGCGGCGACGGATGGAAGTTCACGGCGTAGGGGAGGTGTGTTTCCCAGCCCCTGATGAGCCAGGGATACCCGGCCACGATCAGGGCATCGCACCGTAGCGCCTTCAGCTGCGCGAAATCTGCCGGAACGAGTCGCGAGAACTGCACCGGCACCTTGAGCGAGCGGGCCCGCGCTACCGTCATGTCATTGAAGTCGTAGATGCCGTCGCAGGGGCGGCTGAAGAGCTTGAGCGGCTCCCAACCCTTGTTCAGGAAGGTTTCGAAAACGTCGCCTAGGAAATCGATGCCGGCGAAGGCGAAACGCATATTCTGCTCAAACTCTCAAGGGGACGGAAAGCAGGAGAGGACGTGCTGCGGAAAGCTGGATTGAACGCTGCCCGATCAGGTTGACCCGCGTCAAGAACGACCGTTCCAACCAGAGCGAAAATTCGACGCCAGGTTCGGAAGAGAATGCGGCCGGGCGGCCTTGTCTTCGAAACCGCCGTTGCGATGATCCGGAACCGATCCCTCGGTTAAGGTGTGGGCGCATCGCCATCGGCCGCGGCGGTCAGCAGGCGACGGGGCCCGCCTTTGATGAACTTTCGGAAGGTCGCGTTGTTGCGCAATGCGATTTCCCCTGTCTCGATGACGGTTTCCAGGGTGGGGCGATCCAGCTTGAAGCGGGTGGGCACGGCATCCATGGTCTTGCGCAGCTCCGGCCCGGCATCCTCCGAGGAGACGCGGCCGACGGTGAAGACCACATCGCCGCATCGCCAGCCATCGAGTGTGCCGCGGAGCTTCAGGACCTCATCACTGGAGAGTGAGCACCGCCAGCGGCGGAGATCGTTCTGCCAACCGTTCATGATCGTCGTGAAGTAGTCGTATCCCTTGTAGACGCCGGAATCGATCGCGACGTCGGTCACGATGCCGGCGAGCTCCATGCCGGACGGCGAGGCCAGATGCTCCGGCCAGTTGCCGGCCGGCCCACGGCCCGCATCGATCACCAGGAACAGGAAGCGTTTCACCCGCACGGCCTGCTCGGCCGTCATGGGCATGTAGGGACGGTCTCGGTTGGTCCGGGCGATAGCTAGGGAGTGGATGCCGAAATTGTCCGTGAGGCCGCCGTCGAGGAGCTTCACATAGCGGAATTTCTCGGGATCCTTGCGATAACGCACGAGAGCCGCCGCGCTGGCCTTCAGGGTCGCCGGCGCCGTCGGATCCGTCGCGCCGCGCTGATAGAATTGCGGAACGTGACCGCCGCAGGACGAGCCGAAATTCTCGACATTGAGTGGGACGAATAGGCCGGGCACAGCTGCCGAGGAGGAAACCGCCTCGGACAGGCGGACCTTGCTCAGGTCGCTGCAGAGCGAGCTGAAGGTAATCGGCTCGAAGACGAAGGGCACGCGGCTATAGATGTCGGAAGCTGCAATCCAGACGAGCGGACGCTTGCGGGCAAAGAGATCCGCGTAAGTGGCTCCGTCGAACAGATTGTCGTCGAGCCACTTCGGGAATTTGGAGCGATCGTTGACGCCGCCGTCGCTGACGATCTTCAACACATTGCCGAGGGAGACGTCCGTGTCGAAGCCCTGCTCGGCATCCTGCTCCAGGAAGCGGGATCGGAAGGTCGGGAGGCCGTCCCGTCCGCGGAGGCCGAAATAGGCCGCGGTCACGGAGCCGCCGGACACGCCCGAGACCAGATCGACCATGTCGGTCATCCGTTCCGGGCCGCGGTCGGTCGTCACCTGATAGCGGTCGAGTTCGTTGAGGACGCCATAGGAGAAGGCGGAGGCGCGCATGCCGCCGCCGGAAAATGCGACGCCGACGACCGTCGATCCGAACTGATCCGGTCCGAGCGGCCATCCTTCCTGATCCGCCACATTGGCGATCGGGCCGTTGATCGGCGTGTTGAGAACGCCCCCGGCGCAGGCGGACACTGCCATCGCCAGAGCGCCCGCTGTGAGCCAGCGCCGCCACAATCTCCGGTTCATCGTCTTGCCCCCGCAGCCGCTTGCGCAACGGAATACGATGACAGGCAAGAAGTCTCAATAGCGACGCTCTGTCCTGGGCACAAAGCCGGCCCGGGCCTGTGAACAATGTTGACTTATGGTCAATTCGCGTCCGCGCCTTTGTTGCTGCAAGATCGACGGAACTCCCAAGCTCGCCTGTGCTTTAGATCGTCAGGCCGTTGCTGCGTGGGTTGTACAGTGAGCCGATCGTGGGATGGCCTTGTAAGGAGTTCCCATGGTCTCGAAGGATTTCATCCGTCAGCTCGAAGGTTATGGCCTCACCACAGCCAGCATCCTCTATCGCATGCCCGACCATCCCCACCTCCTGCAGACCTATGTCTGGCAGGAATACGATCTGGCTCCCCGTTTCCCGGTCCTGCTCGCATTCCTGGATTTCTGGCAGAAGGAGTTGGCGGGGCCCTTGCATTCGGTGACCGTGAGCCATGCCCGGCTGATCCGGCCGGCGGAATTTCGGGCCGTGGACGGAGAAATCAATCTGCACTGAATAGGGACGCTGGGGCGGGCCATCTGGCATCTACTCGGGCACTTTGCCCCATCATCGGATTGCGCCCCTTGGCCGCCGGGGCCATCTCAGGTAGAGAGGCGTCTCTTAAGCATCCTCGAACTTGCCGAGGCTTCTTGTTTTCCAACGCGCGTACCTCACAGATCCTCGCCGCCCTGGCCGCTCAGCCGGGCGAGCGGCTCACCGTCCGTGACATCATGGGCGTATTGCAGGATCGTGCCTTCGCGCTGCTGATCGTGCTGCTTGCGCTGCCGAACTGCCTGCCCATGCCGCCACCGATCCCACTCGTCTGCGGTCTTCTTCTGGCGCTCGTCGCAGTCCAGATCATCTTCGGGCGCCCATCTCCATGGCTGCCGCGCGCACTTCTCGACCGTTCCATCGCGACCGTCGACGTCGAGCGTGCGGTGACCCGGGCGCTTCCGGTCTTCCGGCGGCTGGAGCGTTTCTCGAAGCCGCGGATGACCTTCCTCGACACGCCCATCGTCATGCGCCTGATGGGCATCGTCATTCTCGTCATGGCTTTCGGACTTCTCTTCGCGCCGCCCTTCGTGGGGCAGATTCCCATGGGGCTCGCCGTCTGCCTCGTCGGCCTCGGCCTCGTGGAGCGCGACGGCGTCGTGGTGGTCAGTGGCCTTATCATCGGCGCCTTCGGCCTGACGCTGAGCCTCGGCTTCATCTACGCGATTTTTTCAGGGCTCGAGACGCTGTTTTAGGAATAAGCGGCGCATCAACATGATGTCTTCAAGCGGATCTGCATCGCATAGGCACATGGTAGTTGGCCGCCGCTCCCAGTACGCCAGGGTTTTGAGCAGTACTTGGTATTCCTCGGGTATGAACAGAATCGAGCGCCTGAGGGGATAGTCGTTTTTACAGCTGACGATGTTATCCATGCTGGTGCAGGACTGGCCGAACATGAGTTCGTCCGGCCAAGGATGATATCGCTTGGCTGGAAGCTCCGCCGCTGATCCGACCGATACGAGAGCCAGAGCTGCGCCGACAGCAATCGCTCCAAAGTAGGCTTTCAACATCATGCTCGAAGAATAATTAGTTCGTTGTATCGTTTCAATTAAGGCTTGTTCGCGAGAGCTCCCGCTTAAGCATTATCCCCGTCATTCCGGGGCCGGGTAGCGGAGCCCGGAACCTATAACCGCTGACAAAGATAGATTAGGAAGCAACGGTACCGTAGCAATCCGTTCTTCAATGCTGGTGTTTATGGGTTCCGGGTCCGCCTTTGGCGTCCCGGAATGACGGGGTTAGATGAGCTTCATCCCCTTCAAGCTCGCATGACCTTCGCGCCCGACGATGATGTGGTCGTGGACGATGATCCCCAACGGGGTCGCGGCATCGATGATCTCTCGCGTCATCTTGATATCGGCGGAGGAGGGGGTCGGATCTCCACTGGGATGATTGTGAACCAAGATCAGGGCCGAGGCTGAGAGTTCCAGAGCGCGCTTCACGACCTCGCGCGGATAGACCGGCGTGTGATCGATCGTGCCCGATTGCTGCACCTCGTCAGCGATGAGGGCGTTGCGCTTGTCGAGGAACAGGAGGCGAAACTGCTCCTTGTCCATGAAGGCCATGGCCGTGCGGCAATAGTCGATGACGGAGGCCCAGGACGACAGCACCGGCCTTTTCGCGACCTCTCCTTTCGCGAGGCGGCGGGCTGAGGCCTCTACGATCTTCAAGTCCGTCACGACGCTCTCGCCGATCCCCTCGACCTCCATCAGCCGGGCAGGCGAGGCGGCGAGCACCTCGGCGAAGGTGCCGAAACGCTTCATGAGTTCCTTGGCGATCGGCTTCACGTCCCGACGCGGGATGGATCGGAAGAGGACGAGCTCCAGGAGCTCATAATCCGGCAGTCCGTCGCCGCCGACCTCGGAAAAGCGCGCGCGCAGCCTGTCCCGATGGCCGTAATAATGGGGGAGGGTTGATGACTCCGTCATATCGGCCCGCCGTCGTAGATGGCCCGCACTTTGCCTTTCTGACACGCGCAAACCAACCGAATGACATATGGCATCTCGCTGGGAATGATCCGAAGGAGACACCGTTATGAAACTAGATAACGTAGAGAGGATGAGATAGGCTCGTGTCAAGCACCGATATCGATGGGGGAGCGGTGAGAACCTACAAGTTCTGGATCATGATCGCCGGGGCCACCGTGATCGCGTCAGCATGTTTGGCCGCGGCAGTCGCTTTTTCTTTCTTCGCCCTCGTCTGCATCTCATTCATGAATTTCGATCCAGTGACTTGGATATTCAGGAGCTGGATGGGCGGAGTGATGCTCGTCGTATTTCTCGCCTGGGTTTTCCTAAAATCGTTTCTAACATCTTACAAACTGATGGTGCGCTACTTCTGGTAGTGGCGCACCATAATGCCGCATATCTGATCAACCCGCCGCGTAAGGCGGCTTGTCGTAGCCCTTCGGCGAAAGGGTGAAGATTTCGACGCCGGTCTCGGTGACGCCGACGGTGTGCTCGAACTGGGCCGAGAGCGACCGGTCGCGAGTAACAGCTGTCCAGCCGTCGGACAGGACCTTCACCTGGGGACGGCCGATATTGATCATCGGCTCGATGGTGAACAGCATGCCGGGCTTCAGCTCGACGTTATAGGCCGGCTCCACATAGTGCAGGATGGTCGGCGAATCGTGGAAAACCCGGCCGAGGCCGTGGCCGCAGAAGTCCCGCACCACCGAGCAGCGTTCGGATTCCGCATAAGTCTGGATCGCCGCGCCGATGTCGTTGGTGGTGGCGCCGGGACGAACCGTGGCGATGCCGCGCATCATGGCTTCGTAGGTGATCTCGCACAGGCGCTGGGCCCGGCGAGGCACGTCGCCGACATAGAACATCCGGCTCGAATCGCCGTGCCAGCCGTCGAGGATCACGGTCATGTCGATATTGACGATGTCGCCGTCCCGCAGCGGCTTGTCGTTGGGAATCCCGTGGCAGACCACATGGTTGATCGAGGTGCAGATGGTCTTGGTGTAGCCGCGGTAGTGAAGGCAGGCCGGATAGGCGCCGTGATCGCGGATGAACTCGAAGGACAGCCGGTCGAGGGCGTCGGTCGTCACGCCGGGCTTGACCTTTTCGACGAGCATGTCCAGCGCCTCGGCAGCCAGGCGGCCGGCACGGCGCATGGCCTCGAAGGCCTCCGGGCCGTGGAGCGGGATCTCGGCGGCACGCCTGCGTTCGATGGTTTCGGTCTCGGTCATTCTCGGTCCTTGGGTGGTCTTCCGAATGTAAGGATTGGCGCGTCCGAAGCAAGCAAAGAGAGCCTCCGGCTTGCGATTGGAGCGCGGGGGTGTCATGACCTGCCGCAACTTTTCGCTGGTTCGCCGGCCCGACGGTTTAGAAGACGATATGAACGATCCACGCCCCTACGGCGCCTATGCGCCCTCCGGCCTGGCGAATTTCGCCATTGCCGGCACGCGCCGCCTGCCGCAGCGCTGGGCCACCCGCCGCATCGCACTCATGCTGCGCCATCTGGTGCTATATTCCCTCAAAGGCGCCCCGATCGACGTCGAGACGTTCGGCGTGCGCATGCGGCTGCACCCTTACAACAACGTGTGCGAGAAGCGCATTCTCTTCACGCCGCAATATTTCGACCCGGCGGAGCTTGACCTTCTCGCTTCCCGCATCGAGGAGGGCTTCACCTTCGTGGATGTGGGCTCGAACGTGGGCTGGTACGCGCTTTTCGTCGCAGCCCGCGCCGGCGCGAAGGCGAAGATCCTGGCCATCGAGCCGCAACCGGAAGTCTTCGACCGACTGACCTACAATATCCGCCAGAACCCGTTCGGCACGGTGAAGGCCGTTGCCTGCGCCGTCGCTGACAAGACCGGGGAGCTGACCCTCTTCCTCGATCCGAACAACCGGGGCGAGTCGAGCGTGAAGATCGTCAGCTCGAGTCAGACGGATGCGATCCGGGTTCCTGCCGTTACGTTGCTGGATCTGCTCAACCGGGAAGGCTTCACTCGCATCGACGCGGTCAAGCTCGACGTGGAGGGGGCAGAGGACCTGATTCTCGACCCGTTCTTCCGCGATGCGCCCGCCTCGCTCTACCCGAAGCTGTTCATCATCGAGGATGGGCGGGACAAGTGGCAGATCGACCTGCCGGAGCTTCTCCGCGCGAAGGGCTACCGGGTCATCCTTCAGACGCGGATGAACCTGGTGTTCGAGCGGGAGTGATGGTCGCTAGAGCATTTTTCGGCGAAGTGGGTCCGGTTCGCCGTCAAAAAATGCGGCACATCAAAGAAAAGAGATGATTCCACGTTAGTGGAAACAGCTCTAGCGCGGCGTCACGATCTCGATCGGATGGTCGATCGTGACCTCGTCAGGCGAGATGCGGCAGATATAGGCATAGGACTCGACCCCCACCGCCAGAGCGTGGCGGAAGGCCTTGTCGTAGGCAGGGTCGATATCGCGGGCGACGTCGAAGCGGCCGGCCCGCATCTGGATGACATAGACCAGGGCCGCGCGCGCGCCGGACGCGACCATGTCCGCCAGCTCGTAGAGGTGCTTGGCGCTTCTCGCCGCGACGCAATCGGGAAACTCGGCGAAGCCGTCCTCGCGCATGAGGTGGCAGTTCTTCACCTCCAGATAGCAGGGCGGGGCGCCTTCCTTCTCCAACAGGAAGTCGATCCGGCTGTTGCGGCCGTACTTGACCTCCGGCCGCACGCGATCATACCCCGCGAAAGGCGCAAGCCGGTCCTCGCGCAGGGCCTCCGCGACCAGCAGGTTCGGGCGGGAAGTGTTGATGCCGACGAGCTGAAGCGGCCCGCCTCCGGCCGCAACCTCGACGAATTCCCAGTTATAGCCGAGCTTCCGCTTCGGGTTCGAGGCGCGGGAGAGCAGAACCCTCGATCCCGGCTCCTTCAAGCCCAGCATCGCGCCCGGATTGGCGCAATGGGCGGTGATCTTCTCTCCCGTGTCGAGAACCACATCCGCCAGGAAGCGCTTGTAACGCTCGATGAGACGCCCACCGATCAGGGGCTCGTGAAAACGCATGACGATCCATGTCTTGATGAAAGAGCCTCCCTAGCAGGGGAGAAGCCCGCCCTTCAACCGCAGCCTTGCTTGAGAAATGGCGCATTGAGCGCTAAACGCCCTCAAAAGGACCCTTGCCCATGGCCGTTTCCGTCACTGCCGCCCTGCTCATCATCGGCGATGAGATCCTCACCGGCCGGACCAAAGACAAGAACATTGGCTATATCGCCGAGTACCTGATGGGCATCGGCATCGACCTGCGCGAAGTTCGGATCGTCCCTGACGTGGAGGAGGAGATCGTCGCGGCCGTCAATGCCCTGCGCCAGCGCTATACCTATCTGTTCACCACCGGCGGCATCGGCCCGACCCACGACGACATCACGGCCGACAGCGTCGCCAAGGCGCTCGGGGTAGGGATCGGTTACGATCCCCGCGCGGTTGCCATGCTGCGAGAGCGCTATCCCGAAAACGAGCTGAACGAGGCGCGGATGCGCATGGCGCGCATTCCCGACTGTGCCGATCTCATCGAGAACCCGATTTCCAAGGCGCCCGGTTTCCGGATCGAGAACGTCTTCGTCATGGCCGGCGTGCCGGCGATCATGCAGGTCATGCTCGACAGCATCGCCCCAACGCTCGAGACCGGCGCCAAGATGATCTCGACGATGATCGAGGCGGAGGGGATACCGGAAGGCCATTATGCCGAGGGCCTTGCAGCCATCGCGGCGGGCGAGCCCCGCGTGTCCATCGGGTCCTACCCCTCGTTTTCGGCCAGCGGATTTCGCAACCAGATCGTCGTGCGTGGAAAGGACGCCGCGGCGGTCGAGGAAGCATCCGCCGCCGTCCGTGCATTGCTCGGCCGCCTGAGGGGCGACCGTAGCCCTCTTTGAATTTGCCACCATCCATCCAGCCCTGCGAGCAAGCCCGATGTCTCCCACCTCTCCCAAAGCCTTCCCCGTCTCCTGGGATCAGTTCCACCGCGACGCCCGCGCCCTGGCGTGGCGTCTGGCGGCGGCTGGTCCCTTCGAAGCCATCGTCTGCATCACCCGCGGCGGCCTCGTCCCGGCCGCCATCGTGGCCCGCGAGCTCGATGTCCGCCTGATCGAGAGCGTCTGCATCGCGAGCTATCATGACTACAAGAGCCAGGGCGAGCTCATGGTCCTCAAGGACATCGCCCCCTCGATCAAGGCGCTCGGCGACGGCTCGGGCAAGGGTGTTCTGGTGGTCGACGATCTGACCGATACCGGCAAGACCGCCAAAATGGTGCGGGACATGCTGCCGAACGCCCATTTCGCGACCGTCTACGCCAAGCCGGCAGGCCGCCCGGTGGTTGATACATTCGTCACGGAAGTGAGCCAGGATACCTGGATCTACTTCCCCTGGGACATGGGGCTGGCCTATCAGGCCCCGATCCGCGAGGGTTCTGCGGGCTAGTTCCTACGGCAAGAGGAGGGCGGTTTGGCCGAATTCGACGTCGCGTCCACGCGCAAGAGCCTGTTTTCCGCCCTTCTCGATGCGCGGGACCGCTTCGGCGGCGACAAGGTCGCCCTGGAAGACCTGGAACGTCAGCCCATCACCTTCGGCCGCCTCGTCCTCGGTTCGCTGCTTTTGGGGCGAAAACTCGCGAATCGGATCGCGCCGGGTGAGATCGTCGGGGTGCTGTTGCCGAACGTCCAGGCGATTGCCGTCACCCTATTCGGGCTCAATGCCTTCGGTCGCGTACCGGCCTTCCTGAACTTCACGGCCGGTATCAAGAACCTCAAGGCGGCCTGCGAAATCGGGCAGATCCGGACCATCGTGACATCCCGCCGCTTCATCGAGCAGAGCAAGCTCGACGATGTGCTGGCAGATTTGAGCGAAGGCCGGGAGATCCTCTATCTCGAAGATGCACGGGCCGGGATTACCAGCTTCGACAAGGTTCGGGCCCTTTTCGAGAGCTGGTGGGCGCGACGGATTCATCGGAGAGCGGGAATAGGGCCCGACGACGCGGCGGTGGTGCTGTTCACATCGGGGTCGGAGGGCAAGCCGAAGGGCGTCGTGCTGTCGAATGCCAACCTCGTCGCCAACGCCTATCAGGTGAAGGCGCATGCCGGCGGCGTCCTGAAGGACGACGATGTTTTCTTCAATCCTCTGCCGGTCTTCCACTCCTTCGGCCTTACGGCGGGGTTGCTGACGCCCGTTCTCAACGGAATGAAGTCGGTGCTCTATCCGAGCCCGCTGCATTATCGCCAGATCCCGAAGCTCGTCGCGGGGACGCGGGCGACGATCATGCTGGCGACGGACACGTTCCTGCAAGGCTATGCCCGGGCCGCCGGAGAGAACGACCTTTCGAGCGTGCGCTACGTGATCGCCGGGGCGGAGCGCGTGAAGGAGGAAACACGCGCTCTCTGGAGCCGCCACGGCACGGTGATCCTCGAAGGCTACGGGGCGACGGAATGCTCGCCGGTCATCGCCGTCAGCCTGCCCGACCGCAACCGACCGGGAACGGTTGGCCCGCTGCTTCCCGGCATCGAGCCGCGCCTCGATCCCGTCGAGGGCGTCCATGAGGGCGGGCGGTTCTTCGTGCGCGGCCCCAACGTGATGAAGGGCTATCTGGATCCGGACCGTCCCGGCGCGATCCTGCCGCCTGCAGATGGTTGGCACGATACGGGGGATATCGTCTCGATCGATGCTGCCGGCCTCGTGAGCATCCTTGGTCGCGCGAAACGCTTCGCGAAGATCGGAGGCGAGATGGTTTCGCTCGCCGCCATCGAAACCGTGGCGCAGAGCCTGTGGCCCACCTTCAATCACGTGGTCGTGGCCCTGCCGGATCCGCGCAAGGGCGAGCAGGTGATCCTGATCACGGATAAGCCGGATGCGGACCGCGATGAGCTTCTGCGGCACGCCCGCGACCAGGGCTTTCCTGAGTTGTGGGTGCCGAAGGCGATTTTGGTATCCGCCATTCCGGTCCTGGGCTCGGGCAAGACCGATTACGCAGGTGCCGTCGAGATGGCCCGGCGCCTCCAGCCGATGCTCTGAGATCCGGCATCGGACGGATCTTCTGCTCACAAGTCGGTGTTGTCCGATAGGCCGATGTCGGCTTCTCTCTAGTTTGGTGTGAAGCGGTGCATCTCGTTCGGACGAGTAGGATGAAAAAGCTTCTCTGGATTCTCGCCTTCTCGATGCTTGCCATGACAGTTGCGGAGGCGCAGCAGCGGCCCTTCACGCCGTCTCTGCCGTGCCGGCAGGTGCAGCAGATCGTCGGCTCCCATGGCGCGGCGGTTTTGGGTACCGGCACCCATACCTACGACCGGTTCGTGCGCGATCGAAATTTCTGCCAGATCGACGAATATCTCGAGCCCGCCTGGGTGCCGGCCCGCGATACGCCTCAATGCCCGGTCGGGTACCGGTGCAAGAGCGGTCCTCCGGACTTCTTCGACTGGTAATCAGGCCTTGTCGGCCAAGCCTGCGAATCGCTCATTTTGATCTATCTGGCTCCCGAAATTACTCGGGGTGACGGTGGCAAATGTGCCGTTGCGGCACTTTGTGGCCGTTTTGCAACATGCGTCCAAACAATCGATTCCCGACCCTAGAATGGCCAATTTTTGGGCAAAAAGCCCCCAACTTGAACATGCCTGCCTCCGAGCAGCGATTGCCTTAACAAGCTTGGCCTGAATAGTGTTGCTTTCAAGCCTGGGGGCCGATCGTCCTCGAGGAGTTCACGAGAGTGGAGATTTTCATGAAGCTCGCTCAGAGCCTTCTGTTTGGATCGTTGACGGGATTGGCATTCGCTGCGGGCGCCCAGGCGGCAGATCTGCCGGCCAAGAAGGCGGCCCCCGTCGAGTATGTCCGCGTCTGCACGACCTATGGTGAAGGCTTCTTCTATATTCCCGGCACCGAGACCTGTTTGCGTGTCGGCGGCCGTGTCCGCGCCGAATATATGTATGCCGAGCCGATCGCCCGCCGCGATGATGCCTTCGGGTTCTATGCTCGCGGCCGTATCCAGCTCGATGCGCGCACGGCAACCGCGTACGGCCTGCTCCGCTCCGTGGTCCGTTTCGAGATCACGCGGACGTCGGGCACCCCATTCAACGGCGTCCCTGGAACCATCACCACCTCGCCGAATGTGGCTGAGGCCTTCGTGCAGTTCGGCGGCCTGACCGCCGGTCGCGTCGTGTCGTTCTTCTCAAACGGCGATCTGGCCACCGAGCATTTCGGCACTCTGCGCTTCGATGACGCACCGGATGTCAATCTGCTGGCCTACACCTTCACGTTCGGCGGCGGCTTCTCCGCCTCGATCTCGCTGGAAGACGGCCTCGATCGGCGCCGGAACGACTTCATCCCTGGTGGTCTGGCCTCCAGTGAGCTGCTCTATGGCGGACAGCGCGCTCCGGATCTCGTCGGTAACCTCAAGTATGACGGCACCTGGGGCACAGCGCAGCTCTCCGGTGCGGTGCATCAGATCCGCAGCAACAACTTGGTCACCCTCGCGACTCCGTTCGGAACGGCGGCAAATTACCCCGATACGGAATACGGGTTTGCTGCTGCGGCCTATCTCGGCGTGAACCTGCCGCAGCTCGCGCCCGGCGATGCCCTGTGGCTGGCCGCGACCTATACGAACGGCGCGCTCGCCTACATGGACGGCGGTAACGCGGGTCTTAACTCGTCACCGTTCAATGCCATCACGGTCAATGGCGGCGTCGGACTCGTCGATGCCTATATCAATCCGTTGAGCGGCAACATCGAGCGCGGCCACGGCTGGTCGATCGCCGGCGGCCTGCGTCACTACTGGACGCCGACTGTTCGTCAGTCGATCTTCGGTTCGTATATGCGCGTCGCTTACGGCGCCGGCGCCTCGACGGTGACGACAGACGGTTTCGTCACAGGCCTCACCGACTTCAACGAGTGGCGTCTCGGTTCGAACGTGATCTGGAGCCCGGTCAGCGGCTTGGATCTCGGCGTCGAGGTGATGTATGCGCGCGTCGACCCCCGCAACCGGGTCCTTCTTCCGACGGGTCAGGCATTGGGTTCCGACAGCGGATGGGAAGGTCGCCTGCGCATTCAGCGCGACTTCTGATAATATCCTCATTCCGACAAAAAGCCCCGGCCGAAAGCCGGGGCTTTTTAATTGAGGTTTTCGCAACGCAGGCTCGGCCGTTCGACCGATATCGGAATTGATGCTGCAGTGGCGATCAGCACTCCGTCTTCTTGGTCGTTTTCGTATCGCCGAACTCGTTCGTCTTCTGCTTGACTTCCGTGTTGCAGCCGACACTGCCGGTGGTGGTCACCGAGGTGGAGGTATCGCTCGGCTCGGTCTTGCGCTCGATGGTGGTCTTGCTGCCGAGGAGGCCATCCTCTTTCTTGATCGTGGTGGTCGTATCCTGAGCAAAAGCGGTCGTGCTGAACGCACCCGCAACCAGCACAAACATAAGCTTCTTCATCTCGTGAACTCCGTGCGGACAGTTGATGCCGAACGAACGTCACCGCCTATGCAGTAGTTCCGTCATGTCGCCGAGGTTGCGATTCTCCGACACTTCGGAAATTGCCTCAGGAAAGTTCTTTCTTCATGAAAAAGCGCGGATAGATCGGCGCCGGACCATCGATCTGGCCGAAGATGGAAAAGCCGAGTTTTTCATAGAAAGGTTTTGCCTGAAACGCGTAAGTGTCGAGCCAGATGTGGCGACAGTTCCGGCGGCGCGCTTCCGCCTCCGCACTCTGCATCAAGCGCGTTCCGGCACCCTTGCCGCGCATGCTTTCCGGCACCATGAGCATGTCGATATAAAAGCCGCCCCAGCGCGATTGCGCCCAGAGTCCGCCCTTCGGCTCTTTCGTGTCCGGATCAAGAATGAGAACGGCAAAGTCGCTGTTGTCAGGCTTTCCGACGGCCTCCGTCGTGAAGCGCCGCAATTCCGAGAGCAGGGCTTTGTATGCTCCAGCGGACGGCGCAGCCGTTTCCAGAAAAACCGGTTCTGACAGTGCCGTTCCGGCATCCATTGTGAAGTCCCCCTCGACGCAATTTTTCAGACACCCGCGGCTCTGTCGAGATCAACGGTGTGGATATCGTTACCAGCGGCAACATGAAGCGCGAAAGGTTGTGCGAGAACTCAAAAGAAAGCCCGCTCTAAAGAGGCGGGCTTGGAGGATGACCTAGGTCCTGCAGTTTACGGACCTGGCACAAGGGGTGTGCGGGGGGCAATTGAAGGTCCGCAATCAGGAGATGGTAGCTGCGCTGAATCCCGGCAAGAACATGCGACATCACGTCTTCGTGTAAACTTGGCGAAGGTGCGAAAGGGCGCTCACGGCGGAAAGCTTTGCTGGTGCGGACGGCGGGGGTCGAACCCGCACGGGCATAGCCCGAGGGATTTTAAGTCCCTTGCGTCTACCGGTTTCGCCACGTCCGCATGCGGCTTGAGGGTTATCGGGCCGCGCGGAGGAGCGCAAGTCCGTCCTGACGACAAGACCACAGAGTTTCCTTGCGCAGGATGCTCAGAGCGAAGCATTCAAGGTAGAATGGCTCAGCCGCGATAGCCGTAAAGCCAGGCGTAGCGCTCCGTCATTCCGGTTGGGCCTAGATGGCGGATGAAACGGTCACGGCCAAATGCCACCAGGCCACCCGCGTGATAGATCCGACCGTTGCGGCGGGCATGCTCCTGAACCTTTCGCGCGCGGTCGCGGCGCAGCGCGTTATAGGCCTTGAAGCTTTGTCCGACATCGATCTGCTGTTCCCCCAACAGGGCTCCGAGGGTTGCTGCATCTTCGATGGCGAGCGCGGCTCCCTGCGCCAGGAACGGCAGGACCGGATGAGCCGCATCTCCGAGAAGCGCAATGCGTCCCTGGGCAAGACGTCCTGCCGGATGATCGAACAGCGACCAGCGAAGCCATTCCTTCGCTTCGCCGAGCAGAGCGCGCAGGACAGGGGCGGCGGAGCGATAATGGGCGAGGAGGTCTTCCCGCCGCCCCGGCGCGGCCCAGCCTTCCACGGGTGTCGGGTTCTTCTCGATCGCCACGATGTTGACGCGGGTGCCGCCGGCGATCGGATAATGAACGATGTGGCCGTGTGATCCGAGCCAGAGACCGGTCTCGTTGCCAGCGAGCTCCGCCGGGGCGGCGCGCCAGTCGATGGTCGTTCGCCAAGCGATGGCATTGCGGAAGATCGGTGCCGCCGTATCGCCGAGCGTCTTGCGAATCTTCGACCAGACGCCGTCGGCCGCGATGACGGCTTCGGCTGCCAAGGTGTCGTGATTGCCGTTCGCGGAAGCGACGGTGATGACGGCTCTCTCGCCCTCGTCCGCGACGGCCTCGACTGTCCGGCCCATGACGATCCGGATATTCGGGAGCGAACGCACGGCATCGAGAAGGGCGGTCTGCAGGTCTGCCCGATGCACGACCCAGTAGGGGGCGTCGAAGCGTTCACGCATGAAACCGCCGAGCGCGATCTGCCCGATCTCGCGTCCGGAGCGGATCCTTCTGATCACGACCCGGTCGGGCTCGGACGCGACGCGTCGCAGGGCCGGACCGAGACCCAGCTCCAGAAGAATGCGGCTGGCGTTAGGAGAGAGCTGCAGTCCGGCACCGACTTCGGTGAAGCCGGTCCGCCGCTCCACGAGCGTAATCGCATGGCCTTGGCGGGCTAGCACCAGAGCTGCGGTCAGCCCTCCGATTCCGGCGCCGACGACCGCGATCGATCGTCCGGTCACCGGCCGGGATGGGGAACGTCGGCAGCGACTTCCGGCTCATCCCAGCGGCATTCCGCCGGACGGGCTTCGAAGGCCTTCAAGGAGGGATCGTACTTGTACAGGGTCGAGCAATAGGAGCAGACGATCTCCGAATCCCGGCCCATATCCAGGAAAATATGGGGGTGATCGAAGGGCGGCTTCGCGCCAATGCACATGAACTCCTTCGAGCCCACATGAATCACCGGAACGCCCGGTTCGTTGTGGAAATGAGGGGTGCCTTTGTTCTCAGCCATCGCCGTTGCTCTGAACCTATCGAATTGGCGCGCACCATAATGGCGGATCGTCCGGGCGCATAGAGGCTTTTGCAGGATGCGCAGTCGCGCCCGTCGCAGAGGTCCCGCATGGGAGATCGGGGCGGAAACGAGCTGTGTTGTTAGGGAATTCCGCTCAACACACGTCATGCGTGGCGCTAGGACCGGGTGATCCGAAAACCGGGTCCACTTTTCCGCACGATGCGCTAGGGTGCGCGACTGTTTCCTCTTACCTGCCGGAATCATGCGCTTCTTCAACTCCGACGGCGTCATCATCGCCTATGTCGATATCGCCCCCGAAGGTGGGGCGGGCGAGCCCATTCTTCTGATCCACGGCTTTGCGTCCAATCATGCGGTCAACTGGGTCAATACGCTTTGGGTCAAGAGCCTGAGCCGTGCCGGCTATCGCGTCATCGCCTTGGACAATCGCGGCCATGGACAGAGCGAGAAGCTCTACCGGCCGGAAGATTATGATTCCTATAAAATGGCCGCGGATGCGCGCCGGCTCCTCGATCATCTCGAGATCGAGCGGGCGGACGTCATGGGCTATTCCATGGGCGCTCGGATCACGGCTCATCTGGCGCTTTCTTCACCGGAGCGGATGCGTTCGATGATCCTCGGTGGCCTCGGCATCCATCTTGTCGAGGGCGTCGGGCTGCCGCTCGGGATCGCCGATGCCATGGAGGTTCCCTCGCTGGATGATCTCACCGACCCAATGCAGCGGATGTTCCGGGCTTTTGCCGAGCAGACGAAGAGCGATTTGAGGGCGCTGGCCGCGTGCATCCGCGGCTCGCGCCAGGTGCTGACGCGGGACGAGGTCGCTTCCATCACGCTTCCGACCATCGTGGCCGTCGGGACGAAGGACGACGTAGCCGGTTCCGGGCCTGAGCTGGCGGCGCTGATCCCGAATGCGGTGGCGCTCGACATTCCCAACCGGGATCATAATCTTGCGGTGGGCGACCGGGTGCACAAGCAGGGCGTCCTGGAATTTCTCGCGCAGCGGCCGTGACGCCATTTTGCGGAAAAGCCAAGGTGGTTTAAGTTGTTGAAGCCGGTTGTTGCGGCTGCGTCTCATGGCGGTGCTGGCCCAGGCTCATTTCACGCCATGATTCAGGAGCGTCTGCCAAATCGTTGATTTGACAGCGGTCCCGTCGTCTCCGCAGAGAAGCAGGAGGATCGATGACCCGCCTCGACAGCGTCATTCGAAGACTCACCGCCCAGCGTGATTTGCTCGACTGGGCGAGCCGCATCATCTCCCCGACGGGACTGGTGCTGGAACTCGGTCTCGGCAACGGACGCACCTATGACCATCTGAGAACGCGCCTGCCTGGGCGGGAGATTTATGTGTTCGAGCGGTCACCAGCCGCTCATCCGGCTTGCCTCCCCGAGCCGAAATATCTGATGGTCGGGGATATTTTCGATACGCTTCCACCCTTCATCGAAGCAGTCGGGCGGCGCCGTGCGGCGCTGATCCATGCCGATATCGGATCGGGGGACGAGCGCCTCAACAGGGAGGTGGCTTTACGCATGTCACCTCTCCTCGACGAACTTCTCCAGCCTGGGGGGCTGCTTCTGGCCGACCGCTCCTTCGCCCTGCCACACTGCGAGGACGTCACCCGCGAGACCGGAGTCGCAGAGGGGCGCTATTACGTCTACCGCCGCCAGCCGGAAAGCGCGTACTCGGCTGCCGAGCAGCGCACTAGCGCCCGGTGAAGACCGGTCGGCGTTTCTCGAGAAAGGCCTGACGGCCTTCGACCGCGTCCGCGCTGTCGAAGCATGAATCCGCAAGCCTCACCGGGTCGGTATTGGGATGGCCGATGCCGAGTGCGTCGTCGATGGCAGCCTTGGCCGCTCTGATGGTGAGCGGAGCGTTGGCGGCAATCTCGGTCGCCAGACCCACCGCCGCCGTTTCCAACTCCTCGTCCGGAACGACCCGCTGCACGACGCCGAGGCGCTGTGCTTCCGCCGCGCCGATCCGTCGCGCCGTGTAGAACAGGTCGCGGGCCGCCGGGCCACCGACTGCGGCGGTGACGAGGCGCATGGCGCCCGGCGGATAGCCGACTCCGAGCCTCGCTGCCGGAATGCCGAACACGGCGTTCTCCGCTGCCACGCGGAGGTCGCAGGCGAGAGCAAGGCCGAAGCCGCCGCCGAGGCAGAAGCCGCGGATCATGGCGATGACGGGTTTCGAGCAGTGGGCGACGGCCCAGAAGGCCGCCTCGTTGGCGGCCTCATAGAGCCTGCCGCCTGCCGCATCGGCGCGCACGGTCTCGAACTCCGAAATGTCGGCCCCCGACGTGAAGGCCCCATTCCCGGCACCACGCATCAGGATGACACGGACGCGCTCGTCCCCATCCAGGGCGGCCATGATAGACGGCAGGGCCTTCCACATCTGCAGATCGATGGCATTGCGCTTCGACGGGTTGTCGATGGCAATCGTGGCAACGGCGCCCTCGAGGGAAAGGGCGAACTTGGCGAGGGGCGACAAAAAAGCGGCAGGCATGACCGATTCGGATCTAGGGGAACGGAAGGGGCGGGCTTATGTAAGCTACTTTATCGAACCAGGCCCGGAGAACATGATGACACAGGCATGGATGAAATCAGGAGGCCCTGATCGAGTCGCCGGCACGGTCGACCCTCTCTGGGACCGGCTGCGCGAAGAGGCCGAGGCGCTCGTCCACGCCGAGCCGGCCATGGGAGCCATCGCTCTCGGAACGATCCTCCAGCAGACGAGCCTCGAGGCGGCCGTCGTTCATCGGGTCGCGACCCGTCTCGGACATCCATCTATGGGCGCCGACATCATCGAGCAGACCTATCATGAGGTCCTGGCCGCAGAGCCGGGGCTTGCCGATGCATTCCGGGCCGACATCCGGGCCGTTCTGGATCGCGATCCGGCGACGACGCGGGTGATCGAGCCGGTTCTATACTTCAAGGGCTTTCACGCCATCCAGACGCATCGCCTGGCTCATTGGCTCTGGAGCCACGACCGGCAGGACTTCGCTCTCTACCTTCAGAGCCGCTCGTCGGAGGTTTTCCAGACGGACATCCATCCGGCCGCCCGTATCGGTCGCGGCATTTTCCTCGACCATGCTACCGGCCTCGTGGTGGGGTCGACCGCCGTCATCGAGGATGACGTGTCGTTGCTGCAGAACGTCACCCTCGGTGGAACCGGGAAGGAGCGGGGAGACCGCCATCCCAAGATCCGGCACGGCGTGCTGATCGGGGCCGGCGCCAAGATCCTCGGCAATATCGAGGTCGGTCACTGCGCCCGCGTGGCTGCAGGCTCGGTGGTGCTCAAGCCCGTGCCCCACAATGCCACGGTGGCGGGCGTTCCAGCCAAGGTCATCGGCAGCGCCGGCTGCGCCGAGCCGGCACGGTCCATGGACCATTTCCTGTCCGAAATGGAAGGGATCTGAGCCGCTTTTTCTCGTCGGGGCCCTAACGTGGCTTGCCCGCGTTGGCCCGGCATGGCAAGTGCTGCATCCATGTAAATGAAGAAAGGACTCGCCGTGGACAAAACGGAGATGGCGAAAGTCGAGCGGTATCTGCGCCAGACCTTCGCAAACCACTCGATCCGCGTGGTCGGTCGGCCCAAGAAGACCGATTCGGCGGAAGTGTATATCGGCGAAGAATTCGTCGGCGTTCTCTTCGTGGATGACGAAGACGGCGATCGCTCGTTCAACTTCACCATGGCCATCCTCGACACGGATCTCGAAGACTGATCTCGTGCGGATCGCACCGGAATTGCCTTGACGGGCCGGCCACTGTGCCGGCCCTTTTCATATCGGATTAAGAGCGGGGGAGAACATGCCGATCTACAGTCTCGACGAGCGCGTGCCGGAATTGCCGGAGCCGGGCCGATACTGGGTGGCTCCCGATGCGCATGTGATCGGCAGCGTCCGCCTCGGCCTGGATGTCGGAATCTGGTTCGGCGCGGTTCTGCGCGGCGACAACGAGCTTATCGATATCGGGGCAGAGACGAACATCCAGGAGGGGGCGCTCCTCCATACCGATCCAGGGGCGCCACTGAGCGTCGGCGCGGGCTGCACGATCGGTCACCATGCCATCCTTCACGGCTGTTCGATTGGTGACAACTCTTTGATCGGCATGGGAGCGACGATCCTCAATCGGGCACGGATCGGAGCCAATTCCATCGTGGGAGCCAATGCCCTCGTGACGGAGGGCAAGGAGTTTCCGGATAATGCGCTGATCGTAGGCTCGCCCGCCCGTGTCGTCCGTGCGCTCGACGAGATCGCCATCGAGCGTCTCAAGGCAGCAGCTCGCGGATATGTGGCGAATTGGAAGCGGTTCGTCGGCGGATTGAAGCGGATCGACTGATCCGCCTCTCCAGGATTACCTGTTCGCGGTCGTGGTGGGGGAAGTGGTGATGCCGCCGAGGGAGACCCAGCCCGTCGCAGCTTGGCTTTCGCGCTTGATGTAGACGTAGCCGGTCCGCTCCCATGGGAGAACGGACGAAGTCTTGTTGTCGAGCACGTAGTCGCCCTGGTTCGTCCGAACCAGCAACACAGCGTGACCTTCACCCAGCTCGTCGATGACCACGGTCATGCGCATGGCGCGGCGGGGGAGGCCGTTCTCGGCCAGGATCCGGCGCTTCAGCAGCTGGAAGTCCTCGCAGTCGCCCTTGCCGTCATCCGGGAAGCTCCAGATGTCGACCACGCCCCAATGGTCCATGTCCGTCACGGCCTTGACGGTGGAGTTCACACGCTGGTTGACAGACGTGATGAGCTTCCAGACCTGGGGCGTCAGCTCGATGGTCTGAGGCTCGGCCGTGTTGACGGCGCACTCGGACGGATACTTCTCGCAGAATTTCACCCAGCCCATGATCGGCTTGGCGCTGCCCATCTCATGAATGCTTTGGCCCGCCGGCGGCAGCGAGGCGACTGTTTGGGCCTGGGCCAGAGTGACGGGAGCAAGAAGCGAGACAGCGATAAAAGCTGTACGAACGATCCTCGACGAAACAAAAGTTCTTGTCGCCTGACCGAAGAAGTTCTTGAAAAAGGACTGCCGCATGCCCCACCAGTCGGTTAATGTTCTTTTAACCAAACTGACACGGTGGGATTCAGGGCTCAAGCGGAAAGTAAAAGGTGAGTTAACGCGTCGCGGGCTGATCGGTTCCCTTATGGTTAACGAAAAATTTCCCTGTTTCAGCGAGAGAAGCTAAGCCTTTGGAATGATTGGCGCAGGATCTTACATACAGCTGCCGCTGCGGGAACCCCTTCCTTTATTTCCTGTGTCAAAAAGTCCGCTCTTTTTCTCCTCCCGACGG
The DNA here is from genome assembly GCF_020089865.1 of Microvirga puerhi. Classification (GTDB taxonomy): domain Bacteria; phylum Pseudomonadota; class Alphaproteobacteria; order Rhizobiales; family Beijerinckiaceae; genus Microvirga; species Microvirga puerhi. The sequence continues at coordinate 384,750 of NZ_JAIRBM010000002.1, forward strand.
GTGTGACGTCCCCTCCGTTGGTGGTTCGCATCTCTCCGTGCAAAGCTCCTCTCCATGTTCTCAAATCGCTCCCGTGAACCGATCCTTAACCTTCCAGCCGTCGTCGCGTGGAGCATCGGCGGGTTGATAGCCATTCACCTGCTGAGGACGTTTCTTCCGGAAGACACGGATTTTCGGATCCTGATCGACTGGGCCGTGATCCCGGCCCGCTGGTCGGTCGCCTATGGGGGCGTGGAGGCGCAGGAGGTTCTGTCCGCTCTGCGTCATGCGTCGCCGTCGGGCGAGGCGTCGCCGTTCGTGGCCCTCGGACAATACGTTCTGCAGAACGAGGACGGTCGGCCTTGGACGGCGGTGACCTATGCACTGTTGCATGGTTCCTGGAGCCACGTGCTGATCAACAGCATTTGGCTTGCCGCCTTCGGAACGCCAATCGCGCGCCGTTGCGGCGCAGCGCGCTTTTTTGCCCTTGCCGTGTTGTCGGCCATCGGCGGCGCGGTGCTCTACGCCTACATGAATGCGCTCCAGATCATGCCCATGATCGGCGCTTCCGCCGCCGTCTCGGGCATGATGGCGGCCGCCTCCTGGTTCATGTTCGCTCCGGCCGACTGGCATCCGGAAGGACGGCCGACCCAGCCACATGAACGCCCCCGGGAAAGGCTGATCGACATCGTCCGCAACCGGCAGGTCCTGATCTTTCTCGCCGTATGGTTCGCGGCTAACTATGTGTTCGGCTTTGTTCAGCCGCTGGGTGTCACGGATGCGAGTGTCGCCTGGGAGGCCCATATCGGCGGTTTTCTCGTCGGTTTAGGACTTTTCCCCGTTCTTGACCCACTTCCGGCGCGTCAATCCCGCTTCACGGCTTGAAAAGGCGGCTATTTCGCCGGATCATCAAATTTCCTAACGGCAGGCTAGGGTATGTCCGGAGCGACAGGGGGCCTGACGTTGGTGGCGCGGCCGTCGAGGCCATCCTCGCAGCCGCACAACGGAGGCGAGCATGTCCGTGCATCACATTCTTTCGGCCAAGGGGCATCAGGTCCTGACCATCGAGCCCCATAGAACACTGAGCGAGGCCGTCCGCATCCTGGCCGAGCGCCGGATCGGTGCGCTCCTGGTGACCAATGGAAGCCGCCCGGTTTCAGGGATTATCTCGGAGCGGGACGTCGTCCGGGCGGTCTCCGCCAACGGGGCGCAAGCCTTGGACGAGCCGGTTTCACGCTTCATGACCGAGAGGGTCGTCACCTGCACGAGCCGCGCCGACGTCAACGAACTGATGGAAACCATGACGAACGGCAAGTTCCGCCACATTCCCGTCGTGGAGGATGGCAGGCTCGTCGGCATCATCTCCATTGGCGACGTGGTGAAGCACCGGCTCGCGGAAATCGAGGCGGAGGCGCAGGCCATCAAGGACTACATCGCCACTGCCTGAGCAAACGCTTAAGCCGCCTGGGAATCCGCAATGAGTTCGAGGATGTCCGGCAGGGCGCGCTCCGTCGCCTGCCGTCCGAGGGCAATGCATTCATCGGCCCGATGAAATTCGAAGAGGCCCATCTTCGCCAGCTTCGGTGAAATCATGATATCGGGCGGGTCGCCCGCGAGCCGCGAGCGGGCGATGCGGTCCTGCGTGATATTGAAGGCATCGACCATGACGGTCGCGATCCCCGGAGCATTGGGCTTGCGCGGCTTGCCGGCCCGCGAGGCCGGAAAAATCCCCCAGCGCTTCGGCTCGACGATGGCTTCCTCGATTTCGCGCTCGTCGCCCGACTCCTCCACCGCATCGTAAGACTGGATCACCGTTCCCCGGATGCGGATTTCGCCGTTGAGGTTGACGCAGATCACGAGGTCCGCCCCCAGGGCCCGGGCGGCCGTGATGGGAATCGGGTTCACGAGAGCGCCGTCCATCAGCCAGCGCCCGCCGACGAGGACCGGGTCGAAAACGCCGGGGAGGGCATAAGACGCGCGCATGGCCTGGACGAGGGGACCACGGGTGAGCCAAATCTCGTGGCCACTCGTCAGCTCGGTCGCAATGGTGCAAAACCGGACTGGCAGGCTCTCGACGCGTTGGTCCGTCAGATCCTGATCGAGCAGGCGCTGCAGGCGCGTCCCGGCGATCAGGCCCGAGCCACTGATGTGAAAATCGAGAAGGCCCATGACCCGACGCTTGGTCAGGGAGAGGGCGAAAGCCTCGATCTGGTCGAGCTTGCCGGCCGCGTAGCAGCCGCCGACCACGGCGCCGATGGAGCACCCGGCAATCACGTCCGGCACGATGCCGGCTGCGGTCAGGGCGCGCAGGACGCCGATATGGGACCAGCCGCGCGCGGCGCCACCGCCGAGCGCAAGGCCGATCCTGATCTTGGAACGGGGATCGTGTTCGGTCGGTGCATGCATATCCGCAACGCCCCCGCCACCCCCTGACCCGGCACTGCGCCGGGCGATGTTGTCCCACAACATGGCCGAACTCCAGAGCTGTGTGACTTTATGCGACGCATGTCGTGAAAGTCTTATGAATAACGCACGACAAGCTTATCAGGTCGATCGTGCGGCAAACTAAACCATACTAGGCCGTAGAACCTGCCTGGCGACCAGCACGATCACCAGCGCACAAAGCATCAGGAGACAAAACATCGGCCGAAGACCCAGCAGGTCGGCACCGAACCCGATGAGGGGCGGGCCGAGCAGGAGCCCGGCATAGCCCAATGTCGCCACCATGGCGACGCCCATGCTCGGTGCGACGCCCGGAGTTTCCCCGGCCGTGCTGAAGAGAACCGGCACCACGTTCGCGAGGCCAAGGCCGATCAGGGCAAATCCGATGGTCACGGCAACGGGCTGCGGTACGACGATGGACAAGCCGATCCCCAGCGCCGCGAGACATCCGCCAACCATCAGGGTTCTGGTTCGTCCGAGCGCACGCACGGCGAAATCGCCCATGAAGCGGCAGATCGTCATGGTCAGGGAAAAGGCGGCAAAGCCGCTTACGGCCTTTTCGAGGGAAGCGCCAGCTACGGTCTGGAGATAGATCGCCGACCAATCGACCATGGCGCCCTCGACGAGAAAGCACAGGAGCGTCAGCCCGGCGAGCGCGAGGATGCCGCGGCGGGGCAAGGCGAAGCCGTGGCTTCCCGCGACGCGGGTCGTTTCGCTGATGGCGAAAAAGGACGCCGCCAGAAACAGCAACGCCGTGAGGCCGCAGGAGAGGAGCAGTGTGGGGACGATGTCCAGTCCCCAGGCGATCAGCGCTCCGGACGCCGCGGCTCCCAGAAGGCCGCCGAGGCTGAAGAAGGCATGGAAGGATGACATGATCGCTTGTCCCCAGCCACGCTCGACCAGAGTCGCGTTGGTGTTCATGGACACGTCCATGGTGCCGTTGCAGGCGCCTGCCACGAAGGAGGCGAGGACCAGAGCGGCAAGCGTCGGGGCAAATCCCGGCAGGAGAAGCGTTCCGGCGAATGCGAAGGCGGAGACTACCGCCACACGCCCACTCCCGAGAGCGGCAGTGACCCAGCCGATGAACGGCATGAGGAGAACGGCTCCGAGCCCGAAGGCCAGTAGCGCGAAGCTCAGCTCCCCGTCGGTCAGACGGAGCGCCGCTTTGAAGCGGGGCAACTGGGCAGCCCAGGTCCCGATGAGGAAGCCGTTGCCGAAGAACAGGGCGCTGGTGGCCGCGCGTGCTAGGCGGAGATCGTTTCTCATGACCGAACGCTTCTAATGCGCGCCAGGATGCATTTCACCCCCGCACCGGCGGATGGCAGCCTTTCGATTTTGGGGAGGCGAGGAGGACGACAAGGGAAGCACGCCGCGATCAGGCCAAAACGAGCGCAGCTTTGTCATCCTTTACCGCGACTGTCCGATAGAAGCAGGAGTGACGCCCGGTGTGGCAGCAGCCTCCGTCGCCCGCGACATTGACCTTGATCCAGAGAGCGTCCTGATCGCAGTCGATCCGCATCTCGACCACAGTCTGGATCTGACCGCTGGTCGCGCCCTTATGCCAGAGCTCGTTTCGGGACCGAGACCAATACCAGGCTTCGCCGGTCTCGAGGGTTTTCGCGACAGCCTCGGCGTTCATATGCGCCACCATCAGCAACTCGCCCGTCGCCGCATCGGTCGTAACGCAGGTGACGAGCCCGTCGGCGCCGAAACGCGGCGTGAGGGCGGTACCTTCCTCCAACTCCGCCTTGGAGCCGGGGGAGGGAAAAGTGTGAGACGCGCACATGAAAAAAGCCTTTGGAGGAGCCTTGCTGGTGGCGAGCCGCTCAGCTGCGACTCCTGTCAGAAGAGGAATGGCTCAAGCCTTACCCTGGCGGAGCAAGGTGAGGAAGCGGACCTGCTCCGCCGGATCGTCCTTGAACACACCGAGGAACTGGGTTGTCAGGGTCATGGCCCCCGCCTTTTGGACGCCGCGCATGGACATGCACATGTGCTCGGCCTCGATCATCACCGCAATGCCCCGCGGTTCGAGCGAATCCTGGAGAGCCTGGGCGATCTGCGCCGTCATGGTCTCCTGCGTCTGGAGCCGCCGAGCGTAGACCTCGACGAGACGGGCGAGCTTCGAGAGGCCGACGACGCCCTTGGAGGGGTAGTAGCCGATATGGGCAATGCCGAAGAACGGCACCATGTGGTGCTCGCAGTGGGAATAGAAGGGGATATCGCGCACGAGCACGATGTCGTCGTAGCCCTCGACTTCCGCGAAGATCTTGTTGAGGACTTCGTGCGGGTCGTCCTTGTAGCCCGCATAGAGTTCCTTGAAAGCCTTCGTAACCCGCTTCGGCGTGTCGACCAGCCCTTCTCGATGCGGATCGTCGCCGGCCCATCGGATCAGAGTGCGGACAGCGTCTTCCGCCTCCTCCCGCGTTGGCCGATTACTGGGGATTTCCGCAAAAGGTTTCATCCGCTTCGACAGGGACTTAACCACATCATCCATGTGGAGCCTCGTATTTGTTACGGATGGTCGGCCCCTTCGGGGTCCGCCATTCCTGACATGCGACCTCGCCGCTCTGAGGCGGCCAGTCGCGGATTGTGATGACAAGACATATATTGGGCGTTAACGCCTATCTCGCCACTCATGAGCCGATGCTGAACGAGATCTACAGCCGCCGCATTCTCGAACTCGCCGCCGCGATCCCGCATCTCGGGCGGCTGCCTGCGCCCGATGCCAGCGCGACGGCTCACTCCAAGCTTTGCGGTTCGACCGTGACGATCGATCTCAAGATCGAGGGAGATGTGGTCACTGACTTCGCCCACGACGTGAAGGCCTGCGCCCTCGGCCAGGCCTCGTCATCAATCATGGGCCGCCACGTGATCGGCTCGACGGCGGATGAACTGCGGTCGCTCCGAGAGATTGCACGCCGGATGCTCAAGGAGGGCGGCGAGCCGCCGACCGGCAAGTGGGGGGATCTGGCCCTCCTTGAGCCCGTTCGGGACTATAAGGCGCGGCATGCCTCGATCCTGCTCACCTTCGACGCGGTCGTCGACGCTCTGGACCAGATCGCCGCGCGTAAGGCCGCCTGCGAGGATTGAATGCGCCTCTGCCGCCTAGGCCGGGACAGGAACCAGCGCCGACTGCCCGCGCCGCTCAATCCGCTCCCGATCGTCGCGGGAGCCGTAGCGACGGTCCAGAATCCTGGTCGTGTTCGCCCAATCGGCCATGGTCCTGACCGATTCCATCTGCTGGGCGACGAAGGGATCGGAGCGCCAATCCCGCGCCCGCTGCCACAGGATGTCCAGGGGCTCTTCAAGCACGTTTCCGACCTTCGCCTCGTAAATCGGGAACGCGCGGAGCCCGCCATCCGGCTCGATCTGCATGAGGTCAAGATCAACAAGGCTCGCTCCGGGCTGGGGCAGGAAGTACCGGACGTCGGTCACGGAAATGCGGGGTCCATTCTCGTGGCGAGTGGCCAGGCGCCGACCGACTTCCATCAGGTCGAGCATTTCCTCGATGGTGAGAAGCCCGTTGGTCTCGAACTCCCGCTCGGCCGCGAGGCCGGATGGAATGACCGCGCCGAAGCGAATGAAATCGAGCCCCGGGAACCGTTCGACAGCTGCTTCGACGAACCGCTCCAGGTCCGCTTCCTTCGCGCCTGGACGTGTCAGGGTGTAGTCGATCCCGAACGTGAAGCATGTCTGTCCGGCGGCCTGGCGCTCGGTCCTGACCCGGTTGAGGATATCGAGCGCCTTCATCCCGCGCTCGAAGGCGCCGGCGCGCCCACGGATCGCATCGTGAAGGGCAGCGTCGGCGCCATCGATGCTCACCGCCACGTTCGACACCGCCTCCGCGAGCGCGGTGGCTGTCCTCTCCTGCATCGACCAGCCGGTCGTGAACAGCGCGACGGACACACCTGCGTCATGGAGACGCTTCATGGCCTCGACGGCCCAACGAATGGATAAGGGCTCGCCGCCGCTGAACATTACGCCTGTCGCCTGCGCCTCAAGCATCACGTCGATGACGCGCATGGCCGTGTCCCGGTCCAGCGTACGAGACGGCCGGCGGCCGGATTCCGAATAGCAATGCCCGCATCTTAGTGGACAGGAATAGGTGATATCCCAGATAAACTTACTGATTTTTACGGCCATTGTTCTTGCCCCTTAAGATCGCCTCGCGGCTCGGCGAGCGGAAACATCAACGAAATGAAGTATCGTTTATAAGCTCTAGGGACGCCACGAAGTAACAGTTGAATCTTGCCATGTATGTACGATATAACGATTACACTTTAGGTTGTATTTCTATGGAGCTTCCGTAGAGTCGTTTGGATATCGCATCGAAACAACATTACGTAATATACGATCGAGTTGAGGGTTGGACGTGCAAGACAGATCTCGGGAGACACCAGTGACGCACTTCCTCCGCCGAGCCGCTCACATGGCAATCCGGGGCTACCAGCTCACCCTGTCCGGCCTGATCGGGCGCCAATGCCGGCATCTGCCATCCTGCTCCGAATACACGGACGAGGCGATCCAGCGGCACGGCTTCTGGGCTGGGGGATGGATGGGGTTTGCCCGCATCTGCCGTTGCGGCCCGTTCGGCACGTCGGGCCTCGATCTGGTTCCTGAAACATTGCCCGATGGATCAGCGTGGTATAAGCCCTGGTCCTATGGTCGCTGGAGAGGTGTGAACGCCCCGGCGATCACCTGTGAATCGGTCGAACCTGACGGCGACTGATGCTTTTCATCTCATCCATCCGTCGGCCCCCGCTTACCTGCTCCGTTGGCAGGAGTGAGCAAGGAGAACCTGATGATTACATTGACTTTCCCCGATGGCGCTCAGCGGCAATACGCACCCGGAACGACCGGGCGCGAAATCGTCGAAGGCATTGCCAAATCTCTTGCAAAGCGCACGGTTGCCATGGCTCTCGACGGCACCGTCGTCGACCTCGCCGATCCGATCACCCGTAGTGCCAAGATCGAATTCCTCAATCGCGAGGATCCGCGCGCACTGGAGCTGATCCGGCACGATTGCGCGCACGTGCTGGCCGAGGCGGTGCAGGAGCTTTTCCCCGGTACGCAGGTGACCATCGGCCCGGTGATCGAGAACGGGTTTTATTACGATTTTGCCCGTAACGAGCCCTTCACGCCCGAGGACTTCGCCGCGATCGAAGCGAAGATGCGCGAGATCATTGCTCGGGACAAACCCTTCACCAAGGAGGTCTGGAGCCGCGACAAGGCCAAGAAGGTCTTCGCCGACAAGGGCGAGAGCTACAAGGTCGAGCTTGTCGATGCCATCCCCGAAGGGCAGGACCTGAAGATCTACTACCAGGGCGACTGGTTCGATCTCTGCCGTGGTCCGCACATGACTTCGACAGGCAAGATCGGCAATGCCTTCAAACTCATGAAGGTGGCGGGCGCTTATTGGCGCGGCGATTCCAACAACGCCATGCTGACACGCCTCTACGGCACAGCCTGGGCGTCGCAGGAGGATCTCGATTCGTACCTGAAGCAGCTCGAGGAAGCAGAGAAGCGCGATCATCGCCGCCTCGGCCGCGAGATGGACCTGTTCCATTTCCAGGAGGAGGGCCCCGGCGTCGTCTTCTGGCATTCCAAGGGCTGGACCCTGTTCCAGGAGCTGATCTCCTACATGCGCCGGCGCCTCAAGGCCGACTACCAGGAGGTCAATGCACCGCAGGTTCTCGACTCGTCGCTCTGGGAGACCTCGGGACACTGGGGCTGGTATCGCGAGAACATGTTCGGCGTGCAGTCCGCGGGCGAGGAGACCGACGACAAGCGCCTGTTCGCTCTCAAGCCCATGAACTGCCCCGGCCACGTGCAGATCTTCAAGCATGGCTTGAAGTCGTATCGCGACCTGCCGTTGCGCTTGGCTGAGTTTGGCGCCGTGCACCGCTACGAGCCTTCCGGCGCGTTGCACGGGCTGATGCGCGTACGCGGCTTCACGCAGGACGACGCGCATATCTTCTGCACCGAGGACCAGATGGCCGCGGAGTGCTTGAAGATCAACGATCTGATCCTCTCCACCTATGCCGATTTCGGCTTCGAGGAGATCGTCGTGAAGCTGTCCACCCGGCCCGAGAAGCGGGTCGGCTCGGACGAGCTGTGGGACCATGCCGAAGAGGTCATGACCCGCGTGCTCAAGCAGATCGAGGAGCAGTCCGGCGGGCGCATCAAGACCAGCATCAACCCGGGCGAGGGCGCCTTCTACGGGCCGAAGTTCGAATATGTCCTGCGCGATGCCATCGGCCGCGACTGGCAATGCGGAACCACGCAGGTCGACTTCAACCTGCCGGAGCGGTTCGGAGCCTTCTTTGTGGACCAGGACGGGCAGAAGAAGACGCCGGTCATGGTTCACCGGGCGATCTGCGGCTCCATGGAGCGCTTCGCCGGCATCCTGATCGAGCACTTCGCCGGGCATTTTCCGCTCTGGCTCGCGCCCATCCAGGTCGTAGTCGCCACCATCACGTCCGACGGCGATGATTACGCAAGAGAAGTCATCCGCGCGGCAGAGAGGGCCGGTCTTCGGGTCGAGGCCGACCTGCGCAACGAGAAGATCACCTACAAGGTGCGCGAGCATTCGCTCGCCAAGGTTCCGGTGCTTCTCGTGGTCGGCAAGAAGGAAGCCGCCGAGCGGACGGTTTCAATCCGTCGTCTCGGCAGTTCCGACCAGAAGTCCATGACGCTCGACGAGGCCCTCAAGGCCCTCGCCGACGAAGCGGTCACGCCGGATCGGAAGCGGGAGGCCAAGGCCCTCGCCGAGCCGGACGAGCATTTGACCCTCGACGGCCACCACGTGGTCGCACGGACGATCGCGTGATCTGAGCGACTGCCCTCGTCCCCATTTGGGGACGAGGGCGCAATGCCGCGTCATTCCGGATTGCCGTTGCCCCTTGTCCGCTGGCGTCAGCGGCTATGGGGTCCGCGTCCGAAGGCGCGTCCCGGAATGACAGTAAGATCCTCGCCACTCGGGCGGGGTGAGCCCTCGCTAACCGGTCTGCCGCTGGCGTCCCGTCGTGCGGCCGCCGGAGGGCGAGCCCGCAGCAATGCCGGATGTCCCGCTGCCGGGATTGCCCGTCGCAACGCCGGAATCGCCGACTTCCGTCCCCGTGGCATGACCGGGCTGGTGCTGACCGATCCGGAGGTTGTTCTGCACATGAGCCGCCCCTGACACGGACTCAGCCAGATCCTCTGCCCGCCGCTTCTCGTTGCGGTCGCGCACCGTGCCGTTCAACGTCACTTCCCGATTGCTCACGATCACCTCGATCTCGGATGCGTCGAGGCGGGCATCGTCCGTCAAGCGCTCGTGGATATCCTCGCGGATGCGATCGTCAGAACGCTGATAGTTGCGGGGACCCTTGCCTCTGTGCTCGCCGCGCCGGACTTCTCCACGACTCGCCGTGGCGTCGTTCTCGAAGCGGGTATTGCCGGGGCCGCTGCCGTAGTTGCTATGATCGCGGCGCTCCGTGACGAGGCTCCAGGTCCTCTCCCGGTCCTGCATGAGGCGCTCGTCGTCGCGGCTGTCGTCGCCGGGATGCTCCCACCATCCGGTCGCCGTCGCCGTGCCGAACCGACGCGGCCGGTAGCCGCCTCCGCCACGGCCGGCATCGTAGGCGCCGTATTCCTCGCCATAGTTGCGATAGCCCTCGCCGCCGAAGCCACCATGCATCTTCGGATTGCGCTCGCGGGTTCCGAAGGGCGGTCCTCCGATGCCGAAGGCGGCCCGCTCGTCGTCCTGCCTGCGGAAGTGGAAGTGTCCAGGTTGTGGCTCGCGCCAACCTGAAACGGGACGCCGACGACGGCGCGCTTCGTTCTCGTCGTCGCTCCGTGCGCGGCGGGTGAGTTCCCTCCGCTCGTCGTCAGTCAAGCGCTCCCGCCGCGGGCGCTCCTGACCACCGGCGATGGAGCGGTCGGGCTCCGATGGAGTCGAGATCCGGTGCAATGCCCTGGATGCTTGATCTTCGACATCGGTCGCCAGATCGCCCAGCGCGACGATCCCGACGAGATGCTTCGCGTGATCGATCACGGGAAGGCGCCTGATCTGATGATCGCTCATGAGTTCGACGATGTGGTCCACATCGTCATCATCGAAGCACCACCAGACATTGTCGGACATCACATCGCGTACGAGGGCATTCTCAGGCGCAAGGCCGGCGGCTGTCGCACGGACCGTGATGTCGCGATCGGTGATGATGCCCTTCAACCGGCGTCCATCGCAGACCGGAAGCGACCCGACATTCATTTCGTCCATCAGGCGAGCGGCGTCGCGAATCGTCCGGTCCGGCGCGATGACGCGCACGTTACGGGTCATGACGTCTGAAATCTTCATGAGCTTGCTCCCGATTGAGGCCGCCCATGAAGGCTGAAAAGAAAAGAAGCCCCGGCGGCCGTGCATTCGTGCCCGGTCAATGCCGCGGGGGCTCGAAAGGTTCAGCTGTTCTTATGGCTTGGCGACGATCTCGACGTCCCGGTCGAGGCCGCTCTCGACCTTGAAGTCGCGCGTATGAACCTTGCCGTCATGGCGAGCGATGAGCACGTAGTCGCCCTCCGCCAGCGTTACGGAAGGGAAGGCGCCGATCGCCTCGCGGATCACGTCGCCGCCGGGCGTCAGCACGCTGAAGGCCGTGCCTGCGAAGGCCTCGCCACCTTCCGCACCAACGAGCTTGAGCGTGACGGTGGCGGCCCGGTGATTGAGCGTCGCCTCCGTGACCTTCCCGGTCTCGACCTTCAGATCGGAGCGCATGATCGCGTTTGCGTCGCCATAGGTGGAGACCACATGATATGTCCCCTCTGGAAGGCGGATGACCTCGTCGGCACGGGCATTGGCGATGACGAGGCGGCCTTCCGAGTTGGATCCGATCGGCACGTACACCGAAAAGGTCAGCTTGCCGGCAGGGATCGTCGCATCGCCGACTGCGCCCTTCAGCTTGAGGGCGCCGGCACTGATGACAAGGCGGTCCGACACGCTGCCGGACTGGATCGTGAACCGCTTCGAAGCCCCGGCAAATCCGTACGCGACATGGACGATGTAGTTGCCAGGGGTGAGCGTGAAGCTCGGCGTCGGGCTCGTCGAGCGTGCGATGATCGTGGGCTGCGTCGTATCGCCCTTGTCTTCGTAGACGCGCCAGACGAGACCTGAACGGATCGGCTGATTGTCCGGAAAAACGGCGGTCGGCGCGAGAAGAACCTGGCCAAGCGTGACCGGTGGCGGCTTCTGCGACAGCGAGGGCACGGCCGGAGTGGTCTGTGCCTCGGCGGTTCCTGCCAGCATGGCCGTCACGAGAAAAATGAGAGGCAGGCGCAATGTCACGTCAAAATTCATCCACGAGAACCGCATTCACCGGATGCGTGGGACTTCAGCAGTCCGGATCGGCTCCACCTTCTTGCTCTTTACGAGGTCAGTGGCCGCCGCAACCAGATTTTCATAGGAAATGGGGCGAAAATTGAACTCGATCCGGTGCTGCCCCGCCGGAATCTCAACGCCCCGGAACAGCAGATTGGCCCGGAGCAACGGTTTGCGCTCACCATCCACCGTCACTTCCCAGCCCGGATAATAGACATCATGGAGAACGAGGACGCCAGCTTCTTCGGTCTCGACGTCGACGCTCACGGAGTTGCGCTGATAGTTGACGATCTTCACATGGTCCTGGAGGTCCTTGGGGCTCGCGCCCTCGGCCGAGGATGCGTAGCGCTCCTTGAGAAGCGGCATGCTGGCGTCGTCGATGAGAGCCTCGCTCTGGCGGTTGAATTCGGGCAGCTCATCCTGGTCGAGGGCGCTTTCTGAATCCACCGGGCTGACCTCGTGGGCCACGTAGACACGCGGGCTCGCGCCATTCAGGCGATAGATCCACATCCGGCCGGTGCCATAGACGACCTCGGCTCCCGTGAGGCGCGGGAAGTGACGCGGCATCCGCTCGATGGGACGGTCGAGGACGAGATATTCGAGACCCAGAAGTCCCGCCAGGCGACATTTGTAGCCGCGGAATGTCGCTGGAAATGTCCGCAGGTTGGGATCCTCGGCATTTTCTCCCGGGCCGACCGCCCGCTCGTAGTCGGCGAGCCGGAGCGGGTTATAGCCGATAATGTCTTCGAGCTGCAGGACCATCGAGGCGTTCTGCCACGGGCCGCCGAGACCCAGGATCTCGACCCTGGGGTAATCGCCTTCGGCGTGACGGTCGGCCAGTTCGCGCTTGAGGATCTGGAGTCCCTGGAGCTGCTCAGGCGGGAGCTGACGAAACACGGCGTAGCGCTCCGCAGGCTCCGCATTGAGCGGCGAGGCGGCATGCCGCAGCACGAGCTCGCCGCCCGTGAAGGCGATGAGCACCGCCGCGGAAATCTCGCGCCAACGCGGTGTGAGGCTTGCCTTCGACAGTGCCGCGATCAGGAGCGCGGCCGCTACGAGCCCGAGTCCGATCTCGCGCATGGCCGAGGCGCCCTGTCCGGCGCGCAGGGAGAACGCCATGGCGCTGGCAACAGCCGCGATCACGAGAGCGAGCGCCAGCATCGGCAAGAAGAGATGGAGCTTTCCAAGCGCCTTGGCTGTCCATTTAGGGAGCCCGTCCACGACGTAGCGATGGATCAGGTAGCCGGCTGCGAAGGCCAGCATGATGTTGATGAGGAAGGTTGCGTCCGCCGGGCGGCGATAGAGGTCGACGCCGGGCATGTGATCGAAGATCATTTCGAAGCCTGGCGTATAGCGGCCCAGCGCATAGAGCAGGGCCAACAGGCCGACCACCAGGAAGAAACGAAACTCCCGCGCCAGCAGCCGTCCTCCGGCAACGCCATGCCAGAGAAGGAAGAGAGCCGGAATCGTGCCGACGAAAAGGTAATTGGTGGCCCGGTCCGTCCACGTGCCTTCGGACAGGCTGTGCCAGTCCGGGCCCCAGTAATCGTAGGTCCAGCGAAGAGAGCCGAAGACGTTGCCGAACAGGATCGTCGCCAGGCTTTCCGGTGGCAGCGAGCCCATGGCAGCGACGCCGAACCCGAAGGAGGGCCGGGTCGACGTGGCCAGGAACTGCATCGTGAGGACCACGGGGACCGCCAGGAGCGCGCCTCCGATGACCCCCATCGTCAGCAGAATGCCGAGGCGTGAACGAAAATAGGCGAGGGGTTGCACCGCCGTGGCGATGCGATAGCCCGCGGCGGCGATCAAGGTCAGGTCGCACAGGAAGGCCACCTGATCCCGCCCGATGGTCATCAGGACAGCGATCACCGCGAACAGGGCGCCAAATCGGTATGAGCGGCGATCCAGAGCCTCTTCCAGCAGGAGAAGGGCAAGCGGGAACCAGCCATAGCTGAGGATGATGCCGGTATGCTGCAGGCGGGCGCTCGCCGAGCCGCCAAGGATGAAGATGATCGCTGCGACCACCGCGCCGGCAGGATGCCAGCCGCGTCTGCGGAAAAGAGGGACGAAGGCGAGGGCGCCCGGCAGGAAATGGGCGAAGATAACCAGATCGAACACCTGCATGGACGGCTCCGGGAAGAGCCAGCCGAAGAACAGCATGGTCGGCGTGAACAGTAGCGATTGCGGGTCTGCCGCAGAAGGATGTCCCCCGAAATGGTAGGGATTCCAGAACGGCATCTCGCCATGAGCCAGGGCTGCGCCGAGATAACGCAGGGTGGGGTAGAACTGATTCTTGGAATCCCAGGGAACGACTGTGCCCGTTAGTGGCCAGACGAGGGCCGCGAGGGCCCAGAAAGCCAGGATGAGGGACAAGGCCACAAGGGTGGGCCGCGTCGTCCAGATCCCGGGTGCGGATGTCTCGCCCGATGCAGGTGCTGATGTGCTCATTGTTTTTGAAACGACACTCCGGGCCAACTCCCAGAACCGACCTAGACGATAAAATCCGGGACGCACGAGACGCGCAGCTCTGCCGTTGCCGACAGGCTATCGATCCTCGCCATGCCCAGGAAACCTGCTTGGCGTGTCGCCGTACTCCCCCTATACATCCGCTGCGGTTTGTTTTCTGCAACGGCCCCTGATCGCCCACGCTTCCTCAAGCGCAACAAGAGGGCGAGACCATGGCAGGCTTGTCATTGCCGGGGATCTCGCTGCCCTTGGGACATCAAAAGTTATTGTCTCATATAATCTACGCCGGATGAAGGTCCTATGAACGAAAGCCTTGCCCGCCTTCAGCAACGTCGCTCGGTTCCTGCCCGCTGGCTCGCCGCGCCCGGGCCGAGTCCGGCGGAGATCGACACTCTTTTAACCGTGGCGGCCCGGGTGCCCGACCATGGCAAGCTCATTCCCTGGCGCTTCATCATGATCGAAGGGGAGGGCAGGCATCGGTTGGGCGACGCCCTGGCGAGGGCCTTCAAGGCCGATCAGCCGGATGCCGACGCGGAGAAAGTGGATGCCGAGCGGGGTCGGTTCACCCATGCGCCGCTCGTGGTCGCCGTCGTGTCGAGGGTGACGCCGCACGTGAAGATCCCGGACTGGGAGCAGATCTTGTCCGCGGGCGCCGTGTGCATGAACCTCCTGAATGCCGCGACCGCCATGGGCTATGGCGCCGTCTGGCTGACGGGCTGGGCCGCCTTCGACCGGCGCGTGCTCGATGCTCTCGGCCTTTCGCCCGAGGAGCGGATCGCCGGCTTCATCCATATCGGCACGGCGACCGAAAACCCCACCGATCGTGCCCGCCCCGAGCTCGCCGACATCGTCACGCGCTTCTGAGCGATCCATGTTCTACGAGACCGCGATCAAGAACCACGGCCTGCCGCACGATCCGTTCAAGGCCATCGTCACGCCGCGTCCCATCGGTTGGATCACCGCCATGAGCGCGAAGGGGGAGGTGAATCTCTCGCCCTATTCGTTCTTCAACGCCATCGGGGAAAACCCGCCCATGGTCGCCTTCTCGTCCAATGGGCGGAAGGATGCGGTGACCTTCATTGAGGAGACCAAGGAATTCGTCTGCAATTTCGCGAGCTTCGATCTGCGCGAGCAGCTCAATGCCACCTCCGCGTCTCTGGCGCGCGGTGAGAACGAAATGGTTCATGCGGGGCTGGAGGCTGCACCTTCTCGTCTCGTGAAGCCGCCTCGCGTGGCGCAGGCGCTTGCTGCGTTCGAGTGCCGATGGGTCCAGACCGTGCCGCTCGCGCCGCTCGAGGGCGGGTCCCCTTCCTACTATCTGGTCATCGGCCAGGTGGTCGGCATCCATATCGACGATCGATATATCGTCAACGGCATGGTGGACACGGCCGCGATGAGACCCATCGCCCGGTCCGGCTATCGCGATTACTTCGTCGCGACACCGGACACCAAATTCACGATGGTTCGCCCAGGCGGCGGTTAGTCGGGGTCAGCTCCGGCCCGCCCTTGCGAGCAGACGCTCTGCCCGCACCAAATGGGGGCGGTCCAGCATCTCGCCGCCGACGCCGACGACTCCGGTACCAGGATTGTCCCTGAAGGCGGCAATCACGGCCTCGGCCCGTGCGATGGCGTCGGGCGATGGCGTAAATGCACCGTTGATGATTTCCACCTGTGCGGGATGTATGGCCATCTTGGCGACAAAGCCGTCGCGCCGCGCCTCCCGGCATTCCATGGCCAAACCGTCCATGTCGCGGAAGTTGGTATAGACCGCATCGATGGCATCTACGCCGGCCGCCGCCGCACCAAGCAGTGTCAGGGAACGCGCAAGACGATAAGGCTCAGTGTAGAGACCGTCTTCGCCCCGGTTCGCCTCGGCCCCGATATCGGCGGAAAGGTCCTCTCCACCCCAGGCGAGACCCATCAAGCGATGGCTGGCGCCTGCGAAGGTTCCGAGAGCGAAGACTCCCAGCGCGTTTTCCGTGGCAATGGCTAGGATCCGGGTGCCACCGTCTTCTAGCCCGAACTCCGCCTCGCGTACTGCGAGCTTCGCGCCGAGATGAGCTGCATCGACGCCGCCCACGGCCTTCGGCAGGACGATTCCGTCGGGTTCTGCCTGCATCACGCCGTCGAGATCCTCCTCAATCAATCCGGTCGTCAGCCCATTGACCCGGACGTAGAGGCGCGGCCGGCTCGTCTCGCGCTTCGCTTCCGACAGGAAGTCCGACGTCAGGGCGCGTGCGGCGGCCTTGGACTCGAGGGCGACCGAGTCCTCCAGGTCGATCAGAAGCGCGTCCGCGCCAGAGGTGAGCGCCTTGTCGAGCTTCTTGCGGCTGTCGCCCGGCACGAAGAGGAGGGAGCGCATCGGATCTCAGACCTCGATTGTCGTGGCGCGCTTGCGCATGAAAGCCTGTCGCCGACACTCGGCCACGAGGGTGCCATCCTGCTTGTAGGCCCGATGGATGAATTCGACGATCCCGGCATCGAGGCGCGACCGCGATTCCCGTTTCGCGACGATTTCCGTCGTCACGTTGATCGTGTCGCCCTCGAACAGCGGTGCCGGGAACTTGACGTCGGTCATGCCGAGATTGGCGATGGTGGTGCCGACAGTGGTGTCGTTCACGGAAATGCCGACCATCAGGCCGAGGGTGAAGAGCGAATTCATGAGCGGACGGCCCCATTCCGTCTCGGTGGCGCAAAAATGCGCGTCGACATGAAGGGGCTGCGGATTCAACGTCATGTTGGAGAAGAGCATGTTGTCCATCTGCGTCACCGTTCGGGTGAGGCGGTGATGGATGATGTCGCCGATCGTGAAATCCTCGAAGAAGAGGCCGCCGCGCGGGTGCCTTTGGCTCTCGTCGATCATGCGTCGATCCTTTTCACTCTTGTTGACCCGCGGATGCTCCCGCCCGCTACTGTCATTAATAGCCGAACTGCTCCCGCAGGATGCGTTCGTCCAGGCTGTGGCCCGGATCGTGAAGCATCACAAGGTCGATACTGCGGTCCATGGAGGCGTGAACACGCGAGATGTCGCGGAACTCTGTGTGATCAGCGACAGCGCTGACCGGACGCTCTTCCGGATCCAGCACCTCGATCTGGATCTTGGCATAGTCCGGCAGCAAGGCACCGCGCCAATGGCGAGGCCGGAAGGCGGAGATCGGCGTCAAGGCGAGGAGTGGCGCAGCGAGGGGAAGGATCGGCCCGTCCACCGAGAGGTTGTAGGCCGTCGAGCCGGCGGGTGTCGCGACCAGGATTCCGTCCGCGATCAGTTCCGAGAGGCGCACCTGGTTGTCGATGCTGACGCGCAATTTGGCGGCCTGGTAGGTCTGGCGCAGCATGGAGACTTCATTGATCGCGCGTGCCGTATGGGACATGCCACGCACATCCCAGGCGACCATCAGGAGCGGATGGGCAACACTGCGTTCCGAGGCCTCCAGTCGCTCGAAGAGGTCGTCCTCCCGGAACTCGTTCATGAGGAAGCCGACCGTGCCCTTGTTCATGCCGTAGATGGGCTTCGACGTGCTCATGAACCGGTGAAGCGTGCGCAGCATGAGACCGTCGCCGCCGAGTGCGACGATGACGTCGGCATCTTCGGGTTCGACGTTGCCGTAGCGATTCTTGAGGGCGCCGAGTGCCGCCTGGGCCTCGACCGTCGGGCTCGCGACGAATGCGACATGGTTGAAACGACGCGCCATGCCCGGATACCCTCCTCACGCCCTGACGATTGTTGCTGTGAAGGCATAGCATGGACAGCCCACTTCTCGTCTATACGACCTTTCCTGACGTGGACACAGCCTTGACCATCGGTGAAGAACTGGTCCGCGAGCGGCTCATCGCCTGCATCAACGTGCTTCCCGGCATGCGGTCGGTCTATGCCTGGAAAGGAACGATCGAGCGAAACGAGGAGGCCGTCGGAATCCTCAAGACGCGAAAAGGCCTGCAGGAGCAGGTCCTGCAGGCCTTGAAGAAGCGTCATCCTTACGAGACGCCGGTCATCCTTTTCATCGAGCCGCAGAGCGATGCACAGACCCTCCTGTGGCTCGTGGGCGAAACGAGCGATCCGCGAGATATCATGCCATCGGACCCGTAGAGCCGCTGCCACCTGCAGGGAAGCGGCTCCTTCTCTTTATGCGCCGGCGCCGTCCTCAGCGAATCAGGTGCATTGCGCTGAAGAATTTTCTAGACGGCCGAGCTCCACTGGATGGGCACGAAGCGATAGCCGTTGCCGTCCTTGGCGATATGGCCGGTCGCCGGGAAAGGAGCATGGTAGAAAGATACCTGCGCCCGCTCCGCCGCAGCCATCTCGAGCATTCTGCGCCGCGTCTGACGGGCGAGATCGGCATCCATGTCGAAGACAGCGGACCAATCCGGATTGCGGACGAACAGCGCCGGGTGGTTGGTCACATCCGACATGACGATGAATTTTCCCGATCCGGAACTCACCATGTAGGAGGTATGGCCCGGCGTGTGGCCAGGCGTCGCGATGGCGGTCAGGCCCGGCACGACCTCCTTGTCTGCCTCGTAGCGCTTCACGTCCTTGGCGATGGGATCGAAGACGCGGTGCACGCCCTGGAAGGCACCCTTCATGCCCTCCGGCGCTTGGCTCATACGGGTCTCGTCCATCCAGAAGTCCCACTCCTTCGCCGGAACCATGATCTCCGCCTTCGGAAAGACGGCCGTACCGTCCTTCCGGCGTAGGCCGTTGATGTGATCACCGTGGAAATGGCTGATCACGACGGTATCGACCTGGGCAGGATCGAAACCGGCTGCGCGGAAATTGGCCATCCAGGTGCCAGAGGTCGGCGCTCCCATATCGCCATTGCCGGTGTCGATGAGGGTGACGCGGCCATTCTGCCGGAGCACGAGGGTCGTGAAGGTGAGCGGGAGCTTGTCCGTGGGCAGGAACGCATCCTGCATTGCCTTCTGGACATCGCTGAGCTCCGCATTGCGGACGAAACCATCGAGAGGGCGGAAAGCGAAACCGTCGTTGATCGCGGTCAACTCGATGTCGCCGACCTTGTAGCGATAGAATCCCGGCGCCTGACCCGAGGGCGATGCCCCCGGTGTCGTGGCCGATTGAGCGAAAGCTGGAGCGACGACAGGCAGGGCGGTGCCGGCAAGGATGGTGCGACGCGTCAAGGGCATGGGGCTCTCCGGAAAGGATGCCTAAGGCTAGAGAGGTCTTCTGCCGCTGCAAGAGCCTGGCCTTTCACAAGTCGGAGAGCGTCTGATCTCGTGGTTCAATGCGCTAGCGGGTGAGCTGGTAAAGCGCGATGCCGCTCGTCGTCGCCACGTTGAGGGAATCGAAGCCGCCGCTCATCGGGATCGTCACCGAACGGGTCGTTGCCAGCAGCGCCGGAGGCAGACCTGGGCCTTCCGCGCCGAGGAGCAGCGCCGTCCGGCCCTCACGTCGGATCTGTGAGAGGGTCTCCGATCCGGACGGCGACAAGGACAACACTTCGAAGCCTGCGTGCCGAAGGTGGTCGACCATCTCCCACGCTGACATGGCGCGGGTAAATGGAACCACCAGGGCTCCTCCGACCGAGACGCGAATCGCCTTGCGGTAAAGCGGATCGCAGGTTTCTCCATCGAGCAGTGCGGCGCTTGCTCCGAAGGCGGCCGCGTTACGAAAGATCCCGCCGACATTGTCGTGGTTGGAAAGCCCGACGAGTCCGAGGACGAGCGCGTCCTCGGGCAGGGCCGCCAGCAATGTCTCGGGCGGGGGAAGTGGAGCTCTTCGGGCGAGCGCCAGGATGCCACGGTGAATCGGGAAGCCGACGATGGCATCCATTACGGTTCGGCTTGCCTGATAGACGGGGACGGCAGGATCGAGCGATCCGAGCAACTCCGTCAGCGTGTCGAACCTGTTCTCCGCGAGGAGGAGAGATTCCACTGCGAAACGCCGCTGCCTCAGCAGGACGCGCAGAACGACCTCTCCCTCCGCAATGAAGCGGTGTTCGCGACCGATCAGGTCACGTTCCCGTACAGCCCGATAGGGTTCGATGCGGGGATCGTCCGGGTCGGTGATCGGAAGGGATGAGACCATCGAAAACAGCCGCCATTGAAATCCTCGGGCGGCCTATGGACGCGCTTTCCGTGGAGAGCAACGACTTTCTGCGCCCAAGGAAACTGGACCTGGTGGGTGATGGTTTCAGGCATGAGGCATCACTTTGCCAGGTCTCATGTCCTCTTCGCCTGGAACAGGCCTTTTCAGGTTGAAGCTCACCGACCACGGGAATGTGTAGGAACTGGGTAATTCTCCGCCTGTTGTGCGTTCGAATCGGCTTCGATTGTCGATCGGTATAGGAGAGAATTCACTATGACCCACGGTCTCGTAAAAGCCGGCCTCGTCGTCATTGTTTCCCTCTCGTCCTGGGGCGCCTGGGCGAGGGAGACTCCGAGTCATCAGTTCATTACCAAAGCCATTCAGGGAAATCTGGCTGAAATATCCCTAGGTCAGCTTGCTCAGGAGAGGGGTGGAACCGACGGGGTCAAGTCCTTTGGGCAGATGCTCGTTCAGGATCATTCGGCTGCCAAGGATCAGGCCACGGCCGCCGCGACGAGTGCTCAGGTCACGCCACCGACGGAGCCGAGCAGAGCGCAGAAGTCGGAACACGATCGGTTGTCGAAGCTGAGCGGCGACGCCTTCGATCGCCAGTTCATCGCCCACATGGTGACCGATCACAAGAAGGATATCGCCGAGTATCAGAAGGAGGCGAAACGCTCCGACGGCGCCATCAGCGATTATGCGAAGGGTGCCTTGCCGACGCTGCAAAAGCACCTCGACACGGCGCAGTCGCTGGAGAAGCAGGAGAAGGCGGCCCGCTGAAGGAATGAGCCTGTCTCAAGCAGAGCCGAGTTCATCCCAAAGCCGCTCGCAGCTTCGGGATGAACGCCATTCTTAATTGCGCACGAAGCGCCACGTCAGCACACCGTCCACAGGAGCAACGGTTGAGCCTGAATTATGGGACGCATTGCCTATATGGGCGATGCGCTTCGTTCCGGAGGCTATGCCGTCCGCTCCGACAGGCTGGTCCAGAATTTCGATTTTGCCGCCGCTTTCGAGAAACAGAGCGGATTTCTCCGACGTGAAAGCTTGCCCCTGCAATTTCACGGGAACGGGGATATCGAACCGGCCCAGCCGCATACTGAGAAGATTTTGCTTTCTGTCGACCGAGACTTCGGCTTGGCAGATCCTTTCGATGAAGGCCTCCAGGCCAGTCGGCAAGGTCAGTTGCCCCGTCCGCTTGAAACGATAGGGAGCGGCGGGAGAGGGCGGGGAAATACTGACGCCGTCACCTTCGTCCTCGACGACAATCGTCCCTTTCGCACAGACGCCACGACGATCGACCATCCAGTTCTCGTATCGGGTGTCGTCGACCTTGGCAGGGGACATCCTCTTTGGGTTGGCCATCATTTGCACGGCGAAGGCTGCCGCAACTCTTTTCTGGCAGGCGTCGTCGCCACCACAGCTTTGCATGGCTTTGCCCATCGCTTCGAACCCCGGTGGCATGCCAGACCCGTTCTTATCGCTGCCGCCCACAGGAATCATGGGGACAACCGTCGGTCCGGGAACGACCAGCTCTAGTTCGAGGTCAAGCTTGCGCGACACCGTCAGGCGCGACCACTCAACTTTGTTCGAGAGATCCTTTCGCCCTGTCCCTTTCAGCTCCAGGGTCACGTAAAGACGTCCCGTTGGCGCACCGGCAAGCGGGTCTCGCGCATCCTCGGACGACGCCGGGTCGGCAAGCAGGAGTGCCGCCAAGGCGAGGAATGTGATTGAGCACGGAGAGTGACGTAAGAGGGACATAGAGGAATTCCGCTAGATGCAATGATTCCTAAATGTCATAACAGAGCATAACGCAAAGTAATATGACTAAACACGAGTTTGCGAAGTTCTGCCGTGGAGGTGGAGTTTTTCATTCAAGCAAGTTTGACAGTCGACGCATGCAACGATGCCTGGCGTTTCAGAAACTGTTCGTTTCGGTCGCCCAATTTTCGCTTAAGAATCTATCTGCTTAGGTCACGAAGGCTGTCAGATAACGATCCTGCGATCGAGCCTGGTCGAGATGAGCAATGGTGCCGGTTGCGGGACTCGAACTCGCGACCTACCGCTTACAAGGCGGTTGCTCTACCAACTGAGCTAAACCGGCTCCTCTTGCTTGGTCGATGAGGTAGCAGCGGTGGAAGAAGGGCGCAAGTTCCCTCGAAACAGAAAAATAATGTGCTCCGCGGCACCGCAACCATCCTCCAGGCATGGAATTATAGTCGAAGTGATTGCCGAGGAGTTCTATCCCATGTCGGGTCATCCATTCATGATCCTGAAGAATGTGGTCTTGTCGGGCCGGTGCGGCTTAGTGGCCGCTGGAATCGTGGCTGGTCTTTCTCTGGCCAGTCTTCCCGCCCACGCTTCGCCCCTGAAGTCGCCCGCGCCGCACCACGCGGTGGCCAAGTCGGTGAATGTCCATAGCACCACGATGGCCGCGAGAGATCCGGAGGCGACGTCATCGATTCGGATGGATGACGACAAGCCGAACTGCAACCGCTCGCGAAAGAAGCTCTGGGTTGAAGATGAGGGCTGGATCGTGCGGCAGGTGACGACCTGTTACTGACGTATTCGCCGGTCATCCGGCGCTTATCTAAGGTCAAAACGAAAAGCCCCGCCATTGGCGGGGCTTTCCTTTGGATGATCGATCCGATCACTTGTTGTCGTAGGTGAAGATGTCCCGGTTCTTCGTCTCGGGCATGAAGAGGAGACCGATCACGAAGGTTCCAAGAGCCACGATCACCGGATACCAGAGGCCGGAGAAGATGTTGCCGGATGCCGCCACGATCGCGAAGGCGGTCGGAGGCAGGAAACCGCCGAACCAGCCGTTGCCGATGTGATAAGGCACCGACATGCCGGTATAGCGGATCCGGGTCGGGAACAGTTCGACCAGCATGGCGGCGATCGGGCCGTACACCATCGTCACGTAGAGGACGAGGATGAACAGGAGTCCAATGCCCGCAAGAGCCCGACTGTCGGACAGCACAGCGCCGACGCTCGGGGCCTTGAGGATCGTCGGATCGCCAGCTTTCGGATAACCAGCTGCCTGCGCCGCGGCGACAAGGGCCGCACCCGTGTTGTCCGTCACCGGAACATCGGTCCCGTTGATCTTTGCACTCAGCGGCGTTCCGGCCGGCCCCTTGATCAGATCGTAATGGATCGAGCTGTTTGCGAGGTTGCGGCGGATGACGTCGCAGGGGGCGGTAAAGGTCCGCACGCCGACGGGGTCGAACAGGAAGCCGCAGTTTGCCGGATCGGCGGTGATCTCGAGCTTCACCTGATTCGTCGCCTCGATCAGCTTCGGATTGACCGTCTTGGCCAGCGAAGAGAACAGCGGGAAGTAGGTGATTGCCGCGATCAGGCAGCCGAGGAGCAGAATCGGTTTGCGGCCGACCTTATCCGAGAGCCATCCGAAGAGGATGAAGAACGGTGTGCCGATGAGAAGCGCGAAGGCGATCATCAGGTTGGCCGTGGTGCCGTCGAGCTTCAGGGTCTGGGTCAGGAAGAACAGGGCATAGAACTGTCCCGTGTACCAGACGACCGCCTGGCCGGCCGTGCCGCCCAAGAGAGCGATGAGGGCGACCTTGGCGTTGTCCCAGCGCCCGAAAGCTTCCGTCAGCGGAGCCTTCGAATGGGTGCCTTCCTCCTTCATCTTCTTGAAGGCCGGCGACTCGTTGAGCTGCAGACGGATCCAGACCGAGAAGGCCAGAAGAATGATGGAGAGCAGGAACGGAATGCGCCAGCCATAGGCTGCGAAGGCTTCCGGCGACATGGTGATGCGCAGGACCAGAATCACGATCAGCGAGAGGAACAGGCCCACCGTTGCGGTGGTCTGGATCCACGATGTGTAGAAGCCGCGTCGCCCATGCGGTGCATGTTCGGCAACATAAGTGGCCGCACCACCGTACTCGCCGCCGAGCGCCAGGCCTTGGAGCAGACGGCAGATGATGAAGATCGCCGGCGCTGCATAGCCGATGCTCTCATAGCCGGGCAGGAGGCCGACGACGAAGGTCGCAAGACCCATGATCGTCATGGTGATCAGGAAGGTATACTTGCGGCCGATCATGTCGCCGAGCCGGCCGAACACCAGCGCGCCGAAGGGGCGGACGGCGAAACCGGCGGCAAAGCCGAACAGAACGAAGATGAACTTGGCCGTGTCGTTCGTCCCGGGCACGAAGTTCTGACTGATGTTCGCGGCCAGGGAGCCGGCGAGATAGAAGTCATACCATTCGAAGACCGTACCGGCGGAGGAGGCGACGATAACCTTCCTCTCTTCCCGGGTCATAGGTCGGACGTCAGCGTCCGTCCTTGGCGTCATTGCTGCTGTTGCCATAGCGTTTCCTTCCAAAGTGTGATGTGGCCCGTTCAACCGGGTCTTGGTCTCCCAAGTGCCGTTGGCACCGGAATCTTTCAGCATGGAAAGCTAGCTGCGGCTTTGGCCGTCACAATTCACAATTGGTAGTTTCGACTTCCGTCTAACGCTGTGGGCACTCGGTTCATTTGCCGAAGCAATTCAAGGGCTTGGGCATAACGGTCAGATGCGGCGATCATTACTTGGCAGTATTCGTCACTGCTTTCGTCACAGCAAAAAGCGAGATGGCCGCTGCATTGGAAACATTGAGGCTCTTGATTGCGCCAGGCATGTCGAGACGACCGATGACATCGCAGCATTCGCGGGTGCGCTGACGAAGACCTTTGCCCTCGGATCCGAGAATCAGCACGAGCGGAAGGCGCAGCGGAGTTTCGTCGAGGCGATTCTCTCCCGACGAATCGAGGCCGACTCTCTGGAAGCCTCTTTCGCCCAGGGCGATCAGCGTATCGGCGAGATTCCGGACGATCATGAACGGTACATGCTCAAGCCCGCCGGAGGCGGATTTCGCCAGCACGCCGGTGGCGGCCGGGCTATGCCGGGCCGTAGTGATGATCGCCTCGACACCGAAGGCCGCCGCCGTTCGCACGATGGCGCCGACATTGTGCGGGTCGGTAATCTGATCGAGAGCCAGCACCACGCTTCGCCCGCTCAGCGTGTCGACGCTTGGGGAGGGCAGGGGGGAGGCCTCCATGTAGAGACCCTGGTGGACCGCATCTGCTTCGACGAGGCGATTGATTTCGTCCGGACGGACGATTTCCAGATCCACCGGCACGGTCGATCCGAGTTCTTCCTGAAGGCGGCGGGCGGAGTTCTCGGTGGCCAGGAGGCGGCGAATCGTGCGCCGACCGTTGCGCAGAGCTTCCGTTACCGGGTGCCAGCCGTAGAGGACCACGGTCTCAGGATCGCCAAAGGTGCGTCGGGGTCCATGGTCGCGCCGCGTCCCTTTTCCGGACGGGCGTTGGAAGCGGGGTTTACGGGGGTGGGAAGGGCGGTCGCTCATGGCACTCGTTCTGTCGCAGAAGCTTGCCACATAGCATGGAGATCGCCGTCTCGACAGGCGTCATCGAGGATTGCGCTTTGGTGTTGACACCGACCTCTCAGGTCACCATAAGAGCGCCCACGGATGCCCCACGGGGCGCTTCGTCGACGTCCTTGAGCGCATTGCGTTCTGGTTGGGCAAATGGGGGAATGTCCCGAGCGGCAAAGGGGGCGGACTGTAAATCCGCTGGCTATGCCTTCGTAGGTTCGAGTCCTACTTCCCCCACCACCCAAACCTCTGCTAGTTTCCTGGGCGTGCGGGTGTAGCTCAATGGTAGAGCAGCAGCCTTCCAAGCTGAATACGAGGGTTCGATTCCCTTCACCCGCTCCACTTTTCTCCCCCCGGACAGATCAGACTTTGGTTTCCGTTGCGATAGGCGACCCGCTTCTGTAGCGGGTATCCGGTCCTAACGATCCGAACGGATTCCCTTCATGCTTCGCCGTCTTTTTCTTCTCGCCGCGCTCGGGCTCGGGCTCGCCGCCTGCGTCACCGCGTCGAATAGCCTTGCGCCCGATCAGATCCCCACGCTGCGCCTCGAGCGCGTGACCGTCGGATTCGCACCCAATGCCCGAATCTGGTGGGGCGATGGCGAGCGCGCCTATGCCGCGTCCAAGGGTCTTCCCGTTCACGAGGCTGAAGAGTTGGGGAAAACGCCGGAGGGACAGGCCTATGTCAGAGGCCTCGTTGAAGCCAAGCTTCGCGACGAGATGACCCGGCAGCTCGCCGGCAATCTCAACGGCACCCGACCGGTCAGGATCGAGGTGACCGTAAAGGAGCTTAACATTGCATCGACCATCCAGAAGATCTTGGTGGGCGGGAGCTACGCCTTGCGGGCCGACGTCAACTTGGTGGATGCCAAGTCTGGCGCCCTTCTCCTGGCCTTTTCGGACCAGAGCGCGGCCCTGGGTGCGAACGGCGGGCTGCTCGGCGTCCTGGTCGACAAAGCCCTCCTGGCGGAGCCGATCGACCTGATTGTGAAGAGCTATACAAGCCAATATCGAAATTGGCTCTTGCGCAATTAGCGCAACCGCAATATCGGGACGCCCTGAGAATTTTGTTCCTGGCCTCGGTAAGGTAGAGATCAATGGCGAAGGAAAAGTTTGAGCGGACGAAGCCGCACTGCAACATCGGAACGATTGGTCACGTTGACCATGGCAAGACGTCATTGACGGCGGCGATCACGAAGGTTCTGGCGGAGTCTGGCGGAGCGACGTTTACGGCGTATGACCAGATCGACAAGGCGCCGGAAGAGAAGGCGCGCGGGATCACGATCTCGACGGCGCACGTGGAATACGAGACGACGAACCGTCACTATGCGCACGTCGACTGCCCCGGCCACGCCGACTATGTGAAGAACATGATCACCGGTGCGGCGCAGATGGACGGCGCGATCCTGGTGGTGTCGTCGGCGGACGGCCCGATGCCGCAGACCCGCGAGCACATCCTGCTGGCGCGTCAGGTCGGTGTTCCGGCGCTGGTGGTGTTCATGAACAAGGTCGACATGGTCGACGATCCCGAGCTTCTCGACCTGGTCGAGCTCGAGGTTCGCGAGCTTTTGTCGAAGTACGATTTTCCTGGCGACGACATTCCGATCGTCAAGGGTTCGGCGCTGTGCGCGCTGGAAGACCGTTCGCCTGAGATCGGCCGCGACCGCGTGCTCGAGCTGATGGCTGAGGTTGACCGCTACATTCCGCAGCCGGAGCGTCCGATTGACCAGCCGTTCCTGATGCCGATTGAAGACGTGTTCTCGATCTCGGGTCGCGGCACGGTGGTGACGGGCCGCGTTGAGCGCGGGATCGTCAAGGTCGGCGAGGAAGTCGAGATCGTCGGTCTGAAGGCGACGGTGAAGACGACGGTGACGGGCGTCGAGATGTTCCGCAAGCTGCTCGATCAGGGCCAGGCTGGCGACAACGTGGGCGTTCTGCTTCGTGGTACGAAGCGCGAGGACGTGGAGCGCGGCCAGGTGCTGTGCAAGCCCGGCTCGATCAAGCCGCACACGAAGTTCAAGGCCGAGGCGTACATCCTGACGAAGGAAGAGGGTGGCCGTCATACGCCGTTCTTCACCAACTATCGTCCGCAGTTCTACTTCCGGACGACGGACGTGACGGGTGTGGTGACGCTGCCTGAGGGCACCGAGATGGTGATGCCTGGCGACAACATCGCCATGGAAGTGACGCTGATTGCGCCGATCGCCATGGAAGAGAAGCTGCGCTTTGCCATCCGCGAAGGCGGCCGCACCGTCGGTGCAGGCGTCGTCGCTCAGGTCATGGATTAAGCCTTTAAATTCCGGGTGGCGGATGCCGCCACCCGTGATCCGCCGGAGGAGTGTAGCTCAATCGGCTAGAGCACCGGTCTCCAAAACCGGGGGTTGGGGGTTCGAGTCCCTCCACTCCTGCCAGCGGATCGACAAAGCGGGCGTTTTGCGTTAGAGAGCGCCCCAGTGATGGCTTTGAGGGTGGCGCGAGGCTCAGAAAAGAGCTTCGCGCCCCTTCACTTTGGGCCGATTGGTGCCCATAGAGGACGTCCGCAACCGACTCGCGAGCTTGTGGACGCAGGCGAAATGGCAAAGACGAACCCGTTCGATTTTCTACAGCAGGTGCGCTCGGAAGCCGCAAAGGTGACCTGGCCGACCCGCAAGGAAACCATGATCACGACCGCCATGGTCTTCGTGATGGTCCTGGTCGCTTGCTTGTTCTTCTTCGTGGCCGATCAGGCCATGGGCTGGATGGTCCGCACGGTTCTCCTGGGTTTCGGCGGTTAAGGGGTGGCTACGATGACGAAGCGTTGGTACATCGTCCACGCTTATTCGAATTTCGAGAACAAGGTTGCCCAGTCGATCAAGGATCAGGCTGCCCAGCGCGGCCTTGAGGACAAGTTCGAAGAGGTGATGGTGCCGACCGAGAAGGTCGTCGAGGTGCGCCGCGGCCGGAAGGTCGATACGGAGCGCAAGTTCTTCCCGGGTTATGTCCTCGTGAAGTGCGACCTGACGGACGAGGTCTATCACCTTATCAAGAATACGCCGAAGGTGACGGGGTTCCTGGGTGCGGACAAGTCCAAGCCGGTTCCGATTCCGGACCGCGAGGCCGAGCGGATCAAGGGGCAGGTCGCCGAGGGCGTCGATCATCCCAAGCCTTCCGTGAGCTTCGAGGTCGGCGAGCAGGTCCGCGTGTCTGACGGCCCGTTTGCATCCTTCAATGGCGTGGTCGAGGAAGTTGACGACGCTCGGGCCCGCCTCAAGGTGGCGGTGTCCATCTTCGGCCGCGCGACGCCGGTCGAACTCGAATACGGTCAGGTCGAAAAGATCTGACGGTGTGCGGCGGCGCCTTGAAAGCGCCGTCTCTTCAAGCCCCTAGCGGGCTTTCGTCCGCGGGAGGTCTGCCCGGTTGCCAGCCGGGACCATCGGGCCGAACCGCGACCTGCAACCACCATTCCGCCTGGTTGGCTCCGGGCGAGTGGTCCATTGGAGAGCAGTCCTATGGCTAAGAAAATCGCGGGCTACGTTAAGCTTCAGGTGCCCGCCGGCGCGGCAAATCCCTCGCCGCCCATCGGTCCGGCGCTGGGTCAGCGCGGCCTCAACATCATGGAATTCTGCAAGGCCTTCAACGCGAAGACCTCGCAGATGGAGAAGGGAACCCCGATCCCGGTGATCATCACCGCGTATCAGGATCGCTCCTTCACCTTCGAGATGAAGCAGCCCCCGGTCTCCTACTTCCTCAAGAAGGCGGCCAAGGTCGACAAGGGTTCGCAGACTCCGGGCAAGGGCGGCAAGGCCGGCTCGGTGACGCGCGCTCAGATCCGCGAGATCGCCGAGAAGAAGATGGTCGATCTCAACTGCGACACCGTTGATTCCGCCATGGCCATGATCGAGGGCTCCGCCCGCTCGATGGGCCTGGAAGTGGCGTAAGGAGGGCACCATGGCTGTGAAAGAGGGTAAGCGCATCCGCAGCACCCGCGAGGGCATCGATGCCGCCAAGCTCTATGGCATCCAGGATGCCGTGAAGCTGGTGAAGGAGCGGGCCAAGGCCAAGTTCGACGAGACCATCGAAGTCTCGATGAATCTCGGCGTCGATCCGCGCCATGCCGATCAGATGGTCCGCGGCGTCTGCAATCTGCCGAACGGCTCCGGCCGGACGGTGCGCGTGGCCGTCTTCGCCCGTGGGGCGAAGGCTGACGAGGCGAAGGCCGCCGGCGCCGATGTGGTCGGTGCTGAGGAGCTCTTCGAAGTCGTCAACGGCGGCACGATCGATTTCGATCGCTGCATCGCGACCCCGGACATGATGCCGCTGGTCGGCCGTCTCGGTAAGGTGCTGGGCCCGCGCGGCCTGATGCCGAACCCGAAGGTCGGCACCGTCACCATGGACGTGAAGGGCGCAGTCGAGGCCGCCAAGGGCGGCGCGGTCGAGTTCCGCGTCGAGAAGGCCGGTATCGTTCACGCCGGCGTGGGCAAGGCCTCCTTCGATGAGACCAAGCTCGTCGAGAACATCAAGGCCTTCGCCGACGCAGTCGCCAAGGCGAAGCCGACCGGCGCCAAGGGTACCTATATCCAGCGCGTCGCCATTTCTTCGACGATGGGTCCCGGCGTGAAGGTCGATCCGGCGTCGGTGATCGGCTAAGCTCGGTCTGACCAAGATCAAGAATGAGGCCCGGTGCTCTGCGCCGGGCCTTTTCGTTTGTCCAGCAGGCGGATCGAAGGCTTGCCTTGGGCTCAATTTTGATGATATATCATATCGATGAATTGGACTTCCCAGCTCTACGACATCTTTCAGGCCTTTCATGCGAGTGAGAAGGCTCTTCTTGCTCTGACAGCGATTCTGCTGGTCCTTGGGGGGCGGCTGACTATCAGCGGCTTTCGGAAAGATCGCCAATAATGCTTGTGGAGCTCGGTGGAGCCGTTCATTGATTCGTCAATGCCGCGATTCCGTCTAACGATTCCTCAAAAGCGGGAACTGACGGCTCTTGAAAAGCACGGCTGCAGGTCTTACCTCAGCTTCTGCTTCCATCTTTGCACGAAAAAGACACGCAAATGCCTCTTGGCTTTTGCGGCTTGAAGGCTTATGGAATCGCATTGAGTTTCCAACAACCGCCGACTCTCGACTTTTGTCTGGGTGTCGGCTGCAAATCCGCTCCGTGAGGGGCGGTGACAGGCCGGCGGGCCAAAGGACCTCCTTTGGCGCGATCCGGCTATGTCCTGTCCGAGACTGCAGGTGCTGGCTAGTCCAGCTTAATTCGAGAGGGCCTGCATAGACGGGGAAGCCGAATTTCGGCTCGCTTTGGCGAGCCAAAGGTATCGGTTCGAACCATCTCACCTGGGGCGCTCTTCCGGAGCGTGTTCTAGGGGACAGGGCTTGCGAGAGCGTCGTTCGAAGGCGCCTGCGGCCCCCAAGCCGAGGCGCTGACGAGCGACAGGTGTAACCGGCGGAAATTTCCGCCAACCGGAGAGAGCCCAGTGGAAAGAGCAGCAAAACGCGAGCTCGTCTCGACGCTCAACGACGTGTTCGCGAACACGGGCGTGGTCGTCGTCGCCCACTATGCCGGCCTCACGGTCGCTGACATGCAGAAACTGCGCGCGCAGATGAAGCAGGTCGGTGCTACTGTGAAGGTGGCAAAAAACAGCCTCGCCAAAATCGCTCTCGAAGGCACGGACGTCGCGTCCATCTCGGGCCTGATGAAAGGTCCGACCCTGATCGCTTTTTCGAGTGATCCGGTCGCGGCGCCCAAGGTCGCTGTTGATTTCGCCAAGGCTAACGACAAGCTCGTGATCCTCGGCGGCGCAATGGGCACGACCGCCCTGAATGTGGACGGAGTCAAGGCGCTTGCCACTCTTCCGTCCCTCGACGAACTGCGCGCCAAGCTGGTCGGCCTTATCCAGGCTCCGGCCACGAAGATCGCTCAGCTCAGCACTGCGCCGGCGGCGAAGCTCGCCCGCGTATTCGGGGCATATGCCAAGACAGGCGAAGCGGCGTGAGGCCGTAACCTCAACCATCAAACCGTTCGAACCGAACTTAAGGAAGATACTATGGCTGATCTTGCCAAGCTCGTTGACGATCTTTCGTCGCTGACCGTTCTCGAGGCTGCTGAGCTCGCGAAGCTCCTCGAAGAGAAGTGGGGCGTTTCCGCTGCTGCGGCTGTGGCCGTTGCGGCTGCTCCGGGCGCTGGCGGCGGCGCTGCCGCTGCTGCTGAAGAGCAGACTGAGTTCACGGTCGTTCTCGCCGCTGCCGGCGACAAGAAGATCGAAGTGATTAAGGAAGTCCGCGGCATCACCGGCCTCGGTCTCAAGGAAGCCAAGGACCTCGTCGAAGGTGCGCCGAAGCCCGTTAAGGAAGGCGTTTCGAAGGACGAAGCCGAGAAGATCAAGGCGACCCTCGAGAAGGTCGGCGCCAAGGTCGAGCTTAAGTAATCTTGCGGCCTTCGGGCCGCGGGGTTCCCTGGTTTCGGCCGGGGTTCAAGAAACAAGCGGTCCCAGGCAGTTTTGCTTGGGGCCGTTGTGTCGTCCAAGAGATACGGCGCGGCTTGGGCCGGCTTTTGGGCGGAGTTCCGGGGTAATCGGCCCCGGCTTTGTGGTCTTTCTGACGGCGCCAGCGTCGTCGGGCGGCTGATCGAGCCTCCGGATGGCGAGGGCTCGATCAGCTGTAGATGAGGAACGAGGTCCAGATGGCCAACACACTGATCGGCCGGAAGCGCATTCGCAAGTTCTTCGGAAAAATCAGAGAAGTGGCGGAGATGCCGAACCTGATCGAGGTTCAGAAGGCATCCTACGACCAGTTCCTGATGGTCGATGAACCCAAGGGTGGCCGGCCGGAAGAGGGACTGCAGGCAGTCTTCAAGTCGGTTTTCCCGATCTCGGACTTTTCGAACACGGCCCTGCTCGAGTTCGTGAAGTATACGTTCGAGCCGCCGAAATACGACGTGGACGAGTGCCGCCAGCGCGGCATGACCTTTGCTGCGCCTCTCAAGGTGACGCTGCGCCTCATCGTGTTCGATGTGGATCCGGACACCGGCGCCCGGTCCGTGAAGGACATCAAGGAGCAGGACGTCTATATGGGCGACATGCCGCTCATGACGGACAACGGCACCTTCATCGTCAATGGTACCGAGCGAGTCATCGTCTCCCAGATGCACCGTTCGCCCGGCGTGTTCTTCGACCACGACAAGGGCAAGACGCACTCGTCTGGCAAGCTTTTGTTCGCCGCTCGCATCATCCCGTATCGCGGCTCCTGGCTCGATATCGAGTTCGATGCCAAAGACATCGTGTATGCCCGTATCGACCGCAAGCGGAAGCTTCCGGTCACGTCGCTGCTCTATGCTCTGGGCCTCGACAGCGAGGAAATCCTCAACACGTTCTATAACCGCCTGATCTACAAGCGGGCCAAGGACGGCTGGACCGTTCCCTTCGATGCCGAGCGTATGAAGGGCTTCAAGGCCAGCGTCGACCTGATCGACGCCAAGACCGGCGAAGTCGTGCTCGAGGCCGGCAAGAAGCTCACGGCTCGTACGGCACGTCAGCTCGCGGAGAAGGGCCTCAAGGACCTGCGCGCGACGGACGAGGATCTCTACGGCCAGTATATTGCCGAGGATCTGGTGAACCCGAGCACCGGTGAAATCTATGCCGAGGCTGGCGAAGAGATTACCGAGAAGCTGCTCAAGGGCCTGTCGGAGGCCGGTTTCGACGAAATCCCCGTGCTCGACATCGACCACGTGACGGTCGGTCCCTATATCCGCAATACCCTGGCGGTCGACAAGAACTCGGCCCGCGAGGATGCCCTGTTCGACATCTACCGGGTCATGCGCCCGGGTGAGCCGCCGATTCTCGATACGGCAGAGGCGATGTTCAACTCGCTGTTCTTCGACGCCGAGCGCTACGACCTCTCGGCGGTCGGCCGCGTGAAGATGAACATGCGTCTGGACCTCGACGCGGAAGATACCGTGCGCACCCTGCGCCGTGAGGACATCCTCGCGGTGACCAAGGCGCTCGTGGACCTTCGCGACGGCAAGGGCGAGATCGACGATATCGACCATCTCGGCAACCGCCGCGTGCGTTCGGTCGGCGAGCTCATGGAGAACCAGTACCGCCTCGGTCTGCTTCGCATGGAGCGCGCGATCAAGGAGCGCATGTCGTCGGTCGATATCGACACCGTCATGCCGCAGGATCTGATCAACGCGAAGCCGGCGGCAGCTGCCGTCCGCGAGTTCTTCGGCTCTTCGCAGCTGTCGCAGTTCATGGACCAGACGAACCCGCTCTCGGAGGTCACCCACAAGCGCCGTCTCTCCGCGCTTGGCCCAGGCGGTCTGACCCGCGAGCGCGCCGGCTTCGAAGTCCGCGACGTGCATCCGACCCACTACGGCCGCATCTGCCCGATCGAGACGCCGGAAGGCCCGAATATCGGCCTCATCAACTCGCTGGCGACCTTCGCTCGGGTAAACAAGTACGGCTTCATCGAGACCCCGTTCCGCCGGGTCCGTGACGGCAAGGTGACCGACGAGGTCATCTACCTCTCGGCCATGGAAGAGGCGAAGTACAACGTCGCTCAGGCGAACTCCGCCGTAGACGGCGAAGGCCGCCTTACGGAAGAGCTGGTGATCTGCCGCCGGGCTGGCGACAACATCGTCGTCTCGCCCGATCGCGTCGATCTGATGGAAGTGTCGCCGAAGCAGCTCGTGTCCGTTGCGGCCGCGCTCATCCCGTTCCTTGAGAACGACGACGCGAACCGAGCGCT
This sequence comes from Microvirga puerhi, assembly GCF_020089865.1. Taxonomy (GTDB): domain Bacteria; phylum Pseudomonadota; class Alphaproteobacteria; order Rhizobiales; family Beijerinckiaceae; genus Microvirga; species Microvirga puerhi. The sequence goes on from NZ_JAIRBM010000002.1 coordinate 419,157, forward strand.
CATGGGCTCGAACATGCAGCGTCAGGCTGTGCCGCTCGTACAGGCCGATGCGCCGTTCGTCGGCACCGGCATGGAAGCCGTCGTCGCCCGGGATTCCGGCGCGGCCATTGCGGCTCGTCGCTCCGGCATCGTCGACCAGGTGGACGCGACCCGTATCGTGATCCGCGCGACGGAAGAGACCGATCCGACCCGTCCGGGCGTCGACATCTACCGTCTGCAGAAGTTCCAGCGCTCCAACCAGTCGACCTGCATCACGCAGAAGCCGCTGGTGCGGGCAGGAGATCCCGTCCGCAAGGGCGACATCATCGCCGATGGTCCCTCGACGGAACTCGGCGAGCTGGCGCTTGGCCGTAACGTGCTCGTCGCGTTCATGCCGTGGAACGGCTACAACTTCGAGGACTCCATCCTGCTCTCCGAGCGGATCGTGAAGGACGACGTCTTCACCTCGATCCATATCGAAGAGTTCGAGGTGATGGCCCGCGATACGAAGCTGGGTCCGGAGGAAATCACGCGTGACATTCCGAACGTTTCGGAAGAGGCGCTGAAGAACCTGGACGAAGCCGGCATCGTCTATATCGGCGCCGAGGTTCATGCGGGCGACATCCTCGTCGGCAAGATCACGCCGAAGGGCGAAAGCCCGATGACGCCGGAAGAGAAGCTTCTGCGCGCCATCTTCGGTGAGAAGGCCTCGGACGTACGCGACACGTCCCTGCGCGTCCCCCCGGGTGTGACCGGCACGATCGTGGAAGTCCGCGTCTTCAACCGTCACGGTGTCGATAAGGACGAGCGCGCTCAGGCGATCGAGCGTGAGGAGATCGAGCGTCTCGCCAAGGACCGCGACGACGAGCAGGCGATCCTCGATCGCAACACCTATGCGCGCCTGGCCGACATCCTTATCGGGCAGGGCGGTGTGGCTGGGCCGAAGGGCTTCAAGAAGGACACCAAGATCACCCGCGAGATCCTCAATGAGTATCCGCGGTCGCAATGGTGGCAGTTCGCCGTCGACAATGATGCCCGCATGGCCGAGATCGAAGCCATGCAGAAGCAGTACGACGAGTCGAAGAAGCGCCTTGAGCAGCGCTTCCTCGACAAGGTCGAGAAGCTGCAGCGGGGTGACGAGCTTCCGCCCGGCGTCATGAAGATGGTCAAGGTCTTCGTGGCTGTGAAGCGCAAGATCCAGCCCGGCGACAAGATGGCCGGACGTCACGGCAACAAGGGTGTCGTGTCCCGCATCGTTCCGATCGAGGACATGCCGTTCCTCGATGACGGTACGCATGCCGACATCGTGTTGAACCCGCTCGGCGTGCCGAGCCGTATGAACGTCGGTCAGATCCTCGAGACCCATCTCGGGTGGGCTGCCGCCGGTCTCGGCAAGCAGGTCTCGCAGGCTGTCGATGCGTATATGAAGTCGGGTCAGTCGAAGCAGCTTCGCGACCAGCTGGTCGCGATCTACGGCAACATGCCGGAGATTGCGAATGCTTCGGACGACGAGCTGGCCGAGCTCGGCCGCAACCTGCGCCGTGGTGTTCCGTTCGCAACGCCCGTCTTCGACGGTGCGAAGGAAGCGGATATCGAGGCGATGCTTGAGAAGGCAGGCCTGAATCCGTCGGGCCAGGTGACGCTCTACGACGGCAAGACCGGTGAGCCGTTCGACCGCAAGGTGACGGTGGGCTACATCTATATGCTGAAGCTTCACCATCTGGTGGACGACAAGATCCACGCTCGCTCCATCGGCCCCTACAGCTTGGTCACCCAGCAGCCGCTGGGCGGCAAGGCCCAGTTCGGTGGCCAGCGCTTCGGCGAAATGGAGGTGTGGGCGCTGGAAGCTTACGGCGCGGCCTACACCCTTCAGGAAATGCTCACGGTCAAGTCGGACGACGTGGCCGGCCGCACCAAGGTCTACGAGGCGATCGTCCGCGGCGACGATACCTTCGAGTCGGGCATTCCGGAGAGCTTCAACGTTCTCGTGAAGGAAATGCGGTCGCTGGGCCTCAACGTAGAGCTCACGAACTCCAAGAAGGCCGCCAACGAGCCGGAGCAACTGCCTCCGTCCGAAGCGGCTGAGTAATTTTTACGTCGTCATCCCCGGGCTCGGCCCGGGGATCTCAATCCGGAGGGGCTTTAAGCCCTTTCAGACCAAGATGACCGGTTGATCCGGTCATGACGCCTTCGAGGTTTTAGGAGACGGCGATGAATCAAGAGGTCATGAATCTTTTCAACCAAACGGCGCAGCCGCAGAGCTTCGATCAGATCAAGATCTCGATCGCGAGCCCTGAGAAGATTCTGTCCTGGTCTTACGGCGAGATCAAAAAGCCGGAGACCATCAACTACCGCACGTTCAAGCCCGAGCGCGACGGCTTGTTCTGCGCGCGTATCTTCGGCCCGATCAAGGATTACGAGTGCTTGTGCGGCAAGTACAAGCGCATGAAGTACAAGGGCGTGATCTGCGAGAAGTGCGGCGTCGAGGTGACGCTTGCGCGCGTCCGGCGTGACCGCATGGGCCACATCGAGCTGGCCGCTCCCGTCGCGCATATCTGGTTCCTGAAGTCGCTGCCGAGCCGCATTGGTCTGCTGCTCGACATGACGCTGAAGGATCTGGAGCGGATCCTCTATTTCGAATCTTACATCGTGGTCGATGCAGGCCTGACGCCCCTCAAGGACCGTCAGCTGCTGACTGAGGAAGAGTACATCCGTGCTCAGGATGAGTACGGCGAAGATTCCTTCACGGCCATGATCGGCGCGGAGGCGATCCGCCGTATCCTGACCGAGCTGGATCTGGAGAAGACCGCGACCGATCTCCGGGAGGAGATCGCCGTCACAACTTCGGAGCTGAAGCCGAAGAAGCTGATGAAGCGCCTCAAGATCATCGAGGCCTTCCTCCAGTCCGGCAACAAGCCCGAGTGGATGATCATGACGGTGGTTCCGGTCATTCCGCCGGATCTGCGCCCTCTAGTCCCGCTCGATGGCGGCCGCTTCGCGACTTCAGACCTGAACGATCTCTATCGTCGCGTCATCAACCGCAACAATCGTTTGAAGCGGCTCATGGAGCTGCGTGCGCCGGACATCATCGTCCGCAACGAGAAGCGCATGCTCCAGGAGGCAGTTGACGCCCTGTTCGACAACGGCCGTCGCGGCCGCGTCATCACGGGTGCCAACAAGCGTCCGCTGAAGTCGCTTGCCGACATGCTCAAGGGCAAGCAGGGCCGGTTCCGTCAGAACCTGCTCGGCAAGCGCGTCGACTATTCGGGCCGTTCGGTGATCGTGGTGGGTCCGGAGCTCAAGCTGCACCAGTGCGGTCTGCCGAAGAAGATGGCGCTCGAGCTGTTCAAGCCGTTCATCTACGCCAAGCTCGACGCTCGCGGCCTTTCGGCCACCGTCAAGCAGGCGAAGAAGCTCGTCGAGAAGGAAAAGCCCGAGGTTTGGGATATCCTGGACGAGGTTATCCGCGAGCATCCGGTTCTCCTGAACCGCGCTCCGACGTTGCACCGTCTCGGCATTCAGGCCTTCGAGCCCACGCTCATCGAGGGCAAGGCGATCCAGCTGCATCCGCTCGTCTGCGCCGCGTTCAACGCGGACTTCGACGGCGACCAGATGGCCGTGCACGTGCCGCTCTCGCTCGAGGCGCAGCTCGAAGCCCGCGTGCTGATGATGTCGACGAACAACATCCTGCATCCGGCCAACGGTCAGCCGATCATCGTGCCGTCGCAGGACATCGTCCTCGGCCTGTACTATCTCTCCATTATCTCGGATGGCGAGCCCGGTCAGGGCAAAGCCTTCTCGGACATGGGCGAGATCGAGCACGCGCTGCACGAGAAGGTCATCACCCTCCATTCCAAGATCAAGTATCGTTGGGAAGGTCTGGGTGAAGACGGAAAGCCGATCACGAAGATCTATGATACGACCGCTGGTCGCGTCATGCTCTCGCGCGTCCTGCCGAAGGATCCGATGCTGCCCTTCGACGTCGTGAACAAGCTCATGACGAAGAAGGAGATCTCCAACATGATCGATGCCGTCTATCGGCATTGCGGTCAGAAGGAGTCGGTCATCTTCTGCGATCGCATCATGGCGCTCGGGTTCTACAACGCGTTCAAGGCCGGCATTTCGTTCGGCAAGGACGACATGGTGATCCCGGAGAACAAGTGGCAGATCGTCGAGGAGACTCGTGCCCTCGCGAAGGATTACGAGCAGCAGTACCAGGACGGCCTCATCACCCAAGGTGAGAAGTACAACAAGGTCGTCGATGCCTGGGCGAAGTGCTCGGATCGCCTTGCAGGCGAGATGATGGCGCGCATCTCCGCGGTGCAGAAGGATGACGCCGGCCGCGACAAGCCGGTGAACTCCATCTACATGATGTCCCATTCGGGCGCGCGTGGTTCGCCGGCCCAGATGAAGCAGCTCGCGGCCATGCGCGGCCTCATGGCCAAGCCGTCGGGTGAGATCATCGAGACGCCAATCATCTCGAACTTCAAGGAAGGTCTGGACGTGCTCGAGTACTTCAACTCGACGCACGGTGCCCGTAAGGGTCTGGCCGACACTGCGCTCAAGACCGCGAACTCGGGTTATCTGACCCGCCGTCTCGTGGACGTGGCGCAGGATGCGGTCATCCGCGAAACCGATTGCGGCACCGAGAAGGGCATCCGCATGCGGGCGATCATCGATGCCGGCCAGGTGGTCGCGTCGCTGGCTTCCCGCATCCTGGGTCGCTCGACGGCCGAGGACCTCATTGCTGCCGATGGCTCTATCATCGTTCCGAAGGGAACCATGATCGAGGAGTCGCATCTCGAGGCGATCAATGCCGCCGGCATCCAGGAGGTGAAGATCCGTTCCGTGCTCGTCTGCGAGTCGAAGAACGGCGTCTGCGCCACCTGCTATGGCCGCGACCTGGCACGGGGTACTCCCGTCAACCATGGCGAGGCTGTCGGCGTCATCGCGGCGCAGTCGATCGGCGAGCCGGGCACGCAGCTTACGATGCGTACCTTCCACATCGGCGGCGCGGCCCAGATTGCCGACTCGTCCTTCATCGAGTCGAGCTTCGAGGGCACGATCAGCTTCCGCAATAAGAACATCGCGCGGAACTCGGACGGCGATCTCGTGGTCATGGGACGCAACGTGTCGGTCGTCATCACCGGTCCGGACGGCACCGAACGGGCGGCTCATCGCCTCCAGTACGGCTCCCGCCTGAAGGTGGATGAGGGCGACACGATCAGGCGCGGTCAGCGTATCGCGGAATGGGACCCCTATACCCGTCCAATCCTCACCGAAATCGACGGTGTGGTGGGCTATGAGGATCTCGTCGACGGCGGCTCGATGATCGAGACCATGGACGAGTCGACCGGTATCGCGAAGCGCGTCGTCATCGACTGGCGTGGTTCGCCCCGTACCGCCGATCTGCGTCCGGCGGTCATCATTGAGGGCAAGGGCGGCAAGGTGGCCAAGGTGGCGCGTGGTGGCGATGCCCGCTATCTGCTTCCGGTAGAGGCCATCCTCGCGGCGGATCCGGGCTCTAAGGTCAAGGCCGGTGACGTGCTCGCCCGCGTCTCGACCGAGAGCGCCAAGACCCGCGACATCACGGGCGGTCTGCCGCGCGTGGCGGAGCTGTTCGAGGCTCGTCGTCCGAAGGATGCCGCCATCATCGCGGAGAAGTCCGGCACGATCCAGTTCGGCCGCGACTACAAGAACAAGCGTCGCCTGACGCTGAACCCGCATGATGGCTCGGAGCCGGTGGAATACTTGATCCCCAAGGGCAAGCACATCCACCTGCAGGACGGCGACGTGGTGGAACTCGGCGACTTCATCGTCGACGGAAACCCGGCGCCGCACGACATCCTGGCGATCAAGGGCGTCGAGGAGCTGGCCGCTTATCTGGTGAACGAGATCCAGGAGGTCTATCGCCTCCAGGGCGTGCTCATCAACGACAAGCACATCGAGGTGATCGTTCGCCAGATGCTGCAGAAGGTCGAGATCACCGACGGTGGAGATTCCGATCTCCTGACCGGCGAGCAGATCGACCGGCTGGAGCTCGAGGAGATCAACGAGCGCCTCGTGGACGAGAAGAAGAAGCCCGCCGCCGGCGTGCCGGTTCTTCTCGGTATCACCAAGGCTTCGCTCCAGACCCGCTCCTTCATCTCGGCGGCATCCTTCCAGGAGACCACCCGCGTCCTTACGGAGGCGGCGGTCAACGGCAAGGTCGATACGCTCGAGGGCCTGAAGGAGAACGTCATCGTCGGCAGCCTGATCCCGGCCGGCACAGGTGCGCTGAACGCCCAGATCAAGGCCGTCGCGCAACACCGCGACGAACTGATCCTGCAGCAGAAGCGGGCCGAGTCGGCGACTCAGGTCAGCGAGCTGCCTCCTGCAGCCGAGTAACGACCAGGCATGAGTTTGGGCGGGGCCGCCTTCGGGCGGCCCTGCTCGTTTCCGAAACGGGGCGCTTTGCCGCATGCAGGGCGGCATGAGGATCTCCCGTCGACGGAATGCAGCTACAAGTGGAAATCTCCCACAGGAAGCTGTAACTTTCTGAACTTAAGGCGGCGCTCGACGGGAAATGCCGAAAAGAGTTGACTTTTCCCGACTCGAACGCTAGAGAGACCGAACTTTCCGGCAGGCCGTAGATCTTGACTGTCGAAGCGACAAGCTTCGACCCCATCGATCTAAACGCTGTCGAACTCAACCTTGACTGACACATGTCAGATTTGGGGCATGATCGCGGTCCTGCCGTGATCCTCTGCATTGGCACCGCGCCAAGGGCTTAAAACCGCCTGTGGCGCGGCTTCGTTTTGTGCAAGTTCATGGCTTGCCGGGCGTTGCGTCGCAGCGTCCAACCGTTGAAGACACGCAAAGCCACCGGGTGGTGGTGGGTGAAAGAGGGCAGAGAATGCCAACGATCAGTCAGCTGATCCGCAAGCCGCGGACGGCGCAAAAGAGCCGGAATAAGGTTCCCGCGCTTGAGGCCTGCCCGCAGAAGCGGGGCGTGTGCACGCGCGTTTACACCACGACTCCGAAGAAGCCGAACTCGGCTCTTCGTAAGGTCGCCAAGGTTCGCCTGACCAATGGCTATGAGGTCATCGGTTATATCCCGGGCGAGGGTCACAACCTTCAAGAGCACTCCGTGGTCATGATCCGCGGCGGTCGTGTGAAGGACCTTCCGGGTGTTCGCTATCACATCCTCCGTGGTGTTCTCGACACCCAGGGCGTGAAGAATCGTAAGCAGCGTCGTTCGAAGTACGGCGCGAAGCGGCCGAAGTAAGCCGTCCAACTGTTATTGAGGTCGGAGCTAGCTCATGTCCCGCCGCCACAGCGCCGAAAAGCGTGAGATCATCCCGGATCCGAAGTTCGGGGACGTGGTCGTCACGAAGTTCATGAATTCCATCATGTACGACGGCAAGAAGTCCGCTGCCGAAAGCATCGTCTACGGTGCCTTCGACATCATCGAGACCCGCACCAAGGGCAACCCGCTTGAGGTCTTCAAGCAGGCGCTCGATAACGTCGCTCCGGCGATCGAAGTGCGTTCCCGCCGCGTCGGCGGCGCCACGTATCAGGTTCCGGTCGAAGTTCGTTCCGAGCGCCGTCAGGCGCTTGCCATTCGCTGGATCATTCAGGCCGCTCGCGGCCGTAACGACAAGACCATGGTCGACCGTCTGTCTGCCGAGTTGCTCGATGCCTCGAACAACCGCGGCAACGCCGTGAAGAAGCGCGAAGATACGCACCGGATGGCGGAAGCCAACCGCGCCTTCTCGCACTATCGCTGGTAACGGTCGGACCCCGAGGAGCTGAGCGATGCCCCGCACGCACGCAATTGAGGACTACCGTAACTTCGGCATCATGGCCCACATCGATGCCGGCAAGACGACGACGACCGAGCGTATCCTTTACTACACCGGCAAGTCGCACAAGATCGGTGAAGTCCATGAAGGCGCTGCCACCATGGATTGGATGGAGCAGGAGCAGGAGCGTGGCATCACGATCACGTCGGCTGCTACCACCTGCTTCTGGAACGGCAAGCGTCTGAACATCATCGATACTCCCGGCCACGTGGACTTCACCATTGAGGTGGAGCGTTCTCTGCGCGTGCTCGACGGTGCCGTCTGCGTTCTCGACGGCAACCAAGGCGTCGAGCCCCAGACCGAGACCGTGTGGCGCCAGGCCGACAAGTACGACGTTCCGCGTGTCGTGTTCGTCAACAAGATGGACAAGACCGGCGCGAACTTCTTCAAGTGTGTCGAGGACATCATCAAGCGCGTGGCCGGCAAGCCGGTTTGCCTGCAGATCCCGATCGGCGCGGAGAGCGATTTCCGCGGCATGGTCGATCTGATCAAGATGAAGGCCTACATCTGGGAGAGCGATGCTCTCGGAGCGAAGTTCGACGAAGTCGAGATTCCGGCCGACCTGAAGGATCAGGCTCTGGAGTACCGCGGCAAGCTCGTCGAGGCTGCCGTCGAGATGGATGACGACGCGATGGTGGCGTATCTCGAGGGCCAGGAGCCCGACGAGGACACCCTGCGCGGCCTGATCCGCACGGCCGTCAAGCGCCGCGCGTTCCATCCGGTGCTCTGCGGTTCCGCCTTCAAGAACAAGGGCGTCCAGCCGCTTCTCGATGCGGTCGTGAGCTTCCTGCCGTCCCCGGCGGACCGCGAGGCGATCGAAGGCATCGACTTCAAGACGGAAGAGCCGATCATCCGTAAGCCGTCCGACGACGAAGCGTTCTCCATGCTTGCGTTCAAGATCATGGACGACCCGTTCGTGGGCACGATCACCTTCTGCCGCGTCTATTCCGGCAAGGTGAACGCCGGTGAGACGCTGCTCAATTCGTCTCGCGACAAGAAGGAGCGCGTCGGCCGCATGCTGCTCATGCATGCGAACAACCGCGAGGACATCAAGGAGGCCTATGCCGGCGACATCGTCGCTCTCGCAGGTCTCAAGGAAGTCCGCACCGGCGACACGCTCTGTGATCCGAGCAAGGCCGTGATTCTCGAGCGGATGGAGTTCCCTGAACCCGTCATCGAGATCGCGATCGAGCCGAAGTCGAAGGCGGACCAGGAGAAGCTTGGTCTCGCTCTCGCGAAGCTCGCAGCCGAAGATCCGTCCTTCCGTGTCTCGACGGACCAGGAGTCCGGCCAGACGATTCTGAAGGGCATGGGCGAATTGCACCTCGACATTAAGGTCGACATCCTCCGTCGTACCTACAAGGTCGATGCCAATGTGGGCGCTCCGCAGGTGGCCTATCGTGAGACGATCACGAAGAAGGCCGAGGTGGACTACACTCACAAGAAGCAGACCGGCGGCACGGGTCAGTTCGCTCGCGTGAAGATCGTCGTTCAGCCGAACGATCAGGGTGCTGGATTTGCGTTCGAGTCGAAGATCGTCGGTGGCGCGGTTCCGAAGGAATACATCCCGGGCGTTGAAAAGGGCCTCCAGTCGGTCGTGGGTGCGGGCGTCGTTGCCGGCTTCCCGGTGGTCGACATCAAGGTCGAGCTCATCGACGGTGCCTTCCACGAAGTCGACTCGTCGGCTCTGGCCTTCGAAATCGCCTCTCGTGCGGCGCTCCGCGAAGCCCTGCAGAAGGGTGGATCGGTTCTGCTCGAGCCGGTGATGAAGGTCGAGGTCACCACGCCTGAGGACTATACCGGTTCGGTGATCGGTGACCTGAACTCCCGGCGTGGTCAGATCCAGGGTCAGGACATGCGCGGCAACGCCGTGGTCATCAATGCGATGGTCCCGCTCGCCAACATGTTCGGCTACGTCAATACCCTGCGCGGCATGAGCCAGGGACGTGCGAGCTATACCATGCAGTTCGACCACTACGAGCAGGTGCCGTCGAACGTGGCTGCCGAGGTTCAGGCGAAATACGCCTGAACCCACTGAACAAGAACTGATTGATTTAAGGAACGGGTGCCACGATGGCGAAGGAAAAGTTTGAGCGGACGAAGCCGCACTGCAACATCGGAACGATTGGTCACGTTGACCATGGCAAGACGTCATTGACGGCGGCGATCACGAAGGTTCTGGCGGAGTCTGGCGGAGCGACGTTTACGGCGTATGACCAGATCGACAAGGCGCCGGAAGAGAAGGCGCGCGGGATCACGATCTCGACGGCGCACGTGGAATACGAGACGACGAACCGTCACTATGCGCACGTCGACTGCCCCGGCCACGCCGACTATGTGAAGAACATGATCACCGGTGCGGCGCAGATGGACGGCGCGATCCTGGTGGTGTCGTCGGCGGACGGCCCGATGCCGCAGACCCGCGAGCACATCCTGCTGGCGCGTCAGGTCGGTGTTCCGGCGCTGGTGGTGTTCATGAACAAGGTCGACATGGTCGACGATCCCGAGCTTCTCGACCTGGTCGAGCTCGAGGTTCGCGAGCTTTTGTCGAAGTACGATTTTCCTGGCGACGACATTCCGATCGTCAAGGGTTCGGCGCTGTGCGCGCTGGAAGACCGTTCGCCTGAGATCGGCCGCGACCGCGTGCTCGAGCTGATGGCTGAGGTTGACCGCTACATTCCGCAGCCGGAGCGTCCGATTGACCAGCCGTTCCTGATGCCGATTGAAGACGTGTTCTCGATCTCGGGTCGCGGCACGGTGGTGACGGGCCGCGTTGAGCGCGGGATCGTCAAGGTCGGCGAGGAAGTCGAGATCGTCGGTCTGAAGGCGACGGTGAAGACGACGGTGACGGGCGTCGAGATGTTCCGCAAGCTGCTCGATCAGGGCCAGGCTGGCGACAACGTGGGCGTTCTGCTTCGTGGTACGAAGCGCGAGGACGTGGAGCGCGGCCAGGTGCTGTGCAAGCCCGGCTCGATCAAGCCGCACACGAAGTTCAAGGCCGAGGCGTACATCCTGACGAAGGAAGAGGGTGGCCGTCATACGCCGTTCTTCACCAACTATCGTCCGCAGTTCTACTTCCGGACGACGGACGTGACGGGTGTGGTGACGCTGCCTGAGGGCACCGAGATGGTGATGCCTGGCGACAACATCGCCATGGAAGTGACGCTGATTGCGCCGATCGCCATGGAAGAGAAGCTGCGCTTTGCCATCCGCGAAGGCGGCCGCACCGTCGGTGCAGGCGTCGTCGCTCAGGTCATGGATTAA
>NZ_JAIRBM010000020.1 GCF_020089865.1 Microvirga puerhi
GCGCCGCCGACACAACCCCATCCTGCGCCAAAGCCTCCAATGCTTCAGCCTCAACCGCGTCGTCACGGTACCGCCTCAGACGACCAACCAAACGACACGACGCACTCTCAAGCAAACGACGCTTGCGCATATAAGGACGTGTGCCGGAGATGCTGTCCGAGACGGCGACTGATGCGGCCGCATACAAATCATCGGATGCCATTTCGATTCCAGGATCGCGCTCGATCACGCCTGCGATACCAAGCAAGACATTCCGCAGCTCGCGAAGCTCGCCGTCTTCGGCATCTTCAGCGATCGCGGCAGCAATCTGCTCGATCTGCGTGATCTTCTCGTCGAGAACTTTTGAAAAAGGTGTATTCGCCATTGGCCGCCTCCTGGAGAAAACGGCGCGCGATTCCGTCTGCGCCTGTCTCTCTAAGATGCGCTTTCATGGTTAATGAAAGGTTAGAGAGGGATCCGAAATCACCCCTCCATAGGCTGAAGGCTGGCTATCCGCAGAGGGTTCCGGGTCGCTCGCTGGTGGTGATGTTCGGCGTGATGGCGAGACCTGATCGGCGGGGAAGGAATCGACTTCGATTGCTGCCGCGACAGCCTTCTCCATCTCTTCCATAAGGCGCATGTCAGCATCGGGAAGGGTCTCCTTCTTGAGAGCGGCGCGCCAGTCCGCGTCGCCTGCCTTCTTCAGGCGATTACGGATCGGCTGCGTACGTGCGACCAGTGCAAAGGCCCTCTCGAGACGCGCGAGACCGTCGTCGCTCTTTCCGTGATAAAGTCCGGGCGTCAGCCGGTCGCGCGCAGTCGAGGGCTCGAGCAGAATCTGAGCGCATTGCGCGATCAGCGCATCGGACGGTCCGAGTGCTTTTGCGCCCAGCGGCTGGATGAGAAGTTTCAGGAGCCAAGCGACGGGGCGATTGGGCAGGTTGGCCAAGATCTCTGCGAAGCGCGCCTCGATCGTCCGGAAACTGCGGAGCATGCAGTAGCGCAGAAGCGGCAGGTCATCGGGCTGTCGTCCTTCATCCTGCCAGCGCTTGAGCGCCGCAGACAGCAGATATAGCTCCGAGAGGATGTCGCCGAAGCGCGCCGAGATCAGTTCCCGTCGCTTGAGAGCACCGCCCATGGTCAGAAATGCGAAATCGGCTGCAAGGGCGAAGGCTGACGCATAGCGCCCCGCTTGCCGATAATATCGCGTCGCAGCGCCGGCATTCGGAGCAGGGGAGAGAAGGCCGCCACTCCAGCTCCGGCCCCAGGTGCGGAAAAAGGTCTTGGCTGTATGGCCGACATGCGCCCAGAAAATCTTGTCGAAGGCCGCCAGTCCGCGCTCCTCATCGGAATCGTTGAGAGCCAGAAGTTCCTTGAGGATATAGGGATGGCTGCGAATAGCACCCTGGCCGAAGATGATTAGGCAGCGGGTCAGGATATTGGCGCCTTCGACGGTGATACCGACGGGAATCGCGCGATAGAAGTTGCCGAGATAATTGAGGGGGCCGTCGATCACGGCCTTGCCGGCATGAATGTCCATGGCATCGTTGAGGGCCGTGCGCATGCGCTCGGTGGCCTGAAGCTTCATGATGCCGGAGATCACCGCCGGGTGATGTCCTTGATCGAGCGCCCCGCAAATGAGGCGCCGTGCTGCATCGAGCTGGTACGCTGTGCCGGCGATGGCTGCGAGTTTTTCCTGCACGCCCTCGAAGCGTCCGATCGGGACGTGGAACTGTTCGCGGATTCGCGCATAGGCGCCGCTGGTGTGTGCAGCGAAAGCCGCGCCGGCGGCCGACAGGGAGGGGAGGGAGATCCCGCGGCCTGCTGCAAGCGCGCTCATGAGCATGCGCCAGCCCTGACCCACATGCGCGCGGCCGCCGATCACGTCGTCCAAAGGAATGAACACGTCGTGACCGGCATTCGGTCCGTTCTGAAACATCTGGAAACACGGAATATGGCGGCGTCCGATCTCCACACCGGGAGAGTTCGTCCGGACCAGGGCTACCGTGATCCCGATCTCCTCCTCACTGCCTAGCAATCGCTCCGGATCGCGCAGCTTGAAGGCGAGGCCCAGCACCGTCGCAATGGGGCCGAGAGTGATGTAGCGCTTATGCCAGTTGAGGCGGATGCCGAGGACCTCCTGACCCTCATGCGTGCCGTGACAGATGATCCCCGTATCGGTCATCGATGCGGCATCGGAACCGGCCTCCGGACTAGTCAACCCAAAACACGGAATCTCGCGGCCGTCCGCCAACCGTGGCAACCAGTAATCCTGCTGCTCCTTGGTGCCGAACTGAAGGAGCAATTCGCCTGGTCCCAAAGAATTCGGCACCATGGTGGCAACGGCGGCCGCGACCGAGCGGGTGGAGATCTTCCGCACGACTTCCGAATGCGCATAGGCGGAGAAGCCGAGGCCTCCGTATGCCTTGGGAATGATCATGCCGAAGAATCTGTTCTGCTTCAGGAAGGTCCAGGCTTCTTCGGGAAGGTCGCGATCCGTCCAGGTGATGCGCCAATCGTCGAGCATGTCGCACAAAGTCTCGACCGGACCGGAAAGGAAAGCCTCCTCCTCGGGCGACAGGCGGGCCGGCGGAAAGGAGAGGAGCTTGTTCCAGTCGGGATTCCCGGTGAACAGGTCTCCATCCCACCAGACATCGCCTGCCTCGATGGCTTCGCTTTCCGTCGCGGACAAGCCGGGCATGGCTTTCCTGGCAAACCGGAAGGCAGGTCCTGACAGCCATTTCAGGCGAAAACTCTGGTCGGTCATGGCGTCTTGCTCGCTCCGCTCCATGCCACCCGGGCGCACAGCACCCAAATGCGGCTGGTCCGTTCCTGCCCTCTTTGTAGAGGGGAAATGGATTTCGCCCAGGGTTGCGAGGCCTTGGCAAGGTCAAAGGTTGCGCAACGGCATGTGTGACAGGAGACGGGATCGAAAGATCGCGACCATGTGTTATCTCAAAGGATCGGGCCGAGCAGCCAAGGCATGGCAACAAGGCATAGGAAATGGAGATCACATCCGCCTTCCGGGTCACTGCTTCAGACGGCAGTAAGCCTGGTGCCTTCGCAACCTTTCCATATGATCGCGAGCTGGTGCGGCGGTTCCGCGAGGCCTTTCCCCGCGCGCGCTGGCGCGCTGACGAAGAATGCTGGTTCGTGCCCGGGACGACAGCCGTCCGCCGACTGAATGCATGGATCTCGCAGGAACTCGAGACGCTCGATCGTCATGCGGACGACAAGGGACGCGATGCCTTTGCGTTCGAGCCTCTCGCAAGTCCCTATCTGATCGTCGGGGATGATCTGGCGGTGCGCACGCCCTATTCACGCACCGTCGTGGAGGCAATGCGCCGTATTCCCTGGGCCCGCTGGGATCCCGCGGCGAAGATTTGGCGCGTCCCATTCCGGTCCTATGACGCGCTCCTTTCTCTCTGGCCGGAGATCGAGGCGGCGGCCCGACGCAACGAGCCCGAGGCGCGTCGGAGACGACGACAGAAGATGAAGGATCAGGGGGCCAGCCCCGTGCGACAGACCGAGCGGCGACGGTTCCGCTATCCGGTGCCGGAGGATGAGCTTCCACCGCTCGGTGAACTTGTCGCCACGAGAACTTGGGGAATCGTGATTTTCGAAGCTGTCGATACGGAGCCTCTTAGAGAAGTTGTTGCGGAGGACCTCTATCCTCATGTGAAACCGAGCCTGAACCGATATGTCTGGGCGCATTGGCGTGTGCCGCTCCTATCGGAGATCTATCGAGCGAGGCCTGCCAAGGCTGCAGATGATCCGATGAACATAGCGCGCCGGGGGTGGTGGCTGCCTGATCGAGAAGAGTTGCGAGAGAAGGCCCGGGAGCTGCGCCGGATGGAGCGATCAGTACAGACTCGGAGGGCGGTATCCGATCACTGATGTCGTTACGACATAAAAAAATCCGGGCCGAATGGCCCGGACCTTGCTGTCGGATATCTTCCATCTAGAACGGGATATCGTCGTCGATATCGGAGAAGCGGGAGGGTGCGCCACCGGAGGCCTGAGCCGGCGCCGGCCGCCGCTCCATCGGCGAGGAACGCCCGAACTCGCCGCCGCGGCTGATCTGCCCCGCCTCCTCCTCATACTCGCCCGAACCGCCACCGCGGCTGTCGAGAATCGTCAATTCGCCGCGGAAGCGCTGCAGCACCACCTCGGTGGTGTACTTCTCCTGGCCCTGCTGATCCTGCCACTTGCGCGTCTGCAGCTGGCCTTCGATGTAGACCTTCGAGCCCTTCTTCAGATACTGCTCCGCCACCCGCGCCAAGTTCTCGTTGAAGATCACCACCGAGTGCCACTCGGTCTTCTCCTTGCGCTCGCCGGACGCCTTGTCCTTCCAGGTCTCAGAGGTCGCAATCCGCAGGTTCACCACCGGCTCGCCCGAGTTCAGACGCCGCACCTCAGGGTCACGCCCCAGGTTGCCGACCAATATCACCTTGTTCACACTGCCTGCCATGGCACTGTCTCCACTCATCTCTCCTGACGATTGTCAGGTCGGTTTCGCTCTCCTGCCCGGGATCGAGCATCTCTTTTGTTCTATCTTTGTTCCGGAAAAAGTACAAGAGGATAAGGAAACCGAATGGGAGACATGTGGGATGATGATGTTGCACTAGCGAAGATCGCGGAGAATTCCTGCGAGCTGCCGGTGCGCGGTTACTCGGCCGCCTGGAGGTATACGACTGACGACTGGGCGCCGCGAACCTCGCGAAGGGTCTTCGCCATGTAGGTCAGGCGCTCGATCAGCTTATCGAGATCCGCCGTAGCACCATCGCTCAGATCGTAGGTCTTGCGGCCTCGATAGAGTCGGTTGATCTGGCTTTCCATCTCGGCGGCGCTTTCACGGACCCGGTGGATGAGATTATCCGCGATGACGTCGGCATTGCTGTCGACGACGCAGAACCCCACATCGCTTGCACGTTCCTTGGACATCAGGGACACCTCTTTTTGTCGTTCTTCTTCGGTTCAAGCAATGGACCGCTGGTCGGCGAAAAGGCCGAGACGGCGGGCCAGAATTCTTTTCGTCACAGGCCCGATCCAGGGCAGATCAGCCAGACAGGCAATTTTGTCGTTGCTTTCCACATAACTGCGAAAGAATCGATCGCGCTCCTGCCAGACCCGATCGATGGCCTCGGCTTTGCCTGGATGCCGAAATCCCATGCGGACCGACGCGCCGATCTCGAGTATGCGCACGCACTGCTCATATGCCCTGCGTCCGACGGATGGCGTGACGCTGGATTGGCAGATCGCGAAGATCACATGCCGCGCGAAGTCCTCGGCTGTTGCCGGAGGCGTGTATGTATCGTCAGCGCACCGCGATCCCGATCTGTCACTACGCCGTGTAGAGGCGACGGAGCTTGGCAATAAGTTCACTGTATGTTCCATGCGTCTTGAATCATCCGAACGAGTTTCGTTCCTGTCTTGCGAATCCGTTGTCGAGCCCGCCACCGAAAGCCCGAAGGCTGCGCAAAATCGAAGCGGGAGGGGCCAAGTCGCGTATGGGCCGAGAAGGAGCGAATTCCTTCCAAGTCGCGCGAGCGCGGGCTTCTTGAAATCTCTCGAAAAGCGTCGCTGCCGCTGTGTTTTTCAGCATGGCTGCGTCGTCCGAAAATGGGATCCGCCGGCCGCTTTTGCAAGGTCGTCAGTGGTGATGGAACGGCCTGCGAAGAACGTTCCGGCCAGCTGGAAATCTCGCGGCGCGCAATGGTGAAGGTTCTGGCCAGATCGAGATCGGGCTCCAGGCGATGAACCGCCACGGCGCAGGAGAACGCCTCCGCGAACGGGGCCATGGCGCACCATGTCTTTTCCGCCATGTGCAGGGGCCAGGCCCACAGGCCGTCGCCCCGCCTCTCACCGAGGCTCTCACGCTCGATGAAGTAGCCCGTTCCCTTGTGTTCGAGGCCGCTCGCGGTCACCAGCCATTCTTCGTTCTCGAACAGGAATTGCTCTTCCGCTACGGCTGCCATTCCGACATCCTCCCAGCGATGGCAGCGGGTGCCATAATGGCGCCATCCCCGCAGCCCATCTGTTGCAATAGGAACAAAAAGAGAACATACCGCGAGGAGGTTCCATGTCAAGCAAATGCGCTCGCATGGACTGTAATCTCGGAGTAACGGACATTATGTGGTGGCCAGGGAAATAGGATTAAAGAGATTCCCGCAGGCTTCCGAAAAATGAGACGAAGCTCTCGCAAAGATTCACGGCTCAGCTTGATTGGACAGGGCCAAGCTGCGGCAAAGGGAGAGACCCGAAAATGACAAGTCTGAAACGCCCGGAGAACGACAGCTTGAGGCGTCTCGAAGAGTTAAGGACGATGTTTGAAAAGCTTCGGGCAGAGCGGATCAGGGCGGAGGGCGAGGTCGAACGGCTGACGGGAGAGCTCGAACAGGCCCGTGCACAGGCGAGAGAGGAGTTCGGGACCGACGACGAGGCGGAGCTGCAGCGACAGATTGAAGCGGCCCAGGAGGAGAACACGAGGCGCGTCGCAGATTTCGAAGCCGTTCTTCGCGATGTCGAGGATCGTCTCCGTCAGCTCGGGGGCGAGCCCTGATGCAGACAGAACTCGTCGACAGCGACATTGCCAGGACAGCTGCAGCGCTTGCACGCCTGGAAGGGCGCCGCGATGCGCTGAAGATTCGTTTGGACGAGCTGACGCGCGACATCGAATTGGCCAAGGGACGCCTTGCAGTCAAGGACGAGGTCGAAGCCTTCATCGACGCCGTTCACGGCAGCGCCAGCCGGCGCAATCTCGCGGCCTTCGAAACGCTCCTGACTGCACTCGTGCAAGAAGTCCTTCCCGGCGAAAAGCCGGTTGCCCTCGACCTGTCCACGGAGCGTGGCCTTGCGGCGCTCGATATTTGCGTGCGGCGTCCCGATGGGACCTTGGAAGACGTGCTGGAGGACAACGGCGGGGCGCTTACCAACGTGATCGGCATGGCCCTGCGGCTGATTGCCGTGGTGAAGGCGGACGTCGCCCGCTTCCTGGCTCTCGACGAGGCCGATTGCTGGATCGCCCCTGAGCGCGTTGCCTCCTTCTATCGCGTGCTCGAAGACGGTGCGGCGAGGCTCGGCGTGCAGTGCTTGGCGGTATCCCACCACGATTTGTCGCAATTCTCCGGTCAGTTCCATATCGCCCGCGTCGTCGGCGAGCCTCGTACCGGTGTGACGATCGAGTCCGTCGAGTGCAGCGCTGCATGGAATGATGCCGCGCCCGGCCTGCGCTTCATCCGGCTCGTCAACGTGCAGGCCTATGAAGATGCGACGTTGCCCTTGAGCCCCGGTGTCAATGCCCTGATCGGGCCGAATAATCGCGGCAAGTCCACGTTCATCCGGGCTCTCCGCGCCATGTTCTACGGCGAGGCGCGCGACAGCCTCGTGCGCGCCGGCGCGAAATCTGCGAAAATCGAGATTGGAGTGGCGGGCGGGCGTATCCTTCGCTTCATACGCCAGCCGCGCCGCACACCGGTCAATATCTGGTCGCTGCATGAGTCCGATGGGCGCGTGGTAGAGACGCCGTCCATGCGCTACGAGACCGGCGGTCGCACGGTTCCGGACTGGGTCGGCGAGCTGTTCCGCATCACCAAGGTCGAAGACCTCGACGTTCACATCGCGCATCAGAAATTCCCGGTTTTTCTTCTGGGTGAACCTGCATCTCGGCGTTCGGCCGTCCTGTCGATCGGACAGGAGGCAAGCTATATCCGCGACATGCTCATCATTCACCGCGAACGCTGCGCTCGCGACAATGCACTCGTGCGCAATGGTGAACGTGAACTCGCGAACCTCCGGACCGAGTTGGAAAGCTTTGAAGTGCTCGGCAGTTTGAGAGAGATTCTCGCGGATGCGCAGGATCGTGCATCCGCGATTAAGACGGCTGAGAAGCGCCTCCAATCGCAAAGCCAGACCATGGAACGGTTGCGGGCGATGACGCGTCAGGTGCGTCAGGCACGTGCACGTGCCGAGGCGACGGCGGCGCTGCCAGAGCCTCAGAGCTTTCTGAAACTCTCCACCGCCATGCAGCATATCCAGGAGCGCGAGCGCATTGGACGCGCCACTCTGGATGTTGCCGGACGCCTTCATCGCGCCAAATCGCGCTTGGCTTGCTTGCAGGTGTTGCCTGACGGGCCGCCAGCTCTTGAAAATCTGCAATCGGCGCAAGAGGTCCGGAAGCGCCTCACCCTCCTTCGGGGCGCGTCTGCGCAGGCACGGGAGAAGCTGGTGCGGATTGATGCTGAGGCCAGCGCACTTCGTGCTGCGATGGCCGACTTGGTCGAGGAAAGCGGCGGACTCTGTCCGACCTGCGGTTCGCCCGTCAGTATCGACACATTGCTCGACCATTCATCTCATTCCACCGTGGAGCCACTGAACGCATGATCCTTTTCGGTGATCGCCTCGATACGCAAACCTGCAGCGGGCTCCTCGTCATCGGAGATCCGCATGTGGGTTCACGCCGTCCGGGACGGCGCAAGGATGCGCTCTGGCCGCAACCGGTTCTCTCCAAGCTCGAGCATTGCGTTTCTCTTGCCAATGCTCGCGATCTCGCAGTCGTCATCCTCGGCGATCTGTTCGATCGTCCCGTGGAGCCCGATGAAGCGCTGAAGAACCAGCTGATCCGTGTCTTGAAGGGATTCAAACACCGTCCCGTCGTCAATGTCGGCAATCACGATATCCAGCATATGACCCTGACGGACAGCGATACGCTGGCGCTCCTCGGTTTGTGTGATGTCGTGGATGTCGTAGCGACATCGGTACCTGTCGCGTCGTATCGGATCGGGGACCGTAAGATTGGCGTCGGCATGACGCCGTTCGGTCAGGCGATTCCAACGGACATTCGCGGCTCCTTCACGGATGTGGACTGGCAGGCTTGGTTCACGCACCACGACATCGCCTTCGACGGCGGCTATCCAGGTGCGGTCCCACCTTTCGCCATTGAGGCCTGCGACCTTCTCGTCAATGGTCACATTCACAAGACCCAGAAGGGCGTGACGGCGGGGCGCACGCGCTGGCTTAATCCCGGCAACATCACACGTCAGTCGGTCGATCTTGTCGACCACGTTCCACGCGCCTGGATTCTGGACGCCAGCGGCGAACTTGTCCCCGAGGCGCTGCCGTTCGAAACGGATGTCTTCGATCTGACCGGACGCTTGGTCGATGCGGCCGAGGAGGCGGCCGTCGCGCAGGCCGTGGAGAGCGCCTTCGTCACACTCCTACAGGCGGAGTCGCCGACCGAATTGCGGCGCAGTGGCGACGGCTCGATTCTGCGCGACGAGATTGAGGCACACTTTCAATCGAACGAGACCTCGGATGTGGTGCGCGCCATCGTGCGTTCGCTTCTCGGCGAGGCCGTAGAGCGCCACGCCCGCTCCTGATCGTTTAGAACGCGAAAGGATCGGAATAGGGGAGGCGTCGTCGCCGTACAGGTGTCTCGGGAAGGATTGGGCGGCTGATATCGACGGCGACCAATCCCTCGCAGGCGAGGGCCAGGACGGCTGCGACGCCATCGGCGGCGTTCATCGCAGCGCTCGCGCAGTCTACGAGCCGCATCGTTCCGCATTCGTCGAGCTGATGCAGGATCCGCACGCGATCTCCCGCCGTCACGGGCGTGCGACGGCACGCCGTGATTAGGCGTACCGTCGCGAGGCGGGGCTCGGCGCGCAGGCTCGCTGCCGTCTCGAAGGTGAATGGCCGACCGTCATTAGCCACCGATCCGTGAATGGCGGCAGCGCGCAGAGGATGGCTCAGCAGATCCTCGTCGGTGACGATGTCCACGAGGAATGCCGTACCGTCGCGGACGATTTCAAAATCCGCCACGTGCTCAACAGTCATATCCCCCAGATCGAACACGGCGACCGAAGCTGGCGCCCGCAATGTCTCGATCTCCGCATCGAGTTCGCAGATGGCGAGAAAGTCCGCGATCAAGGAGGGCCGTGTCACAGGCACAGCCGAGCTCTTGCGCGCACGTCGGGGGCCTGAGCGAGGCGCGTGCCGCGAAGAGAGGTCGAGAAGGGCTTGTGCTGACATCGCTCCTCCGGAAAATCGGCCGCACAGGTTAAGAAATTGATCCTGCGCTCCATAGAAATGGTCGTAGAACAAATATAGAACGTAAGGTATGCCGTCAATTCTTAGCAGGCTCACCGATCGGTAGGGCTAAGCAGGCCGACTGCCGGATGTGAAACATAACTTGAGGCAAAACGACGCGATGGCTGAAGTTGCCGTAAAATAAGGGGTTTTAACCTTGGCAATACTGCTCCGAAACTGGACCTGAAAGACCTGATTTGCTATAGAACAAACATAGAACGAGCTGCTTCTCAATGGGGCGCTCACCGGCCCGCGAGTGCTTCGCGGCCTCCTCTTCAAGGATGAGGGTCGAGATGAATACCACTGATAAGAAGATCGCTGAGGTCCTGGCCAAGTTCGGCGAGCCGATGGCCGGCAACGTCTGGCGGGTCCAAGGCACGGCCGTGATCTATCACAAGGCGCTCGAGCGCATCGCGGCGCAGGCCAAGATCCAGTTCGAACCGCCGATGATCGTCCGCGCCGAGCGCGACGAGGCCGTTATTCTGGTGACCGGGCGCATGGGAGAACGGCTGGAATGGTCCATCGGCGAAGCGCTGGTCGGCACGAACTACCGTGTCTCGGGCAAGCAGGCGGCATACGTCTATGCGATGGCCGAGAAGCGTGCGAAGGACCGCGTGATCCTGAAGCTCATCGAGCTTCATGGGCTTGTCTATTCCGAGGAGGAAGCAGACGAGTTCCGCAATAGCCGTCCGGTCCATGCGGAGGCGCAGATCGAACCCGAGAAGACTGCCGTCGAGATCGTCGCCCCCGACGCCAATGTGGAGGCAGATCTGAAGCAGAAGATCAGCAAGGCGAAGACCATCAACGCCGTGACGGATCTCATGCTTCACGCGGAAACGCAGCGTGTCCTGAACGATCTGCCGGAAGGAATCCGCGACGAGATCCGGGATTTCGCGAAGGCTCGTCTCGTGGAACTCGGCTGGCCGTCCAAGAAGGCAGCGTGATCTGTTGTAATTCTCATCGAGAAGGGGGCGAGCGATCGTCCCCTTCTCGATGAGAGAATCCGCCTCTATCATAGGGATGACAGCATATGAGGATGGACGCGGTATGAGTCTCGGCTCCGAGATTTCCCAAACCGGCAGGCAGGATCGATGGGTCGGCCGTGGCCTTATCGTGGGAGCTACGCTGTGCCTGATCGGTGCCGGCGGTTTGCTGTGGTGGCGTCAAGGCGCCGCCGTGTTCAGCGACGTCGTGTCCGCAGCCCTCGCATGGTGTTTCTGAAGCAATCCGCTCCGTGAGGTTTTCGCCAGGCCGTGGCTGGTCTTGTTCCAGTGAAACGGCACATGCATCACCTCCCATATCGCTCGCCAGGCGGCCACGCTCACCAGCAGGTAATAGATGGGAAGGAGTGCCGTCCACGGCAGAAGCCGCCATAGACGCCGCCGCTTGAGGGCCATCAGGGCCGGAAGGAAGATCGCCGCAAGACCCATCGCGAACAGCGTCCCGCTCCAGGCCCGCAGGAGATTGGAGCCCGAAACGATCGTGGCCAGACCAGCCTCATCCCGCCATGTCAGCAGAAACAGTCCGGTGAAGATGGGAAAGACCAGTGCGCTCAGTACCGTGCCATAGGTGAGGATCGCTGCCCCAAGACACTGCCACGGTCCGAGTTCCGACAGGACCGCTCGCGGCGCACGGGAATGGCTGATGCAGGTTTGCATGAAGCCTTTCATCCAGCGGGTGCGCTGGTTCATCCAGGTTCGCAGCGTCGCGGGAGCCTCCTCGAGCGTCGAGGAGGGGAGGTCGTGGACGCGATATCCCCACCGCGCCAGGCGAATGCCGAGGTCCGCATCTTCCGTTACGTTCCATGCGTCCCAGCCATGGACGCGCCGCAAGATATCGATGCGGAAGTGGTTGGAGGTCCCGCCGAGCGCGATCGGGCTTCCAATCTCGGCGAGACCAGGATTGAACACGTCGAAGAGGATCGCATATTCGATGGTGAAGAGGCGCGTGAGCCAAGTATCGTCAGTATTGTCGATCGTCAGCCGCGCCTGGAGGCAGGCGACGTCCGGCGGGGCGGTGGCGAAGGCCCGGGCCGCCTGCCGCAACTGACCCGGTTCGGGCACGTCCTCCGCATCGTAGATCACGACGTAGCGACCGCGGGCCAGGGGCAGGGCGATGTTCAGCGCTCGCGGCTTGGTCCTGGGATTTCCGGCGGGAGCAACGATCACCTCGATGAATCCGGGCATGGCGATGGCCGCAAGAGCCGCTGGCGTTTCCTGGTCGTCGGCCTCCAGAACGAACTTGATGTCGAGCTTGGCCGATGGATAATCGAGCCGTGACAAGGCCGTGACGAGCCGCGTCGCAATCCGTCGCTCCCGATAGAGGGGCACGATGACCGTATAGATCGGCAGCGCGGCGTCGTCTTCGCGTCGGATCGACCGGCGCGGCTCCGGCGGGTGTCCCAGCAAAACGGTTGCCAATCGCAGGACGACGGCTGCGAAGAACAGCGGGCTCAACCCTGTGCCCAGCGCGGCGATTGTCATGGCGGGTGCCCTTACGGCACCGTAGGACAAGACGAGCGAAAGAAGCGCGAGGCCCACAATGTGGCCCGTTCCGAGACCGTCTCGGATCGACAATTCCGGACGTGCATTCGGCAGGGCGTTCGCCCCTAATTCGGCAACTCTGCGCTGCCAGATACGCATCACCGCGTGCCGCAGCCGGGTTGGAGCCGTGACGACGAGCCCTCGTGGCGCGATATGTCGGTGCCGGAGAAACTGGGACACAGCCGGGCCCGACGGAGCGACTACGAAGCCCTCAAAGCCTTCCAGAGGAGCAATACCGGCCAGGATGCTGTCCGGATAGCGGCTGAGACGCGACGGACGTGGCGCAGCCGTGAATGGGAGGCCGAGCTCCATTGCCAGCGCCCGGTAGAAGGTGACTTCGTCGACGATGCCGCTCTTCAGGAGATGGACGTCGACCGGAACGCCTATGGCCCGAGCGTTCGCCACCGCTTCGTGGAGAACCGTCGGCGCGATCCCGTAAGCCGCCAGGAAACCGATTTCCAGCGGCAAGACGAGGCCGTCGAGAGTTGACTGTGGGCTGGCCTCCGCTAGACCCTCGTTCGCGGGGGCGAGCGGTCTTCGCAGGTATGGCGGGACAGCTTGCAAAAGGTGACGATTGCCTCATCGATACAATGTGACTTTATTCGTCGCGCGCGTCGTCCGTAAGATCAAGACCCTGCCGATAGGGCAGGTTCTATTGTTCTTGATCCTCGGCTCTTCCGCCTTGACTCCGGCGTGGGCTCAGGGGGTCGCCATCCCGAATTTCTGGGATCCGCGGGTCCAGCTGGAGCGACCGGACCTCACCGGCCTTCGCCCGATCAGGTTTCTGATCGACGACGATTTCCCGCCTCTGGATTTCAGTGGCCTTGACGGCAACCCGACCGGATTCTCCGTCGAGCTGGCCCGCACCGCCTGCGAGCGCCTGGCCATCACCTGCACCATCCAAGTGCGCCGCTTCGACACGCTCCTCGATGCCTTGGCCGATCGTCAGGGAGACGTTGTTGCCGCAGCCATTCCGATCACGCCGTCCCTCCGGCAGCGCTTCGCCGTTACGGCGCCTTACTTCAAGATCCCGGCCCGTTTTGCAGTCAAGAAAGACCGCAACGAACCGCCACCAGAGGTGAAGTCCCTTGCCGGCAAGACAATCGGCGTCGTCACGGGCTCGGCACATGAGGCCTATGCCAAGGCTTTCATGCCGGGCGCCACCCTCAAAGGTTTCGGAGAAATGGCTGAGGCTCAGACAGCCCTGAAGGACGGGCAGATCGACTATCTGTTCGCCGATGGGTTGGGCCTTGCCCTATGGATCGGCGGCGAGGATTCCGCCGGATGTTGCGACTTCGCAGGCGGTCCTTATCTCGAGAGCCGGTTCTTCGGGGAAGGCATCGGCTTTGTCGTCCGACAGGACGAGGAGAACCTGCGCCGGGCCTTCGACTATGCTCTCCAGCAGCTCTGGAAGGAGGGAAAATATGCCGAGCTCTATCTGCGTTTCTTTCCCGTCAGTCCCTTCTAAGTCGCATTGACCCCGGGCGGCAGGCTCCCTAGAGCATAATTTGCGAGGCATAGCCTGCCTTTCGACGGGCGGCTACCTTCGTTCTCCGGCCCGGGTTTCGGTTCCTTCGAAACGGAAGTCGTTCCAGAGAGCTCGGACCCAGAGTGGCCTCCACGTTTGGGATCCATTCGATGTTCACTCTTTCAAGCCGCGCATCGGGGCGCGGAAAACCGGGTCCACTTTTCCGCATGATGCGTTAGTGTGCCGCCTTTCATCAGCTTCAGGTCACATGTCCCAACCTCTATCTCTCGATCCCGCTCTCATCGACGCCGCTCAAACCGCGACGGCCTGGCCCTTCGAGGAGGCCCGCAAGCTCGTGGAGCGGCTCAAACGGACGGGCAAGAAGGAGGTTCTGTTCGAGACCGGTTATGGCCCCTCGGGCCTGCCGCATATCGGGACGTTCGGGGAGGTCGCCCGCACCAGCATGGTTCGCTATGCCTTCCGGCTGCTGACGGGCGATACGATCCCGACGCATCTCTATGCGTTCTCTGACGATATGGACGGCCTGCGCAAGGTTCCCGACAACATCCCGAACAAGGAGTTGGTGGCGGCATCCCTCGGCAAGCCTCTGACGCAGGTGCCCGACCCGTTCGGAACCCACGAGAGCTTCGCCCATCACAACAATGCCCGCCTGCGCGAATTTCTCGACGCTTTCGGGTTCGATTACGAGTTCCTGTCGGCGACCGAGTGCTACAGGGCGGGCCGGTTCGACAAGACGCTGCTCACGGTGCTTGAGCGTTACGATGCGGTCATGGCGATCATGCTGCCCTCGCTGCGCGAAGAGCGGCAGCAATCCTATTCGCCGTTCCTGCCGATCCATCCCAAGACGGGCATCGTGATGCAGGTGCCCATCGATGAGCGCAAGCTCGATGCCGGCACGATCGTCTGGCGGGATCCGGAAACGGGCGAGCGTTTCGAGACGCCGGTGACGGGAGGGCACGCGAAACTTCAATGGAAGCCGGACTGGGCCATGCGTTGGGTTGCGCTCGGCGTCGACTACGAAATGGCCGGCAAGGACCTGATCGACAGCGTGAAGCTGTCGGGCGAAATCGCGAAGGCGCTCGGCGGCCTGCCGCCGGAGGGCTTCAATTACGAGCTCTTCCTGGACGAGAAGGGACAGAAGATCTCCAAGTCCAAGGGCAACGGCCTCACCATCGACGAGTGGCTCACCTATGGTACGCCAGACAGCCTGGGGCTGTTCATGTTCAGCAAGCCGCGTGAGGCGAAGAAGCTCTATTTCGACGTGATCCCACGTCAGGTAGACGATTATCTCACGTTCCTCGAGAAGTATCCGTCGCAGGACGCGAAGGCACGCCTGATGAACCCCGTCTGGCATCTCCACGCCGGCCACCCACCGGCGCCGGAGCTGGTCTCGTCGGGCGGCGGCAACCAGCCGGGAACGACGATCTCCTTCTCGATGCTGCTCAATCTCGTGGCGGTTGCAAACTCCGAGGATCCGGGCGTGATCTGGGGCTTCATTCGTCGCTACGCGCCCAACGTGTCCCCGGAGACCCATCCGCGTCT
Source organism: Microvirga puerhi (assembly GCF_020089865.1). Lineage (GTDB taxonomy): Bacteria > Pseudomonadota > Alphaproteobacteria > Rhizobiales > Beijerinckiaceae > Microvirga > Microvirga puerhi. Next base: position 15,640 of record NZ_JAIRBM010000020.1, read on the forward strand.
CGACAGTCTCGTGAAGCGGGCTGCACGCTACTTCGAAGACTTCGTGAAGCCGCAGAAGACTTATCGTCTGGCGGACGATGTGGAAGCCGCATCTTTGCACAAGCTCTGGGAGATTCTCGGTTCCTTCGAGAACGGCGGGCGGCCTGTGACGGCGGAAGCCATTCAGGAAGAGATCTACAATGTCGGCCGTGCCGAACCGCGCTACCAGGATCTCAAGGCCAAGGGCGCCACGCCGGAGCGTCCGGGTGTCTCGATCGAGTGGTTCAACACGATCTATCAGGTGCTTTTGGGCGAGCCTCGCGGTCCGCGATTTGGCTCGTTCGTCGCGCTGTTCGGTGTCAAGGAAACGCGAGCGCTGATCCAAAAAGCTCTGGAAGGGAAGCTCGTGAGCGAGCACGAGGCTTTCCTGAAAACGAAGAGTGCCGAGCGCGCGGCTTAGATGCATTTTTCGACGAACCGGATCCGCTTCGTCGTCAAAAAATGCGGTACGCCAACGAAAAGAGCTGATTCCGCGTCAGTGGAAACAGCTCTAACGCGCTCCTATTGCCGCGCCCACATGATCCGTGCAACCCAGACGATCTCTTCGGCTGGGATCATCCGGTCTTCCTGACCCGGCTCCAACGCGGCGAGTTCCAGCGTTTTTGCCGAGCGGCGGCGGAGTTCCTTCGCGAGAAGTTCGCCGTTCGTCAGGCGGACCACGACGCGATCGCCCTTGCGCATGCCGGCGGTCGGCGACACGATCAGGATGTCGCCGTCGCGATAAAGCGGCACCATGGAATCGCCGGTCACCTCGAGGGCGAAGACCTTCTCCTGACCAAAGTCGGGAAAGTCGATCTCGTCCCAGCCGGGGCCACCGACCGGCAGACCCTCTTCGGTGAAGAGCTTGTTGCCCGATGCGGCCTGCGTCACGCTGATCAGGGGAATTGTCGATCGGCGTAAGGAACCGGATGGTTCAACGAGACGCAGGAAATCTTCCAGCGTCGCGCCAGTCGCGCGAAGGATCTTCGCGATCGACTCGGTCGAAGGCCAGCGATCCCGGCCTTCGGGACTCGTACGCTTCGATTTGTTGAAGCTTGTGGCATCGAGCCCGGCCTTGCGGGCGAGGCCTGATGCGGTCATGCCGTGGCGGGAAGCCAGGGCATCGATAGCGGCCCAAACGCGATCATGGGACAACATATGATGAACCTTCGAGAGGTGCCAAAAACGCTACTGGAAACGCGACCTATGATTAGGAATTAAGGTTGTTCTATGGCTCGAACAATGGAGAACAAGGTTTAGCGACAACGCGCTCATGTTCCGGTTGCCCTATCGAGAGACGGGCGCTACTCAAAAGCGCTATGGCGACTATCTATAAAATCTGTTCGCGACCGCTCTGGGAGGCCGCCGAGGCGGCAAAAGCCTTCGATGGCGCTCCGATCGATGCTCGGGATGGGTACATCCACTTTTCCACCACATCGCAAGTCCGGGAAACGGCAGACCGGCATTTTGCTGGCCAGGATGACTTGCTTCTGATCGCTGTGGACGATGAGCGTCTTGGCGACGCGTTGAGATACGAACCGTCCCGCGGCGGCGACCTGTTCCCGCATCTCTACGCCCCTTTGTCCCTCTCCGCAGTTCTCTGGGTGAAGCCTCTTCCGTTAGGGAAGGAAGGTCGACATCTGTTTCCGGACCTTGCCGAATGATCTCCTCTCTCTTTCCTCTCGCGAAGAAGTTCCTGCACGCGCTCGACGCGGAGACGGCGCACCAGCTGACGATCCGGAGTCTCGCTCTGATGCCGCCAGGACGGCCCGGGGCGGATGATGCCCGACTGGCGGTCGAGGTGTTCGGACGCCGTTTTCCCAATCCGGTCGGACTTGCCGCGGGTTTCGACAAGCAGTGCGAGGTGCCGGATCAGCTCCTGGCACAGGGCTTCGGATTCGTTGAGTTGGGCGGCGTCGTGCCGAAGCCGCAGGAAGGCAATCCACGGCCACGTGTCTTCCGTCTCGCGCAGGATGAGGCCGTCATCAATCGGTTCGGTCTGAACAGCGAAGGGCTTGCGGCTGCCCGCCGGCGCTTGATCGCCCGCCGCGGCCGTCCGGGAATCGTCGGCGTCAACATTGGCGCCAACAAGGACTCGAACGACCGCATCGCCGATTACGTTCTCTGCGTTCGCGAGTTGTCGGGGCTCGTCGATTTTCTCACTATCAACGTATCGTCTCCGAACACGCCCGGCCTGCGCGATCTGCAGGGTGAAGCGTTTCTCGACGATCTTCTGGCCCGTTGCATCGAGGCGCGGAACAAGGCGGATGAAGGGCGGACCCAAACCACCATCCTCTTGAAGATTGCCCCCGACATCTCGCTGGAGACACTGGACGCCGTCGTGGCGACCGCGCAGCGACGCGGCGTGGATGGGCTGACGGTGTCGAACACCACGATTGCCCGACCGGCCAGCTTGAAGGAGAAGGCGCTCTCGACCGAAACAGGCGGCCTTTCCGGAAAGCCGCTGTTCGAGCCTTCGACGAGACTCCTGGCGCAAACATATCTCCGCGTCGGACGCACTATGCCGCTTGTTGGTGTCGGTGGTGTCGGCTCTCCTGAAGCCGCATGGGCCAAGATCCGCGCCGGCGCGAGCCTGATCCAGCTCTACTCCGCTCTGGTGTACAAGGGACCCGCGCTGATCGGCGAGATCAAGCAGGGGCTTCTGAGCGCACTTCAGGAGGAAGGCACGTCCCTCGATCAGGCCGTGGGACGCGATGCGGCCGCAATAGCGGAAGGCCGGTTCTGACTAAGGGCGCGATGGCCCGACTCCCGCGACGTTCGTTCAGGCCGTCAGGGCCGTAAAGGTCTTACGGGCCAGCCGAGGGTAGAGCAGAGCCTGTCCCATTCCTCTGACTCCGAGAAAGATCAGAAGCGCGATCCAGAGACCCGTATTACCGAGTGATCCTGCGGCGATGAGTACAGCGCCGTAGATTGCGAGAGCGACGAGCATGAGATCGCGCATCGCCTTCGTCCATGTGGCGCCCGTATAGATGCCGTCGAAGGCAAAGGCGGCAGCGCCCACCAATGGCGTCAATGCAGCATAGACGAGATAATCGCGGGCATAGAGGCGCACGTCCGGACTGGTCGAGACGAAGTCGATGAACAGCCCGCCGCCGGCGAGAAAGATCGCGGAAACCGTCAGGCCGAAGCCGAGACTCCATCCGAGGCTTAAGGCAATGGCGCGACGGAAGCTGCGGGCATCGCGTGCGCCGATGCATTGGCCGCACAGCGTTTCCGCAGCGGTGGCGAAGCCGTCGAGGAAATACCCGCCGATCAGGAACATGTTGTAGAGCACTGCATTGGCTGCGAGTGTCACGTCGCCGGAACGCGCGCCGAAGGCGCTGAAGATGCCGAAGGCCATCATCAGCGCCATGTTGCGGATCATGATGTCCCGATTCATGCTCAGGGTCTGCAGCATGGCCGCGCGGTTGAGAATCTCATGCCGGGCGACTGCAAAGGGATTAGAACCCAACCGTCGCAGCACGAGAATGCCCAGCCCCACACCGAAGATCTCCGCAATCGCCGTGCCGATGGCTGCACCCGCGACGCCCCATTCGAAGACAAGCACCAGCGCCGAGGTCAGGAGAATGTTGGCGATGTTGATGGCAACCTGCAGGAGCAGGCCGAGATCGGTGCGGGCGCGTCCGAGCGTCGAGCCGAGGATGACGTAATTCGCCAGCGTGAAGGGCGCCGCCCAGATACGGATGTAGAAGTAGGTCGCAAGCGCACCTTTCACCGCGTCGCTCGCTCCGGTCAGAGGGAAGGCGATCAACGCGATGGGCCACTGCAGCAAAATGAGCAGAATGCCGATGACGGCGGCGACCAGAAGTGCACGGGCCAGAGTCCGATCCACTTCATGCCGGTCCCCGGCGCCCGTGGCCTGCGCGGTCATGCCCGCCGTTGCCATGCGTAAGGATCCGAAGCTCCAGAAGACGAAATCGAACACGACCGCGCCGAGCGCCACCGCCCCGAGGAGATAGGCCTCGCCGAGCCGTCCGATCACCGCGGCGTCGACAAGACCGAGCAGTGGTGTCGTCACGTGGGACAGGGTCATCGGCAGCGCCAGCGCCAGCATGCGCTTGTGCGTGACGACGATCTGCCGTGAGGAGATGGAGCCTTCCATGGAAAATTCTCAGTTCCGGCCGAACAGGCGCGCGATGAACCACAGGGGGACGACGATGATGGCGCCATAGAGGACCCAGCGCCCAACCTCGACCACCGTATCCATGCTGAGTCCGAGGAGCGAGCGCAGCCAATTGTAGACGCCTTCGATCAGGCCAAAGGGCGTGATGTTGAGGAAGGCCATGAAGGCTCCGACCAGCAGCGACAAGAAAATCAGCTTGATCAGCACCGAGCCCGGCGAGCCACCGAGAAACCTGTTCACGTTGGACATTGTCTTAAATCCTTATCCCTTCGCCGTGCTGGACCTCGGCCATCGCGTGTGCTTCATCGCAAGGGACGGCGACGAACGCAACCTCACCCGAGCCCGGCATGATCGACCCAACCGTTTTCGACCCGGCGAGCATCAGCGACGAAATCAAGGCGCAGAATGCTGAAATCCTGGCCCGCCTAACCGAGTTGCCCGACCCCTGGTCATTCCCGCCCGCTCTGGTCCGCGAGCGCCGTCGCCAGGGCCTGGGGCCTTTCCCGCCCATGCCCAAGAGCAGGGGCGCGCAGGTCATCACCATCGATGGGCCCGCAGGCCCGCTTCCGCTGCGCATCATTGCGCCGGACAATCCCCGTGGCATCTATTTCCACATCCATGGAGGAGGCTGGACCTGGGGCACCGCCGACGAGCAGGATCCCTATCTGGACCGGATGGCGGATCATTGTGGCCTCGCCGTGGTCTCGGTCGAGTATCGTCTGGCCCCCGAGGATCCGTATCCGGCCGCGCATGACGATTGCGAGGCTGCTGCGCTCTGGGTGCTCCGCGAGGCGAAGGCGCGCTTCGGAACGGATCGGCTCTTTATCGGCGGCGAGTCGGCTGGCGCGCATTTGTCGGCCGCAACGCTGCTGCGGCTGCGCGACCGGCACGGGGTGACACCCTTCCGGGGTGCCAATCTCTTTGCCGGCTGCTACGATCTGGGCCTGACGCCGAGCGTCGTGAATTGGGGCACCGACAAGCTCGTCCTCAATACGCGGGATGTCGAGATCTTCGCCGACAACCTCTGCGGTCCCAAGGTGGATCGACGCGATCCCGATATCTCGCCGCTCTATGCCGACCTGAAAGGAATGCCGCCGGCCCTGTTCTCGGTGGGCACGCGGGACCTTCTGCTCGACGATACCCTGTTCATGGCGGCCCGTTGGACCTCCTTCGGCAACCGGACGGATCTCGCGATCTGGCCCGGCGGCTGCCATGTCTTCATCCGCTACGAGAGCGCGATGGGAGAGAAGGCCCTATCCAGGATCGACGCCTTCGTGAACAGCCTCTGATCAGCGAAGGGAAAGCTCCGCCGCGGCCCGTTCGGCGATAGCGAGATCGAGCGTCGGTTCGTCGCCGTCGTCCAGGATCCAGGCGGCCGAGAGGCCCGCGAAGGCCAGGGTCCATTGGAGGAGGCGCGTGCGCTCGACGCCTGCCGCCTGCGCCAGCATATGGGACCGCCTGCCGAAATTCTCCACGACGAAGGCCGTCTGGTCCTCCGGGTCGCGCAGGATGTTCGCGAAGTCGAAGGTCCGTTCGCCGACAAGCCCCTTCGGATCGATCGCGAGCCAGCCCCGGGGGCCGAAATCGAGGACGTTGTCGTGATGGATATCCCCGTGGAGCGGGACGATGTCCTGCTGCGAGGAGAGCAGGTGCTGCGCGACCGCATTGGCCTTGACCAGGATCCCGCCGTAACGGACCGCGGCCGGCGCGAGCTGCCGGAACCAGTGGTCGAGGGGCGCAAGATCGGGTCGGGGATGCGGGCGCGGGGCGTGGAGCTTGGCCGCTACCGCGCAGAGGGTCTGACTCGCCTCGTCGTCGCGGCCCTCCCGGACCATGGCCGATAGGGAGCGCTGTCCGGTCGCCCGTTCCAGGAGAAGCGCGTCGACGTCATGGGCGAGGACGCGGGCCGCGCCGTCGCCCTGCCACCATGTCATCAGGAGGCTGCCGCGGCGTTCCTCGGCCTCGCGCGGGATCTTGAGCATAGCCAGGGCCCCGTCGGCCCGGCAGACCGGCAGGAGATCGCTGCTGTGCGTCACGACCGGCGGGCCGTCCGGAACAAGCCTCCAGAGGGTCAGGTAGGGGCCGAAGACCGGGGGCACGGCGCCCGGATGGACCGCCATCTAGTCGGCGCTGGCAGGGGAAGGGCGCTGGGTGACGCCGATCTTCGAAGCGGCGATCACCGCCTGGGTGCGGCTGTCGACGCCGAGCTTGTCGAGGATGGCCGAGACATGGGCCTTCACGGTCGCCTCGGAGACGGAGAGCTCGTAGGCGATCTGCTTGTTGAGGAGGCCCTCGGAGAGCATGGTCAGTACCCGGACCTGCTGCGGCGTGAGGGTCGCGAGACGACGGACGAGATCGGCGGTCTCCTTGTCCTCGGCGGCCGAGAGATCCACGTCCGGAGGTGTCCAGACATCGCCCGCCAGGACCGCCTCGATGGCGCCGCCGATGCTGTCGATGTCGATGGATTTCGGAATGAAGCCGGACGCCCCGAATTCCATGGCTCGGCGGATGACGGTCGCCTCCTCGGTGGCGGACACGATCACCACGGGCAGTTCCGGATGCTGGGCGCGGAGAGACAGCAGGCCCGAAAAGCCCTGGACGCCCGGCATGGTGAGATCGAGGAGGATCAGATCGATGTCCCGCTCCTGGCCGAGGGCGGTATTCAGGTCGTCCATTCCATTGGCTTCGACGACTCGTGCTTTCGGCATCACCGAGCCGATAGCCTGACGCAGCGCTCCCCGGAACAGCGGGTGGTCGTCAGCGATGATGATCGTGGTATTTTGACCCTGCACTACGTCGTCTCCCACGCAACTCCTTGAGCCTTATCCGCATCTCCCCTGATATGGCAAGGCGGGACGGAAGCGCACGAAGCCCATTCTACCTGAAACTCAGCCGAATGGGGCTGGAAAACAAAGCTTAGCCAGTTCGGCGTCCGGCTCATGCACCAAGGAGGTGGAGCAGGATGTCCCGCTGATGTGGAATGTCCCGATGCTCCACCAGAAAGAGCCCTTGCCAGGTCCCGAGGACCATCTGCCCTTCCGTCACAGGAATCGTGAGGGAGATCCCGCTGAGCACGGTGCGGATATGGGCCGGCATATCGTCCGGGCCTTCGGTGGAATGCACATAGCCAGCATTCCGCGGGGCAAGCCGTTCGAAGGCGGTGAGGAGATCCCGGCGGACGTCTGGATCGGCATTTTCCTGGATCAGCAGCGATGCCGAGGTATGGCGACAGAAGACGGTGAGGACGCCGTGCGTGATACCGGTTCCCAGCACCCAGCGGGCGACCGGTTCCGTCAATTCGGTGAAGCCTTGGCCCTGCGTCTGAACCATCAGGCGCCCCATGGCTTGTTGCGTGACGCTGCCCTCGGTCAAGGTTTCGACTGACAGCATGGTCATGATGTCTCGCCCTCCGTTTCCCGATCGGTCACGATGCGCCCGTCGAGGGGATGAATTTCTTTCTCACCCCGTTCGAGGATCTTTTCCAGGGTCTCGATCCGGTCGGCCTCGGCGGCGGGCTTGTCCCAGCGGATACGGTTGATCCGCGGGAACCGCATGGCGACGCCGGACTTGTGCCGGCTCGATCGCTGCAACCCTTCGAAGGCCACTTCGAGCACGAGGCCTCGGTCCTTGCCGTACTCCACCTCGCGGACGGGTCCGAAACGGTTGACGGTATGGTTGCGGACATAGCGATCGAGCTGGAGCAGCTCCTCGTCCGTGAAGCCGTGATAGGCCTTTCCGACCGGGACCAGTTCCTCGCCGTCTGACCCGTCGCGCCAGACCCCGAAGGTATAGTCCGAGTAATAGGACGAGCGCTTCCCGTGGCCGCGCTGGCCGTACATCATCACGGCGTCGACGAGATAGGGATCACGCTTCCACTTGTACCAATAGCCCTTCGGACGCCCAGGCAGATAGGGGCTGTCCGCCCGCTTGATCATGCAGCCCTCGATGGCATCCGCATCCGGCCCCGCTCCGATGGCGGCCGGGTCGGAGCGAGCGGAGGCAAGCACATCCCAGGACGAGAATTCCACGAGCGGCGAGAGATCGATGCGCGGATCGTCGAGCCGTTCGACCAGGGCTTCGAGCCGTTGTCGTCGCTCGGAGAAAGGCAGGTGGCGCAAGTCCTCGTAGCCCTCGACGAGGATATCATAGACCCGCAGGTGGGCCGGAAATTCCGTCATGAGCTTGGCTGTGACGGCCTTCCGGTTGAGGCGCTGCTGGAGCACGTTGAAACTCTGGACGCGGCCGTCCCTGACGATGAGCAGCTCTCCATCGATGGCACCTTCGAAGTCGAGCGCTTCCACGAGGTCCGGGAAGGCTCCCGACACGTCTTCCCCCGTGCGCGAATAGATGCGCCGGACGAGCCTCCCGTCGGAGCCTTTGCCGGCGGCTGCCTGCAGGCGGATGCCGTCCCATTTCCATTCGCCCCAGAAATCGGAAGGGTCGAGCTTCTCGAAATCCTCCTCCTCGAGCGGATGCGACAGCATCGGCGGCCGGAACGGTGCGGGATTGTTGGTCTCGGGCTTGGGTGCGCGTCCTTCCACCCAAGCGAAGAGCGGCTCATAGGGCGGTTCGAGCCCATGCCAGATCAATTCCACCTCGTCCGCCTCGACACCGCCGAGTTGAGCGACGGCAGTCTTCGCAAGACGCGCGGAGACCCCCACCCGAAGCTCGCGCGTGATGAGCTTGAGGAGGGCCCACCGACCGATTTCGTCCAGGGCGTCGAGCCAGCCGGCGACGCGTGCGGGCAGCTCGCTCTTCCCCGTGGTCGCGAGAGCCTCGACGACTTCGGAGATGGTCGGGACATGGAGCGGCGGATTGTTGTGACCGGGGCCGGGTGCCGCGCCCTCTTCGGAAGCCGATGGATGGGGCCATATCAGGGCGGTCGTTTCCGCAAGATCGCCGACGTAGTGATAGGACATTCGGAACAGTACCGGGTCCGTACGCTCCTCTACCAACCCGCGGATCAGTCCAGGCTTGGCTTCTTTGAACATGAGCGAATTGGTAAGCGCGGCGAGGGCGTAACCCCTGTCCGGATCGGGCGTGTGGCTGAAGTAATCCACCAGCAACCGCAGCTTGGCGTTGCGCCGTGGCTCGTAGGCGAGGCGGTCGAGAAGGGCGGCGAAGCGATTCACGCATGGCCTCCTTCTGGTGCAGTGTCCGACGTCTCCTCGGCATCGCCTTCGTCGCCATATCCCAGCATGTGCAACGGGCGGGCCTTGATCCCCTGCGTGGCGCACCAGTGGACGAGCGCATCTTCCTGCCCATGCGTCACCCACACCTCGCCGGCGCCGGTCTCCACGATCGTGCGGCACAGATCATCCCAGTCGGAATGATCGGAAATCACGAGGGGAAGCTCGACGCCTTTCTGCCGAGCGCGTGCCCGCACCCGCATCCAGCCGGATGCGAAGCAGGTGACGGGATCGGGAAATCGACGCGACCAGAGATCCTGGATGGAGGAGGGTGGGCAGATCACGATGGCGCCAGCGAGCTTGGACCGCTCCGATGCAGCGACCTTGGGGGTCTCGCCGAGCGGAATGCCTTCGCTTTTATAGAGTTCCGTCAGGCGCTCCATCGCACCATGCAGATAGATCGGCTTATCGTAGCCTTCCTCCCGCAGGAGAGCCATGACACGCTGGGCTTTTCCGAGGGCATAGGCGCCGACGATGTGGGTCCGCTCTGGGAAGAGATGGACGGAATCGAGGAGCTTGCGCACCTCGTCGCGGGTATCGGGATGGCGAAAGACCGGCAGGCCGAAGGTCGCCTCGGTGATGAAGACATCGCAGGGAACGAGCTCGTAGGGAAGGCAGGTCGGATCCGCCGCCCGCTTGTAGTCGCCTGACACCACGACCCGTGTACCGCCGGCCTCGATGGAGATCTGAGCCGAGCCGAGGACGTGGCCGGCAGGCGTGAAACGCACCGTGACGTCCTTGATGCGGATGCTCTCGCCCAGCGGAGCCTCCTGGGCGGCACCCGCAAAGCCCTCGCTGTAGCGCACGGCCATGATGCGCAGCGTCTCCCGCGTCGCCAGGACGGAGCGATGTCCGGACCGCGCGTGGTCGGAATGCCCGTGCGTAATCAGCGCCCGTTTTACGGGCCTGACGGGGTCGATGTGGAAATCGCCGAGGGGGCAGTAGAGTCCCTGCGGGGTCTGGGTGAGGATGTCGGTGGAACGCAGCGCCATGGTGCTTCGAATATAGGAAGCCGGCCGTCATTTTCAGGCGGACGCGATCCGGCCTAAGTCGGCATTGACAGCAGCCGCGCGCTCGATCATGGCAAAATCTCATGTCTCCTGCATCGACCTCCCGCTCCTCCGGCGATCTTCTCGCGGACCGACGCTACGAATACGCCCGCGGCGCCTTCGATGAGAAGGATTTCGAAGCTGCGGCCGATCTGGCGCGTCAGGTGCTCGACCTCGTCCCCGATTTCGCTGCGGCCCATGCGCTTCTTGGCCGCTCAGTGGCGGAATTGGGCCAGGCTGATGCAGCCGTGGCGGCGCTCCGAAAAGCTTTGATCCTCGAACCCGAGGATGCGCTCGGCGTGAAGCTCGATCTCGCACGGCTCGGCGCAGTGGCGCCGGAAGAGGCGATGTCCGACGGTTATGTCCGGGCGCTCTTCGACGATTACGCCCCGCGTTTCGAACGACACCTGACCCAAAGCCTCTCCTATCGCGGGCCGGACCTTCTCATCGATGCCCTCCGGCGGGCCTGCTCGAAGCGCATGAGGCTCGACCGGTTCGGCCCGACGCTCGACCTCGGCTGCGGTACCGGTCTGATGGCGAAGGCTCTGGCGGGGCGGTGCGCTCGGATTGAAGGCGTCGACCTCTCGCCGCGGATGCTCGAGAAAGCCGCCAAGGAAAAACTCTACGACGCCCTGCATGAGAGCGACCTCGTAGGTTTCCTGACCGGACGTGCGGACGAGGAGGCGGATCTCGTGATCGCTGCAGATGTCTTCGTCTATATGGCGGATCTCGAAACCGCCTTCCGCGAGGTTCATCGCGTGCTGAGGCGCGGTAGCCTTTTCGCCTTCACGGCTCAGGCCCATGACGGTGCAGGTTTTGTGCTGGGCGAAGATGCGCGATATGCGCATAGCGAGCCCTATCTGTCGCAGCTCGCCGTTCAGGTCGGCTTCACGCCCGTTCTGTTCGAGCGCGTCTCGACCCGGATGGACCGGGGACAGCCGGTCCCCGGTTTTCTCGTCGCGCTGGAGCGTTAGGCCGTCTCAGGCTGCTGCCGGGGTCGACGGGTGCGGCGCGGATTCGTAGCAGCCGATCACCGACTGATCGAAATCGATGATCGAGCCGGTCATCATTCCGGATTCCTTGCTCGCCAGGAATGCGACGCTGCGGGCCACCTCGAACGGATCGAGAAGACGGCCGAAAGGCTGGCCCTGCGCGGCCTTTTCCAGCCAACCGTCCTCGGCACCGTGGTAGGTGCGCATGATCCGGTCTTCGCCAGGCGTGTTCATCCAGCCGATGTTCAGACCGTTCACGCGGATGCGCCAGGGCATCAGGCTGAACGCGGCATTCTTGGTGAGCGTCGCCAGGGCACCCTTCGAGCCGCAATAGGCGGAAATGAAGGGCTGGCCGCCATGGGCCGACATGGACAGGATGTTGACCATCGTCCCTTCGATCTTCTCGCGTCGCATGATCTTGGCGGCTTCCTGCATCAGGAAGAACGGTGCGCGGACATTCACCGCGAACATGCGGTCGAAAAGCTCCGGGCTGGTGTCGAAGATCGTGCCGCGATCAGTGATGCCGGCGGCGTTCACCAGCACATCGACGCGCCCGAAAGTCTTGTCGGCCTGGACCGCGACGGCTCGGGCCTGCTCCACATCGGCCAGTTCCGCCTGCACGAACACGGTGCGGCATCCCTTTGCGGTGATGTCCTTGGCAACCGCCTCGCCGCGCTCGGCATTGCGGCCGCAGATCACGAGGCCCGCAGCTCCGCGCTCCGCCAGGGTCCTGGCGATGGCCTCTCCGACACCCTGAGTGCCTCCGGTGACGATGGCGACGGCTTTCGTGAATTGGGATGACTGGGGCATGGCGTCGATTGTTATGGTGTTATGGGAATCGGACGAACAAAGTGAACCGGCTAAGCTTTTAGAGCAAGCGATCCCGACTGGGATTCACATGCTGTGTAAAGGCGTCGCCATAGCGAAATCCACAGTTCGGCCTATCTTGAGGAGAGATGCCGAAATCTTCCGTGCCGATTCTCCCTAAAGTCTTTCGTGACTGGTTCAAATCCCGTGGCTGGGAGCCGCGCGCCCATCAGCTCGAGCTCGCGACCAAGGCGCGGGAGGGCCGCTCCGTCCTGCTCGTCGCTCCGACGGGAGCCGGCAAGACGCTGGCTGGCTTTTTGCCGAGCCTGATAGACTTGGCGGAAGAACGGCAGGCATCCCCCAAGAAGACAAGATCCTCCCTTCACACCCTCTACATCTCCCCCCTCAAGGCCCTGGCCACTGACGTCGCCCGTAATCTCGAAGCGCCGGTTCAAGAGATGGGGCTGCCGATCCGCATCGAGACGCGGACGGGAGATACGCCTGCGCACAAGCGCGCGCGGCAGATCGAGCGGCCGCCGGACATCCTGCTGACCACGCCGGAACAGCTCGCGCTTCTCCTCGCCCACCGGGAGGCCGGAGAGCTGTTCAAGGGATTGCGCCGAGTGGTCCTGGATGAGCTGCATTCCCTCGTCACCTCGAAGCGGGGGGATCTGCTCGCTCTCGGTCTCGCGCGGCTCTTCAGTATTGCGCCCGACCTGACTGCTGTCGGACTGTCCGCAACCGTTCGCGAGCCGGATGAATTGCGGAAGTTCCTGGTGCCGCAACGTTCTTTGCCCTCCCCTAGAGGGGGAGGGTCGGAGCGCGTCAGCGCTTCGGGGTGGGGTGACAGCGCCACACTCGGAGAGGTAGCGCTTCCCACCCCCTCCCGCGCTTCCAGCGCGACCTCCCCTCTCAAGGGGGAGGTGGAACTGCCCCTCGCGGATCTCGTCGTGGTCGAGGGGGGAGCAAAGCCGGATATCCGCATGCTCGACCTCAAGGAGGCCCTGCCGCTTGCCGGTCACACGGCCGCCCTGTCGATGCCGGCGGTCTACGACCTGATCCGGAAGCACAAGACCACTCTGGTCTTCGTCAACACGCGCATGCAGGCGGAATACACGTTCCAGGAGCTCTGGAACCTCAACGACGATAGTTTGGCCATTGCCCTGCATCACGGATCTCTCGACGTGTCGCAGCGCCGTCGCGTCGAGGAGGCGATGACAGCCGGAAAGCTTCGCGCCGTGGTCTGCACCGCGACGCTCGATCTCGGCATCGATTGGGGCGATGTGGACCTGGTGGTGAATGTCGGCGCGCCGAAGGGAGCCTCGCGCATCATGCAGCGCATCGGGCGCTCGAACCATCGCATGGATGAGCCGTCGAAGGCCTATCTGGTGCCGGCCAACCGCTTCGAGATTCTCGAATGCCGGGCGGCTCTCGACGCCGTGCACGAGGCGGCCCAGGACACACCCGATGCACGCATCGGCGGTCTCGATGTGCTCTGCCAGCACATTCTCGGCATGGCCTGCGCGGATCCTTTCCGGCCGGAAGACCTCTATGAGGAGATCCGTTCGGCCGCGCCCTATGCGGGCTTGTCCTGGGAAGACTTCGAAGCGTGCGTGGCCTTCGTCGCCACCGGCGGCTATGCCCTTCGCGCTTATGAGCGCTTCGCCAAGATCGTGAAGGGAAAGGATGGATTCTGGCGCGTGCGCGATGCCCGCGTGGCACAGCAATACCGGATGAATGTCGGGACCATCGTGGAGGCGACCATGATCAAGGTGCGGTTAGGCAGGACCAGCCGCTCCCGGCCGGGCACCGTCGTGCCGCGAGGCAAGATCCTGGGCGAGATTGAGGAGTATTTTGCCGAGACCCTGACGCCCGGCGACACGTTCCTCTTCGCCGGCGAGGTTCTCAAGTTCGAAGGTCTTGCGGAAGACGCGGTTCTGGTCACCCGCGCGAATCCGGGCACGGATCCGAAGATCCCATCTTACGAGGGGGGCAAGTTCCCGCTTTCCACGTTCCTGGCCGCGCGGGTCCGCGAAATCCTCGCCGACCCGTTCGAATGGGACCGCCTGCCGCGGCAGCTGACCGAATATCTCCTTCAGCAGCGCCGCCGCTCCATCGTGCCGGGTCCCCGCGACCTTCTGGTCGAAACTTTCCCGCGCGGCGGGCGCTTCTACATGACCTGCTTTCCCTTCGAGGGCCGCTTGGCGCACCAGACGCTCGGCATGCTGCTGACGCGGCGGCTGGAGCGCGCTCGCCTCAAGCCCCTCGGATTCGTCGCCAACGACTACGGGCTCGCCGTATGGGGCAACGGCGACATCGCCGCCCGGGTTGGCCGCGAGCCCGGCTTTCTCGACGAGCTATTTTCCGAGGACATGCTGGGCGACGACCTGGAGGACTGGCTCGCCGAGGCTGCCCTGATGAAGCGCACCTTCCGCCATTGCGCGGTCATTGCGGGTCTGATCGAGCGCCGCTTCCCGGGGCAGGAGAAGACCCAGCGTCAGGTGACGATCTCGACCGATCTTGTCTATGACGTGCTGCGCAAGCACGAGCCGGACCACGTCCTCCTGCGCGCTGCCCGTGCCGATGCGGCAACGGGACTCCTCGACGTGAAGCGCCTCGGCATGCTGCTACAGCGCATCCGGGGGCGAATCATCCACAAGCCGCTCGACCGGGTTTCTCCCTTAGGCGTGTCCGTCATGCTGGAGATCGGCCGCGAGCGCGTCTATAGCGACGATGCGGACGAGATTCTGGCCGAGGCGGAAGCAGCGCTTCTCGACGAGGCTTTGGCGTGACGGCTTTGCTCAAGAACAAACAGACAACAACTGAAATCGGCCTGAGCGGACAAGCTGCCGTCCTGGACCTGACCGGCGGTCTCTACCTCCCCGACGAGGACGCGCTTCTCGTGGCCGATCTCCATTTCGAGAAGGGCTCATCCTTTGCCCGGCGCGGCATGATGCTGCCGCCCTACGATACCCGCGAGACCCTGAAGGCCCTGCGTGAGGCGGTCTATCGTTTCGATCCCCGGGTCGTGGTGGCTCTGGGCGACAGTTTTCATGATGTCGGCGGTCCCGAGCGGCTGGGGGACGAAGAGCGGGCCACCCTGTCGGAGGTCCAGAAGGGCCGGGACTGGATCTGGATTCCGGGAAATCACGATCACAGCCTGCCGGAGAGCATTGGCGGCCGCGTCCTGTCCGAGATGACCATGGGCGCACTCGTCCTCCGTCATGAACCTCTGGAAGGAGCAGGTGCAGAGGTTGCCGGACACCTGCATCCGGTCGGCAAGGTCGTGATGCGGGGCCGCGCCACGCGTCGACGTTGCTTTCTGACGGACGGACAGCGCTGCATCATGCCGGCGCTCGGGGCCTATGCCGGTGGGTTGAATGCCTGCGATGCAGCCTTCAAACCGCTCTTCCCGAAGGGCTTTACGGCATACCTGATCGGTACGGAGCGCATCTTCGCCATTGCCAGATCGATGCTCTGCCGGGACTAGCGTCGAACACGAAGGTGGGAATCGGTTCTACGTTCGATGCTTGGAATCAAAAGTTTCAAGCATTTGACCCTAAGGGCCACCGTTCCGCCTGATGCTTGGACGCCTCAGTCCCGCCGGAAGACCGCGTTGGCCGTCCAGCCGAAGAACAGAGCGAGCAAAGCCGTCGAGAGGCCGTACAGCAGACTCCAGTCCCTGGCGATCTCGCCGACCTGCTGCTCGAACCCAGTCTTCACAAGTTCGAAATGCGTCACCGTCCTGGCGAGCACGACCGTGTCGGCGAGGAGCGCCACCTCCACGTCGTAATTGCCCGTGGGTGCGGTCGCCGGCAGGGGAATGCTGGCATTGAAGATGTTCGGTGTCAGGAAGGTGACGCCTTTTTCGTTCTCGCGATAGAGCCCTTCGCGGCTTTTGAGGCGATAAAGGGCCTCGCGGAAAGGCTCGTCGAGGCCACCGCGATCATTGGTGAAATCGGGAGCGTGGACGATCGCCTGGATGCCGATCTTCTGACGACGGCGCAGCTGTTCGCTCGTGATCTCGGCGATGGGCCGCGAAGTCAGGACTGCCAAGTATGCCGGAGCGGTCGGAAACTTCTGCTGATCCTGATTAAGCCAGAAGGGTCCGAGTCGCTCCTTTTCACGCACCACGAGGAATTGCTGCGGGCCGCGGATCGTCACGACCGCGTCGTAGCCCGATGCTCGCGAAATGGTCTGCGCGTCGCGTTCGATGGCGCCGAAGACAGCAATCGAAGTGCCTGTGTAGTTGGAGTTGATCAGGACCCGGTGATTAGACAAGGACGTGACGAGATTCTCCGCGAGGGCAGACACAGTCCCGGCTACAAGGATCAGCAGGGCGACGGCGATCCTCATGGACGCGCCTCCTGCCGGGTTTCCTGCACTGTGATCGAGAATGGTTCCTGCGGCTTCACGACGAGTTCGAGCGCGAAGCGCAGGCCCACTGCCAGGAGGAGGATGGCCAGGAGGAAACGGAACAGCTCGGCGCGGAGGTTACGTCCGGCCCTTGCCCCGAACTGGGCACCGAAGACGCCGCCGAGGATCAGCAAGATCGCCAGCACGATATCGACCGCCTGGTTCGCCACCGCATGGAGGACGAGGGCGACCAGTGTCGTGCACACGATCTGGAATTGCGACGTGCCAACCACCACTCCGGTCGGCACGCGGAAAATGTAGAGGAGGGCAGGAACCACGATGAAGCCGCCGCCGATGCCGAGCAGCGCGCCGGCAAATCCGACAAACAGCGAAAGTCCGATGATCGGAATAACACTTGCGTAGAGCTTCGACCGGTAGAAGCGCATGCGCACCGGCCACCCGAGAAACGGTGCGTGATTTCCGCCGTTGCGCCTTGGCCGTACCGGACCGTGCTTTCGCCGCAGGAAGAACTCCCGAATGCTCTCCTTCATCATCAGGCTGCCGACCACCGTGAACAGCGTCACGTAGGACACGACGATCACGAGATCGAGCAGACCCGCCCGGCGAGCCGCAGCGAAGAACCAGACGCCCAGGGCCGAGCCGACGAAACCGCCTGCGACGAGAATGCCGCCAAGCCTGAAGTCGATCGCGCCGCGCCGGATGGCGCTGAGCACGCTCGTGGTGGAGGAGGCGACGATCTGGGCCGATTGCGTGGCGACGGCCACCGCCGGTGGAATGCCGAGGAAGATGAGAAGCGGCGTCATCAGGAAGCCGCCGCCGATGCCGAAGAGCCCGGAAATGAAGCCGACTGCGGCGCCCAATCCCAAGATTAGGAGAACGCTCACGGGCATTTCGGCAATCGGCAAATAGATTTGCACCCCGGTCCCCCTATGGCCGGTGCAGCCATATCCTGGTCGTCACATTGTTTATTTTACTCTAGATGCTGACGTGTGAATGGAAACTGACAGGATCAAACTTTTGTCAGCTTTTGTTCGCAAGATCGGCTCCGCTATCCGCCGTGCGGTCGCCGCCTCGCGACGGAACCTCGTTGGCGAGCGGGTCGGTTGAGCGCGGTCGCCATTTCTCGACCATTGTCTTTGCCGTAGCGAGATCCGCGGGCGAGAGGCGGGACGCCATTTCGTCGCGCTTCTTGGCAGCCTCCGCGTCTCCCTGGGCTGCCGCCAGAGCGAACCACTGGAACGCCTTGGCGGGGTCCTTCCGGGCTCCCACGCCGCGAGCATAGAGAACGCCTATGTTGAACTGGCTGTCCCGAACGCCGGCCTGCGCGGCTTCCGTGTACCATTGCAGCGCCGTGGCATAGTCGGGCTTGCCACTGATTCCGGCTGCCAGGAGAGTCGCGAGATTGTGCATGGCGCGGACATTGCCGCCCTGAGCAGCCCGCTCGTACCAGGCGGAGGCGAGCTTCACGTCTCGAGGGGTGCCGATCGCCTTGTCGTACATGATAGCGAGACGTTCCTGAGCCGGAACGAGGCCCGCCTGCGCCGCTCGTTCGAAGAGGCGGAGAGCGAGTGTCGGATCGCGCGGGAGACCACGCCCTTCCAGGGCTCTGAGCGCGATCTCGTAGACAGCCGTCCCATCGCCGGCCAGGGCTGCCTGCCGCAGCGCATCCGGAATCTCCGCGGGCATCGTGCCGAGCGTTCCCGGGTCGACCGTGAATTTGCTTGTGACGAAGCTCTCCGCGGTGACCGGCGTGCCCGAAAGATGCGTCGGCTCGAAGAGGCCCGTCTGATCTGCTGCGACAGCTGTCGGGACGATGCTTCCTGTTCCTTCGTCGGCCTGGGCCATGGACGGTGCTGCGTCGACGACAGGTTCAGTCGCCCCGGAGGCGGAGGCGTGAGGAGCGTTCGAGAGGATCTGAGCCGTGCCTGTGCCGAGGACGAGCAGAGCGAGGCCCAAAAGCAGCGAACGGCGATGAGCGTCGAGGGTCCTGCGAAGCCGCTCGAAAAGTGACGGTGTGCCTCGCGGAGCCTCGCTGCTCGGGGCCGCCAAGAGCTCTGGAGTCGAGGAAACTTGATCGCTTTCGATCTCAAGGAGCCTCTCGTTCTCCGAGACCGAAAGATCGGCGGGTGCGGAGGCCAGGGTTCGCGAGGCTCGGCGGGCCGCCGCAATGAAGCTTGCTCTCACATCTGCAAGCGCCTCGTCCTCGGATTCGGCAGGCGTGACCCGCGGCGTACCGGCTTCATTCGGCTGATGGTCTGGAGCTACGGGCTTCGGTATCGTGGCGGCGATGTCTTCGATCTGAGACAGGGCCGACGCATGGAGCCTGCGGACGGCGGCTTCGAGGCGGTCCGGCGGGGGCAGATCAGATGCCGCTTTGGTGCTGCTGTTCGCGGCCGCAGTCGGGGGGACAGCAACGCGCGTGACGAGGGTTTCCAGCGCATCATGGACTGCGATGAGCGCCTGCTGGGTTTTGCGATCTGCCCGTAGCTGGAGCGCCTTGATCTCTGCGAATCCCGCCTTCAGGGCTTCGAGTTCGCTGGCGGTGTTCGGGCCGACACTGGCATCTCTGACAGCGGCGGCAACCGCCTGCTCGGCAATCCGCGCGGTGTCGTTCTGCAGCGTCGCCACGTGCCCGATCGCTTCCTCGAAGGCCTGCCGATAGATCTCCGGTGTCCGTGAAAGCTGTTCGGAGACACTGGCGATGCGCTCGTCCAGGGCCGTCAGGGATGGGGCCGGTTGGTCTAGCTTTGCCTGCAGTGATCGGAGCATCTGGGCGAGCGCAGAGGGATCGGCCCGCCGCAGCTCCTCCTCGAGGCGCTCGAACCGTTCGAGAAGGGGCTGTCGCAGCGACGAGGTCGCTTCCGCCGCCGCGCTGATCTGCGTCGATAGCCGGTTGAAAAGGCCGTTGATCGTTTCGGTCTGTTCCAAGCGCCCGTCGACCATGTGGGCCATGTGCTCAGTGAGGGTCGCAAGCTGTTCGGCGATAGGGTCGAGGTTGGCCGG
The DNA here is from genome assembly GCF_020089865.1 of Microvirga puerhi. Lineage (GTDB taxonomy): Bacteria > Pseudomonadota > Alphaproteobacteria > Rhizobiales > Beijerinckiaceae > Microvirga > Microvirga puerhi. Next base: position 35,219 of record NZ_JAIRBM010000020.1, read on the forward strand.
CTCCGGGACGGGCCTGCTCACCAGCTGGTCGAGGCGGAGGCTTATATCCTGGAGCTGCTGCGGCACGTCGCTCTGTTCCTGGGCAAGCACCGAACGGTTCAGGGCCGCGCAGACATCTTCCAGGGAACTCCGGAGCGTAGCGAGATCTCGGCCCGATACCTGTGACGCCTGCATGTCCGCCAGTCGGCGATCGAGATCCGCCAGGGATTGCGCGAGGGCGTCGATCTGCTGCGGTTCGGCCCGCTGGGCAAGATCCTGGCGCAGATCGACGATCTGGCTGCTGAGGAAATCGATGACGGAGCGGTCGACACTCGTCTCGCTCAGCCGCTCGATCTTGCCCCTGATGAAATCGATTTCAGCCCCGATGTGCCGATGCGTATTGTCCGTAACGGCATTGGACAGGTTTTCGATTCGGCGGTTCATCCCGGCGACCGAACCGGCAAGGGTGAGCAAATCCTTGCTCGATGGACCTCGCTCCAGATCCCGTGCGAGCAGGCGGAACGTCTCATTGAGCGTGCTCACCTCGCTCCGCGAGGCGAGCTTCTCCAGACCGGCGCGCAGTCGATCGATGTCCTGCCGGATCTCTCCGAAGGCCGCCGGGGAAGGCTGATCGAGATGCTTCGTCAGCCGTGACACATCCGTGCGTAGACTCGTGAGGGCGTCCGTCACTGGGGCGAGGGTTTTCATCGCATCTTCCGGCGAGCCTGTGGCCCGCGCCGGATCGGATACCGCGGCAACCTGGCGCTCGACGGCATCAAGGCGGTTCCGTTGATGGGTAGAAAGGCGGGTCGCCTCGCTGAGGCGCTCCTCGGCCTGCTCGATCCATAGAGCCATGGATTCCAGCACGACGGTGTCGCGGGACGCCTGGTCGGGACGCCGCTCCGCCTCGGCTGCCCTGGCTGTGGCCATGATCGTTTCGAACTCACGTCCCGGAGGATCGGCGCATGGTCGTGAGGAAACGACGGAAGAAAGTTCGGATTCGGAGAAGCCCTCGGATCGCGCCAGCGATGGTTCTTCCCCTGATCGAGACACCACGCGTGCAACCCAGTCTTCCAGGCTCAGGCCAGCCCGCAGCGCGGCCTTCTCGGCGGCCGCCCGAGTCTCGGGGTCCAGAGCATCGAGATGGGCGGGGTCGGGTCGTCTCATGGCCATGCTCGTGGGGACTCGTACATATCCCGGGCGGCTCATGACCCCACGTCATGCCCGTGCCGGCGACCGCCGGGTGTGGGGCGGGGCCGAATCGCCCATGCCTGCCGTGCCCTCCAGCCGATGGCTCAGTTTTTCGCCATCGTGGTAAAAAAGCCGTTAAGCTGAGGCATTTAAGCGTGTCTCGATGCTTAGCCGGATTGCGGCCCGCTGCCTTCGTCGCGGTTTTCCCTTGCGCCAAATGACCGTCTTGTGGCCCTGCACTTGCGGAAACCATGGTTAATGTTCTATCATTGCATTATTATTGCGCCAGGAAGGTCGATTCCAGACACCTTCTTGCTGCAAAGATTGAAGAATACGGGGCAAACAATGAGCAACGGCGTCGCTGTGAACTTCGCTGTCCTCTCCGAAACGAGGGCAGAGGCGGACGATTCCAGGTTTTATACGATTGGTGATTTGGCGCGGGAATTCAGCGTCACACTCAGGACATTGCGTTTTTATGAGGATCGCGGCCTCCTGGCACCGCGCCGGGAAGGAACCGCACGCATCTACGATGCACGGGACCGCGACCGGCTGTCGGTGATCCTGAAAGGGAAACAGCTTGGATTCACGCTGACCGAGATCCGGGCCATGCTGGCGGAGGAGCGGGGGAACAACGGCATCGCCGCCAATCTCAACCTCTCGCTGAGCCAGATCGAGGACCAGATCACCCATCTTGAGCAGCAGCGGATCGAGGTCGAAGAGGCTTTGGTCGAGCTCCGCGCCTGCCGGGCTCGTTTGATCAACGTTGCCTGAGATCGGGTCGCTTCGCTTCCGACGAGCTCGTGACAGACAGGCTGTCATGGCTTGATGCGGGGCATGGGGCGTATGCCCGCCGCAGCCGGTCATGACATGGATCAAATAAAGTGGTCGGGTCGATCATGGCCCGACTGCTGCCTTTGCCGTACCATGGCGTCGTTTCTGGGCCTGAGACGTGGGGCTCTTGGACTCTGTTGCCGGTTTGCATCCAAGCCAGCTCACGGTGCCTGCCGACCTTCCAACGCTGTGGCCTTTCAGCAATGTGGGCGCTGTCGCTGCTTTACGCTCTCCCGCACCCGCACCAGTCCAAATTCTCCAGGGCCGTCGGCCTGCCGGAGATGTCTCTCCATTCCTTCAAGCAATCGGTGCTCTACCTCTTCCCCAGTGCGTTTTGATAGTTTATATGTGAACTATCTTATTCACTCGCGCACCCGATCGAATTGCTCTCGGTCGTCGGCGTCCGATCTGGGAGGAGTTCCATGCCGGTCTACAAGGCCCCCGTCGAAGACGTGATGTTTCTGCTCAACGATGTCTTCCCCATCGAGCGCTACAACAATCTTCCCGGCTTCGCCGATGCCACTCCCGACACGGTGGAGGCCATCCTGGGGGAGGGGGCCAAGCTCTGTGAGGAAGCGTTCGCTCCGCTCAACCGGGTCGGCGACGAGGAGGGCTGCACCCGCCATCCGGACGGTTCGGTCACGACTCCCAAGGGTTTCAAAGACGCCTACGAGGCTTTCACGGCGGGCGGCTGGATGGGGCTCTCGGCTCCTGAGGAATATGGCGGGCAGGGTCTGCCGACGACACTGAATTCGGTGATGCAGGAGTTCATGTCCGCAGCCAATCTGGCGCTCGGCATGTATCCGGGCCTGACTCAAGGAGCGATCGCCGCTCTGCTGGTTCACGGCTCCGATACGATCAAGAAGACCTATCTTCCGAAGATGATTGAAGGTGCTTGGACAGGCACCATGAACCTCACGGAGCCCCATTGCGGCACCGATCTCGGTCTCCTCAAGACCAAGGCCGTGCCGAACGGCGACGGTTCCTATGCAATTACGGGGACCAAGATCTTTATCTCGGCCGGCGAGCACGACATGGCGGACAATATCGTCCATCTGGTGCTGGCCCGCATCGAGGGGGCGCCGGCAGGCACGAAGGGCATCTCGCTTTTCGTCGTGCCGAAGATCCTGGTGAAGGAGGACGGTTCGTTAGCCGAGCGCAATGGCGTCTCCTGCGGCTCCCTCGAGCACAAGATGGGCATTCACGGCAATGCCACCTGCGTGATGAACTATGATGGTGCCAAGGGCTGGCTGATCGGGCAGGAGAACCGCGGCCTCAATGCCATGTTCGTGATGATGAACGAGGCCCGCCTTGCCGTCGGCGTGCAGGGTCTGGCGCAATCCGAGGTCGCTTACCAAAACGCCGTCGCCTACGCGAAGGACCGCCTGCAGGGACGTTCGTTGACGGGGCCGAAATTCCCGGACAAGCCCGCCGATCCGATCATCGTCCATCCGGATGTGCGCCGCACGCTTCTGTCCATCAAGGCCTTCAACGAAGCTGCTCGGGCGCTCGTGCTCTGGACGGCGCTCAAGAGCGACGTCGCGCATCGCTCCTCCGACGAGGCGGAGCGTCAGTCGGCGGACGACCACATGGGGCTTCTGACTCCGGTGGTGAAGGGTGTGCTGACCGATGTCGGTTTCGACAACGCGGTCAAGGCGCAGCAGATGTTCGGCGGCCATGGCTATATCGAGGAATGGGGCATGTCGCAGTTCGTGCGCGATGCCCGCATCACCATGATCTACGAGGGCGCGAACGGCATTCAGGCCATGGACCTCGTCGGTCGCAAACTCGGCAAGGACGGCGGTCGCGCCGTCATGGCCTTCTTCAACGAGGTCGGTGCCTTCTGCCAGGAGAATGCCGGCGACGAGAACCTGAAGGCGTTCATCGCCCCGCTGCAGCAGGGCCTCGGACATCTCCAGCAGGCAACCATGTGGTTCATGCAGAACGCTGTGGCGAAGCCGGATAACGCGGGCGCCGGCGCCACCGACTACATGCACCTCTTTGGCATCGTGGCGCTTGGCTACATGTGGGCCAAGATGGCGAAGGCGGCGAACGCCAAGAAGGCGCAAGGCAACGGTGTCGCTGCGAGAATGGATGCGAAGCTGCTGACCGGCCGCTTTTTCATGGAACGCATGATGCCGGAAACCGCATCACGTCTTGCGGCCATTTCCAGCGGTGCCGATATCACCATGGCAATGCCAGTCGAGATGTTCTGATAGTGGAGTGGTCTGTGCCGCGTCACGAAGAAAGGCGCATGGAGAAAACGGCTCCTTCCGGAGCCGGACACTCTCTTGCGCTTTCTAAAGGTGGTCTTGGAACAGGTATCGCTTGGATCGCCGGCAAGGCGTGGTCCTATGGTCTCAAAACCCTCAAGGTTCTTGGCGAGATGCTCGCAGAGCTCTTCTCAGAACTCTTCTTTACATGGTTGATGCGCGCTCTGATCTCGGTCGCCGTGCGCTCTTTTGCATTCTTTGCAAGGATCCTTACAAATTAATCGGAACCAGGAGGCCTCCATGGCTGAAGCCTATATCTATGACGCCGTCCGCACGCCGCGCGGACGTGGCAAGCCGGACGGTTCGCTGCATGAGGTCCCGACGGTCGATCTGGCGGTGACGACCCTGAACGCCTTGCGCAAGCGCAACGATCTCGACCCTATGTTGGTGGAAGACGTGGTGCTCGGCTGCGTCGACCCGGTCGGTGAAGCCGGGGGCGATATCGCCCGGGCCTCGGTGCTGAAGGCCGGCTTCGGCAAGGAAGTTTCGGGCATCCAGATCAACCGCTTCTGCGCATCGGGGCTCGACGCGGTGAATCTCGCGGCCGCCCAGGTGATCACCGGGATGAAGGATCTCGCCATCGGCGGCGGCGTCGAATCCATGAGCCGGGTCGGCATGGGCGCCTCGGGCGGTGCCTGGCCCGTCGATCCGGGCATCGCTGTGCCCGGTTACTTCCTGCCTCAGGGCATCTCGGCGGATCTGATCGCGACGAAGTATGGCTTCTCGCGTGACGACGTGGACGCCTATGCGGTCGAATCGCAGAAGCGCGCCGCTCGCGCCTGGGACGAGGGCCGGTTCAAGAAATCGATCGTGCCGGTCAAGGACATCAACGGCCTGACCATTCTGGCCAAGGACGAACACATGCGGCCGCAGACCGACATGCAGTCGCTCGGCCAGCTCAAGGCCTCCTTCGTGCAGATGGGTGAGATGGGCGGTTTCGATGCGGTCGCCATTGCGGCGCATCCTGAGGTGGAGTTCATCAACCACGTCCATCACGCGGGCAATTCCTCGGGCATCGTGGACGGCGCTTCCGCGGTTCTCGTCGGTTCGGAAGAAGGCGGGCGCAAGGCCGGCCTGAAGCCACGGGCCCGGATCAAGTCATTCGCCTCCATCGGCTCGGATCTCGCCCTCATGCTCACAGGGCCGATCGAAGTGTCGGAACTGGCGCTGAAGAAGGCCGGGATGACGAAGGACGACATCGATCTCTTCGAGATCAACGAGGCCTTCTCCGCAGTCGTGCTCCGCTACATGCAGGCCATGAAGCTCGACCCGGCCAAGGTCAACGTGAACGGCGGTGCCATCGCCATGGGCCATCCGCTGGGCGCGACCGGCGGCATGATCCTCGGCACGGTGCTCGACGAGTTGGAACGGACGGGCAAGCAGACCGCCCTCGTGACGCTCTGCGTCGCCGCCGGCATGGGCACCGCGACGGTCATTGAGCGCGTTTGAGGCTGGGAGGACGATATGACGAACTTCAACAATTTCCGCTTCGAGGTCGATGGCGACGGGATCGCGCTTGCAACCTGGGACATGCCCGGCCGTTCGATGAACGTCATTACCAATGAGGTGATGGGCGAGCTGACGCAGATCGTGGAGAAGGTCGCGAGCGACGAAGCGATCAAGGGATGCGTCATCACATCGGGCAAAGAGAGCTTCTCCGGCGGCGCCGACCTTTCGATGCTGCAGGAAGCGAAGACGCAGTTCGAAAAGCTCGCAAAGGAGAAAGGTCTCGAAGAGGCCATGGCCACCTTCTTCGAGGAGTCACGCCGCCTCTCGCTGCTCTATCGGCGCTTGGAAACGAGCGGTAAGCCTTTCGTGGCGGCCATCCATGGCGTGTGCCTCGGCGGAGCCTTCGAGCTGGCGCTGGCCTGCCATCATCGGGTCCTCTCCGATGTCGATGCGACACGCGTCGGCTTGCCCGAGATCAAGGTCGGTCTCTTCCCCGGTGCGGGCGGCACGCAGCGCGTGTCCCGCCTGATGCAGACCGGCGATGCTCTCCAGATGCTCTTGAAGGGCGACCAGATCCGTCCGCTCATGGCCCGCAATATGGGCCTCGTGCACCAGGTCGTGCCGCGAGACCAGCTTGTTCAGACTGCCAAGGACTGGATCAAGAATGGCGGCTCCGCCGAAGCGTTGTGGGATCAGAAGGGCTATAAGCTTCCGTCCAACAAGGTCTATTCCGCAGCCGGAATGCAGATCTGGCCGCCGGCCAATGCCATCTATCGCCGCGAGACGCAGGACAACTATCCGGCCGCCCGCGCGATCCTGGAGGCGGTCTACCAGGGTCTTCAACTTCCGATGGATCAGGCCCTGAAAGTGGAGTCCCGCTATCTCGCCAAGATCCTGCGTTCGAAGGAGGCGGCGGCGATGATCCGCACCCTCTTCCTGTCCATGCAGGAGTTGAACAAGGGCGCGCGCCGGCCGAAGAACGTGCCGCCGACGAGCCTGAAGAAAATCGGCGTCGTGGGTGCCGGCTTCATGGGAGCGAGCATCGCTTATGTGACGGCCAATGCCGGCATGGAGGTCGTGCTCGTCGACCGCGATACGGAAACGGCGGAGAAGGGCAAAGCCCATTCACACAAGCTGATGACCGACCAGATCATGAAGGGGCGCGCCAAGACCGCGGATCGCGATGCGCTTCTGGCACGCATCACGCCGTCGGCGGACTACAGCGACCTCAAGGATTGCGATCTCGTCATCGAGGCCGTGTTCGAGGATCCCAAGATCAAGGCTGAGGTGATTCAGAAGGTCGAAGCGGTCATTCCGGCCGAGTGCATCTTCGCATCGAACACCTCGACATTGCCGATCAGCGGGCTCGCCAAGGCTTCGAAGCGCCCCGACGAGTTCATCGGCATCCACTTCTTCTCGCCTGTCGAAAAGATGATGCTGGTGGAAGTCATTGTCGGAAAGCAGACGGGGGACAAGGCGCTTGCCACGGCGCTCGATTTCGTTCGTGCGATCAAGAAGACTCCGATCGTCGTCAATGATTCCCGTGGCTTCTTCGCCAATCGCTGCGTGCTCGGCTATATCCTCGAAGGCCATCTGATGTTCCTGGAGGGCGTGCCGCCGGCGATGATCGAGAATGCCGGCAAGCAGGCAGGCATGCCGGTCGGTCCTCTCTCCCTCAACGACGAGGTCGGCGTCGATCTTGGCCTCAAGATCCTTCGAGCGACCAAGGAACAGCTCGGAGAGGCCGCCGTCGTTCCCGCGCAGGAGCAGCTCCTGACGCAGCTCGTGGAGAAGGACGGCCGCCTTGGGCGCAAGAACCGCAAGGGCTTCTACGATTATCCCGAGAACGGTTCGAAGCGCCTCTGGCCTGGCTTGAACGCGCTGCAGCCGGAACATCTCGACGCCGAGACCCTCGACATGCAGGAGCTGAAGCAGCGCCTGCTCGTGACCCAGGCTCTCGAGGCGGCACGCACGGTGGAGGAGGGGGTGATCACCGATCCTCGTGAGGCGGATGTCGGCTCGATCCTCGGGTTCGGCTTCGCACCTTACACGGGCGGTGTCCTCTCCTATATCGACTTCATGGGAGCGAAGGCTTTCGTCGACCTGTGCCGGACCCTCCAGGCGAAGCACGGCGACCGCTTCGCGCCGCCGAAGATCCTGCTCGACATGGCAGCGTCGGGCGAGACCTTCTATGGACGGGCTGAGGCTAAAAAGGCCGCCTGATGATCCTCTCCATTGAGAGAGGCTCGCGAAAGGATGGGCATGATAGTTTTCTCGCTATTCTACCCATCCGAGACCGCCCTGCCATCCACCGGAGAGACGCCGCGATGAGAACGCATTTCGCCATGCTGGCGGCCTACAATGCCTGGTGCAACCAGCGCCTCTATGATGCCGTGGCGGAGCTTACCGATTCCGAGTATCGGGCTGACCGGGGCGCCTTCTTCAAGTCCATCCATGGCACCCTCAATCACCTTCTCACGACTGATCGGATCTGGATGCGGCGCATCACCGGACAGGGCGATGCCCCATCGCGTCTGGATGCCATTCTCTTCGAGGAGTTCGGCTCACTGAGGGATGCCCGCTGGAAGGAGGACGAACGGATCATGAGCTATGTGGATGGCCTGAGCGAAGAAGGCTTTCGGGCACGCATCCAGTATCGACCCATTACCGATCCGACACCCGTCGAGCAGCCTCTGACATCCATCCTGTCGCATATCTTCAATCACCAGACCCATCATCGGGGTCAGGTTCACGCACTCCTGACCGGCCTGGGCCATACAGCGCCGGCTCTCGACCTCACGTTGTTCCAGCGCGTCAGCGGCGTGGGAATGTAATGAACCTGTGGCTGCGCGTCCTGCACCTGATCATCGCTTCGTTCTTTCGTCCGAAGCTCGATCCGGCGCACGACGTGTCGCGCCTGACCTTCCGCGTCTGGCCTCATGACCTCGACACGTCACTCCATATGAACAACGGGCGTTACTGGACCCTGATGGATCTGGGACGCACCGATATCATGATCCGTTCAGGCCTCTGGCGCAGTGTGATCAGTCAGGGCTGGGTGCCCGTGGTCAGTGCCGGAAAGATCAGATTCCGCAGAGAGCTGCGCCTGTTCCAGCCCTTCGTCCTCGAAACGCGCATTCTCACGTGGGGCGATACCTGGGTGGTGATGGAGCACCGGCTCGTCTCCCGGTCGCGGAACGGCAGCCCGATCCTGAATGCCATCGCCCTGGTACGCGCCGGCCTCTATGACCGCAAGGCCAAGGGCTTCGTCGCGATCAGCCGACTCTTCGAGGCGATTGGGCTCGAAGCTGTGCCCCCGGAGCCATCGCCCGAGGTCGCGGCCTTCCTGGCCGCGGAGGATGCTCTGAAGAACGCGCCTTGATCCTGCCAGTCGACGCGGTAGCTTCGATGTCCTTGTTGCAACCGTGAAGACGATTCCATGCCGCGCACCATCGACTACTATTTCTCGCTGATGAGTCCCTGGGCCTATATCGGCCATACGCCGTTCATGGAGATTGCCCGGCGCCATAGGATCGAGGTCAACTACAAGCCTGTCTTCCTCGGGCGTGTATTCTCGGAGACGGGCGGCCTTCCCCTGGCGCAGCGCCACCCGGCCCGGCAGCGCTATCGGCTCGTGGAACTCCAGCGCTGGCGCGAGAAGCGGGGACTGAACTTCAACATCAAGCCGAAATACTGGCCGTTCGAAGTCAATCTCGCCGACCGGTTCGTGATCGCGGTGGCAGTCTCCGGCAAGGACGCCGATCCGTTCCTGCGCCGGGCTTTCGCGGCCTTGTGGGAGGAAGAGCAGGACTTAGGGAATCCTGTCGTGCTGGCCGAACTCGCCGAGGCTGCCGGGCTCGATTCCTCCTCCCTCATGGACATCGCCACGGGAAGCACGACGGAAGCGATCTACGCCCTCAACCTTGAGAACGCCGTATCGGGGGATGTGTTCGGATCTCCTGCCTATGTTCTCGACGGCGAGGTGTTCTGGGGGCAGGACCGGCTGGAGCTGCTCGACGATGCCCTGAAGAGCGGCCGCGAGCCCTATTCGCCGGACGTATGACGGGCTGACGCTGAATCCGGTGCGGCCGTAGTCCCGCCATTCATCGCGTGCTAGTTCGGTCCTGCGAACTGAAAAGAGGTGGTTGTGCAACAGACGGCGACGGTCGGCCTTATTGGTGGCATGAGCTGGGAGAGCTCGGCGGAGTATTATCGCATCATCAACAGAGAGATGCAGAGGCGGCTTGGGGGCGTCCACTCCGCACGCAGTCTGATGTGGTCTGTCGATTTCGGCGAGATCGAGCGGCTCCAGCACAGCGGCGATTGGGACAGCCTCGCCGAAGCCATGCAGGACGCAGCTATCCGGCTCGAGCGTGGGGGAGCCGACTTCATCGTCCTGTGTACCAACACGATGCACCGCCTCGCCGAGGCGATCACCACATCCGTAAGCATTCCCTTGCTTCATATAGCAGACCCGACCGCTCGGCAGATCAAGAGCACCGGCTTCGAGCGTGTCGGTCTTCTCGGTACCGCTTTCACGATGGAGCAGGATTTCTACAAAGGGCGCCTGCAGAAGCAGCACGGCCTGACGGTCATCGTGCCCGAGGACAAGGATCGCCGTGTCGTCCACGATATCATCTACAAGGAGCTGGTGGTCGGGCAGATCCGCCCTGAATCCAGAAACGCATACCGGCAGATCATGAGGCGTCTGGTCGAAAGGGGAGCGCAGGCGATCATCCTCGGCTGTACCGAAATCATGCTGCTGGTCTCTGATGAGGACAGCGAGGTACCGCTCTTCGACACGACGACGATCCATGCGCATGCCGCCGTCGATTATGCTCTTGGCCAGACCGTGCCGTAGGATCCGGGGTTCGCAGATCACTCCGCCGCCGCGCGGGTGGCGCGCCATTGGGTCAGGAGGGCCCGCAGGGCAGCCGGTTTCACAGGCTTGTTGAGCACGTGCACATGCATGGCGGCCGCTGCATCGCGAACGGCCGGGGTGCGGTCCGCGGTCACGAGAACGGCAGGTGTGTCGACCTGCGTCTTCCAGCGCAAGGTCTTGATCAGGTCGAGGCCATCGCCTTCATCCAGATGATAGTCCGCGATGATGACGTCCGGATTCGCGCGATGCGCTTTGATGACATTCTGGGCCCCGTCGAGATCCGATGCGGTCCGGACGTCGCAACCCCAGTTCGTCAGCAGGAGGCGCATGCCCTCGAGAATGGCCGGCTCGTTGTCGATTACGAGAACGCACAGGCCCGAGAGGGCCGTCACGGCCGCCGGAGGCACTTCCGGAGCGGTGCGTGATGCCGGCAGTGCGGCAACTACGGGAACCTCCACCCGGAAGACCGAACCGCGTCCGGCCTCGGATTTCAAGGTGATGGGATGGGAGAGCACGCGCGCGATGCGCTCGACGATGGAAAGCCCGAGCCCTAAGCCCCTTGCAACCTTGGCGCCCTGATCGAGTCGCTGGAATTCGCGGAACACGATGCGCTGCTTCGAAGGCGGAATGCCAAGGCCGGTGTCCAGGACTTCCAGGATCAGATGCGTGCCGCGTCGACGCGCGCCCACCAAGACGCGGCCGCCGGGCGTATATTTGATCGCGTTCGAAATGAGGTTCTGCAGCAATCGACGCAGAAGACGCCGATCGGAGCGCACGGTGAGGGTCGATTGGACAAAGGTGAGCGTAAGGCCCTTCTCCCGGGCGATGGGATCGAACTCGCGCTGGAGCTGTCGGATCAGCTCGTCGATCCGGAAGCTTGACCATTGCGGTTTCATCGCGCCGGTATCGAGGCGTGAAATGTCGAGGAGGGCGGTCAGGATCTCTTCGACGGCATCGAGAGATGCGTCGATGTTTTCGGCCAGCGTCACATCGCCGGCTTCCCGATCGCGCTCGACGAGAGAGGTCGCATAGAGGCGTGCCGCGTTGAGGGGCTGAAGGATGTCGTGAGAGGCCGCGGCGAGGAAGCGGGTCTTCGAGATATTCGCCTCGTCGGCCTCTGCCTTGGCTTGGGTCAAGGCTTCGTTGAGACGCGTCAGCTCTTCTGTGCGTTCCTGGACGCGCTGCTCCAATGTCTCGTTGGCGCGGCGGCTTTCCTCTTCCGACGCCACCGTCTCGGTGACATCCGTATAGGTCGTCACGAGACCGCCATCCGGCAGGGGGTTCGAGCGGATCTCGATCACTTTGCCGGAAGGATACAGCTTGAGGCGGACAGGCTCCAGATCGTGCAGGAAGGAGTGGATTCGGGACTCGACGAGGTCGTCGAACGTACCGGGGCCATACGATCCGCGTTCGGCATTGAACCGGATGATGCTGTCCATACCGACGCCGATACGCACCAGATTGGGCGGAAGGTCGTAGAGATCGACGAAAGCCTGGTTCCATGCAAGGAGCCTCAGGTCCCGGTCGAGAACCGTGATGCCCTGCCTTGCGTAGTTGATGGCATGCTGAAGCAGGTCGCGGCTGTGCTGGATCGCCGCTGAGGCATCGTCGAGAAGTTTGAGGGCCGCCTTGGTCGACACGGTCCGCCGGCGCAGGACGAGGGAGAGCGCAAGACGTGACGAGGCGGTTCCGATGGCGGATGCCAGAAGATGCTCGGCATAGCGCAGAAGATGGATATCCGCCTCGGCCCGCAGGTCTAGGACCTGACCGCGGCTATGGGCGAAACCTTCGAAGGAGCGGCTCGTGCGCTCGTCGCCGAGGTAGCGGGCGACCGTCGCGCGCAATTCCTCGATAGTCACGCTCGGCCGGAACAGACGGAAGCTCGGGGTTGCGGACGTATCGGACTCGCCGACGAAGACGTGGGCCTGGATGCGCTCCAGCGCCGTCACGGGCCGCCACAGGGAGAACCCGATATAGGTGATGATGTTGAGGGTCAGGCTCCAGACGACCCCATGAGTCAGTTGCGGCAGATCCACTCCGAACAGGGCCGTCGGCTTGAGAGCCAGGATGCCGAAGGGACCCGTCACCACGACGTCCGACCAGAAGACGCCGTCCCAGACGAGGCTCGGGAGTAGCAGCGTGTAAGCCCAGGTGATGAAGCCCACGGTGAGGCCCACGCTCGCGCCTAGCGCCGTCCCCCGCGACCAGATCAGGCCGCCGAGGAACGCTGGTGCGATCTGCGCGATGGCTGCGAAGGACAAAAGGCCGATTGCCGCAAGAGCGGCCTCGCCGGACGCGCGGTAATAGAAATAGGCGAGAAGAATGACGACGACGATCGAGATGCGCCGCATCCCGAGCACGAACCCGCCGAGATCGACGCCCGCAAAAGCGCGTCGGCGCAGCACGATGGGCATGATGAGATGGTTCGAGATCATCACGGCGACCGCTACGGAATCCACGATGACCATGGCGGTCGCGGCCGAGAAGCCGCCGAGGAACGCGACGATCGCCGTCTTTCCCGCACCGTCGAAGAGCGGCAGCGCCAGAACGGTCATGTCCCGGTCGACCGTCCCCTCGGGAAACAGCGCGAGGCCGGCGAGCGCGATGGGAATGACGAAGATGTTGATGGCGATCAGATAGACGGGAAAGAGCCACGCGGCCCGCTTCACGTCCTCGATGGCGCGGTTCTCCACGACCGTCATATGAAACTGGCGCGGCAGGAGGAGAGCGGCACAGCTCGAGAGCAGGATCAGGGTAATGTAGCTGCCGAAGCCGGACGTGCGTTCGAGCAGGCTCGCGCTGATGCCTTGGGCATGCAGCTTGTCGATGATGGCATCGTAACCGCCGAACAGGAAGAAGGTGACATAGGTGCCGACCACGAGGAAGGCGGCGAGCTTCACCACGGATTCCAGGGAAATCGCCATCATGAGCCCGTCCTGGTGCTCGGTGGCGTCGGTGTGGCGGGTTCCAAAGGCGACGGCAAACCCGGCAAGCACGAGGGCAACCGCCAGGGCGAGGTCGCCGAAGATGGGCACGCTCTGGGGCGTAAAACCGGTTGCTGCTTTGAGTAATACGTCGAGCGACGAGGAGACGGCCTTCAATTGCAGCGCGATGTAGGGAATCGAACCGACGAGGGCGATCAGGCTGACGAGCGCGGCCACTCGCTCGCTTTTGCCGTAACGGGCGGCGACGAAATCGGCGATCGAGGAGATGTTCTGCGTCTTCGCGATACGCACGACCCGCGACACGAGAAGATGACCGATGCCGATGACGAGGATCGGGCCGATATAGATCGTCAGAAAGTCAAGACCCGAATGGCTCGCAAGCCCCACCGAGCCGAAGAACGTCCATGATGTGCAATAGACGCCCAATGACAAGGCAGCGATGGTCGATCGCGCGCGCCCCTGAATGATGCGTCTGCCGCCGTTGTCGCCCCAATAGGCGACAGCAAAGAGAAGGCAGAGATAGACCAGGGCCGATAGAATTACCGCCCAGCTGGCGATCATGGCAGGGATCCTCGCGAGAGCCGGAACGAGATTTACCCTGTCGGCTCAAGGATTGCCACCGCCGGTATGGTCGCGAGAAATGGCCTTAAAGGTCGCGATCCCAATGCGGCTCCGGTGCAAAACGGTCGGCGAGGAACTCGACGATGGCACGGACCTTGGCAGGCGCCTGCCGTCCGGACGGCATGACCGCATGAACCGCCAACTCGTAGGTCGGCGTCTCTTCGAGAATGGGGACGAGCGCACCGCTGCGAAGGCTGTCGCCCACGAGGAAGGTCGGCTGGTAGATGATGCCCTGGCCGGCGATCGCGGCCGCGAGCAGGGCGTCGCCGTTGTTGGCACGCAGGTTGCCTTTAACCGGGACAACCATATCCGCATCGCGACCGAACACCCATCGATCCGGGCTGACGGTCGTCGAGAGAGTGTAGCCGAGGCAATTGTGCCGTGAGAGATCCGCCAACGTCTGCGGGGTGCCGTGCTCCGCAAGATATGAGGGCGCGGCGCAGACGACGATCCTGCAGGGAGCCAATCTCCGGGCGACGAGGCGCGAGTCCTTCAATCGTCCGATCCGGATGGCCAGGTCCCATCCTTCCTCGATCAGCTCCACATAACGGTCGGCAAGACCTAGATCGACATGGACCGAGGGGTAGAGGCGGCTGAACTCCGCAAGGGCGGGGGCGATCTCGCGAAAGCCGAAGGTCACCGGCACATTGAGGCGCAAAATGCCCCTCGGCTCGATCCGGTCGAGACCGGCTGACGCCTCGGCCTCTTCGATTTCACTTAAAATGCGCTCGACCGATGCGAGATAGTTGCGCCCCCCTTCGGTCAGGACGAGCTTTCGAGTGGAGCGGTGCAGCAACTTGATCCCAAGCCGGGCCTCAAGCGCTGCCACATGCTTCGTCACCATGGTTTGCGAAAGATCCAGGGCCCGCGCCGCAGCGGAAAAGCTGCCGAGCATCGCGACGCGCTGAAAAACCTGCATGCTGGTAACGCGGTCAAGCACGACCTCACTCCCCTGGTGTGAGCTGATATTCCATGCCGAATATTATCGTATTCTTGGTTTGAGGCCATATGGGAAGCAGTTCAATTCTGGAGATCGTGATGATCGATACCCGCACTGCTCCCTACGCCGCTCTGGTTCTGCGCGTTGCGCTGGGAATTCTGTTTCTAGCCCATGCCGGCCTGAAGATCTTCGTCTTCACCCCGGCCGGCACCGCGCAATTCTTCGGCAGCCTCGGTCTGCCACCAGCTCTCGCCTATCTGACGATCCTGATCGAAGTGGCCGGTGGCGTGGCGCTGATCCTCGGATTTTACGCACGCATCGCCGCGATCGTCTTGATCCCGATCCTGCTCGGCGCGATCTTCACGGTGCATGGGCCAGCCGGTTTCTTCTTCACCAATCCGAAGGGTGGATGGGAATTCCTGGCGCTCTGGATCGTCGGTCTTCTGGCGCAAGCCCTCGTGGGCGACGGGGCTCTGGCGCTCAAGTCCACGCCGGCGAGCACGTCCGGTAGGCTCGCCGCCCGTTCGGCATGAGGCACGAACCATGACTTCACCTGTTAAACCTCTTCCTCCGGCCGAATCTTCGGCCACGCAGCCGGTGCATCCGGGTACGCGGATCGGACATGTCCACCTGAAAGTGGCCGATCTCGATCGCGCCCTCGGATTCTACCGGGATGTTCTCGGCTTCGAGCTGACGCAGCGCTACGGCAGCCAGGCCGCATTCCTCTCGGCCGGGGGCTATCACCACCATATCGGCCTTAATACCTGGGAAAGTGCCGGCGGTTCTCCGCCGCCTCCCGGCACCACGGGCCTTTATCACGTGGCGATCCTCTACCCGACCCGTGAGGCGCTGGCGGATGCGCTCCGCCGGCTCGTCGAGGCCGGCATCATGCTTGACGGCGCGAGCGATCACGGGGTCAGCGAGGCGCTCTACCTGCGCGATCCCGACGGCAACGGCGTCGAACTCTACTGGGATCGTCCGGAAGAGCAGTGGCCGAGAGCGCCGGATGGAACACTCCAGATGGTGACACGGCGCCTGGACCTTCAGGGCCTGCTTGCCCTTGCCAAGCCTTGATAGATATTCCCAGGCCTCCAGCTTCAGCTTATCCTCGGTGTCGTTGGAGGTCTGGGATCATGTGGCAGGAATTCAAACAGTTTGCGTTACGCGGCAACGTGGTCGATCTGGCCATCGGCGTCATCATCGGTGCTGCCTTCGGACGGATCGTGGAATCCCTCGTCGGGGATATTTTCATGCCGATCATCGGAGCGATCTCCGGCGGCCTCGACTTCTCGAACTACTTCGTTCCGCTGTCCAAGAACGTCACGGCGACCTCGCTGGCGCAGGCGAAGGCCCAGGGAGCCGTTCTGGCCTGGGGCAATTTCATCACCGTCGCGATCAATTTCGCGATCATCGCCTTCATCCTGTTCCTCGTCGTGAAGGGCATCAATCAAATGCGGCGCAAGGCCGATGCCAAGGCCGAGGAAGCCAAGAAGGCCCCGGAAATTCCCGCCGACGTGAAGCTTCTGGGCGAGATCCGCGATCTCCTCCGGGATCGACGGTCGGTCTGATTCATCAAGCCTTTCGATCGCATCCGTGGCTTCTTGTGATGGAACGGCATTGACGCTTGCCATCACGGGGCGGACAAGCCATGCCTGTCCGCCTGCCAGGGAGCCCACCATGAATGCGTCCGCCGCCATGCCGCCGTTCTTCGCCCTTCGCCCGGAGGCCGAGCAGGCACCGACGAGCGGCATCGTCGACGTGTTCAACTACGGTCGTAACCGGGAGGGCCTGATCCCCCTCTGGGTCGGGGAGGGGGATTTGCCGACCCCCCCCTTCATCTGCGATGCCGCGACCCGATCCCTCGCAGCAGGTGAAACCTTCTATACCTACCAACGCGGGATTCCCGAGTTGCGGCAGACTCTGTCGCGCTATCACGAGCGGATCTATGGGCAGCCGGTCGATCCGGAGCGCTTTTTCGTGACGTCCGGCGGTATGCCAGCCATGCAGGTCGCCATGCGGATGGTCTCAGGCCCGGGTGACGAGGTACTCATCTCCACGCCTGCCTGGCCGAACTTCGCGGGCGCGATCACCGTGGCCGGTGCCCAGCCGGTCGCAGTGCCGATGGTGTTCGGGCAGAACGGCTGGAACCTGGATTTCGATCGTCTCGAGAAGGCGGTGACGCCCCGCACCCGCGCGCTCCTCATCAACTCCCCCGCCAACCCGACGGGGTGGACCGCCACATTCTCCGACCTGAGGGCATTGCTGGATCTCGCACGCCGCCATGGCCTCTGGATCATCGCGGACGAGATCTATGGCCGTTTCGTCTACGATCCGGCCCTGCAGGTAGAGGGAAGAGCGCCTTCGTTCCGGGATGTCATGGCATCGGAGGACCGCATCCTCTTCGTTCAGACCTTCTCCAAGAACTGGGCAATGACCGGATGGCGGCTCGGCTGGCTCGAAGCGCCGCCTGCGCTCGGCCAAGTCATTGAGAACCTCGTTCAGTACCAGAGTTCCGGCACGCCGGTTTTCATCCAGCGCGGTGGCGTCGCGGCGTTGGAACAGGGCGAGGAGTTCGTCGCCCATCAGATCGACCGGGCTCGAACGGGTCGCGAGATCGTCGGACGCCTGTCGCAGACAGATTTCGTTGAATTGCCACCCCCCAGCGGCGCCTTCTATGCCTTCCTCAAGATCAAGAGCCAGAAGACCTCCAAGGAGATCGCCATGGGATTGATCGAGGAGGCGAATGTGGGCCTTGCTCCCGGTTCGGCCTTCGGCGAGGCGGGGGAGGGATATCTGCGCCTTTGCTATGCGCGCAAGGCCTCCGATCTCGAAGAGGCGGTGCGCCGCATCGGCGAAGCTCTCCCACGGGTTGTCGGCTGAACCGGCGCGTGCATGCCAAGCTTGCGCGTTCGGTATTTGACGTGGGCGTCATCTACATTCATTGAGCCGGGACGGCCGTTCCGGCCCGATCCTCTCTCATGCGCATCGTCCTTGCCCATCTCGTTCAGATCCTGATTGCCGGCCTCGGTGGATTGATCCTCGACGTGCTCGGGGTTCCAGCCGCATGGCTGTCCGGATCGGCGCTGGCGATCGTCTTGTGGGGATGGGCCGGACGTGCGCTGCCGATGCCGCGCCATCTGGTGGATGCGGCGATGCTGATTTCCGGCGCCTCCATGGGAGCCGCGGTCACGCCTGAAGCGATCGCCGCCATGGGCCGGTATCCGTCGAGCCTGATCCTTCTCGTCATTGCCGTCATGGCCATTTCGGGTACGTCGGCGCTCTGGCTCACCCGCATCTCGGGCTGGCGTCGGGACGATGCGGTGCTGGCATCCGTGCCTGGAGCTCTCTCGACGGTTCTGGCGATCGCCATCGATCGAAACGCCTCGGTTGCCCCCATCGCGATCGTTCAGAACCTGCGGCTCTTCGTGCTGATCGCTCTCCTCCCCAGCGCCGTGGTGTTCAGTGGCGGCGGCGCGTCGGCTGCACTGATCGGACAGGGGATGCCGATTCAAAGCCCGGCCGGGATGGCTTTCATCCTGATTGGTGGCCTTGTGTTCGGCACGATCCTCAAGCAGCTGAAAGTTGCCGCGCCCATTCTGCTCGGCGCGATGCTCGTGAGTACCATCAGCCATGGTTCGGAGCGGGTGACAGGTGTCATTCCGCCGGTGATCACCACAGGGGGGCTGGTGTTGATCGGCATGTTCATTGCCGAGCGCTTTCGCGATATCCGCCGCTCCACGATCCGCACGACACTCATTGCCGCCATCGGCTCTTTTGCCATCGGCATGATGGTCGCGACCGCCTTCGCTGGTCTTGCGGCGTGGCTCGCCGGCGTGAGCTTCGCCAACGGGCTTGTCGCCTTTGCACCGGGCGGGCTGGAGGCGATGACCGTGCTGGCTCTCGTGCTCGGGCTCGACCCGATCTATGTCGGGATTCACCATCTGGTCCGGTTCATCGGCATCGGGCTTGTGGTGCCCTTCGTCGTCACCTGGTTGCAGAAAAGCGATCCGCCGAAGGTTGGCTGAAAGAGAGCTTCTAAGCGTCTTTACGCAGCTTCTCGACCGCTTCCATCCGTAGTCTGGCCGTGTCCCACAATCGCCGCGTGACTGCCCCGACGAGCGCTTCCGCGATCAACATGAGGCCAATGGAAGAATCCCAGTTGGAGGGTGCGGATATATGGGCCGGCAGCACATGGCGGGCGACGCGGGCGATCGGGGACAGCCATGGATCGGTCAGCAGGACGACGGTCGCGCCTTGCTTCGCCGCCGTCTCGCTCAAGGCGATGACATCCTCCTGATAGCGCCGGATATCGAAGACGACGAGCACGTCCTTGCGCCCGATCTCGATCATCCGGTCGCGCCACAGGGCGGGCTGCCCGTCGATGTAATCCACCTGGCTGCGCACGATCCGGAAATGACTTTCCGCATAACGGGCTAGCGCCCCGGTGAACCGGCCGCCCGTGAAATGGATATGCCGGCGCGGGTCGCTCAAGAGCGCGACCACCGCTTCGAATTCCGCAGGCGCGATGTTCTCAAGTGTCGCGTTCAGGTTGCCGATCACCGCATCCGTGAAGGAAGCGAGGGCAGGGGCCGCTTGACCCGCTCCAATGGGGCTCGCCTTGGCGAGCGGCGACAGAAGGCGGGCCTCTAGCTCTTCCCGCAGGTGCTTCTGGAACTCCGGGAAGCCACTAAAGCCCAGGCGCGTGACGAAGCGCAGGACCGAGGGCGCCGAGATGCCGGCCCGCGCCGCGAATTCCGCAACCGTCTCGAGCCCGGCGAAGGGGTAGTGGCTTAGGAGCACATGCGCCGCACGCTTCTCACTCGTCGTGAAAGTCTCCATCTCGTGACGGATGCGATCCGCCAGCGTAGATGACGTTTGGGAATGTATTGTACTTTCGTTGCGCATGTGCGGAGTGTCCACAGCTCCGTTCTTGACGGCTTCCGAAAGCTGTACCAAAAATTTCAAAACGACAACAACAAGTGGGAACGTATCGCACGTTCAAACAGGATTTCCTCTTCCGAACGGATAAGCGGAGGGTTGCATGGTGCATGCGAGGCGGACGGCGACCGAGGGAGAGCGCGGAGGATCCGCGGCCGAGCCGGTTGCCTGCCTGGAGAATCGCCAGGGGCGGTCTCCGATTCTTTTGATCTGCGAGCATGCATCCAATCATTTGCCGGAGCGGTATGGAACGCTGGATCTCGGCCAGGCGGAGCGGGAGAGCCACATCGCCTGGGACCCTGGGGCCTTGGGCGTGGCACGGCTCCTGTCACGCGATCTCGATGCGCCGCTGATCCACGCGACCGTGTCCCGACTGGTTCTCGACCTTAACCGCGACCCATCGGCGCCGGATTCCATCACGGCGTTGAGCGAGGCTACAACCATCCCAGGAAATGCAGATCTCTCGCCGGATGAGCGCGCCCGGCGCGTCGCGGAGGTCTACGACGCCTTTCATCGCGCGGTCGACGACTATGTGGAGGCGCGCAAGGCCGCCGGGCACGTGACGACGGTCGTTTCCGTCCATTCCTTTACGCCAATCTACCGCGGCGTGCCGCGTCCCTGGCAGATCGGTCTCATCTTCGACAAGGACGAGCGTCTGGCGCGCAGGGTAGCGTCGGGCCTCCGGCGGGATGCCGCGCTCAATGTCGGCATGAACGAGCCATACAGCCCTGCCGATCGCGTGTTCCATACGCTCGAGCGCCATGCCGAGAGACGGGGACTAGCGTCTCTCATGATCGAAATCCGCAACGACCTGATCCGCACACAAGACGGACAGGCGTCGTGGGCAAGCCGTCTTGCACCTTTGATGAGGGAGGGCGTGCAGCGGCTCTGACGACGGCCATGGCGCGAGGTGTGCCGTGGCTCAGAGGGCAGACTTATTCTTGGAGGAAGAGTCTATGTCAGTCGGACAAGGGAGTACGGGGGCCCAGGCTCCAGCCGGAACGCAAGCGTCAGCCGGCATTACCTATACAACAGTAGACGAGAGTTATTTCGAGGCCCGTCGCCTCAAGCGTTATGCACGCGTCTGGTCGCTTTGGGCGCTCGGCGTCGGGGCGGTGATTTCCGGCCATTACTCGGGCTGGAATCTCGGCTTGGGACAGGGCTTCGGCTCGATGTTCTTCGCCACCATCATCATCGCCATCATGTATCTCGGCCTGACCTTCTCCCTGGCTGAGATGTCTCCGGCCCTGCCGCACACGGGTGGTGCCTATTCGTTCGCCCGAACCTCCATGGGGCCTTGGGCGGGCTATATCACAGGCATTGCCGAGAACATCGAGTTCGTTCTGACGCCGGCCGTGATCGTGTTCTTCATCGGCTCGTATCTGTCTGCGATCTTTGGAACGTCGCCGGAATTCCAGCCGATCTACTGGATGCTCTCCTATGCCCTCTTCGTCGGGCTCAACATCGTCGGTGTCGAGCTGTCGTTCAAGGTGACGGTTACGGTGACATTGCTCGCACTTGCGGTGCTGGTCGCCTTCTATCTGTCCGTTCTGTTCTCCGGTCAGCTCGACTTCTCGCGCTGGGCGCTGAACCTCGGCGCGGACGGC
Organism: Microvirga puerhi; assembly: GCF_020089865.1. Classification (GTDB taxonomy): domain Bacteria; phylum Pseudomonadota; class Alphaproteobacteria; order Rhizobiales; family Beijerinckiaceae; genus Microvirga; species Microvirga puerhi. Next base: position 56,875 of record NZ_JAIRBM010000020.1, read on the forward strand.
GCGGAGCTGCCGAACGGCAACGGACCCTTCCTGCCGAACGGTATCGGCGGCATCTTTGCTGCGCTTCCCTTCGCGGTCTGGCTCTTCCTCGCCATCGAGCAATTGCCATTGGCGGCGGAAGAGTCGCATGATCCGCAGCGAGACATGCCGAAGGGCATTATCGCGGGCATCCTGACACTCATCGTCTCCGCATTTCTCGTGACCTTCCTGAACACGAGCATCGCGCCCGGTGCCGCCGGACTTGCGAAGTCCGGGGAGCCTTTGCTCGACGGGTTCCGCACGCTCTTCGGAACCGACATTGCGAAGATCCTGGCGACACTCGCGGTGATCGGCCTGATCGCTTCGTTCCATACGATCATCTTCGCCTTTGGGCGGCAGATCTATTCCCTGTCGCGCGCGGGCTACTTCCCGAGCTTCCTGTCGGTGACGCATGGAAGCCGCAAGACCCCGCATGTGGCTCTGATCGCGGGCGCTCTTATAGGTCTCCTGGTGATGCTGATCATCTGGTTTTCCGTGGGAGCGGAGGCCGGAGCCAATGTCATCGGTGGAACGCTGCTCAACATGGCGGTGGCTGGTGCGATGCTCGCCTACTTCATGCAGGGCATGTCGTACATCACGCTCAAGAGGAAGTTTCCGAACATCCATCGGCCCTACAACAGCCCCTTCGGGATTGTGGGCGCCGCCGTCTGCATGATCATCGCAGCCATCACGCTCTATTTCCAGTTCACGGATCCCGTGTTCCAGAAAGGTGTCCTGGGTGTCGCGATCTATTATGCCGTGATGATGGCCTATTTCCTCATTCACGGACGTCATAAGCTCATCCTCTCGCCGGAGGAGGAGTTCGCCATGACCAAGGGCGAGAACGACTACAAGACACATTGATCCTTCGGGGAGCGCATCCGTGCGCTCCCTCCTTCCTTCCTCTTGTCAGGGACTTGGCATGAACGCCCCAACACCCCGTCTGGAAACTCCCCGGATCAGAACCGCCGCCGATGCCGCCGCTTATGTACGCGGCCGCGATCTTCCATTCGTGAAGATCGGTCTCGTGGATGTCGATGGCGTCATGCGCGGGAAATACATGGCCCGAGACAAGTTCGAGTCCGCTCTCGAGAAGGGCTTCGGTTTCTGTGACGTGGTGCTCGGTTGGGATTCGAACGACCAGCTTTATGACAACACCACTCTTACCGGATGGCACACGGCATATCCGGACGCGACGGCACGGATCCTGCCGGACACGATGCGACTCATTCCCTTCGAGAACGATTTGCCGTTCTTCCTTGCCGAGTTCGAGGGCTATGCAGAGGCGGCCTGTCCGCGCGGCGTTCTGCGGCGTGTGCTCGATCGGGCGAAGGATATGGGCTTCGCCGTCTCGGCCGCAGCCGAATTCGAGTTCTTCCTCTTCGAGGAGACGCCTCATTCGATCCGAGAAAAAAACTACCGCGATCTGAGGAACATCACGCCGGGTTTCTTCGGTTATTCCGTGCTGCGCTCCGGCGTTCATGCCGATTTCTACCATGATCTTCTCGACATGGCGGCCAAGATGGATTTCGAGATCGAAGGTCTGCACACGGAGACTGGGCCTGGCGTTCTCGAGGCGGCGATCCGCGTCGATGATGCGCTGCGTGCCGCTGACAAGGCCGCCCTGTTCAAGACCTTCACCAAGATCCTGGCGCAGCGGCGCGGCTGGATGGCGACATTCATGGCCAAGTGGTCGCGGGACTGGCCGGGACAATCCGGTCATCTCCACGCGTCGTTGCGTGATCTCAAATCGGGCAAGGGCGCTTTCTACGATGCGGCAAAGCCGCACAACATGTCGGACACGATGCGCTGGTTCGTCGGCGGGCAGCAGCAGCTGATGCCGGAGATCCTGGCCATGGTGTCATGCACGGTGAACAGCTACACGCGCCTGATCCCCGGCTTCTGGGCGCCGACCGACGCGGCGTGGGGAGTTGAAAATCGCACGACGGCTTTGCGTGTCATTCCAGGATCCGAGAAGTCGCAGCGGGTGGAGTACCGGGTCGCCGCTGCCGATATCAATCCCTATATCGCGCTCGCTGCCGCCATCGGCTCCGGCTTGTGGGGGATCGAGAACAAGGTCGAGCCGGGCGATCCGATCCAGGGCAACGCCTATGAGGTGAAACATCCCAAGAAGCGCGCTCTGCCCCGCTCTCTCGGCGAAGCTGCCGAGCGTCTGAAGGCTTCCAAGCCTGCCCGCCAGCTTTTCGGCGACACATTTGTTGACCATTATGCGGCAACGCGCGAATGGGAGGAGCGGGAAGCTAGAAAGGCCATTACCGACTGGCAACTCGCCCGATATTTCGAAATCATCTAAAAGTAAGATCATGGCCGACACCGATATCGTTTGCATTTCTCCCATCGACGGGCGCGAACTCGTGCGCCGTCCCATCATGTCCGATGCGGCGATCGACGCTGCCGTCACCTCGGCCCGTGAGGCGCAGAAGGCTTGGCGTCACGTGCCTGTGAAGGAGCGTGCCGCAAAGGTCCTTGCGCTGCTCGACGCGCTCGTGGCCATGAATCAGGAGGTCGTGCCGGAGCTCGCTCAGCAGATGGGCCGCCCGGTCCGCTTCGGCGGGGAGTTCCGAGGGGTCGAAGAGCGGGCGCGCCACATGGTGCGGATCGCCGAGGATAGCATGAAGGCCATTCCGGCCGACGACGAGAAGCCGGGCTTCCGTCGCATGATCAAACGCGAGCCCGTCGGCCTCGTGCTGGTCATTGCACCGTGGAACTATCCCTATCTCACGGCCATCAACACCATCGCCCCGGCCTTGATGGCCGGCAATGCCGTTCTGCTCAAGCACGCCTCCCAGACGGTGCTGGCGGGCGAGCGTTTTCAGATGGCGGCCGATCGCGCTGGCCTGCCGAAGGGCCTGTTCCAGAATCTTCATCTCAGCCACGAGCAGACAAGCCGCATTCTCGGGAGCGGTCTCGTCGATCATTGCAACTTTACCGGCTCGGTCTCCGGCGGCCGCGCCATCGAGCGCGGGGCGGCAGGATCGTTCACGTCGTTGGGCCTTGAACTCGGCGGCAAGGATCCGGCCTATGTGCGCGAGGATGCGGATATCGCGCATGCGATCGAGAATCTGGTCGACGGCGCTTTCTTCAATTCCGGCCAGTGCTGCTGCGGCATCGAACGGATCTACGTTCACGAGAAGCATTACGCCCGCTTCGTGGAAGGCGCCGTCGATCTCGTGAACAAGTACGTGCTTGGCAATCCGCTCGATGAGACGACGACGCTCGGACCCATGGCGCACAAGCGGTTTGCCGATGTGGTGCGCCAGCAGAATGCGGAGGCGGTGGCAAAGGGGGCCAGGGCGCATATCGACGGCAAACGTTTTACTGCGGATGTCGGAAATACCGCCTATCTCGCTCCGCAGGTGCTGACCCATGTGGATCACTCCATGAGCGTCATGCGCGAGGAGAGTTTCGGCCCCACGGTCGGCATCATGAAGGTCAAGGGCGACGAGGAGGCGATCCATCTCATGAACGACTCGCCCTATGGCCTTTCCGCTGCGATCTGGACCTCCGATGTCGACGCGGCGGAGTCGATCGGCGACAGGCTCGAGACCGGCACCGTGTTCATGAACCGCTGCGACTATCTCGATCCGGCACTCGCCTGGACGGGCGTGAAGGAGACAGGCCGCGGCGCAAGCCTCTCCAGGCTTGCTTACGAGTCGCTCACCCGTCCGAAATCCTTCCACCTTCGTCAGCTCTGAGTTCGATGGCCATGACCGCATCACCCCGCTCCAACTGGAACTATCCGACTGCAATCCGCTTCGGCGCCGGCCGCATTTCCGAACTGGCCGAGGCCTGCAAGTCGGTCGGAATGACCGCGCCGCTGATCGTCACCGATCCGTTCCTGGCAACGCAGCCGATGACGAAGAATGCCTTGGAAGCTCTGAAGGCCGCGGGCCTCAAGGCCGCGATCTTTTCCGACATCAAGCCGAACCCGGTGGAGACCAATGTCTATAAGGGGCTGGAAGCCCTGAAGGCGGGTGGGCACGATGGTGTCGTCGCCTTCGGCGGCGGCTCGGCGCTCGATGCCGGCAAGGTGATTGCTTTCATGAAGGGGCAGACGCGCCCCATGTGGGATTTCGAGGATATCGGCGATTGGTGGACGCGTGCGGATCCGAAAGGCATCGCGCCGATCATCGCCGTTCCGACCACGGCCGGCACCGGCTCCGAGGTCGGCCGCGCAGGCGTCATTACGCAGGAGGCGACACATACCAAGAAGGTGATCTTCCATCCCTTGATGATGCCGAAGATCACGATCTGCGATCCGGAACTCACGGTTGGTATGCCGCCCCATATCACCGCAGGAACCGGTCTCGATGCACTCGCTCACTGCATCGAAGCCTATTGCGCGCCGGGCTATCACCCGATGGCGGACGGCATTGCAGTTGAGGGTATCCGTCTCGTGAAAGAATACCTGCCACGCGCCTACAAGGACGGCAAGGACATTGAGGCGCGTGCCAACATGATGTCAGCCGCTGCCATGGGCGCGACGGCCTTCCAGAAGGGACTGGGAGCCATTCATGCGCTTTCGCATCCGGCCGGAGCGCTCTACGACACGCATCACGGACTCACCAATGCGGTCTTCATGCCTTATGTGCTGGTCTACAACCGGGCAGCCATCGAGACGAAGATCGAGCGGCTTGCCGCCTATATCGGCCTGAAGCCAAGCTTCCAGACGTTCCTCGACTGGGTCTTACAGCTGCGCAAGGACCTTGGCGTTCCACATACCCTGGACGGCTTGAAGATCGACGCTGCCCGTTTCGAGGAGATGTCCGCCATGGCCCCGGAGGATCCGACGGCTGGTGGCAACCCAGTGCCGATCACCAAGGAGAGTGCGCGCAAGCTCTACGAGAATGCGCTGGCAGGCGTCGTTTAAGATATCGCTTACGTCATGTGAAAGCGGCGGAGCTTGGCTCCGCCGCTTTTCTATTCGCACGAACTATGCGGCTTTGGCGGTCGCAGAGACTTTGCGTTGCGCCCGCAGGGGCTGGAGTGCTTCGGTCCACCTGTAGAGCTCGTCGAGCATGGTGGCCGCAGAGGTCTTGTAGATGTCGGGGGGATTCAGAGTGCCGTTTGCGTCGATGTTCGAAAACACCATGGGCATGGGAACGCCCTCGGGGATCGGCATCATCTTGAGCGTGGTCACGATCTGCTTTTCGGCCTGAACTGCCCGCAGGCCGCCCGAAATACCGCCATAGCTGACGAAACCGGCAGGAGCATAGTTCCACTCCAGGGAGAGGTAGTGAAAGGCATTCACGAGGGCCGGGGGCGGGCCGTAGTTGTACTCGGGCGTGACGAAGACGAAGGCATCGGCGGAGCCCACACTCTCGGCCCAGGCCTTGGTGTGAGCGTTCTTATAGCTCTGTTTCATCGGATGTTCGGGCTCGTCGAAGACCGGCAGGTGAAAATCCGCGAGATCCACCAGAACCGGCTCGAACTTGCCATGTTCGGCCGCAAAAGCATTGAACCACTTGGCGACGGTCGGACCGACGCGGCCGGGACGGGTGCTGCCAATGATTGTGTGGAGCTTGAACGTCATTATATTCCTCATTTGCATCGGTGCGGAATCGATATTAAGTTCCGCTTTGTAACCGACACTCATTAAGTAACTTTGACGCTGAACCGCAAGGAGGCACTTTCTTGACACCGAGTCACATCCATGTGCCCGCCGACTGCCGGACCGTGACCGAAATTCTGTCCCGGGTCGGAGACAAGTGGAGCGTTCAGTTGGTGGTCCAGCTGGGCAGCGGGCCGAAGCGCTTCAACGAGCTGCGCCGGATCGTCAACGGCATTTCCCAGCGCATGCTGACCCTGACCCTGCGCGGATTAGAGCGGGACGGTCTCGTCCATCGCACAATCTTTCCGACGATTCCGCCAAGGGTCGAATATCGCTTGACGGAGCTCGGCTGCACCCTGCTCAGGGCGGTGCGGCCTCTTGGAGAATGGGCCATCCATAACCGCGATCAGATCCTCGACGCAAGGCGACGGTTCGACGAGAACGACAGGGAGGCGAGTGAGGAATCCGGCCACGCTTCCGATGCAGCTTGAGGTCTCGGCTCAGGCGTGAAGGCGCTTCTCCAAGAAGTCCCACAGGCCCTGGTCGTGAAAATCCGTGATCGTACAGTCCGCGCCGACGGACGTCATATCCTCGGCCGTTAGCCCTGTCAGCATGCCGAAGGAATAGAGACCGGCCCCCTTGGCGGCCTTCATGCCGGACGGAGAATCCTCGAACGCGACGGCCTCGCCGGCTCCAATGCCGAGCCGTTCCAGGGCCGTGAGATAGGGTAGCGGATCAGGCTTGCCTCGCGCGACGTCCTCGATGGTGACGGTGACGGCAAAGCGCTTCGTGACACCGATGATGTCCAGCATGTGTGTGGCATTCAAGATCGGAGCATTGGTCACGAGCGCGATGCGGATGTCCCGCTCGTCGGCCCAGTCCAGAAGCTTTCCCAGACCGTCGAGAGGCTTGAGATCCGTCGCAAGTCTCCGAAAAGCCGCCTCCTTTCGACGGGCAAATTCCTCATGTTCGGAGACGGAATGATCCGGCAGCAGAGTCGCGAAAATGGACTCGTTGGTGTGTCCGATGATGGAGTTGCGGAACACAACATCGTCGATCACGACGCCTTCGGGCCCCAGAACCTCTGCAAAAGCGAGGAGGTGGACCGGATCGCTGTGAACGAGGGTGCCGTCCATGTCGAAAATGAGAGCCTTGAGCATGGGATGGAATCCGACGTTTTGCCGATGCCTAAGCTTACCAAGCGTAAGATCTTTGGGCGGCAGGCATACAGCCAAATGAGATCGGGATAAACTGATTTAGAGGTGATCGAACGCTGCCACGGCAACGCTGAATCTCGATGCCGATCATCGGCGTTCCCGTCAGGACCCGGGAATGAGTGCGACCCCTCGGTGCTCCATGATGTCGATCGACACGGGCGTGCCGGGTGCGATGGGTTCCTTGCGGCTATACTGCACCACGAACAAATTGCCGACAGGGCTGTCCACTTCGTATTCGATCTGGGTGCCCAGGTACGACGCCTTCTTCACCACGCCCGAAACGGCCGTGCTTTTCGAGGGATCCTCGTTGAGAACGATGGCATCCGGCCGTACGGCAAGCTTGACCGGGCCGGCGCTGGCGCCGCGATGAGGAAGGTTCAGAGTTATTCCGCCGATCCGCACGCGGGCCTTGGAGCCCTCCTGATCGAGGACGACTCCGTCGAGAATATTGGCATCGCCGATGAAGTCCGCCACGAACAGATCGGCAGGCTCCTCGTAGAGTTCACGGGGCGTGCCGGTCTGCGCAATTCGCGCGTTCGACATGACGATGATCCGATCAGAGACGGCGAGCGCCTCCTCCTGATCGTGCGTCACGTAGGCGACCGTCAGATTCAGGCTTTGCTGCAATTCGCGAATATCTTCACGGACACGGCGCCGCAGCTTGGCATCGAGGTTCGAGAGCGGCTCGTCGAAGAGCAGAACCTGCGGCTCGAGAACGAGGGCGCGCGCCACGGCCACGCGCTGCTGCTGGCCTCCAGACAATTCCGAGGGTGCCCGCTTCTCGAGGCCGGAAAGCCCGACGAGAGCGAGCTTCTCCATGGCCATGGCATAGGCTTCCTTCTTCGAGATTCCCTGCACGGTTGGGCCATAGGCCACGTTTTCCAGAACGGACATGTGTGGGAAGAGCGCATAGGATTGAAACACCATGCTCACGTCGCGATCGGCGGCGGAGAGATGCGTCACGTCGCGATTGCCGATCAGGATCTGCCCTTCGCTCGCCATCTCGAGGCCTGCGATCATGCGCAAGGTGGTCGTCTTGCCGCAGCCGGACGGTCCGAGCAGCGTTACGAGCTCGCCGGCCGCAATGCTGAACGACACGTCGTCGACGGCGACCACGCGGCCATAGCGCTTGGTCACATTCCGGAACTCGACGGACGCAGCCTCCTTCTTGGATGTCTTGGATGCTCCCGCGAGAGCGAGCGAGGATACGGTGGACATCTGGTTCATGGGGCAGCCTGGACAGCAAGAGGGGCGGCATTGGCGGTGGCGCTGCGGCGTCCGAGGCGCCGCTCTCCAACCGCGAACTGGATAGCGACTATCGCCAACAGCATGACGATGATCAGGACCGTCGAATATGCGATGGCGAGACCGAACTCGCCTGCCTCGACGCGGCCAACAATGTAGGTCGTCGCCATGTTGTACTCGGCGGTGACCAGAAAGATGACGGCGCTAACGGCAGTCATGGCCCGCACGAAGGAGTAGACCAGCGAAGCGACGATCGCAGGCCGCAGGAGCGGAAGGACGATCCGTCGCATCGTGGTGAAGGAGCGGGCACCGAGCGTGAGGGAGGCTTCGTCGAGACTCTTGTCGATCTGGCTGAGCGTGGCAATGCCGGAGCGCACGCCGACGGGCATGTTTCGGAACACGAAGCACATCACGAGGATAAATCCGGTGCCCGTGATCTCGATGGGCGGCACGTTGAAGGCCAGGATGTAGGACACGCCGACGACGGTGCCGGGAATGGCGAAGCTCAGAAGCGTACCGAACTCGAAGGCCCGCTGACCGGAGAAGCGCTGACGCGTCAGAAGATAGGCCGTAAGCAGGCCGATGGCAGCGGTGAGCGGAGCAGACAGGGCAGCCACCTTGACGGTTGCGAAGAACGAGTTCCAGGCGGAGCCGGAGAAATAGAGACCCCAATCGGCTCTCTCCACGCGGAAGGCCGTCAGGAAGTGATCGAGCGTCGGTGTGTAGTCGCGCCCCATCGAGCGGACGAATCCGCCAATCAGAATGATGGCATAGATCACGACCGTGAAGATCGCCCACGGGATTGCAGCCAGATAGGATGCAACGGCAACCCGGCGTGGCAGCGGCAGCGGAATGCCCGCATCCCCCTTGCCAGTAACAGTAGTGTAGACCTTCTTGCCGAGCCAGGCATGCTGGAGCCAGAAGGCGCCGAGCGTGAATCCGAGGAGGATGATCGAAAGCACGGCGGCCCGGCCTTGGTCTTGCTGTGCACCGACGACGGCGAAGAAGATCTTGGTCGACAGTACCTCATAGTTGCCGCCGAGCACGAGAGGGTTGCCGAAGTCGGCGAGGCTCTCCACGAATCCGAGCAGGAAGGCATTGGCAAGTCCGGGCCGCATCAGCGGCAGCGTTACCGTGAGAAAGGTTGTCCAGCTCTTTGCGCGAAGGGTTTGGGACGCCTCTTCGAGGGTGGGGCTGATGCCCTGGACGACGCCGATGAGCACGAGAAAAGCGATCGGCGTGAAAGCCAGAAGCTGTGAAATGAAAACGCCGGGAAGGCCGTAGATCCAGCGGGAGCGGGGAACACCGAACCATTCGTAGAGAATGGCGGACAGGGCGCCTGAGCGACCGAAGAGCAGGATCAGCGCAAGACCGATTACGAAGGGTGGCGTAATGATCGGCAGCACACTCATCACGCGCAGAAGTTTTTTGAAGCGGAAGCTCGTTCTTGTCGCGATCAAGGCGAAGGCAAGTCCAAGAGCCGTCGTACCGAAGGCGACGAGGACGCCGAGAAAGAGAGTGTTCCAGGCAACGCCGCAACGGAGATCGCTGCTGAGGCAATCAAGTCCCCAGATCGAACGATCCGTGAATTTCATCACGAAGAGAATTGGAGCGAAGCTTCCTTTGTCGTCGCCAAAGGCGCTGGCGAGGATCGTGGAAACGGGAAAGAACACGAAGACGACGATCAAGGCCATAACGATGCCGATCGACGAGGTGACGAAGGCGTCGCCGCGGCACCAGCCCCGGGCCGCGAGACCGTGGCACAGTAGGATCAGGAAAGAGGTCGCCGTGAGCGCGGCGCCATAGCCCATTCCCGCCTGATGCGGACCGGGCTCCCCGAAAAGAGCTTTCAGGATACCGAAGGTCCAGCCGTTGAGGCCGATGGAGAAGCCCTGCAATAGGATCAGCGCGAGACCGAGGATCCCGGATGCCGTCAGCCAGTCCGCGAGGCGTCCTTCCGGCCGCATGACAGGGCGAAGCAGCATGAGGAGCGGCGCGAAAATCGGCAGCAGCCACCAGGCTCCCTTCATGCCGAGCACAAGCCCCGAGCCACCGAGCACAAACTCGCTCAGTGTCGGCGCGACCGCGCTATCGAAGCCGTACCAAGGCAGGACGGCATAACCAATCCAGCCCAGGACAATCCAGCCGAGGGTTGCCCGCGACATATCCATCCTCGCACAAGACCGGAAGAAGGCTGAAGAAGCCTCCGCCCGGAATCTGCCAACAGTTGCAAAAAGCTGCGAGGCGGATGCCGCCTCGCTTTGCGATTCAAGTGATTCAAACCTGCTATTTTGGCAGATTCTTCACCTCATTGTCCCACTTGGACAGGAGGCGCTTGCGCTCTTCGGACGAGCCGTACTTCGCGAAATCGAAGTTGATGAGCTTGATCTCGTTGAGCTTCGGCGCCTCCGGCGGAACCGGGGTGCTCTTGTTGGACGGCACCTGATAGGACTTCGCTTCCGCGCCAAGCTTCTGTGCGGCAGGGGTCAGAGCCCAGTCATAGAACTTCTTGGCATTGTCCATGTTCTTGGCGCCCTTGATGATCGACATGGAGCCGATCTCGTAGCCTGTGCCCTCGCATGGGGCGACGACCTTGATGGGAGCCTTGTCCACGACCATCGTGACGATATCGTGCATGAACGCGATTCCGACTGTGGTCTCGCCGAGCGCCATGGCCTTCGCCGGCGCAGCACCGGACTTGGTGTACTGATTGACGTTCTTGTGCAGGGCTTTGAGGTATTCAAAGCCTTTCTCCTCACCCATGATCTGAATGATCGTGGCGAGGAGCGTATAGGCCGTGCCCGACGAGTTCGGGTCGGCCATCTGCACTTCGTCTTTAAGCTTGGGCGTGAGGAGATCCGCCCAGCATTTCGGCTCGACGCCCTTCGATTTGATCAGCTCGGTGTTGTAGCCGAAGCCAAGGGCGCCCGAGTAGATGCCGATCGTGCGATGCTTGGCCTGCTCCCACTGGCGAACGGCCCAGTCCTGCAGCTCCTCATTCTTGGGAGACTTGTACTCGACGGTCAGGTCTTCCTCTGCTGCCTGCATATGCGGGTCGCCCGTACCACCCCACCAGATATCGGCGCGAGGATTCGCAGCTTCCGCTTTGACCTGGGCATAGATTTCGCCCGAGCTCTTGCGTGTCATGGCGACTTTGATGCCCGTCTCGCGCTCGAAGGCGGTCGTCATGGCGCGGCACCATTCTTCCTGCACGCCACAATACATGACGAGGGCTCCCTGAGCCTGTGCCGTTCCGGCGGACAGGAAGGAGAAAGCGGTTGCTACGCCGGCCAGCATCGTGGCCGCTGCAAAGTTCTTGGTTAATTTCATAAGGTCCTCCCACGTAGTGTGATTTGTTTTTCGTTGGCCGGCTAAGCTCCAATCATTGGGCTCTCCGGTCAAGACTCTTAAGTGAATCTTTCGGCGTATCCCCAGGAACGCCGAAAAATATTCCAACGGACCCGCTGGATGGCGCCGCTTTCCCTAAGAAGCAGCGGCGCTTTTACGCTGCCTTTATGCTGGCTCCTTGGCGATTCCCGCAGCGGCGGAGACGGCGCCAGCCAGCTCTGGGGTGCACACCAGGACAGGATTGCCCTTGCGTAGGCCGTCTCCAGCGAGGAAATTATTGGTCCATCCGCCGGCCTCCTCGACAATCAGGAGACCCGCCAGGACATCCCATGCATTGATATGGAGTTCGCAATAGGCATCGATGCGCCCGTCGGCCACATAGGTGATGCCGAGGGTTCCGGAGCCGGCGCGGCGGACATTGACGCCAAGCTGCTTCAGGCGCTCCACCAGAGCGATGTAGCTTTCCGTGGGGAGGCGCGACGACCATCCGGCCTCCACGGTGGCCTGTTTGATGTTGGCCAAGCCGCTGACTCGGATCGGCTTGCCATTCAGGGTAGCGCCTGCGCCACGACGAGCCGTGTAGAGCTCGCCATGCATGACATCGAGCACAACTCCTATCTCGACGCGGCCATCGCGGACGAAAGCGATGGAGATGGCGAAGTGAGGGATGCCCCGGGCGAAATTCGCCGTTCCATCGATGGGATCCACGACCCAGACATTCCGCTCGAAGGAGCCGCCCCCTTCCTCTCCAAAGAACGCGTCGCCTGGAAAAAGGGCGAGCAGGCGGTTTCGAATCAGATCCTCGACCTCCGAATCCGTTGCCGTCAGGAAGTCCTGGGGGCCCTTCATGTCAGCGAGCTGAGAGCGCGGTCTCTCAAGAAAGCGCTGCCGTGCCAAGGCTCCGGCATCTGCAGCAATGGCACAGGCCGCATCGAAGCGCGCCTTCAGGTCGTCTGGCATTTATCCCCCTTTGAACACTTGGCCCGGGTTGTTGTCGGGTGTTCACACAAGCTTGTTATAAAGCCGAATCCGGTCCTTTTCGAAGGACATGGCATAGCTTTGCAGTTTCGTTGTTGATTAGCCGGCTCAAATCAATCAGATTTAGATTCTTACCTCAAGAGACTTCTCTCACGCTAGAATGCCGAAGAATTCCGTAAAGCTTGCCCAAGGCGAACTCAGCCAGGTTGCGGCACTTCCCTTCCGCCTCAAGGACGGAAAGGTCGAGGTGTTGCTTGTAACCTCGCGCGAGACCAAACGCTGGCTGATCCCCAAGGGCTGGCCGATGAAGGGGAAGAAGCCTTACAAGGCTGCCGCGCAGGAGGCCGCCGAAGAGGCCGGCGTGAAGGGGGAAATCCGGCAAACGCCGATCGGACACTACGAATACTGGAAGCGCCGGACCGAGCATTTCGATCTTTGTCGGGTCGATGTCTATCCCCTGGCTGTTTCGAAGCAGCTCAAGTCCTGGCGGGAAAAGGGCCAGCGCGAAGCGCAGTGGTTCGATGTGGAGGATGCTGCATACCGCGTCCTGGAGCCGGCCTTGGCCGAATTGATCCGGGGCCTTCCTGCTCATCTCTGAGCGCAGTTGATCCGCTACGCTGCGAATTTTTGCAACGTCCGGGAACGCAAGGACTCTCAGGAAGTCTTCCTTAACGTCATCTGGTCGGCGCCGTCCGGCCTTCCGCTGCGTTGATGGGAGATCGGCATGAAAGCGCTGCGCTGGTACGGAAAGGGAGATATCCGCTGTGAGACGGTTCTCGATCCGCAGATCGAAGAGCCTCGCGACGCGATCATCAAGGTTACAAGCTGCGCGATCTGCGGATCGGACTTGCATCTCTACGATCACTTCATGCCCGGTATGCAGAAGGGCGACATCATGGGCCACGAGACCATGGGCGAGGTCGTCGAAATCGGCTCTTCCATCAAGAATCTGAAGGTCGGCGATCGGGTTGTCATCCCGTTCACGATCATCTGCGGCGAGTGCGAACAGTGCCGTCGCGGAAACTTCTCCGTCTGCGAGCGCACCAACCGCAATGCAAATCTTGCAGCCAAGGTCTTTGGCCATACGACGGCCGGCCTTTTTGGCTACACGCATCTCACGGGCGGCTATCCGGGCGGCCAAGCCGAATACCTGCGCGTGCCATATGCGGATACGACACATATCAAGGTTCCTGACGGCCTCAGAGACGAGCAGCTCCTATTCCTCAGCGACATTTTTCCCACGGGATGGCAGGCGGCCGTGCAATGCGATATCGAGCCGACGGACACTGTCGCGATCTGGGGCGCCGGCCCGGTCGGCCAGATGGCGATCCGCAGTGCTCTTCTCCTCGGAGCCAAGCAGGTCATCGTCATTGACTGCGTTCCGGAGCGCCTGAGTATGGCTCAGGCAGGTGGCGCTATTCCTATCGACTTCCAGGAGGAAAGCGTCATCGAGCGGCTCAACGAGCTGACGAGAGGCAGGGGGCCTGAGAAATGCATCGATGCCGTCGGCCTCGAGGCACATGTCTCGATGAAGCATCCCGACACCGTTCTCGACCGTGCGAAGCAGGCCGTGATGCTGGAAACCGATCGTCCGCATGTGCTGCGTGAGATGATGTATGTCTGCCGTCCCGCCGGCGTCCTATCGGTGCCGGGCGTCTATGGCGGGCTCCTCGACAAGATCCCGTTCGGTGCCGTCATGAACAAAGGCCTCACGATCCGTACCGGCCAGACTCATGTGAACCGCTGGACCGACGATCTGCTGCGGCGGATCCAAGAAGGGCAGATCGATCCTTCCTTCGTCATCACCCATACGGTTGCCCTCGAAGAGGGACCACAAATGTACGAGACGTTTCGCGACAAGAAGGACGGCTGCATCAAGGTCGTCCTCAAGCCCCATTGAGGTGTTCCATGGCTCGCCACCGTCAGATGCAGTCTTATAAAACGCGCTCACAAGGCTCGGCCGAGACTTTGGCACGCGGGCTCGGCTGGTTCAGTCTTGTTCTCGGAGCCGCGGAACTCTTCGGTGCCAAGAGCATGGCGAGCTGGCTCGGTGTGGAGCGGCAGGAAGGCCTCATCCGTGCTTACGGAGCACGGGAAGTCGCAACGGGAATCGGCATTCTGTCCCAAAGGGACCCGACTGCCTGGGTCTGGGGAAGGGTTGCCGGAGACGCACTGGATCTTGCCACGCTCGGCAACGCCTTGCGTGATCGGCATGCGCACCATGATCGCGTCGCCCTTGCCTTCGGTGCCGTGGCAGGTGTGACCGTTCTCGACGTGGTCTGTGCCAATGCCCTCACGGGGCAGAATGCTCAACCGGCACGGCGCTTCGACTACAGCGACAGAAGCGGTCTGCCGCGTCCGCCAAATCAGATGCGCGGAGCTGCCAGAGATTTCGAGGTGCCGCGAGACATGCGCATCCCCGATGCCCTTCGACCTTACAGGCAGCCCCAGAGGATCGGGCGCCCGCAGCCGTCCATGTAAGAGCGCATGGCAAAGTCTCGCATCTTCACTATCGGTTATGAGGGAGCACATCCCGATCGCTTCCTCGAAACCTTGAAGGACGCCGGTATCGCCACGCTGGCGGATGTGCGTGCCGTTGCTCTCTCACGCAAGCGTGGCTTCTCGAAGTCTGCTCTGCGCGAAGCACTAGCCGGACAGGGAATCGGCTACGAGCACTTCATTCGTCTCGGAACGCCCAAGGAGGGACGACAGGCAGCGCGTGCCGGCGACGCTGCCTTGATGACGCGAGTCTATTGCGACGAAGTGCTGAAGACCCCCCAGGCACAGGAAGCTTTTGAGGAACTGGCCGAGATGGCCCAACAGCAGCCGATTTGCCTTCTCTGCTTCGAGCGCGACCCTGCCCTGTGTCATCGGCGTATTCTCGCCAACCGCTTGGCCGATCGCGGGATGGAGGTTGTCGATCTGACCGTGTTTTGAATGAGCCTTGACATGATCGTACCGGAATGGCCCTTCTGACCATCGCCACGGGAGGCCACATGGACGCAATCATCGAAGCTGTCAGCAGCCATCCGATCCATGCTTTCAGTAAGCCGACCCGGGGTCGCATCCGGCTCCTCGCCGGGCTCGGCGTGGAGGGCGACGCTCATGCGGGCACCACCGTAAAGCACCGTTCAAGGGTTGCGAGAGACCCGATGCAGCCGAACCTGCGCCAAGTCCATCTGATTCATGCCGAATTGCACGACGAGCTGCGGGCCAAAGGATTTCACGTATCCGCAGGAGACATGGGAGAGAACATCACCACCCGTGGAATTGATCTCCTGGGACTTCCTGTAGGGACAAGACTGCTCCTCGGAGGTCAGGCTGTGGTCGAGGTGACCGGCTTGAGGAATCCGTGCGTCCAGATTGATCGCTTCCAGAAAGGCATGATGGCCGCGGTGCTCGATCATGATGACAAAGGGAATCTCGTGCGCAAGGCGGGTATCATGGGGATTGTCCTGGCGGGAGGCGATGTGATGCCTGGCGATCGAGTGCTGGTTGAACTGCCCCGATTGCCCCATAGGCGTCTCGAGCCCGTCTAGACGTCTCGGGACGGACCAAGTCCCGCGCAGTGATGAATCAGATCACATCTTTTGATGGCGTCATATGGTCAAAACGGACTGAAAAGATCCCTGCCTACGTTGCCAAAGGCTACGATATCAGTTACGTCTTGGATAGGTTCATTTTTGTGAGGGAGGATTGCATGGCAGTTGTCGCACGCTTGCGCAATGTTCCTCCCATGTTCAAGTCATAGGCTGAACGACGCGGCCGAAAGGCCCTGAACCATCCCCTGATTTTCCGTTTTTGAAGCGCGCGCGTGGTGTGTCAGCCATCGCTGCAGTCGCTCTTCCAGGAGAGGTCCGCCCGATGCGGACCGATCATCCAATGAAACAGCAAAAGAAGCGCGGGGACGCCACCCGCGATGTCCTGAGATTCACGTTCCTCCATTGGCGGCGCGAGCCCCGGTTCGTCGTGCTCATCGTTGCGACGATGATGGCTTCGACCCTTGCGGATGTGTTCATGCCGGTCTTCGCTGGCCGCCTCGTCGACGCGATTTCCCTCGGAATGGCGGACCGAGATGCTGCTTTGTCCAGTGCGGTGACGGCTTTCATCGCGATGACCGGGCTTGGCCTCATCATGGTCGTCATGCGGCATCTGGCATTCTACAGCATCGTCGAATTGACGCTACGCGTCATGTCGCGCGTCGCGCAGGATGCCTTTGCACGCGTGCAACGCTTTTCTGCCGATTGGCACGCAAACAGTTTCGCAGGCTCGATCGTGCGCAAGATCACGCGTGGAATGTGGGCCCTCGATCTTCTGAACGACACGATTCTGCTCGCATTGTTGCCATCTGTCGTGGTGCTGCTGGGCTCCATGATCGTGCTCGGCCTGCACTGGCCGGTGATGGGATTTGTGATCGCCCTGGGCACCGTTGCCTACATCGCAATGACGGTTCTTCTGTCGACACTCTATGTCGCGCCCGCTGCCCGGCTGGCCAATGCCTGGGATACGAAGGTAGGCGGCACGTTGGCCGATGCCTTAAGCTGCAATGCAGTCGTGAAAGCCTTCGGTGCCGAAGTCCGTGAAGATGCACGTCTGCGGAGCGTGTTAACGAAGTGGCAGAGCCGAACCCAACGGATCTGGCAGCGCGGCACGAACAGCGGCACCGCGCAGCTCATTGCTCTTCTCCTGATCCGGGCCGCAATCATCGGTACGGCGCTCTGGCTGTGGTGGAATGATCGCGCGTCGCCTGGAGACTTGGCCTATGTGATCACGACCTATTTCGTCATCCACGGCTATCTGCGGGACGTCGGCATGCACATCAACAACCTGCGTCGTTCCGTGAACGATATGGAGGAGTTGGTAGATATCCACGCCGAACCGATCGGCATTGAGGATCGCGCCGCTGCGCCTGCGATAAGCATTGCCAGAGGCGAGATCATCTTCGATGGGGTGATGTTCCATTATTCTGGACATGACACGCCACTCTACGATGAACTGTCCTTGGTGATCCGTGCAGGAGAGCGGGTCGGCTTGGTGGGTCCGTCCGGCTCAGGCAAGACGACGCTCGTCAAGCTCGTGCAGCGGCTCTACGATGTGTCGGGTGGGCGGATTCTGATCGACGGACAGGATATCGCCGCCGTTCAGCAGGCGACGCTCCGGGCGCAGATCGCCATCGTGCAGCAGGAACCCATCCTGTTCCACCGGACGCTTGCGGAAAATATCGCCTACGCGCGACCTGGCGCATCCATGGCGGAGATCGAGCATGCGGCACGCCTCGCCAATGCGCATGAGTTCATCACGCGTCTGCCGAAGGCTTACGGTACGCTCGTCGGTGAGCGCGGCGTGAAGCTCTCCGGCGGTGAGCGCCAGCGCGTGGCCATTGCGCGTGCCTTCCTGGCTGATGCGCCGATCCTGATCCTGGACGAGGCGACGTCGGCCCTCGACTCGGAGTCCGAGATGTTGATCCAGCAGGCCATGGAGCGGCTGATGGAAGGCCGGACTTCGATCGTCATCGCACACCGGCTCTCAACGGTTCGCGCGCTCGACCGAATTCTCGTCTTCGACAAGGGCCGTATCATCGAGGAAGGAACGCATGCGAGCCTTTATCGCAAGGGCGGCCTCTATCGCCGCCTCTGCGATCATCAGGGGCTCGACTTCGGAGTGCGGGAGCGCCGGGAGCAGGCTGCGGAATAGCTATCATAGGCTGCAGGTGATCGGCACGATCGACGAGCGGACAATTCCAGCAATATCGGCGGTGCTCTCCATGGGCGCCGCCGGTTTCGTAAGGATCGAGGCAAGGCTTGGAAAACGCTCCGTCAACAAGTTAGCCGGCACGACTGCGTAGCGTGCGCTCGGCACGATTCCGGCAATCTGACGTGAACTGGAGGGCGCGGCGTTAACCAGACCGATCAGGGCGCCCGCTTCACTGATGACTGGTGCTCCGCTCGCACCGGGTTGAAGGGCGCCGGTAAGGGTCTGCCCGTCCTCTATCGTGGCTGCTGCGGCCAGAAGTTTCTCCCCATCTCCATCGTTGCCGAAGGCGAAGACCAGGGCTCTTTGTCCGACTGCGGCGGTATCGGGGGAAAGGGCTGCGGGACGGCCCTCCAGATCCTGAGACATCTCGAGCAGAAACGGGCCTTTCCCATTGATCTGCTGAACCTTGGCATTGCGGATCCTGATTTCTTTACAGCGATCCAGAGGGGCAGCCGTTAGAACGTGACGCTTGCCCAAAATCAGGCCGGTCCCGTAGGGCGCCTGCCCGCCGGTTACCGTGGGGGGCGAAGGGGTGGCTGGCACGGACGCCGGTTGGGCCACGATGGGTCCAGGGCCCGTTGGGAAAGGCACGAAGGAGTTGGCAATAGCGACCACGAGCCGATCGAATTGCGGGGCAACAGATTTGTCGTAGCCGATGGAGAAAGCTCTGATTCCGGAAGCGGCGCCAGCATATCGGGTATAGAACTTCCCCGCAGGGGTCTCCCCGGCGATGACGAAGAAATCAGGTCTCAACACCTTATAGGTGACCACTCGCCCAGGTGTCTTGATGGCGAGGTTCCTGTCATAGATGGAAGATAGAGTTGCATCGCCGGGCGCGACCCGCGTGTCGAGGGTGACCTTGCCGTCCGCACTTTGCCACCTGCTGCCACCATTCGGGTTGTCCCCTGATTTCGACAGAAGCTTCAGGGGAACGCCAAGCTGCACCCCTGACTTCGCATCGATCACGGTCTCGAATCCGACCGCAGTGCGATCATTGCGGGCATTTGCCTGAAGGGTGTTGCGATCGGCGGCACTCAGGATGCCGGTGGACGGACGTCCGGTATTTTTCTGAAAGGTGGACATCGCATCGAAGGTCTGGCGACCGAAGGTTCCATCGGCCACGCCGCTGTAATCTCCTGTCCAGATCAGCCCTTCCTGAATCCCACGCCGGTCGGCTTCGGGAAGCGCTTCGAAGGCCGAGCGTGCCGCATCGATGGCTGGATCTGGCGCCCGCGTGGAGGGGGCGGGCTGCGCCCATGACAAAGTCACGGTCCAGGGATTGGCAACGCCCCAAAGAAGTGCGCATACACACAAGGCCAGTTTTGGAGGGGCGTAATTCATGTGGCGTCTCCCGCGGCGGTCGGATTATTTTCGCAGAGCGTCTTCCTAAAAACCAGATCACGGAATCAATCCATGAGATTTTCTGCTGTCGTCGCATGCCTCGGTATTCTGGCTGCTCCGAGTGGTGCGTTCGCCCAAACCCGTCCGGCCGATCCCTGCAGCACGGAGACCTCGACCTACGCCCAGAGCGAATGCCTGGATAAGGCTCTCAAGGCCGCCGATAGCGAGCTCAACGCCGTCTACAAAAAAGCCCAGGCTTCCATCGACAAAAGCGACATGATGAATGCGGAGCAGCGCCGCAGCTGGAAGCAGGCTCTTCAGAAAGCGCAACGGGCCTGGGTCGGCTTCCGTGACGCGGATTGCGGCGAACCGGTCGGCTACGAATGGTTCCAGGGCACCGGTATGGGGCCGGCGACACTTGCCTGCAATCTCGAAAAAACCAAGATTCGCACGCAGGAACTCACGGATCGATACATCAACCGCTAGGCTTTTCGTATTTCTTTGACACTCCATCGCTCGCGTGACAAACCACGCCGCGTCTGGCTCGTGGTTTTCCCGTGACTGCCTTTTCTCCTGCTCGCCTGTTGCATCATCCACGCCTTCAGGTGCTGATCCGGCGCCGAGAGGTGCCCTTTGTCATGCTCGCGGCAGTGGTCGGGGTGCTTTCCGGCATCGTCGTATCGATGATGGGCTTTGTTACGCGGCTGCTGCACAGCATGCTGTTCGACATCTCCCTTGGAGAGAGATTGAGCGCCTTGTCGGAGCTGGAACCTCGTCAGGCGCTGGTGCCGGCTATCGGTGGATGCCTCGTCGGACTGAGTGCTTGGCTGATTGCCCGGTATCGCACTTCCCACCTTGTGGACCCGATCGAGGCCAATGCTCTTCACGGCGGTCGGCTGTCCTTAAGCGACAGCTTGATCGTTGGGGCTCAGACTATTCTTTCCAACGGCTTTGGTGCATCGGTTGGGCTTGAGGCCGGCTATACGCAGATCGGGTCAGGCATAGCTTCCTGGTTGGCACGACGGTTGAACCTTCGCCGGAGCGACGTTCGTGTGCTTGTGGGATGTGGCGCGGCCGGTGCAATCGCCTCGGCTTTCAATGCACCTTTCACGGGTGCGTTCTATGGGTTCGAACTCATCATTGGTGTCTACTCGATCGCGACGGTCGCACCGGTGATGGCTGCGACCCTTGCTGCCGTTCTCGTGACTAAGCTCTTTCAGACGGCGCCGACGCTCATAGAAGTTCCACCCATTCCCGAACTCTCGGCCGCAGATTACTTCCCGTTCCTGCTTCTCGGACTCGTCGCCGGAGCCGCGTCCGTCGGCATCATGCGCCTCGTGACCCTGGTCGAGCGCGCCTTCGTCGCAACCGGTTGCCCGCCGATCTTCCGGCCGGCAGTTGGAGGCTTTGCGGTTGGCGGCTTGGCTCTTTTCGTGCCCCAGGTCCTATCGGCCGGTCATGGGGCGCTTCACCTTCAGATGGAGACCGGCCTCGGTCTCGGAGCGCTGGCCCTTCTCTTTGCTGCGAAGGTTGCTGCGTCCGCCGTTTCGCTCGGGTCGGGTTTTCGCGGTGGCCTGTTTTTCGCCTCCCTGCTGCTCGGAGCCCTTCTGGGCAAGATCTTCGCCATCGTGGCCGGGCCTCTCATGCCGCTCGCGGTCGATCCGGTTGTTTCCGCGATCGTGGGCATGGCATCCCTCGCTGTCGGCATCGTCGGAGGACCCTTGACGATCACGTTCCTCGCGCTCGAGACGACTGGAGATCTTGCAATCAGCGGAATCGTGCTGACGGCTTCGGTTATGGCTGCCATCGTGGTTCGCCAGACCTTCGGCTATTCGTTCTCGACGTGGCGCCTCCATCTCCGGGGCGAGACGATCCGGAGTGCCCAGGATGTCGGTTGGCTGCGCAGCCTGACTGTGGGGCGGATGATGCGTCGGGACGTCAAGACGATCCAGATTCCGGTGTCGTTGTCCGAATTCAGGCGCAAGTTCCCCCTCGGTTCCGCACAGCGGGTGGTCGCAGCCGATGCGGATGGTCACTACGCGGGCATCGTCCTCGTTCCCGAAGCCTATGCGCCGGAACTCGATGCCGATGCCGCCAGTATCGCGCCTCTTCTTCGATATAAGGACGACATGCTGGTTCCGGCCATGAACGTGAAGGAGGCCGCCGGCATCTTCGACCAGACCCAGAGTGAAGAGTTGGCGGTGGTCGACAATGTTCGCAATCGAAAGGTGCTTGGGCTCCTGACTGAGAGCCATCTCCTGCGCCGCTATAGTGAAGAGCTCGACAAGGCTCATCGCGGAGCGCTTGGCGAAGAGACTGTGAACGAAAGCGTTGGTAAAGCGCGTTCAGTCTGACGAAAGCTGACGGCTCGTCTTGGTTACACCCTGTCGCAATGCTAGGCTCGGCTCACGGTGAAGGGCAGGGGAGCTTTCGATGATCCGTCATCTGATACGAATGGCCGTCGTTGCAGGCGGGTTATTCTCTGGCGCAATTGCCCTTCAAGCGCAGCAGGCTCAGAAATCCTACGTCAATGAGGAGCTCGCAAGCCAGGCCGTTCGCCTCGAGCAGTCACTCAAGAAAGAAAACGGCTCTGCCACGGACCAAACGGGTCCGTTCCTGCGGCGTTCTGGCGAGACCATGCTGGGACGAGGGCTCTCCAGTCAGGCAATGAGCGCCTTTGCGGCGGCGATCGCCATCGAGCCGACCGCGTTCGCGAACTGGGCAGGTTACGCCCGAGCGGCGCTTGCCGTGGACCCAGGCAATGATTGGCAGGAACGTGAGAAGCTTCAGAACCGTCGCGTTGCCGCAGCATTCGCTGCCTATCAACGTGCAACGAAGCCTGCCGATGAAGCCACAGCCCTTGCGCTTCTCGGGCAGGCCTATGCGGCACAGCAGACATGGCGGCCGTCCCTCAATGCCTATGCGACGAGTCTTAAGATCAAGGATGATCCGGTGGTTCGCGCGGCCTACGAGCCGCTTCGGGCGGAGCATGGCTTCCGGATCCTGGACTTCAAGGTGGATTCCGATGCCGCTTCTCCACGGGTTTGCTTCCAGTTCTCCGATCCTCTTGCGATGGGGAAAGTCGATTTCGGGCCCTTCGTAGTCGTGTCCGGCAACGCCAATGCAGCTGTCTCCGCCGAGGAGGCGCAGCTCTGCGTCGATGGTCTGAAGCACAGCGAGCGCTATGCCATCGTGCTCCGGCAAGGATTGCCTTCATCGGTCGGTGAGAATCTCCTGACTTCAGCCGATTATGAGATCTATGTACGGGATCGCTCGCCCCAGGCGCGGTTCACCGGTCGTAACTATGTTCTGCCGAGCACGGGTCAGGAAGGCATCCCGGTTGTCTCCATCAATACGCGCAAAGTCGATGTGGAAGTGTATCGGATCGGCGACCGGAGTCTTTTGCCGACAGTTCGTTCCTACGATTTCCTTTCGCAGCTCTCGCGCTATTCCGCGGCCGAGATCGGTCGTGAGAAGGGTGTGAAGATCTGGAGCGGCACCCTCGACACCGCATCGGAGCTCAACCGTGATGTGGTCACCGCGTTTCCGGTGATGGAGGCCGTCGGCAAGCTGGAGCCCGGTGTTTACGTCATGACGGCCAAGCCCAATGACGGCAGTCCACCAAACAGCTCCGGCGATGAGGATTACGGCAGCATTGCCACCCAATGGTTCGTGGTCTCGGATCTCGGCTTGACGGCATTTACCGGCAAGGGCGGCGTGCAAGTCTTCGTGCGTTCTCTTGCCAGCACCGAGCCACGGGCCGACGTGGAGATCCGGCTGGTCGCCCGCAACAACGAAGTCCTTTCTACCAAGAAGACCGACGGCAAAGGCGTTGTGCAATTCGATCCTGGTCTTGCGCGAGGCGAGGGCGGATTGGCGCCGGGCCTCGTCGTTGCAACGGTGGGGTCCGATTACGGCTTTCTTGATCTGGGTTCAGCGGCTTTTGATCTGAGCGATCGCGGTGTCAAAGGGCGTACCGTGTCCGGCTCAGTGGATGCTTATCTCTATACGGAGCGCGGAGTCTATAGGACGGGTGAGACGGTTGCGCTGACGGCCCTCTTGCGCGACGTCAAGGGGGCAGCCGTTCCAGGGATCCCTCTCACGATCGTGGTGCGGCGTCCCGACGGCGTCGAATACCGCAGGGTGGTTGTGGAAGATCAGGGGCTCGGCGGGCGGGCGCTGTCCGTCCTCATTTTGCCTGGTTCGTTACGGGGTACGTGGCGAATTGCGGCCTATACGGATCCGAAGGGCGCCTCCGTCGGAGAAGCGAGTTTCCTGGTCGAAGATTATGTGCCGGAGCGGCTGGAAGTCACGCTCACCCCGAAGGTCGACGCTCTCCGGCCAGGCCAACCTGCACCGATCGATCTCTCCGCCCGATATCTTTATGGAGCGCCCGGTGCCGACCTCGCGGTGACTGGTGAAGTTGCGGTCGCGGCGTCGGTCAAGAGCGGTGTAAAGGGCCTTGAAGGCTTCACCGTCGGCCTTGACGACGAGACGGTCGAGGCCTCCACCGTCGAGATCGAACAGTCATCGACGACTGATGCGCAGGGCCGGGCCAGTCTCCAGATTCCGGTGCCGAGCATCGTTGCGCCGCGTCCTCTGGAGGCTCGATTCACCTTGCGCGCCGCTGAGCCCGGCGGGCGTGCGGTCGAGCGCAGCGTCACGCTGCCGATCCTGCCGAAGGGGCCTGTGGTCGGCGTGCGGAAGAACTTCAGCGGTCAGCTGGGTGAGGGTGCCAACGCTACCTTCGATGTGGTTCTTGCGGATCCCACCGGAAAACGCCTTGCCAAAAGCAATGTGGGTTGGAGTCTCTACAAGATCGAACGACGCTATCAGTGGTACAATTCCGATGGCCGCTGGAGCTATGAGCCTGTCAAGAACACGCGTCGCGTCGCGGATGGTCGGATCGACGTAAAGGCAGATGCGGCGGCACGCATTTCCGCGCCGGTCGAATGGGGAACCTACAGGCTCGACGTGAGCGCAGCCGATCTTGGGGAGACGGCACAAACCAGCCTCTCCTTCACGGTTGGTTGGTCAGGCGATCAAACCGCCGACACGCCCGATCTTCTCGACATGACGCTCGACAAGGCTGGGTATCGGGCTGGCGACACTATGCGGCTGCACCTCAATCCACGCTTCACGGGGAAAGCTACTCTCGCCGTCGTCAGTGATCGCGTGCATGACATACAGATGTTGGATGTGGCGGCAACGGGCACGGATGTGACCGTTCCGGTGAAGGCGGAGTGGGGATCGGGAGCCTATGTGGTCGTCATGGCCCATCGTCCCCTCGATCAGGCGGCAAAGCGCATGCCGGGCCGCTCGCTTGGCACCGCATGGTTCGAAATCGACCGGGACGCGCGCTCGCTGGCCGTCAATCTCAATGCGCCCGACAGGATCAGACCGCGCGGGATGTTGAGCATGCCGATCAAGGTGGAGGGGCTCAAGCCGGGCGATGATGCGCGCATCACGGTTGCAGCTGTTGACGTGGGAATTCTCAATCTCACCCGCTACGAGACGCCGAATCCCGCCGGCTACTTCTTCGGGCAGAAACAGCTCTCGTCGGAGATCCGGGATCTCTATGGATACCTGATCGACGGTATGCAGGGCACACGCGGTACGATTCGATCCGGCGGCGACATGGAGCCCAAGGCTCTCGATGGTATTCCACCGACGCAGGAGCCACTGGCGCGCTTCTCCGGCGTTGTGAAGGTGGGGCAGGACGGTACGGCACATGTCGATTTCGACATTCCCGCGTTCAACGGAACGGTACGTGTCATGGCCGTCGCCTGGACGAAGGATCGGGTCGGCAGTGCATCCTCAGACGTCATCATTCGCGATCCTGTGGTTCTGGCAGGAACCCTTCCGCGATTCCTCTCCGTCGGAGATCGTTCTCGATTTTTCCTGCAGTTCGACAATGTGGAAGGTCAGGCAGGCGACTACACGGTCGATCTCCATATTCAGGGACCGGTCGTCGTCGCAGCAGACGCTTTGCGCTCGACGGTCAATCTCGCAGAGAAAGGCAAAGGCAGCTTGACCATTCCGGTGATAGCGGGTGGTCAGGGCACAGCCATCATCGACGTGACGTTGAAAGGGCCGGGTCTCGACGAGCTAACACAGCGCTTTGCACTCGCGATTCAGCCGGGAACCGCGTCCCTTGCTCGTCGTACGGTGCGCAGTCTCGATCCCGGCGCGAGCGTGACGCTGTCGAAGGACTTGGTGGCTGACATTCTCATGGGCACCGGTGCGGTATCCCTTTCTGTTTCGCCGCTCGCGAGCTTGGACGTTCCCGGACTTCTGCAAGCGCTCGATCGCTACCCGTATGGCTGCACGGAGCAGGTGGTGAGCCGCGCCTTGCCCTTGCTCTATGTCAATAGGCTCGCTGAGGAGGAGAAGCTCTCCCTTGATGAAAAAGCGGACGAGCGCGTGCGCTCGGCCATCGAACGTATTCTGGCGCGTCAGGATTCCAATGGCTCGTTTGGACTGTGGAGCGTCGGAGGCAACGACATCTGGCTCGACGCCTACACAATGGATTTCCTGACGCGGGCCAGGGAGCGCGGCTTCTCCGTGCCTCAGGTGGCGTTCACGTTAGCTCTCGATCGCCTGCGCAACTTCGTCGCCAATACGACTGAGGTGGAGGACAATGCAGCAAACCTGGCCTATGCTGCCTACGTTCTCGCCCGTAACGGGCGGCCGGTCATGGGGGACCTACGCTATCTTGCCGACACGAAGCTGAATGCTTTCGACTCGCCTCTGGCGCGTGGCCAGATCGCTGCCGCTCTCGCCCTCCTGGGTGATCGGGGGAGAGCGCAGAAGGCTTTCGGATCCGCTGTCGAGCGGCTGCGTAGCGAGCGCGACTCGGGGAATTTCCGCGCCGATTATGGCTCGCGTCTGCGGGATGGCGCAGGGCTTCTCGCTTTGGCCTCGGAGACCGACAATGTGCCAGCCGTCATGCAACCGGTCGCGAAAGTCGTCGACGACGAGCGTGGAAACCGTCGCACCAGTACTCAGGAGGAGGCGTGGCTCGTCCTCGCGGCACAGGCAGTGGCGCGCGATGCCGAAGCGATGGTGCTGAAAGTGAACGGAGAAGAGCGTAAAGGCGCCTTCTATAGGACTTACCGAGACGGGCTTTTGAACGACGGACCTGTCACCCTGTCGAATGCAGGATCGGCTGCGATCCAGGCCGTCATCACCGTGATGGGCAATCCCGTTGAACCGGAGCCTGCCGTTTCGCGGGGCTACATGCTGGAGCGCACGTATTTCAAGCTCGACGGCACACAGGTGAAGCAGACTAACTTGCGTCAAAATGAGCGTCTCGTCGTGGTATTGAGAGTGACGGAGGCCGAGGCGAAGCAGGCTCGCGTGCTTCTTGTCGATCGCTTGCCGGCAGGCTTCGAGATCGACAATCCCAAGCTGGTCGACAGCGACACGGTCGCGGCCCTGCCGTGGTTGAAGCGGGATGTGGAGCCCTCTCATACCGAGTATCGCGATGACCGTTTCGTCGCGGCATTCGATCGAGATCCCGACCAGCCTGCTTTCTTCACTGTCGCCTATATGGTGCGCACGGTTTCACCCGGTCGGTACGTACATCCAGCGGCGCAGATCGAGGATATGTATCGTCCCGAACGCTTCGGGCGCACGGGCTTTGGATCCATCGAGGTGGAGCAGGCAGGGCGCTAATGCGCGTAAACCGGACACGATTGCGCCAAGTTGGCCTGCCGGTAACGGTGGTGCTCTTGATTTGCGTGTCGTTGTCCGCTTTCGTCTTATGGCGCTATGCAGAAAGCCTCGGGCCGATCGACTGGAGCGTTGCGGAGGTACGATCCACGGTCGTGCTCGATCGCGACGGGCGGTTGCTCAGGCCTTTCGTGACATCGGAAGGCCGTTGGCGGCTCCCCATCGAAACTGGGGATGTTGATCCTCATTACCTGGCAATGCTCAAAGCTTATGAGGATAACCGTTTCGAGCAACACGTTGGTGTCGATCCGCTTGCCATGATGCGTGCGGCGTTCCAACTCGTGCGGAACGGTACGGTCGTATCCGGAGGCTCGACCCTGACCATGCAGGTCGCACGTCTCCTGGAGCCGCGTGATGAGCGTACTCTCTGGGCAAAGCTGCGCCAGATCATCCGCGCGCTGCAACTGGAAAGGCAGCTGACCAAGGACCAGGTCCTCAAGCTCTATCTCATCCTCGCGCCTTATGGTGGCAATCTCGAAGGGGCGCGCGCGGCCAGCCTGTCCTATTTCGGACGCGAGCCCAAGCGTCTGAGCTTGGCGGAAGCAGCCCTTCTTGTCGCCCTGCCGCAAGCGCCCGAACTGCGCCGGCCCGACAGAGACGCATCGGCAGCGCGCAGGGCCCGGAACCGTGTGTTGGAGCGCGCTCGTGCGCGAGGTGTCATCAACATCACGGAAGCGGAGGCTGCAAAGGCGGAGCCGGTTCCCCAAAAGCGCCAGGCCTTTCCGATGCTTGCCGCTCATGCGGCGGAGCAGGCCGTGGCGAATATGCCGTCCTTAAAAATTCAACGACTTTCGATCGATGCACGTCTTCAGTCCAGCCTCGAGCGCTTGGCGCGGGAGCGGCTGGAGCGCCTCGATCAGCGGCTATCCATCGCCATGGTGATCATTCACAATGCGACAGGTGAGATCCGTGCGCAGGTTGGTAGTTCTGATTACATGAGCCGGGAACGGGCGGGCGCCATTGATATGACCCAGGCGGTGCGCTCGCCCGGCTCGGCATTGAAGCCATTTATCTATTCTCTCGCTTTCGAAAACGGCATTGCTCATCCCGAGACGCTGCTCGACGACAGGCCCTCCCGTTATGGAATCTACCAGCCCGAGAATTTCGATTTGGGATATCAGGGGACGGTCACTGCGCGACGGGCACTGCAGTTGTCGTTGAACGTTCCTGCCGTTGAACTCCTGAACGAGCTTGGCCCAGCACGTCTCCTTGCCCGCCTCCATCAGACAGGCGTTTCCATCGCCATGCCAAAGGACGCTGCGCCGGGGTTGGCGATCGGTCTCGGTGGCCTCGGCATCACGTTGACGGATCTGACGCGCCTCTATTCCGGCCTCGCTCGCGGCGGAGAGATGTCTCCGCTGGTGCGTCGCCTTGGTGTTCCGGCTCCGCCCGAGCCCACACGCCGGATCGCAGATCCCGTGGCTGCCTGGTATGTGTTTGATGTTCTCCGTGGGGCGCCGCCTCCGGACAATGCTTTGGCCGGCCGTATCGCGTTCAAGACGGGAACTTCCTATGGATATCGGGATGCCTGGGCCGTCGGGTACGATCGGAATTATACGGTCGGGGTTTGGGTCGGGCGTCCGGATGGCACCGCCGTTCCGGGTCTCGTCGGCCGGGTAATGGCTGCACCGGTCCTGTTCGACGCGTTCGCACGAATTGGGATCGAACCGGAAGCACTGCCTATTCCTCCTTTTGCCCTTCAAGCGACGACTGCGACTCTGCCGCCCCCTCTGCGCCATGTGAGGCAGGATGTGCCGAAGACGCTCGCAGCTACGATACAAGCACCCCTCAAGATCACGTTTCCACTCGACGGTTCACGTGTCGATCTGGGCTTCTCGGGACCCGGCAACGAACATGGCGCCCTCGCCCTGAAATCCAGCGGTGGTATACCTCCGCTGACCTGGATGGTGGATGGCGCTCCTGTCGATGCAGCGACCTTGCGTCGGGAGACGGTATGGTCGCCGCAAGGTGCGGGCTTCGTACGCCTTTCCGTCATCGATGCGAGAGGCGCAACGGACAGTGTCATTATCCGGGTGGAATAAGCCACCGGTCTTACACCGCTGCGCTGAACCGCGAGAAGTCGTCTGCTCGGAATTGATCGAAGACTGCCGCGGCAAGCCGTACGAACGGGCGGCCAGCTTCAGTCATCATCATGGAATGGCGATCCAGCCTGACGAGTCCATCGGCGATCAGGGGACGCAGCAGCGCGAGCTCATCCACATAATGGGAAGGCTCGCCGAGGATGCTGAGGTCAGCCGTGAAGTTGCACATGAGGGATTCGATGATGGTGCCACGCGCGCGATCATCGGGCGTGAGCCGGTAGCCTCGCGCCGCGGGAAGGCGCTCCTCGTCGATCGCCCGCAGATAGGTGCCGATATCGGCGACGTTCTGGACGTATCCATCCGGCAGTTGCGAAATGGCCGAGGCGCCGAAAGCGACGAGAATCGGACGATCGTCGTCAGTATAGCCTTGGAAGTTACGGTGGAGCGTGCCGGACAGGCTCGCCATCGCCAGGGGATCGGTCGGCCGTGCGAAGTGATCGAGGCCTATAGCCACATAGCCATTCTGCGTGAAGCATTCCGCTACCGCGCGCGCTTGAAGAAAGCGCTCCTCCGGTCCGGGCAGCGCCGCTGAATTGATCAAACGCTGGTTTGCCTTGCGCTGCGGCATGTGGGCATAGCCGTAGCACGCGACTCTGTCGGGATGGAGAGAAAGAACCTTCGTGCAGGTCTCCTGAATCGATTCACACGTCTGGTGTGGGAGGCCGTACATAAGGTCGAGATTCAGGCGCTCGATCCCGGCTTCGCGCAGAAACTCCACAGCGCTCCGCACGTCATCGAACGGCTGCACACGGCCAATGGCAAGCTGCACGATGTCGTCGAGATCCTGGACGCCGAGGCTTACGCGGTTGACGCCCAACGCTGCGAGGCCCTGGGCAAGAGGGCGGCTGACGAAGCGAGGATCAAGTTCAATTGCGTGCTCCAGGCCGGCGTCGAAGTCGAACGAGCGGGCGAGGCTGTCCAGGACAGATCGAAGGCCGTCGAGGCCGAGAATGCTCGGTGTTCCGCCGCCCCAATGGAGGCGCGCTATGCGCAACGGTTCCTTTACACGACGGGCAACGAGCCGGATCTCGGCTTCGAGGGTCTCTCTGTAGCGGTCGATGACCTCGTCGCGCCGCACGACCTTCGTATGACAACCGCAGTAGAGGCAGAGCTGACGACAATAGGGCACGTGGAGATAGACCGAGATGCGGCTGCCCGGCTCCAGATGCCGCAGCCAGGTCTCGTGGTCCTTCTGCCCCACAGACGCACTGAACTCCGCCGCACTGGGATAAGACGTGTAGCGCGGTACCTGAAGGCCGCCATAGCGTCGAACCAAGTGATCTGTCATGAGCGCCATCCTGCCCTCGCCGGCTGAAGGCCGACCTCGATGGATGGCATACGCTCAGCTCCGCAAGCGGGCTTTGATTCTGATCAACGCCCCCGCGACTGCCGACAGAGGCAGATGTCAGTGGACCGTGAGACCCGCCACGACAGCAAGGCGGCTCTTGTCCACGATCTCGACGGAATGAGGATCGGGAAGCCTGATCAAGCCTTGGGTCTTCAGCTTGGTGAAGGTGCGGCTGACGGTTTCGATCGTCAGTCCCAGATAATCGGCGATGTCGGTGCGTGTCATCGGGAGCGGAACCGGACTCTCCGGCCGCCCGTAGGCAGCCGCCCGGTTCGACATGTGGAGGAGGAACGATGCAACCTTTTCCGATGGAGCAAGCCGCCCCAGGATCATTTGCGTTTCGCGGGCCTGCCGCAGCGCGGCTCGGGTCATTAGATGGAGCCGATCCCGCAGACGAGGGTAGCGCTCCATGAGGCGGTCCATGTCCCGCACCGAGAATGAGCACAGCCCAGAGGGCACGACAGCCTCCGCCGTTTGAGCATAGATCTCGTCGTCTGCCAGACCGAGATAGTCGCCAGGCATCAGGAAGCCCGTGATCTGACGCCGCCCGTCGGGGAGAGCCAAGGAGAGGCGCAACAGGCCCGAGGTCAGCGTGTAAACCCGGCGGCGCGGCTCGCCTTCCTCGACCAGAGACGTATTGGATTCAAGGCGCACGAAGCTCATGGCCCGTTCGAGCTCCGCGACTTCGTCATCCTGGAGGGCAGAGCAGACCGCCATCCGGCGCGTATCACAGCTGGTGCAAGCTTGGCATGGAGGTCGATAATGCGAGGTCATCATTACCCAGGGGAGGAGTGATTCCGGAAACCAAGAGATGTTTTTCCGTCATAGCGTGGCTTTTGTCTCGTCACAAATCAGCGCAGCCGAGACGATATCCGAATGGTCTTGGTGAAACTAAGTTTCAAAATGATGAGCCGGTGGGCTTTGGCTCAGGTGGCGAGCCCTTGGCAATCCGATCTGGACAAGGCGGTGCTGGCCTCCTAAGAAATTTGCATGTTCGAAACAAAAGCCCTGCCTCAGACTGCCGACAAGGCGGAGATCTATCAATCGCTCGCTCAACAGCTCTCTGGGTTAATAGCGGGGGAGTCGGACGCCATCGCCAACGCAGCCAACATGTCTGCCTTGATCTATGACCTGCTGCCTGATCTCAACTGGGCGGGGTTCTATTTCATGCGCGGACCAGGCCTTGTTCTCGGCCCCTTTCAAGGCAAACCGGCCTGCATTCGCATCCCTGTCGGGCGCGGGGTCTGCGGCACAGCCGTAGAGCGCCGAGTTTCCGTCGTCGTGCCGGATGTCCATGCCTTTCCCGGCCATATCGCCTGCGACAGTGCATCCCGGTCCGAACTCGTGGTGCCTCTGATCAAGAATGGTGAGGTAGTAGGGGTTCTCGATCTCGACAGCCCTCTGCCTGATCGCTTCGATGAGGCAGATCGGGTCGGCTGCGAGCGGCTTGTTGAGATCTATTGTGATGCATCGGATCTGTCCGGGATCACCGGCTGACACTGCGGAGGGTCCGTCGGGCACGCAAAGGGCCCACTTACCTTCGGGGCAGGGCCAGGACGTGCTATGCATAAGAAGCTGCAGGAGTGAAGGCGAGCAACGACGGCTTCTCGAAGGGGAGACGTGATGAGCCAGGCGGGACGAAAAACCTTCCTTTGGTCTCTGCAGGCCGTCGTCGCCCTTGTGTTCACGGTGATCGTGCTTCTGATTTCCGGAGCTCTGATCGGCTTCAATCATCACCAACTTACGACCCTGACTTTCCGCGATGCCGAGGAGGATTTCAGTCGCATCACGGACAGCGTGAGGAACGAGATTTCCGGCAGCCTGCGCGTTGCGAGTTCTGTCCTCGATACGATGTCGCTCACTGTCGATCCAAATCTCTCAATCGGGCAGCTGGCGATCATTTTGACGCCCGTTCTCAAGGATCTCGGCCGGCTTCTTCCCGCGGCCATGGGAGTCTTCATTGGGCGGGGCGACGGCAGCCACATCCTTGTCCAGACCCTGGACGGAGGGTTCCCTCCGGAACTCGGGACGGGCCCCGACCTTAAAAGTGCCGTGCTTGCCTACATGCTCGTCCAGCCGACCACAACGGGCGAGACCGTGGAGTGGGTCGCAGTCGATAGTGACGGTCGCGAGCTGCGGCGCGTTCCTGCGCGGCCGACAGATTTCGACCCACGCAGAAGACCCTGGTACACCGCAAGCCAAGCCAGCCAAGGCATAATTCTGACGCCGCCATATCGTTTCGCCAATGTGCCGGAGGCAGGCGTGACCATGGCTCGGCAGTCGCGACAGCGGCCGGACGCGGTCTTCGGAATCGATATGACGCTCGCGAGCCTGGATCAATATCTCGAGCGCCTCCGTTTCCCGCCGGACCTCGAGCTCATCGTCTTCGATCGCTCCGGAGCGCTCATCGCGCATCCACGTGGCGCGGCGCTCCGCCAGTTTAGCCGGGCGGACTTGTCCAATCAGCTTCTGACGATCGACGATCTCAAATTGCCACTCCTCAGTGGTCTCTTCCATGCCTTCCAGGATTCAGGCAATGGCGCCGGTCGTAACCTGTCCTTCAATGTCGGCGGTGACGCATATTTCGGTCGCACCGAGCAGGTCGGGGAGGGGTTCGACAATCTTATTATCGGAATTGCCATTCCTTACGACACCATGATGGGACCGGCAGAACAGATCAGGTCGATTCTCCTTCTTGTGAGTGCCGTGTCCGTCATTGCGGCATTGATCATCGTGCTCCTGGCGTCGCGTCGGTTGGCGCTGCCGTTGCGAACAGCCACAGACGATATCCGTCGGATCATGAAGTTCGAGTTCGGGCATGCTCGACGTATACCTTCCCAGATCGTTGAAGTGCTCGAGCTGTCCCGAGCCATCGATACGCTGGAATTGGCCTTGAGCAACTTCATGCGGTACGTGCCGACCGCACTCGTCCGCGGCATCATCGGTCGGCGTTTTTCGTCGGAGCTAGGTGGCATCCGCCAGCCGATCACGGTGCTCTTCAGTGACGTCGCCGGATTCACCACGATGGCGGAAGCGCTCGATCCCGAGCAGGTCATGAATAAGACCTCGCGTTACTTTAGCGAGATTGGGAGCGAGCTCATTCGATCCGGGGCAACCATCGATAAATATATTGGCGACAGCATCATGGCGTTCTGGAATGCGCCGGAGATGCGGGAGGATCATGTGGCTTTGGCCTGCCTTGGAGCCTTACGCGCTTCACGTCGCCTCGATCGGCTCAATGCCGAGTTCATCGCCGAGGGAGGAGCGCCGATGCGGACGCGCTTCGGCCTTCACACGGGGGAGGCCGTTGTCGGCAATGTGGGCTCGGTCGATCGAATGAACTACACGGTACTGGGCCACACGGTGAATATGGCCTCTCGCTTCGAAAAGCTGAACAAGCGCTATGGAACGACCATTCTCGTGAGTGAGGATGTTCGGGGCGCTGCTGGCACAAACTTTCTGTTCCGATTTGTAGACAAGACAATTCCAGAGGGAGCTCACGCGGAGATTGCTGTCTATGAACTGCTGGGAGCAGATGTCCCGGATGAGCCGGAGCTTGCAGCATCACAGGAACGGCTCAACACACTTCCGTTTTGGAATGAGGCGCTCGTTCTCTGCGAGGCGGGTGAATGGGGCAGGGCAGCGGAAACCCTTGAGGAACTCGTGGCGACTGCTCCGGAGGACACGCTGTTCAAGGTCCAGCTCCAACGTTGCCGCATCCACGCTCAGACCTCACGCATCCCGTAACGAAACGATCCTCACTCAGTGCACGCTCCGATGTCCTCATCCTATATCGATAATTACTACAGCCGCACGCTCGCGACAGACGAGATCTATCCTGTTGCCGAAGGGAAAATCCGCGTTGACATCTGCATTGTTGGCGGAGGGCTGGCAGGGTTGACCGCGGCGCTGCACCTTGCCCGCTCAGGTCGTTCAGTCGCCTTAGTCGAGGCACATCGCGTTGCCTGGGGGGCATCCGGGCGCAACGGAGGCTTTGTGTCCGCTGGTTATGCGACGGGGTTGTCACGGATTGAGCGGAGCGTCGGTCCACATCAGGCTCGCGAGCTTTTCCATCTTTCCATGGAAGGCGTCGAAATCATTCGCCGGAAGATTCTTGATCTCGGCATTACGGAGGCCCAACCGTCGCCGGGCATCGTGAAGGCCGTTCGCTACAATTCCCGCGGTGCATTAAAGGTAAATCACGACAAGCAGGCGCACGCGTTCGGATTGAAGCTGCGCTATGTCCCCAAAGATGAGATGGCAGCCCTGTTCGCGTCATCGAAGTATCACGAAGGAATTTTCGACGAAGATGCATTTCATTTCCATCCGTTGAATTATGCCCGCGGACTTGCACGCGCGGCGACTGGTCATGGCGCAAGGATCTTTGAGAACAGCACTGTCGTGGCCGTCGATATCGAAGGTGCACGAAAGTATATCAGGACACCTCGTTCCGAGATTGAAGCCGAACAGGTTCTCTTCACGACAGGCGGCTATACAGGCGAGGTCATGCCGGCGCTTCGCAAGGCCTATCTGCCCATCGCGACTTATGTGCTTCTCACTGAGGCCGCTCCGGATCTGGTGCGAGGGGCCATCCGCACCTCCGCAGCCATTCTCGATGATCGCCGGGCCGGCGACTATTATCGCCTTGTCGATAACGGGTCCCGCATCCTGTGGGGCGGTCGTATCACGACAAGGACAAGCGATCCTCGCAACATCGCCACTCTCCTGCGGCGCGAGATGGTTGGCACATATCCGCAGCTTTCGACCCTGAAGGTCGATATAGCCTGGTCGGGACTCATGTCGTACGCCCGCCATCTCATGCCCCAGATCGGACAATTCAAGCCCGGCGTGTGGTATTGCACCGCCTTCGGTGGGCATGGAATGAATACGACGGCTATCGGCGGCACGGTGGTGGCAGAGGGCATGGCTCGCGAAAGCGATCGCTACCGACTCTTTGCTCCCTTCGGATTGGCATGGAACGGAGGTATTTTCGGCAAAGCTGCGGCTCAACTCACCTATTGGAGCTATCAGGCGGCAGATGCCATGCGAGAGGCTCGCACATTCTGAGAGGACCGTAGCTCGTGCCGGCTCGACGGATGCCGCGCTATCAGGCAGACGGCATGAATCCACCGCTATTTGAGTACATCGAAAAGGGGACCGGAGAACCAGTAGACCAATATCAGCAGAATGATGCCCACGAGCCAAAGGAGGCTGACCGACTGACGGGGCGGCTCAGGTGCGGAAGGCGGCGGCGTTCGTTGAATCGTCAGGCGCGGAGCCGCCGGAAGACGCTCCATGAGTTCAACGGACGCGGCCGCGATGATGTCTCGCGAGCCGATCAGGCGTATATGAATCGGGATCTCGCTTCGGAACGTCACCTCCGCCGGCTGTATCCCGGCGTCGCAATCGACCCACCAATATTCCACGCGATCACTCAAGCCGTCTTCCTCAGATCAGATCCAGATTAAAGGGCCCCGCCCAACGTCTGAATGGCATGCCACGTTTTGCGTTCCTAGACCAAGACCGGTGCACGTGATCAAATTGCATGGCTCTCATTGTCGCAGACGCGCCTCTCACAGGGCGAGGCCCGCAAGATGAAGGGCGATTCCTGCCGCTGAGCAGGCCGCCAGCACTGGAATCATGCCTACACGGAAACGGAACATCGCCACGAGTGCTGCGGCAGCGAGGAGCATTGCCCAAGGATCGACGCTCTCAGGAATAGGAGCGCTGAAGGAGAAACCAAAGCCTTTAACCAGCCGAACCTCTCTGAAAAGAGTATGGATGCCAAACCATATAGCAAGATTGAGAATGACGCCGACGACCGCTGCCGTGATGGTAGAGAGAGCTCCGGCGATCGCCTTATTGCCCCTCAGGCGTTCGATGAAGGGCGCTCCCAGGAAGATCCAAAGGAAGCAGGGGGCGAACGTCACCCAGGTTGCAAGCAGGCCGCCGAACGCTCCCGCGACCATCGGCGGAAGGATCCCAGGATTCCGAAAAGCCGCCATGAATCCCACGAACTGCAGCACCATGATCAGCGGTCCCGGCGTCGTCTCGGCCATGCCCAGGCCATCGAGCATTTCGCCCGGACGAAGCCAGCCGAATGTTTCGACAGCCTGTTGCGCAACGTAGGCCAGGACCGCATAGGCGCCGCCGAAAGTCACCATCGCCGTTTTCGAGAAGAAAACGGCGATCTGGCTGAAGGTGTTTTCGGGTCCCAGAGTCATCAGCACCGCTGCAACGGGGATGAGCCAGATCAAAAGCCAGATCGCTGCGACCATCAGGGTGTGCACGATCGTGGGGCGCGTATGCGCCGGAAGCTCGTCTCCGAGGAGATATCCGGCGTCCTCGCGTTCGGAAGCATTCGATCTGGAGCCGATCCCGAACTGCGGCAGGTCTGCCCGTCCGCCCAGATAGCCGGCGATGCCGGCGAGCAATACGATGGCGGGAAATGAAACACCGAAGAAAAATATCGCGATGAATGCCACCATCGCCACCGTAATCATCATTCGATTTTTCAAAGCCTTGCGTCCGACACGCTGCACTGCCTGGAGTACGACGGCGAGCACTGCAGCCTTGAGGCCGAAGAATAGTGCTGCAACGATCCCGACTTTGCCGTAGGCCGCATAGACATAGCTGAGTGCCATGATGGCAACGATCCCGGGAAGGATGAACAATCCTCCCGCGACGATGCCACCGAGCGTCCGATGCATGAGCCAGCCTATGTAGGTGGCAAGCTGCTGCGCTTCAGGGCCTGGCAGGAGCATGCAATAACTCAGGGCGTGCAGGAACCTGCTCTCGGAGACCCATCGCTTCTCTTCTACCAGGATGCGATGCATGACAGCGATCTGCCCGGCGGGGCCGCCGAACGAAAGTAGAGCGACCCGAAGCCAGATTGGCAATGCTTCCGCTAGCGTCGGATGACGAATGGCCGCCGGAGATGGAGCGTGTCCGCGATCTGTCGTTATCATGCTGTCGCCTCTTGAGTCCGTGGAGGCGCAGGCCAGTTATGAGTCTCCTGAGCGGCATCCCGGCACCACAGATAGAACGAGTCGTAGAGGGTTATTCCCGCATCGAGCTGCTTCAGGTCATTGGCAAACAGTCGCGACAAACCGAGCGAGGCGGCCAGTAGGCCAGACGCCTGCGGTGCCAGATCCGGGCGAGCAGTGTCGGCGCCCCGAACAATAGTCGCAAGGCGATCCATGGCTTCCGATCGAAGGCCGAACTCCTCGATCATGGTGTCGAACGTGCACCGCTCGGCCCTGTGACTCCAGAAAACTCCTTCAACATCGAAGGGGGCTGCCTCGAAGCGGTCTGCGACAAGCGCGACCTGTGAAGGCTCGACGAACAGAAAGATAGCGGTTGGATCGACGAACCTGCGGATCAGCCATGGACAGGCAATGCGGTCTACTTTCGGCCTCTCTCTGGTTACCCACCGGGTACGACCCATGGAATCGCGAGGTGGCAGGAGGTCTGTTCGGACAAGGAGTTCGCCGGCCGCCCGCCAAGCCTCGAACCCGCCTTCAAGGGAGCTGGTATCGACCCCGCAATGGCGAAGCCAAGCAGCTGTCCCATGGCTCAGCTTCTCGCCTCGCTGGCATGAGACTACGACAGTGCGGCCCGTGAATGCCAAGGCCCACTCGTCGACGTTCTTGTGGCTGCGTCTGATCGAGCTGGGGATTAGGCGCATATCGAGGGAATAGTCCTCCTCGATACGAACGTCGACAATGGCGGGGCAGTCGGGAGTACCGATTAGGCGCGACAGAGCCTGAATGGATGTGGTGTTATGAGACGACATGACAATGCGCTCCCTGCAAAGGGTGAGCGCGACGCTTGGGCCATCTGCCTCACGGGGAGATCGCTTTGCCCCCGTGCACCAAGAAAAGCGCGATCTGGGTTGCTCGTCAACCGTGAAAACACTGACCGTCATCGGGAGTGAGATGCACGGGCCTAGCTGTGAGATCTGAGGAGGTTGTTCATCCCGTCTGAGGGCCTGAAGGTGGTCGTTGCCACACGATTCACCCGATGGACCTGAGGAATGAACAACCCGCATCAGAATGCCCGCACGACCCGGCTGGGTCG
>NZ_JAIRBM010000021.1 GCF_020089865.1 Microvirga puerhi
GCTCAACCGCTTCCGCCGTCTCTCCATCCGCTATGAGCGTCGCGAGGACATCCATCTCGCCTTCACCACGCTTGGATGGGCTCTCATCTGCTTCAACCAATGCAGACGGTTTTGTTAGGAGCTCTAAGTGCGGCTATAGCGGAAGGAGAGAAGGAAGGCTGGGTGGACATCCGCTGCCGTCACCTGTGCCCGGACGTGATCCGGAATCGGCCACGGGGATCCGCGTTATGGCGCACGGCGATCTGTATAATGACGTGTACGGGGTGCACGGACATGAAAAAGCGGCATCGCTGGTGGCTGACGCCGCTTCAGAACGAGGATCCAGGTTGCGTTGTCACGTCACGAGTGGGCGTGACGTAGGCTTCGTACCGGTTTGCCGCAGATCGAGAAGGCGCCTCACTTTGCCCTCCCGACCCATGCGCGTGTATTCCGCTAGCTCGCCGTTCTCCGCAATCTCGACGCTCACGCGAACGCCCAGGTCCTTGTGGAGCGCGAGTTTTGGGGCTGATCAGCTCCTGATCGAAGTACGCGTGTCATCAGTTTACGGTCTTACCGAGGGTCGAAGTTGTTCAAGCAGGGCGAATATCGCAGGGTCGCCGCTTCTGGATGCGCAACGATACCTGCTGGCCTCCCCTGATTTTCTCAGTCCCTTTGAGAGATCTAATATTATTGGGGGCCGTCTCTGCAACAGCGTTTGGCAAGCTCAACACCTGGAGGGCGCGACGGAGAACGGCGTGCCGCCTATGTCGCAACGCCCTGCCCTCAGCACCGCTTTAGCAGGCGCTGCCCGACCTCAATGAACTCTCGGTGGGTAGCGGGTCGGCCCAGGATCCGCTGTTAAAGCGCATCACCTCCAGACCATCATCCATTTCAATGCAAGTAAGCGTCTGTCTCTGCCATTATCCGTGCCTGGATCGGGCCGCCTGTATGGGACCCTTTCGAAAGAGAAATGTCTCGGTAGTATATTTGGCCAATCCGGCTTGCACTATCTGATCGTCTACCGACCTACTCGGAGGCCGCGATAGCTATCGATTTCGGCAATAACGGCAAGCGGAAGGTTTGCTCAATTTTGCGATGCATTGGTGGCCATCAACATATGGCTGAGCAAGGACTGGATATAATGTCATGGCGCCTGGGGTTGCTAGCGACCTCCGCCGGCACCCGCACGACTGGAACATCATCTCGACAAGAATCTGACGGGCCAATCCGCCACTGATAACCTGCTCTTGCCTGCGGCAAGCCATATGGGTCTTTCCCATCCGAAAGGGCAAGAATGGAGGGGAACAATCGAGGCGCCGACCTCTATCGTGACAGAGACGAGTTTCGACAGCTTCCTCCCCGATCGCACCTAATGTTGTCCCGCGCGTCCGTCGCCATCCGAAGCGGCGATAAGAAAGTTCAAGGCGGCTGTTGTCTTGAGCAAGCACTTGAACAGGCGCTTGTCAGCAATGAAGCTAGGATCCTCTGCGCTCATGGACGAGATGCTAAGTTGTATCTTGGAGGGCCGAGGAGGTGCTTACCTCCCACATCATGGGCGGCGGCCACACAGCCGACGCATCGTCATCCGAGAGATCGTAGGCATCGGACGGGAGCACGGGCAACCGCGACGATCACAAGCATCCGGACACCGACTCCCGATTTACGACCACGACTTCGACAACTGCCAACGACGCGGCGGGCTCGGGCATGGGAGAAGTATTTCAGCTACGGAACAGGACGCCATGACTGATCGTCGTTGCCACAAATGGCTTTCTCATGAT
Organism: Microvirga puerhi; assembly: GCF_020089865.1. Taxonomy (GTDB): domain Bacteria; phylum Pseudomonadota; class Alphaproteobacteria; order Rhizobiales; family Beijerinckiaceae; genus Microvirga; species Microvirga puerhi. The sequence continues at coordinate 1,761 of NZ_JAIRBM010000021.1, forward strand.
CGCATCTGGCGTGGCCTTTCCAAAACGTTGCGAGCCTGGGCCTTGAAAAAGCGCAAGGGGAGGGGGCTTGATAGAAGGCCTCTCGTATATATGGGCCTCAGAAGGCGTCGTGGTTCCCGGACATGAATTCCTCGCGGGCAGCGGAGACAACAAGAGCAAGATCGGGCATAGAGGACCGTGATATTCAAGCGGGCTGCCGGTCGACCTGACGAGACGGAGGACACAGATAGCTACTATGACAGGGAACAAGCTCAGAGGTTCTTAGCCGGACAAGCAGAACCTAATCCGATGTACATAAACCCAAACCAGAGACCTCGGAGGCGGCCGAGGAAGAGGGCGTCTCACGTCCAAATTAGCGACCCTCCTCGCGCGAAATCGACTTTCCGGCGCGCAGGAATACGTGCATCTGGATTGCCAGGGACTCAGGCTTGCAACGACCCAAAGTCGCGATTCCATGAGTCACCAATCTCGCCACCCTTATAAGCGAAGATCTTTTGCCAATGTTTCATTTTCCGGAAGATGCGGGGTCTGGCACGAGCAAGTTGTGCGCGCACAACTCCCTTGCCGTCAGATAGTGGCGCGACCGCGGAGCCCCGGCATCAGTGATATTTGTTGTGCGCGCACAACTTGTGAGCTGCCGCCCATGCCCACAAGGCTTTGCCGCAACACGCTATTGCCCAGCGCGGCACTGTGGCAAACGCGCAACACCTACGTTAACTCCGAATTAACCGAACCAGTCTGTATTGATATCAGCGCTTATTTCCTCGAATAAATTACGTCAGCGCGTATATCATCAGCGAGACGCACACGATGCAGGTCCAAGAACAGCGCCCTCAGGCCGAAGCAAATGATCTTCGTCTCCTTATTGAACGCGATGCCGAAGAACTTGCGACGAAGCTTCAGGCACACCAACTCCGGATTTTTCCTCCGACAGCACAAAAGCAGCTTCGGCGTTTCTCCTCAGCGGAGGCAGCGAAATTCCTCGGAATCCACGAAGGCTATATCCGGCAACTTGCGACGACTGGAAAAGCACCGCTGCCCGAACCAGGCCCCAACGGCCGCCGCACGTTCTCTCTCGAAGAGATGAATGCACTCCGCAAATTCCTTGATGAAGGAGCAAAGGGGAATCGCAGCTACATCCCTCATCGTTCAGGCGACGAGAAGCTCCAGATCATCTCGGTGATGAACTTTAAGGGCGGTAGCGCCAAGACGACGACTGCTACGCATTTGGCGCAGTATCTTGCATTGAAAGGGCATCGCGTGCTTGCGATCGACCTCGATCCCCAGGCGAGTATGAGTGCCATGTTTGGGCACCAGCCGGAACTCGATGTCGGCGAAAATGAAACCCTCTACGGCGCGATTCGGTACGATGAGCACCGACGCGACATCGCAGAGATCGTGCGGGCATCCTATCTGCCTGGTCTCCACATTATTCCGGGTCAGCTCGAGCTGATGGAGTTTGAGCACGAGACGCCAAAAGCACTCGCGACCCGTTCCCGGAACGGTGGCCTGTTTTTCTCACGGATCGGTGAGGCGCTCGAGACGATCGCCGATGAGTACGATATGGTGGTCATCGACTGTCCACCGCAGCTTGGCTTCTTAACCCTATCTGCCCTCTGCTCTGCCACATCCGTCCTCATTACGGTTCATCCCCAGATGATGGACGTCATGTCGATGTCCCAATTTCTCCGGATGACCGGCGACCTCCTGAAGGTCGTATCGGACGCCGGAGGAAAGACGAGCTACGACTGGATGGCCTATCTCATCACCCGCTTTGAGCCGAGCGATGGGCCGCAGAACCAAATGGTCGGCTTCATGCGGTCGATTTTTGGTAGGCGCGTCCTCAACACGCCCATGCTCAAGAGCACTGCGATTTCCGACGCCGGCCTCACTAAGCAGACGCTGTATGAAGTAGATCGATCGCAATTCAACAAGGGTACGTACGACCGCGCTCTTGAATCGCTTAACGCCGTGAACAGTGAGATCGAGGACCTGGTCCATAAGGCCTGGGGGAGGGCATAACGATGGCGCGGAAGAACATTTTTGAGAACATCGCAACCAGCATGGCTCAGTCCGCCGACGAAGTGGCCCTCCCGCTTGAGGCTACACGTCCTCTGATGAACCGCGAGCGTAAGCCGCCAAGAATATCCAGCCCGCTTGGCGCCATCACGGAGTCGCTTGGCGCCATCAACGAAAAGGCTCAGAGAGCCGAAGAAATTGAAAAGAAACTTGCTGAAGGGCAAGCGATCGTGGAGTTGGATCCAGCTGATATTGACAGGTCATTCGTGCGGGACCGGATGGCCCACGCGCCCGAAGATCACCAGAGGCTTGTTGAGTCCATCAAAGTCAGCGGCCAACAAGTCCCGATCCTTGTCCGGCCTCATCCTGAACGACCAGGCCGCTACCAAGTGGCCTACGGGCATCGACGTCTCCTTGCCGTAACGGAGGCCAGGATCAAGGTACGTGCCGTTGTGCGTGAGTTGACGGATGAGCAACTCGTTATCGCCCAAGGTCAGGAGAACAACGAGCGCACAAATTTAACATTTATCGAAAAGGCTCGTTTCGCTGCGCGCTTGGAAGAAGCTCGGTTCGGCCGTGAAACGATCATGCAAGCGCTCTGCGTCGACAAAGCAGCTTTGTCTAAAATGATCTCTGTCGCAACACGGATCTCCGCCGACATTATCGATGCAATCGGGCATGCACCCTCCGTAGGGCAGAGGCGGTGGCAGGAGGTCTGCGATCTCCTCACCAAAGATAAAGGCGAAAAGGTTCGCAAATTTCTCGTTAGCTCTGGTGCCGCATCTCTCACCAGCGACGAGCGTTTCGAGGCCGTCTTCAAACTCCTTACATCGAAGGACGGGGCTGGGCGCCAACCCGTCGATTATTGGGTTTCGTCTGCCGGAATTCGCGTCGCCAAATATACGCAAGCGGACAAGAAGTTCTCGCTCATTATCGACGAAAAAGCTGCGCCGCAGTTTGGGCAATTCCTGCTCAGCAAAATGCAATCTCTTTATGAGGAATTCCGCCAACAGGGATTGAAGTGAACTCTCCAACGGAACCACGGTGGCCGTCTGAAGCCCTTGGTTAACGTGAGCTTTAAGCCACCGTCTGATGACACTGCCTGGGGCTCGTTCCGAGCTGCCCCATCAACTTGGGCGGGTGCATCTAGCTCAAGTGGTGACCGCAATTTCTCTGTAAATGCCACCAAGCGGATCGAAACCAGCTTCCAAAGGCCTCTGGCACGGGCATCCGGTGCGTCCCAAGAGGGGAGGGGACCTCAAAGTGCGATGACGGCGGCATTAAGGATCCAAGAAGAGCGCTGCGAACAGCGTAGCTTTGCCTGAGTTGGCTTCGTTTTAGATTGTCTTTTCTGCCATTTTCCAGCACCTTAGCTATATCTCAATGATATCCTCCGGAGATAGCTGTACAATCCGGAGCGGAAATCCTGCACGGCGCGGCCATGGGGCGAAAAACATGCGGACATTTTCGATCTCCGATGATCAGGCATTGGCGCCGATCCAGCTCCCGCAGCTCCCCTGGGAGAACCTGGTCGGCCGCCTCGAGAGCCTTGTGCTCGATATCCGGACCTTTGATGCTGGCCTGGAGGCATCGGGACTGACCGATGGCTGGCAATCCCGATGCGACATGACCGAGGCAGCTCGGGCTCTCATGCTCGATGGTCAGCTCGTCGATCTTGGCGATATCGTTCTGCATGACGCTGGCATGGATGTCCGCAGCCCCACCCACGAACTCACCCGCGCGGCAGCGGCTCTGCGCGCCCGGCGCACAGTGATGGTGCGCAAGCCGCCGTGGCCACTATCGATCGATGGCATCACAGCTCTGCGAGGTATCGCAAGCGTGCAAAACGATGCTGCGGCACCACGAAACGCGGCGGCGAAGCGAGTGTCGGCCTCCGCCTCAGACGCAGCCCTCTACGACGACGAGGATCCTTGGCTCGGTCATTTTGCCGACATCGATGCCTTGCTTGATCGCACCTCGCAGGTGCTGGCCGGCGAGATCCCACTTGCGAAGTCCCGGTCCACTCTTGTCTACGACGAGGATGAAGACGAGATGACAAAAGAAGACCTCTGGCTCGATGTCGTTCATCGCACTCGCCACTGGCCGGCGCTCGCCGCAGCGGCGTTGGCGTGGGACGCGTGGACGAACCTGCACCTGCACCAGAGGCAGCCATGGCTCGGACTGATCCTGGCCGGAGCGATCCTGCGGACGCGGGGCGTGACCTCGCGCCTCTTACCGCTGGCCTCCGGCTACAAGACTGCGAAGTACCGCCCCACCGGTCGTGAGACGCCCGCCCAGAAGATCGAGGGCTTTTGTCAGATCGTCAGCGAAGCTCTGACGCACGGACAGAAGGACCTGGAGCGCCTGAGTCTGGCGCGTGATCTGATGAACCGAGTCACCCGCACCTGTCGCAGCCATTCCAAGTTGCCGGATGTGGTCAGCCTCTTTCTGTCACGCCCGCTGGTGACGGTCGCGCTGGCGGCCAAGCTTTTGCAGGTCACCCCGAAGGCTGTTGATCTGATGTTGGTGCAGCTCGGCGGTGCCTTGCCGCGCGAGCTGACTGGCCGTCGACGATACCGCGCCTGGGGCATCGTCTAAAGCTTCCAGATTGCAAACTTTATCGCAGCCGATGGATCATCAGCACGCGTATCAGCTCTGATTTTTCTGATGAGGCAAGAAGAGCCTTTTCTCACTAGGCAATGCGTTTGCAGCCTGTGACACCGTCCAAGATAGGACACATGAGTGTGTCCTTCTTCCTGCTCACCTCACCCAGCCGAGGGATACCGGATATTCCTATACATTTGGGGCGGCTGATAGCACCCAAAGTTCTACTTTTCGTGTCCAGAGCCACCCTTGCGGCCGCCGCCTGTCTGCTTGTTCACGGTTGCCCATGCGCGCCGCTCAGCTTCTTTGTCGCTGACGCCACGGTGCTCATAGCCCTCCTCAATGTGCTCGGCTTGGCGTTTTTGCTTGTCGGTATAGGATGATTTATCGCCGCGCGGCATCATTCTCTCCTGTTACTTGTCGCATTAGCCCTCGTCAGACAAACGCGGGTCAAAATCCCGATGCTGCCGGGAGCCTGCTAGCGTCAATTCTAAATAACGGTAGAGAAATTGCTTCGTTCCTTGGTGGGTTGGCTGTGCGGCACCGGTGCAGTCATGCATGCTTAACATTAGGCGAGGCTACGCCCCGTCATCGACGATCTATATTCGAAATATGCTCTCACAGCGGCTGACACCGTTCGACCTCAGGCCTTGCTTGGCGATACTTGGTCGCAAGCAGGCTGCGCAAAATGTATCGTTCACTTCGCTTTGGCCGGGTCCATCTCGTTTATTCGCTGCTCGCTCGTCGCGACTGCGGCGGCTGAGATGCATAATATTGCGCTACTTCGTCGATCTCTTCCGGTGTCATCTGACGCGCGATGTTGCGCATCTGCTGACTGATGTCGTTGCGTCGGGCGCCTGATGCGAAAGCCTGAAGCTGCGTCCTGATATAGGCAGCCGATTGTCCTTCCAGCCAGGGGCTTCCAGCTTTGTTGTCGAGGGCACCGTGACAGGATCCGCAGGCGGCAATGTTGCGCATCGGCGCCCCGTTCACGACGATCCGCGGCGCTGGCTTACCTTGTTCAGGATGATAGGCGGGAAGACGAGGTAGGTAGGCGTAGTAGGCCGAAAGGTCGACCATGTCCTGCTCACTGAGCGACACGGCAAATGGCGTCATGATCGCGTTCACCCGCGCACCCGACGTGAAATCCTTGAGCTGCTTGTAGATTGCGGAGGCGTACTGGCCTGCGAGATTAGGGGAATCGGCGCGGCTGACTCCGACGGGACCATGGCAAATCGCACATTGTTGCGCGAGCGTTGCACCCCTGCCGATGGATTCTTGGCTCGGCTGGCCCAACATCGACGCTGTTACTACAACCGTGGAGACCTTGAAGTCTGGCTGCACGGGAGCGGCGCTCGATCGCACCTGCGGCACACCTGCAGCGCTACAGATCGCGTCCCAGATGCTTGTGAAGGTTACATCGCGCTGGGCGTAAGGTAGCACAATCAAACCGACCACCGCCGTGAGTAGGAACAGGCCGGCAGTGATTCCTACGGCCGTGATGAACCAGCGGTTCCTCAGCGAGAAGACGGATTCCGCGCTCATTTCTCCGCTCCGACATAGACGGCGGGCACCGACGTCTCCGGCGTGACCAGAAGCTGCATGATCGGGAAGCCGTAATTGGTCACGGTCAGGCCGACCATCAGGGCGATCCAGAGTGCGTGACCATTCAGTACGGCCGGAAGAGTGATCGGCGGATGGATGGCCGTGGCGAAGCGGTATTCGCCAGGCTCTGCCTGCGGGGCTCGCCGGTTCTGAATCAGCACCGCGAAGAAGAGGATGCTAGATGCGACCAGAATAAACCCACCAAAGGCCGACATCGTCACCGACATCGCATCCGCTGCGAGCGCGGGGCTACTGTAGTCGAAGAACGCCATGCGACGTGGCATGCCGAGGATGCCGACCCAGTGCCAAGGGAAGGTGGTCACGATCATGCCGATGAACCACAGCCAGAGTTGGGCACGCATGAGTCTGACGCTGGTTAGAGCGCGGCCCGTCAGGTGAGGCCAGAGGTCGTAGGTGATGGCGAAGTACATGATCACGATCGCACCACCGAAGATCAGGTGGAAGTGTCCGGTGATCCACTGCGTGTTGTGGATCGTCGTGTTCAACTGATAACTCATGTTGATGAGACCGCCAGCGCCGCCGAAGCCCAGCATGACGAAGGAGAGGGCCGTCGCCAGCATGATCGGATTGCTCCATGGCAGCGCTTTGATCCATCCGAATGGCCCCCGTCCGCCTCGCATGCGAGCCGCCACCTCGGCGGTTGCGCAGATCGTGAAGATTGTAAGCAATGTCGGTAGCGCGACCAGAGCCGTGAATGCCGAGTGGATAAACTTGAATCCAGCACCCACCTGCGGGTCCGCAAAGGCGTGGTGGATGCCAATCGGCATCGAGACCACCAAGAACAGGATGAATGCGAGCCGCCCCATCGGGTCGCTATAGAGTTTGCCTCCGATCGCGCGCGGGAAGATCGTATAGTAGGCGATATAGGTGGGAATCAGCCAGAAGTAGACGATCGCGTGCAATGTCCAGGAGAAGAAGACTCGCGCCAGTCCCGCGTCAATGGTCGACCTGAGCCCCAGGGCAACAGGAATGATCTGGAACAGGAGTTCCAGCGCGGCCCCGACCGCGGTCCATGCCCAGAGGTAGGAGCCCGCAACGTTCGCGAACATAGCCAATGGGACAGGTTCGCCGGGATGATCGCGTTTCCAGACATGGAGATTGATCGACATCAATGCCACCCAGATCCACGACCCGACCACGACCAGCACGACGCCAATGTAGTAGAAGGGGTTGCCGATCAGCGGCGGATAAAACGTGTACAAGACTGAGGCCAATCCCATCGACACTGGGACCATGGCTGTGACCGCACCCACGGCAATCAGCCAGAACCCGGCCCAGGCCCAGCGGCGACCGATCAGTGCCTGCTTCAGAGCGGCTTCGCTGATCGCATAGCCGAATCCCATGGCCACTAGCGTGGGAAACACATAGCCCATCACGGTGCCGTGCGCGGTCAGTGAGCGGTAGTACCACTCCGGGTTGCTGATCCAGGCCTGCAGAGGACTGCGGACAAACATCTGCCAAGCGCCCAGCAGCAATGCGAGCCCGAACACTCCGAATGCAAGCCAAAAATGCGCGAGGATGAGGCGTCGGCTATTCAACACAATCCAATCTCCGGCGGTTGGATGTCATGTTCATGAAGGCGGCTTTGTCGATCACCTTGACCCTGGCCCACATGCCTTCGTGGCCAATGCTGCAGAACTCCTGGCACGGCATGAGGTGCTCACCCGGCTTCTCGAAGCGTGCGGTCAGGACTGAGACATAGCCCGGCACCAGCATGGTATTGACATTTGTGCCCTGGATCAGCAGGCCGTGCACGACATCCGAACTCGTCGCGCGCAGGGTGATGGGCGTATCTGTTGGGACTAGTATGCATTGCGGCGTGAAGGAGTAGCGCTGCCCAATCGCGCGGACCGTCACGGTGCCATCGGGCTCCGCGGCACTGCCGAGATTGGTCTCGACGAATTCTCCACCGATGTGGAGGGTAGTCGGGTCTGCCGTCTCGACCCGGACCTGCGGCATAGTCGCTTGATGGATCCCTGCAAACGCAGCAACGCCTGCGATTACGACAATGATCACGATCGACAGTGTGGCCCACCGCCGCTCGGCGCGGGCCGCGACGGCTGCGCCATCGTCATGAATGTGGGGGGAGGATGTCATCGGACGACACACCTCATTGGGCTATCCCACGCGGGATGAAGACAAAGAAATAGAAGGCAAACCAAATGGCGACGACGATGGCGGTGGCAATCCCAGCCACCACGGCGGCGCCCTTGGGCCCCGTGCGCGCGGCCGCGTGGGCGGCATCGCCATCCGCCTGCGTGGCCTGGATTGGGGAAGGATCGGAGTTGATCATGATACCCTCAATTGAGCGGAGCGGAGCGAAGTTCGTTGGCCTGAGCTGCGGTCACCGGAGTTCCGCGGTTGCCCCATGCCGCACGAATGTATGTAACCACCGCCGCGACCTCATTATCGGATAGTGACTGCGCGAACGGTGGCATGCCATGCGGCAGGGGATTACCGAAGGTGCCCGGCGGGTAACCGCCGTTCAGCACCATACGAATCGGGTTGACCGCTGATGCCATCTGGATGGACTGGTTGCCCGCAAGGGGAGGGTAATGAGGCGGCTTCCCCTGTCCCTGGGCGCCGTGACAGCTTGCGCACTGATTGTCGTAGACGGTCTTGCCGAGGCTGAGCAGCAAGCTGCTTTCTGTCGTCGGGACGGCAGAACTCGGTGGTTCAGGCGGACTGCCCTGGCCGATACTCTTGAGATAGACGGCCATCGCCCGAATATCCTCGTCCGTGAGGTACTGGAGGCTGTTGTAGACGACCTCGGCCATGGGGCCGTAAACGGTACCCCGGTTCGATATGCCGGTGCGCAGCAAATCGGCGATATCCTTGAGGCTCCAGTCGCCAAGACCCGCTTCCTTGTTCGAGGTAAGCGAGGGCGCGTACCAGTTTTGCATCGGAATCAGACCGCCCTGAAAGGCCTCGGACTCCGAGCTGCCGCCCAGGGCATTGATGGGTGTGTGGCACATGCCACAATGGCCCAAGCCCTCGACGAGATACGCACCGCGGTTCCATTCGGCCGACTGGTTCGCGTCCGGTCTGAACTCACCCTCCCGGAAAAAGAGCGTGCGCCAGCCTAAGATCAGAGAGCGGTTGTTGTAAGGGAAGCGCAGATCGTGCGGTCGATTGGGCTGTTTGACCGGAGGAATGCTCGTCAGGTAGGCGAAGATCGCATCATTGTCCTCGCGTGTAACTTTCGTGTAGGAGCCGAACGGCATAGCTGGATACAGAAGGCCACCATCGGGCGAGCGCCCCGTGTGCATCATCTTGTGGAAGTCGTCGGCGGTCCATTTGCCGATTCCGGTGTCTGGATCAGGCGTGATGTTCGAGGTGTAGAGCGTGCCGAAGGGCGTGGGCATAGCCCGCCCACCGGCGAACAATTTACCCTCCGGCGCCGTATGACATGCAATGCAGTCCCCGGCCCGAGCCAAGTACTCGCCCTTGGCGATAATGTCGGCCTTGCTGGGCTTGCCCTTATCCTGCGCTTGAGCCACGCTTCCAATCGGGGCGAGGATTGCAACGACTGCGAGAGCGAGGGTGGTCAGTGTATCGCGCGTCCACATGATCGCACCTCAGTTTGGCTGGCTTCCACAGGCGAAGGGCAGAGCGTAGCTGCCTTTCTTCGCGGGCGATGGATCCTGGGGTGCTGGTCGGGAGGAAAGGTAGGCCGCGATGGCGTTGACGTCCTCCTCGGTGAGGTGACCTGCCACAAGCTGCATGCAGTCCGGCGCGTTGGCCGTTCTCGTGCCGTAGCGCCACGCCCCGAGCTGCGCGCTGATGTACTTCGCCCGCAGCCCCAGCAGTCCTGGAATGCCGGGATCCATGCCGGTGAAGTGGACACCGTGGCAGCTCGAGCATGCGGGGATGCCACGGTCGGCAGCTCCCTGTGTTACCAAGGTTTCACCGTGGGCCAGCACCTCTTTGCTGACGGTCGGGACGCCCTGCTCGGGGAGGGGTGGCCTCTGCTCGGCAAAGTACTCGGCCATGTGCTTGAGGGAGTCGTCCGGCTGGAACTCGAGCAGGTAGTTCATTGGTGGGTATCTGCGCCGCCCGTCGCGGAAGGCGATCAGCTGATTGAAGAGATATCCTGCCGGTTTGCCCGCGAGCCGCGGAAAGTAAGGATCGCTGGTGCCCTGGCCCTGCGCTCCATGACAGGGCGCACAGGCAAGGACCCGGGCTGCCGGGGTGTCAGGGGCCTGATCCTGCGTCTGTGCGAGAGTCGGCTTGGAGAATGCGGTGGTAAAGACCAGCAGGCCCAAGGCGGTGGAAGCGAACAAGCCGAGAAGGGAGAAACGGTGCGGCAACCTGACGATCTCCTGTGATCTTCCGGTTCAAGCCCAAGGAATCGTAGGGTTCATCAGTCTCTCGACAACCCCTGTCGCAGTTCCCCGATGCAGCTATTGCGCGCGTAACATGCTCCCACCCTCGCCACGAGGGTCGTATGACTGCGGGCAAGTATCCATAGAACCTAACGTTTCTAAGATTCGTAGCTGGTTTGCGCAGGGTCAGAGTAATGAGACCTGATCTGACATGACTTGGTGGTCGCTGCGAGACTGCTGCGGCGAAAACCGTACACGATCAGCAGCATGTTCGAAGAACCGTCTTGGGTTAGGGCAATGGAAGGTGCAGTCGCATTTGCCCCACCGAAGCGTCGAATAGGTCTTCGGATGTTCCTCCTCGCACTCGGCGTGGACGCCCTCTTGAGCGGAGTCTGCGGAGCGCTTTGGCGGCTCGGGTGGACACTCCCATATGGATCTTCTCTGGCCGCCGTCTACGGTCCCCTTATGATTTCGGGTCTGTTCGGAACTCTGATCGGTCTAGAATGTGCTGTCGCGCTCGGCCGTGGATTGAGTTACATTACTCCTGTCTTCACTAGGCCTGGGGACTCTGTCCCTTGTCACCGAAGCACCGGTTGCCCTAGGCGCCGGCGCATACGTGGTTGCAGCAGCAGAAACGTTTATGTCTTGACCACCACGCCGTTCGCCATAGGTGGCGAACCGAGCAGTTCTGCGAGCCAGAGGCTCGAAGGATGTTGGGCACAAAAGGACAGGAACGCGATGGTGATAGGCACGCCGATGAACGCTCCGAAGACGCCCCACAGATAGCTCCAGAAGAAGACCGAGAATAGTACGATCGCCGGAGAAATCGCGAGCGCGCTGCCAGAGACCCGTGGCTCGATATAGCTGCCGACGATGAACTGAATAAGGTTGAGGCAGGCGAAAACCGCGATCACCGTCTGCCAGGAATCGAACTGCGTCATCGCGAACAGCGTTGGAAAAACGGTGGCGACCAAGGGACCGAGAAACGGGATGTAGTTCAGCAAGAAGGCAATAAAGCCCCATTCCTCCGCGAGCTGTAGCCCGACGAGTTTGGCGAAACCCCAGACCAGCAGGCCAGTAATGACGCTCATGCAGGTCCTGATCAGCATGTAGCGGCGGATCTTGATTGCGGTTTCCACGCTCCCTTGAAGCAGTATTTGGCCGCGCTCCTGATTGCGCATACGGCGCAGTTTGCGGCCAAAGTCGTCGACCTCGAGCAGGCCGAGGATCACATAAACGAGTACGATCAACCAAAAGCTCATGGTGCTGTTTAGCCGGCCAGTGATCCTTTGCGCGGTGCGCAGTACCCAGCTGATGTTGAAATTCTCCGACCAGACGCCTGCCACTGCTATGCCATGGCCCTCAAGCCAGAGGATGATCTGATCATAGAAATACTGAAAGCGGGCCGCGTCGCTGATGATCCAACGACCAACGCGCCCGAAGGCCCATACAATCAGCGAGCCGAAGGCAAAGAAGGTGACAACCATGATGACGACGCTGACCGCGAGCGCTACGAGCCGCGGTAGAAAAGTCTGAAGAACCTTCTGCAGTGGCCAGACGAGCGCGATGATGAAAAGCGCGAAGGAAACTGGTGCGAAGACCGAACTTGCGACCGACAACGCAGCAAAGGCCAGGATGGTGGCGATCACAATCTGTGCGCTCTGATGGATTTTTCCGTCGGTCATCTGCAATCCTGGTGAAGCGATCGGAAAGAGCCGGGCTGAATGCGGATTGCGGCTCCGGTTTGCATCGGTCATATACCTTCTGTCAGCTCGTCGAGGTCGAGCGTCGATCTTTTGCCAATATCGTCCTTATGTGATTGGTAAAAGGCTTCGGCGGATCGTCTTCCCTCGTCGTGGAGCATGGTCAGGAACTCCCATTCAGCATTCAGTTTGGAGGAATAGCCCAGGTCGGACATGGCCTCGCTGGTGATTCTGTGAACACGCATGCGAGCCCAGCGCATACCCTCGCCAGTCTTGAGATTGGCCGTCCGGCGCAGCAACGCCATCATTCGCAATTCCTTAAGGAGTACAGCGTTGAACGAGACCTCGTTGAGTCGATTGAGGATGTCGCGCGCTGTTCGCGGGGTTCCTGGTCGTTCCACCGGGTTAATCTGGACTAGAACAGTGTCGAGCGCGTCGCTCTCTTTGATCAGCGGTGTCATTGTCGGATTGCCGGAATAGCCACCGTCCCAGTAGATCTCGCCCCCGATCTCGACGGCCTGGAACAGCGTCGGTAGACAGGCAGAGGCGAGCAGCACATCGGGCGTAATCTCGGCATTGCGAAAGACGCGTCCGCGGCCGGTGCGCACATTTGTGGCGGTGATGAAGAGCTTGACCGGGCTGCTCGCTAGGCTGTTGAATTCGATGACGTCGGTGAGGATATCGGTAAGTGGATTCGTGCCGATCGGGTTCAGGCTATAGGGAGACACCACCCTCGACATCAAGTCCATGGTCACGAACAGTGGCGAGTGATCAAGTGTCCAGCGACCGAGTAGGATGTCGAGCGGGCTGCGCTGAAATGGACTGAAACGCGCTGCATCCGCGACCTTTCGCCAGAATAGATCGAGCGCCTTGCGCGCGCCGTCACGGCCGCCTCTGGCATATCCGGCGGCGAGAACCGCTGCGTTCATGGCCCCCGCCGAGGTTCCCGAGATCGCCTCGATCTCAAGCCAGTCCTCTTCGAGGATCCGGCTCAGGACGCCCCAGGTGAAGGCCCCATGCGCCCCACCACCCTGAAGCGCAAGGTCGATGGTCAGGCGCGCACGCTTATCAGAGCTGCCCGAATGTGCCGACGAGCGAATGGTCGAGGGGGCTTTGGTCACGTCAATCCCATCCCAATTGGTTAACATGCCCTCATCATGACGACTTCATGAGGGCTTCATCCCAAACCGCTTTGTAACTGAGTTCGGCCTACACCTCCGGCCAATTCCGGGGTGTACGATACTCAAAGGCCGTCATTTTGATCGCTAGGGGTCCCCCTGTGCGTCCCATGATACCTAGCCTATAATCTAGGCCTAAGAACTCCCGAGGAAATGATGACGGAGTGCAGTATCTCTGTCATCATGCCATTGCCCATTACTGAGCCGTCGACTATGCTCCGCATTTGTTGGTGTAACTCAACTGACGCAAGTGATTAGTCACCAGCAAATGGCACGTAGATGAAGCGTACATCAAAATGCACGGTCAGTGACAGTATCTCTATTGTTCAATCGACAGCAATGATGAGGCCGTTGAACTCTCGTTCAGCAAGCGCCAAAACCTCGCCCCAGCCCAACGGTTTCTTCGCAAGGCTCTCGAGCGGCACGGTTGGCCCGAGCGGATTGTGAGCGACGGCAGCCAAATTAATCGTGAGGCAATTCTGTCCTGCAATATGACCGGTCAACAGGGGGAAACGTCAAGGCGAGAACTTAAGCCAATATGTGGCCGCCAGACCCGTTACTTGAACAACCGGATTGGGGCAGAACAACTTGTATCAAGTGTCGAACTCAAAAGATGCTCGCGTTCAAGTCGAGGGTGACGCCTGTTCGGTCGGTGCTGGGTGGGATCAAGATGGTATATCTGATGCATAGGAGACAGACGAAGTACGTCTGAACTCCACATCTCTCGCACGGATTAGTTCAAAGTGCTCGCTGCGTAACGCGGCGCGAAGTTCGCTGCCTACATCCCGACTTCAATCAAGATTTGCAACAGGGCCGGTCGCTCGCCCCAGCGGCCGGCCCTGTTTCAATATCTAGCGATGAGTCCCGCCAGTGCTGTGGGGCGAACTCTTATATTGCCCGTGGAGTGGACTTCCGGACCTCGTTGTCGGCTTGCACACACCGCCAACCATTTGCTCCCCCCGCTTGCAAGCCCTATTCGAGGGAGCTGTCTGTGCCGAGGCCGTTCCTCCGAGCATAACCAGCAAAGCGGCTGCCGACATCAGTCCCAACAGTGCTTTCATAAGAGCCTCCTCATAAACCTTGCAAAGAAGTGAACCGAACAGACACGCTAACTTAACGCAGGGCTGGCGGGATGCCGGCATACATCAGGAATGGAGGCGGCTCATCATCAACTATGCCTTATCCCAGACACCGCGTGGATAGACCTGTCATTGCGATAAAAGTAGCTGCCAACGCGCCGCCACCCGAAGGCTTTGATCTGATGCATGCCTTGCACCTGACAGTGCTAATTAAACCATGCCACAATGGCTTCAGAGTTGATCTAGATCAAACCGAGGGCGAGGTCAGCGTAAGATCTATTCCTGATCATACGCCAAGCTAGAACAAATCAGGAACTCGCGTTCGGCCTCCCGCATCCTCGGACAATCTCATCATCGACGCGATGTACACCCGTGAGAGTAGCCACTTGGCATTCTCCGTGCTCAACCGGAATTGCCGGAATAACGATCCCTGAGACGCGACGCGTGGATATGGTAGGCCCGAACTGTACGGGCTGACGGATCGCACGCTAATGTCGGTCTCCTCAAAGGCGGTGCATTGTTGTACTAGGATCGCCGATCAATTCCCTTTCAATGGCCTTAACAAGCCCAGAATCATCATCGATCGCCGTAGCAAGCAAATTGCCATTACCGACATGATTAAGCGCAGCGGGCTGTGCGAGCCTGACGGCGCGGCCATCAAAGTTCTAGGCTATTCGTTGATGCACGCGGCGGCGCAACGCAATGGCTGCCACAATCGCGGCAACAAAGCCCGAGGCCGCGCCGACGCACAGGGCCGCGCGCGGGCCGTAATGGTCGGCGACCCATCCGACAAGAGGTGCGCCGATCGGTGTGCCGCCGAGCGCAACACCGACGCGCAGCGCCATCATGCGTCCGCGCAGAACAGGATCGGTGGAGATCTGGACCAGACTGTTACTGGTATTGGTGACGGTGAGAGCGGCAGCGCCTGTCAGGACCAGCGCGGCGGCGAAGGTGAGTGGAGAGGGCGCCATCGCGGCCAGCGTACACCCGACCCCGAACAGGAGAGTTCCAACCAGCAACGACGTGAATTCCGGCCTAGCGCGCCGTGCGTTGAGCAGCGCGCCACCCATTGTCCCGACCGCCATTGCCGCCGATAGGATGCCGTAGCCCGCGGCGTTGCTGTGGAAGGCGCCAACCGCCATCGTGGAGATGAAGATCGGGAAGTTCAGCCCGAAGGTGCCAACCAGGAACAGGATCAGCAATATAGCTTTCAGATCGGGCCGGCCGCCCACATAGCGCAATCCTTCAACGAAACCGCCGCGCACCCGGGCCGCCCGTGGATTGGGCCGCAGCTCCCCGCTGCGCAGGAAGCAGAGCGAGGCCAGCACGGCGAAAAACGACAATCCATTGAACACGAAAGCCCAGCCTGAGCCTATGGCGGCAATGGCTAGGCCCGCCGTCGCCGGACCGATCATGCGTGCGGCGTTAAACGAAGTCGAATTCAGAGCCACGGCATTAGGCAGGTCGTCATGTCCAACCAACTCGCTGACAAAGGTCTGACGCACCGGCGCATCGAAGGCCGCCACGCAACCGAGCAAAAAGGCGAAAATGCAGACGTGCCACAACCTCGCCTCGCCAGACACGGTGAGAACGCCGAGTGCCAGCGCCAGCACGCCCATCACGCCTTGCGTAACCATCAGAAGGCGACGCTGGTTGAGTCGGTCAGCGGCCATGCCCGTCCACGGCAACAACAGGAATTGTGGGCCATATTGCAGAGCCATGACGAGGCCGACGGCTGAGGCGTCGTGATGGGTCAGTTCGGTCAGGACCAGCCAGTCCTGCGCCGTGCGCTGTACCCAGGTCCCGATGTTCGACACCAGCGCCCCGGCGGCCCAGACGCGATAGTTGAAAAGGCGCAGAGAACGGAACATGCCTGCGCTTTGTCTGGTGGGCGTGCCACGCATCTCAGCGGCCTGACAGAAGCGCGACGATCTCGTCCGTCGTACCGATTTCGCCTAGGCGCGGAAAGACATTGGCGATGCTGTAATCATGCGCTTCTTTTCGCCTGTCGATCATGGCGTCCGTGGCCAGGGCGACGTTGAAACCAACCTCATAGGCCTGGCGCGCCGTTGCCTCGACACCCGAGCTAGTGGCGATGCCGGTAATCACCACCTGCGTGACACCACGCTCACGCAGCGTTTCCTCAAGGCCGATCTTCGTGAACGCGCCCCAGGTATGCTTGGTAATCAGAACATCGTCGGGCTGGGCGTTCAATTCCGGAATCAGGTCGGTCCAACCGGCAGGGAAGTTGAAGGTTGGGCGCAGCGTTTCGGTGCGGCCCGGCGCAACGCCAGCTACATTGACCAACACGTCGGTCTGCTTCGCAGCGCGGAAGGCGTCGAGCAGCTTGCGCGTCTGCGCGATCGCGTCCGCGACTGGGTGTGTCAGCGACAGACTAACGATGCCCTTTTGCAGATCGACGACGATCAGGGTGGATTTCGGGTCCAATTGCGTAACGGGCATGGGAAGCCACCTATTTCAGCTTTCGGAAATGCGGCGCAGAATGTCGGCAGCTGCGGCTAGTTGCGCCTGCTCCTCAGAACTCAGATTCACGATCTGGCGTGCCAGCCAGTCCTGGCGCGCTGCGCGCCCCCGCGCCAGTTTTTCCACGCAAAGCGGGGTGGTGGAGATCAGGGTCTGGCGGCCGTCGTTCGGATCTGGCGCACCCGCCACCAGCCCTGCCGCCTCCAGCGCGGCGACAGTCACGCCCATCGACTGCGGGCGCACACCTTCAGCGCGCGCCAGGTTTGATACCGTGGCCGGCCCGTCTCGGTCCAACCGTCGGAGTGCAGCGATCTGCGAAGGAGTCAGATCCCCGACGCTGCCCTGCTCACGCAGGCGGCGCTTCAATCGGCTGATCAGGGCGCGAAGCTCTGCTGCAAGGGAAGCAATATCAATGTCGTTCGCCATATCGATCTTATAGCAGATACGAAGACAATCTGTAAAGATAAACTACGAAGTTTACATTCATAATTGCCCCCACGTAGGCGATGGTCCGGCATTGCGACCTACTGCGGTGCTAGCGACGGATTGAACGCCACGCATTCGTCCGATGCAGCTCTTGATGGCTCTATGCGACAAGTCGCTGCTTTGTCCGAGCCGGGTCGACTTCAGTTTCCGCCATGATCCGGAGAGTATAACGATCTGTAGGGTAGTGAGGTGGCGCCTGTCTTGCTCGCTCATCAAGCGGCGGGTATGCAGCCGATCTCCTATGCTTGCTTCCAAGTTCCATCCGAGATTATCCGGCATGCGGTCTGGTCGTACCTGCCGTTCGCCTTCAGCTCCCGTAGTGTCGAGAAACTCTTCGCTGAGAGCGACCCGGATAAGACGGTCTGCTCTGCATTCTTAAACTCGGACGTGCTTTCGCTCCGTCGCAGTCCATTCAGCTCGGCCCATGCGTTTGCTTCGTCCCGGATGTTCAAAACATTCAAATACCGCCAGGTCGATTGCTCAGGGACCCTAATGAGCGTCCGGCGATTCCTGCCTTATGACCTCAGCCTGCGAACTCTGGGAGAGATGATGACTGCGGGGCAGCTCGCGTGGGACCGTCGCGCCGACACGCAGCGGATTCGCCCAATGTCCAGATTCAAGTCAGTAAAGAGCGATTGTGCGATAAACATCATGCGCCTCCGGAGTTTGCCGGAGGCGCATGTCGAAATGAGTCACTGAAGAGTTGCAACAGTTCCTGTGCTCATTTCTCGTGTCTCTTCTAGGGCGCCGCGGCGCTCTAGAACTTCCAAGTGAAGCTTCCCTTCAAGGCATGGTCCTGCGCTCGCGTTCCAATCTGGCCCTGGCAATTAACGCCCAAGCTGATGCTTTGAGTTGCCTGCCGGTCGCGCCCGGCCTCTGCCACCAGAGCATCACGATCCACCGGAACGCCAGCCATCTGGAAGGCCGCTGCCCCGCTGGCAAAAGCTAGCAATGCCTGCAGCACCATATCTCCATAAAAGTGCCTCCAACCCATAAGACCACACAGATCGGCGGCACATCCGCGCTCAGGCGAGCCTCCGCCCGCACTCCCAAGGTCGTGGTGCCGAGATTGTAGTCCTGGGCATAGCCAGCTAGAGCCGACGCACCACCATTCTCGACAAAGCCATCCGTATGCGAGCGCCGAATCGATACGTTGACTACCGGTTCGATCGTAACGGATCCCAGATTCAACTGGTAACCGAACTCGCCGAAGGCCTGCGCAGTCCAGCCGTCATAGGAAGTACTTGTCTTGTCGGCAAAGCCTCGAATGGTCACTGTCCGTGTGATGTCGATGTCGTGAGCGGCATAAGATGCACCAAGACGCAAATTCAGACCACTCCATCCGGCACCACCATAGATCGCGCCGAACGTCGTGTCGGCACCGAGGGTGAACCTGCCCGTCGGACGCTTGAGGGAAGCTGCGTTCCCATCACCCTCAGCTTGTTCCCAGGAGCCGAGGCCTTGACCCCAAAAGCGTTGGGGAGAGTATTCACAACGGCGATGGGCGCGACAGATGGAGCACGCGCTGGCTGATCGGCAGTATAGGCTCCCGTCATGACGGGCCCTTGACCGCTCGTCGAACTCGGGCCTTGGCGCAACCGGCTCAGAGCGGCATTCCGAACGAGACGGGAATCCTCAAGCATCGCTGTGACCGCCCTCGCGTGGATTTCACCCGAGAGTGAACCGAGGCCTGTTCGCGCCTCAGCAGCTGTGGCTCCAATCAAAGCATTGTAGATCGGGTTTCCGCATCGGATGGCACGATCAACTGCTCCGCCAATACTTGCTTGGCTTTGCGTTGCTGCAATGCCCGAGAAAGTGGTGTCGTTTCGCACTAGCGTCAGAGTGACGGCGTTGGTGCCATAGGTCAGCTCCGGCATCAGGAAAGCGAGATTCGTGAAGATGTCTCCGAAGCGTCCCGTCACACCACCAGTGGCCGTCAGGATGGTGTAGGCGGTTCGCGGGCGATAATCGCCCTGCGCCGCGATCACCTGAACCGAGGCGCCATTGATGATAGCTGTACCTGACGCTTTGACGAGATCGGAGCTGCCGTTGGCGTTGGCCGCGACCTGATAAATCGAGGAGGTTGCGAGAGTTACATTCCCGGCAACATTAAGCGTACCGATAGAGTTTCCCGGCGCAATGATTGATCCGTTCTGAGCCAGAATTCCGCCGACTATTCCAGAACCCCAAGCATACCACCGCTCCCAATGGTAACCGTAGAGTTTGCGACAGAGCCATTAACGACAAGGCGGCCTGATCTACAGCCACTCCGCCTGAGAGAGTGCTCGTCTCGGTAAGATAGAGTGTGCCGCCTCCAGTCTTGGTAGCGCGCCCGTTCCATCGACCTAACCGGAAATCACTGTATTGCCATTGGTGGTGTCGATAGTTCCGCCCGCCGCTGTAACGGTGATCGACTGGCTGAGAGTTGCGGCTGTCGTCGGAGCAAACGTGCCACCATCGAAGGTGACATCGCTTCCGGTTGTGGCCGGGTCGTTCTGGTCAAAGGCCGGATTTCAACAACCGCATTGTGCAGGACCATTGCGCTACTAAACAAAGAGTTCGTTCGATGCTTGAACTCATGCCGGTGAACAGCACTTGGAAGTTCCCCAGCCACCACTTGCAAAGCAGTTTGATTTGCCGGGCGCATGAACGCATTGTCGATCGATTGTCCCTTTCGTATCGCTCTGCGTGGTCCGTAGCACAACCGTTCTAACCGGCGATTTTAGCATACTGATCTCTGACATCGATGGCGAGGTCCGGCCTGTCGGTCGTGAATGCAGCGACACTCTGCTTGAAAGCTCGCATGATTGCCTCCGTTGTGTGAGCGGCAAAGACGCCAAAACTCAGGCCACGCGCCCTACAGAAGTCCACATCACCATCCACCATTTGCTCGATGCGGAGTGAAAGTTCCGATACCCCTGCGGCGAGAGCGCGCTCACAGTACGATGTCAATCCTCCTGCCTCAGCCTCATAGGTATCTGTCTTAATCAACCAGATCAGCGGCAAATTCCTCCGCAAGG
The DNA here is from genome assembly GCF_020089865.1 of Microvirga puerhi. Taxonomy (GTDB): domain Bacteria; phylum Pseudomonadota; class Alphaproteobacteria; order Rhizobiales; family Beijerinckiaceae; genus Microvirga; species Microvirga puerhi. The sequence goes on from NZ_JAIRBM010000021.1 coordinate 22,285, forward strand.
AAGCGAGCACTCTAAGAGTATCCAGGTTGAAGGAGGTAAAGGTCACCCGATCGAGAAGCCCTCGCTCTTCGAGAGCAGCGACCGTCTGCGCTTCCATGTCTTCATAGCGGTTCCCATCGACCATGTCCTTGAGTTCGATACGCAAACCCATCCGACGGGTGGTCACGATGTCGAGGACCTCTGCGAATGTAGGCAAGCCTTCGCCGTCCGTTCTCCTCAGACGACACACTTTCAGCCGATCCCACGGCATCTCCGCGATGACGCCCTCTCCTTCGCTGGTACGGCCGAGAATTGGATCGTGATGGACCAGGAGGACTCCGTCCCGAGACCGGTGAAGATCGAACTCAATGAAATCGACCGGCAGCTTCATCGAGTTTCGGAACGCCAGACGGCTGTTTTCAGGCCATAGCTCGGCACCGCCACGGTGGGAAGCGATCTTCGTGGAGGAGGGGGGCATCGGGAGTCCTCGGGATTGTTTGGCAAGTAAACTTGCAATTCACTATCATCGCAATATCTCTTGCAACAATCCGGTTCTCTCGTCTAGTCTCCCACGGACTAGGCAATGAGGAGTGACATGGGTCTGATCGAGCTGATCGAGCGCCACGACGAGGCCCTGACGGATTCCGATCGTCGGCTCGTAGCTGTCCTTCTGGAGGCCCGGGATGCCGGCGGTCTACTGCCGGCCCGCGAGGTCGCTCAGCGAGCCGGTGTTCATGAGGCGACCGCCGGTCGCCTAGCCCGCAAGCTTGGATTCGACTCCTATCGGGATCTGCGCGAGTCGCTTCAGAACGCGATGATCTCCAATCTGGATTCCTCGGCCCGCATGCGGAAACGGCTCGGCCGCGTTGCCGGGCGCTCGATCCTCCAATCCATCGTCGACGGAGAAATCGAAACGCTCAGTGCCCTGCCGCATCAAATCCCGCAGGCGGATCTTGATCGGGCGGTGGAGGCGCTGCGGACAGCGGGACGGATTATCATCGGCGGCGAGAGCCATGCCAGCTCGCTGGCCGAGCTCTTCGCGCGGCGTCTCGTCCGGTCGGGATATCGCGCCTCATCCCTCGCGCATTTCGACTGGAAAGCCGCCGACGAATTGCTCGGCCTGAAGGCGAAGGATGCCGTAATCATCATCGCCTTCCGTTACGTGGGCGACAGCTTGAAAAGCCTTGTTCGACATGCTCAGTCGCTTTCAGCCACCACGATTCTGATCACGGATCTGCGGCCACCTCCCTTTAAAATAGATATCTGTCTCTCGGCCCTGCGTGGGCATACGGGAGAGACACAGTCTTTGACTGTCCCCATGGCGATCTGCAATGCGCTCGTTCTCGGATTGTCGTTAAGCGATGGCGGCCGCTCGCTGGAGACATTGGCCGAACTGGAGAATGTAAGACGCGGACTCGGTGTTCACATAAGGCGCGCCGGGCGAAAATAGGAATCCTTCAAATACATCAAAGCATCGTCACAACAGAGAAACATAACCCGACTAAACGGGTGGAAACTATGGGAGAGAACAATGTACAGCGACTTTAGCAGCAAGAAGCCAGTGCGAAGCCTTCTCACCGCCTTGGCTTTGAGTGTGGCTTTCGGCTGTGTCAGTCACACGGCTCTTGCCGACGATCGACCTTCTATCACGATTGCCGTCAATGAGCTCGCCCGCAGCCTCGATCCGGTTGCACAGACAGGCAATGTCGACGTCCGAATCTACTATTCCATCTTCGACACCTTGATCCGTCGCGACTTCTCTCATCCAACCGCCGATGGCGGTGCCAATCTTGTTTCCGGCCTGGCTGAAAGTTGGTCATGGACCACGCCTAAGACTTTCGACGTCAAGCTCCGCAAGGGTGTCGTCTGCCACGACGGGAAGCCTTTCAATGCTGACGACGTTCTGGCCACATTCTCGGCCGAACGCCTCTGGGGTCCGGAATCCTACTATCCCGAAGGGCGTGTCTATTTCGGCACGCTCGAGAAGGTGGAAAAGCTCGACGACTATACTGTCCGCTTCACCACCAGCGAGCACGACGCAGTAATGCAGCATCGCCTGTCGAGCTATACTGCGTTCGTGATCTGCGACGAGGCCTGGAACGCCTTCAAGAAGCCGGGGGTTGATCACAAGGTCTGGATGGATGAGGCCGCCAAGAACCTGCGCTGGAATCCCGTGGGAACCGGACCCTACAAATTTGTAGACTACCAGAAGAACGACCGCATCAAGCTGATGGCGTTCGATCAATATTATGAAGGAAAACCGGCAGCCGCAGCGCTCACCTTCAAGTCCGTTCCTGAGGTGGCCGCCCGCGTTGCCGGGCTCGTCGCCGGCGATTTCGACATCTCGGTCGAGATCCCACCGGACCAGTGGGACAGCATCGCGAAATACAAGGATCTGGTCCTGAAGACCGTTCCGTTAGAGAACAGCCACATCCTAGCCTTCAACCCCAACGATCCCGTTCTCGCCGACAAGAAACTCCGCCACGCACTCAGTTTGGCGATCGATCGTAAGGCGCTCATCGACGCCCTCTGGAAAGGCAAGACATATACGCCGAATGGCCACCAGCTTCCCAGCTTTGGAAACATGTACATCAAGGATCGAGCTGGCTACGCCCATGACATGGCAAAAGCCAAGAAGCTATTGGCCGAAAGCAGTTACAAGGGCCAGGAGATCAGCTACCGGCTGATCCCGAACTACTATCTCTACAACGTGGAGGCAGCGCAAATCATTCAGGAGATGTGGCGAGAACTCGGTGTTAACATCCGCATCGACTTCGTCGAGAGCTTCAAGGAGGTCCGCAAGCCCGGCGTGCAGATCTTCCCCTGGTCCAATACATATCGCATTCCCGATCCGACGGGTGCTCTTCTGGTGCTGTGGGGCCCTGACAGCGAAACGCAGGTCGGCCATAAACTCTACAAGTCAAGCGACGAGTTCAATGCTCTAAGCAAGGTGCTCTACGTCTCAGCCGATGAGACCGAGCGGCGCAATGCCTTCGCTAAGATGCTCGATATCTTCGAAGACGATATGCCGATGACCATGCTGTACAATCCGGTGACAGCCTATGTGACGAAGAAAAACATTCGCTGGGAGCCATACTCGCAATACTACATGGACTTCCGGCCTTCGAACTTCTCCATTGATCGGAAGTAACTTGACCGAACAGAACCCTATTCTGAGCGTCGAGGGGCTTTGCGTCGGATTTCGGACCGCAGCTGGATTTGCTGACACCGTTCACGATGTCAGCTTCTCTATCGGGCATCGAAAGACACTCTGCATTGTCGGCGAAAGCGGCAGCGGCAAAAGCGTTACCTGTCAGGCGATTCTCGGGCTCCTGGCAGGGAACGGTGCGCAGACCGGTGGACGTATCCTCTTCGAAGGGCACGACCTTGGCGCGATGAGTGAGACGGAGCTGGAGGCGATTCGAGGGCGCGGCATCGGCATGGTCTTCCAGGATCCGCTCGGATCCTTAAATCCGGTGCATACCGTCGGGCGCCTTCTGGATGAAGCCTTGCTGCTTCATACTCAGTTGAACCGGTCCGACCGCCATGTCCGCTCCATCGAGCTATTGCGCCTGGTCAGAATTCCCGACCCCGAACAGCGTCTCAAAGCATATGTTCACCAGTTCTCCGGTGGCATGGCTCAGCGTGTCATGATCGCGATTGCACTTGCCTGCCGCCCGCAGCTTCTCATCGCCGATGAACCGACCACCGCGCTTGATGTCACGATCCAGGCACAGATTCTCGAGCTTTTGAATCATCTCAAATCCGAGTTAGGAATGTCGCTTCTCTTCATTACCCACGATCTCGGAGTCGTTGCCGAGATGGCCGACGATGTCGTCGTCATGCGTCATGGACGCGTTGTGGAGGCTGGACCACTCACTCAGGTGTTCAATACGCCGGCGTCGGACTATACTAAGAGCTTGCTCGACGCAGTCGCTCGGCTCGATACCCCTTCACCTGCCTACCGCTGGAGGGACGTATCGTGATGGCAGTGAACCGGGAGCCCTTACTGCAGGTCTCGAATCTGAAGCGGTATTATGGTGGTTCATCGTCCTGGCTGCGCGCCGGAAGGACGATTAAAGCCGTAGAGGATGTCTCCTTCTTCGTTCGCCCGGGCGAGACCTTTGGCGTTGTCGGCGAGAGCGGATGCGGCAAGACGACGACCGGCCGCATGATCGTTGGGCTGGATCGCCCCACCGCTGGATCGATCAATTTCGCGGGCGAAGAATTGACGACATTGTCGGCGGAGGAGTGGCGGATCCGTCGGCGAAAGATGCAGATGATCTTTCAAAATCCCCTGTCCGCGCTTGATCCCCGCATGACGATCCGGCGCCAGATCCGCGAGCCGCTCGATCTGCACGACATCGGCATTCCGAATGAGAGGGATGCCAAGGTTGAAGAACTTCTTGATGCGGTCTCTCTGCAGCCGGCAATGGCGGATCGGTATCCGCATCAGATCAGCGGTGGCCAGGCACAGCGCGCGGTCATTGCTCGTGCCCTCGGGCTCGATCCGGACCTAGTCGTCTGCGACGAACCCGTATCGGCTCTCGACCTTTCCGTCCAGGCACGCGTAACGGCTCTCCTGCAGGACCTTCAGGAGCGACGCGGGATGGCCTACGTTTTCATCTCGCACGACTTGCGGATCGTGAAGAAGCTGTCGCATCGGGTGGCAGTGATGTATCTCGGCCAAATCGTCGAGGTTGGCGATACCGATGATGTCTATCGGCAGCCGCTTCATCCCTATACCCGAGCGCTGATTGCGGCGATTCCGGACATGGCTCCGAACCATCGCAGCAAACGCACAACGCTGCAAGGTGATCCCCCCAGTCCGGCCGCGCCGCCGTCCGGATGCCACTTCCATACCCGCTGCCATATGGCACGTGAAAGCTGTGCCCGCGAGGCGCCAGTTCTGCGGGAAATCGGCGGGGCGCACCAAGTGCGCTGCCATTTTGCCGAAGAATTTGCTTCATGAAGGGGAAGGGGATGAAGATCATCGCCCACCGTGGCTATTCGGCGCGATACACAGAGAACACGCTGAGCGCATATCATGCCGCGATCGACGTCGGATGCGACATGATAGAGGCCGATGCGCGCCTGAGCGCCGACGGCATCATATTCTGCACGCACGATGCCAACCTCACGCGCATCGCCGGGCAGAACATCGAAATTGCCGCGACCTGTGCCCAGGATCTTCGCGGCATTCGCCTTATCGATGGAGAGCGTCTCGCGACACTTGAGGATGTGATCGCCGAATGCGGGGCGAGGATTCCGATCCTGGTGGATGTCAAGACAACCGATACCGCCGTCATCGATGCGATTGTTCGCGTAGTGAGAGCCTCCGGAGCGAAGGACATTTGGGTCGGTGTGCGGGCAGTGACGCAATGCGAGCGTCTGTCCATACTCGCGCCGTCGGTGCCGGTTCTCGCCTTTCTACCGCGCTACGAAGATGCGGCTGCGTTCCAAGTGGCCGGTGCTCGTGCCTTTCGCGTCTGGGAGGGCGACCTTGCGGCGGGCGTGCATAAATCTTTGCCTTGGGATCGGCCCTTCTGGGTTACGACGGGTGGGCGTGGGACGAATCAAGAGGTCGGCGACACCGATGAGGGTGGGCTGGCGACGGTCGCCGCGTCCGGTGCGGAGGCCATTCTCATGAACGACCCGTTTCTGGCGCGACAGTCGCTTCATTTAGCGACCGTTTCGGACAAGGGATGAACGATGCAGGCTTCCTACTTCGCGAAGAAGATCATCCGGTCCGTGTTGACCATCTGGCTGGTCGTCACCTTCACCTTTGCCGCGCTTCATATGTCGGGTGATCCCATCGAGGCTCTTGTCGGTGACCAGGCGCCAGCGGCGGTCGTGGCTCATTACCGCGAAAAGTTCGGCCTCGACCGACCGCTGTGGGAGCAATATGTTTCCTATCTCCACAGCATTGCCCTTGGTGATTTCGGTCTGTCCATGTCCGACCAGAAACCCGCCACGACTCTGATCGCTGAGGCATTGCCCAACACCTTGCGGCTCGGTCTCGTCTCCTTTATCGGCGGTCTGACGGGCGGAGTCGTGCTCGGCATTGTCGCCGCGCTCAACCGTAACCGGCCGGTGGACCGTTTCGTCATGAGTTTCGCCGTGTTCGGGTTCAGCATGCCGAATTTCTTTCTCGGCATTCTCCTGATGCTGCTATTCGCCCTGCACTTGCGTGTGCTACCAAGCGCCGGCGCAGACACGGGCTGGCACCTCATCTTGCCGGCGATCACGCTCGGAACTCATTTCGCCGGTACCTTCGCCCGCTTCACGCGTTCAGCCATGCTTGAAGTCATGAACAAGCAATATATGACCGCTGCGAGGGCCAAAGGTGCACCGCAGGCCCGACGCGTCTTCTGGCACGCATTGCCAAATGCAGCTATTCCTATCCTCACCATCGTCGGTCTCAAGCTCGGCGACCTCGTCGCCGGATCGATCGTCGTCGAAAGCGTCTTCGCCTGGCCCGGCATCGGTCGCCTTCTCGTCGGAGCGGTCACCTCCCGTGATTTCGCTCTCGTGCAGGCCATCCTGATCATGGTGGCGATCACCATGATGCTCACAAACCTCGCCGTCGATTTCATCTATACAATTGTCGACCCGCGCATGCGCACATCGGAAGGGGCGCGGGCATGAAGCCCTGGATCACCACCGTCGCCCGCTGGCGAAAGAAGGAGCGCAGTCTGGTCACGGCCGAAGCGCGGTTTCCGGCCCTTGTCGTTGCAGCCCTCGTCTTTATGGCGTTCATTTTCCTCGTGGCAATCCTCGCAGATGTGATTGCCCCGTACGACTATCGCGCGCAGTCTCTGCGGCTTCGCCTTGCATCGCCTGTCTTCCTTGAGGGGGATTTGCGACATATCCTGGGAACCGACGAGCTTGGCCGCGACGTATTCAGCCGTCTTCTCTATGCCACGCGCTTCAGCATCGTGATTGCGCTCGCCGGGACCCTAATGGGTGCGACCCTCGGTACGCTCCTCGGCTTCATTGCCGCCCATTATCGCGGCACAGTGGAGGAGGGAATCATGATGCTTGCCGATGTTCAGGCCTCGCTACCCTTCATGCTGATTGCCCTTGCGCTCATCGCCGCGTTCGGCGGCAGCGTGCTTCTGTTCACCGCGATCATGGGCATCTATGGCTGGGAGGTCTTTGCGCGATTGACGCGCGGAGTCGTGCTCTCAGCCAACGGCCAGGGCTACGCGACGGCGATGACGGCCCTTGGCGCGCCACCGCGTCATATCTATTGGCGCCATATCCTGCCGAACATCCTCAGCGTGCTCATCGTGCAGTTTACGCTGAATTTTCCGCAAGTGATTCTTCTCGAGACGTCTTTGAGCTTCCTCGGCCTCGGCATCCGTCCGCCACTTACGAGCCTCGGTCAGATGCTCGGAGCGGGCCGCGCCTATATCACCACCGCTTGGTGGGTCGCCATTCTGCCGGGTTCATTGATCTTTCTCACCACCATGTCGATCTCGATCATAGGCGATTGGCTGAGAGACAGGTTCGATCCAACCTTGCGCAATCAGTAAGCGCAACGCATTAAGCCTTCATCATAAACGGAACTATCGCAAGCTTCTTGTTTCAGAAGTCTCGCCGCCTTGTCATGTAACGAGGGCCATGCCAACTCACCACATCCCAATCCCCCAATATAGCCCTTTGATGTGCCTTGATTAGCAAGGCACATCAACGCCGTTCATCAGAGGCATGTTCCATGGTTTGTGAGCATCACGCACCATAGTTCCATGCCTACACTCTTCAGCCATCCATACGAGTGACGAACTTCGTCGTCATATAGGCGCCAATAGCCTCGGATCCGCCTTCAGTACCATATCCGGATTCCTTGATCCCCCCGAATGGGACCTCCGGCAGGGCGAGCCCATTGTGGTTGATGGTGGTCATGCCTGCCTGGATACGTAGACCGAGCTGATGAGCCTTCTCGCTCGAGCTGGTGAACGCATAGCTGGCAAGACCAAATGGAAGACGATTGGCTTCTGTGATCACCTCGTCCAGAGTCCGGAACGAGCGGAATGCTGCCACGGGACCGAACGGCTCTTCATTCATAATGCGTGCCTCGATCGGTACGTTGCAAAGCACTGTGGGCTCGAAGAAATAGCCCTTGTTCCCAATTCGCCGACCTCCGACCTTGAGTTCGGATCCACGCTGGACAGCGTCCGAGATAAGGCCCTCAAGCGCAGGGATGCGTCGTGGGTTAGCGAGCGGACCCATCTGAACGCCCTCGTCCCACCCATTGCCCACCCGGATTTCCCTCGTTGCCGTCACGAACGAATCGACCACGCGCTCGTAGACACTTTCCTCAACGAGAAAGCGGGTAGGGGATACGCAGACTTGCCCCGCATTGCGGAACTTCGAGGCGACTAGCACCTTCACAGCCTTCTCGATATCCGCGTCGGCAAAGACGATCGCGGGCGCATGACCACCGAGTTCCATGGTGGAAAGCTTCATATGCTGCCCAGCCAATGCTGCGATGTGCTTGCCGACCGGTGTCGAGCCTGTGAAGGAAATCTTGCGAATGACCGGATGAGGGATGAGATACTCCGATATTTCGGAAGGTACTCCGTAGACAAGATTGACCACGCCGGCTGGCACGCCAGCATCTACGAAGGCGCGGATCAGCTCCGCTGGCGAGGCTGGCGTTTCCTCTGGCGCCTTGACGATGATGGAGCAGCCCGCAGCAAGAGCTGCAGACAGTTTGCGTACGATCTGATTGATTGGGAAGTTCCAAGGAGTGAATGCCGCGACCGGTCCGACCGGAAGCTTCAAGGTCATCTGCGTCACGCCAGGCGCACGCGCCGGAATGATCTGTCCATAGGTGCGCCGCGCTTCTTCGGCAAACCAGTCAATGATGTCAGCGCCGGCAAGGGTCTCCATCTTTGCCTCGACGATGGGTTTACCCTGTTCCAGGGTCATTATCTGCGCAATGTCCTGAGCACGTGAGCGCAGCAGATCGGCAGCGTGGCGCATGAGCTTCGCGCGATCATAAGCCGACATGGCACTCCAAGCGCTGGCTCCCCTCTCTGCAGCCGCGAGCGCGGCATCAAGGTCAGGCTTTGTGGCATGGGCAACTGTGCCGATGACTTCTTCGGTTGCAGGATTGACGACGTCGATCACTCTTCCGTCAGTGCCGGAGCGCCACTCGCCATCAATGAAAAGCTCAGTATTGGGATAGGGGCTTGTCGTATCGGCCATGATCGTTGTCCTATATGCTGCAATCAGGTGGAAACACCGAACTCGGCTATCGCCAGTCCGTTGTCGAATCTGTCAGGCTGGCACGCGAACGGTTGAGATGGTCATCTCAACCGAGGCATCGAGGGTACTGGAGATCGCGGTAAAGATCGTGCGGCCCCTGCGCGAGGCGTGCTCGCGCAATGATTTTGTCGTAAATCCTGAGCATAGATTGCATCTTAATACCATCTTCGGCTCTGAAGAGAGCGGTCTGCCTGCCCCTCTAAAGCACTGGTTGCAAGATTTCCGCGATCGGAATGGGACGTGTTGCGGCGCTCACCAATTCACTCGTGGAGGCAACGGGCCAGAGTAAAAGGTCGTCTATCTGACAGTTCTCGATGGACACGCTCGCGCCACATGTTCCCAGGCGAGCGAACCGCGTCACGCACGCGAGCCAGCGGCCAAAAGGCGGATCGAGATGTGCAGCCAAGGCGCCGACGAACAGCGCACGAATGGGATCGTGTGTGCCGAACGGAACGAAGGCATCGCGAACGTTATCACTTCCGAATGCAACGGGAATGCCGTAAGCAAGTGCCTCCTTGACACGGGAAAGCCCTCGTCGGTTCGGCGTCCCCCCGTTCCGGTCTTGGAGATAGAGATTGCTCGTTGGCAGCGAGACGAGCGTGAGGCCAGCTTCGGAGACGAGGTCGAGGCGACGCGTGAGAGCATCGCCCTCAAGATCGATCATGCTCGACGCGTGACCGCACAAAACCGGCAAGGAGAACCGGTGCTCACGAACGGTCTCAGCGATGATCGCTAGCCCATCGCGGCCGGCGCCGAAGCCTTCATCGACATGGAAATCGAGAGGAATTCCCGCTTCCGTCGCTGCGCGCACCATGGCCTGAATGCCCTCGCGTCGTTTCGACTGGTCGAGGACGAAGGCGCCTAGCGCACCGCCGTCCCGCGCGATCCGGACTGCGAGTCTCGCGGTTGCCGTCGGGTCCGCGAAGCTCTCGATGGGGAACAAGGCCGCTCGCTGAAGCACGAGTCGCGATCGCCATTCCTGCGCCAGTTCACCTAACACCTCCCAGGCAAGCGGCATTGCCTCCGGGCGCGTCGGGTCGAGGCGGCAATCCACATGGGTTCGTACGAAATTACACCCGGTTGCTGCAAGCTCCTTGAGACCCCGCTCCCCACGTGTCCGCAGATCATCCGCGGTCCAGCGATCTTTGTCCGCCTCCTGTGCAGCGATGGCTTGAAGCAGCGAATCTCCGGGTGTAAGGCGGTCGGCAGTGTGGCATTTGTCGAGATGGCAATGCGCTTCGGCGAGCTTCATCGTCACGATGTGATCAGCGGCAACTGGCGATGGCACTAGTCCGGCGACACGGCCGTTCCGAATTATGAGGTCGCCGGCTAGGCAATCCCCGTCGCGCCGTCCGCCAAACCGCTGCGCGTCTGAGAGCAAATCGCACGGCACCTTGACGCCGGAGATAGTGCCATCGAAGGACATCTAAGCCTCCGCTGGAATGCGTACGCCATCGCCGGCGCGCAAAAGATTGGGCAGTTGCCCTGTAATGATCTCCTCGACGGTTGGGGAATATCCGGCAGAAATGAGCTTGCGCGCAGCCATGTGATCGCTGGGCCGGTTCACGGAATCGACGGCGACCAATCTCGGCCCGGAAAAATGATAAACTGAGAAGTTGCCTTCGCTCATCGAGCCCGACAGCACCTGCCGATCAGCAGTGCCCAGGAGGCCCACCATTTGGAGCTTCAGGTCGCCGATATCGGACCAGAACCACGGCACGGCACGATAGGGCTCCTGGCTGCCGATGATCGCGCGGGCCGCGTGACGCGCCTGATCGGTAGCGTTCTGCACAGATTCCAACCGAACGGTCCCTCCCGTCAGCCAATGATCGAATCGCGCGCAATCGCCGATAGCGAAGACATCGGGATGTGACGTGCGCAAAGTCGCGTCGACGAGGATGCCATCATCGCAGGCGAGGCCCGCCGCCGCCGCGAGCCTGCAATCCGGGACCACTCCCGTGCCGAGCACCACGAGATCGGCATGGAGCATTTCGCCTGCGCTTGTCACGATTGTCGTGCCACCACCCGGTCGATCGATAACCGCTGTGATTCCAGTGCCGAGGTAGAACTGAACGCCGTTCCTTTCGAGATGAGCCTGAGCGTGCGCGGCGATTGTTAGAGACGTCCCCCGAGTCAACACACGGGAGCCAATCTCGACAACCGTTACCGGACAGCCTGAGGCTGTTATTGTCGCCGCCGTCTCAAACCCTATGAATCCCCCTCCGACGACGATAGCATTCCGGGCCGTCTGCAACGCCTTCCGGACTGCGCGGGCGTCGGACGCCGAGCGAAGAGTGTAGACGCCGTCGTGCTCGAGACCCTTGACGGCAGGACGCCGCGGAACTGCGCCGGTAGCAAGGACTGCCTTGTCGAATGAAATTGAAGCTCCGTCGGCAAGCCGGACAGTCTTCGCATCAAGATCAAGCGCTGCGGCTTCGACACCGCGGAGGCACGTGATACCTGCAGTCGTATAGGCGCTTTCCGCACGCAGGGGCGTTGGATCCGTATTATCCCTCTTGAGAAATCCCTTGGACAGGGGCGGACGGTGGTAAGGAACGACGTTCTCGTTCCCGATCAATGTAATAGGATCGTCGTATCCCATCCGGCGTAGGGTCACAGCTGCCAGCGATCCGGCATGACCGGATCCGACAATGACTGTCCCCCTCGTCACGAGGCCCTCGCGACTGGCTGATGCTGCGGCAATTTCTCGATTTCGTCCGCCGGCAGATGCTTGACCTCGTCCCATAGCCGAGACTTCCCGACATTGAGGAGCCCATGGGGATCGAGGCGTTTCTTCCACGCAAGATGCCTGTAGTCCGGCTTCATGGATCCACCTTCGACGTATGGCACATGCGGATTCGAGGTGGGACAGCCATGAGCATCATAGATGCTCATGAGTTCAAACAGTCTATCATCCGTGGTGTAACGGACAACCGGAAGATCGAATGCGACGAGCTGACCGTTGAGGAGGGCGAATTCGTGGTGCATCAACACCTCGTCGCCAAAAACTGAGCGCAAGGGATCGATCTTGCCGCTGTCCAGCGGCGCCCGGAATGTAACCTGAAGGTAGGTGACACTCCGGTCCTGCTTCAGGACCTGAAGAGTCGTGTGATTGTAGGAGAATTCGCTGAGGTGTGGGAGGCTGGCCTTGTGCAGGACGCCATCATTCACCGCCAGGTCGATCTGGCCGCCTGCCTGACGAACATGTTCCTGCACAACTGATAAACCTGGCTCGGCGACGCGCACGAGGAGAAGGTCCCGGCCGTCTTCACCGAGCGTGCCGAGAGCCTTGATCGATGCAGCGATACGTCCGTCGATGGAGGTGAGGAGTTTCAGATCAAGTGATCGATCGGAGCCTACGGCAATTCCGGCCTCGAAAGCTTGCCGATAGGAAGGGAACGAAGCAATTACATTGATCCAGTGCGGCGACGGTACTGTCTTAAGGACAAGATCAGTGATGATGCCGTTAATGCCCCATGCATGATGGATCGCCCGGATATCATCGCCGCGAAACACATGCCGACGAGGTTCCTCCTCCATGGAGAGAACGCCGATCGCATCGATATTGCCACCATCGCGCAGCATCCCGTGGCGGATCGAGCCGATGCCGCCGGAGCCGCCCGCGATGAAGCCGCCGATGGTAGCGATGGCCTCGGTCGAGGGAAAGATCGGAAGCTCGCGGCCTTGTCCCCGCAGTGCCGCGTTCACCGCGCCGATCTTGCAGCCCGCTTCGACATGCACCGTTCCGTCGTCGATAGAGAGGATTCGGTTGAAACCTGTCATGTCGAGGATCAGCCCTCCGGCGAGTGGAACGGCCTGGCCGTAATTACCGGTGCCGCCGCCGCGGAGCACCGTCGGCACACGCGCCTCGACGGCGGCCTTGACGCAGCGCTCAAGCTCTTCGGGCGATTTCGGCATCGCCACGAGATCGCCGAACTGGCCGGCGAGCTGCCGACTGAGGATCGGGCTGTACCAAAAGAAATCGCGCGAGCGCTTTTTCACGATGGATGGGACGTCGTGCGTTTCCATCTCCCCGAGTGACGCGCGAAACGCCGGCCAATCGATGCTGCTCTTTCCGGAAATTGACATCACGTCTCCCTCTTGTCTTTCGCGTCGGCGGCCTCGCAAAAATGCGCGAATTCCTTCAGAAAAGCAGCGAAGTTATGGGCCGCCGTTTCGAGCAATGTCTTCCCAAGGGCTGCGTTTGCTGCGGAGGCATCGCCGCAGGCGCCCTTTTCGTTGAGATCGCTAATGACCCAGGCCGGCCGGCCGCGACCTGCAGCGAGTCCAAGGTGACGATAAGTACGCTGCCATTCCTCGGCCGCGTTCGCGAAATTTTCGGCTCGGTCGAGAGCGACGAGATCGGGTTTGAGCGCGAGCATGGCACTTGTCTCGACCTTGCCCGCGTGGATGCCGTAGGCCTGCTCCGTCTCCCCTGTCAGCCGGTTGGCCTCGTTGAAGGCGTACCAATGACAGGCCGCCACCTGCATGGCGCACTCGACCTTCATGTCTCTTGCGACAATCTCCAGGACCGCAGCGTTTCCGCCATGTGCATTGAGAAGAACAAGACGACGGATACAGGTCCTAGACAGGCTGCGACCGATATCCATGATGATCTGGATCAATGTCTGCGCCGAGAGGGAGAGCGTACCGAGAACCGCACCGTGCTCGTTGCTCTTGCCGTAGGCGAGGGTGGGCAGAACAATGACGGTCATGTCCGCTGCAACGTAGGGCAGGCTGCCCAAGGCGACGGCCTCCGCAAGATCGAAATCGACGCTGACCGGCAGGTGCGGCCCGTGCTGCTCTGTCGCGCCAACGGGAAGAATGGCAATCGCGCGCTCGCTATCGATGGTAGCGAAGTCGAGGCGTGTGAGGTCGGCCCAGCGGGCAGCGCGGTGGGTCATAAAGTAAAACCTCCGGGCAAAGAACACACATGGTACGGAGCCTGTCCGGCCATCGGTAAATTCGACGATGTTCTGAAAATCCCCATGAGCATCACGCTTCTCCTGAAGATCGCGTTGCGATCAAACTGAGTTGCGGCTCGTTTCTTGGCAGCCCTGTGCCATGGGGTATAGAAAGGTTCTGCGAAATGCCGCCCGGTGTCAAGCACGCAAAGCAAGGTGCGCGCCGTTGGCGTCCAGGAGACGGTACGATGACGGACTTCATCAATTCTGCGGCGATCGCGCCGCCCTTTTCCACCTACAGCCATGCCGCTCTCGTCCCGGCAGGAACACGCCTGATGTTTCTGTCCGGACAGCTCGGCGTTGCTCCAGATAGGGCGGTGCCGGAGGGATGTGCAGCGCAAGCGCGCCTCTGTTTCGCAAACATCGCAGCGGTTCTCGCGGAGGCGGGAATGACTCTGTCCGATATCGTCCGCATCAATGCCTTCGTTGCAGCACGTGAGCACCTTGCGCCCTATATGGACGTACGCAACGCGCTGTTTGCCTCGCCTGGGCCGGCTTCCACTCTCATGATCGTCACCGGCTTCGCGCGTCCGGAATTCGTGGTCGAAGTCGAGGTGGTGGCCGCTGCGCCAGATTAGGGCCGCCATCGGGGCTTCTCATTGATAGGAAGCACCGGGAATAAAGGGGTATTTCGTGATCAGCCCTTCATTGACCGCGACGCCGAGACCAGGGCCCTCAGGCGCTGTGATGTAACCGTTCTCGACAAGGATTGGGGTTCCGAGATCGTCGCGGAAGGCATTGATCGCAGAGACATCCGCCTCGTAGATGAAGGCATTCGGTGCAACTGAGAGGACGTGCAGCGACGCCGCGGTGCTCAGCACCGAGGCGCTCGTATGCGGAGCGAACGCGAGATGCCAGGAATCGGCAAGTGAAGCGATCTTCACAAGCTCCGTGATCCCACCCGTCTTACAGCAATCCGCCTGGACGAACTGGATGATTTCCTCGCTTACGAGGGTACGAAGCTCGTGGCGTGTGAAGTGGTTTTCGCCAGCGGCGAGCGGCGTCGCGGTCACTTCCTTCAGTCGACGGTATCCGGGCAGATTGTCCGGCGTGAAGGGCTCCTCAAGCCAGGCAAGTCGTCCCGCCTCGCAGATCTCGGCGATGCTGGCAATGTCGGCAGTGCGATAGCGGGTTCCGGCATCGGCGGCGAGAGTGATCTGCGGCCCGAACGCCTCACGGACAGCGCGTACCCTCTCAAGATCCGCTGCGATAGTATCGCCGACGCGCAGCTTCAGGAAATCGTAGCCCTGCTTCACCATCGTCTCGACCTCTCGCTTGAGATCGTCAGCTGGTTGGAAGCCGAGGCTGATACCGCCGGCATAGGCGCGGATCTTCTGTCTTCTACCGCCGAGGAGGCGATAGACAGGCTGCCCCAGATCCTTGCCCTTGATGTCCCATAGGGCGATGTCGACCCCGCTCAAGCCGATCACTGCAGCGGCGCCGGGCCCGTGCGTTGCAATGAAACGTCGATAGGACCGATCCCAGATCACCTCTGTCTCATGAGCGTCCATGCCGATCAGTGATGGGCCGAGCGCGTCATTGATGAAGGCGGCGATCGTACTCGGCGTCTGCGCATGATGAGCCTCGCCATAGCCGACGATTCCATCGTCGGTCTCGATGCGGACAAGCACCATGTCGCGCTTGGCCGAGCGTCCGACGGCGAAGACGGCGCCTCCCGGCGTCGGGCATGAGAGGGCGAAGGCTTCGACCCGCTTGATCTTAGTCATGGCTTTCTCCGGAGGACCTTAGCCCTTCACTGCACCGCCACCAACGCCGGCAACGAGATGTTTCTGAAGGAAGAAGAACACGAGAACGATCGGCGCTGCCGTCACGACGCCACCAGCCATCAGGACGCCCCAATCGGTGGTGTATTGCCCGATCAGCTTGCTGAGACCGAGCGGCAGGGTCCGGTTCTTCTCACTGAGAATGAAGGTGCTCGCATAGAGGAACTCGTTCCAGCTGTGGATCATGACCCAGGTTGCCACGGCGACTATACCCGGCTGAGCCATAGGCAGGATCACCTTCCAGAACGCCTGCCAGCGCGTGCAGCCATCCATACGCGCCGCATCTTCGAGGGAATGCGGCACCTGCGAGAAGAAGCCGCGCATGAGCCACACGCACAACGGCAACATGTAGCTGAGGTAGACTGGAATGAGGCCGTAGAGGCTATCGAGCCAGCCGAGATAGCGCAGCTGGACATAGAACGGAATCAGCAGCAGCACGGGTGGGAACATCTGGCCGTAGAGCATGAACAACGGCAGCATGACCGAACCTTTGAATCGATGCCGCGCCATCGCATAGCCCGCTGTCACAGAGATGAACACGCTGATGAGCGTCACGCTGAGCGTTAGGATCAGGCTGTTCATGGCGAAGCGCCAGAAATGCGCACTGACCAGGAGATCAACGTAGTTTTGCAGGGTGATCCCTTGTGGAACGATGCTCGGCGGGCGTCGGAAAATATCTGCCTTGGCTCTGAGGGAGGTAGCGATCATCCAGTAGAATGGAAAAACCGACCATACAAAGGCGACCCACAGAGATACGTAGAGAAGGACGCGCTTCAGCGCCAGTTTCGGCCGGACCTTGCGCTGCGCCGAAACCTTCGTTGCTGCCGCCGTCGTGGAAGAGGCTACGGATAGACTCATCAGTCGGCCTCCCGCGCCTGCATGAGCTTGAGATAGAGAGTCGTGGCAATAACGAGGCCGACGAAGAGCATCGTCGCTACCGCCGAAGCAAGGCCGAGATCAAATCGCTGGAACCCGTACTTGTAGGCGAGCGTGAACAAAATCTCCGACGAGTTAAGCGGTCCGCCCTCGGTCATCAGCCAGATGGCGTTAAAGTTGTTCACCGTCAGGATGAAGGTCAGGACGGCGGCGATGGCGAACGAGACACGGATCTGCGGCAGGATCACATACCAGAGCTTTCGCCAGCCCGAGGCACCGTCCATGGACGCTGCTTCCAGGATGGAGCGCGGCACGAGTTGCAGCGCTGCAAGAAGGAGGAGCATGACAAAGGGCGTTCCCTTCCAGATACTCTCTACCGTAACAGCGTAGAGCGAGGTCGCGGTGTCGCCGAGCCATGGGCGATAGGAATCGATGATGCCGAGGCGAACGAGCATCTCGTTTACGATTCCGACGCTCGGATCGTACATCCAGCGCCAAGTCAATACTGCGACGACGCTCGGAACTACCCACGGCACGAGGATTCCCGACCTGAAAAAACCAATGCCGCGAACCGGCCGATGTAGGAGCAGGGCAAGAGCGAGGCCAAGGCCAAGCTGGGCGACCACGTTCAGGATCACCCACACCAGCGTGTTGATCGAGGCACGGACGAAGACCGGATCGGCGAAGACACGCTCAAAATTTTTAAAGCCGACGAAGGTGAAGCTACCACTGTTGAGCTTTCTCAAGGTGACGTCGTAGAAGGACCAGCTGATGCCCGATAGCACGGGATAGACAACGACACCGAGCACCAGCAGCACGGCCGGGAAGACCATGAGATAGGGATAGACGCGCGCGCCAAGCCCCGTCTCGAACACAGACGACCAGGTTGGTCTCAGGCGCAAGGGACGCGGGGCGCGCGCGATGGTCATCTTACTTCTTCTCCAGAAGGCCGGTAATCGCGGTATTGGCCTCGGCCATCGCGTCCTTGGCAGGTTTGCCGCGGATCACCGCGTCCCACACATTGGCGAATACGTCCGAATGAATCTGCGTCCATTGGGCGACGACGGGACGCGCCCGCCCCGACGAGGCCTGCGCCATGAACGGCTGAAGCTGCTTCGGCAGTGCTGCGATCGCTTCCGGGGACGTCGCTGCCGCGGTTGCCGAGAGCCGCTCGTACTTTTGCATGAGAGCGATACTGCGCGAGCCAGTGAGCCAGCGCAGCAGCTCGAACGCCGGTTTTTCGACCTTGCTGCCGGCCTTGATCGCGAGATCGTAGCCGCCGATCACGGTGGCCGACTTCACCCCGGCTGGCAAAGGATGGACGGAAAACTTCAGATTCGGATTGCCCTTGGTGAATGCCGCAAGCGCCCAGTCGCCGGTGACGACCATACCGGCCCGTTCCTGGATGAAGGGCGCATGCACCTCGTCCCAATTGCCGGCTGTAAGGACGGAATCGGGCATCGCGCGAGATTGGGTGTAGAGTTTGGCGAGGAAGTCCACCGCCTCTTCCGCCGCGGGCTCGCCGACCCGGACCTTGCCAGCCTCGTCGACGATCTCGCCGCCGTTCTGCCAGATGAAGCTGTAGAGCTGGAAGGCGCCCATCCGGTTGCCGCCGAAGCTGACCCCATAGGTCTGCTTGTCCTTATTCGTCATTGCGACGGCGGCGTCGCGGAACTCGGCCCAGTTGCTCGGTGCCTTCTTGATTCCCGCCTCCGCCAGCATGCGATCGTTGACGAAGAGAGCCACGTTGTTGGTGTAGAGGGGCAGAGCATATTGCTTCTGGTCATAACGTCCGCTGGCGAGCGGGCCAGGCTGGTACTCCGCCGCGATCGGCGCGGTCTGCGCCGTAATATCGGCCAGAAGTCCGGCATCGGCGAGGCCTGCCACCCAGGCGATGTCGAGCGCCATCACGTCCGGGCCGGCGCCGCTCGACAATGCCACGAAGAGATTACGCTCCATCTCCATGTGCGGCACGGCCTGGACCTCGACCGTGTGACCCGTCGCCGCTTCGAACGCTTTCAGCTCCGCATAGATCGGCGCGTCCGGACTGGAGGCGAGCGGGCCGTTGACCCACATGACGATGTTGTCGGCAAGAGCAGGTGCACTCAGTCCAGCCAACAGGGTCGCGGCGATCAGGCCGCGCATTCGGCGCATCTTCATTGTTTCCTCCGGTCCTTATCGGTTCTTAGATCATCGTTGCTAGGCGTCGAGCGGCATGTCCTCCGCTCCGTTCCGGGTCGGCGCGGACCAGGCAATGTCCGTGCCGAACCAGGTCTCCATGTCCTTAGTCGCGATGTGCGCCGGCGCCGCAGTGCTCTGTCCCGTTCCTACGCAGCCGACGACAGCGATGTCCCAATCCGCATCTTTCGTATCCGTCAGCGGGCCGGCGGGCCGGCTGAAGACGAGCTTCGCGGCACTCTTCTTTCGACTATCGAGCGCAAGCAGAAACGCTGCCCCATGCCGTACGAAGATCGGAACCGCATCGAGCGGCACGTCGTGAACGCGCCACGTTGGGCCAGTCACCCATGTCTTGGCGAGTACGTCATACCATTCGCCCGGCGGCACGTAGACTGCGCGGGTATTGCCGTAGAACGCCACAGGCGCGACGAGAAGGTCATCACCCAGCATGTACTGTTGATCCCAGTCGTTAATCGTACTCCAATCGATCTCCGGAAAGGCGAGGGGCATCATGCGCAGCAGCGGCAAGCCGCCTTGAGATGCGATGCGGCCATAGTGCTGGAAGACCGGCAACAATGCGAGGTGAAGCTTGGCGTAGCTGCCGTAGACGGCGAGCGCATCCGGTCCCATGTCCCACGGCTCGCGGCAGCCGAGCCCATGCAGCATCATCAGGGGTGTGAAGCAAGAGAATTGCGCCCAGCGTGCGAAGACCTGTGTCGTCGGCGTGCCGAAATAACCGCCGAGATCGCTGCCGACGAAAGACCAGCCGGACAGGGCGGCGCTCTGCGCCGCGCGGATCGCCGACGGCAGTCCGGTCTTAGGGCAGAAGTCCGAGGTCTGATCCCCGCTCCAGATCGGCGCCCGCACCCGCGGCGAGCCCGAGCGGCTGATGATCGCGGGAACCGTACCGTCGAAAGCTTCGATCGTCGCCTCAAGGTAATGGCGCACGAAGGCGTTGTGGGCGCGCCCGCCAGTCTCACCGGAACGCAGCACTGCGTGTTCCGGAAGTTGCTCGCCGAAATCGACCTTGAATCCCCTGATCCCGCTCTTGAGGAGAATGCGCAGATGACCCGACCACCACTCGCGGGCTGGTGCGTAGGAGAAATCGATCAGCGCCGCCACCACGTTGGGATTGGCTCCGGGACGCCGGGTGATAAGATTCCCGGCGCCGTCGACGATGACATAGCCGTTCGCCTTCGCTTCTTCGAACGAGCGCGTACCAACGACCACCCACGGACAGAGCCACAAATAGATGCCTGTCCCTTCATCGGCCATGTCGGCGACCATGCCCCAGGCATCAGGATATTTCTTGGCATCGAAGGTGAAGGAATGGACTTCGCTCGCCCAGTAGGCGTCGATCAGCTTCACGGCGAGGGGGAGGCCGAGATCCGCATGGCCGACGCGATCCGCAGCGACGGTCGCGGCGTTCTCGATTCGCCAGTCGCCAGCTTTCCAGAGACCGAAGAAGTCGTCATCCGGCATGAGCGGCGGCCCAATGCGGCGGATCAGGGCGTCGTAGAGTTCCGGTAGGGTGCCGCGGTGAATTTCGACTACGAGGCGATCACCTTCAACCTGGACCCTGAGCATGTTGGGATCGAAAGGCGCAGCGACATGGAATACGGCTGGCGCCTCGTCAGTCAGGAGCAGGGCGTAGCCGAGCGTCGTTGCGATCCACGGACTTGGCAGATAGGTGCCGTTCCCGAGCCCGAAATTCTCAAGGTAGTAGCGAACCGATTGGCCTTTGAGATCCAGAGTCTCGAAACGCTCGCCACCACCGAAGGCTTGGAACCGCGTGGGAACGGGAAAGGCGACTTCGACAGCGGCAGCGCCAGGGCGGTGGACAGCGATCGTGATCCGATTGCCGTCCTCGTGACGCTCGATGGAGACCTCCGGACTGTTTTCGTCGAACGGCATCGTGGTCCACGATCCGCCGGGTGAGCGCCAGCCGACGAGGGCAGGCCGGTGCGCGGCATTCTGCGGAGATACGAGCGGTGCGGAGGCAAGCGTATCAGGCATGGTCCACCGTCACTCCAAGTTGCCGACCGAGATGAGCCGCGGCACTCGCCCAGCGGCCATAGATTGCAGTCACGTGATGCTCGTAGCCGGCATCGATAAAATGGCGCATGAGGGCCTCGGCGGAGACTTGTGCGGGCCTGAAGAAGCCCGCGGCCCGGTTCGCCGCCGAATGCTCCGTGAGGATTTCGCCCTCTGAAACGAAGAGACGCAGAGCGCCGTCGGCACGCAAGGAAAGTCGTAAGAGGGTCATCGCTCCTGCCTGCAGCGGGAAGCTTTCTTGTTTGAGCGCGGCATCGAGGGAGCGAGGCCCGTTAGCGAGACGCGGGCTGACGCCGTAATGCCAGAGAACGAGGCGGTTATTCGCTCGGTCGAGGCCTGAGATGTCCGTCAGGAACGGAAGAGAGGTGGGATCGAAGGCCCGCACCGCGAGCGCTGTGACAGCGCCCATCACGTCGCCCTCCGGCGCGACGGGCGTTTCGCGCTCGGCAAGCTCTCCAAGCGCGGCCCAGGTGCCCTTGAAATCGGCGCCATAAAGAAGCTCCGGCCAATCGCGCAGGGCCACGGCGTCCGCGGAGATCCGGTCGAGACCGGCTTTCAGTCGGGCGAAGGTGGCGCCGAGGATCCGCTGGCTCTCCTTAGCGTCGCCCGCGTCGAAACGGGCCTCGCTCCAGCGCGCCGCGGCAGCGTCTTCCGCCGCAGGATCGGCAACGCATCCTTCGATGAAACGCACAAGCGTGGTCTGTTCGATGGTAATCCCGAGAGCCCGGCGCACAGCCCACGGATCGACTGCCAGGTTCGTGAACCAGTCGGCGTGGGCGCCGACGAGGGCGATTCTCGCACCTGTGATCGCTCGGTGGGCCCTGGCGGCGGCGGCGAAGGCGGCGACCTCCTGAGCCACGGCCGGATCTTCGGGATTGCCGAGGATGAAGGAGAAGCGATGCCCGAAGCGGGTGAGGGTGGAAGCCCATAGCTGCGCACCGCACAGGGAGTTCGTGACGATCGCATCCGTTTCCTCGAGAGCCCAGAGAGCGAGGGGGAGCGAGCGACCCTTGAGCGTGTCGAGAAGCGCGTGGAGCAGATCCGCCGTACAGAACGTGGCGAGCTGGATCACGAGCCCATCGAGATGGTCGAGATCGAGGCCATCGAGCGCCTTGGCGCAACTCGCCCTGTCATATGCAAGGGTGCCGGCGATCGTCAGCCGGCCTGCCAAGTCTCCCTCGGTTGCAAAAGCTTCCGTCCGTACCAGGAGATCACGGGCTGCGGCCTCTGAGAAGAGCGGCGAGGCGACGAAGAGAACACCGACCCGTCTGTCGCTGCGGTCGATCACGGTCCGGTTTCGCGTCAGCATTCAGGCAATCTCCTCGAGAGCGGTCTGTGGGTCCGTTCTCGGGTCGAGCCCGCCGCTGCGAACGAAACAATAGGCTGCGTAGTAGAGCGCCGCCCGCGGATCGTTGCCGATGGAGGGCGCGATGAAGGACAAAGCGAGCCGGCTGGCGTCGTAGCCGCCGAGAAGGCTCTCGTTCAGGCCGTCGAGGATGGCGAGGCGGTCTTCGGACGGCATCAGGGATGGCCATCCACTGATCACCACGGACGACAGAGGATGGAGGTTGAGCGCATTTCCAAGACCAAGCCCGAGGAGGAGCAGCCGTTCCCGCAACGCCTCGCGCATCCCAGCGCCGAGATCGAGCATATCGATAAAGCTGTCGCCCTTGCTAAGGATGTCGCTGTCCGGGACTCCGATAATCTTGGAGATTGCTCTTAAGGACGTGTAGGCCTCGACGCAGCCCCGGTGTCCGCAGCGGCAAGCGAGACCACCGCGTTCAATGACCATGTGCCCGAGTTCGAAGGCGGAGAAAGCATCGACCGGGGTCGTCTCGTCGACGATAACGCCGGCGACTCCATGGCCGACGAAGAGAAAGAGATGGTCGCTCGCGACCGGATAGATGCCAGTACGCGAATAACGATGGAACGCCGCCTGCGCCACGACCGCGTTGGTCACCGCGACCGGAACATCGCCGAAGATCTCGTCGATGAAGCGGGTCAGGCGGGGCATGTCCCAGGGAAAGATCGGATTCCCGGCAGCGCCGCGCCCATATCCGGGAATGGCGACGGCGGCCTGACTGAGGATGAGACCGCGCTGGTCGGTCCATTCCTGCATGGCCGCAACGCTTTCCTGAAAGAGGTGCTCGAACTCGTCCTGGCCGAGCTGACCGGAGACGGGCATTCTGTCGACATAGTCGAGGGTGCCGGTCAGATCCCCCACCCCGACCGAGAGGCGGTTGTTGGACAGCTCGATCCCGGCCACGGCAACATTCTTACTTAGTGTAATGAGTGCCGTCGGGCCGCCGACATAGGGGGCAGAGCGACGAACCTCTTCAACGACACGCTCCTTGCGGAGCTCTGACAGAATGCGGGAGATGCTGGCTTCCGTCAGCTTCGTTTCCCGAGCCAGTACAGGCCGAAATGCACCGCCGGTGCGCAGCAGGCTCTCGAGCACGCTCGCCCGCGTCTCCCGCCTGCTCCTCGGTACAAAGCGTCCCGACATCCCGCACCCAGCAATGTTTACACTGTGTAATTATCGTGCTTACAATCAAACAAATGTCAATGGGGAGGGATCGCGTGGCGGAACTGACACTGCGAGCGGTGGAGAAACGCTTCGGGGCTGTGCAGGCGGTCAAGGCCGTCGATCTCGACGTTGCCGATGGTGAATTCGTCGTGCTTGTCGGGCCCTCCGGTTGCGGCAAGAGCACGTTGCTGCGGATGATCGCCGGTCTCGAGGACATTTCGGACGGCGAAATTCTGCTGGACGGGCGCAACCTCAACGCGGTGGCGCCGCGAGACCGCGACATGGCAATGGTCTTCCAGGACTACGCGCTCTATCCGCACATGACGGTGGCGGAGAATCTCGGCTTTGCCCTGAAGATGCGCGACATGGCGGCAAGCGAGATCGAGGCAAAGGTGAATGAGGTCGCCGCCATGCTCGAACTTGACGCGCTGCTGCATCGCAAGCCCCGCGCCCTGTCCGGTGGCCAGCGCCAGCGGGTCGCCCTCGGTCGGGCTCTGATCCGGGACCCTAAGGTGTTCCTCTTCGACGAGCCGTTGTCGAACCTCGATGCGAAGCTGCGTGTCGGAATGCGGATGGAGATCCGCAAGCTTCAGGCGGCGCTGCGCACCACCAGCATTTACGTGACGCACGACCAGATCGAAGCAATGACGATGGCGGACCGCATTGTCGTCCTGAAGCTCGGCGAGGTGCAGCAGATTGGAACCCCCATCGAGATCTATCAGCGCCCGGTCAACAGCTTCGTCGGGACCTTCATAGGTTCGCCTCCCATGAGCCTTTCAAAGGCGGACGTGCGTTACGAAGGCGAGGCCGCATTCCTTGGGTTTGGGCGCGGGCAGGAGATCCGGCTTCCGTCGGACCGGGCCGCTGTCTTGCGCAGCGCAGCGATCGCGCAGATCGAAGTCGGGCTTCGCGCCGAACACATTGCCCTCGCCGATGGAGGCGGGGAGGACGAGGCTACCTTCCTATCGGACGTGATCCTGGTCGAGGAACATGGGGCGGATTCCATCGCAGTCGTCCGTCTCGGTGATCACGAAGTCATGGCTCGGGTCAAGCCGGGCGGGGTCCACACTGGCGACAAGGGACGGCGTTTCGAAATGGACGTAGCGGCGCTGCACCTGTTCCATCCCGAGAAGGGTGGCCGCCTTGGCTGAGGCGCAGGGCGAAGTCTTCTGCGTTGGCCTTGCGATCGAGGACACGATCCTGCGCGTCGACGCTATCCCGACTCAGCCGGTCAAACTCTATGCCAAGCACCGGCGGACGATCGGTGGCGGTCCGGCCGCCACAGCGAGCGTCGCCATCGCACGTCTTGGCGGCCGCGTGGCCTTCGCTGGTCGCTCGGGGGACGATGCCGTCGGTGTGGCTCTGCGAGCGGAGCTGGCAGGGGAGGGGGTCGACACGTCATGGTACCGCTCATTTCCTGGCTTTCACTCGCCGAGTTCCGTGATTCTCGTCGACGATGCGGGTGATCGCCTCATCGTCGCCTACGCAGACCCGGCCCTACCGACGACGGCCGACTGGCTCGCCCCACCGCACCTCGGCGACGCACTTCTATGTGACTTATCCTGGCCCCAAGGGGCTTTGAGATGTCTCGAGCGTGCGCGGCAGGATGGCATCCCGGCCGTTCTTGACGCCGACATTTCTCGTCACGGCCGGGACGCCGTCGCCCCCTTGATCGAGGCCGCCGACCATGTGGTATTCTCGCGGCCTGGCCTTGCGCAGTTTGCCGGCACGGAGGAGATCGGTGCGGGCCTCAAAGCCGCGGCGCGGCCCACCCATGTCCTCGTCGGCGTTACGGATGGGGAGGCGGGATTCTACTGGCTCCGCCGCGACGGCACTCTCTGCAACCGGCGCCCACCGGCGGTGAAGGTAGTCGACACGGTCGGCGCGGGAGACGCCTTCCATGGCGCCCTAGCACTCGCCCTCGCGCGCCGCTGGCCACTTGAGCGCGCCATCGATTTCGCCAACGCGGTGGCAGCGTTAAAGTGCACTGTCCCCGGAGGGCGAGCCGGGCTGCCATCGGCGAACGACCTTTATCGTTTCGACCACTCATTCGCACAGACGTGATCCCGATCAGACGCGTGATCTGGGGTATGATCGAGAACCCATGGTTTGGTGTCGGCGACCACGGTGAGCCTTTCGTCGGAAACCGGGATGTGCTGTGTGATCGCTAGCCGAGGCAGGAGGTGGTTCCGCCCATTCGTTTCGAGCGCATGAGCCAATGCCTCTAAGTCGATAGAATCGGGCCGGAAGGGGCGCAGCGCTCAAGATGAAAGAACAGAGCATGCCTGATCCGCGGGCTCATATATGTAGGTCTGTTGCCAGACCTCTTGCTGCCGCGGCTGGTTTCGCCGCCGATGCTTGGCAGGCGTAAAGCCCAGTTCGGTGAGTACGCACCCGGCCGAAGGATTGTTCACGGCATGACCCAAGAGCAGTCACTTCAGGCTGGAGAGCGCCAGAGCGAATATCTGCACGGCACCTGCCACCTCGCTGGCAAAGACTCTGCCCCAGTGCGCCTCATCGCTGCCAGACAGCCCCAAGTTTAGGAGGTCTACCCCGGTAATGCGGAGAGAGTCGCAGAATTCTGCTTCTCACGAGGAGCGGCATCACTATCGGTATGTTTGATAGAGACCTCTTTGAGGAGATCCAATATGAGAAGCCGTACTGTTCGCGAACAGCAATCCCTGCTTGCGGTGTAATATCGAGCGCGTTACGCATATTCCTTTGAAATTTGTAGAAGGCGCTCTTCATGGGCCGAGGTAACGATCATCGTGATCGCCGACGTCAGTTCGGCGCACAACCTATAGATTCCTGGGGTGACTATGCGCCTCAACCATCATATGGGCGACCAACGCGCCAGCCGAGATCTGACTCGGCGCCCGGGGGGGAGGCGGAGGCTCGGGTCAAATGGTTCAATCCCGAGAAAGGCTTCGGCTTCGTCGCGTTAACCGATGGCTCGGGCGAAGCCTTCCTGCATATCCGTCAAGTCGAGGCTGCTGGCCACATAGCTTTAGAGCCTGGCACGACTCTGAGGGTGAAAGTTGGGCCCGGGCAGAAAGGCCTGCAGGTTAGCGAGGTCCTTGGCGTAGATGCCAGCACGGCCACACCCGAACTACCACGGCGCGCGTCTCCGGCCAGACCGGAACAGTCTAACGATAGTCCAGAGCAGGGTGCATCGCAGCAAAGGACTCAGGAGACCGTGGCTCGATCCGTGAGCGGCTCCCCGACAATCGCCGGAACCGTGAAGTGGTATAATTCAGCGAAGGGATATGGCTTCGTCTCGATTGAAGGCGAGAGCAAGGATCTTTTCCTTCACATCTCGACCGTTGAGCGTGCCGGCCTCAAGAGCTTGGCGGAGGGCCAGCCCGTTCTCGTTTCCGTTGTGGACGGCCGTAAGGGGCGGGAGGTTGGCGCGATCGAGCCCGCATAGCGGCAAGCCCCGCTTGAGAAGTAGATACCTTAGCCCAAATAGCAACTATATATCGCAATATTCAGCGCAAGCCGGAGATATCACGGCTTGTGCCAAGCCGACATGTCAGAGTCAGAGGCTGCAGCTGCACCACGGGCCATAATGTATCTCGCCGTCACATCGGGCGGTACCTGCCGCAGATCGATCTCCAGGCAGCTCGTTGCGCTCATCGTCACTTCCGGTCCCTCTCATCCCTCCTGTAGCAGCTCATCAGGCGGAGCGAGTTTCAAAGCTGCGACAGGGCCTCGCCATGCTGCATAGTTTAGTTCTCCTACGCTGGATTATAATAGGTCCTAGATTTAGGTAATATCAGATTAGCCCTTGTGTTGACCCTGCAATCACAAACTATTCCAGATCGGTATATCTCAGAACGATTTTGCATTAGACTTTGTGAGACAAAGCCAAGACGTTTTCCTTTGCATGGCGCTTTAGGATGAGAACGGAAGTAACCGTTCAAGGCCGACGCCGAGCGACCCGGAAAACATGCTTGGGGATGGCCACGTGCAGAAGTCCGTTTCGAGAGCCTCGCAGCGTCGCCTTCGTGTCAGCGAACTGCATGAACTCTTCGTCGAGGAACAGGGCAATCCCCAGGGGGTACCGATCGTGTTCCTGCATGGTGGACCCGGTGCCGGGACATCGCCGGCACAGCTTCTGACGTTCGATCCGGCAAAATTCCGCATCATATCGTTCGATCAGCGCGGAGCCGGACGCTCGACGCCTCATGCAGAGCTCAAGGAGAATACGACGTCTGCCTTGATATCGGATCTCGAGCGCATCCGCGATGCCCTTGGCATCGAGCGCTGGTTCGTTGCCGGCGGTTCATGGGGAAGCTGCCTCGCGCTCGCCTATGGCGAGGCCCATCCGGACCGGTGCCTGGGCTTTCGTCTCCATGGGATATTCTTGGCTGATGCCGCTGACATAGAGTGGTGGTTCAATGGAAGTCGAATGATCTTTCCGGATCGCTGGGAGATTTTCTCGTCCTTCATCCCTGAGGATGAGCGACACGACCTGCTTTCGGCTTATTATCGGCGCCTCACCTCCGAAGATCCAGATCGCTGCATCGAGGCTGCGATTGCATTGCGGACGTTCTCCGCAACCACGCAGACCTTCCGGCCGGATGAGGGCCATGTCCGCAAGCTCGTCGAACCTGCTGCCGCACTCGCGGTTTCTCGCATCTTCACGCATTACTGCGTCAATGGCGCGTTCCTCGAACCGGGCCAATTGCTCAAGAATATCGACCGCATCCGTCATCTGCCGTGTGAGATCGTCCAGGCTCGTTACGACACCGTCACCCCGATGGCCTCCGCCTGGGCACTTCACAGGGCCTGGCCCGAAGCGCGTTTCACGATCGTGACAGAAGCCAACCACCAATCCACGCACGGCCCGATGGCAGAAGTACTTCGCGAGGCAGCCGATCGGCTGTTCCTGACCTTTATCGAAGCGACCGCATGAGGGGTTGAAATGCTGGAGCGCCTAAAACATCGAATTATCGCCGCCGATATCGAAGCCTATCTTGAGATCCGCAACGCGAAGTCCCCTGCAATTTCGTTCGACGGCGCACTCATTGCCTATCTTAGTGACGAAAGCGGTTTCAACCAAATCTGGCTAAAGCCGGCAGCAGGTGGAGCACCCTGGCGTCTGAGCCGGACCGGCGAGCCTATCAGTTCCATCGCCTTCAGTCCCAAGAGTCGCGATCTTCTGTTCACCATGGATTGCGGAGGGGATGAGCGCCACCAGCTCTGGTATATTCCCGAGTCGTCGGGTGTCCCAATCCAACTGACCGACGATCCTAATACCGTCCATGTGTGGGGCTGCTGGGCGCCGAATGGCAAGCATATTGCCTTCGCATCGAACGCGCGCAGCAAGACCGACATGGATATTCATGTCATGGACGTGGCAACTCGCAAGTCACGCTGCGTGCTTCAAGGTGAGGGCTTCCGCGAAGCGGTGGCTTTCTTCCCGAATGGAACCTCCCTGCTCGTGCGCGACTCCCGCCGCGCGATGAATGATCAGGAACTCTACCGGCTCGACTTGCAGACCGGAGAAACCTTGCCGATCCTGACATCCAAGAGTCGTGCTCGCTACCTCACGCCCAAAATGCTGAAGGACGAAAGCGGATTCCTGGTTATCACCGACCGAGGTCGCGAGTTTCAAGGAGTGGCCTTCTGTCAGTTCTCTGACAAGTCGCTCACGTTCCTCGTCACTCCCGAGGCGCAGGATATCGAGGCCATTGCGCTCTCGCCGGATCAATCACGGATTGCCTGCGTTTTCAATCAGGAAGGCTGGAGCCAGGTCGTGATCTACGACCGGGCTGCCGGAACACAGCGTACCCTGAACGGGCATCCTCCAGGTGTCATTGCCTCCGTCCTCTGGACCCCCGATGGTCAAGCCCTTCTGTGTGCTCTGGAAGGGGCAGCGACGCCATCGGATCTGTGGCGTGTAGGCCTGGAGGCTGGCACCTTTGAGCAGATCACACAGTCGTCGAAGGCAGGCATCGATCTTAGCGCGTTCATCGAGCCGCGCGTGGAGCGCACGAAGAGCTTTGATGAACACGACATCCCCTTTCTTGTTTATGAGCCGACAGTTTCGCCTCCGTCGGCAGGCTACCCGGTCGTCATTATTGTCCATGGCGGCCCTGAGGCTCAATGGACGCCGACCTTCAGAGCGGATATCCAGTTCCTGCTTGCACAGGGCGTGATGGTGGTAGCGCCCAACGTTCGTGGAAGCACCGGTTATGGTCGGACCTATCAGCATCTCGACGACCGCGAGTTGCGCATGGACAGCGTAGCTGACCTCAAGGCCGTCGGTACAGCAATCGGAGCTCGCGAAGACGTCGATGAGAGTCGTATCGCTCTCTTCGGACGCTCCTATGGCGGGTTCATGGTTCTATCCGCCCTTACCGAATATCCGGAGCTTTGGAAACTCGGCGTCGAATTCTACGGTATCGCGAACTTTCTGACTCTTCTCGAAACGACAGGCCCCTGGCGACGCGCCCTCCGTGCAGCAGAATACGGCGATCCTGACACCTTGAAGGATGCGCTTGAGCGGTTCTCGCCCATCCACCGTATCGATCGTGTGAGGGTTCCGCTGATGATTGCGCAGGGGTTGGACGATCCGCGCGTTCCGCCCGGCGAAAGCGAAATGGTCTATTCGTGCCTGCGGGGCCTTGGGCGGACGGTCGAATATTATCGCATCCCCCATGAGGGACACGGTTTCGCCCGCATCGAAAACCGCCGCACAGTCTTCGGCGCCCTCGCGCGGTTTCTGGAGCGCTATCTCTGAATCGGACCTTTCATTAGGAGAGTCACGTGACGAATTCCGCCCGAATTTGGCAACTCGTGGATTCGAAAAAAGCGACGTTTGAAGCTCTCAGCGATCGCATTTGGGGAATGCCTGAGATTGCTTACACGGAATACTGCTCCGTCGCGGAGCATACGAAGGTTCTGAAGTCCGAGGGCTTCCATATTACCGAAAACCTCGCCGACATTCCAACGGCGGTGATGGGAGAAGCTGGTTCGGGTGGGCCCGTGATCGCCATCCTCGGCGAGTATGATGCGCTGCCGGGGCTCAGCCAGGAGGCCGGCGTTGCCGAACCTCGACCGCTTCCGGGAAACGGCCACGGGCATGGCTGTGGTCACAACATGTTGGGTTCAGCCGCGTTGCTCGCCGCAACGGCGATCAAGGATTGGCTCGTGGAAACGGGCAGACTGGGTCGGGTTCGCTATTATGGCTGCCCGGCTGAAGAAGGTGGCGCGGCAAAGGCCTTCATGGTGCGCGCTGGTGCCTTCGACGACGTCGATATTGCCATCTCGTGGCATCCCGCTTCGTTCACCCGTGTCGACGAGGCCCTATCGCTCGCCAACACACGGATGGATTTCAAGTTCACAGGGCGTGCATCGCATGCAGCTGCTGCTCCCCACCTTGGCCGAAGCGCACTCGATGCCGTGGAGCTGATGAATGTAGGCGCCAACTATCTGCGTGAGCACGTCCCATCGGATAGCCGCATTCACTATGCGTTGCTCGATGCCGGCGGCATCGCGCCCAATGTCGTTCAGGCAACCGCCAAGGTGAGATACGCCATTCGCTCTCGCGACCTTGCGGGAATGCTTGCCTTGAACGAAAGGGTCAAGAAAGTCGCGGAGGGCGCGGCCTTGATGACCGAGACAAAGCTCGAGACCAGCATCATGAGTGCAGTCTCCAACCTACTCGGTAACACGCCTCTCGAGGAGGCCATGCAAGCGAACCTGAATCGTTTAGGTCCTGTCCCCTTCGACGCAGCCGATCGTGCTTTCGCAACCAAGATTCAGGCCACGCTGAGCAAAGAAGATATCGAGAACGACTATCTTCGTGTCGGAGTGTCACCCAGAGCAGACGCTCCTCTTTGCGACTTTATCGTGCCACGGGACAGCGAGGGCGTTCCGATGATCGGATCGACAGACCTCGGCGATGTGAGCTGGGCAGTACCGACAGTGCAGGCTCGTGTCGCGACCCATGCCATTGGAACGCCGGGCCATTCCTGGCAGATCACTGCTCAAGGAAAGATGCCAGCCGCGCACAAGGGACTGATCCATGCAGCGAAGGTCATGGCCGGGACCGCGATAGACGCTCTGTCCGACGAAACCCTCCTCGCACGTGCAAAGCGTGACCACAAAGAGCGCACCGATCGCACTCCCTATATCTGCCCTATTCCGCCCGACGTGAACCCTCCGCTTCAGCCGCGACCGGCAGAAGCAGCATAGAACTACAACAATTGCGCAACGAGTCGACGGATCAGCAGGCCGCCGGCTCCATCACAACAAAACAGAGAGAACTCCGATGTCGATCCTCGGCCGAAATGCTGCCTATAACCGCTCGCATCGCGTCGCTACACGCGCGAGTACCATAGCCCTTATACTTGGTGCATCTACCCTTGCGACTTCCGCTGCGACCCCGCCCACCGCACTCGTCATGGCCTGGAATATTGACGCGATTAGTACATTCGACCCCGCCCAGATCGGCGAAGTCGTCACGAATGAAATCATTCAGAACACATGCGACCCCCTCGTTGACTTCGACACAACCGACGAGACCAAGGTTGTGCCACGCCTTGCCAAGAGTTGGGACGTTTCCGAGGACGGAAAGCAAATCACTTTTCATCTTCAAAACGGAATGAAGTTTCCATCTGGCAACAAGGCCACAGCTGGTGACCTCGCATGGTCCTTGCAGCGCGTTGTGAAACTCGGCCTAGGAAATGCGGCAACGCTCACCGAATATGGGTTCACTAAGGACAATGTCGACCAGATGTTCACCGCACCGGACGATACGACACTGGTAATGAAGCTCGACAAGCCCTATCCAGTGTCGCTTGTTCTCCAAGCTATCGCCGCAAACCGTGTCTCCGTACTCATGGATCGTCAGACGATCATGAAGAATGAGGTCAACGGCGATATGGGTAACAAATACCTCGCGACGCGCACTGAGTGCGTCGGTCCCTATCGTTTGGCCAAATGGAATGCCGGTGAGGCAGTCGTCCTACAGGCCAATGAGGATTATTGGGGCAAGAAGCCGGCTCTGAAGCAAGTTCTCGTCCGTCACGTTGCTGAAGCTGGAACCCAACGCCTGCTGCTAGAAAAGGGCGATATCGATGTCGCGCGTGACCTTACACCTGAGGATCTGAACGACCTTGAAAAGAACGCCGGCGTTAGCGTCGACAAGGTTCTCAAACCACAGTTGCTTTATTGGAACCTCAATAATGCGGATCCAATCTTCTCAAAGGAGAAGGTCCGGCTCGCACTGCGCTATCTGATCGACTACGATGGTCTAGCCAAAACGGTCATGGCCAATATCGGCGTGCCGCGTGCCAGCTTCGCACAGATCGGCGCGGTGGGAGCTCTGGACGAAAAGGAAGGCCAACCTTTCAAGGTCGATCTCGCAAAGGCCAAGCAGCTACTCGCTGAGGCGGGTTATGCAGACGGTTTCGAGGCAACTTTGTTCATCGGAACACATTCATATGCGTCTCCCATAGCGCAAAGCGTTCAGGAGAATGCCGCAAAGGTTGGTGTGAAGCTGAAGATCGAGCGCATGTCAAATGCGCAACTTTTTAGCCGCGTTCGTGGGCGTGAGTACCAGACGACGATCCAAGGTTGGCAGACCGGCGTGCCAGATGCTCACGGCAACGCCTCGAGACAAATCTACAACCCGGACAATCGGATCGAAGCAAAGCAAACCATGTATCCAAGCTGGCGATCCGCATATTTCTCGGAAGACGTAAACAAAAAGGTTGACGAAGCACTTTTCGAGAAGGATCCAGCGAAACGCGTGCAACTCTATCATGCTCTTCAACGTGACATGATGGAGAAGGGACCTCAGGCCTTCATGTTCCAGATGTACAATGTGGCAGGCGTGCGCAAGTCCCTAAAGGCATGGACTTGGAACGGTTTCCGCACATACTACGATCTAGCGTCCAAGTAGGATCGAGCGAATGGCTGGCACTGCCGTCGCCTCCACCCGTCTCCCTGTGCAGAAAAGGCAGAGTGGCCGGAAGCGCTTGGTGCGCACCGTCGGCCGGACAATGCTGTCGGCCGCTGCGACGCTACTCGGCCTCGTCACGCTAACCTTCTTCATCGGGCGTCTTCTACCGCTCGATCCTGTGATCGCGATCCTGGGGGACAACGTCTCCCAGGACGCCTACAATACGATGTATCGCAAGCTGGGCCTCGATCAGCCACTCATCGTCCAATACGGTCTTTACCTCAAGAACGCGTTCAGTTTCGACTTCGGTGATGCGCTGACATCCGGTCGGCCGGTTCTAGAGGATATCGGACGCGTATTTCCCGCTACCATCGAACTCGCAACGGTTGCGGTTATCATCGGGACCGGGCTCGGTATTCCGATGGGCGTGTTGTCGGCGATGTACCGCAACTCCCTGATCGATCATGTGGTCCGCATGATCGGATTGATCGGGTACTCAACTCCCACTTTCTGGCTCGGGCTCATGGGCCTTACAGTATTCTATGCGAGTCTCGGCTGGGTCGCTGGGCCAGGGCGAATCGACTTCGTCCACGAATTCAGCATCGAACCAGGAACAGGCTTTCTCTTGATCGATACGACTCTGCAGGGTCAATGGGATGCATTCTGGAACGTCATCAGCCACATCGTCCTACCAGCGTCCATTCTGTCATTCGGAGCGCTGGCCTATATCAGCCGCATGACGCGCAGCTTTATGATTGAACAGTTGGGCCAAGAGTACGTCATCACGGCGCGCGTCAAGGGGATGTCCTGGGCACGCACAGTATGGGTTCATGCCTTCCGCAACGTGGCCGTCCAGGTCGTGACTGTCGTTGCCCTTTCCTACGCCTTTCTTCTCGAAGGAGCTGTTCTGACCGAAACGGTTTTCGCTTGGCCTGGATTTGGCAGGTACCTCACCAATGCCCTTCTGGCCGGCGATATGAATGCGGTCGTTGGGTGCACGCTGCTGATCGGGGCGATCTTCGTCACGATTAACCTCCTATCCGACGTGCTCTACCGAATTTTCGATCCTCGAACCCGATAGGGAGCCATTATGAGTGATCCACTCACAGCTGCGCCCCAAGCTGGTGCCTTGGCAACGTGGCTCGCGGCACCGGTTCCTGCCTCCCGCGCCCAAGCGCAGGCGCAACAATTTTGGCGAGCAGCCTGGCGTCTGCGCTACAACATCTCGGCCCTGTTCGGTCTGGGCATTATCCTTCTCCTTCTGCTGGTCGCGTTCTTCGCGCCTTTGATCGCCACCCACGACATCTATGCCCAGGATCTTGCCTCGCGCCTCCAGCGTCCGTCGTTTAGCCACTATTTCGGAACCGACGAACTTGGTCGCGATATCTTCAGCCGTGTTATCTTTGGATCACGTATCACGCTTTATATCGCGCTTTTGACGGCCGCGATCGCGGCCCCTCTCGGTCTGGTCGTTGGAACCGCCGCAGGCTATCTTGGCGGTTGGATTGACATTGTTCTCATGCGCATTGTCGATGTTTTCCTGGCTTTTCCAAGTCTTATCTTGGCACTCGCCTTTGTGGCAGCGCTCGGGCCAGGTATTGAGAACTCCGTCATCGCAATCTCACTGGCTTCGTGGCCGCCCATCGCTAGACTTGCTCGCGCTGAAACCCTCACCATCCGCACGTCCGATTATGTTGCGGCTGCGCGACTCCAAGGAGCGTCATCGTGGCAGATCATCTGGTCGGACATCGTGCCGATGTGTATCCCGTCAGTGATCGTCCGCATAACGCTCAACATGGCCGCAATCATTCTGACAGCTGCGGGTCTCGGCTTTCTGGGATTGGGAGCCCAACCGCCAAGTCCGGAATGGGGCGCCATGCTTTCAACGGGACGTGAATTCATGTTGACGAACTGGTGGATCGCAGCGGTTCCGGGTTGCTCGATTCTTGTGGCGAGCCTTGCTTTCAACCTGTTCGGTGATGGTCTACGCGACATCCTGGATCCGCGCCATGGATAAGCCGCTGATTGATATTCGGGATCTCTGGATCCGATTTCCCGGCGTTCATCGAAGCATCGATGCGGTGCGAGGTATCTCGCTTACCATTGGGCGAGAGAAGGTCGGGATTGTCGGCGAATCTGGATCCGGCAAGTCTCTGACTGGCCGTGCCATTCTGAAGCTCGCGCCGAATTCCGCCCGTATTACCGCGCGTCGGATGGACTTCGACGGCATCGATCTTCTGGCCGCGCCGGAGCGGAAGATGAGGGCCATTCGAGGGAATCGGATTTCGATGATCCTGCAGGATCCGAAGTTCTCGCTTAACCCGCTGATGAGGATCGGGAATCAGATCATGGAGGCCTACCGGCTCCATCACCGCGTCAGCATTGCCGAGGCAAAGCGACGTGCGTTGGCGATGCTGGAGGCCGTGCACATCCGTGATCCCGAGCGCGTCTTCATGCAGCTTCCCCACGAAGTATCGGGCGGCATGGGGCAGCGCATTATGATCGCCATGATGCTGATCCCAGAACCCGACCTGATCATCGCCGACGAGCCGACCTCAGCGCTGGATGTTACCGTGCGTCGCCAGGTGCTTTCAATCCTGGACGAGCTCGTCACGCGGCGTGGAACCGGGCTTATGTTCATCAGTCACGATCTTAACCTTGTCGCAGATTTTTGCGACCGCGTGCTCGTCATGTATGCAGGTCGGATCATGGAAGACATGCCTGCTCGCGAACTCCACAATGCGCAGCATCCCTATACGCGAGCACTTCTCAACAGCCTCCCACGGCTTGACCATCCTGTCGAGGAACTCAGAGTTCCCTCCCGCGACCCGGCATGGCTGCACGAGAAAGTGATCGAACGGAGAGAAAACGTTTAATGGTCACGACGGATAATATCATCGAAACCAGAGGTCTCTCCGTAACGTTCGGCGAGAGCACCGATACAAATCGTGTGGTCGACGATGTGTCATTTCACATCAGGCATGGCGAGGCCTACGGCCTGATCGGGGAATCCGGCTGCGGAAAATCGACCATTCTGCGAGCTATCGTCGGCCTCAATCCCGATTATGATGGGGAAATTTTTTTCCAAAGCCAGACCGTTCCACACCGGCGCGACAAGTCCTTTTTTCGCAGGATGCAGATGGTGTTTCAGGACCCCTATGCATCGCTCCACCCGCGGAAGATCGTTCATCAGGTCCTCGCTGAGCCACTGAGAATTCATGGTCTCGACCGACACGAGGAGCGTATTTCGGACGTTCTTGAGGCCGTCGGCCTTGGTCGGGATTTTCGCTTCCGGTACCCACATGAACTTTCGGGCGGTCAGCGGCAACGTGTTGCAATTGCACGTGCACTCATCATAGAGCCACAAGTTCTGTTGCTCGACGAGCCGACCTCCGCACTCGATGTCTCTGTTCAAGCTGAGATCCTCAATCTTCTGAAGAAGCTCCGACGTGAAAGGGGCCTCACCTACCTCCTGGTGACGCATGACCTCGCGGTCGTCGCACATATCTGCGAGCGCATCGGCATGATGCATTGCGGCAAGATTATTGAGGAATTATCCGCAGACGAGGTTCGTGGAATGCGAGCCGTGAAAGACTATACGCGTGACTTTCTTGCAGCGAGTGTCGGGTCGCGTGCAGGCCGCATCGATCAAGAGATGCTCCCATCATGATTGAGCACAAGATCGAGGCTGAAGCCGTCGACTGTTGGCCCGAACCGAAATGGAGCAATTACCAAGACGCCTGCGTGCAACGCCATAGCGACTTCGAGACGGTCTATGAACTCGCCGAGATTCAAGCCACTGATGCTTTGATGATCATCCAGCACGGTCAAGTGGTGGCCGCTTATGGCGATCTGACGCGCAAGTTTCTATGCCACTCGATCCGCAAGAGCTTTCTCAGTGCACTCATTGGGCTGGAGGTCGAGCGCGGCACGATTGATCCGTCCCTGACCCTCGACGCCCTAGGAATTGATGATCGCGAGGGACTGAGTATTCGGGAGAAGTCAGCGACCATTTATGATCTTTTGACCGCCCGATCTGGAATCTATCATCCGGCCGGCTACGAAACGCCTTGGATGCGCTCAATCAAGGAGCCCCGGCACTCCCATGCACCGGGGACCTTCTGGTGCTATAACAACTGGGATTTCAACGCACTTGGAACGATCTACACGAATCTCAGTGGTCTGAGCGTCCACGCTGGGTTCGAGAAGTGCGTCGCACGTCCCATTGCCATGGACGACTTTCGGTTCGATGCCGAGATGCAGGACGGCTGGCTCGCTGAGGATCCTTGCTCGATTCATCCTGCCTATGCGTTTCGAATGTCGACGCGGGATCTGGCCCGGTTCGGGCTTCTCTTCCTTCGACAGGGCCGCTGGGCAGATCGACAGGTAATCCCTCATTTGTGGACTCGTATGAGCGTTTTACCGCACTCCGAAGCTGGAGATCGCGGTGGTTATGGCTTCATGTGGTGGGTCGCACGTCAGGGCGTCGCATTTCCGGGTACGATCCTGCCGGAGGGAAGCTTCAGTGCCATTGGAGCAGGTGGGCATTACTGCCTCGTCGTTCCCAACCTGGATCTTGTTGTCGTACATCGTGTGGACACGGATATACCCCTTCGCCAGGTAGATCGCTTCCAGTTTGGGACGCTTGTCGAGCGCATTCTGAGGGCCTGCCGCAATGCGCCTCAGCTCAAGTTTGAGAATCAGCCATGTCGAGCGTGATCGAGGAAATCGCACACTGGATTGCGAAGCGCGACGATTTTAGTGATCTCGCGAGAACGCGAGCAAAGCAGGCGGTGAGCGATACCTTCGCGTGTATGGTCGCTGGTTGTGACGACTTCAGTACAAAGGCTGTGCGGTCTGCTTTTGCCTTGAGCATAGGCACAGGCGGCGAGGCAAGCGTTACTGCTGGCGGGCGGTCGACGGCGGCGGTTGCTGCGCTTGTGGGTGCGACGGCCGCCCATGCACTCGACTTCGACGACAATTTCAAGCCTGGCATGAGCCACGCATCCGCGGTTCTTGTCCCAGCGCTGCTTGCAGTGGCTGAAGCTACCGGGACAGACGGCCATCGCCTCATCGATTCCTATCTCGTCGGGTTGCAGGTACAGGCCTTCGTTGGCGCGGGAGTTGGCCCCTCCCATTATACGGCCGGTTGGCATGGAACTTCCACTATTGGATGTATCGGTACGGCGGCAGGCGTGGCCTGGTTAATGGGCCTGGACACAGAGGGTATCTCTCGAGCGTTGAGCATAGCAGTCAGCATGGCTGCTGGAGTCAAAGGGCAGTTCGGAACTCCGATCAAGCCTCTTCACGCCGGATTGGCCGCCCGGAACGCTGTGGAAGCGGCAAGTCTTGCTTTGTCGGGAATGACCGGTCGGCTCGACATACTGGAGAGGCAGCAAGGTTTTCTCGAGCTGTTCGGCGGCGCGGATCCGAAGGGGTGGGACCTTGATCAGATCTCTATCACCACCGACCATGTCATCGAGACAATCGGTGTCATACCGAAGCGCCATCCCTGCTGTGGCTCCACACATCTTGTCGTCGACATGATCCTCGATCTGAAAACGGAAGTCGGTTTCGAGCCAGATGACGTGATGGCTGTCGAGACTCTGGTCGGAATCGCCAATCAGCGGAATCTTGCCTACCCAGAGCCTGTTGATGAAATGGAGGCGCGCTTCTCCATGCAATACTGCGTCGCGAGGGCCATTGCCAAAGGGCGGCTGGAATTGTCTGATTTCACTCCTGAGGCCGTGTCCGCTCATGGACGTGATAGTCTTCTTCAGCGCGTGACTATGCGGTCATATTCGGCCGAGGCCGAAAAGTTAGCGGGCGACAGTCTTCCGCATCGGCTTACACTCAAATTGCGAGACTGTCGAACATTCGATGCCGAGCGCAGCTATGCCAAAGGCGCGATCTCAGAACAATTTACAGACGAAGATCGCGTCGCGAAGTTCCTTGACTGCTGCCGTGAGCTCGGGACATCCTATGCCGCCGATCTGTTCGAGCGATTGGAATCCCTTGAGCGCGAGAGTGATGTTCGGTTCCTTGGGCGTGCCATTCAAGAGGCGCCCGAGGTGCATACGCCTCGTTCTACTGCGGCTTTGGGATGATGCTTTTGGCTGTCGAGGGCCCTTTGCCAGAACTGGTCGGCCTGCCGCCGCAGCTTATGAGCACGATA
The DNA here is from genome assembly GCF_020089865.1 of Microvirga puerhi. Lineage (GTDB taxonomy): Bacteria > Pseudomonadota > Alphaproteobacteria > Rhizobiales > Beijerinckiaceae > Microvirga > Microvirga puerhi. The sequence goes on from NZ_JAIRBM010000021.1 coordinate 62,015, forward strand.
AACGCGAATCTCGACGAGGAGATCAAGGCTGGGATCACCAGCGCGCAAGAGGTCGCCGGATGCGAGTTCGGCTCTGACGAGACTCTCGGGAATCCAGGCGACACCTCGGCCCGAGAGGGCCATGGCTTTAAGAGCCATCGACAACCCGTTCTCATAGACGGTCATCAATGGGATCGGTCTCTTTGCGAACATGTCAGCGAGCAAATGCGCGAAGAAGGAGCAGTTTCCATAGCTCAGATAGTGCGCTGGCCGATGGCCTTTGCCGACCGCATGAAGTGGCGCCCCCAAGGCATTCGGTGCGGTTACAGGAACAACTTGTTCGGTACCGACCGCGATGTAAGAGAAGCGACTTAACTCATTGATGAGGGACACGGACTCGTGTGCGTACGTCAGGAGGAAATCGCAGCCGCCGTTCATCAAGGTGGATATGTTGCCGAGAAAGGAAGGGTAAGGATCGCTGAACCGAGTCAGGATCGGATCACCTGCACTTTCGAGCGATGCAATCCAGCCGGGAAAGAAAGTGAGCGAGAGAGTGTTAAGGGTCGCGAAGGTCAGGACATCTGCCGTTTGGGAGCGCATTTCACGAATATCGCGTCGCATCCCTTGAAGGAGAGCCACTGCCTCCTGGATTCGAGGAAGAACCTCGTCTCCTTCCGGTGTCAGACGCACCGGATAGGTCGTCCTGTCGACGAGAGCTACACCAAGCCAAGTCTCAAGCTGCTTAATCCGGCGACTGAGTGCCGACTGAGTGATGTTCCGTTCACTGGCAGATCTGGAAAAATTGGACGAGCGCGCCAGGCTGAGAAAATCCTCGAGCCATTTCAATTCCATGCGTTGCATTCTCCCGTCATGTCGGCGCCAAACCGCCGGTCTGATGCCATTCGCGACCCCGACGGACGAGGAGCATGCCAGAGTCCCTTTATGCCCGCAAATTAGCCTCCTTTATTGCAATGTCATTTCAAATAAGGCCAGGGATGTTCGGGCCCGTGACTGAATATATATCCCCGCTCTTTCCAGCAATAAACCAGTACAAATTGACCTGATTGGGTGGAATTGGAACGGGTGTTTGAGAGAATTTACTTGGAGCCAACGTCACGCCCATACCAGAGAAGAAGTTCAGTCCGGTTCGGCAGAAGCAGTATAGGGTTGAAACCGATGCGCTGCTTCTCCTCCACGTGCTGGCGTTTCCAGGTCCAGATTGCCCTTGCAAGTTGACCGCGATCAGGCAGGACGCCCCCAGCGACACACAATCTTCATAGAAAGTTAGATCGAGCGTCATGAAGGGCGCCTAAGCCATCGCCATCCAAGCCTAAGACATGGTGCCCGGAGGCAGGCAAACGTGAAGATCATCCAGATCACCGACACACATCTCAGCCATTTGAAGCCTCATTTCCAGGAGAACTGGAAACCTCTGGTGGACTGGGTCAACGCGATGGGGCCAGATCTGGTCGTCCATACGGGCGACCTCACCGTCGACGGGGCCGACATGGAGGAGGACCTCATCCACGGCCGCGAGATGTTGCGTGATCTTCGCTACCCGACGCTGTGCGTACCGGGCAACCACGACATCGGAGATATGCCGGGAACACGACAACCCGTCGACGACGAGCGCCTGTCGCGTTGGCGCCGCATTATCGGTCCAGATCGCTGGGTGCACGATCTCGGTGAATGGCGCCTCGTCGGGCTGAATAGTCTGATCGTCGGATCGGGAAACTCCGAGGAGCACGAACAGCTCGTGTGGCTCGAAGACACCCTCCGAACACGCGCGGGACGACGGGTCCTCGTGTTCAAGCACAAGCCGCTCTTCGTCGAGGATCCAGAGGAGGGGGAGACCGGGTACTGGGGGATGCTCCCGGAGCCGCGGCGCCAGCTGTATACGCTATTTGCGGAGCATGGGGTGGAGCTCGTTGCCAGCGGCCATTTGCATCGCGCGCGGATCGTCGACGGTGCTCTCTTCCGTTGCGTGTGGGGACCGTCCTCCGGGTTCACTGTTGGGCCGATGGTGACCATGCCAGTCGGTGATGTGTTTCTGGGCGCCGCTGTCCATACCCTTGGCTCGACCGTCGAGAGCAGCATCATTTCCTTGGCAACATTGAAGCCGTTTGTCATCGACGACGTGCTGAACGAGGTCTACCCGCCAACGCCTACGGAAGCGTCTTTGTCATGAGCGGGCTGGCTCTTCGTGGAATCTCCAAGGCCTACGGCGACAGCCACATCCTGCGCGACGTGACCATTGAGGCGGAGCCGGGCGAGTTCGTCGCGCTGGTCGGCCCCTCAGGATGTGGAAAGACGACGCTCCTGCGCATTGCCGCCGGGCTGGACCACCCCGATCATGGGAGCGTCTGGCTCGGCGAGCGGGATATGACAGCCATGCCTCCGTCCGAACGGGATATCGCTATGGTGTTCCAGTCCTACGCCCTGTACCCGCACCTGACAGCAGGACAGAACATCGCCGTTCCCTTGGCGATGCGCGACCTCACGGTTTGGCAACGACTGCCGGGGATCGGAAGCTTCGTGCCGGGCCAGCGGAAAACCCGTACCGTCATCCAGAGCCGAGTGCTGGAAACGGCCCGCAGCCTCAAGATCGATCACCTGCTGGGCCGCAAGCCCGGGCAGATGTCGGGTGGGCAACGGCAGCGTGTCGCCCTCGGGCGGGCTCTGGTCCGCAGCCCGGCCGCGTTTCTGATGGATGAGCCACTCTCAAATCTCGACGCCAACTTGCGGGTCCATACCCGTGCAGAAATCGTCGAGCTGCACCGGCTGGCAGGCGTCACAACGCTCTACGTTACCCATGACCAGGCGGAGGCCCTGAGCATGGCCGACCGCGTAGCAGTGATGATGGGTGGGCGTCTTCTCCAGTTCGACACGCCCGAGGGAGTCTACCGGAACCCGCAGCACATTGAGGTTGCCCGCTTCATCGGCAGCCCGCAGATCAACCTCCTTACCGGCGAGGTGGATGCCGCCCATGGGGTGCGCATTGGTGGCAGGCTTTTCGCCGAGGGCGTCGAGGCGGTTCCGGGATCAGCCGTGACAGTCGGAATTCGACCCGAGGCGCTGAAGCTGGGTGGTCCCGGGCAGGCAGGTCTGGGCGCCTCCGTCCGGCGCATCGAATTCCTCGGCTCCGAAACTCTCGTCTTCATCGAGCTTGCCGGGAGTGGCGGGGCATTGGTCGCGAAACTCGCACCTGATGCAGCGACGGGCTTCGGCCAGGGCCAGGCGATCACGATCGCGGCTGCCTCAGAAGACGTCCTCGTCTTCGGGCCGCAAGGCATGCGCCAGTCAGTTTCTTTGCCCATGAGGAAGGCCGCGAATGGATAGCATCGCGCTTCCCGCGAGCGGCCGAGCAGGAGCATCCGATCCGGCTGCGGCTGCCCGCCGCTCGGAGACCCTCGCCGGATGGCGCCTAGCCGGTCCCGCCGTGGCCCTTCTGGCTCTGCTCATCCTAATGCCCACCATCGCCGTGGTCACATTGAGCCTCACCGACTTCGAGCTGGGGTACGACGGCATCCGGTTCGTCGGTTTCGACAACTACATCGAACTGCTCGGGGACCGCACGTTCTTGATCTCACTCGGCAACACGCTGACTTACACCCTGATCGTGACCCCGCTGTCAGTTCTGATAGGACTGGGCGCAGCGCTCCTAATTGAGGCTGAGGTGCGCGGGCGCGCGTTGTTCCGCACGATCTACTTCCTGCCCGTGGTGTCCTTGCTCGTGGCCATGGCAACCGTCTGGCAATACCTGTTACATCCCACCATTGGACCCGTGAACGCCCTCCTGCGCTTCATCGGGATTGCCGGACCTAATTGGCTCGGCGGCAGTGACACTGTCCTCCTGAGCCTCGCCCTCATTGGCGTCTGGCAGGCGGTCGGCTTCAACATGGTGTTGTTCCTGGCGGGTCTCACGGCGATCCCACGAGAGCTTTACGCAGCGGCGGAAGTCGATCGGGCCGCTACAGCCTGGGACAGGTTCTGGCTTGTCACCTGGCCAATGCTCGGACCTACGACTCTGTTCGTCGTGACGATCAGTGTGATCAACGCGGTGAAGGTGTTCGAGACTGTCTCGACCCTGACGCAAGGCGGGCCGAACCGCGCCTCCGAGGTGCTGCTCTGGACGATCTACCAAGAAGGGTTCGTGTACCTGCGCGTCGGCTATGCATCCGCGATGACGGTCGTGTTCCTGGCGATCCTCATGGCCCTCATGATGCTCCAGTACCGCGCCCTCGATCGACGGGTTCACTACACATGACAACACGAGCCTGGAATACCGCCCGCGCCCTGCGCCTGGTGATCCTGTCGATTGGTGCGCTCGTCTTCCTCGCGCCCTACGTGTGGATGCTATCCACCGCCACGAAGCCGCGCGAGGAGATCTTCTCCTCGTCGCTGGCCCTGATCCCCCACCAGTGGGCTGCCGTAGAGAACTTCTCGAAGGCCTTCACGCGGGTGCCGATGCTGCAACTCCTGATGAATGGGGTCATCGTCTGCACCATCATTCTCGTCGTGCAGATTTTGGTTGCGCTGCCATGCGCCTATGCGCTCGCGAAGCTCCGCTTCCCTGGTGCCCGCGCACTAATAGCCGCAATCATGCTCGGTCTCCTCGTGCCGATCCATGCGACCGCGCTGCCGATCTACGTGGCGCTGAGCGGGGCAGGGGTGCTGAATACCTATTTCGCGCTGGCAGCCCCATTCCTGATCTCCGTCTTCGGCGTCTTCCTGTTCCTACAATTCTTCCGGGCGATGCCGGACGACCTGATCAACGCGGCGCGGCTCGACGGTATGTCGGAGCTCGGCATCGTGCTGCGAGTCATCGTCCCGAACGCTTGGCCTGCGATCACCGCGTTCTCGATCTTCTCCGTGGTGGCGCACTGGAATGACCTGTTCTGGCCGCAGATCGTAGTGACCGAGACCGCGATGGCGCCCCCGCCGCTCGGCCTGATCTTCTTCCGCGCCGCCGAGGCCGGGGATGACTATGGCGCCCTGATGGCCGCCACCGTGGTCGTCACGATGCCGCTGCTCGTCGCGTTTCTGCTCGCCCAGCGGCGCTTCATCGAGGGCATTACCCTTACTGGGCTGAAGGGCTGAGACCCCAACAACACGAAATCACGATCCACGCACAAGGAGAAAAGACGTGATCAGGATCAAGACGATGCTTACCGGAGTAGCGTTGGCCGCCTCGGTCGCCAGCGGGGCGCTCGCTGAGACGACCCTCAACGTTCACTACCCGATGCCGGGCTTCTTCAAGGACGTGATGGACAAGATCTCGAAAAAGTTCATGGAGGAGAATTCCGATATCAAAATCAACTTCGTCAGTCCTTCGCCTACCTACGAGGACGGGCTGCAACTAATCCTCCGTCAGGCGGGCACTGCGGAGATGCCAGACGTAACCTTCGTCGGCCTCAATCGCCTCAGGGTCGTGGCGGAGCGCGGGATCTCCGTCGACCTGAAGCCGTTCGTCGCGAAGGATGGGAACATGGCCGAGCAGGGCTTCAGCGACAACATCCTGAAGCTTGCTCAGTTCGGCGGCCAGCAGGCGGGGCTCGCCTTCGCGACCTCGAACCCAATCATGTACTACAACGCGGATCTCCTCCGCCGCGTCGGCGCAAACCCTGATGTTCCGCCCAAGACTTGGGACGAAGTGATCACCATCGCGTCCAAAATCAAGACATTGGGCGACGGCGTCCAGAGCATTGACTTCCGTTGGCAGGGCGATGACTGGATGTTCAGCGCGCTCCTCTTTGGAGCCGGCGGAGCCATGCTGACGCCGGACGAGAAGAAGGTCGCCTTCGATGGGCCCGAGGGCCTTGCGGCCATGCGGCTCCTTGATCGCATGGTGAAGGAGGGTGGGATGCCTGTCCTCACCAAGAGCAACGGTGAGCAGGCTTTTGTGGCAGGCAAGATCGGCTTCACTTTCCAGACCACCGGCGCGCTGCGCAACGTGATCACCAATGTCGGCGAGAAGTTCGATCTACGGACGACTCCGATCCCGCTGCTCTCGCCCGAGAAGGGGCGCCTGCCGACGGGCGGTAATGCTGCCGTCATGCTGACCAAGGATCCCGCCAAGCAGGCAGCGGCTTGGAAACTCATCAAGTTCGCTGCCGGACCCTACGGCGCTTCCGTTGTCGTCCCCGGTACCGGCTACGTTCCCAACAACGAGCTCGCCGCGAAGTCATCGGAATATCTGGGCGACTTCTACCAGAAGAACCCGCTCTTTAAGGCGGGCCTCGAGCAGATGCCGAAGATGATCCCGTGGTATGCTTTCCCAGGCTCCAATGGTGTGAAGGTCACCCAGACGATCGTGGACAACCTCTCGCGCGTGGTGGAACAGAAGGCTACTCCCGAGGAGACCCTCGCCGACGCCGCGCGGGAAGTCCAGCGTCTGCTTCCTCGCAAATAAAGCGATCTGGATTATTCGATTGCGCACCTGACCTTGCTTGGAGCAGGTGCGCGAAGAACCGCATTGTCCGAAATCCTCGGATCAGGCGCTCCTGGCTGGCACTCGGAGAGCCTCCAGCGGCATTATCTGGTGGACGGACGCTGACAATAAGGCCAGTGCGGCCCGATGTTAGGGATACGGAATCTAACGGGAGCGAACGGGCATTTCTCAAGAGTCATCCGGATGTCGGTCCGGGTGGGAGCAGCGGACATTCCCGGCAATTTAGCAACTTCTCACGTGACCCGAAGCGAGCCTTTAGTCGCTTGGACATTGAGCAAGGACAATGAACCAGGACGGCAACCAGAGCCCATGCCAATACCTACACTTCCCTTAAGGGCTGTTATCCGGCGACATAGGGGTCAGGAAGCGGGTTGAGTTCGCGCAAAATCAGATAGGGGTCTTGAACTCTTCCATGACGCCATCCATTTACCATCTATATAGATGGCAATTGGATGGCAGGCATGGCGAACAATGTCTACGAACTCCGGCCCAAGGCGGCGGACAGCGAGAAGATCACGATCAACCTTGGCTATGTCGATCTCGGCCATATTGATCTTCTGGTCCAGGAGGGCTTTTACTCCAACCGGACCGACTTCATTCGCACGGCCATTCGCAACCAGCTTGACCGGCATAAAGACGCCGTCACGAAGTCCGTCACACGACACCAGCTCGACCTGGGTCTGCGTCACTATAGCCGCCAGGACCTCGAGACCGTGCTGACGGCCGGCGAAGTGCTGCACATCCAGGTTCTCGGCCTTGCCAGTATCGCTAACGATGTCACGCCTGAACTGGCGCGTCAGACGATCGCCTCTCTCCATGTCCTTGGCGCCCTGCACGCCAGTCCCGCGGTGAAAGAGGCGCTCAAGGACCGCATACGCTGACCCCCGGGTAGCACCCGTCACACTGTCTAGGGCCTGCTCAACCCTTCCGCGCAGGAAGGGGCAGGCGCTGCTTTGTCCCAATTCCCCCAACGACAGGACTGCCCCATGAACGCATCCACAAATATCGACATGCTTGAGGCAACCCGCCTCACCCGCGAAGGCCGGCTCGCAGAAGCCATGGCCATCCTTCAAGGCCATCTCTCACATACGCATCCGTCAACGTCGTCAGACGGCACCAGCGGAAATGCAGGCCAGAAACCATCCGGGCGTGCCGCGCGGATCATCGATATGGTGCCGCCTTCCTTTGGAGGAGGGGTGTGGACCCCGCCGAAATTCGACACCTCACATTTTGCGCCTCAAGTCTTTGATGGCCCTGCCGGAGGCTCTGGCCTTCCCCAGATGCCGGAAGCGCTACGCAGCTTCCTCGACCGTTTCGGACAATCCGGCTCTACGCTCGGCCTCGATAGGAGGGTCGGACCCATTCCGGTACGTGCTCCGGCCCCACTGCCAGAGGGAGCTCGGTTCGAGGAAAGAACCTTCGCCAACGAGGTGGGAAGCCGTACCTACAAACTTTACATTCCCAGCGGCTACAGCGGACAGCCTCTCCCCCTCTTGGTGATGCTGCACGGCTGCATGCAATCGCCGGATGACTTTGCTGCTGGAACGCAGATGAACGAGTTGGCTGAAGAGCAAACGTTTCTCGTTGCCTACCCAGCGCAGGCGCAGTCCGCCAACGTCTCCAAGTGCTGGAACTGGTTCAACACAAGCGATCAGCAGCGGGATCGGGGCGAGCCTGCGCTGATTGCCGGCATCACGCGTCAGATCATGCGCGACTTCTCTGTTGAGCCAGGACATGTCTATGCCGCTGGCCTCTCCGCTGGCGGGGCCGCAGCGGCGATCATGGGCGCGGCTTACCCCGATCTCTATGCAGCCATAGGCGTCCACTCCGGATTGGCATGCGGGGCGGCCCGTGACATGCCGTCGGCATTCGCCGCTATGCGGCAGGGTGGAGCATCTCATCGTAGCGGAGCCGGGCAGGGCGTGCCAGCCATCGTGTTCCATGGCGATCGCGACACGACCGTAAACCCCATCAATGGGGACCAGGTGATTGCTCAGTCGAAGTCGGGCACGGATCTCCGCTCGACGATCAGTCGTGGCCGGGCTCCTGGCGGGATCAGCTATACCCGCACGGTCGAATGCGATGAAAGCGGACACCCGATGATCGAGCATTGGGTCCTTCACGGGGCAGGACATGCCTGGTCTGGTGGAAGCCTGAATGGTTCCTACACCGAGCCACGGGGCCCTGATGCCAGCCGTGAGATGATGCGCTTCTTCCTTATGCATCCGAAGCCCAGAACCCCGTCTTCCATGTAAGCATCAAAGAGCCCATCAGACCACGGCGGAGCCGGACGGATTATAATTGGGATCTGCTGTGCGGATAGGCCTAGAGCACACCTGTCTCGGCCGGCTCGCCTGTTTCAAGGGTCACCGCATTCCAGCGTGCGATATGTCGGAAAGTTCGCCTATGGCACAAGTCGGCCACACCAACGAACCCAGCTGCAGTTCCGCCACCGATCATCTGGCGGTGGCGTTCCCGTTCGCTCCGGCCAATTGCGCTACACGCTGCGTGATTTCATTGGCCGTCTGCTTAGCAAGCTCGATTAACCTCTCTTCGCTAGCAGGAGGCGGCTCTTGGACAGGATAAGAGAGTGAGATAGCCCCCATGATCTCGGCATTCTCATCGAAAACGGGCGCTGCAATGCCGACGAGGCCCTCGTCAATTTCTCCGCAGGACATATAGTATCCATCACGGCGATTTTTCTGAAGCGTAGCGCTGAAGGATGCCCAGTCGGTACCGATCTTGTCCCGGTCGGGATTGGCTTTCGCACGTTCGAAGATGCGGCGCTGCTTGCGACGATCGAGTTCAGCGAGAACGACCCGGGCCTGCGCTCCACGAAACAGTGGCAGCCGCCGCCCTGGTCGCAAAGGCATCTCGCGTGAATGCTCCGGACGGCTATAGTAGACATTCACCAAGCGATCTTTGTACATCCGACAGAGGAGCACGTGCAGGCCCAAAGTCTCCGACAATTCTTTCATCGGCTCTTTTGCGGCAAGAAGAATCGGATCGAAATTGGATACGATGTACTCAAGTTCCATCGTCGTTGGACCGGGAGCGTAGCGTCCCGAGGTCCGAGACAAGAGCCCGATCTCATGAAGATCGTGGAGATAGCGATAGGCTGTCGCCTGGCTAACGTTCAAAACAGCTTCGACATCAGCTAAGGTGATCGTTGGCGAATCCTCTGAGAACAGGTTTAAGATATCAGAAACCCGCTTAAGAACAGATGTTTCTGTTTGAGATTTACTTGAAGGCATTGATAGATATCAGAACCTAAGTTGAAGGGGCAGCGGGTCTCGGCTGCCACGTTATAGCTCAATTTAAGCCTCGGTCACAGCCAGTTGATCAACGGCCGTTTGGACACCTGACGCCGTCGCCTTACCCCCTTAAAACATACTCACTCACGTGGAAGCGAGTGCCGTCGGCAATGAAATGCTTGATGTCGTGAAGTATCTCAAATTTGCCGCGTTCGCTGTCGAAGTATCGCTCGATCATGTTCTCGAGAGTTGGAAAATGCAGTTCGGCGATGCCGCACGCAGGAGGGGCATCTGCCGCCCCAAGGATCCAGTTCCGCACATACTTGGCCATACCGGTATGCACCTTGAGCGCCAATGGAACATGGGTGTCCCAACTGCGGCGAGCGGCGGAGTCCGGCATATCGGGATGGGAAACCAGGCGACCGATATACTTGATGCCTGGCGAACGCTCTCCAAGCACGATCTGTTGATTGTCCAGCTGGATCACTTCTTCGACTCGGTAGACATGCTTTACCGCGATGTCGAGCAGGCACGACCCTAGGAACGCAATCACCGAGCCGGTGACCTCCGCCGGCGGCGTGGCTTCGACAATCACGTCATAGCGAACCGCGTTGGCGTCGATAGTGTCCGTCGCTGGCGTAAACGGTGTCTCCGCCGGTGTCTTGCCGACCAGATTGACAACCAGTCGACCTAGATGCGGAGCATCCGCAGCAGCCTTCCGAGCTGCCCGTAGATAGGAGTCCTGGAACGCAGCCTGAGAACTCGGGTCCGTACCCGCGAGATATATGAAATATTTCGAGGACGACATTTCGATGCACCTTCGTATTGTCATTCGACCAGCTCAGAAACTGGGGGCGCATCTGAACGAATGAGATCAAAGCCGTTCTCTCACCTCCGCCCGATGCCAATAAGACAAAACCGGTCTATGGCTCCATACCGCTGTGGCACCCGCAGGCGACCCGACAGGCGAGGGGCCGCGACGATCGGCGCGTCACCAGTCCATTCGCCGACGACGGACCTAACGCCGATATGCTGCGACTTGGCTATCGACCGCTCACCACGACGGTCACGCTACCTCCAGCCACTCCCGGCGAACCGATGGGGTTGAGAGCAGTTCATCTGGCGTTCCATTGAAGACAATGGAACCGTGCCCCATGATAAGACAGCGGGAGCAAAGCTTGAGAGCGATGGTCATTTTCTGCTCCACGAGGATCGAGGCGACTCCCTGCTGGGCAATGTCGCGTATGACCTCCGCCAGATGCTCGACAATCTTGGGAGCGAGACCTTCAGTCGGCTCATCGATCAGAATGACTGAGGGCTGACCGAGGAGAGACCGGCAGAGCGTCAGCATCTGTTGTTCACCGCCCGAAATCGATCCTGCCTTAACATTCCGCCGTTCCTTCAAACGTGGGAAATAGGCGTACATGTCTTCGATAGTCCAAGTCTTACTGTTCCGCCGTGCAGGGGCAAGGCCTATCGTCAGATTCTCTTCCACGGTCAGGTGGTCGAAAGCCAGTCGTTCCTCTGGAACATACGCGAGTCCGGCCCTGTTGATTTTGTAGGCTGGCACTCCGGCCAACTCAGCACCGTTCAACTTGATCGAACCACCCGTTGGGGAAACCAAGCCCATGATCGCCTTCATCGCCGTCGACCGGCCGGAACCATTGCGGCCAAGCAGCGCGACCGAGGTCCCCGCCTCAAGAGAAAAATTCACCCCATGCAAGATGTGGCTCTTGCCATAGTGGGCGTGGAGGTTTTGAACGGATAGCAGACTCATGCTACAACCTCTCCCAAATAGGCTTCCTGAACACGCGCATTTGATCGAATGTCATCTGGCCGTCCGGTCGCGATCAATTCACCATAGACAAGCACGGAGATCCGATCGCAGAGCGAAAATACCACCTCCATATCATGCTCGACGACTAGCAGCGTCTTCCCGACAGTCACGTTGCGGATCAAATCGATCATATAATGCGTTTCTTCGCGTGACATGCCAGCCATTGGCTCATCGAGCAGGATCACATCCGCGCCGGGCCCCATTGCCATCCCGATCTCAAGAGCACGCTGTTCCGAATAGGTAAGATCACCTGCAAATTTGTCCCGCACGTGGGACAGGCGCACCAGTTCCATCAGTTGGTCGGTGTCGCGATTCACTTCTTTTGCATTCCGTGCGAGAGAAAAGAGGGCATAGCGCCGTCCATGCTTGGACATTGCAGCGATCCGAAGGTTTTCCTGCACACTGAGACGAGGGAAGATCGTCGTGATCTGAAACGATCGTGATAGCCCCCTGCGGGTAATCAGATGAGGAGGAAGTCCGCCTATCGACCGACCGTTCAGAAGGATATCGCCTGCCGACGGTGTGTATAGACCGGAGATCAGATGGAAGAGCGTCGACTTTCCTGCACCGTTGGGGCCGATCAGAGCGTGTCGCTCGTGCTCCCTGACGGCGAGATCAACGCCGCGAATGATTTCGTTGTCGCCGAATCGCTTTTTCAAACCGGCAAGTTCGATCGCTGCTTGAGTCATCGCGCCGGCTCCCTGCTCATAATGATTGTCCCAGTGCGCTGCTGCATTTTTCGCGCGAGGATCAAGTATACAAATCCGATACCGACAAGTATGGCTACAAGCGGCAGGAGCCACGTCAGCGCAGAGGTCGGATCCCAGCTTACGCCGAATACCGATACCGGCGGCCAAGCATTCATGCGAGCAACACTGGTTGCATACTGCTGCTGATCGAGAATCTTTGAAGTTACCTCTAGGATCGTGATGGCGCCCACAGTTATAAGCAACCCCGGAATGAGCAGCAGCACTCGCTGCCTGAGCGCGTCCCAATTCCGGGATCTACATTCGTTCACGATGCGGATCCACAGCATTGCGAGGCCATCGCCCATGAACATCATGATCAGAACAAACAGGATCCCCTGATAGAGAAGCCAATTTTTCGTTAGGTCGGACACAAGACTGCCGAAAAGTGCGAAGATGAGTGCGCCTAACGCAGGCCCAAGGAAAACGGTCGAGCCGCCGACAAAGGTGTGCAGAACAACTGATGCCGACATGCCCATGCCAAGCATCGAATAATTCATGCTTTCGGTGGCGAAGGCGAGCAGTCCACCTGCAATGCCGGAGAACATCGCAGACACACCGAAGACGATGATCTTAGTGTGGTGAGCGTTGTAGCCAAGGAACGAAATTCGCCGTTCACTTTCGCGCAAACCTACGGTCAGCCGGCCGAAGAGAGTCTGATTGTAGGCATAAAGCAGAGCGATGCCGAAAACAGTCCACGCCAGCACCGTGAAGTAAACTTGGTTCTCACTGCCGTAGTCAAAAGCCAGCCAGGGCATCCGCATGGAGGTCAGGCCCACCTCGCCACCGAAGAATCCACCGAGATTAGGAGCGAGTGCGTGGAGCATTTCGGCAAGCGCGAGCGTCACCATCGAAAAGTATACGCCGCTTCGGCGGGTGGCGAAGAATCCGGCACCTAGGCCGCCGATTAGCCCCGCGACACCGCCCATGAGCGGCACCAGCGGCGTCGGCAGCCAGATCGCGCCGCTTTCGACCGCCTGCATCGTATGAATGACTGCAAATCCGCCGATGGCGAAGTAGGCTGCATGGCCGAAGGACAACATTCCCGCGCGGCCGCTCAGCAAGTTGAAGGCCATTGCAAAAAGGGCAGCAATCAGCGCCGTTGTCAGCACACCAATCGAATGCGGCTCCAGAAAAAGGGGAGCCGCGATGAGAACGGCTCCAACCAATGCAAGTGTTATCAGACGCAACATTGTCTAATTCCTATCACCCATCAGGCCTGCGGGACGTGTCAGGAGCACGATGAGCATCAACAGAGCGGGCAGAGATGCTGAAAGAGATGCGACATCCAGTGTTAAAAGACCGCCGATCCGGCGCGCCGCGTCACCGAAGCCGAATACGTTTGCGAGATCAGCGAGCGAGACCTGGAAGCCGACGGAAAACGAAGTGAGAAGGCCAATGAGAAGCGATGAGATGAATGCGCCGAGAAGCGAACCCAGGCCGCCGACGACGACCACGACGAAGGCGATGACGCTCATCTCGGCGGCCATCGTCGGACTCGTCGTCAACAATGCACCACCGACCGCACCGGCAAGTCCAGCCATCCATGCTCCGACGCCAAACACGCCGAGGAAGATCAGGGGCACGTTGTGTCCGAGAGCGGATACCATCGCCGGCCGCTGCACCGAGGCTCGCACAATGATGCCGATCCGAGTTTTCTGCAGTAACAAATAAAGCATTCCCAAGAGCAGAATCGCAACAACGGCGACAAACACGCGGTACGACGGAAAGTTGGTACCAAAGATTGTGAAAGCTGCGCCACTGAGGAAGCCGGGCGGCCGATAGGCAATCGGAAAATTTCCCCAGAAGACTTTTACGACCTCTTCGACGACGAAGGCGATGCCGAAAGTCAAGAGAAGTTGCTGCGAATGGCCGAAACCATGCACTCGCCGCAACATAAAGCGCTCGATGAAAATTCCGACGGTCGCAACGATTAGCGGAGCGATCAGCAGCCCCACCCAGAAGTTCGTTGCTCGCGTGATAGTAAATGAGAGATAGGCTCCAAGCATGTAAAGTGACGCATGGGCGAAATTGACGACACCCATCATGCCGAAAATGAGCGTCAAGCCTGCCGAGACCATGAACAGCAGCAAGCCGTATACAAAGCCGTTGAGCGTCGAAACGACTATGAATTCCATGCCGAGCACCCTTGTGAGAATGGCAGCTCTGACGTCTGTCAGAGCTGCCGGTTTGATCGTCAGATATCGGGAGATCTTATGGACGTTGCATCTTGCACTTGGGATCCGCGGGCACGGCGCTGTCTTCCGGCGACACAATCTTCAGAAGTTTAAAACCCATGTCCGTGCCGTCGACCTTGTAGCGCGCGTCCTTCGAGATTTCGGAGACGGTCACAGGCAAGATCACCTGATGGTCGTCCTTGCGGATCGACCAGCTACCGGCCGGAGTTTCGTATGATGCGTCCTCGAGGGCGAGCGCGATCTGCAAGGTGTCAACCTTTGCATTCGGCTTGCTAACGGCCTTCAGAGCCGCTCCGAGGAGCAATGTGCTGAAGACACCCGTCGGCTCTTCATTATAGGGATAATGGCCGATAGCAGATTTGAAGTCTTCTGCGAAAGCTTTACCGGCTTCCCCTCCGGCTTCGAGATTGTAGAGTTTCACGAGCAGTGCTCCCAGGGCAGCCTCGCCCATGGCGCTGACGGCTCCTGTGGTATCAAGGCTGGTATTGCCGACATTAACCTTGATGCCGGAATCGCCGAGTGCTCGCATGAAGAGGATGATGTCGTTGCCCCAGTTCCCCGACAGAACCGTATCGGCGCCCGACGCCTTGATCGACGCGATGTAGGGAGAAAAGTCTTGGATCTTGCTGACATCATGCAGGGTCGATCCGACGATCTTCGAACCCGCGGCCGCTACACTGGCCGCCTGAGCCCTCTCATGGTCAACACCGTAGGAGTAGTTCTGGTTGATGCTGTACACCTTACTCCCGAGTTTGCCGGTGTCTTTCATCGCGGCCACGAGCGCCTTGATGCGGATAAAGGGATTACTGGCCGTTTTGAAGGCCCAGAAGTTGCACTTCTCGGCGACCAGCTCAAACGCCTCCGAACCAGCCATCATGAGCAGGATTTCCTTGCCCTTGTTGCGCAGGTTGTATTTCCGAATGTCTTCTGAAAGCTGCGCCGCGACTGCCGAGTTCGTGGAAGTGAAGACGATCCGCGCACCTTCAGCAATGGCCGATTTCAGCTTCTCGGAGGCGGCTGCCGGCTGGTTAAGAGCGTCATATTCAACGACGGCAATCGGCTCACCATTGAAACCGCCCTGGGCATTAAGCTTGCTAAAACCATAGCGCATGCCCTCAACAAACGGGATTGCGGTCTGTGCTGTTGGACCAGAGAAGGACTCGATGATCGCAACTTTGAGCTGCTCTGCCTGAGCAGCGCTGCTGCCGAAGGCGGCCATTGCCGTCAACGCAGTGGTAAGCAGGAACTTCTTCATGACATACTCCTCCCTAGAATAGGTTCTTACGTTTCGAGCCGAAATTGGAAGAACGGCACGACGCTCCCAACAGGCCGCATGCGCAGACTGCGACGCGGGCCCGAACGAGCAACTTAGGCGAATGGAAAAGTTGGAGCGTTGGCTCCAGTTCGCGCTGAACAGCTACACCTGACGCGACCTAACACTTCCGGTGTTCGGCCGTACTTGGGTCATGAGGCGCTGCAAGCGACATTACTGTGGAGCAGGGGATAAACAGGCCAGCACACAGTTCAAGTATTGCGTACGGGTTTCATTCCGATGGTTTCTTCCCTTGTGTCAGGCACATTCTTGTGCGATCAATCTTCTTATATAACGAGAATACGGTCGCATGCATTCGGGGGCTTGTCAACGTGGTGAACCTCAAGTTTTCAATGAGCAAAGTATTCACCGAGAAATCGCGTGAGCGCGCCAGATGGTCGCGCCGGTCGATGCTCTCGCGAGACGTAGTTCATTGAAGTGAGCCATCAGGCCGAAGTTTAGTCTTGTCAACGAAATCGAAGGAAAAGAGCCAATGGAAGACCCAGGACAAACCTGGTTGAATTTTTCTGGCAAGGTGTGTGTCGTCACCGGCGCCGGCGGTGGCATCGGGCAGGCAATCGCAATGTCGTTCGCTCGCGCCGGAGCGAATATTGCCATTCTCGATCACTCTCCTGAGGGATGTGCCGCGACGGATGAAGCGATTCGTGATGCAGGCGGTTCGGCGATGTCTGTCGTTTGCGATGTGTCGAACCCAGCATCCATCGACGACGGTATGGCGCTGGTCGAGCAACGATTCGGCGTCTGCGACGTCCTCGTCAACAACGCCGGCATTCTTCGGTTCGGAAAGCTCGACACGGTATCGGAGGATGTCTGGGACAAGACACTCGACGTCAATGTGAAAGGGTACCTGCTGTGCGCCCAACGATTCGGGAAGCGCATGCGTGAGCGCCGTGAAGGCGCGATCGTGAATGTCGCATCGATTGCCGCGACCGAGCCGCACCCATATTGCAGCTCTTATAGTGTCAGCAAGGCCGCCGTCGTCATGCTGACTCGCCAGCTGGCGCTGGAATGGGGGCCGACGGGCGTTCGGATCAATGCCGTGAGCCCAGGTTTCACACCGACACCGCTGAACAGGGAATTCTATGCCGTTCCCGGCGTCACGGAGCAGCGCAGCAAGCTGGTGCCGTTGCGTCGTCTGGGATCGACGCAGGACGTGGCGAATTCGGTCATGTTTCTCGCCAGTCATTATGCCGGCTACATCAACGGACATAATCTCGTCGTCGACGGAGGGCTCTCCCACACGTCGATGATTCACGTTCCCCGACCGGGTTACGACGACGCAAACTAACAATAGGGCCGCAGCACCCATCGGAACTGCCCAATTTTTCGTGGGCCTCCGGCAATTTCAATGTGTGGAGATTACAATGGCATCAACTATCGATGAGCTGGGAGCTGATGGGCTGCTCGATCGGTACTCACTCAAGGGACAGACTGCAGTCGTCACCGGCGGAGCAAAAGGAATCGGAGCTGCCATTGTTCGGGAGTTCCTGTCTCTCGGCTGCCGCGTCATCGTGTGGGATATGGATGTTTCGACGCTCGAAACCATCCCAGGTCGCTTGGAAGGGATCCGCGTCGACGTCACGAATCAAGCTGCGCTCGAGGAAGCCAAAGTGAGGACAGAGGAGCTGATCGGAACGCCTGATATCCTCGTCAATAACGCTGGGATCCAAGGGCCAACCGTTCCGCTCGAGCAATATGATCTGGCGTCCTGGAATCGGGTCATTGCTGTGAACTTAACGTCGGTCTTCAGCATCTGCAAACTCTTCGTACTCGGAATGCGCGAGCGCAAGTCGGGCCGCATCATCAACATCGCGTCGGTTGCAGGCATTCGTGGACTTACCGACGGATCGGCATATGGCGCCTCCAAAGCCGGAGTCATCGGCCTCTCTATCGGTCTTTCTAAGGAAGTGGTGGAAGACGGCATTACCGTCAATTGCGTCGCCCCAGCCTTGATCGACACTGATCTCCAGCTGCAGATGTCGGCTGATTTCATCAAGCAATCGGCCCAGCGCATTCCCATGAAACGCCTGGGGAAGGCCGAAGAAGTTGCTGCGACGGTGGCATGGATCGCCATGCCGGCGTGCAGCTTCACGACAGGCGCCGTGTTCGACGTCGCGGGCGGAAGGCTCGGCCTCTAGGGACACGCGGAGCGCGAGACCTCTCAGGATATGGTGGAGGTCAATCGAGCCGGCCGCGGCCTCCTGCTATCGCTGAGTACGCTCATCATGAACTTCCACACGTGACGGATACCAGAGTTGGAATTGGATTTGGCCAAGGTAGAGCAGATAGACAAGCGAGTGGCTTTGGTCACTGGTGCAGCACGCGGTATCGGTCTGGCAACCGCCAGGCGCCTGACTGCTGACGGATTCCATGTTGTCATGACGGATATCGATCGCCAGACCGTCGATGAAGCGGCGGCTGCGATCGCAAGGGACGATATGGGATCAGCCGAAGGCCGTTACCTCGACGTCCGTGACGAGGCCGCCTGCGAGGCCATCATTGCCGAACTTCCTCGCATCGACTCAGTCGTCAACAATGCCGGCATCTTCGAGGTCACAAGAACAGACGACCTGACGACCGACGATTTTCGGCGCATGTATGATATCAACCTTGTCGGCATGTTCGTACTTGCTCGGGCGGCGTCCCGGCGCATGACGTCAAGCGGTAGGATCGTCAATCTCGCATCGCGGGCCTATCTCGGCGCTGTGAACTACGCCCATTATGTGGCTTCGAAGGCCGCTGTCGTCGGCCTGACGCGGGCTCTCGCGCTCGAACTGGCTCCGCGTGGAATCCTTGTGAATGCGGTCGCGCCTGGCGTGATCGATACCCCGATCCTGGCCGCCTGGAGCGACGAAGAGCGCGCAAAGCTTGCCGCGGTTCAGCCGGTCGGTCGACTTGGCCGGCCCGACGATATCGCTGCCATGATCTCCTTTCTTGCTTCGCCGCAGACAGAATTTATCACTGGACAGGTTATTCTCGTCGATGGCGGGCGCTCGCTGGGCGGGCTCGCGACGTGATTCCATCCTGACTGTCGAACCGCGGCTCAGACGGAACGCGGAATAGAAAGGTCGAGACGACCGATTTGGTCACTGGGACGCGACAAACGTTTCGCCTGATCGGTGCATCGAGCGGGAGCAGTCGCCGTGTAGGAAAATGCCTGCGCGATGCGGACATTATTGATGGGGCAACCAGGAGAGGAAGCGACTACTTGACATCGCTTCCTGTCGTTGCCCGGCAGATGCATCCATCGCGTCAGGTATCGTGTAGAATGACCTCGTCTACTACGACCTCTGCCACAACGGTGAACAGGGGAGGCTCGAATTGAGCGCGGATTTCTCGAGCAGCCTCGGAGTGCCGGAAGGCGTCGGCGGCAGCGAGGGTGTCAAACCAGATTTTCTCGGATCCATCCACTTTCAGGCCCCATCCTTCAGGCCTTTCAGGTGGGATCGGCAGGTTTTGTGCAACGCTTCTGATGTTTCCGGCCGAGCCGATCAATCTCTGCGCATATTCATCGCGCCACGTACGCGTGAACTCCTTCGAAGACAGATCCCGGGAGCGCCTAAGGAAGCGTATGACCTTTGCAGGGCCGACGCCGGGACCTTGCAGCACATCGTGTGAACCGATGAATGAGAAATTGTGGACAAGCGCGTCGAATACGCGACGCTCGTCGTCTTGAAGAATGCAGTGGTATTCGGCCGCAGCGCGATTGGAGTTCCGCTGTTCCAGCGATTGATACTCAACTGTCGCAACGCCATCATAGATGCGGGAAAGCTCATCGCCCATCACCTCGCTCTGGATATATCTTCACACCGTGCTCCATTCCTTCAGGGAGCTTGCAAGCCTGAAATGTTCGCGCCAGCGCTTGACGAATTCTTTATGTGTCAAAGAGGGCTTCCGTCGTGCGAGATAGTTCAGGCGGTAACGCGTCGCGGCCGCTCATCCCTTGCATGAAGCACGTTGTTGTGCGATCGTTCTTCTCATATAACGAGAATACGGTCGCGTTCATTTCATCTCAGACGTTGTCAACGAAATGACGTTCGGGTGTGCTGGGACAACAATATTCGACGAGATATCAAGACAACAAAGAAAATAGAAATATACGAGTTTGACGTTGTCTGCTCCGATCCGCAGCCAAATAATACTGGCGCCGACTGGGGATTAACACAACGTAGAATTCGAGCGAGCAAGCAGGCTCCATTGGCCGAATGACTTGCAGCAGAACCAGATTCATAGAGAGGAATGAATGTCACTACGCTTGAAAGACAAATCCACCATCGTGACGGGTAGTTCATCCGGCATCGGTCTGGCGATCACAAAGGCATTCTTGCGCGAAGGAGCGACGGTCCTCGGTGTCGATCAGTCGTCGGCTCCCGCAGAAATCGCCACTGCCTCTGGTTTCAGGGAGTTGCAGATCGATCTGACCGCGACGAATGCTGCCGACCAAGTTATTGCTGCAGCAATCGGGGGCCATGGCGCAATCGATGTACTGGTCAACAATGCGGGAATCGGAAACTCGCGGCCTATTCTCGACACGAGCGATGAAGATCTCAACCGGTATCTGCAGGTAAACTTGGCTGCACCCTTTGCTCTCTCCCGGGCGACCATCCGTGTGATGAAAGGTCGGGGCGGTGCCATCATCAACATCGCATCGGCCTTCGGTGTGCTGGGCGTTACACGGGCTTCGGCTTATGCCGCGACCAAAGCAGGGCTGGCAGGACTCACGCGGCAGCTTGCCGCCGAATACGGTCGGGACGGTATCCGGGTGAATGCCATTGCGCCCGGTCTGATCGCGACTCCCTTGGTGCGCGAGCGAATCGATAACAATCCGTGGTTCCGTCGCTCCATGATCGAGGATTGCCCGTTGGGACGCCCAGGGCGGCCGGAAGAGATTGCCGAAGCCTGTGCGTTCTTGGCCTCCGATGCTTCGAGCTTCGTGTCTGGAATCGTGATGCCGGTCGATGGCGGCTGGTCGAGCACCAAGTTCCTGCCAGAGCCGATCGCAACATCAGAGGTATGAGTCGGATGATGGGCGGCAGCGGAATAGCCGGCACCGATCATTGGGATGTCGAAACTGATATCCTCGTGTTCGGAAGTGGAGCGGGCGGCTTGGCGGCGAGTCTCTTTGCGGTCAAGCGCGGCATGAAGGTGCTTCTTTGCGAGAAGTCCGAATTGCTCGGCGGTACCACAGCCACCTCGGGCGGGGTACTGTGGGTGCCGGGCAACCGGCTTGCACGGGAAGCGGGTATTGATGATTCCGTCGAGCGCGCACGCGAGTATCTGCGCCACGAACTCGGCAATTATTATCGCGCCGATCTCGTGGAAGGCTTTCTGAACAGCGCCGGCCCGGCGATTGATGATCTAGAGTCCGGAACGGCCGTGGCTTTTGATCTGACGCAGTCACCTGATTACCATCCGGATAGTCCGGGTGGCGTAGATAAGGGACGTTCGATCATTGCCCGTTCTTACGACGGTAGTGAGCTTGGTGCTGATTTCGCCCTGGTACGCCCTCCGATGGCACGATTGATGGTCTGCGGTGGTATGATGGTCGGGCCGGATGAGATCCCGGCCTTTGTCCGCCCATTCTCTTCACTCGCCAGTTTCCGGCGCGTAATGCGTCGTCTCATGCGCCATGCGAGGGATCGTCTTCGCTATCGCCGCGGCGCGCAGGTGAGCAATGGCAATGCGCTGGTCGCGCGCCTCCTCTATAGCCTCCGCCGCTATAAAGCCGATATCTGGATCAATGCCCCACTGAAGGAGCTGATCCGAAACGGCGGAAGGGTCGAAGGCGCAGTCGTCGAATGCCAGGGGCGGCGCGTCAGGGTGCGAGCACGTCTAGGCGTCGTCTTGGCGACGGGCGGTTTCCCCCACGATCCGTCGCTACGGAAGGAGCTGGGCGCGACATTCTCGCATAATTACTCGATGGCTTTCACAGGCAATACCGGGGATGGACATCGGGCGGCGCGGTCCGTCGGTGCCGCGGTCGATGTCGAACTTGCCAGCCCATGCCTGTGGACCCCTTCATCACTCCTGCAGGAAGAAGATGGCCGCGAAGCGCCAGTAATTTACGGCTATCTCGATCGCGGCCGTCCAGGCATTATCGCTGTCGACCCGCATGGGCGCCGCTTCGTGAATGAATCGAATTCATATCACGACATCATATCCGCATTGTTCCGGCGGAGGGCGGCAGACCACCTGGACGAGAACGCTAAGTTCTATTTCATCTGCGATGCGAACTTCGTACGCAAGAACGGTCTTGGAGCGATGCGTCCGTGGCCGTGGACACCCAGCTTGCGACCCTTCGTCAGGAGGGGTTACATCACCATCGGCAATAGCGTGCAGGACCTTGCTCGCAAGATCGGGATCGACCCGACGATGTTGGCAGAGACAGTGGAGCGCCATAACGACTTCGCACGGACGGGTGTGGATCTCGATTTCGGCAAGGGTTCGACCTCATTCAATCGCGTATGGGGTGATCCTAAGGCTGGCCCCAATCCGAATCTGACACCCATCGTGCGAGCGCCCTTCGTGGCCCTGCCGATTCTTCCCGCTACCTTAGGAACGGCAATTGGCCTCAAAACCAATGGTGATGCGCAGGTCGTTGACGAGTCAGGGGAACCCATTCCGGGTCTCTTCGCCTGCGGAAATGAGCTCGCCTCGTCAATGCGGGGCTTCTATCCCGGAGGTGGAATTACACTCGGGCCCGCCGTGGTCTTTGCCTACCGAGCTATTCTCAGGGCGAAGCATCTCGCCTCTGAACTGACTCGTCTGGACCAATGAACAGAGGCCCGTAGCTGAACGCCTCAGCCGTCGGAGTTCATGAGCCGCTTCTCAGCTGAGGGCTTCTCTTGACCACGCTGCCAGCGAATTCTGCGCCAGAGCTGCAGTTCGAACAAGGTTGATAATCTAAGGTTAGGGAGATTTTTGATATGCCATATGCCATCATGTGGGATGATGAGCCCGGGACTGAGCAGCTGCGCCTTGAGCTGCGCGAAGCGCATCTCGACTATATGCGAGGAAACCTGCACCGCGTGCTCGCGAGTGGTGGATTGCTCGACGATGCTGGCCAAGTGGGCACTGGCGGCTTGATCGTGCTTGATACGGACAGTCGGGAAGAGGTTGAGGCGTTCATCAATGCCGATCCGTTTTTCACAGGCGGTCTTTACAGGAAGCCCGTGGTCAGGCGATGGCGCAAAGCTTTCTATGATGGCAAGGCATACATCTAGATAGATGTCTGCCCATCTCAGTGGACCTGCTCCAGGGTGCGCCACTCCAGCGCCGTTGAGCCTAACTGTTCGCGCCGCGATGTCGGAAGCCTGAGCCTATGCACCAACCGAAGCTGGCCGGGTAACATTGCGGGGACATCAGCCCGTCGAAACCCGACTTTTGTCCTGAACGCCAGCCCGGCATGGAAGCGCGATGATACGCAACGCAAATCACTCCGGCTTGACCGAATCCTCTCACGTCGAGGCCGCAGAAGCTACTTCGACGCAGCCGAACCTATTTTCACCTCTGTCCATCCGAAACTTGACGATCCCGAACCGGATCGCGATCTCACCGATGTGCCAATATTCCGCGATCGAAGGCGAGGCCAACGATTGGCATTTCGCGCATCTCGCAAAATTCGCCCTTGGCGGAGCTGGAATGATCATCGTGGAGGCGACGGCCGTTGAACGCGATGGTCGTATTTCGCCGGGGGATCTCGGATTATGGCACGATGACCAGATCGAGCCGCTTCGACGCATCACGGATTTCCTCAAGGCTCACGGCTCCATTCCCGCCATCCAGATCGGGCATGCCGGGCGCAATGCCAGTTCGCAGCGGCCTTGGCGCGGAAACGGTCCACTGACGGAGGCCGATCGCAGCTATGGCGATGTCCCTTGGCGAACAGTCTCGGCAAGCCTGCTGGCAATGGCGCCGGGCTGGCCAGTGCCGTGCGAACTCCAAGCCAGCGACATCGAGCGGCTCATCCAATCGTTCCGAGACGCGGCCATTCGCGCTATGGCTGCAGGATTTCAGATCATCGAGGTCCATGCCGCCCATGGCTACCTGCTCCACCAATTCCTCTCTCCTCTTTCCAATCAACGGAGGGACCGCTTTGGTGGTAGCCTTGAGAACAGGATGCGATTGCCATTGCTCGTCACGCACGCAGTGCGCGAGGTTTGGCCGAGAGAGTTGCCAGTCTTCGTGCGCATCTCGGCCGTCGACGGGCTTGATGGAGGCTGGTCTTTGGAAGATTCGCTAGTCTTCTCCGATGCCTTGAAGGCCCAAGGCATCGATCTGATCGACTGCTCGTCTGGAGGTTTGGGCGGAGCCGCGACCTTACAGCGCGTTCCGCGCGCGCTCGGCTTCCAGGTTTTCTTCGCGGAACAAGTGCGGAAGGGATCGAGTATCGCAACTATGGCTGTTGGGTTGATCATCGACGCCTTGCAGGCGAATGCGATCATTGTCGATGGCCGGGCTGATCTCATCGCTATCGGCGCGAGGCGCTCCAAAATCCCTTCTGGGCATTGCATGCGCGGCAACGGCTCGGGTTGCCGGCCGCAGGCTTCGAGGCATGGCCGGAACAGTATGGCTGGTGGCTCGAACGGCGGCAGGGCGTGTTGGATGCCCTATTGGTCGATGCGGACAAGGGCGCGTAACCAGAAACAGGCTTTCCTGTCCGGCGCAGCCAATGTTCCAACCGGAAAACGCCGTGGCCACAGACACGTTGCTAATCGCGGCACAGGTGATGCAATGCGGTTTGCGCGAAGCGTCGGCTCGCGCTTCCGGCAGGCAGCTTGCCCCCAAACTCAGCCATGATCGAAATGCAAATGTCCGTCGACGCCTCACCGTGAAACGTTTTGAGCCTTTCAACAAAAGGATGTTTCTCAGATCCACCTCAGCGCGAGTCTTGAAATGGGCGGAGCCTCCATGGCGCACGTTCGCTGGCGAACCTAGGCCGTCGTGCGTCCATTCTGATGCGCGTTTTTCATCCCCCAGGTCCCTCAGCCGATCCTGCAGCAATGATGACCTTCAGACACGCAGTCGGTGTGAACAACCTTCTCGGAACGTACAACGACCTTGAAAATACATGCTGCCATGGTAGAAATATTGAGATTTGGTTCCTTGAAACTTGGCGGATGGCGCGTACAGTATAGTGGTGCTGCATATCGATCATAAAAGCATACGACACGAGCGCATGATTTTCGACGCGGAGCATCGCTTTTTTGCCGGACATCGGCCCTTTCGCGGTCGTCAATTCACTTTGTATACGTAAAGGCCGCCCAATGACCTGGCGAATTCATGCTTCGACGCGATGGGTACACCTCTCCGAATCGGATGGGAGATTGCGAGGACCCCTAGTGTCACGTGCTCGATTCAGCCGTAAAACGCCGTAAAGGTCTCATGTCCAGAGAGCAGTCCAAAAATGAGACATCGGTTCTTAAGAGGGTCTCGGAGATCCTGAACCTATTTTCCGAGAGCCGTCCGACAATTACATTGGCAGATGTCGAAGATGCCCTCGGCGTGAGCCAGGCGAGCGCGTACCGTTACGTCCACGACCTGCATGAGATCGGACTCCTGTCGCGCACCTCCGGGCGATATGCGCCAGGTCCGAAGATTATGGAACTTGAATACATCATTTCCAAGTTTGATCCAGTGATAGCCGCCTCCAGAGAACTCATGGAGGAATCGTCGGCACATCTTGGCTGTCACATGCTGCTTGGGCGTCTCTACGGCAACCGTTTGGTGAACGTCTATTACAGCCGCCCGAATCATTTGCCTGCACTGAACTACTCACCCGGTCGCAGAATGCCGCTCTTCCGCGGTGCACAGGCCCGCGTGATCCTTGCCAACCTCGATCGACGCAGGTTGCGCCGTATCTTTGAAACAGGCGAAGGTGACACCGACCGAAACAAGATCGGAGCCGATTGGACGTCATTCAATGCGGCCCTTCAGCGGAATCGCCGCGAGGGGTACTATATCTCCCGTGAAGAGCTCGATAAGGGTGTCGCTGGTATTGCAGCGCCGGTGTTCGACGAGAACGGAGAAGTTCTAGGCAGTATTTCGATTGCTTATTCCATCACGTCTCCCCTCGCTCGCGATGAGGAGAGGTTGATCAAGATCGTCAGAGAGATGACACGAGTGATCACTCTGCGCATCGCTGAGTTGGAAGATCGACCGGAGCAAGAGATTCATAGTGTCCGGTTCGAGATAGCCGAGTGAACCCAGCATTTCATAGAAGGCGATCATTACCCAAAGCTGCCCTGCCATGTGCGTACATATTCGGCAGAGTTCGAACGCGACGGCAACGCGCTAAATTTCCGGCTTGACTGCTGGGATTCGGTATAGTGTTGACTTTGTCAAAGGTAAGGCGGCTTAGTCTGACCTGCTTGTAGATAATCGGGCCACTCTGAGACAGCTCTCCCGCCAATGGGCGAGACACATCCTTGTACCGAAAGTCATCTCGACTCGTCTTGACATCGATATTTATCGCCGGCCCCTGCATCATAGGAAGACGTGAAGGGGCAACCGGACCTTCCGGGTTCAGGGTACTCTGAATATCTCCTCGAGCTGGTCCAAAATGGGAAGTAGGAATGGGGCCTCTGGGCCAAGTGCCGTCATGATACGCCGCTCGAAAGCGACGGCACGAGGGACGATATCCGTGTAAGTTTTGCGTCCAAGCGCGGTTAAAGACAGAATCTCTTCGCGACGATCGTCCTCACACTCGCGGCGCTTGAGCCAGCGCCGTTCCTCCAATGCTCGGACGGCCCGGCTGACCTTAGTCTTGTGCATTGAGGAGTGATGTCCGATGGCTTTCGCGCCCATCTCCTCAAATTGCCCCAGTGTCGCAAGCACCCGCCACTCGGGAACCGTTAGGTCGTGATGCCGACCATAGACGGCCCTGAATTCGTGTGAGATCGCCGCACTGATCCGGTTCAGTCGGTAGGGCAGGAAAGCTTCAAGCTGGAGTTTGGTCATCGCGTTGATAGTTACAAAATAGATGGTTACATCCGTAACAAACTAGGAGGTAACCCTCATGAATGTCCAGACGCCATCTCTGCGCACCCGCGCTGCTGAGAGGCTTGAGAGCGCCATCCAGCCCGGCTACATGTCCGGCTTCAGCAACGGCTTCGAGACCGAAGCCCTTCCCGGTGCTCTGCCCATTGGGCGCAACTCGCCACAAAAGTGCTCCTATGGCCTCTATGCCGAGCAGCTCTCCGGCTCGCCCTTTACGGCGCCCCGCACCACCAACGAGCGCTCCTGGCTCTACCGCATCCGTCCAACGGTGACGCACTGGGGGCAATTTCGGAAAGCCGATATCGGCCTATGGCGCACAGCTCCGGCGCCGGAAGTCGAGATGCCAATTGCGCCCATGCGCTGGGATCCCATTCCGCTGCCAGAAGAGGGGGTCTCCTTCCTGGAAGGCATTCGCACCATCACGACCGCAGGTGATGCCGGTTCGCAGGCGGGCATGGGTTCGCATGTCTATATCATCACTCGCTCGATGAGCGACGAGTACTTCTACAATGCCGATGGGGAAATGCTCTTCGTGGCGCAGCTAGGCGCGCTTCGTTTGTGGACCGAGTTCGGCATCATCGATATCGAGCCGGGTGAAATTGCCGTCATCCCGCGTGGCGTGAAGTTCCGGGTTGAATTGACCGATGGACCCGCCCGCGGCTACATCTGTGAAAACTACGGCGGAGCATTCACGCTGCCGGAGCGCGGGCCGATTGGAGCCAATTGCCTGGCTAACCCCCGCGACTTCCTCACGCCTGTCGCGGCTTATGAGGACAGGGATGCTCCTTCAAAGATGTATGTGAAGTGGGGTGGCTCGCTCTGGGTCACTGACCTCGATCACTCGCCTCTCGACGTCGTAGCTTGGCACGGCAATTACGCGCCTTACAAGTATGATTTGCGTCACTACTCGCCGGTCGGGCCGATTCTGTACGATCATGCCGATCCTTCGATTTTCACGGTCTTGACTTCGCCCTCCGAAACACCTGGTACCGCCAACATCGATTTTGTGATCTTCCCAGACCGTTGGCTGGTAGCGGAGAACACCTTCCGGCCGCCGTGGTATCACATGAACATCATGAGCGAGTTCATGGGACTGATCTACGGCGTCTATGACGCCAAGACAGGCGGCGGATTCGTACCGGGTGGCATGTCGCTGCACAACACCATGCTGCCGCACGGGCCTGATGTGGATGCGTTCGAACGGGCGAGCAATGTCGAACTCAAGCCGCATAAGCTGGAGGGAACGTTGGCCTTCATGTTCGAGACGCGCTTCCCGCAGAAGGTCACAGCATTTGCCGCGAATACGGAAGCCTTTCAGAAGGACTACGGCGCGTACGGACATAAGATCAAAAAACACTTCAACCCGAACCAACGGTAGGCGAGATGATGGCTCAACTCGATCAAACCCATGACCCGAAGTTGGAGAGCTGGGTGCTATCCGCGAACGGTCACTCTGACTTCCCAATTCAGAACCTGCCGCTCGGTGTCTTTAGCCCCAACGGTGGCTCTCCGCGCGGAGGCGTAGCCATTGGGGACCAGATCCTCGACCTGCCGGCGGCTCTGGCCGCCGGTCTCTTCGCAGGTGAGGCCGTCAAGGCTGCCGAAGCGGCTCTTGGCCCGGTTCTCAACCCTTTCCTGGCGCTCGGGGCAGGTCCGCGGCAGGCTTTGCGCGCACGCTTGTCTGAATTGCTGTCTCAGGGGAGCCCAGAGAAGGGTAGGGTAGAGACGTGCCTGCACGATGCCGCCGATTGCACGTTGTATCTCCCTGCCCACGTCGGTGACTACACCGACTTCTATGTCGGCATTCATCATGCCACCAACGTCGGCAAGCAATTCCGGCCCGATAATCCGTTGCTGCCGAATTATAAATACGTGCCGATCGGCTATCATGGCCGGGCATCATCGATTCGTCCCTCCGGCGAGCCCATGCGACGACCACGTGGGCAGACCAAGCCGCCAGATGCCACGGAGCCCAGCTTCGGACCGTGCCAACGACTCGATTATGAGCTGGAGCTTGGGGTCTGGATTGGTCCTGGCAATACTCTTGGCGAACCTGTCCGCATCGGCGAGGCAGCTGGTCAGGTGGGAGGCTTCTGCCTGCTCAACGACTGGTCCGCGCGCGACATCCAGGCCTGGGAGTATCAGCCGCTGGGGCCGTTCCTGTCCAAGAATTTCGGTAGCACGGTCTCGACTTGGATTGTCACGCCCGAAGCACTGGCTCCATTCCGCATTCCCCAGCCCAAGCGACCGGATGGCGACCCCGCACCGCTGCCGTATCTGCTCGATGAGGCCGATCAGCGCGAGGGCGGATTGAACCTGGAGCTCGAGGTTCTTCTTCTTACACCGGGCCTTCGGGAGAAAGGACTTCCGGCCCATCGGCTGTCCATGTCCAATGCCCGGCACATGTACTGGACCGTGGCCCAGATAATCACACACCACACCAGCAACGGCTGCAATCTTCAGCCAGGCGATCTGCTGGGTACGGGCACGATTTCCGGGCCAGATCAGTCGAGCTGTGGCAGCATTCTCGAGACAACGTTGGGTGGGAAGAACCCGGTCGTCCTCGCATCGAGCGAGCAGCGACGCTTCCTGGAAGACGGTGATGAAGTGATCCTGCGGGCACGTGGTCGCCGCGAGGGCTTCGCTCCCATCGGCTTCGGCGAGTGCCGGGCCACGATCCAGCCAGCCCGCTGAGATGTCGCTGATGAAGTTGCATACGTACTGGAGGTCGACCTCCTCCTATCGGGTGCGCATTGCCCTGGCTCTGAAGGGCCTGGAGGTGGAGCGGGCTTTTGTTCATCTCGTCCGCAACAGCGGAGAACAGAATGCGCCAACCTTTCGGGCTCTAAATCCGCAGGGCCGCGTACCCGTCCTTGAGATCGACGGTTGCGGCGTCATTACTCAATCACCAGCCATTCTTGAGTATCTGGAGGAAATCTCCCCGATGCCAGCGCTTCTACCGTCCGATCCGATCCAGCGCGCAAGGGTGCGGGCCGCGGCAGCGATCATCGGCTGCGACATCCATCCTCTGCACAATGTCGGCCCTCTGAACTACCTGCGGAAGACGTTCGGGCACTCGGAGCCGGAGATCTCAGGCTGGATCGCTACCTGGATCGGGCAAGGATTGGCTGCCGTCGAAGGCTTGATCGAGGACGAGGGGTTTTGCTTCGGACCAGAGCCAAGCTTGGCCGATGTTTATCTTGTGCCCCAACTCTATGCGGCGCGCCGGTTTAACGTGCCGCTAGAGAACCTCCCGCGAATACTCCGGGTCGAGCGGCTTGCTGGCGAGCACCGGGCTTTCAAGAGCGCTCATCCGTCGGCGCAGCCGGACGCTGAATAGAACTCGCTGATTGCCTCTCCAGTGTTGGCTTCCAAGGCGGGCAGGCATCTGGTTTCCAACCATCAACACGCATGGAAACGCAATGGATAAGGTTTACAAGGATGCGAGCTTGGCGCTGGCTGGGCTTGTGAAGGATGGCATGACCATCATGGCCGGGGGATTCGGCCTGTGCGGCATTCCCGAAGCCCTGATCGAGGCCATCCGGGAAT
>NZ_JAIRBM010000022.1 GCF_020089865.1 Microvirga puerhi
CGGTGCCGGTGGCGGCGAGGCGGTCGCTTTGACCGGCGGCGTTGATCTCGACCGCATAGACCGAACCGGGCGCAAAGGAGACGTTGCCATTGACCGACAGCGTGCCGATCGAGTTGCCCGGCGCCACCGTGCCGCCGCCCTGCACGGCAAGCCCGCCGATCGTGCCCGAGCCGCCGAGCGCGGCATTGTTGAGCACGCTGACCGCAGACACCAGCGAACCATTCACCCCCAGATAGCCCGCCCGGACGGTCGTTGGGCCGGTATAGGTGGAGACACCATCGAGGTTGAGCGGATCGGCCGAGATCTTGTCCAACCCGACCGCCCCGGTGAGGCGGCCGTCGAAGTCGCCGCCGGCGATCTGCAGGCTGCCGCTGCCGGTGAGCGTGCCTGTGCCGTACAGATCCCGGATCGTGGCCCCATAACCCGCCAGGTCGAGGGTAGCACCGCCGGCGATGGTGGTTCTTCGGGCTGCGGCCAGCAGGGTGGGCAGTTGTACGCTGCCGGCGCGGACGGTGCCGCCATTGATCTCGACGGTGGAGGAGCCGGCGGCGATGGCAGAGCCGGTGGCGACGAGGGTGCCGGTGTCAGAGGCC
The DNA here is from genome assembly GCF_020089865.1 of Microvirga puerhi. Lineage (GTDB taxonomy): Bacteria > Pseudomonadota > Alphaproteobacteria > Rhizobiales > Beijerinckiaceae > Microvirga > Microvirga puerhi. Next base: position 594 of record NZ_JAIRBM010000022.1, read on the forward strand.
GAGCCCAGCATCACGGTGGCGCCATCGGCGACGTTGGCGAGGTTGATGTTGAGGGTCTGGTTTGGCGCGACGGTCAGAACGCCGACATTGGTGATGCTGAGCGGATTGGCCAGGGTTGCGGTGCCGGCGATGGTGGAGCGCAGCTGGCCGCCGTTCAAGGTAACGCCGCCCGAGCCGAGCGCTGCGGCATTTTGAATCTCGAGCGTGCCGGTCAGCACGCTCGTGCCGCCGCTATAGGTGTTGGCTCCCGACAGGGTCAGCGTGCTGGTGCCGACTTTGGTCAGCGAACCGCCGGCCCCGCTGATGGTGCCGGAGACGGTGGTGGTCAGGCCGTTGAAGCCGACCGTCAGGGCCTTTGTGCCCAGGGCGAAGGTTCCGGCGCCCTCGATGGAGCCGAGGGTGGTGCCAGCGCTGGTCAGGCCGGAAATGTCGAGGGTGCCGCCGGCATTGTTGATGATCCGCGCGTTGCCGCCGGAGGCGTTGAACGAGAAATAGGTCCGTCCGGTGGCCTGATTGGTGATGACGGACGACCCGGCGCTCGAACTTCCGTCGAAGAAGGTGGCGCCATTGCCGAGATTGGTGATGGTGGCCGAAGCAGCGCTGCTGGTGTTCTGGAAGCTGGTGACGCTGCCGTTGCTGTTCTGGATCGTTGCCGACCCGGCGCTGCTGCTGCCACGGAACGTCACGCCGTTATAGGCGGGCGCCAGGGCATTGCTGATCTGAGCATTGCCGGCGGTGGAGGTCTGGGTGAAGACCAAGCCGGCGCCGAGGCTGGGCGTTGCATCCGCCGCGATGGTGATGGTCGCCGAACCGGCACTGGCGCCGTTGCCGAAGCTCAGCCTGCTCGAATCGTTGAGAATGATCGGCGCGGCAGCGGCCGTCACGCCGGCGCCGTCATAGCTCAGGGAGGCCGTGTCGCCGTTTACCGTGACCGTACCCGTACCCAACGCTCCGCTCGCGGCGGCAACAAGGGCGCCACTGTTGACGATCGTGCCGCCGGTGTAGCTGTTGGACGCGGTCAGCGTCAGGGTGCCAGTGCCCTGCTTCATCAGTCCGCCACCCGTGCCGACGATGCCTCCGGCAAAGGTCGTGTTTAGCGGATCCCCAACCGTCAGGCGGCGAGAACCGAGGTTGATCATTGAACCGCTGGACCCGCTGAGGCTGCTGATTGTCTGGTCTGGTGCTGTTCCAAGATCGAGTGTTGCCCCGGTGTTAATGGACACAGCTCCGGTGCTAGGCAGAGTTCCCGCACCGGACAGCCGGAGCGTTCCGCCCTGAATGCTCGTCCCGCCGGTATAAACGTTCGCGGCGCCGAGTTCGAGCACCCCCGGTCCGAGCTTGGTGAGGCCGCCCGGTCCGCCCATCGGGCCGCCGACATAGAAAAGTGACGTTGGCGCAGTGCCGTTGAAAGTTGTGGTGCTCAGGAGTGTGAGGGGGACATCGGCGGCAAATTCGGCCGTTCGAACGCCGGGCGCCGCTGCGCCAAATGTCAGGCCTGGCGCAATGCCCGCAAAGGTCAGGCTTCCCACGCTGACGACGTACCGGGCCCCAGCGGGGCCGCCTCCCTCGAAAATCACCTGATTAATGGAGTAGGAGCCGTTCAGGAAGACGCCATAGGCCGCAGCCGGGTTGCGGAAAAGTGCAGTCGCCGTTGGGGAGTCGGGAACAACCCCCTCTTCCCAGTAGAACGGATTCCCCCAGATGCCGCTTCCGGGCACCCACGTATAGGTCTGCGCCCCTGCAGGGCAGGCGTAGAGCAGAGCCGCAGCAGAGACCGACATGAGGAGAAGGGCGATACGGGGGGGGCGCCGTTCACGGTCGAGAACAGGTACAAAGCCCGCTGTGGGTCCGTGACGGTCGAAACGGTGAGCCATGCTGCCTCCTCAACGATGCCGAGGAGCAAATCAGTTATTCTCCCGGGCGCGGGAGTATTAAGAGGAAAAGCCTAGCCTTCCACTCTCAAACGCTTTCGGAAGAAGAGTTTTCGGAGATCTGTTACCTTACGGCAACGCGAGGTTGAAACGTTGCAAATGGAGTTCGCCAATGCGTCTCCATGCTTGCTCATCGAGCATCGAATGAGACAGCCGATCAGGATTACTGATCGGCACTATCAGCACAGATCTCTTTGAACTTAAAATCTCACTCGCCGACGCTAGCCGTCTGAACCGGATCCATGTCACGGCAGAACCCGGCAGACTTGAGGCGCTGGTGATCGCGCGGGTCGCAGGCGCTCTGGACGAACATCCGCCACTGGTTCTCGGTGCCGTAGAAGGTGTTGCGGTCCACGTCGCCGGAGACGCCGGGCACCCGGCCGGTCGTCGTGAACTGCCAGAAGGTCCAGCGACGATCACTGTAGCGTTCCTGCGGTTCGGCCGCGACGCTGCGGATCCAGTAGGGATAGTCGTTGAATTCCCCTTCCAGGATCTCTTTGTGGAAGGTGATGTCCGTATAAATGATCGGCCGCTTGCCCGTATGGGCCTGCATCTCCTTGAGAAGCACATCGATCATCGCAAGTGCCTGCTCGCGCGGCACCTTGCGTGGGCAGTTCACGGATTCGCCGTTCCACTCCACATCGAGAACTGGGGGCAGGGCATCCGGATCCTGCGGAACGTTCTTCTTGAACCACATGGCCTGCTCATGGGCCGGCCGGCACCAATAGACGAAGTGATAGGCTCCGCGCGGAACGCCGGCATTCTTGGCGCCCCACCAGTTCTCCAGGAACCGGTTGTCTACGTGGTCGCCGCCCTCAGTCGCCTTGATGAAGGCGAACTTGGTTCCGGCCTGGCGCAGGGCCGCCCAATCGACCTTGCCCTGCCACTTGGAAATGTCGACCCCATGGATCGGCAGACGATGCGCCGAGGCGACGCCCTCATGGGGCTTCGCGTCGCTCTTCATCGGATAGCGGCTGGAGGGTGCGATCGCGCAGGAGGCCAGCCCCATGGCGAGCGTGGACACAGCTATGAAGCGAGCCACGGCCAAGGGCGTGATCCGTCGGGTTTTCGAGCGGCGGGATGTGCGGCGCGTCATCGGGATCAATCAGAAAATACGCAACTGTTGGACCCTATGAGCGATGCCCCAAAGTCCTTAACGGACCCTTGATAGATGTCGCCCACGACAGAAAAAGATACGCCTTTGGGGAACTTGTCTACAGCTTGAGCGCACAGTCCCTCCAAAGAGCCAGGGACTAAGCAGCCGGTGCGTCGCAGACCCGTCCTCAGAGACCGAACCAGAGGGTCGCGATCCCCAGGAACGAGAAGAAGCCGACGATATCCGTGATGCTCGTCACGAAAGGCCCAGAGGAAACGGCAGGATCGACCCCGAATCGGTTGAGGGCGAGGGGCACGAAGATGCCGCCGAGCGCCGCAAAGAACAGCACGCTGATCATGGCGAGCCCAATCACCAGTCCGATCTGTGCCGTCTGGAACCAGAGCGCAGCGATGAGGCCCATGATAACCGCGAAGGTGACCCCGTTGAGAACGCCCACCACGGCCTCTCTCCGGATGATGCGCCAGGCATTCGCACGCCCGAGCTCCCGGGTCGCAAGAGCGCGGACTGCCACCGTCATGGTCTGCGTTCCAGCATTCCCACCCATGGACGCCACGATGGGCATGAGAATCGCCAGCGCGACCATCCGCTCAAGAGATTCCTCGAAGAGATTGATCACGTTGGCCGCAACCAGCGCCGTGCACATGTTGGCGAAGAGCCACGGAAAGCGGCTGCGTTGGATGTAGAAGATGGTGTCCGAGAGTTCCTCGTCCGACTTCACGCCGCCGAGCGCCTTGATGTCGGCATCCGCTTCCTCTTCGAGGACGTCGACGATGTCGTCGACCATCATGACGCCGACGAGTCGGTTGGATTCGTCGACCACCGCCGCGGAGACGAGATTGTAGCGCTCGAACAGGCGCGCGACCTCTTCCTGGTCTTCGGTCGCCTCCACCCGGTCCGGCTCGTCGTTCATGATCACTTCGATCGTGATCGGCCGCTTGCTGCGCAGGAGCCGGTCGAGCGGCACGGCACCAAGGAGATGGCCGGCCGGATCGATGACGAAGATCTCGTAGAAGGTATCGGGTAGATCCTCGGTATCGCGCATGAAGTCTATGGTCTGACCCACCGTCCAGAAGGGCGGCACGGCGATGAGCTCCGTCTGCATGCGCCGGCCGGCGGAGCCTTCCGGATATTCGAGTGCGCGCTGCAGAGCGATGCGCTCCACGGCCGGGAGCTGGTCGAGAATCTCGGCCTTGGCTTCCTCGTTGAGGTCTTCGAGGATGTAGACCGCATCGTCATGGTCGAGTTCGCGCACGCCCTCGACGACCGTCTGCGTTTCAAGTTCTTCGAGAATCTCCTCGCGGACGGAATCGTCCACTTCCGTCAGTGCCGCGAAGTCGAAGGCCGATCCAAGGAGTTCGATCAGACGCGGCCGGTCCTCAGGATCGAGGGCTTCCAGCAGGTCGCCGAGATCGGATTCGTGAAAATCCTCGACCTGTTGACGGAGGCGCTCCGCATCGCCGGCGTGAATCGCCTCGGCGACGCTCTCCACGAAGGCCGGATTGATCTCCTCGTTCTCGTCGCGGAAGCTCAACGGGTCCGTGGCGTCGCCGGAAGGAGAGGGCGGCGTCCTATTTTCGACGTCCTGCATGAGCCTGTCCCTAGAAGAGAATCGACAGCCATTCAGACGCGCCTGAATCGGCCAGTGCGCCTTGAAGACCGAGGAAAGCGAGTCGGTTGGCGGCGGTTCCTGAGAAATCGATCGAGCCGGTTCAGGAGCGCGCCGGTGGAAGAAAGATTCGAATACGGCCTAGTGAACCGGTTTCACACCCCCATGACAACCGCAACCGGGCAACAAAAAAGGCCCCGCGAGCGGGACCTTTTTTAAGAGGCCCGAAGGCCTGTCCGAAGGTTTGGTGCGGTCGAGAGGACTCGAACCTCCACGGGTCTCCCCGCTACCACCTCAAGGTAGTGCGTCTACCAATTCCGCCACGACCGCGAAACCTTCGTGCCAGGGTTGTTTCCCCTGGCGAGGCGGTGGCTATACAAGATCGATTGCGCCACCGCAAGCCCATCCGTCGAAGTCTTCTCAAGGGTGCCGAAAAGGCTGTTCCGCTGAGGAAGATTGCCGGCTGGACGGGCCTCCTATAGCGACCCCGATCGGGTTCGTCCACCGGGAAAGTGACGGTTGACCTGGGGCTGGTGAAAGGACCACAACGAGCCCATCTCTCCCTTGAAGTGAGGACCTTGTGCAGAGCCTGCGCGACAATCTGGCGGACACCTTTCTGGCCGTGGACGAAGCACCACCGGTTGCCTGGTCGATTGCTGAGGGTTTGACCGGTTATGAGGAGGCCGTCGCGTTTATGGAGGCGCGGGCCGCCGCCATCGCCGAGGGGCGGGCGCCGGAAATGGTCTGGCTTGTCGAGCATCCGCCGCTCTATACCGCCGGGACCTCCGCACAATCGTCCGATCTTGTCGAGCCTGATCGTTTTCCGGTTTTCCAGACCGGCCGGGGCGGACAATACACCTATCACGGGCCGGGCCAGCGGGTCGCCTATGTGATGCTCGACCTGAAGCGGCGCCAGCCGGATCTCCGGCGCTATGTGGCGGCTCTGGAAGCCTGGCTGATCGCGACCCTGTCCGATTTCAACGTATGCGGCGAGCGGCGGGAGGACCGGGTCGGAGTCTGGGTCCGCCGGCCGGAAAAGGGGGAGGGGGTCGAGGACAAGATCGCCGCCATCGGCATTCGTGTCCGGCGCTGGGTGAGCTTTCACGGCATCAGTCTCAACGTGGATCCTGATCTTGACCATTTTTCGGGAATTGTTCCTTGCGGCGTCCGCCAGCATGGCGTCACGAGCCTGGTCGATCTGGGGATCCCGGTGACGATGCCCGAGGTCGATGCGGTGATGCGCAGGACTTTCAAGGATATCTTCGGGCCTACCGCAAGGGCGGAAATGCCGTTGCTTTCTGGCAACTGAGGCGGGGTTTCGGGGCTCGGAGGCGGACGGCCTCCTTCTCAAGCGCGCTTCATGCTCTAAGCTTGTCAGAACGGTTGATCATCGGCGGATAATCCATGCATCGCGCGCTTCTCGCTTCCCTCGTCGCCCTAACCGCTTCGGCTTGCTCCTATACCCCCACTCCGACTGAAACTATCCACATCGTCGATTCCCCCGCCGATATCCGCTTCTGTACCCGACTCGCCGAAGTCAGTCCGAGCGTTCCCACCACTCCGGGCTTCGGCTCGGCCACACAAGCGATGCTCGAAGCGACGGTCGCTCTGGGCGGGACTCACCTTTACCTCGAGAAGCGCTCGAACGACTGGCTGCTTGTGCGCGGTTTCGCTTATCGGTGCCCATCCGGTCCCGCCGTTCGCGAGCGGGTTGTCATTCGCGCCAAGGGCTAATAGGCCGATTGTAGCTGCACCGCGCGGTGCCGGAATGGTCCGGGCCGCGCCGGGCGCTTGCCATCGTGCCCCCGATCCCTCCGGGGCCTCAGCCAGGGGAGGCCGACGACGTGCCTGTCATCGCCACATCCGCCGATCTGACCTCTGATGCCGCCCGCGCGAACCGGGAGGCTTGGGCGGGCTTGTCGCGTGAGCTTGCGGAGAAGCGCGCGGCTGTTGCCGACGGCGGACCCGCCAAGGCGCGCGAGAGGCATCTCGCTCGAGGAAAGCTCCTTCCGCGGGAGCGCGTGACGCGCCTGCTCGATCCCGGCACGCCATTCCTGGAACTCGGCGGCCTTGCGGCGCACGGCATGTACGACGACGCGATCCATGGAGCCGGAATCATCACCGGCATCGGGCGTGTCGCCGGCCGCGAGGTCATGATCGTCTGCAATGACTCGACGATCAAAGGCGGCACCTACTATCCGATGACGGTGAAGAAGCACCTGCGCGCTCAGGAAATCGCGCGGGAGAACCGGCTGCCGTGTATCTATCTGGTCGATTCCGGCGGTGCGAACCTTCCGCATCAGACCGAGGTGTTTCCGGACCGCGATCATTTCGGCCGGATCTTCTACAATCAGGCGACGCTCTCCTCTCTCGGCATCCCACAGATCGCCTGCGTAATGGGATCTTGCACAGCCGGCGGCGCCTATGTGCCGGCGATGTCGGACGAGACCATCATCGTCCGGAGGCAGGGCACGATCTTTCTCGGCGGTCCGCCCCTGGTGAAGGCGGCGACCGGCGAGGTCGTCTCCGCGGAAGATCTCGGCGGCGCCGACGTTCATGCGCGCCAGTCGGGCGTCGCGGATCATTACGCTACCGACGACGTGCATGCGCTGGCCATCGTCCGCCGCATCGTCGGGACGCTCAATACACGCAAGAGCATCGACATCGATCTCGCGGAGCCGGTCGAGCCGAAATATGCGATCGAGGATCTCGATGCCATCGTGCCGACGGACTTGAAGAAGCAGTACGACATCCGCGAGGTGATCGCGCGGCTGGTGGACGGCTCCGAATTCGACGAGTTCAAGCGTCTCTACGGCACGACCCTCGTGACCGGCTTCGCGCGGATCTGGGGCACGCCGGTCGGCATCATTGCCAATAACGGCATCCTGTTTTCCGAGAGTGCCCTGAAGGGTGCCCACTTCATCGAACTGTGCTGCCAGAGGCGCATTCCGCTACTCTTCCTGCAGAACATCTCGGGCTTCATGGTCGGCCGCCAATATGAAGCCGGCGGGATCGCCAAGGACGGCGCGAAGCTCGTGACGGCGGTCGCCTGCGCACAGGTTCCGAAGATCACGCTTCTGGTCGGTGGCTCGTTCGGCGCCGGCAATTACGGCATGTGCGGCCGTGCCTATTCCCCGCGGTTCCTGTTCACCTGGCCGAATTCACGGATTTCCGTGATGGGTGGCGAGCAGGCAGCCAGCGTTCTCGCCACCGTGCGGCGGGACAACCTCGAGGCGGAAGGCAAGGCCTGGAGCGCCGAGGAGGAGGATGCCTTCAAGGAACCGATCCGCCGCAAGTACGAGGAGGAAGGGAGCCCCTATCACGCCACCGCCCGCCTCTGGGACGACGGCATCATCCTGCCGTCCGAGACGCGCCGGGTTCTCGCGCTCGCCTTTTCGGCGGCTCTCAATGCTCCCGTTCCGGAGACCAGGTTCGGCGTCTTCCGGATGTAGCGAATCGTGACTTTCGAGCACCGTCGCCTGAAGGCGCGGTGACGGCTCGGGGTTCATTCGAAAGTCGAAGAAAATTGCTTCGAACGGATCTCGAATGAAGAGAATTCCGTCTCAAAAATGTTGCGGCGTTGCAACACCCTCAAAGCTTCCTGATGATGCCCATCTTGGCCCAAGCTCCGCCAAGATGCCGCCATAAACGAAGCTCACCTGATGAACGTAGGCTAAACTGCTTCTAAGCCAACGGTTTAAGGCAAAGCGACTGACGGAAAGCAAGGCATTAAGCCTCTTTGGCTTTTGCTTTCGGGAGTTGTTGCGTCTCCGGCGCGGCGCGTGGCAGATCACTTTAGTTCCGTAACCTTTGGTAACTAGGGTGAAAGGCTGAGCGGGGAAGAGCACAAATTATGGATGCGCGTCGGATCGACAAGTCGCGATTGCCCAGCCGTCATGTGACGGAGGGACCGACTCGCGCTCCGCATCGCTCCTACCTTTATGCGATGGGCCTGACCCGAGAGCAGATCGCTCAGCCGCTCGTCGGCGTCGCCACCTGCTGGAACGAGGCCGCGCCCTGCAACATTTCGCTGATGCGCCAGGCGCAGGCAGTCAAGAAGGGTGTAGCCGCTGCTGCCGGCACCCCACGCGAATTCTGCACCATCACTGTGACCGACGGCATGGCGATGGGTCACCAGGGCATGAAGTCCTCGCTCCCATCCCGTGAAGTCATCGCGGATTCGGTCGAGCTGACCATGCGCGGTCACTGCTACGATGCGCTGGTGGGCATGGCCGGGTGCGACAAGTCCCTGCCGGGCATGATGATGGCGATGGTCCGCCTCAACGTGCCCTCGATCTTCATCTATGGCGGCTCGATCCTTCCAGGTTCCTTCCGCGGCCGGCAGGTCACCGTCCAGGATCTGTTCGAGGCGGTCGGCAAATACTCGGTCGGCGAGATGTCGGACGAGGACCTGACCGAGTTGGAACAGGTCGCCTGTCCGTCTGCCGGCGCATGCGGTGCGCAGTTTACCGCCAACACCATGGCGACGGTGTCCGAGGCCATCGGCCTTGCATTGCCCTATTCGGCGGGAGCGCCGGCACCTTATGAAATCCGCGACCGGTTCTGCGCCATGGCCGGCGAGAAGGTGATGGAGCTCATCGCCAGGAACATCCGGCCGCGCGATATCGTGACCCGCAAGGCGTTGGAGAATGCCGCAACGGTCGTTGCCGCTTCCGGCGGTTCGACGAATGCGGCCTTGCATCTTCCGGCCATCGCCCATGAAGCGGGCCTCAAGTTCGATCTCTTCGATGTCGCGGAGATTTTTCGGCGTACGCCCTACATCGCCGACCTGAAGCCGGGCGGCCGCTATGTGGCAAAGGACATGTTCGAGGCCGGCGGCATCCCGCTTCTCATGAAGACCCTGCTCGACAACGGCTTCATGCACGGCGACGTGATGACGGTGGCCGGCCGCACCATGGCGGAGAACCTCGCCGGGGTGAAATGGAATCCTGATCAGGATGTCGTCAAGCCCGCCGACAAGCCGATCACGCCGACCGGCGGCGTTGTCGGTCTCAAGGGCAATCTCGCCCCGGACGGAGCGATCGTGAAGGTCGCCGGCATTCCGGCAGAGAAGCAAACCTTTCGCGGACCAGCGCGCGTCTTCGACGGTGAGGAAGCCTGCTTCGAGGCCGTCTCCCATCGCCGCTACAAAGAGGGCGAGGTTCTGGTGATCCGCTACGAGGGGCCGAAAGGCGGCCCCGGCATGCGTGAGATGCTCTCGACGACGGCGGCGCTCTACGGCCAGGGCATGGGCGATCGGGTCGCTCTGATCACGGACGGGCGCTTCTCCGGTGCTACCCGCGGCTTCTGCATCGGGCATGTGGGGCCGGAAGCCGCGACGGGTGGGCCGATCGGCCTCCTGCAGGATGGCGACGTCATCGCCATCGACGCGATTCGGGGCACTATCGACGTGGAACTCTCCGAGGAGGAACTGTCTCGCCGCCGGGCCGCTTGGCGGTCCCGCGAGACCGATGCCACCTCCGGCTACCTTTGGAAATATGCACAAACCGTAGGGTCTGCGCGGGACGGGGCAGTCACCCATCCCGGCGGCGCTGCAGAAAAAGAAGCCTATGCGGACATCTAGCTTTATTGCCGCCTTCATCGGGGCGGTTGTCCTGGCCCCGGGCGCGGCTCTCGCGCTCGATGCCGCACCGCGTCCGCAGCCGCTGACGCCAGCCACGAAATATGGCTCGGTCCGTGAGGCGCTGCGGACCGGCATGCGCGACTATAACGCCGGGGACAAGCTCGGCGCGGCTCAGGCGCTAGAATATGCGGCAGGTCAAGGGCACACGCTTGCGCTCTGGAAGCTCGGTCGCATGTATGCTGATGGCGACGGCGTGCAGCACGACGACCTCAAAGCCTTCGAGTATTTCTCCAAGCTCGCGGATCAGAATGCGGACGAGAGTCCCGATTCTCCGAACGCGTCGGTCATTTCCAGCGCCTTCGTGGCGCTCGGCACCTATTTTCTCGATGGGATCAAGGGGAGCTATGTCGCCGCCAACCCAGCGCGGGCGGTGGAGATGTTCAACTACGCTGCCTCCTATTTCAGCGACTCGAACGCGCAGTACAATCTGGCTCGTCTCTATCTCGAGGGTACCGGTGTCGAGAAAGATGTCCGTCTCGCGGCACGCTGGCTGAATCTCGCCGCTGAAAAGGGACACCATCCATCCCAGGCCGTTCTCGGCCATCTGCTGATCACCGGGCAGGGCGTTCCGCGGCAACGGGCCCGGGGACTGATGTGGTTGACGCTCGCCCGCGAGTCGAGCGATCCCGCAAAGGACCAGTGGATCGGCAAGCTCTACGACGATGCCTTCGAGAATGCCTCGGAAAGCGACCGCAAGCTCGCTCTGGCCCTCCTCGAACAATACATGCAGTCACGGCATTAGGCCGCGCTCAGTCGCCACTGCATCCGTCACCGCCAAACCATAGAGTGCCTTAGTCGATGTCCAGGTCGACCATCACCGGGACGTGGTCCGAAGGTTTGTCCCAGCTGCGTACCTCCCGGCGGATCGAGGCGGACTTGAGCCTGTCTTGCGCCTGCGGCGATAGGAGCAGATGGTCGATCCGGATGCCGTTGTTCCGCTGGAAGGCACCGGCCTGATAGTCCCAGAAGGAATAGAGGCCCGGCTGGTCGTTGCAGGCCCGCACGGCATCGCCGAAACCGAGATTCAGGAGTTCGCGGAACTTGGCTCGGCTTTCCGGCTGGTAGAGCGCATCGTTGAGCCATGCCGCGGGATCGGCAGCATCCTTGGGTTCCGGGATGACGTTGTAGTCGCCGCAGAGCACCACGGGCTCCTCCAGGACGAGAAGCTTGCGCGCGTGGGCGGTCAGTCGGTCCATCCAGGCGAGCTTATAGTCGAATTTCGGCGTGCCGATGGGGTTGCCGTTGGGCAGGTAGATGGAGGCGACCCGCACCACCCCGGTATCCGTGGAGACGATTCCCTCAAGGTAACGGGCCTGTTCATCGTTCTCGTCGCCGGGGAGACCCTGGCGCACGTCCTCGAGCGGGCGCTTGGAGAGGATCGCCACGCCGTTATAGGCCTTCTGGCCATGCGTGACGACGTTGTAGCCCAGGGCTTCCACTTCAGCGCGGGGAAAGGCCTCGTCCACACATTTCAATTCCTGGAGACAGACGATGTCCGGCTCGGCGCTCTTCACGAAGGTGGCGAGATGCTCCAATCTCTGCTTGATGGAATTCACATTCCACGTTGCGATCCTCATCGTTCCTCGCTCACTTCTGCCTCATTCTCCCGTTTCATCGGATGTTCGCCCCGGGCTGGCAAGGTGAAACCGGAAATCATCAACACGGATGCCGTCATGGCTGCCTCCTGGTTTGCCGCCGTCGACAACTATTGCGAGCGGATCGATGCCAGTTTCTGGTCCGAGCCGCTGAACGCGGTGACGAACGCCGCCTTCCTGGTGGCGGCTGCCTATGCCTTCGTGCGATGGCGAAGGGCGGGTGGCAGCGATGGCGGATCGCTTTGGCTGATCGTCGTGACGGCCATTGTCGGCATCGGGAGCTTTCTGTTCCACACGGTCGCGGAACGCTGGGCACTGCTTGCCGATGTCCTGCCGATCGCCGTCTTCATCTACAGCTACTTTCTTCTCGCCATGCGCCGCTATCTCGGACTTGGGACAACGGCGGCCATCGCGGTTACCGCCGCGTTCGTGGTCTTCAACATGTCGTTCGAGAGGCTCTGGAACAGCATTTTTCCCAACTTCACCCTTAATGGCTCCGTCGGCTATCTTCCTGCCGCGGCAGCGCTTCTTGTCGTGGGCGTGCTTTGCCTGCGCAAGGGGGAGGGTGCTGTGGGGAGGGCTCTTCTTGCGGCGGCCTGCGTGTTCGCGATGTCCCTCGTGTTCCGCTCCATGGATCAGGCCCTTTGCCCGACGCTGCCGATCGGAACCCATTTTCTGTGGCACATCCTGAACGCGGTCGTGCTCGGCATCCTCATGATCGCAGCCATCACCCGTGGTCGAGGAGCCGACCGATGATCGAAATTCACGGTTACGCCATCGTGTCCGATGACGACCGCATCGCCGATGCCGAGGGGCGGATGCCGGAGGCACTCCGGAGCGAGGCGGATTGGGCCTATTTTCAGGCGGAGCTTGATCGCTCGGCCGCGACGGTTCTCGGGCGCCTGGGCCACGAGGCGCATCCAAACCCGCGCGGGCGGCTCCGCGTCGTGGTGTCGTCGTCGGTCGCAGATCTCGAGAGGCGCAGCGACGGTTGGTGGTGGAATCCGCAAGGTCTCGTATGGAACGAGGCCGTCAATACGATCCTTCCGGAGGGCGGAAGGGTGGCCGTTCCCGGTGGGCGGCGAGTTTTCGACCTGTTCCTGGGGATCGGCTACACGGCCTTTCATCTTACCCGCGCGGAGGGCGTCCGCATTCCGGGCGGCACAGTGCTGTTTTCAGCATGCGAGAGCGGTGCAAGCGCTGAGGCCATCCTGGCCAACAAAGGCCTGAGGCCGGGACAACGACAGATTCTCGACCCCAAGGGACCTGTAAGCCTGACCATTTGGCGCCGGTGAGCGAAACCTCGGCCAACTTGTGACGTTGAACTCTGGAGGCAGTGTCCCGGAGGAACCATGAAATATCTTGCTACGACGGCCGTCCTTGCCAGTCTTGTCCTGGCTGGTGCTGCGATGGCCCAGGGCGGCGGCAGCTCTGGAGGCGGAGCAGGCAGCGGCTCGAGCGGTGGCGTCGGCTCCGGCGGAGCGACGGGGGCCACTGGTGGAATGGGCTCCGGCTCTCCGGGCGTCACGCCTGGCACGACCTCTCCGGGATCTGCTCCCAACGCCCAGACGGCGCCCCTGCCGCCACCGGGAACCCAAGGCAGCAGCGGAGCCAGTCCAAGCACGACAGGCACTACGAGGCCGGGAATCGCAGGCTCCCGTCAGCCGACCGATCCGGCCGAGATGTCGCCGAATGAGCGGAATGAGCGGCTGAATCGCCGTGACCGGGATATCAACCAGCGCCTGAAACGCGGGATCTGCACGGGCTGCTAGAATATTGGCCGACGGATGGGACCTGCTCCGCCATCACCGAAAGCAGATGACGAGTGGAAGGTCGGCTCCTCAGCAGGAACCGACCCGTTTTTAGGCTGCCTCCTGCACATGGAGCAGGTGAGCGCAACGTGCCCTATCGAATCGAAACAATATGACATAATGATCCGTGGCTAGGTCAGGAGAGGCCAAGGACATTATGGATCGGCGGATTGTTTACGGATGGGCGATAGGGTTCGCTCTTCTTATCGGACTGTGCGGCTGCGGCGGCCGCGAAGCCAAGCCCGTCGCCGTGACGAATATCGGAGATCACGGCCTGGATTGTGCGTCCGTTGCACGAGAATTCGAGGCGAACGAGCGACAGATCGTGGCGACCGTTCGTGAGAAGGACTCCGCCAATGCAAAGAACGCGATCCTCGGCGTAACCGGAGTGGTGCTTTTCTGGCCCGCGCTCTTCTTCATGGACCCGAAGTCGCCGGAGCGGGTCGAGATCGATGCTCTTCGTAACCGCAACGGCGTCCTTGATGACATCGCTCGCACGAAGAGATGCCCAAGGCCGCAGACCAAGATTGCGGAACTCTACCGCCGCCTCGACGACCTGCCGGAGAAGTCCCCCCAGTAAAGGCTCACGTCGCCGCCACGCTCGCCTTGGCAAGTTGGTCCAGCGCTGCCTTGTCGAGCTGCAGGCGCGTTGCGCCGATCAGCTCGGTGAGTTGCTCGGCTTTGGTAGCGCTCGCGATCGGAGCCGCGATGCCCGGCTGAGCCATCAACCAGGCCAACGCGACCTGGGCCGGGCTTGCATTGTGGTGGAGGGCGATCTCATCGAGTGCGGAGAGGATGCGCAAGCCGCGATCGTTGAGATATTTCGCCATGTTGGCTCCGCGGACGCTTTTCCCGAAATCCTTTTCGGACCGGTACTTGCCCGTCAGGAAGCCGCTGGCGAGGCCGTAATAGGGGATGACCCCGACTTCGTTGTCCAGGCAGAGAGGCCGCAACTCGCGCTCGAATTCGGCGCGGTCGGATAGGTTGTAGAGCGGCTGTAGGCTCTCGTAACGGGGCAATCCCATACGGGCACTGATGTCGAGCGCTTCCTTGAGGCGTGCAGCGGTGAAGTTCGACGCGCCGATGACCCGGACCTTGCCGCTCGCAACCAAGTCCGCATAGGCGCTCAAGGTCTCTTCCTGCGGCGTATCGGCATCGTCCCGATGCGATTGGTAAAGATCGATGTAGGTCGTCTGGAGTCGCTTGAGCGATTCCTCTACGGCGGCCATGATGCGGGCCTTCGAAAGCCCCTTTTTGCTCGGGCCCATTTCCGACCCGACCTTGGTGGCGATGATGATCTGATCGCGGTTTCCGCGGGCTTTCATCCACTTGCCGATGATGGCTTCCGACTCGCCGCCCTCATGTCCCGGAACCCACCGAGAATACACGTCGGCAGTGTCGATAAAATTGCATCCGGCCTCGACGAGGGCATCCAGGATACGGAACGACATATGCTCGTCCGCCGTCCATCCGAAAACGTTTCCGCCGAGGCAGAATGGCGGGACCATGAGGTTGGAACGGCCCAAACGACGCTTTTCCATTGCGATCTCCTTCTCGCAGCCGATCTGTGTCACCGGCCCGTGATCTCAAGAGGTATGGTTTTAGATCGAGACGACGTGATTGTCCCAGACCCAGCGTCCGAGGTCCGTTCCGCCGAGGGGCTTGAGCTGATCAGTCGCGACCGGGGCAAGGCTCACCCCCGCATTGCCCGATGTTGCGAGGAAGACTCCATCCATCGGCGCCGCGACGACACCGCAGACGTCCGACATGCGTCGTCGGCCAAGAAAACTTCCGGTGTCGAGTTTCCAGAACGCGATGGTGTTGCCGATCGGACTCGTTGCGGCTGCGATCGTTCCGGAAGCATCGAGAGCGACGGAGCCCACATAGTTCCTCATGGCGTCGAGCGCATCGTCCGGCATGTCGAGAAAGCGCGTCTTGCCGTCGGGCGTCACGGTGCCGACCAGGGCCGGCATCTCAGACTTGTCGCCCTCGAACTGGCAACCGAAGACGATCTCGCCGCGAGGCGAGACGGCAAGGTGACGGATGCTCAGACCCTTCAGATCGGAGCCAAGATCGACCTTCAGCAGAACGCTTTCGCTTGTCGGATCGACGATGGCGAGGCTCGGCTCCATCTGGTCCTTGTTGAGGATTTCGCGTCCGGTCTCCGGATTGGTCCTGATGCCGCCGTTTGCAACCACGATGTGCCGGTGCCCCGGCAGATAGGCGAGATCGTGTGGGCCGATGCCGAAACTTGGCATCTCGCCGATCCGCCGATAGTCGCTTTCCGCGTCATAGATGCCGAGGACGCCGTTGCCAGTCGCAATCTCATTTTCGGTAGCGTAGAGCAGGCGTCCTTCGGCGGAGAATACGCCGTGACCGTAGAAATGCCGGCCCTCCGGTGACGTCACGACGTGGCGCACCTGGCCTGAACCACGGTCGATGATCGCAGCCCAATTTCCTGGGCGTCGCGCGAAGACAACGAGATCCGCGGAGGTGGGACGGATAGCGATGTCGTGTCCGCGATCAGGCAACCGCGTGTTGAACAGCATTTCACCATCGAGGGAGAACACAGCCACCGATGCCGTACTCTGACCCTCGAAACACGCCGATACGAAGAGGGGCCGTTCGGCTGCTGCAAAGGCATGTTTGGGATAGAACGAGCCCGCAACCGCGGCGCCAAGCGCACCGAGAAAAGTTCGTCGATCAATCACCGTCACGACTATTGAACCCCAAGGAAATTCCGAGCGCTGTGGTGACGGCATTCTGCGCGGTTTCGCGCAACGAATGCACGGCATCGCGCAGAAGGATCAGGTTTCGTCTTTCCTTCGGATCGGCGGCGGCCTTGCCGATGTCGGCCGGCGCAGTTTCCGCCATGCCGCGGGCCGTGCGCAACGCGTAGCCGAGGGAATTGCCTTCGTCTGTCGACGGGTCGACCAGGATTCGGCCCAGAGCTTCCGCAGCTTCGAGGTTGATGGCAATGGCACGCATGGAGCGTCCGCTGCGCCAGCTCTCCGCGAGCGTCGGCTTCACATTGTCCACGCTGTCGCCCATCACGGCGCCGAGCTTCTGGTCGTCGACGATGTCGAACAGACCGAGATAATCCGTCGAGAGCCGCGTCGCGGCCTCCTCGATCTTGGCATCGTCGCCCTTTTCGAGAGCGGCAAGCGCGCCGTCCGGACGTGTCCATTCGTCGAGCACCTGGGTGCTGGTACGGGCGAGGTTGCCGGCAATCGCCACGGCGACACCACAGCGCCGTGTGGCTTCCTCGGAACCGTTGGTAAAGGCCGTTGCCGCATTGGGCTCGTAGAGAAGTCGTTCGAGGGCGGAAAAGCCCTGCACGGCCGCGCTCGTCTGCGCGAACCGCCCCGGTGTCAGATCCTCGGACCCTTTTCGCGCCAGAACGTTCGACAGGCCGCGGCCGATGGCGTTCTTGCGTTCGGGCCAATGGGCCATGCGCTCGAAGCGGAAATCGGTGCTGATCGGACCGTAGAGCACGAATTCGATTCCGGACCAGGCATCGGCTGCTTTTTGATAGCTGTCCTTCAGCGCGCCGATCTCATCGGCCTTCGGCGCCGCGCAAAAGCGGGTCCAGGCCTCCAGCTCGGCCTTCGTCGCCTGGGCAAGCGTTTCATACCGTGGGATGACGAAGTCTCGGGCCGCCCGCAGGGCCGTGTCTCGCCGGGCGGTATTGTCCTGGGCCAGAGCCGGGGCCGTCAGGAAGAGGCAGAGCAGGGGGGCGATCAGCTTAATGCGCATGAAGCGTCTCATAGGGATGTGAGAAAGGCGATCAGGCGGCGCCTTTCCGCCTCCGGTAAAGACTTGAAACGTGTCTTCGCGAAGGCAGCCTCGCCGCCGTGAAGATCGATGGCGTCTTCCACCGTCCGGGCGCGTCCGTCATGCATCAGGCCTGCCCCGTTCGCAAGGGTCCGGGACAGTCCCCACAGGGGCGCGGTCCGCCACTCGGTCGAAGCGACGCCGGGTTCCGTCGCGCCACCGTCGAGAGCGGAACCGAGATCATGCAGGAGGAGATCGGTGAAGGCCTGGACGGGGCCATGCGTGCCGGGAAGGCTAGGGCGGTGGCAGGCGGCGCAACCGATGGCCTCGAAGGAGGCAAGACCAGCGCTGTTCCCACCGACTGCAGAACGCGCCCCGACTTCCGCCAGATAAGCGACGATGCGCGAGACGATGTCCGGAGAGATCTCAGGACCGCCGTCGCGATCGCCCATGGGAGCCGCGAGGCACTCCGTCTGCCTTGCAGTGCAGTCGCCCTGGGGCAGCGGATGGCCTTTCGACGAAAGGCCGAGATCGAGCAGAAAGGCGGTTTCGACTTGCGCCATGAGGGTCGGCTGGGAGGCTTTCCAACCGAAACGTCCCACCTGCCGGGCGCCCTGCGCGTCCGTCACCCAGTTGACGCGACCACGCACGCCATCGCTCCGCCCCGCGTTATCGGCCGCGATCTTTGCAATCGCCGTGGCCGGAACGGTCTCGAGTTCGCCGAGACCACGTAAGGATGGAGCCTGCAGAGCGCCTATGCGAATGGTCGGTCCGAGATCCCCATAGGCTAACCCATCCAGCTTATACCCTTGCTCCGTCTTCATCACGCGGCCTTCCGCGCGGACCCCGGCAACGGCGGCACTCTGCATCTGGCGCCCGTAGACCGGGTCCGGGTTTCCGGCGGCGTCGCTGAAGCGCAGGACGAGGTGATCGCTCGACACGGCGCCATCCGCATTCGTCTGCACAGGCGTGCGATCGAGATCGTGGTGACAGGCGGCGCAGGAGCGCGCGTTGAAGAGCGGCCCGAGGCCGTCATTGGCGTGCGTGGAGGAGGGCGCGGGCACCCAGGCGCGGCGGAAGAGGGCGCGGCCGATGACTTCGTCGAGAGCAGCGGCGCCGATGGGCGCCAGAAGCGGAAGCGCCACCAATGCCCGCAGCCATGCGCGCCGCTTCATCATGCGACCCGAAAGTATCCCATCATGCCGTATTCGAGATGTTCCAGCACGTGGCAGTGGAACATCCAATTGCCGGGGGCGGCCACGAAGGCAATCTCGATCCGCTCCTTGGGCTGCAGCAGCACGGTGTCCGCGAAATGGCGCGGCCGTTCCAACCGCGAGGTGCTCAGCACTTCGAATGTGTGCCCGTGCAGATGAATCGGATGATGGTGCGGCGTCGCGTTCATCAGCTCGAAAACGTAGGACTGGCCCGCCTTGAGGAGGCCAAGGGGAGGCGGAAGCTGGCGATTTTGGCCTGCTGCCCATGAGGTCTTGTTGATGGCCCAGAACGACGTGTCGCGCACGCAAAGACCGTCGAGCAGAATCTTGGCGAGCGGATCGTCCGGAGCCCATGCGGCGGCAGCTTCGGCGATGGATCCCGACGCGGCGCTGAAGCTGAAGCTCATCCGCTCGGCGTCGCGCAGGTCGGCGCGGGGAATAGCGGCCTCGTAGAGAATGGCGGGATCGAACGCCCGGGCCTTCCGGGCCGGGCCGTTCGCTGCGCAGGTGGCGAGCGTCCAGGGTTCGGAAGAGAAATAGTCGATGACCTTGAACGTTTTGCCGGGTCCGGGTGCGCGAACCAGGACGTCGATCCGCATGGCCGGCCCCATGCGCCAGGTTTCGAGTGGAAACGGCGTTACCGCATTGCCGTCGATGGCGATGATCGCAGCTTCCGCACCATCGATGCCGACCTCGATTACGCGCGTACTGTCGAGATTGAGGATGCGAAGACGGACGTTGCCTCCAGCGGGTACGGCTTGCGTCTGCGGCGCGATACCGTTGACGGCGCGGATCGTCCCATAGGTGCCGGCGCGACTTGCGCCCTCGGGTGTTTCGAAGGGCAACCAAGTGCCGTCATCGGCCAGCCTCCAATCCTTATAGGCCAAGACCAGATCGGCATCGGCGGGCCGGCGCTCGTCGCCTTCGATGATCAGAACGCCGCTCATCCCGCGCCCTGTCTGGCCGGATTCGTTGCAATGGGGATGGATGAAGAAGGTACCGGGATCCGGCGGCGTGAATTCGTAGAGAAAGCTCTCGCCCTTCATCACAGGTGGCTGTGTCAGGAAGGGCACGCCGTCCATGGTGTTAGGAACGCGGATGCCGTGCCAATGGATGGCCGTATGCTCGCCGAGGCTGTTCTCGAGCCGCGCCCTGATCGTATCGCCGAGCCGGATACGCTTCACCGGCAAAAGGGCATCCGAATAGGTCCAGACGGTGCTTTCCGGACCGTTCGGCCCGAGGAGCCGCATGGACCGTTCCGCCGCTGCGAAATGCCAGTCGTGGATCTGTCCGCCTTGCACGGGGGGGCGCCGCGGCAGGACGATCGGTGCAGGCCGTGCCAGAAGGCTCGATCCGCCCGCCGCGGTGGCCAAGGCCGCCGCGCCGAGACCCTTCAGAATCTGCCTGCGGTTATATCCCATCTCTTACTTCGACACCGAGGACGGATCGTCGAGGCTCTTGGAACCCTCGACCGAGATCGTCAGACCGAGCTTCTTGACCAGTCCTTCGATAGCCCGTGCCTGTGCCACGAGAGCATCGACGCCGTCCTGAACCACCTTGTTGCCTTCGGTATTCCCCTCGGCAATCATCTGGTCATACGCCTCTTTGCCCGAATCCGCGCGGTCCTTGATGACGCGGAGCTTCTCGGTCGTGTTCTTCATGGCCGCTTCGAGCTTGGCAGCCTCTTCGGGCGCTTTGGCGCGGGCGTATTCAGCCATGCTCGGCCCCTGCACCACCTTCCCGTCCGTGCGCGTATAGCGGCCCTCGTAGATCGCGACCATGCCGATCTGATCGCTGTAGTGGGAATTGTGCGTGTTGTCGGAGAAGCAATCGTGCTCTTCCTCCGGATCGTGCAGGATGAGGCCGAGCTTCATGCGCTCGCCGGCGAGCTCGCCATAAGACAGGCTGCCGAGGCCGGTGAGAATGGTGGCGAGTCCCTCGCCGGTGCTCTTCTTCGCGAGATCTTGACGAGCCCTGCCCTTGCCGTCCCATGCCTTCGCCATCTCGGTTAGGTCGTCGAAAAGAAGATCCGTCGCTGCCTTCAGATAGTCGCGCCGGCGGTCGCAATTGCCGTGGGTGCAGTTCTGGAGGGAGTAGTCCGTCGCCGGCCGCGTGCCGGCACCCGGTCCGGTGCCGTTCAGATCCTGCCCCCAGAGCAGAAATTCGATGGCGTGATAGCCGGTGGCCACGTTGGCCTCGACGCCGCCGGCCTCCTGCAGGGTGTCGGACAGAAGCTTCTTCGTGATCTTCGATGCATCGACCTGTTTCTTGCCGATGCGGATCGACTTGTTGGCGATGACGTTCGCCCGATAAAGCGGGTTCTCGTCGGAGGTCTCGCCGTAGCTCTTCGGATCGACGTAATCGATCAGGCCCTCGTCGAGCGGCCAGGCATTCACCCTGCCTTCGATTTCGTCCATGGCCTTGTTGCCGAAGCGAAATCCTTCGGTCTGCTGATAGGAAACGCGGGCCTTGCGCCAGGCCGCGCGCGCGGCGTTCAGCGTCTCCTCGGTCGGGTTGGCGAGGAAGGCGTCGACGGCTTTCGAAAGGTCGCGCGCGCCGCTCGCGGCATCGCCATACATGGACTGGGCGAGCGAAATATAGGCGTCGACCACCGCCTTGGGCTGAGGAGCGTCGGCACGCGCTCCCTGGCAGAGCGTTGTTCCGGCGAGAAGGGCCGCCAACGCGAAAGCGCGCAATCTCATGTTCATGACTCCAAGCCATTCTGTGATGGGGCGATGGCTAGTCCGAAATGGATGCACATGGCAACAGTAAAATTGAAAGATAGAAACGTTCTAAACTAAGTATTGGATCACACTTGATGTATATGTTTCAATAATGACAGTATCGCGAATTGTGAATTGAAAGATTTGGAGATCAATATCGGTAGCTCAAGGTCTTCATCGTGAGTTTTCAAGCATTATGGCGTCAAGGTTGAAGCTCTGATCTTGGTCAGCAATCGTCGCCGATACGAACGGTGGAGAGCGGCAATTGTGGGGGAGAGCTGAATGAAAGGAGAACCCGTGGACGTTACGGAGCGTTAGCGTGTCCAGAGGAGGCTCGGATGCCCGAACTGGTTCGCGAATGGCCGTATCTTCTGAACAGGGTTCTGGAACAGATCCGACCTGCGCGGGACCGAGCCGATTGCTATATTGCCGAAGTGGACGTGTCGGAGGAGGAGCTTCGCGCCCTCAATCTGTTCGAAGCAAGCGCACGGCACGAACATGTCGCCTTTACCGACCCCACGACGTCCGAAGGACGCTTCGCCTATCTCAATACGCCGGTCGGGCTTGGCAAGGCGCAGGACCGGGACCGTATCGCTCGGATACGCATCACCTTTACGGCCGTCCAGCGCATGAGGCCCCTGGAGGCGCGGGCCGATCTGCACGGCTTCGAGTAACAAGTGCCTCCAGGGTCGTTCATCTTAAGGAATGATCTCAATCACTTCCCGGGTCTGCGGATCGACGATCACTCGCTGATCGTTCACGACCGTATAGCTGTAGCTGGCCGGCAGTCCGACGCTGCCCGGGATGGGGAAGAGCCGTACGCGCTCCGGCAAGGGCTGACCGACGACGACCTCTTCCGACACACGCATCGTTGGCCGGCGCTGCGCGACGATATAGGTGCGCACGCGCGTCGTCTCGGCGGCACTGAGGACGCCCCCGGCTGCAGCTCCGGCGACACCGCCCACCGCCGCCCCGACGGGCCCGCCCACGACCGCACCCGCGACTGCACCGCCAGCGGCAGCCGTTGCAGGGCCGGCGGTCTGTTCGGTCTGGCAGGCGGCGAGAGGAAGGGCGAGAAAGGCAAGAGAGGCGAGAATGCGATGGCGCATGGGGCGTTCCTTTTTCAAAGACCATCCTTCGAACGCCCTGAAGCTTGGCGGGTTCCCCGCGAGGATCATCGCGCAGACGGCTTCAGCGTCCACACTTGCAAGTGTGTCTCCACCATATCTGGAGTATCATGCGGTCGGCCGCCCGCTTACGGAGCGGCGGTGAGCCGGTCGTCCGGTCATGGTTCTGAACCTCAAGGGAGACGGAACATGGGACGCAAATTCATCGATTGCCGTGAGATGCCCAGCGACATCAAGTGCAGCCTGGCGCTTGTAGCCGACACGGAGAACGAGTTGGTGGAAGCTGCCGTCATGCACGCGGTCAACGTCCATCACCATCAGGACACGCCGGAACTGCGCAGCATGATCAGAAGCGCGATCCACGAGGGATCTCCCGCGGAGGCGCCACGCCAGACGGCGTGACGTGCGAGGTCGCCGGCATGCCTCCGGCTCGACATCAGGTGATGACGTCGGGAGCGGTGCGTCCTGTCCGTTCGCGAATTCCCGCGATGGCGTCGGCCGCGGCGATGACGTCCGCGAGCACGTCCTGCGGATCCTGATCGTGCCGTGAAGGATCGGGCTCGAAGGTTTCGAGATAGACGCGCAAGGTGGCGCCTTCCGTGCCCGTGCCGGACAGGCGGAAGACCGCGCGGGCGTCATTGGCGAACAAAACCCGTACACCCTGATGGCGGGTCACGGACCCATCGGTCGGATCCTCGTAGGCGAAGTCGTCGGCGCTCGCGACCTTGAGACCCGCGAAGCTGCGACCGGGCAGAGTCTCCAGAGCGCCGCGAAGATCTGCCATGAGCTGGTCGCCGCTTGCGGTGCTGATGCCCTCGTAGTCATGACGCGTATAGAAGTCGCGTCCGTAGGTGCGCCAATGTTCGGCGACGATGTCGGCGATGGATTGTCCGCGCGCGGCCACGATGTCGAGCCAGAGCAGGATCGCCCAGAGGCCGTCCTTCTCGCGCACATGGTCAGACCCGGTACCGGCGCTCTCTTCGCCGCAGATCGTCACGCGACCGGCATCGAGAAGGTTGCCGAAGAACTTCCATCCCGTCGGCGTCTCGAACAGATCGACTTTGAGCTTCTCGGCGACGCGATCCGCGGCGCGGCTCGTAGGCATGGATCGGGCGATTCCCTTCAGGCCGCTCCGATAGCCCTTGGCATGATGAATGTTGGCGGCAAGCACGGCGAGGCTATCGGAGGGAGAGACGGAAATTCCGCGGCCGAGAACGATGTTGCGATCGCCGTCACCATCGGAAGCAGCGCCCATGTCCGGTGCGTCGGAAGAGAACATGAGACGGAACAACTCCGCCGCATGGACCGGGTTCGGATCGGGATGATGGCCGCCGAAATCGGGAAGGGGAGTGGCGTTGACGACCGTGCCGGCGGGCGCACCGAGGATACCTTCGATGATCGCCTTCGCATAGGGTCCCGTGATCGCGTGCATAGCGTCGAACCGCAAGGTGAATCCAGACTCGAAAAGCTTCCGGATTCGGTCGAAATCGACGATCGTTTCCATCAGGATAACGTAGTCGGCGACGGGGTCGATGATCTCGACAATCATGCCGCCGAGCCTCGTTTCTCCGAGCGCCGCCAGAGAAGGCGCCGCATCCTTGAGGATGCGGTATTCGTTGAGGGACTTCGTGCTGGCGAAGATCGCGTCCGTGATCGCCTCCGGTGCCGGGCCGCCATTCGAGATGTTGAACTTGAGGCCGAAGTCGCCGTCTTCGCCACCGGGATTGTGGCTCGCGGAGAGGACAATCCCGCCGAACGTCTTGCGCTTGCGGATGATGTTAGATGCGGCCGGAGTCGACAGCATACCGTTCTGGCCGACGATCGCCCGCTCGGCTCCATTCGCAGCGAGTATGCGCAGGATGATGCCGATAGCCTTGTCGTTGAAGTAGCGGCCATCGCCGCCGACGACGATCGTTCGCCCTTTGACGCCGCCGACGCCTTCGATCACGGCCTGCACATAATTCTCGAGATAGCCGGGCTGCATGAACACGGCCGTCTTTTTACGCAGTCCGGAGGTGCCGGGCTTCTGGCCTTCAATCGGTGCCGTGGAAACGGTCTCGACGGTCATACTTTTTGTCCTCTCCGAGTGTTCTCGATGGGATGGGGCGTGAAAGGCGAGGGGATGTCCTTCGCGGCTAGCCAGGCCATTCGGTCAGAAATGTTTCGACGGCAGCGCGGCTCGGCAGAGACGGAATTGCGCCGCGCCCCGTCGCCGTCAGGGCGCCCACGGCGTTGGCGAACCGGCAGATCGCGTCGAGCCGCGCGGGCTCCGTTGGAATGACTGGCTCCTTCAGGAGACCCGCGATGATCCCTGCCATGAAAGCATCGCCGGCGCCGGTCGCATCGATGGCATCGACCGCGAAGCCCGGAACCTTTCCCTGGGCGTTTTGCGTCAGCCAGTAGCATCCTGCGCTGCCGCAGGTGACCGCCATGAAGGTCACGTCATCCGTCCAGAGAGCACGGGCACCGGCAATCGGATCCTCTTGCCCCGTCAGGAAGGTGACCTCCTCCTCAGAGATCTTCACGATCTGGGCGTGCTTGAGGCCGAGAAGCATACCTTCGCGCGCTGCGTCCGCATCCGGCCAGATGTGAAGGCGCAGATTCGGGTCGTAGGTAACGATCTTACCGGCACGCCGGGCGATGTCGACGGCGTGAAGCGTCGCCGTGCGCGACGGATCCGAAATGAGGCTCATGGACCCGAAATGGAAGGCGCGCGCCTTCTCGATGGCGCCCCCGTCGACGTTTTCCGCCGCCATGAGCATGTCCGCGCTCGGACTCCGATAGAACAGAAATTCGCGCTCTCCGCTCGCCTGGAGCGATACGAAGGCCAGCGCGGTGGAGGCTCGTTTCGTAAACAGGAGCGGGGATACGTCCACTCCGGCGTCTTGCAGGGTCTCGGCGAGGAAATGGCCGAATCCATCGTCCCCGACCATGCCCATGAAGGCACTTGGAACTCCGAGCCGCGCCAGGGCCACGGCGACGTTCGCAGGCGCGCCGCCGGCCGCCTTCTTGAAGGCTTCCGTGCCGGCAAGGCCCAGCCCATTGATGGTCGGCACGAAATCAACCAGCAGTTCGCCAAACGCAACAACGTCGGCCATGCCACCATTCCTCGCTTTTTCGTTCAAGGCTCGTGGCGGAGTGCCCGAGCGGGACGCATGCCCACCAGGGAAGGGGCGGCAGCTCACCCGTCTTATAGGTGCTCGCTGCGCATCTGTTAAGGCACCGGATCGTGCCTTGAGGCGCCAGAGGCTATGGGGGCAAGGGTTCGGAGAAAGGTTCCAGCATGCGGGTGACCTCCGCGTCGGAAAGCTGATGGAATTCCTCATAGAAGGGGCTGATCGCATAGAAATCTGACGGCATGACCGGGCACACGACGTCGTCCACCAGGGGACGCAGCGCGTCGATGGTTTCTGCCGGAGCGACCGGTACCGCCAGCACTAGGCGCGCCGGCCGGCGCCGGCGTAGCGCCGCAAGGGCAGCCCGCACCGTCGTTCCGGTGGCGATTCCGTCATCGACGACGATCGCCGTCCTGCCTTCGACAGGAAGGGGTTCGCGGCCTTTCAGATACACCTTGCGTCGCCGCTCGAGCTCCCAGAGCTCGGGCTGCGCCAGCTCATCGATCTCATCGTCGTTCAGGCCGATCATCGCCATGACCGGGCGATTGAGAACGATCTCCGGATGTGCGCCGTCCACGACAGCTGCTGCGGCGAGTTCCGGCTGGGACGGAACGCCGATCTTGCGTACCAGGAGCAGATCCAGCGGCGCGTGGAGCGCTGCGGCGATCGGCAACGCGACCGGAATTCCGCCGCGCGGCAGCGCGAGGACGACCGGATCGGCGAGCTGCATCGTCGCAAGGCGGGCGGCAAGCTGCGCTCCTGCATGGTCCCGGTCGCGGAATCGAGAGGTTTCCATCGGCGGCCTCCGCTCGGTCGAGAGGTCCGCCGTTCATCACCCGATGAACGGCTCAAGCCTGAGTGCTTCATCATATCACCGAGTCCTGCGATAGGCATCCTGGCCGATCGCATTCCTCTTGAAGGGCAAGGTGCCGCAGGTCTTCGGGGAACCTTGCGCAAGGCTCAGGAAAGCTAGGTCGATAATCCTGCATGCGTGCTTCGATATTGCCGGCGTTGTCCCGATGGGGGCTGAGGGACAAGGCAGGCGATATTCGGAGCGCAAAGGCACGGCGGCGCCCGTTAACGGTTCATTGACCTTACGGGCGCACGCTTGTCTCCCGTGACAGGAGGTCTCCATGAGTGCGTTGCTCGTCGGTCTGGTTGTCGGCTCTCTTACATGTCTTCTTGCGCTGCCGGCCGTCCGTATGATCTTGAACCGGCGTGAGATCCGGGCGAGGACGCGCCTGCGACCGGTCGCGTTCGGGTAACGGGCACCGCCATGCGGGAATCGCATGCCAGCGTTTCGGTGCGAGGCCTGCCTGCGGAGCTTTTTGCCCCCCACATTGAGATCATGACGCCGCAGCGATGGCGACGTTGTTCCCTCTGAAGTTTCTTCCTTTACTTGGGCCGCTGTCCTCAGCGGCCCTTTTCTTTGTCATGAGCATTTCGCGACGACGCGGGATAGAGAGTTCATCCGGCGTCAGCGCCATAGGCCATATCTCTCCCATTGCGCCTCGGGAATGATGTCGCCGACCTGAAAGGTGAACGATGTTGCCGACAGCTTGTCGTCGGCGAGCGTGCAGCGGAATTGGAACTGGTGCCATTGCCCTTTGACGCGGAAGGCGCCGCCGCTTCCGGAAATGGTATTCCTGTCGAAGGTCGGATTCGACATCGCATCGACGACGACGCGGTCGAGACGGGAGTATTCCTTTTCCCGGCCGATCTCCCGCGAGCCCATGTTGTTGCAGACCTGAAGGCTGCGCGTCCTCGGTTCGATCTTCATGAAGCTGGGAGGCAGACGGGAGCTGGATGCCTGTGCCGCGCTGAATGAAACGAGGCAGGCTGACATCAGAAACGTGAATCGCATTGTCACCCTGGTCATTGCCGGGCCTATCTCCGAAACAAAGAATATTGGAATTGCGCCGTCCAGCCGGGATGGTTGGACGGCGCACGTGACAAAAATCACGAAATGTCGGGTTTATTCAGGTCAGCTCGCAGCACAAGCGCACTGACTGCAAAGCATGATCCCGATCCATGCGCACAGCCAATGGTTCCGTAGCTGTTCCCAAAAAAGGAATCTTCTTCCCTCAAAAGCGCCGCATTTGGTCCGGTGCGTCTCGTGCCAGATCGACTCGTCATGCAGAGTGATTCATGGATGCGAGCGCAGATCAGACGCCGATCCGGAAATGACGATTGACCTATCCTTTCGAACTACAAAACCACGACGGTAAGGATGGTCTGGACGGATGCGACGCGCTATGGAGGAATTTCTCTTCCCACGATCGATGATTCCGTCGGAACCGACGATTCTCCGCATCGCGTTTCTTGTCCGGACCGCTCATGAAAAGCCTTTTGAAGAGTCTTCCCTGTTCTGCTGTCGCGGTGATCCTGACGATGACCGGCGCGCTGGCGAATGGTCCGACTCTTGCTGGTTCTCTTTGGAACTGCACGAGAGCGCGGGATGGTTCGCAGTTTCTCATTGCGTTCTATCCCGATGGCGGAGTCGGCGGCGGTGAAATCGATCGTAGCGTCGTCAGCCCGTATGTCTTTGACGCGTCCCGCACGAAGCCTGATCAGTGGCCCGGGCGATGGAGTGAGACCGGAGAAAACTTCACGTGGGACTTTCCGGATCAGCACATGAGGATCGAAGGTCGCGTCGAGCGGCCTGCGAAGGGGAGGGGACGCCTGACCGGGACTGAGACGGCGATGGAACAGACCTCGGCCGTCAACTGCATCCCGCAGACGCGCGCGCCGAGGCTGGGCACAGGTCTCGTGATTCCGAAGGACGGTCACTTCCTGGATCCCGAGGACACGGAAGGCGAGCTGAAGGTCCCGGCGGGGATCTCGCTGCAGCGGCCGGGACGGTCGCGATAGGGACAAAGCATTTTTCGGCGAAGTGGACCCGGGTCACCGTCAAAAATGCGGTGCACCAAAGAAAAGAGACGATTCCACGTCAGTGGAAACAGCTCTAGCGTAAAGAGAAACCCTCCCAGGGAGCGGTGACGTGGTGAAGCGCATTGGATCAATGGCATGGCGCGTGGAAGTCGGCGCCGACGGACAGCTGTTTGCGCTGGGCGTACGCACCGATACCGGCCGGGAATACGAAGTGCTTCTCGGAACGGCGGATTCAACGCCGATCTTGTCCGATCTTCTCAACGAGATCGCTCGCGTTCACCGCGGACTGCCTCCGCGCGTCTTTGCGCCCGACGCCGGGCCGCATCATCCGCGCAGCGTTCCGCTTCAACCTCTCGCGACCCGAATCGAGGATCATGGCGGCCAGCCGGTGCTCGCCCTCGATTTCGGTGGCACCATCCTCAAAGTACAGATCGATCCTGCCGCTCTGCAGCGGGACCTCGCCGCCTATCAGGCCTCACGGTAATCGCACCGACTTTAGAGTCCGGTGCCGACGCTTGCGCTCGCCTGGCGCATGGGTGCCGGCGGTTTCACCGGCAAAGGCTTGACGGCCGGGCCCGTGAATCCGGTCGTCGACAGGTCGCTGTTCAACTCGGGGGCGAATCCAAGATCGAGGAAGGCGGTTCGCGGATCGAACAGCGCTTTGACGGATGCGGTCCGGTCGGGGCCGATGATCGGGGCGATCGACGAACGGGCGGGCGTGGCGAGCGCGGCCGTCACGATCGGCCGTTCCGGGCGGGGCGGTTGAGGCGGCTCGATTGAGGCGATGAGCAGATCTTGCGGTCGCCGGGGCGGGATGGGGGCTAGCGCCAATGCCGTGTCAGGCACATCCGATGCGATCGTCGGCGCAGCCAGAGCGACGGTCCGCGCGGGTGGCTCCGCCGGCGCCGGACGTGGTTCCTTGCGGTTGAACAAGGCTGTCATGATGCTGCCGAGGGATCCGCCCGAGGCGGCCTGGGCAGCAAGCGCCGCATTGCGCGGCAGGATTTCCGCCTTGGCCTGCTCGTATCCCGCCAGCGGCCGGCCGTTGCTCGGTAGATGGACGGTCTTGCCGTCCGGGAACAGTCGGGCCAGCTGATCCTGGCTCATCCGCGGCCAGGCGCGGACATTGCCGGTGTCCACGTGGACGAATTCCGAAGAGGGGTAATAACCCACGCCTCCGTATTGCAGCTTCATGGCAATGGCACGCAGGCGGCCGATCTCCACGTCCGGAAGTCTGATGTCCATCGCCTTTCCCAGCATGTGCTGGCTGTGCTCCGATACGCCGCTCGATCGGCGCCGGAGCATGGCGTTGGTCTGGGGCGAGCGGTAGGCCGAGATGATGTTGATCGGCTGCTTCGAGCCGCTCTCCTGATAGACCTCCCACAGCACATCGAAGAGACGCGGATCCATTTTGGCGGGCTGGTCGGTGCGCCAGTCGCGCAGGAACCAGTTGAGTTGGGTGAGCGCCTGCTCGTCGTAGCGGCCGTTGCGCCTGAAGGTGATCGTCGCGTTGTCGCGCCGATGTGTATGGAAGAATGAAAGCGTACGCGTGTCGCCGTCGGCGGCTGCATCCTGGGTGGCGACGACGGCGGTGAAGAAGGCGAGTGCCGATGCGGCGGAACACAATGCAAGAGCGATGAGCCGCTGCGCGGATGCGCGGCGGCCGACGAGCGGCGCGGGGACCATGACAGACCCTCCCGAACGCCGGTCGTGACGAGAAATCCCCTTGATATCCTTATGTACGTCCGACGTCCCGGTTGCCTTGGTGGCGACAAACCGTGGCAAAATTGGAGCAAGCCCGAAGGAGGTGCGCAGGCAGCGGGCGAAACGGACAGGCGACGCGAACGGAAACATCCGTCAAGTGTCGCGTCGAGCCTTTAACCGAGCGTTAGCGACGACTGGAAAATTTCGTACTGGATTTTAGTCCTCGCTTGACAGGAAAAATTCTCCGCTCGGATCTTTCCTGTCACGAGCGCTGGGCGGATCGCCGTGTTCCGCCGCCGCCTCCAAGCACGACCACCCGCGTACCCACCGGTGTCCGTTGATAAAGGTCGACCACGTCCTGGTTGATCATGCGGATGCAGCCGGAGGACACGTTGGTGCCGATGGTCCAGGGCTCGAAGGTGCCATGGATACGATAGAGCGTGTCCTTGTTGCCCTGCCAGAGGTACATGGCGCGGGCGCCGAGCGGGTTGCCTGGACCGCCGGGCATTCCCGGCCCGCCCGGAAGATCCCCCATTTGCTCCATCAACTCCGGCTGGCGTCCGAACATCTCTTTCGGGGGATACCAGTCTGGCCATTCCTGCTTGTCGTGAATGGTCGCTTCGCCTGCCCAGGAGAAGCCAGCCCGACCGACGCCGACGCCATAGCGGATGGCCCAGCCACCGTCTTGCACAGCATAGAGGTAGCGGGATCTGGGATCGATCACGATGGTGCCGGGCGGCTCCGGCCTGTCATAGGGCACCTGCCGTCTCAGGAAGGCGCTGTTGATCCGCGACAGCTGCACGCCCGGAATCGGGTAAATGTCATTATCGATGGGAGCATACATTCCCGCGTAAGAGTTTCTATCCCAGAGCCCCTGGGCGGCGCTCCCACGCGATTGAAGGGCAAAGCCCGTCAGGGCCGGCAGCCCGATCAGGAAGGCGCGGCGGTCGAGATTCATCTTTCACCTCCTCCAGAGCGTTCGCCTGGAGGGACATCTAGGCAAGGACGGGCGCAGGACCAGAACGGGAGTGCTCAAAGTTGCCCGGGAACCTTATGGAACTCAAATAGTTACGCTTCGTTAACTATATGCTGTTCAACCTAGGCAGATCCTCATGACTCCGATAGGCGATGATCCCCACAAGGCGCGAAGCAACCTGCCGCCCTTGCCGCGGCAGGTTCAGGACTATCTCGGCCAGAAACTCCGGGCCCAGCTCTACGAGATGGCGCCAAAGCCGAAATATCTCGGCGATCCGGCCATCCCGCAGGAATTCGACGCCCTCATCGAGAAGATCGAGAGGCGGGAGCAGGCTACACGGAGCGAGCAGGTCGCCCGGATTGCGCAGCAGGCTGTCGAGGAGGCTCTCAAGGGCCTGTTGGACGCTTCGCGCGTGACCCTGAGCAAATCCTGACGTTCTCCTCATTCCCAAGTCATGCGTGCTGGATTTCCCATCGGCGCGTCGGTTGACGTTTGCTGCAAAGGCCCGCGAAATCTTCACCAACTTGAGACGGTTTGTCGGATAAATCTTCCGTCGCAAGTTCGGAGATTTCGATGAAGATCTATATCTCGGCGGATATCGAAGGCGTCGCCGGCGTCGTCAACCCGCAGCACGGAGCCATGGGCAACGCGGAATATGAACGCGCCCGACGGCTGATGACGCAGGAAGTCAATGCTGCCATCGACGGCGCCTTCGCAGGCGGCGCCACGGAAGTACTGGTCAATGACTCCCATGGCGATATGCGCAACCTGCTGCCGGAGGATCTCGATGCCAGAGCCGAGGTCATTCTGGGCAAGCCGAAGCCCATCAATATGTTCGAAGGGCTCGCTGCCGACCATGCGGGCGTGATCTGTCTCGGCTACCATGCCCGTGCTCGCGCGCCAGGTGTCCTGGCCCACACGGTGAACGGCTTCGCATTCGGGCGCATTCGGCTGAACGGATTGGAGTTGGGAGAGGCGGGCCTCTACGGCGCCTATGCGGGCAGCATCGGCGTTCCGGTGATCCTGCTCACGGGCGACGATTGCCTGCGCGACGAGACGAAGGAGCTGTTTCCGGACGCTGTCTATGCCGTCGTGAAGCAGTCGCTAGGCCAGCGCGCGGCGCGAAGCCTCGCGCCGGAGCGTGCGCGGGCGTTGATCCGTACGAAAACGGAAGAGGCCGTGCGTGGCGCCGGTGTCGTGAAGCCGTTCAGGCTCGAGGCTCCTTATCGGCTGGAAGTGGAATTCAACACGCCGGCTTTGTGCGATCTCGCAGCCGTCATTCCGGTGGCGACACGCATCGATGCCGTGACCGTCGCGTTCACTCCCGACAATGCCGAACACGCCGTGCGATGGGTCAACACGCTGTCGGCTCTCTCCGCCATCCTGCGCTGAGGATCGAGGGCTTCGCGCAATCGACGGCGAAGTTCGCCTGCAATAAGGCCTCGCTCCCGATGGCTCCGGGAGCGAGGAGAGCGTGCGTTACTCGACGCCCTTCTTCTTGAGCCATGCGCGCATCTCGCTGATCTCGCGCTCTTGTTCGCGGATCACGTCGGTCGCCCATTTGCGCACTTCTTCGTCCTTGCCGTGCTGGAGGACGACCTTCGCCATGTCGATGGCGCCTTGGTGATGCGGAATCATACCGCGCACGAAGTCGATATCGGCATCGCCCGAGAAGGGAATGTCCATGTCCTTGTGCATTTTGGCATTCGCCTCGCGATAGGCCTTGGTGGCGGGCGCCTCGGCACTCGATGCGGGGGCCGCGTGGCCCGAATGTCCTCCGTGGGAGGCGCTTTGGGCGAGGGCTGCGCCGGGTGCAGCAGCGAACATGAGAAGCACGGAAAGGGTACGGAACATCACGATAGAACTCCGATTGAGGGGAACAAATGGGGTGGATTGATGCGGGTTACGCGCCAGGCGCCGCAACGGGCGTGGCCGGGTAGCCGGCGTCCTGTAGTGCCGCCTGCAGGGCATCGGCCGTCTCGGTGGAGCTCACCGCGATGGTGCGCTTTGCGAGATCGGCCTCCACGCGCGCCTGGGGATCGAGAGCCTGGACAGCGCGCGTGACGGTATCGAGGCATCCGCCGCAGCGCATGGATGGGATGAGGAACGATTGCATGAACGAGATCCTTGTTCGAAAGGGTCTCTGGGGCTTGCCACCATGGTAAGGTCAAGGCCCATCTTTCAGTCACGCTTCGGGCCCGGCACGCCTGCGGCGGAAAGGGACTTGCCATCTCGCTGCGGCGCAATAATCTAGAATCGTTCTAAGCGCAGATCGTCCTCAGGCAGGGGAGGGCGTGGGCGCATCTTCAAAGGATGCACTTTATGTCTCTCGACTCGACCGACGGTCACTACGACCGGATGACGATTGCCCTGCACTGGATTACGGCCGCCCTCGTCGTTGTTTTATGGATCTTCGGCCAGACTGCCGACCTCTTCCCACGAGGCCCGCTTCGCACGGGCGTCTGGTCCCTGCATGTGACTCTCGGATTCGCGCTCGCGCTGGTACTCATTTTTCGTGTCTTCTGGCGCGCCGGGCCGGGGCGGGCCCTTCCTGCCGCCGATCCCGGGTTGCTGCACCTGATTGCGAAGGTAACACACTACCTCCTCTATCTCCTGCTCGGAGTTGCCGTCGTGCTCGGCATCGCCAATGCCTTCGTGCGCGGCTACAACCTGTTCGGCTTGTGGACTCTGCCGCAGCTCGGCGATCCGGCCCTGCGGCGGCCGATCACCGGTTGGCATGAGCTTGCCGCCAACGGCATCATGATCGTGGCTCTGATTCATGCCGGTGCTGCGTTGATGCACCATTATCTCTGGAAGGACGGCGTGCTGCAGCGCATGGCCGTTCCCCGTCGCGGCTGACCCATGTCGGCAACCGGTTCAAGCCTCCCGCGCCGGTTGCTGCACGCAATCGGCTAGGAAAGCAGCGACTGCGGCGACGGCGGCATTGCCGCGAAGGTCTTCGTGATAGGTGAGCCAGACGTCCCGGAAGAAGGAGGGGCCGTTCGGGCCCGCCCTGACGAGGCCGAGGGCCTCGGCCTGGAATGCGGGCAGGGCGGCAACGCCGGCGTGAGCCTGCGCCGCGGCGCCCTGAATTGACAGATCGTTGGTGCGGAACACAATAGGTCGGGACCCGGCCATCGTCTTCAGCCATGTCTGCTGGGGCACGTCGTCCAAGCTTTCGTCGAAGGCGATGAACTCGTAGTCCTCCGCTGCGCGAGCGGTGAGGTAGGCCCGCGATGCATAAAGACCGTAGGAGACCGATCCGGCCTTCCGGGCGACGAGGCTGGGATCGTTCGGGCGCACGAGGCGCAAGGCAAGGTCGGCCTCGCGCCGCGGGAGCGAAACCGTGCGGTTTTGTCCGAGCAGGCGCAGGCGCAGGCGCGGATGGGACTGCTTGAGGAGCGGCAGTCGCGGTGCGATGAGCAGGGTTGCGAAAACCGGCGGTGCGCTGACGGAGATTTCGACTGCGATCTCCTGCTGGCGTGCGTGAAGGACGCGCTCCACGGCGAAGGCTTCGGCCTCCATGCGGCGCGCGTAGTGGGCAACGCTCTCGCCGTCGCCGGTCAGCACATAGCGGCCGCCTCGCCGGTCGACGAGCTTTGCACCCACCGCCGCCTCGAGCGCCGCCACCCGGCGGGCGACGGTCGCATGCTCGACGCCGAGCCGCCGGGCTGCGGCCGACAGGGAGCCGTCATCCGCCAGCGCCACGAAATGCCGGAGGTCGTTCCAGTCGAACATTCCCGATTCCTTCACAGTCCGTGGGAGGTTTTGTGGAATTTCGCACAGTCCCGGCGCGGTGCAAGGTGCCCCCGTTCCTCCCACGGAGATATCCATGGCACATTCAACCGTTACCCCTTCGGCGCGAAAGATCGTCCGGATCCGGGCGCGGCCCGGCCTCGCGGAGGTGGCCCGCAATGCGCTTCTCGATCTGGAGCGCGACACCCGCGCAGAGGCCGGCTGCCGCTCCTTCACCTTCTTTCAAGCCCTCGCTGAGCCGGATGCTTTCCTGCTAGTGGAGGAGTTCGCAGACGAGCAGGCCCTGGCGATCCATATGGATCTTCCCCACACCCGTGCCTTCTTTTCGCGCGATCTCGTGGCCGAAATCGCGCCCTTCGAGCAGGGGTGGATGTCATGAGCGGTGGCGCAAGCACTCCGGCGAGCCTATCCCTCGGATCAATCCGCCTGCGGAAACTCCCGGCGAGGGCGCAGATCGTCGTCTTTCCGATGATATTGTCCCTGCTTATGTCCGGAATCGTTTCGACCATCGCCACCCTGCGGGCGGCTGGGCTCGATGCCGAGATCGTTCCGAAGATCCTTCAGTCCTGGATCCTGTCCTATGCGGTGGCTTTTCCCACCGCCCTGGTCGTCATGCCCGTCGTGCGCCGGATCGTGTCGCTTCTGGTGGACATGCCCAGGTCCTGACCGGCGTGGCCTGACCGGAGGGCGAGGTTCCGTCCGAAGTGAACAGCCTAACGCCGCGCCGTCACGACCAGCGCGCTCATCCTGTTCGTGAATTGCGACGGCCCGAACTGCTCGGCGAGCGCATCCATTGTTCTGTCGGTGATCTCGTCGAGTCGCTCCTTCGCGCGCGCCTCGATCTCGTTGCGCAGGGGCGAGCCCTGGCACAGACCGGCCGCAGGTTCGCGGGCCGAGGGCGCTTCCGTCGATTTCGTGACGGTTTCAATAACGATGTCGGAAAAGCCTGCCTGCTGCAGCTCGCTGCGGATGCGCTCGGGATCGTTGTAACCGAAGGGGACGCGCGCGATGAAACCGGGCGGATCATCCGGAAAGAGCCTGCCGATCGCCTCGTGCACCGCCAGGCTGACCGGATTGGCGTCGAGCCTGTCCCACACATTGAACATCAGCCGCCCGCCCGGCTTGAGAACCCGCGCCGCTTCGCGATAGGCGCCGACCTTGTCGGGAAAGAACATGACACCGAACTGGCATGCCACGGCGTCGAAGGACGCACCATCGAACGGCAGGGCCTGTGCATCCGCCTGCTTCCACGTCACGCGCGGATGATCGAGCCGCGTCGCCGCGAGGTCGAGCATGCCGGGGTTGAGATCCGTCGCGACGATCTCGGCCTCGGGCAGCGCCGCCGCCATGGCCCGCGTGACGATGCCTGTGCCCGCAGCCGTCTCGAGAATGTGCCGCGGTCCCGCATCCCGCATCCGCCGCGCCATGTCCTGCGCATAGGGCTCGAACAGGAGGGGGCCAAGGAAGCGCTCGTAAAGGACGGGGATCGAGCCCGCGAAGGTGACGTCGGTGACGCTCATGACCACCTCCACCGTAAAAGCGTGATCATCCTGCCCGCTGCGGGCCACGACAACGGTGCAAAGGGAGAGGTCTCGCCGGAGCACCGCCATTGACCCCTGCTCCCTTCCTTCTTCTTTTAGTGGCGCATCGCATCACGCAGAAAACTGGGTCCACTTTTCTGTACGATGCGCGAACCTTCCCGTGTTATCTCGTCACCGGAGCCGGACGCATCCGGCTCTGGGGCGTCAGAACCTCAACCCGAGGCGGTCGGTATCGGCCGTCAACGATACCTTCCCTACCGTTATGGTCGGGGAGGTGTTGCCGTATGTCCAAGGCGAAAGCCCAAAGGGCAATACGGTCGTCCTCGGGCGACTTCTGAACTCCCCGACCACCAGGGCCCCTGGTGGTCGTCTCAGACGAGGAGTTCACCATGGACCAGCCCTATAGCATCGTCGCCGACTGGCTCTCCAAATTCCACATCTGGCCGGAATTCATCCAGGCCCTGTGGGTCATCGCGATCCCGGTGACGGTGCTCGGCACGGCGTGGATCATGATGCGGGGCGTGAGGGAGATTGTGGTGGCGGCGCGTGGGGAGGGGCGGGGGCGGATGGCTTACGGTGTGATCCGAGAAGGCGGAAATCGTTTGCTGTCGTCTCATCAGCCCGTCATCTCACCCGCATCGTCATCCCCGGCCTTGAGCCGGGGATCCACGTCTTTCGCGCGAAATGACGAAATGCCTCGTGGATAATGTCGACTCCTACGCTGTCTTGCCCAACGGCGCCGAACAAAGACGTGGATGGCCGGGTCAAGCCCGGCCATGGCGAGTGGTGTTGGGATTGAAACTTAGTATCTTTCGTCCATGCAGAAGGGCGGTTGGGTCTATCTCATGTCCAACAGGCGCAACGGCACGCTTTACATCGGCGTGACCAGCGAACTTTCTCGCCGAGTCTGGCAGCATCGCGAGAGCCAAATTAAAGGGTTCACCAAACGCTACGGGCTCAAGCTTCTCGTCTATTACGAATGGTTCGAGGATATCCGCGATGCGATCCAGCGCGAGAAGACCATGAAGCACTGGCCCCGCGCCTGGAAGGTCCGCCTCGTCCACGCCATGAACCCGACATGGGACGACCTCTACGAGACGCTGAACCAGTAGGCACTGCGCCTGTTCTTCATCCGCGTCATAGGCGGGCTCGTCCCGACTATCACATCTTTGGATCCACAGCACCCGAAAGGCGTGGATCCCCGGGACAAGCCCGGGGATGACGCTGCTAACGAAGTTGTCTCTAAAACTGGAGCATCAAGCCGCGCCCGTCGCGTCCTCTTTTCTAGAGCGGACTCACTGCTGCCCTACTCTCCCGTCATGCCCGGACTTGATCCGGGCATCCACGACTTCCTCGCCGCGACAAGATGTGAAGACCTTGAGCCGTACGGATTGGCTGCTCCGTTTTTTAGCCGTACTGCGTTTCAGAGGGAGCTAAGGGCCGAAAGAGCTGCTTGGTATCGCTTTTAGGATGAGAACTGCTCGTCCTCGATGCTCTCCGGCTCATTTTGAACCATCCTGCGGATGAGTGCGAGGCAATGTTCATAGCTCTTCCAGGGATTGAGATGTGCACCTAGGAGATCATCCACCGGAAGGGATGACAGATCGCAATTCTCTTTCGCTGCTAGAAAGTCAAATGCAGAATAAATGACTCGTCTAAATTTGTGTTTTTGCGCTTCTTGCTCATATGCCGAAAGCGTATCTCCGTTATCATAAATATCATTGAAGATACTGTTGGCAACGGCGATCTGAAGAAGTGCGCCTTTTGTCGAGTTTGCTCTGAGTGTGGTGAGGTTGTCGATCATGATAGTATATCGGTGATAGAGTTCCTTCTCTTCGCTCTCCATATAAATCGACGCTGATCCTGATGCATTGCGCCGATCACAATCCAGTTGCTCGCACCGGTCAATACTTCTCTTGATTTCCTCGCCCATTTTTACAACCAAATCGCATTCTGCGGAAAGTGAGTGAAGCGCAATTGCCTGGGAGCGATTGAGCTGTACGGTCATGACAGGTCCTCTCGACATTTCAAGTTTCGACAAAGTCAAACTGACAATCAAAGAGGCTTTGAAGGAGCTGGCGTTATGCCACTATGTGAACTGCAAGGAGTTTAGTATTTGCAGCCTCAAATCGCTTGAATTTAGGGCCGTCGCTCAGTGCGTGTAACGTTTTAAAGATAAGGCTCGTATTTCGCGCTCAGGAATGAACAGAATTCCGTTATATCCGCATTTGATGCGCTCGCGCCCTTTCATCCTGAACGCAAAGACGTAGATGGCCGGGACGAGCCCGGCCATGACGGCACTGTTTGAGTGGGGTTGAGGAGGGCTCACTCCGCCGCCTGTCGCGTCACCTTCTTCGCTTTCTTCGGCGCCGTCTCCACTGCCTTCTTCAGCGGCCGCCGCTCCAAAACTTCCTTGAGGAAGCGACCGGTGTGGCTGTCCTTTGACTTGGCGATGTCTTCCGGGGTGCCCTGCGCGACGATGCGGCCGCCGCCGTCGCCGCCTTCGGGGCCCATGTCGATGATCCAGTCGGCGGTCTTGATGACTTCGAGATTGTGCTCGATCACCACCACGCTGTTGCCCTGCTCGACCAGCTCGTGCAGCACCTCCAGAAGCTTCGCGACGTCGTGGAAGTGCAGGCCCGTCGTGGGCTCGTCGAGGATGTAGAGCGTGCGGCCGGTGGCGCGCTTGGAGAGTTCCTTCGAGAGCTTGACGCGCTGCGCCTCGCCGCCGGAGAGCGTCGTCGCCTGCTGGCCCACATGCACATAATCGAGGCCGACGCGGGCGAGCGTCTGCATCTTCTCGCGGATGGTCGGTACGGCCTTGAACAGCTCGCGCGCCTCCTCCACCGTCATGTCGAGCACGTCGGCGATGGATTTTTCGCGGTACTTCACCTCCAGCGTCTCGCGGTCGTAGCGCTTGCCCTTGCACACGTCGCAGGTGACGTAAACGTCGGGCAGGAAGTGCATCTCGATCTTGATGACGCCGTCGCCCTGGCAGGCCTCGCAGCGGCCGCCCTTCACGTTGAAGGAGAAGCGCCCCGGCTGGTAGCCGCGCGCCTTCGCCTCTGGGAGGCCGGCGAACCATTCGCGGATCGGCGTGAAGGCGCCCACATAGGTCGCCGGGTTCGAGCGCGGCGTGCGGCCGATGGGGGATTGGTCGATGTCGATGACCTTGTCGAGATGCTCCAGGCCCTCGATGCGGTCATGCTGCGCCGGGTGCTCCAGGGCGCCGTTGAGCTTGCGCGCCACGGCCTTGTAGAGCGTGTCGATGACAAGCGTCGACTTGCCGCCGCCGGACACGCCGGTGATGCAGGTGAAGGTGCCGAGCGGGATCTCCGCCGTCACGTTCTTCAGGTTGTTGCCCTTGGCGCCCACCACCTTGAGCATGCGGCTCTTGTTGGGCTTGCGGCGCTTTTCCGGCACCTTCACGGACATCTCGCCCGTCAGATACTTGCCGGTGAGCGATTTCGGGTTCGCCATGATCTCGGGCGGCGTGCCCTGGGCGACGATCTTGCCGCCGTGGATGCCGGCGCCGGGGCCGATGTCGAACACGTAATCCGCCTGCAGGATCGCATCCTCGTCGTGCTCCACCACGATCACGGTGTTGCCGAGGTCGCGCAGGCGCTTCAGCGTCATGAGCAGGCGCTCGTTGTCGCGCTGGTGCAGGCCGATGGACGGCTCGTCGAGCACGTAAAGAACGCCCGTAAGGCCCGAGCCGATCTGGGAGGCGAGGCGGATGCGCTGGCTCTCGCCGCCGGAGAGCGTGCCGGAGGAGCGGGCCAGCGTCAGGTATTCCAGGCCCACATCGACCAGGAAGGTGAGGCGCTCGCGGATTTCCTTGAGGATGCGGCCGGCGATCTCGTTCTGCTTCCTGGTGAGCTGCTTTGTCAGGTTGCCGAACCAGGCATGGGCGTCCTTGACGGAGAGCGCGGTGGCATCGCCGATATCGGAGCCTGCGATCTTCACGGCCAAGGCTTCGGGCTTGAGGCGCTTGCCGCGGCAGGCGGCGCAGGGCGTCTCGCTCATGAAGCGGCCGATCTCGTCGCGCGCCCAGTCGCTCTCGGTCTCCTTGTAGCGGCGCTCCAGATTGGGGATCACGCCCTCGAAGGGCTTCCTCACCTCGTAGGCGCGCAGGCCGTCGTCATAGGCCATGCGGATCGCCGTATCGCCGGAGCCGTAGAGGATCACGTCACGCACCGTATCGGAGAGCTCCGACCAGGGCTTGGTCATCGAGCCCTTGTAGTGCCGGGTGAGCGCTTCCAGGGTCTGGGTGTAATAGGGCGAGGTGGATTTGGCCCAGGGCGCGATGGCGCCGCGCTTGAGGGAGAGGCTTTCGTCCGGCACGATCAGCACCGGGTCGATCGTCATCTCGTGGCCGATGCCGCCGCAGGTCGGGCAGGCGCCGAACGGGTTGTTGAACGAGAACAGGCGCGGCTCGATCTCCGGGATCGTGAAGCCGGAGACCGGGCAGGCGAATTTCGAGGAGAAGACGATGCGCTTGGGCTGGCCCTTCTCGTCCTTCTCGTCGGCATATTCAACGACGGCGATCCCGTCCGTCAGGTCGAGGGCGGTTTCGAGGGATTCCGCGAGGCGCGCCGCGATGTCCGCGCGCACCACGATGCGGTCCACCACCACGTCGATGTCGTGCTTGAACTTCTTGTCGAGGGCAGGGGCCTCGTCGATGGCGTAGTATTCGCCGTCGATCTTCAGGCGCTGAAAGCCCTTCTTCTGGAACTCGGCAATTTCCTTGCGGTACTCGCCCTTGCGGCCACGCACCACCGGCGCGAGCAGGAAGAGACGGGTCTTCTCCGGCAGCGCCAGGATGCGGTCGACCATCTGGCTGACCGTCTGGCTCTCGATCGGCAGGCCGGTAGCGGGGGAATAGGGAACGCCGACCCGCGCCCAGAGCAGGCGCATGTAGTCGTAGATCTCGGTGACCGTGCCGACCGTCGAGCGCGGGTTCTTGGAGGTCGTCTTCTGCTCGATGGAGATGGCGGGCGACAGGCCGTCGATCTGGTCGACATCCGGCTTCTGCATCATCTCCAGGAACTGGCGGGCATAGGCCGACAGCGATTCCACATAGCGGCGCTGGCCCTCGGCATAGATCGTGTCGAAGGCGAGCGACGACTTGCCGGAGCCCGAGAGGCCAGTGAAGACCACGAAGTTGTCCCGCGGGACCATGAGGTCGACATTCTTGAGGTTGTGCTCCCGCGCGCCCCGGACGGAGATGACGCGTGCATCCGGGTCTCCCGCTTTGGCGCGGTTGAACAGGTCGTCGAGTTTAGCCATGGCCAGCTCAGCTTCGTAGAGGAGGGATCCTGCCTCGTTGGGCGGATACCGGATATGGGATCGGACCACCCGCCACCGCAATGCGGCGGATGATTCCAGGTCCACAATCCTAGAACAAAGAGGGTACGTCGGGCAATGGGGCGGAAGGACCCGGGGTCATCCTCCTGTGAGGAGCCAATTCACGTTCTTTGCAACCGCCCCTTCCCAAAGGTGCGATTGGACACATAACGATATTCAGTTACATGAAATTGTTCATGTATCGCAATTGTCACCACGAGAGTGAATTATGGCTACATTTCGTAATGTTCCGGGAAGCGGCTACGGCAATCCCTATGTTGATTCGCTCATTTGGGGCGGCAAGGCCTGGGACGTGTCCCCCGAGAACCC
This sequence comes from Microvirga puerhi, assembly GCF_020089865.1. Lineage (GTDB taxonomy): Bacteria > Pseudomonadota > Alphaproteobacteria > Rhizobiales > Beijerinckiaceae > Microvirga > Microvirga puerhi. The sequence continues at coordinate 42,797 of NZ_JAIRBM010000022.1, forward strand.
TATTCTCGTCTACCTCGCGCAGGGTGATGACTACAAGGCCACGGGTACACTGCATCCTGCGCCTCCCGAGGATTGGTTGACGGACCCGACTTACATCACGAGCTGGCGTGATTACTATATCTCCGCCTTCTCTGATGCAATCGACCTCTATTCGAGCGTGGCCAACGTCCACTTTGCGCAGGTGGACGACATCCACAGCGCCGACATCGTGTGGTGGTGGTATGGCGGCATGGGCAACGTTGCCGGGTGGCATGAGTCGCCTGACGAGAGCGATAGTTATACTCAGCGCTGGGGCATCTTTAACAGTTTCACGCAGAGTGAGTTTCAATTCGGCGGTCGTGGCCTTGCGAACATCATCCATGAGGTCGGCATTGGTCTGGGATTGGCCCAGCCCCATAATGGTGGCGTTCTAGACGACGCCAGCCGGTTCCCAGGCGTAAACGGGCCGAGCGATCTGGGCGATTTCGGCCTGAATCAGACCATCTATACGCAGATGTCCTACAACGATGGGTTCAATGCGGCGCCGGCCGATGCAGAAGATGGAATGTACGGCTATCAGGGGGGATTAGGCGCCTTCGACATCGCGGCGTTGCAGGCCCTCTACGGCGCTAACATGGACACCGCGACGGGCGACAATGTCTACACGCTGCCGATCGCGAATGCCCGCGGCACGGGCTGGAGTGCGATCTGGGATGCCGGCGGAAACGATACGATCAGCGCAGTGGGCTCAAGGGCAGGCGTGACCATCGACCTGCGCGCTGCCACGCTGCAGGCGAATGATCCTCATGCGGGCGGCTATATCTCGGAACAGAATGGGGTTTCCGGCGGGTTCACCATCGCCAAAGGCGTTGTGATCGAGAATGCGACCGGCAGTTCCTACGACGACATCTTGATCGGCAACAGCGCGACCAACGTCCTCAACGGAGGGGCGGGGAATGACATCTATTATGTCGACTCGCCGAGCGATGTCGTCATCGACTCCGGAGGTGTCGACACGGTCTATGCGACGTTCGACTTCTCCAATCCTGCCATTGAGAATGTCTATGTGAACGGCGTTCTCAAGACGGGCACCGCTCCCGTCGTCAACGGTTTCCAAATTCTCAAGGGCGGGACCAAGAGTGACGTCCTGGTCGGCAGAGCAGGCAGCGACAAAATCTACGGCGGCCTGGGCAAGGACGTGATGACGGGCGGAGCGGGAAAGGATATCTTTGTATTCAATACAAAGCCCAGTAAGGCCAACATGGATAAGATCACGGACTTCAACGTGAAGGACGATACGATCTGGCTTGACAATAATTACATGACTAAGCTTGGTAAAGGCACTGAGCCTAAGCCTGGAAAGCTCAACAAGGCATTCTTTACGATTGGGCCGAAAGCCAAGGACAAGAACGATTACCTTGTCTATGACAACAAGAAGGGCGTTCTGTATTACGACGCCGATGGATCAGGTGCAGGCAAGGCGGTCGAGATCACGACCCTCAAGAAGGGTCTCAAGATGACCTATCTCGACTTCATGGTCATCTGACGCAAGCAACGTCTCCAGTCGCCACTCGACGACATCCAAGCAAAATCGTGAGCGCCGTGGACAACACCACGGCGCTCACGATGCTGTCGATCGTCTGGTCGACTGGAGGGGAAATACTGTCCTGGAAGGCCTTCGGCCGGAGGGACGGCATTCCGTCGCAGCAGGATTTTGCAAAGGGAATACGGGGAGGCAAGGGCTTACGTTACCGTTGACGCCAAGATATATCGTTATAGACGTGAACGGATGACTTCCCATGTATCTTGCTCTTCAATCCTTTGGTCTCGTTGCTCCCTCTCCCCTGGTGACTGCCGCCTCAGTCAATAAGAACGGCGATCTCAGCACCGCCAACACCTTCGCTTCCGGGGCCAGTGCGGACGGGCGCTATGTCGTGCTCCTAGGCGGATCGACCAACTTCGTTGACGGCATGTCCGGGACGACGACGGAGGTCTATCGGAAGGACATGGTGACAGGCGCTATCGCCCATGTCTCCACGGCCACGAATGGCGGTCAAAGCACTGACGACAGCTATGGAACCTCGATCACGCCCGACGGGCGGTACGTGGCGTTTACTAGCATCGCCAACAACCTTGTCGCTGGCGACACCAATTTTGCCTCCGACATCTTCCGGAAGGATCTCGTCACAGGCGAGATGGTCCGTGTTTCCACGACAGCCGATAATGAGCAAAGCTTCGGCAATGCGGGCTATACCGCTATCAGCGCCGATGGTCGCTATGTGGTCTTCATGAGTGAGGCCAGCGATCTCGTGGCGGAAGACGAAAACGGCAGCATCGACGTCTTCCGAAAAGATCTAGAAACGGGAGCCATTGTTGCGGTCTCGACTGCAGCCGATGGGACCTTCGGCGATGACAATAGCTATAATTTCTCCATATCACCGAACGGACGTTATGTCGTCTTCATGAGCGAATCCACCAATCTTGTTGGAGGCTCGCCTATAGCAACGACCGAGGTCTACCTGAAGGATCTGGCCAACAACTCGATCGTTCGTGTTGCCTCTGCAGGAACGGGTAACCAAGCGAGTCTTGACAGCGGTAGCTCCACTGCTGTGAGCCCCGATGGACGCTATGTGTATTTCAGGAGCGAGGACAGTACCCTTGTTCCAAACGACACGAACGATGCCGCTGATATCTTCCGCAAAGATATGGTGACCGGTCAGGTCATCCGCGTCTCGACCGCTGCGGAGGGTGCTCAAGGCGACGGCAGCAGCAACGGTTTCTTCGTAAGCGCCGACGGCCGCTATGTGGTGTTCGACAGCGTGGCGTCTAACCTGGTCGCTGACGACGCAAACGGGGTCTCGGACGTCTTTCGAAAGGATCTCATAACCGGACAAGTCATTCGTCTCTCAGTGGATGCTCAAGGAACTGAGCTCACCGATTACAGCATCCTTTCAGCCATTACTGCCGATGGGCGTCATGCATTCTTCAATACGGGCAGTAAGGTGGAGAGCCGCGACAATGGTGAAAATCTCGACGTCTATCGCGCCGATGCCGAGATGATTCAAAACGGTCAGGCCGCTCAAGACGGTCGCTTCGTCGAGGCGACATTCGGTGTCGGCAATGCGTCCAGTGCGGCCATCGCCTGGGGGGATGGAACTGTCGAAAACCTCAATCCCAACAACGGCAAGGTCCATGCATCCCACGTCTATGAGTCTCGTACGACCAAGGCCGCCGTGGTCTCCGTCCATGAGAGCGGGCAAAGCTGGGACGTGCCCTATACGGTGAATATATCCAACGGCACGATGGTCCGCGATACCGTGCGGGCCGATACACTCTCCGGAGGTGATGGAGCAGATCGGCTGAACGGGGACGCATATTACAATCAGCTGGTCGGGAATGCCGGCGATGATACGCTCGATGGCAGTGCTGGCGGGGACCTGATGTTCGGAGGTCCCGGTAATGACACCTATTATGTCGATGACGCGGGCGACAGGATCGTAGAGCAGGTCGATGCGGGCCTGGACCAAGTCATCACGACCGTCAGCCAGAATCTGTGGGATGATGTCGAGAATCTCACTGCAATCGGCTCAGCGGCCGTCACACTCTCCGGAAACAATCTCGGCAACACGATCACCGGCAACGCGGGCAAAAATATCATCAAGGGCGAAGCCGGTAACGACAAGCTCAATGGCAAAGCAGGTATCGACACGTTGTATGGCGGGGCGGGCAAGGACGTGTTCGTGTTCAACACGGCATTGAACAAGAAGACCAACCTCGACAAGATCGTCGACTTCAATGCCAAGGACGACACGCTCTGGCTGGACAATGCGGTGTTCAAGAAGCTCGGCAAAGGCACGGAATTGAAGCCGGGCAAGCTCAACAAGGCGTTCTTCACCATTGGCGATCACGCCAAGGACAAGAACGATTACCTGATCTACGACACCAAGAAAGGCGTGCTCTCTTACGACGCCGATGGCTCGGGTAAGGGCAAGGCGGTTGAGATCACCACCCTCAAGAAGGGCCTCAAGATGACCTATCTCGACTTCATGGTCATCTGAGTGGAAGCCTTCATCATCTCTTGGCTTAAACGGGTAGGGTCGTGAGTGCCGCCTATCTCTGATATGATGGCACCGATACGATTAATGGGGCTGGGCGTTGCCTTTTGGGGAGGTTACGTCATGAACGTTGTTCGAATATCGGTTCTCACGTCGACGGCTTTTATTCTCTCGACGCTGTCCAGCTTTGCCGGGCCGTGCGCCACGGCCATCGACCGGGTGCAGGCCCAACTCGACGCTCGGATCGACGCCACGGCAGGGGTGGGTCCGGCTGCTCGTGAAAGCTCGGGCGCGCTCCTCCACCACCAGCCGACTCCAGGTTCGATCGCCGGTGCTGAGCAGAAACTGGGCGAAGGAAAGTCCCTTGAGGTTGCTGTAGCCTCCCTCTCCCGCGCGAGGGAGGCCGATAAAGCTGGGAATAAAGAGGCTTGCGACCAAGCCTTGGCGGAGGCGCAGCGGGCCATCGCACCATAATTTGCTGGAAGACAGTCTGAGCGGGTCATTTATTGGGGACAGGGCTGTGCAGAACCTGAGCCGCGGCTTGTTCTGCCGAGCGAGGGGCGACAGAACAGCCTGAGCGAACAGGAGACGCCCCGATGGCAGGCAGTGTGAACAAGGTGATATTGGTCGGCAACCTGGGGCGTGACCCTGAGGTGCGGCGTCTGAACTCGGGCGAGCCGGTGGTGAACCTGCGGATTGCGACCTCTGAGACCTGGAAGGACAAGGCGTCGGGCGAACGCAAGGAGAAGACCGAGTGGCACTCGGTGGTGATCTTCAACGAGAACTTGGCGCGGGTGGCGGAGCAGTACCTGAAGAAAGGCTCGAAGGTTTACATCGAGGGCCAGCTGCAGACGCGCAAGTGGCAGGACCAGCAGGGCCAGGAGAAGTACACCACCGAGGTGGTGCTGCAGCGGTTCCGCGGCGAATTGACGATTCTCGACAGCCGCGGTGGCGGTTCGGGCGAGTATGAGGAGGAGGCGGGGCAGATCAGCCGCGGCGGCGAGTTCGGGCGTTCCTCGCCGATGGAGCGGCCGGCGCCGGCTCAGGCCTCCGGTGGCGCACCCTCCCGCTTCTCCGATATCGACGACGATATCCCGTTCTAGGACAAAGGCACGTAACCAGTTATCTGAAGCTTTCTGCCGTCGAGCCGGGCCTTGTGTCCCGGCTCGGGCACGGCGGCCATGCGCCGGGAATTGGTGACAGGCCCGGCCGCGCCGTTTAAGAACCTCGGCGAACCTTTTCCCTTCGTTTCTGGAACCCGACCTCGCCATGGACGCTTCCGCCCTCGATACTCTTCTCAACTGGATCCGCACAGAAAGCCCGACCCACGATGTGGCGGGCGTGAACCTCATGATGGATCTCGTCGTCGCGCAGATGGCGGATGCGCCGGTTGCCGTCGAGCGGCTGCCGGGCAAGGAGGGCTTAGGCGATGCGCTCATCCTGCGGGCCGGGCCTGAGCGCGACGAGCCGGCCGTGCTGCTCATGTCGCATCTCGACACGGTCCATCCCGTCGGCACGATCGAGAGCGATCTGCCGCTCCGGGTTGAAGGCGACAGGCTCTACGGTCCTGGCATCTATGACATGAAAGGGGGCGCCTATTTCGCCCTTGAGGCCTTCAAGGACGTGGCCCGCCGGGGCAGCGCCTCCCGGCCGATGGTTTTCATCGTCACGCCTGACGAGGAGATCGGCAGCCCGACCACGCGTCCGGTGATCGAGGATATCGGCCGCCGCTCAGCCTTCGCGCTCGTGACGGAGCCTGCCCGCGATGGTGGCCGGATCGTGACTTCGCGCAAGGGTGTTGGCCGCTTCGACGTGCACGTGGAAGGTCGGCCGGCCCATGCCGGCTCGCGCCACAAGGATGGCCGCAACGCCGTCTACGAGGCGGCCCGCCAGATCCTCGCAGTCGAGGCGCTGACCGATTATTCCCGCGGTATCACCACCTCGGTGGGTATGGTGTCCGGGGGCACCGCAGTGAACACCATCCCGCAACATTGCCGGTTCCCGGTTGACCTTCGTGTCGAGACCGTTGCCGATGGCGAGCGGATGACGAAGGCCTTGCTCGGCTTGGCGCCCAGCAGCTCGGACTTCAAGGTGAGCGTAACGGGCGGCATGAACCGGCCCCCCTATGAGCGCTCCGCGGAGACGGGAAAGCTTTTCGAGCACGCAAAGGCGCTGGCCGCCGAGATCGGGTTCGATCTGGTGTCCTGCGACAGGGTCGGCGGTGGCTCTGACGGCAATTTCACGGCTGCTATCGGCATTCCCACCCTCGATGGCCTCGGGATCGACGGCGACGGTGCGCATACACTCAACGAATACGGCCTGATCTCGTCCATCGCCCCGCGGCGGCAGCTGATGACGAGGCTCCTGGAGACGCTGCGCTGAGCGCGATGACGATCTGCGATCTGCGCGAACGACAGGATTTCGTCGATATCGTCGCAGATCGCGTCTGGCGTGCATTCTGGAAGGAGCAGGGGCATCCTCTGAGCCTGCTCCGCGATCTTGTCCAGAAAAGCCTCGGAGACGATCCGATTCCGACAACGTTTGTCGCCTATGCGGGGGATCATTTCCTTGGCACTGTTTCCCTCATCGCCTGCGACGAGGAAACCCGGCCGCAATATACGCCTTGGATTGCCGCTCTCTGGGTGGAGCCCGACCATCGCGCACGCGGAATCGGCGAGGCGCTGGTCGAGACAGCATTCCGCTCAGCATGGGGTGAGAGCTTCCCTCGCGCTTATCTCCTCTCGCGCGAGAAGCGACAGGCCTTTTACGAAAAACGCGGATGGGTTGTTCGGGAGCGCAATATCCCGAAACCGGGCATGAACATCCTCATACGAGACAAAGCTAGGGCCCAGTCCCCCTCACCAGAGCCTCCACGCCGTTGATGATGAACTGCACGGCGAGACCCGCGAGGATCACGCCGAGAAGGCGGCTGAGCACCACGTTGCCGGTGACGCCGAGAAGCCGGGAGACCCGCTCGGCAGCCATGAAGACCGCAAAGCAGGAGATCACGCCGAGCGCGATCAGGACGATCAGGGAGGACAGGTAGACCACATTGCTGTTCGCCCGCCCGGCAAGCAGAATCACGGCCGTGATGGCCCCTGGCCCGGCCATGAGGGGAATCGCCAAAGGAAAGGCCGCGACGTTGCGGATATGGTCCTCGGTGATGGCGATGTCAGCCGTATGCTGCTTGCGTTCGTTCCTGCGCTCGAAGACCATCTCGAAGGCGATCCAGAACAGCAGCAGGCCACCGGAGATACGGAAGGCCGGGATACCAACCCCTAAAAGCCGCAGCAGGACCTCGCCCCCCAGGCCGAAAAAGGCCAGGATACAGAAGGCGATGAGGCTTGCGCGGATCGCAACCCGTCGTCGCTCGTCGCCGTTCATGCCCCGCGTCAGCGAGATGAAGATCGGCGCCAGCGCCGGTGGATCGAGCGTCACCAGGAGCGTGACGAGGGCGGCGGAAATGTAATCGAAGAGCATCGGCTGGACCTTGTCGTCAGCTTTGCTTTATGGCGTCGTCGAGCGGTTTTGACGAGAGGGCATTGCAACGATGTTTACGATTGTGGATCGGATCAGCTGGGCCGGTTCGCCCAACAAGGCGAACGAAGATTCCTTCGGCGCGTCCGGAGACTGGGCCTGGGTGATCGACACCTCGATTTTCCCTGGCACGGCACCAATCATGGGCGAGAAGAGCGATGCGGCCTGGCTTGCCCGGTTTACGACAGAGCGCCTCTCGGAGCTTGCGGCGCGGGCCTATGACGGCAACGGCCCGGCGCTGCTGCGGCATGTCATGGAGGAGGCGAGGGTGGCCTTCCTGGCCAAAGCGCCGGAGGCGCGCCATGACTTTGTCACCTGGCCGCTCGGCGCCATGACCCTCGTGTACCGGAACGGAGCCCTGCTCGACATCTGGACCTTCGGCGATACCACCGCCTATGTGCGCCAGCCCGACGGCGCTGTTCAGACCATTGGTGAGGCTCCGGCTCTGCGGGTGCAGGAATCCGCCAAGGCGGCAGAGCTCCTCAAGGCGAGCGGCGCCACGCCGAAGACCATCACCGAGACACCGCTCTTCCAGGATTGGCTGCGGGGCCGGCGGGAACGACAGAAGCAAAGCAAGGGTTTGGCCCTGCTGGGGCTTGATCCGACTGCAGCGGACAAGCTTCGCCACGAGCAGATTCCCTGTGCGGACGGAACGGTCATTCTTCTGGCCAGCGATGGATTCTCGGCTCTGGTCGACCTCTATCAGGAGGTCGATGCCGCGGGGCTTATGGCGGCGGGATTGAAGGACGGGCTCGAGCCGCTGGTCCAGCGGGCCAGGGAGATCGAGACGACCGTCGATCCGGCTGGAACACGCTATCCCCGCTTCAAGGAAAGCGACGATGCGACGGCGCTGCTCGTAAGGGCCTAGGCAGCCGGTGCCTCCGGTATTGTCGGTGTTTGAGCCTTGGCGAGGGGCGCATTGCCTCCGGCATAGCGGACGAGGGCGGCGATCCGGTCCTCGATCGAAGGGTGCGTGGCGAAGAGGTCGGCAAAGCCCGAACGCGGGTTGTCGAGGCAGAGCTCCATCACGGCCGACGGCACTCCTTTCAGCTCGCCCTTGCCCTCGATCTTCCGAAGCGCCGAGATCATCGCATCGGGATTCTTGGTCAATTCGACGGCCCCGGCATCGGCTAGGTATTCGCGTCGGCGCGACAGGGAAAAGCGGACCACCAGGGAAAGCCACCAGGCGATGAAGATAAACACGGCTGCCACGATGACGGCGATGACCTTGCCACCTCCGCCCTTCGAGTCCGAAGAATCGTCGAGCAGGCTCGTACCGTCCCTCAGGCCGCGATAGACGATCTCGCCGATGAACGACATGACCCCGACGACGAGCACCGCAACCATCATGGTGCGGACATCCTCGTTCCGGATATGGGTCAGCTCATGGGCGAGCACCGCCTCCAGTTCGCGCTCGTCGAGGAGATCGAGGAGACCACGCGTTACGGTGACGGTGTATTGCTCCGGCCGCGTACCGGAGGCGAAGGCGTTGGGTGTTTCGGTTTCGAGCACGCGCAGCTTCGGCACCGTCATGCCGCGGGAGATGCAAAGGTTCTCGAGAAGATTGTAGAGGCGAGGGGAAGACCGCCGCGCGAGAGGCTTCGAGCCCGTGGTCAGGCTGAGAAGGAAATCATTGAAACGAAAGCCGCACCAGACCCACAGAGCCACCAGCCCGGTGATGAAGGGCGAGAACCACAGGCAGCCCCACAGGGCACTTTGAAACAACGCCTCGAACGTCCCTGTCCCGTCGTCCAGGAGGGCTCGCAGAAGAAGCGCGAGGCCCAAGGACATGAGGTAGAAGAGCAGGAAAAGCCCGACGATCAGCAGGGCCGAGCGCCGACGATTGGCTTGGATATGGGTATAGAGGCCGAAAGCCTGCAGCACGGGCGCGCTCGCCTAGAACGCAACCTTCGGCGGCGCTTCGAGAGCCTTCCGGTCGGTCTCGCCCAGGTCGAAGAACGCCTGAGGACGAAAACCCATGATCCCGGCAAAAAGGACCGCTGGGAAGTGCTGGATCGCCGCGTTGTATTCGGCAACGCCGTTGTTGAAGAACCGGCGCGCGGCGGCAAGCTTGTCTTCGATATCCGCAAGATCGGTCTGAAGCTGCTGGAAATTGGCGCTGGCCTTCAGGTCCGGATAGGCCTCACCCAGGGCGACGAGCCGTCCCAAAGCACCGGATAGGGCGCCCTCCGCCGCAGCCTGCTCCGCCGGACCTTGGGCTTTGATGGCGGCATTGCGGGTCTCAACCACGGCCTGGAGCGTGCCCCGTTCGTGGGCCACGTATCCCTTCACGGTCTCGATGAGATTCGGGATCAGATCGTGCCGCTGCTTGAGCTGAACGTCGATATCGGCAAAGGCCTGAGTGGCGCGGGCCCGAAGGGTGACGAGGCTGTTATAGACCGCAATCACGTACAGCACGACGGCGGCTGCGACCGCCCAGACGACCCAATTCATTTCTGCCCCCGAATTCCCTTTCGTCATCCCATGCCACGCTGGCGCAGAAACGGCAAGTTATGACGTTTCAAGGCAACCGGCGCTCGTCGATTTGATCGCCGTATTTTCCCCCTACTGGGCCATGCGTCAGATAGCGCTCCATTAGGACTGCTCTGGCCTTTGGAAAACGCCTGAAATCCCTTGAAAAATGGCTCTCAATCGCCCATCTAAGAACTTGATTTTCTTTGGATTCGCAGGGGTCTCCCAGACTTGAAAGATGCGGCGGCAAACCCGCCCGGGTCGACGGGTAGACTGTTTTGAGAAAGACCGACTTTGACCGATCCGAATGACAACCGCACTGGCGGCCCCGGGGGCGAGCAGCCGGCTAGCGATGTGAAGCCGATTTCCATCGTCGACGAGATGAAGCGTTCCTACCTCGATTACGCCATGAGCGTGATCGTCAGCCGCGCTTTGCCTGATGCCCGCGACGGCCTCAAGCCCGTGCATCGCCGCATTCTCTACGCGATGAACGAGAGCGGTTACACGCCTGATAAGAAGCATGTGAAGTCGTCCCGCATCGTCGGCGACGTGATGGGTCAATATCACCCGCACGGCGACCAATCGATCTACGATGCCCTCGTGCGTATGGCGCAGGATTTCGCCATGCGCGTCATGCTCGTGGACGGACAGGGCAATTTCGGCTCGGTCGACGGCGATCCTCCGGCGGCCATGCGTTACACCGAGTCCCGCCTGACCCGCGCGGCGATGCCTCTGCTCGAGGACATCGACAAGGACACGGTCGATTTCAATCCGAACTACGACGAGTCGAAGTTCGAGCCCGCCGTTCTTCCAGCGCGCTATCCGAATCTGCTCGTCAATGGCGCCGGCGGCATCGCTGTCGGCATGGCGACGAACATGCCGCCCCATAATCTGGGCGAGGTGATCGACGGCTGCTTTGCCTACATCGACGATCCGGATGTTTCGACCGAGCGTCTGATCGAGATCATTCCGGGACCCGACTTCCCGACCGGCGGCCTGATCCTTGGTCGCTCGGGCGCGCGTTCCGCCTATACCACCGGCCGCGGCTCCATCGTGATGCGCGCGAAGTCCGAAGTGGAGGAGATCCGTAAGGAGCGCGAAGCCATCATCTTCACCGAGATCCCGTATCAGGTGAACAAGGCCTCGCTGATCGAGAAGATCGCTGAACTCGTTCGCGAGAAGAAGCTCGAAGGCATTTCCGACCTGCGCGACGAATCCGACCGCGACGGCATGCGCATTGTCGTCGAGCTCAAGCGCGATGCCATGGCGGACGTGGTGCTTAACCAGCTCTACCGCTACACGCCGCTGCAGACGAGCTTCGGTGCCAACATGGTGGCGCTGAACGGCGGTCGTCCCGAGCTGATGGCTCTGAAGGATTTGATCCGCGCCTTCGTGGATTTCCGCGAGGAAGTCGTCTCCCGCCGGACCAAGTATCTGCTCAACAAGGCCCGCGAGCGTGCCCACGTGCTGTGTGGCCTTGCGACTGCCGTCGCCAATATCGATGAGGTCATCCGTCTCATCCGCACGGCGCCGGATCCGAACGCCGCCCGCGAGTCGCTTATGGGCCGCGACTGGCCGGCCCAGGACATCGCGCCGCTCATCGCTCTCGTGGACGATCCGCGCCACAAGATCAATGAGGACGGCACCTATCGCTTGTCCGAGACGCAGGCCCGCGCCATCCTCGATCTCCGCCTGCAGCGCCTCACCGCTCTCGGCCGCGACGAAATCGGCGACGAACTGTCGAAGCTCGCCGCTGAGATCTCGGATTATCTCAATATTCTGCGCTCGCGCGAGCGTATCATGGGTATCATCAAGGCTGAGCTGACTGAGATCCGCGATGCCTATGCGACGCCACGTAAGACCCAGATCGTCGATTGGGATTCCGATGTCGATGACGAGGATCTGATCCAGCGAGAGGATATGGTCGTCACCGTATCGCATGCCGGCTACATCAAGCGCGTGCCGCTTTCGACCTATCGGGCACAGCGCCGCGGCGGCAAGGGCCGCTCCGGCATGTCGACCCGTGACGAGGATTTCGTCACGCGTCTGTTCGTGGCCAACACGCACACGCCGGTGATCTTCTTCTCGTCGAAGGGCAAGGCCTACAAGGAGAAGGTCTGGCGCCTGCCGCTGGCGGCGCCTAATGCCAAAGGCAAGGCCCTCGTCAACATGCTGCCGCTCGAGCAGGGCGAGCGCATCAATACGATCATGCCGCTGCCGGAGGACGAGGCGTCCTGGGACAAGCTCGACGTCATGTTCGCCACCTCCCGTGGCACGGTCCGCCGCAACAAGCTGTCGGACTTCGCGCAGGTGAACCGCGCGGGCAAGATCGCCATGAAGCTCGACGAGGGTGAAGCCATCGTCGACGTGCAGATCTGCACCGAGAACGATGACGTGCTGCTGACAACCGCCAAGGGCCAGTGCATCCGTTTCGCTGTACCGGAAGTCCGCGTCTTCAAGGGGCGTGACTCCATGGGCGTGCGGGGCATCAACCTCGCCGACGGTGACCGGATCATCTCCATGGCGATCTTGCGTCACGTGGAAGCGACGGGCGAGGAACGCGCTGGCTATCTCAAGATGCGCCGCGCCATCACCGGCGAGCAGGCCAACGGCGAAGCCGAGGCCGTGGAGGCGGGTGACGAGGAGAATGTCTCCGCGGATGCTCTTTCCACGGAGCGCTATGCGGAAATGAGTGCGCTCGAGCAGTTCATCCTCACCCTTTCCGAGAAGGGTTACGGCAAGCGCACCTCGTCCTACGAGTACCGCATCACGGGCCGCGGCGGCAAAGGCATCACGGCCATGGCGGTGAATGGCCGTAACGGCCAGCTCGTGGCGTCCTTCCCGGTCGAGAATTCCGACCAGATCATGCTCGTTACGGATGGCGGCCAGCTGATCCGCGTGCCGGTCGACGGCATCCGCACCGTTGGCCGCAACTCCCAGGGCGTGACCGTCTTCTCGACCCGTGACAAGGAGCGTGTCGTTTCGGTGGAGCACATCGAAGGTGAGGATGCCGAGGACGACGGCGAGAACGGCGACGACGCCGAAGGTACCGCCGAAGAATAGCCACGACTTCGTTCTTGCGATTATGCGAGCCCGCCGGTCCTGCCCGGCGGGCTTTTCGTTTGCTCAAGCCCTATCGACCCGCTTGCGCCTCTGGAAGTGATCTGGATCGACAGATCACAGCGCTACAGTTGCGCGGCGCGCAGGCGGATCGCGTTGCCGATCACACTGACGGAGGAAAGGGCCATGGCCGCCGCGGCAATGATCGGCGAGAGCAGTATCCCGAAGAACGGATAGAGTATGCCTGCCGCCACCGGCACCCCAAGGGCGTTGTAGACGAAGGCGAAGAACAGGTTCTGGCGAATGTTGCGCATGGTGGCCCGTGACAGCCGCTGTGCCCGCACAATCCCCGTCAGATCGCCCTTGAGGAGGGTCACGCCGGCGCTTTCCATGGCCACATCGGTGCCTGTTCCCATGGCGATCCCGACGTCGGCGGCCGCCAGGGCAGGGGCGTCGTTCACGCCGTCGCCGGCCATCGCGACCACACGACCGGCCGCCTTGTACCGCTGGACGACGGCGCTCTTCTGATCCGGCAGGACCTCCGCTTCTACCTCGTCGATTCCGAGCCGCTGCGCGACCGCCTTCGCGGTGGTCCAGTTGTCGCCGGTGAGCATCACGACATGCACGCCCTCGGCCTTCAAGGCGGCGAGCGCCTCCGGTGTCGAAGGCTTCACCGGATCGGCAATCGCGATGGCGCCGGCCACCCGACCATCGATGCCGGCGAAGATCGCTGTTGCACCGTCCGCGCGAAGCCTGTCGGCCTGCTCGGCCAGGGAAGCCACGTCAATGCCATGCTCGGCCAGGAAGGCCTTGTTGCCGAGGACGACGCGGCGGCCCTCGACCGTGCCCAGCGCGCCCTTGCCCGTGGGAGAGTCGAAGTCCGTGACGGAGGCGGTCGCGATACCCCGCTTCTCGGCTGCGGCAACGATGGCGACTGCCAGCGGATGTTCACTTGCCCGCTCGACGCTGGCGGACAGGCGCAGAACATCGGCTTCGGTAAAGCCGGCGGCCAGCACGATGGAAGTGACGGCCGGCTTGCCCTCGGTGAGCGTCCCGGTCTTGTCGACCACGAGGGTGTCGACCCTCTCCATGTGCTCCAGTGCCTCTGCGTTTTTGATCAGCACTCCGGCCTGCGCTCCCCGCCCGACGCCGACCATGATCGACATCGGGGTCGCGAGTCCGAGCGCACAGGGACAGGCGATGATCAGCACTGCCACCGCCGCCACCAATCCGTACGAGAAGCGCGGCTCCGGTCCCCAGATCGCCCAGGCGATGAAGGCCAGCACTGCCACGCCGATCACGGTAGGTACGAAATAGCCTGAGACTTGGTCGGCTAGGCGCTGGATTGGGGCGCGGCTGCGCTGGGCCTCGGCCACAAGCCGCACGATCTGCGACAGCACGGTGTCGCGCCCGACCCTTTCGGCCTCGATCACCAGTCCGCCCGACTGGTTCATGGTGCCGCCGATCGCCTTAGCGCCGACCTCCTTGGTGACCGGCATCGACTCGCCGGTGACCATGGACTCATCCACCGCGCTGCGCCCCTCGACAACGACGCCGTCGACCGGCACCTTCTCGCCCGGCCGCACCCGGAGGCGGTCCCCAACCTGAACGGTGTCGAGCTGGACCTCCTGTTCCGTGCCGTCAGCCAAGATCTTCCGAGCCGTCTTCGGCGCCAGATCGAGCAGCGCCCGGATGGCGCCGCTCGTTGTCTCGCGAGCGCGCAGCTCCAGGACCTGTCCCAGCAGGACGAGCACGGTGATGACGGCGGCGGCCTCGAAATAGACCGCGACCGTACCGTCATGGCCGCGAAACGCTGCAGGGAACATGCCGGGTGCCAGGGTTGCGACGACGCTGTAGATCCAGGCGACGCCCGTGCCCATGGCGATCAGGGTGAACATGTTCAGGTTCCTGCTCACCAGCGATTGCCATCCACGCACGAAAAACGGCCAGCCCGCCCAGAGCACAACCGGGGTCGCCAAAAGCAGTTGGATCCAGTTCGACGCCCGTTGACTGACGATATGGCCGAGATCTGTCAGATGACTGCCCATCTCCAGCACGAACACCGGAGCGGCAAGAGCCAGGCCGATCCAAAACCGGCGCGTCATGTCGGCAAGTTCGTGGCTGGGACCAGTCTCGGCAGAGGCGAGAACCGGTTCGAGTGCCATGCCGCAGATCGGGCACGAGCCTGGACCGACCTGCCGGATCTGGGGGTGCATCGGACAGGTGTAGATCGCGTCTTGGGAAGCGGTCTCCGCGTTACCCGCTATCGCTGGACTTGTATATTTTGCGGGCTCGGCTGTGAACTTTGTCTGACAGCCGGAGGAACAGAAGTAATATGGTCTGCCCTGGTACCGCGCACGATGCGGGGTGGTATGCGGGTCGACCGTCATTCCACAGACAGGGTCCTTCACGGCCCCCATCAAGCCGGGAGACGCCTGAGGATGTTCGGCATGAGCGTCGTGAGCATGATGATGTGAATGGCTCTGTCGTTTGCTCGCGTTCGCGGTCTGGTCATGATTCATGGCGGTCTCGGATACTCCTACGGCAATCGCAGGAAATGTGCAGGTTCCCACGGTGGTAAGGTCAAGGCCGGTGAACCGCAGATTGTCTAAGGATGCCTTTGGTGACTCATTGGCGTTGCCGAAAGGGTCACTGGCCGCTTTGCCAGCCACCGTGATGGTGTTCTTAAGACGATGGTCACACCTTAGGTTTGCAGGACGTAGGTCCCGGGTGCGTCTGTGACAATTGCGTATCCGAGTTCCGGTGCCCCCATTTCCGGTGGGGACACAGGTGCGCTGGAATGGAGGGCGAGCCAGTCGGCCCATGCGGGCCACCACGATCCGTCGAGGCGAGGCGCGATCTTGGCCCAATTGTCCGGATCGAGATAGGCGTCTCCGGCCGCTTTCGTCAGGATCTGGAAGCTTGCATTGGAATGCGTGGAGCTGGACACAATCCCGGCATTGTGGCCGCCGGTGGTGAGCAGAAATGTGATGTCGGTATCGGTCAAGAGATGAATCTTGAAGGCGGAGTGCCAGGGAGCGACATGATCGCGCTCCGTTCCGACGGCAAAGATCGGGACACGTATGTCTCTCACCGTAATCGGTCTGCCGCCGACCAGAAAGCGGCCTTCGGCAAGGTCGTTATTAAGGAAAAGGCTCCTGAGATACTCCGAATGCATTCGATACGGCATTCGTGTTGTGTCGGCATTCCAAGCCATCAAATCGTTTATGGGAGTACGCTCGCCCATAAGGTAGTGTCTGACAACCCGCGACCAGATGAGGTCGTTGGGGCGCAACAGCTGGAATGCCCCGGCCATCTGGCGGGCGTCCAGATAGCCTTGGCTGTGCATCATGTCTTCGAGGAAATGAATCTGACTTTCATTGACGAAGAGTGTGAGCTCACCGGCCTCACGGAAATCCACCTGAGCGGCAAGCAAGGTGACAGTCTTGAGACGCTCGTCGTCATCACATGCCATGGCTGCGGCGGCGATGGCGAGGAGGGTGCCGCCGAGACAGTATCCGACTGCATGGATCGGTGCGCCGGGCACTACGGCATTCAGAGCATCGAGCGCGGCCATGATGCCAAGAGTGCGATAGTCATCCAGTCCGATATCCGAGTCCTCGATGGTCGGGTTCTTCCAGGAGACGATAAAGACCGTGAAACCGCGACTGTTCAGGTAGCGAACCAGCGAATTCTCCGGGGAAAGGTCGAGGATATAATACTTCATGATCCAAGCCGGCACGATTAAAACTGGCTCTGGTCTGACCTTATCGGTCGTCGGCGCGTACTGGATCAGTTCCATCAGGCGGTTGCGGTAGATCACCTTGCCTGGCGTTACGGCGACATCGCGGCCAACGCGGAACGCCTCCGCACCGGCAGGAGGCTTGTTGTGAACAACACGGTCCCAGTCGTCGAGAAAATTGCGAAATCCATCGAGTAGGTTCCGCCCACCCGTTTCCATGATCCGGTGCTGGATCACAGGATTCAATAAAAGCGCATTTGACGGCGAAACCATATCGAGAAACTGCCGTGCGACGAATTCAACAACGGCCTCGTGCTGACTCGTGACGCCCCCCACATCCGTCGTTGCGTTGTGCCACCATTCTTCCTGCAGCAAGAACGCCTGATAGATCACATTGTAGGGCCACCGTTGCCATTCCGGGCTAGCGAAGCGAAGGTCATGTGCCGGTGGAGTGATGCATGCTTCCGAGGTTCCTCCCTCCAGCGCAGAGCGGTAAGCAAATCGCGACAATCGCGTCCATTTTCGAGCGGCTTTGATGGCAAGCTCGACCCGTTTGCCGGGAGAATTCGACAAATGTAAGGCCCAATCGGTATAGGCTTCTATCAGTGATGCCGGCGACAATCCGCTCGTCAGGCGCGCCAATCCTGCATAGGCAATATGATCGAGGACCTTCCGGAGGTGATGGAGCTCAGCCCCCTTACGTATTCCATCCGCTATGACCGCCGGTCTGGATACCTCCAGCCTTGCCTTACCGGACGGCGCAGGCGGATCGGGAACGATGGTCGTACCAATGTCGTTTTCGCGACTATTCGAATGGAAAGATCGCATCTCAAACTCCGAGGAGACCGGATCTCAGCGCAACAATCACTTCAAGTGTGCCGGACGCCTCTCATGACCACCTTGTCTTGAATCAAGATCTTCTCAAGTTTCGGCAAAAGATCCTGACGTGCTGAGACGCCTGTTCCTGCCGAGGTGGAACTTCCCAGATATTTCGAACGCACAGCTCACCCGCAATGCGTCAGGCATATGAGTGTTCTCGGATCAAATCGTCGACGATTTCTCTCTATGATAACTGAAAAATCGGCGTCGGCGTTCATATTGTAGTCTACATTGTCGCTACTGTCGGCGTACGGGCTTCGAGGGTCCGATTCTTCTGGCACGCCGAGCTCTGAAGTTTTCCGGTTCGTTTCGGTATCGCCTTCGAGGCTAGTGGAAGCTGCGCTATGGCTGCCGGAGCTTGGCTTCAACTTTCCCGGTAGCAGTTTGCGTCTCCAGTTCGTGCGTCTGCCTGCCCGAATTTTTACGCGGCACTCGAATTTCCGTCCAAACGCGATACGAGGAGATCCCCATGACCGCACAGAAATCATCGGCGGCCGATCCTGCCCGCAGCGCAGCGGCGTTCAATACGCTCGCAGCCGAGAATGGCCATGCGCTTTTCGTCGGTATGGATTCCTGGCTGAAGGCATCCGCCGAATGCCAAAGGGAAATTATCGAGTTCCTTGCCCATCGCCTCGAAAAGGACGGAACCGTCGCGCAGCAGATCGCTTCCTGCAAAAATCTCATGGATGCCATGACCCTCCAGGCCCGCTGGGCCGGCGAGACCGTTCGGGACTACAATGATGAAATGACGAGGATTATGGCCATCTATACGCAGCCGGAAGCAGCGAGGACCCAACAGAGGCACAAACGATCCTGAGCGGGCAGATGTCTTCGGGAGATCTTCCTAGGGAATAAGCACAGCAGCACCCTCGAGGTATCCTTCGCGAAGGTCCGCCAGTGCTTCGTTGGCAGCATTGAGCGGGTATTGGATTGTCTTGCTTTTGACCCCGGCCCGTGGAGCGATTTCAAGGAACTCGGTCGCGTCGCGGCGAGTGAGGTTGGCGACGGAGACGATCTGCCTCTCCTCCCACAGAATGCGGTAGGGAAAGCTCGGAATATCGCTCATATGGATCCCGCCGCACACGACCCGTCCTCCCTTCCTCACAGCTCGCAGGGCTGCCGGAATGAGGGCGCCGACAGGTGCGAAGATGATGGCAGCAGCGAGAAGTTCCGGCGGCATTTGATCCGAGCCCCCAGCCCAGTCCGCGCCGAGAGAGCGAGCGAAGTTTTGCGCGGTCTCGTCAGACGGTCGCGTGAACGCGAAGACTCGGCGTCCCTGCCATCGGCAGACCTGCATGATGATATGAGCGGCTGCTCCAAATCCATAAAGCCCGACCGTTTCTCCGTCACCGGCTGCAACGAGGGAGCGCCATCCGATCAGACCTGCGCACATCAGGGGCGCCGTCGCCACGGGATCGGAGAACCCATCGAGCCGGAAGACGTAAGCGGAATCCGCCACGACGTGAGTGGCGTAGCCGCCGTCACGGGTATAGCCGGTGAAGAGCGGTGCGTCGCAAAGGTTCTCGTGTCCCGACAGACAATAGCGGCAATGTCCGCAGGTGTGACCAAGCCATGGAACGCCGACCCGGTCGCCGATGCTTAGGCCCATAACCTCATCGCCTACGGCATCTACAATTCCAACGATCTCATGGCCCGGAATAAGAGGAAGCTTGGGAGTCGGGAGGTCGCCATCTACGACATGGAGATCCGTTCGACAGACGGCGCAGGCTTCGACGCGCAATCGGACTTCGCCCCGGGCGGGGCGAAGCTCAGGCATATCCATCAAAACCAATGGCGTCCGAATGGCCTTCAGCACCATTCCGTGCATCAGCCGATCGCGCCTGGCGCCTGAAGTCCCATGACATTGGTCAGGCACTCCTGCAGGTCGGTCAGCGACCGGATGCAGGGTTCGCGCTCTGCTTGATAGCGACGTTCCAGTTCTTCGGCCAAACGGCTGCAGACTTGGCCGTTCTCATCCGATGCCTGAAGGCGCTGGCGTTCGGTTTCATAGCGAAATTCGATATCCGCCAGGGCGCCGAGTGTCTGCTGAATTTGCAGAAGCAGATCGTCCGGATACCAAGGCGTTCGAGGCCGTGGCACAGACATCCTTCTTGCGAAGGCATTTATCGTCATTCGGAGTTCCTCCCGGTTCTTGTGAGCAGGATCGGGACGCGGACAGCGAAGCTTGGCGGTCCCATAGCGTGCGCATGACGCGGCTATCTTCGGATCCAAGACCGTGAGCAAAACCTACCGCGCCAATCGGGCCATTTCTTTGACCAAAGTCAAAGTCGAATAGCGCTCTGAGAGCAGATGATGAAAAGGACGGCCTTCGCCATGAAGTGCCACACGCTTCGGCAGAGCAAACAGCCGAACGGCGCCGTTCTGGAGCCGACCGACCGAGGAGGTATATGCAATGGCTCGTAACCCATTAACACCCTTCTATGCAGGTGGACGCGGTGATCCTTTCCTTTCACTCCATCGAGAGATGAATCGTCTGTTCGACGATGTATTGCGTGGTTCCGCCACTGGTCCAAGCGAGAACGGGGATCTCGGCTTCGTTCCCGCCCACATCAATGTATCCGAAACTGCGGACGACCTCCGCGTCACGGCGGAGCTTCCCGGGGTGGCACCTGAGGATGTGGACATTACGCTCGACAACGGCGTCTTGACCATTCGTGGAGAAAAGCGCTTCGAGAAGAAGGACGAGAAGGAGAGTTTCCATTTCGTCGAGCGTTCCTATGGAAGCTTCCAGCGCTCCTTGCGGCTACCCTTTGCCGTGAGCCCTAACCAAGTTCACGCCACGTTCGACAATGGCGTTCTCACAGTCAGCATTCCCAAGAGCAAAGCCCAGGAACAGTCGACCCGGGTTCAGATCCAGGGACGCAGCGGCCAAGGTGAGAAGACGAGCGCCTCCGCGAATGCTCCCTCCAAGGCCAAGTAACAGAGACAGGCTCCAGTGAGCACTGGAGCCGAACCCCAGGTACAGACTGAGCCGGTTCTGAAGGGGTCCGGAACCTGCACTTCCGAGCGGAGATGCAGGTTGGATCGGTTGAGCGTATCTGGCGTTCCGGAAGCCTGGGCCTAGTACAAGCGGGCGGTCGTGGGCTATCCCGTGTGGCTGCGAGATGCTCTCTCACCAAAGAAGACGTTTACCTTCGGCGGATCAATACGACAGGAGGAGTGGTACGGGACTGCTATGAAGGAGCGACTGCGTCGTTCCGCCGAGAACGAACTGACGCAGACGGGAATGCACGAAGGCCCCCATCACGATCATGCTGCTGCGGCTCAACGTGGCGTGGTTGCGTAAGGTCTCGGCCACGTCCCTATCCAAGGCCGGCAGATCCAGGACAGTGGCGTTGATCCCGTGTCGCGCGAGGTGGGGCGCAATGTCGGCGCCTGGAATGGATTCACGCAGATCCTTCTCTCCCGTGATGCTCACGAGATCGACTTGTCCGGCTGCACGCAGAAACGGGAGGGCGTCGTTCAGGGCCCGTGCCGCCTTGGCACTGCCGTCCCATGCCACGATGACACGGTCCATCCGGAATTTGTCGAACCCGGGAGGAACGACCACGAGGGGGCGCCCGCTGCCGGTCAGAATGGCCTCGATGAGGCCTCTGTCGACGGCAAGCGCGACGGGTTCCGCATCTAGAACCGTGAGGTCGTGCATGCGTGCGAGGGACGTGAAACTCCGGATCAGATTCGGGTAAGCAAGCTGCGGCGCTTCGACGGTGCAGGCCAAGCCCGAGGTGGCGGCTGCCTGCCGTGCCGTGTCGGCGACGGCCGCAGCAAGAGCGTCAAGCCGTCGGTTCTCGGCAGCGACCAGCCCTGCAGCCACGTGGCTGACGAAGGCGTGCGTCATGACGAGCTTCAGTGAGGCTGCCTGGACGGTTACGTGGGCATCTGCCTCTCGTGCCAAGCCGAGGCCGTAGGTCAAGGCAGAGGAAGTCTCTCTTTCGTCTCCCTCCTCCGTGAGACCGATCAGGATACTGCGGATATTCTGAAGCAATCTCTCCTCCTATGCTCAGGCCGTTCGAAAAGGTTCTATCGGATCTCCTCTCGGCCGGCTTTGATTTCACTCAAGTGCAACTCCATGTCGATTTATGTAGGGTAGCTGGGCCGTTCGTACGAGGATTCGCCATATGACGCTGCGTTTGAGATTTCACGGAGCTGCCCAGACCGTGACGGGATCATGCTTCGCTCTGGAGACGGATCGGGCCCGTATTCTTATCGATTGCGGTATGTTTCAGGGGTCCAAGACCGAGCGGGAGCTCAACTATCGGGCCTTTCCTTTCCAACCGGCCGCACTCCACGCGGTCGTTCTCACGCATGCTCACATCGATCACAGCGGATTGTTGCCAAAACTCGTGAAGGATGGCTTCGGCGGACCAATCTTCGCCACGAAAGCGACCGTAGATCTCTGCTCTGTCATGCTTCCGGACTCAGGCCATATCCAGGAAATGGAGGTGGAGCAGCTCAATCGACGCAATATTCGCCGCGGCCGGGCGGAGGTCGAGCCGATTTATACCGCCGAGGATGCCACCGCCTGCCTCACGCAATTCAGGCCGGTTGCCTATCACGCCTGGATGCAGGTCGCCGACGGTATTCGCGTCAGGTTTTGGAATGCCGGGCACCTTCTCGGATCGGCTTCAGTCGAGGTGGAGGTTACCGAGCAGGGCAGGGATCAACCGACACGATTGCTCTTTTCCGGAGATCTTGGACCTGATTCCAAGCTTCTGCAGTTCGACCCGGATGCTCCCCGTGAGGTCGACTACGTGGTCTGTGAATCGACATACGGGGATACGGACCGGTTGGATGCCTCTCCGGAGCGACGGCGGCAGCTTCTTTGCAAGGAGGTGCAGTCTGCTCTCCGATCGACCGGTGCTCTGCTCATCCCATCTTTCGCCGTCGAGCGAACCCAGGAACTCCTTGTCGATCTGGTCGGTCTGATGAATGACGGCAAGATTCCAACGCTGCCGATCTTTATCGACTCGCCTCTAGCCACTCGCGCCAGTGCGATCTTTGAAAGCCACGCGGGTGAACTGGAGGAGGGGGCAGCGCTCAAGCAGGCTCTGAATGCTCCTCAAGTGCGCTTTACGGAATCTGTGGAGCAGAGCAAGGCCATTGATCGGATCCGAAGTTTCTACATCGTCATCGCGGCGAGCGGGATGTGCGAGGCGGGACGCATTCGCCACCATCTGAAGGCGTGGCTCTGGCGTGATGAGGCAACCGTTCTGCTGGTCGGCTACCAGGCGCAGGGAACACTCGGAAGGATCCTCCAGGACGGCGCTTCGAGGGTCAGGCTCATGGGGGAGGAGATTCAGGTCCGCGCTCGAATCCGTTCCCTGGATCTTTATTCCGGACATGCTGATGGCCCTGAGCTGGCCGCCTGGGTCCGGGAGCGCATGCCAATCTCGCACAATGTCTTTCTCGTCCACGGCGAGGAGGATTCCCTTGAGGGCCTGTCACGGCGTCTCGCTCCGGTCGTGAGGGAAGGGCAGGTCGTCATTCCGAACCTCGACAGCGCCTTCGAGTTGACGCCAGCCGGAGCAAGGACGATTGAAACGGAGAAGCCTGGTCGTATGGCGCCGGCGGCTGCGGGCCGCCTCGATTGGCACAACGAGCTTTCCAGTCTCCTCCTCGATATCAGCGACGCGGTCGGCAAGACTGCGGACGAAAGAGCGAGGCAGGTCGTCATCCGCCGCCTGCGACGAGCTTTGGAAGAGCGCTGAAACCGGGGCTCGTCCTTCTTGGCCTCCTCTGGTTGGGCAGAATCTATCATACACCTCGGCCGCATTTGATCCGCATCAACGCTCGGCAAGCAAATGAAGGCTAGGGTTGGGCATTGATAGCTGAACGCCGGATCGGCGACGGAGAGGACCCATGCTCCAGCACATCACCTTGCACTTGGCGCGAACCCGCGACTTTCCCGAGGGAAGCGCGTTTCACGGCTACGAAATCACGGCGCCCCTCGATGCCGCCGGTCATCTCGACCAGGAGGAATGGCGTAGCAAGCGAGCCCACTGCCACGTCCGTCGGTTCTGGCTCGGGGAGCGGGATCAGATCGGGCTGCTGGTCCACCGCCCAGGCGGAGCAGGCGGAGCGACCTGGGTGATCGATTACAACCGAGACCGCATGGACGACGACGAGGCCGGATATCGCCTCGGCACTCATACCTTTCTCGTTGGGGAATATGTGTCGATCCGTGACGCGGAAGGGGACGTCAATACTTTCAAGGTCGTCAGTGCGAAGCCTTTCGTGAAGGATCTGGTGGAGCCCTAAGCCATGATGCGCCTTGCGCTTTCGATCGTTCTGCTGCTGCTTTCCCAGCCTTCGCCCGCTCAGGAGGGGCGTGCAGAACGCGGAAGGGTGTTTGTGCAGACGAATTGCGCAGGCTGCCATGCCATCGGCCGGGTCGGCGAGAGCCCGCTGGCCATCGCGCCGCCCTTTCGCACGCTTCACGAGCGCTATCCCGTTGAGGATCTGGCGGAGGCGCTGGCCGAGGGCATCACGACAGGGCATCCTACTATGCCGGAATTCCGGCTGGACCCAGCGCAGATCAATGATGTGGTTGCCTATCTGAAGACACTCGAGCGCTGACGGGGAATGAGCCCTTGAGAGGCTGATCGAGTTCCATATAGGTCGTGGCCTGGTTCTGTGTTGGCGAAGAGGCTAGGCTGCGACCGGTCTAATCAAGCGTTCCAGATCCGTGATGCGCACACCGTCCGGAACGAGGATGATAACTTTCTCCCGAGCGAGCCTGTTCAGAGTTCTGCTGACGGTCTCGAGGCTAAGGCCAAGAAAATCCGCCATGTCCTGCCGACTCATGGGAAGGTGGACGGTCACCGAAGCCGATCCCAGCCTAGTCCAGCGCTCGCGCATACCCAGTAGGAACATGATGACCTTTTCCTCCGCGGTGCGGCGACCTAAGAGGGTCATCTGATCCTGGGCCAAGCTCAGTTCGTGCGTGGCGAATTCATGGAGCCGCCGGAGCAAATGCGGCTTTCGGTCGATCAATAATGAGAATGCAGTGCGCGAGAAACGGCAGGCCGAGACTTGCTCGATGGCATCCGCCCCAAAGGGATGTGTCTTGCCCATCGCAAGTCCCAGAAAGTCGCCAGGCAGAGCAAAACCCACGATCTGGCGCCGACCATCGGGGAGAAGCGTGTAGAGCCGCGCGACCCCGCCCGTGATGTTGTAGACCCAATCCGCATCGGCGCCCTGGAGGAAAATCGTCTCTCTTTGCGAAAAGCGCACATGCTGGGCGAGCTCGTCCAACGCGGAAAGCTCGGTGGCTGACAGGGCGGCGCAGACACTGATGTGGCGGACCTTGCAAACGATACAGGCTTCGCCCGGATATCCATGCGGACAAGGAGAGACGGAAACCATCGGTCTCCTCCCGGAAAGGATCCAACCCTATCAGATCTGCCGTTGTTTGACACGCATCAATGCCGGCCCTGAAAGCCAGCGTTATGTTGCAGCGAAGGGAAGGATCCGCGTTCATGATTTCGGAGATCTATCAGGTCGAGCGGATCGGACGCTCCAACGCGGATCGGATCTACGCGCTGATTAGTCTCCTGCACCCGAATGTCACGTGGAAGGCTTGGCAGCGTTTCGTTCGTCAGGCGGCGCGTCTTCCGCGTCGTGTCGGTGGACTTGTGGCCGTTCAGGATCAGCGCGGCTGCTGCCACGCAATATTCTCCTATAGAGTTGCCGAGGCAGTCGCCGGGGGCGCCGTTCTGTGGATCAGCGACGTGGTCATCGGTCGCCTGCCTGGAGCCACCCTCCCGAAAGCGATCATCAATTTTGCGGAGGGCCTTGCGGACGAGCTTGGCAGCAGTGCGATCCTCATGGATCTCCCGCATGAAATGATAGCCCCCGGTGACGCGGAAATTCTTGCACAGACCGGATTTCATGCGAGCGGTGTCGTACTCACCCGCCGACTTCAACAGGCGCATCCTGTCGGCGCGACCAGGTGATGTTCCCGCGAGTTCATGGACGATATCGCGGCTAGGGGAGTTGTTCGGACAGTTGTCGTTTCTCGGTTTCGTATTGTTGCGCCAGAACCTGGTCAGTGGCTTTACCTGGCGTGCGATAGACCAGCACAGGGATGCTGGAATGGGTCAGGACCTTGACGGTCTCGCTTCCCAGGACGAGAGCTGAGATGCCGCGACGGCCATGCGATGCCATCAGTATGAGATCGCAACCCTTCTCTTTCGCTGTACGGATAATGGCCTCGTAGGGCTGGTCATCTTCCGCATGAAGGGCGCCGCAGGAAACCTGTGCACTTGTGGCAGCCTTTTCGGCCTCTTCCAGGCGGCGCGCTGCCTCGCGATTCAAGGCATCGCGATAGCTGGCCTCGGTTTCCTGCAGTTGTGCGGCTTCAAATGAGAAGGTGTGAAATGGCTCTGTCACGGTCAGAAACGTGATCCTGATGCTGGTGCCGGATGCCAGCTTTACCCCGTAGGCGATGGCTTCTCCGGATAAGGGAGATCCGTCGGTTGGGATCAGAATATGCCTGAACATGAGCTTCTCCCGTTGCTCAGGGTCGCATAGTCGATCGTCTTGCGCTCGCGCTTCGGCTTCAGCGCCACGGTTCACAAGACGCAGCCTCTCCTGCCGCTGTCGGTCGGACCGGAATGAGGTGAAACAGGTTAGGCATTACGCGTCCGCAGTTCAGCATCGATAACTGAGTCATGCTTTGCTTTAGATCAAGATCCTGATGCTTCGGAGTAGCCGAATCTTAAGCGGAAACGGCATCTCGAAATTCTTCTTCACCACCGAGCGGTGGTCATATCTGGAACGGGCCGAGTCTTTGGCAATCCCTCTTAGGTCGAAGGCGCGCGCGAAATCATGAGGCTAGCACTCAAAAGGATTGTTGTCCTGACTAAAGCTTATTCGTTGCTGACGAACATAATTGACGACTAGTAAACAACATGAGAACATTCCAATTCTCAATAATAACTAGTGGTGATTTATTTGGGAGGAATCAATGCAGTTCAATCGGCTTGCGTTGTTGTCTGTAGTTGGTTTGCTTTCGAGTACCGGTTGGGCACTCGCCCAGGGTCAGACCTTGACGATCGCAACTGTCAATAATGCCGACATGATCATCATGCAGCGCTTGTCGCCAAAATGGGAGCAGGCGACGGGCAACAAGCTGAATTGGGTCGTGCTCGAGGAGAACGTACTGCGCCAGCGTGCGACGACCGACATTGCGACCAAGGGCGGACAGTTCGACATCATCACGATCGGCTCCTATGAGGCTCCAATCTGGGGAAAGCAGAACTGGCTGGTGCCATTGGATGATCTCGGCAATGACTATGATTACGCCGACATCATTCCATCGGTGAAGAATGGTCTCTCGTATAACGGCAAGCTCTACGCCGTGCCGTTCTATGCCGAGAGTTCTTTCACGTTCTATCGCAAGGATCTGTTCGATCAGGCTGGTATCAAGATGCCTGATAAGCCGACTTATGATCAGATTGCCGAGTACGCCGCCAAGCTGACCGACAAGTCGAAGGAGCAATATGGCTTCTGCCAGCGCGGCAAGCCGGGCTGGGGCGAGAACATGGCGTTCATCGGCCCCATGGTGAACGCCTTCGGTGGGCGCTGGTTCAACGAGAAATGGGAGCCGCAACTTACCACCGAACCGTGGAAGAACGCGGTGACCTACTACGTTAAGAACATGAACGCCTATGGCCCTCCTGGTGCGACGGCGAACGGTCACAATGAGAACCGTGCTCTGTTCGCGACAGGGCATTGCGCTCTCTGGGTCGATGCCACATCGGCTGCGGGTTATATCTACAATCCGAAGGAGAGCCAGGTCGCGGACAAGACGGCTTTCGCGCCGGCTCCCGTCGAAGTCACGAGCAACGGCTCCGGCTGGTTCTGGGCTTGGGCGCTCGCGATTCCGACGTCGTCGAAGAAGGTTGATGCCGCCAAATCATTCGTGAAGTGGGCGACGTCGAAAGACTACATCACCCTCGTCGGAAACGAAGTCGGATGGGTTTCCGCCCCTCCCGGAACGCGCAAATCTACATATGACAACCCCGAATACGTCAAGGCCGCGCCCTTCGCGAAGGTCGTGTATGAATCGGTTGCCAATGCCGACATCACCAAACCGACCAAGGATCCCGTGCCTTATATCGGAATCCAGTACGTCGCCATTCCCGAGTTCCAGGGCATCGGGACGGCTGTGGGCCAGCAGATCGCTGCCGCATTGGCAGGTCAGGTGAGCGTGGAGCAGGCCCTGGAAACGGCGCAGCGATCGACTGAGCGAACGATGAAGCAGGCCGGCTATCCAAAGTGAGCTAAAGCAGGGCCGGCGGGCGGAACGGCCCGCCGGTTGCTCACCCCAGCCGCGGACGACGACCATGGCGAGTACGACCACGACTGCCACTGTTTCGGGAGCGACGGCTGCTATCGGCGGCCGCAGCCAACGAACTGTCAAAACCCTGCCGCTGATCGCCCCCTCGGTGATCGTCCTGTTTCTATGGATGATCGTACCGCTGGCGATGACGCTGTGGTTTTCCTTCCAATACTACAACTTGCTGGATCCGTCGGTCGGCGGCTTCGCGGGGCTGGAGAATTACACCTATTTGCTGACCGATCCGTCTCTCTGGACGGCGATGCTGAACACGATCCTCTTGGTATTCTGGGTATTGGTGATCACCGTCGGGCTCGGTACGCTTCTGGCCGTTCTGTTCGATCAGGACTTCTACGGCCGAGGCGTTGCGCGTCTGTTGGCGATCGCTCCTTTCTTCGTCATGCCGACGGTCAGCGCGCTTGTGTGGAAGAACATGTTGATGCATCCGGTCAACGGATTGTTCGCGTTCTTCTCGCGGTCTCTGGGTCTTCCGGTGATAGACTTCTTCGGAAGCCTCCCCCTGACCTCGATCATCATCATCGTCGCGTGGCAATGGCTTCCCTTTGCGCTCCTGATCCTGCTCACGGCCATTCAGTCGCTGGACAGTGAGCAGAAGGAGGCGGCGCGGATGGACGGCGCCGGGCCCTTCGCGATGTTCTTCTTCATCATCCTGCCGCATCTCGGCCGGGCGATCAGCGTCGTCATCATGATCGAGACCATCTTCCTGCTCTCGGTTTTCGCCGAGATCTATGTGACGACCTCCGGCGGTCCAGGCCTCGCCTCCACCAATCTGGCCTTTCTGATCTACCTCCGGGCCCTGCGCGAATACGATGTCGGAGGAGCCTCGGCAGCCGGTGTGATCGCCGTCATCCTCGCCAATATCGTCGCGGTCTTTCTCGTTCGTTCCATCGCCCGGAACATTGCCGACTGAGGACAGGTCATGCATCCCAAAACCCGCGAGAAACTTATCGCTACAGTGGTCGGATGGTTGGCTGCAGGAGTGATCTTCTTTCCCATTTTCTGGATGATCCTGACGAGCTTCAAGACCGAGGTCGAGGCGATTGCAACGCCGCCGAAACTCTTCTTCACCCCGACGCTGGAGAACTACGTCACCGTGCGCGAGCGCGCCGACTATGTCCATTTCGCGCTGAACAGCGTCCTGATCTCGGTCGGCGCGACGCTGCTGGCGACGCTGATCGCTATTCCGGCTTCCTACGCCATGGCCTTCTTCCCCGGCAAACGGACCAAGGACCTGCTGCTGTGGATGCTCTCCACCAAGATGATGCCGGCCGTCGGCGTCCTGATCCCGATCTACCTCTTGTTCCGGGACAGTGGCGCA
Organism: Microvirga puerhi; assembly: GCF_020089865.1. GTDB lineage: Bacteria > Pseudomonadota > Alphaproteobacteria > Rhizobiales > Beijerinckiaceae > Microvirga > Microvirga puerhi. Next base: position 72,223 of record NZ_JAIRBM010000022.1, read on the forward strand.
ATCGATACACGCTGGGGTCTCATCCTGGTCTACACGCTCATGAATCTGCCGATCGTGGTGTGGATGCTCTACACCTTCTTCAAGGAGGTTCCGAAGGACATCCTTGAAGCCGGTCGAATGGATGGGGCAAAGCCCAAGCAGGAGGTTTGGATGCTGCTGATGCCGCTGTCGTTGCCGGGCATCGCATCAACGGCGCTGCTGTCCATCATCCTGTGCTGGAACGAAGCATTCTGGAGCCTCAATCTCACTACGTCGCAGGCGGCCCCACTCACCACTTTCATCGCATCCTTTTCCGCTCCTGAGGGATTGTTCTGGGCCAAGCTGTCTGCAGCTTCAACGATTGCGATCGCGCCCATTCTGGTCTTCGGCTGGATGAGCCAACGCCAGCTCGTACGTGGCTTGACTTTCGGGGCCGTCAAGTAATCGGGAGATGCACCATGGCGACGGTCACACTCAAGGGCATTCAGAAGAACTACGGCGCCGTGCAGGTCATCAAGGGTGTCGACCTGTCGATCGACGATCGCGAATTCTGCGTCTTCGTGGGGCCCTCCGGTTGCGGAAAATCCACACTTCTGCGGATGATCGCGGGGTTGGAAGAGATCACTTCGGGCGAACTCCTGATCGATGGACAGCGCGTCAACGATGTGCCGCCCTCCGAGCGTGGCCTTGCCATGGTCTTCCAGTCCTATGCGCTCTACCCACATATGTCGGTTGCCGACAACATGGGCTTTTCCCTGAGATTGGCGGGCGCGTCGAAAGAGGAGCGCCGCTCCAAGGTCGCGGAGGCCGCCCGCATCCTGCATCTCGACAACCTTCTCGAAAGAAAACCCAAGGAGCTTTCGGGCGGACAGCGGCAGCGGGTCGCGATCGGGCGGGCCATCGTGCGCAAGCCCAAGGTCTTTCTCTTCGACGAGCCGCTTTCCAATCTCGATGCCGCGCTGCGCGTCCAGATGCGCATCGAGCTCGCCCGCCTGCACGATGAGCTGGCTGCCACGATGATCTACGTGACGCATGATCAGGTGGAAGCGATGACCATGGCCGACAAGATCGTAGTGCTGCAGGGGGGCGTGATAGAGCAGGCCGGCACGCCGCTCGAACTCTACCATCACCCGCGAAATCTTTTCGTTGCTGGCTTCATCGGCAGCCCGAAAATGAACTTCCTGCCGGCCACTGTCACGGCGGTTCAGGAGACCGGTACGACAGTGCGGCTGGCCAGCGGTGCCAGTATCGCGGTCCCGGTCCGGCCTGGGCCCCAGAGGGCAGGGGACACCGTGACACTCGGTGTTCGCCCGGAGCATATGCGCCTTGCCCAGGAAGGTGAGATCAGCGGGGAAGTGATGGTCGTCGAGAGGCTTGGTGGCGAGACCTTCCTCTATACGCGACTTCCAGACGGTGCGATGCTGATCATCCAGGCTGACGGCGAGATTCCGACGAACGTCCATGAGATCGTCAGGGTCAAGCTCGATCCAGTCACCTGCCATCTCTTCGATACCGATGGCTTTGCAATGGAGCGGATCCAGCGCCATCCTCTGGCCAATCTCCGCCGGCTGCCGACCCGCAAAGCCAGCTGACCGACGGTGGGCGGTGCCAGGTTCCCGAGGAGATGCCATGGCCTCGAGACGGTTCGATTACATCATCATCGGAGGCGGAAGCGCCGGCTGTGTCGCAGCGAGCCGGCTTGTCGCCGAGCAGGATGCGCGCGTGCTGCTTGTCGAGGCTGGACCGCGCCATCCGAGCCGCGTGCTTTCCATGCCGGCCGGATACATGAAGTTCCTGGCCAAGGACACCTATCTGACCATGCATCATGTGGTTCCCCAGCCGCAGCTCGATGGGCGAGCGCCTATCGTTCCGCAAGCGCGGGTGCTCGGCGGCGGCAGTGCCGTCAATGCCATGGTGTATATCCGTGGCCAGTCCGAGGACTACGACCATTGGGACGAGGCCTTGGGAGGAGCGGGCTGGAGCCATCGTGATCTCCTGCCGCATTTCATCAAGCAGGAAGGAAATGATCACCTCGGCCGTCCATATCATGGCCTCGGCGGTCCCTTGAAGGTCTCGCATCTGGGCCAGTATGCCCCGATGAGCCGGGCGTTCGTACAGGCGATGCAGGAGAGGGGAATTTACTATAATCCCGACTTCAACGGCCCCCGGCAGGCCGGGGTTGGATTCATGCAGCATACGATCGATTGGGAAACGCGGCGGCGGTGCAGTGCTGTCGATGCCTTTCTTCGTCCGGTCTTGAAGCATCCTCGGCTCAGCGTCGTGACGGGTACGATCGCAACTCAAATCCTCTTTGAGAAGGACCGCGCTGTCGGCGCTCGGATCCAGGGGGCGAGCGGGTCGGATACGGTCTTCGCCGACGCAGAAGTTATTCTGTCGGCAGGGACATACATGACTCCGAAGCTTCTGATGCTTTCCGGGATCGGCCCGGCGGAGGAATTGGCACGGCACGACATCCAGACACTCATCGATCTGCCAGGCGTTGGCCGCAATCTTCAGGACCATCATGAGGTTCCGATTGTGGCCGCGACATCCGGGGCCTATGGCTATTTCGGCCAGGACCGCGGGCTCGCGATGGTGAGGCACGGGTTGCAATATATCCTCTTCAAGTCGGGAGCCGTGACAACGACGGGTGTGGAGGCCTGCGCTTTCATCGATCCCGAGGGCGGATCGCGCCCGACGATCCAGCTCTATTGCGTTCCGACCGTCTATCTCGACCGCGATGTCTCCGGCGTCGAGCCCACCCATGGCGTGACGCTCAACCCCTGCCTCCTGCGTCCGAAGGCGCGGGGATTCGTGCGTCTCGCCTCCGCCGATGCCAGGGCTGCACCCCTGATCGATCCCCAGTTCTTCGGCGAACCGAGCGATCTGCACGTCACCATTGCAGGCTTGCGATATGCTCGCGAGGTCCTGGCGACGAGACCCGTTAAGGAACTGGTGATACGGGAACTCTTTCCGGGACCGGGTGCCACCACGGACGAGGCCCTGGCCGCCCATTGCCGGCGCACCGTGAAGACGAATTACCACCCGGTCGGGACGTGCCGGATGGGTCGCGAGACTGACCCCGGTGCGGTGGTCACTCCGGACCTCAAGGTGAGAGGAGTGACGGGCCTTCGCATCATCGATGCCTCGATCATGCCGACGATCCCGAGTGGCAATACGAATGCACCAGTTCTCGCCATAGCCGACAAGGCCGTCGATCTTATCATCGGCAATACCGGCCGGACACTTCACCCGAATGAGATGCTTGAGGTATGAAGTCTACGGAGATGCAAAGGGCCTCTGTTGGCCGCACCCAGCTCTCGTGATCAGGTCGGAGTCTCATGAGCCAGCCACTGAATCTCGCAACGCTTCCGTCGCTTCCATCCACCGTGGAGAAGCCGGCCTATGAGCGTCAAGCACTGCGTCCCGGCATTCTCCATATCGGGATCGGCAATTTTCACCGGTCGCATCAGGCCGTGTATCTGGACGATCTGTTCAACAGGGGGCGGGATCTCGACTGGGCATTGATTGGCGCAGGCGTGCGGCCCGGCGATGCTGCCATGCGCAAGGCTCTCGAACCGCAGGACTGGTTGACCACGGTCGTTGAGCTCGAGCCTAGCGCTCACCGGGCCCGTGTCACCGGCGCGATGGTCGATTTCGTGTCAGTTGGGGGCGATGGGAAAGCGATCGTCGAGGCGCTCGACGATCCCCGATTGCGGATCGTGTCGCTGACCGTCACAGAGGGCGGCTATTGCATCGATCCCGCCACCGGTGCTTTCAATCCCGAGCACCCGGAAATCGTCCATGACGCTCGGCTTCCTGATGCGCCCAAAGGCGTCTTTGGCGTTCTTCTGGGCGCCTTGAAACGCCGCCGTGACCGCGGTCTCGCGCCGTTCACTGTCATGTCCTGCGATAACATTCCCGGCAATGGGCACGTAGCCATGAATGCGGTTGCGGGCCTCGCCGATCTAGTCGATCCGGAGCTTGCCGCCTTCGTGCGTGAGCATGTGGCTTTTCCCAACAGTATGGTGGACCGCATTACGCCCGCTACGAGTGATCGTGAGCGAAGCCTGCTGGCGGAGCGCTTCGAGATCCAGGACAACTGGCCGGTCTTTTGTGAGCCCTTCCGGCAATGGGTTCTTGAAGATCATTTCCCCGCTGGGCGTCCGGCTTTGGAGGAAGTGGATGTCACCTTTACGCGTGACGTCGCGGCCTTCGAGCTGATGAAGATCCGCATCCTCAACGGCGGCCACGCCGCTATTGCCTATCCAGCCGCTCTCCTTGGCATCCACTTCGTGCATGACGCCATGGCCGACCCGCTGGTCCGCGGCTTCCTCGACAAGGTGGAGAGAGAAGAGATTGTCCCCTGCGTGCCGCCGGTGCCTGGGATCGACCTTCAGGACTATTATGATTTGATCGCTCGTCGCTTCAGCAATCCGGATGTCGGGGATACGATTCCTCGTCTCGCGCAGGATGGCTCCAATCGGCAGCCGAAATTCATCCTCCCATCCACCAGGGATCGGCTGAAAGCCGGCCAGGATGTCATCGGGCTCGCGCTCGAATCCGCCCTATGGTGCCGCTATTGCACCGGGACAACGGATGAGGGCGCGGCCTTCACGCTGGATGATCCCAACGCGGCACGATTGATACAGGCCGCTGGTGCAGCACGCGACAATCCGGAGGCATTCCTGGAGCTTCGTGACATCTTTGGGGATATCGCAGCCTCAGCCGTGTTTCGCGCCCATTTCGAGACGGCGCTGCGAAGCCTCTGGCGCGACGGAACGCGCACGACCTTGCAGCGCTATCTGGAGGGACGGTTGAGCTGAGGATCGTATCAGCTCGGCATGTCGATCTGCACCTTCACGGAGGCGGGCGGCATCGCCTTGGCGAAGTCGAAGGCTTCGATTGCATCCTTAAATGAGAACCGATCGGTAATGAGCGGTTTTACATCGATCTTGCCGGAGGCAATCATCGCTACGGCGCGGGGATAGACATGGGCATAGCGGAAGATGCTCTCGACACGCGCTTCCTTCACCTGTGCCTTGCTGACGTCGAACGCGAACGGCTGGAGCGGGATGCCCACCAGAGCGACCTTCCCACCTGGGCAAACCAGATCGAACATCTCCGCCATGGCAGCTGCATGGCCAGAACATTCGAAGATCAGATCCGCTCCCCAGTCGTCGCTCTCCTGCCTGACGACGTCCGCTAGCTTCTGGCTGCGGACATTGACCGGGATGACCGGTCCAAGGCTGCGCGCCAAGTCGAGCTTTGCATCATGGATGTCGCTGACGATGACCCGCGCGCAACCTGCGGCCAGAGCGGCCAGAACCGTCACCATGCCGATGGGGCCTGCGCCGATGACGACGGCGAGATCTCCCGGCTGCACCTGTATCCTGGTCGCCGCATGCATGCCTACTGCAAGCGGCTCGACCATCGCGCCCTCGGCATAGCTTACGTGTTCCGGCAGTTTGAAAGTGAAATCCGCCGGGTGAACGACCGTGGGCCGAAGGACACCATGCACAGGCGGCGTCGCCCAGAAGCGCACTGCAGGATCGAGGTTATACCTGCCGAGCCGCGATGCACGGCTCGCAGGATCGGGAATACCAGGCTCCATGCAGACACGATCACCGGAACTGAGCTCGGTCACTGCGGAGCCGACCTCTACGACATCACCCGCTGCCTCATGGCCAAGGACCATCGGCTCTCGGACCACAAAGGGGCCGATTGCGCCATGAGTGTAATAATGCACATCGCTGCCGCAGACACCGACTGTTCGCAGGGCAATCCGGACGTCCCTGGGTCCAAGCCTCTCCTCAAGGGGAATGTCCCGCAACGCGAGCTCATCCTTGCGCTCCAGTACCAGCGCTTCCATGGCTCGATCTCCAGTCCGTGGGCTTTTCTGCCTGGACTTGGTGAGAGTGCATAGCGACACGACGATCTCATCTCGCCGGCGCCACGGCAACTCCTATTCTGCCGCCCACTTGGCAAGATCGGCGCTGCCGCGATGTCCATGCTTCGGCCGAAGGTCGGCGACATGCTCCTCCGGCTCGTCGCGTGGCCCTACAAAACGGCCGAAGATACGGCCAAGAAGGTGCGACAGATCATCCATCAGAATGAAGAAGGCCGGCACGAACACCAAAGACAGCAGTGTCGATACGATGAGGCCACCGATCACCGCGATCGCCATCGGAGCCCTGAATTCACCGCCGGCACCGAGCGCGAGGGCGCTTGGAACCATGCCGGCGACCATCGCGATGGTCGTCATGACAATCGGCCGTGCCCGCTTCCGTCCGGCATCGATGATGGCGGTCTTGCGGTCGATTCCCTTGGCGACTTCTTCAATGGCAAAATCGACCAGCATGATGGCGTTCTTCGTCACGATGCCCATCAGCATGAGGAATCCGATCACGACCGGCAGACTGATCGCCTTCTGAACGATCACAAGGGCGAGGATCGCGCCGCCGAGAGAAAGCGGCAGCGACAGAAGAATCGTGAACGGCTGCAGAAAGTTCGCAAAGAGCAGGATCAAGACGCCGAGCACCATCATGATGCCAGCGCCCATCGCCTTCCCGAAGGAGGTAAACACCTCCGTCATGACCTCGGCATCGCCTGTCTGCTTGATCGTGACGCCCGGCGGCAGATTCTTGGCCGTGGGAAGGTTGTAGATTGCCTCGAGCACTTCTCCGAGGGCGTCGGTTCCGCGCATATCTGCTTCGAGAGCGACCCGAAGCGCCCGGTCATAGCGGTCGATCGAGGTGGGACCCTGCGCGAAGGTGATGTCGGCGACGGAAGAAAGCGGGACGGCCGCTCCGCCCTTCGCCGGTACCTTGAGGACGTCGATAAGATCACGCCGGCCGCGGACATTCTCCGGCAGCTGGACCCGGATCGGGATCTGTCGGTCTCCTGCATTGAACTTGGCGAGATTGGCGCTCACATCGCCGATGGTGGCGACGCGCACCGTCTCGGCTAACACGTCTGTCGAAACGCCGAGCTCTGCTGCAAGAGCCGGTTTCGGACTGATACGGATCTCGGGCCGGTTGAGGGGCGCCGTCGAGATCGGATTTTCGATCGTCGGGATCGTTGCCATTTCGCGCTGGAGTTTTGCGGCGGTCTCGACCACCACGCCCTGATCCGGCCCGCTGACGATCAACTGCAAGCCACGCTGGCCACCTTCGTTGAGAAGAAAGAAGCGAATATCCGGAATATCGCGGAACTCCTGGACGATCCGCCCCTCGATCTGACGCTGACGAAGACTGCGCTCCTCCTTCGGTGCGAGATTGACCGTGAAGGTTGCGAGGCGCACCTCCTTCTTGCCGCCCAGCTGCATGCCTCCATTGACGAAGACCGATTTGACCTCAGGCATCGCTCGGAGGCGTTCAGCGATCGAGTCCGTGATCTGCTCGGTGTCAGCCAGCAGTGACCCCGGCGGCAGCTCCGCTACGAAGAGCGCGCGGGAAATGTCCTCCTCGGGCAGGAAGGCGGAGGGCAGGAGATTCGTCGACCAGATCGATGCCCCGAAGAAACCGAGGCCGACCACAAAGGTGATGTATTTGTGGCGGACCGACCAGCCGACGAGGCGAGTGTAGATCCGCATGATGAAGCCGTCCCGCTCCTCGACGGCCTTGTGCGGTCGCAGGAAATAGGCGGCCAGCATGGGCGTGATGAGACGCGCCACGAGCAGGGAGATCAAGACCGCAGCCCCGACTGTAAGGCCGAACTGCTTGAAGTACTGGCCGGCAATGCCACCCATGAAGCTCACGGGTGCGAATACCGCTACGATCGTGAAGGTGATCGCGATGACCGCAAGCCCGATCTCGTCCGCTGCCTCTAGCGCTGCACGGTACGGTGACTTACCCATATGCATATGGCGAACGATGTTCTCGATCTCGACGATCGCGTCGTCCACGAGAATGCCGGTGACGAGCGTGAGGGCGAGGAGGCTCACCAGGTTCAGGGAGAAGCCCATCGTGCTCATGATCCAGAACGTGGGCAGTACGGAGAGCGGCAGTGCCAGAGATGCGATGAGCGTAGCACGCCAGTCGCGCAGGAAGATGAACACTACGATCACTGCCAGGACAGCTCCCTCGATGAGCGTCTGCATGGCGGAGTGGTAATTGCCGACTGTGTATTCGACTGTGTCGTCGATCAGATCGAAGCGCACTTGCGGATGAGCCTGCCGCAATTCGTCCATCTTCGCCGCAACGGCCTTTCCGACAACCGCATCGCTGGCGCCCGTAGAGCGGGTTACTGCAAAGGCGACCACCGGCTGGCCGTTGAACCGCGCGAAGGTGCGCGGCTCGGCGGCAGCGTCAGTCACCGTCGCCAGTTCGTCGAGGCGCACCCGGCGATTGCCGGGCAGGGTGATACTCGTGGCCGCCAGATCTTCGATTGTCTCGGCCGCTCCGAGTGTGCGGACGGATTGCTCCTGACCACCCACTTCGCCGCGGCCGCCGGTCAGGTCGACGCTCGTCAGACGCAGTTGCCGGTTCACGTCAGCGGCAGTGATGCCAAGGGATAGGAGGCGGTCGAGTTTCAGGTCGACGCGGATCTCCCTCTCCACGCCGCCCACGCGCTCGACGCGACCAACGCCCGAAACGCTCTGGAGTTGGCGCGCTACGACGTCATCCACGAACCAGGAAAGCTCCTCCGGCATCATTGCCGGGGCGGATGCCGCATAGGTGACGATCGGCAGACCGGCGACGTCGAGGCGCTGGATCACCGGCTCGTCGATCGTACGTGGAAGGTCGGCACGAATCTTGGCGACCGCGTCCTTCACATCGTTCACTGCGCGGTCGGAATCGATCTCAAGGCGGAATTCTATTGTGGTGATCGAGGAGCCTTCTGCGATGGTTGACGTGATGTGCTTTACGCCATTGACGCCGGCAACCGAGTCCTCGACGCGCTTCGTAACCTGGTTCTGCAGTTCGGATGGCGCCGCGCCTGCCTGGGTGACGGCCACGGTTACCAGCGGTACGTCGATATTGGGAAAGCGTGTAATCGGAAGACCCTGGAAGCTGAACGCCCCCAGGATCATCAGGACAATGAATAGGACGATCGAGGGGATCGGCTTGCGGATCGCCCATGCAGAAACGGCGAGCTGCATCTATAGCGCTCCTTCGGCCCGCGTGGCCTCGACGATCACCGGACGAACTGCATCGCCGTCGCGCAGAAAGCTGCCGGCACGGGCGATCACTGCCTCTCCCGAGACGACACCTTCTTCGATTTGAGCCGCGCCCTGCGCCGAGAGACCCGTCCGTACGCGACGTGTTTGAACGTGATCATTGACGACCACCTGAACCGTCGGACCCTTCGCATCATAGAGAATGGCGCTGAGCGGCACCGTTAGGCCAGTCTCTCTTGCAACCTCCACGGAGCCTCGGGCGAAGGCTCCGATGCGCAGCGCCGAATCGCGAGGCAGGGCGATACGCACACGACCGAGGCGCGTTGTGCGATCCACTTCGGGGGAAATGATGCGCACACGACCTTCGATGGTCCGCCCGCGATCGATCATGACTTGCGCTGGCGCACCTTCATGAATCCGCACGAGTTGTGTCTCCGTGACTTCACCCTCGAGCTCGATCTCACCCTTTGCGATGATCCGGAACAACGGATCTCCTGCAGAGCTCGCGGTCGCGCCGATCTTCGCATTCTTGCGCGCGATGATACCATCTTGGGGCGCTTTGATATCCGTGCGTCCGAGGCGCACTTGGATTTCTCGGCTTTGAGCTTCCGCCGCACGCTTTTCAGCGTCGGCGATACGCAGGCCGTCCTTTGCGGCGGCAAGGCGGCCCTCGGCGGCCCTGGCTGCCGAGACACGCTGCTCGAGTTGCACCTCGGTGGTGTTGCCGCCTCGGATGAGGGCTCTTGTGCGCTCAAGTGCTTGAGTGGCTTCGACTTGAGCAGCTTCCGCCTGAATGATCTGGCTGTTCGCTTGGGCAATCGCCGCTTCGGCACGGGCAAGACTGGCACTATTCTGGGCGAGTTCAGTTTCGAGGAGATCGCGGGAGAGTCGGGCCAGGACTTGGCCCTTGGCGACGGCCTCGCCCTCTTCCACCAAAATCTCCGTGATGCGAGGGCCTTCCAGCTCGGGCGCGACAAAGATCTCTTCCCGCGAGACCAGCGTTCCGGTCACAACGGCACGCTCGACGATTTCTTTCGTGACGGCCTGCATGACGGATACGCTCGGAACGGGAGCAGGCGAGGGTGTCTTTGGCCCTTCAGCGGCCCAAGCTGCAGAACAGAGGAGAGTGGCAACCGCCACGGAGAGAAGCCGGCGCATCATGACATAACCTTTTCGAGCTTCTCTGAAGGTGATTGATGTTGTGACGCCTTCAAATCGATCTTGCCCGCAAAGGCCGCCTCCAGGACGGCCATCAGCGTGCGGACTTCGCGTTCTGCATCGAAACTCGAGAGGATGGCGCGCCGGACGAAAAGGCCGTCCGCGACCATGGAAACCAGGGATGCGAGGCTACCCAAGTCTACGTCTGCGGCGATTGCGCCCCGTTCCTGCGCCTGGCGGAACAGTGCGACCATACGGCCAGAGATATCGTTGTCGAAGGTCTCCGAGAGAGAGGCAAAGGTCTTATTGCGGGTAGCCTCCGCCCAGATCTCAAGACACAGGATCGCTCGTTCTCGAGGCTCCTCGGCGAAATGCTTGTGTGCCAGATGCCTGAAGATTCCAAGGAAATCTGCCGACTGCGAAAACGAATCAAAATCATTCCCAATGCGGGCCCGATCGCGCTCCGCGAGAGCCACCACAAGGGCATCCTTGGATGGAAAGTAGCGATAGAGATTTCCGGGGCTCATTTCAGCCTCGGCAGCTACATCCTGCATCGTGGTTCGATGAAAGCCGGAACGTACGAAGCAGCGCTCGGCGGCATCGAGAATACGCATCTGACGCTCGCTGGATACGGCGGCCGGCGGGAGAAGATTGGGGTGAGACATGCCAAAAATCGGAGAATGAACGTTCATTCTCGTAGGAGATTGTTCCGGAGGTGTCAATTGAAGCGACTAAAGTCATCAAGAGACGAGGCGTCGCATGCCGACGGTCAGCGACAGCTCTCCCGCCGAGCGAGAGAAGGCGAGGGCGGTCGAGATAGCCGGCCTTATGACGAGTGTATGTGGAACCTAAAACCCCCCGCACTCATCATGCGGGGGGTTTTTTGTCTTGGTTGCGGGGACAGGATTTGAACCTGTGACCTTCAGGTTATGAGCCTGACGAGCTACCGGGCTGCTCCACCCCGCGGCAAGGGCTTG
>NZ_JAIRBM010000023.1 GCF_020089865.1 Microvirga puerhi
CCCACCGGGGAGATGCGAAGCGGCTCCCTGGCCGCCGTAGAGCGGTCCTGGCAGGCCTTGAGGCCGAAGGATGGGGACACCGCCGCGACGGGTTGCTGGGGAGAGGAGGGCAGAGCCCTCGCTCCCCACCAGAGGCAATGAAGAAGAAGGGCACCCGCAGGAGCGTCAGCATAGCGAGGGCTTTAGCCGGGACGCGGTATCGAGTGCCGGCCGATGGGTGGGAAAAAGTGCAGCCGCAGGAGTGCCAGCATAGCGGCGGCCGGGCACGGGACCGACTGCACCCGACACAACGGCGCCGCTCAGGTTTCTTGAGCCCAAAATCAAATGGAGCCTTACGAGACGTAGAGCTTCTACGGATCTTTAAAAGCTTTCTTGATTACATCACCACCATAAACTGTTCCAGAATAGCCAGGCACGGAAATTGACACGGAACGCCACCAATTATTTGCGATCGTATCGGCCTTGGGGTTGGCTGCTTTGTAGCCTTTGTAGACAGCCTCAGTCATCAATATCGGAGGCGTCGAGCTCCCAGTTGTTTTTTGAGAGAGGCAACATGCTCTGAAATAGTTATTTATGTGAACAAGGTGATTGTTGAGGTAAGTAGGCTCTACTCGTTTAAAGAAATCAGGAACATCTTGCTGTATCCAAGACCACTGATCTGTGAGTGGATAATATAAGCCCTCTTGTACAACAGGTTCGGTTTTGTAGCTGGTCTTATTTGCTAAGTCAGTCAGCTTTGAAGCGACGTTCGCTGGACGACCCAACCAGACTAATGACCGATAATTGTGCTTTTCCGCTCCATGGCGTCTAATACCCGTCTTTGTGGCAAGCATCCGGCCGTAGTCGAGCCCGATACCACAGGAAACCTCGTTTTTGGTAAAATGCCTATTGATTACGTACTGAGCGACTGAATTCATCAGAATCGCAGTTTCAACAGCATCAGTGAACGAGGTGGAAGGATTAAAAATCACCATCACCCTGTCGCCAATGATACCCCTGACATGTCCATTGTAATACGTGGCACACTGGGTCATTGCTCGGACGAATGCGGAGTATAGCTTAGCGACCGTTTGGGGTTTATGCTCAAGGTTTAGTTCGGTTGACCGCCGAATATCGATGTATAGGACTGCTGTTTCGATAATCTTACACTTCTGTATCTTCTCATCCAGATTAGGGAATGTGATACCGCTATCACTTGCGTGAGGAACGCTTTGCGTATTTGTGACTTCGATTCTGAAGTCTTTCCCTAGGATTGTCTCGACATCGGACGAGACCTCCTCTTTGAAATCCTTAAGGCCCACTCGCGCGCTCCAAGACAATGGCTGCAAACATGATTGCAGGCACAACAACTATCATCATGAGGAAGGCGACTATCACTGACGAGATCGCCCAATCGAAAAGGCGAAACTTCCGCTCAACAATAGTGCTGATGACGACAGTTTGAACGGAAATATCGCTAACGAAGCCGTCGGAGATGGCGCGATTTTCCGGAGGCACGTAGCGCCCGCGGAGCTCCCGTGCTGCACTCTCCGGAGAGATGGCCTTTAAATCTCCGAAGAACATAAGGTTCTTATGCGTTGCGGTCGCCTTATGTTTCTTTGGAATCCCTTTGGATTGTTTACCGAAAAACTTAATCAGAACGGTTTGAGGCACGAATGAAAACAAGGTGATAATGACTGCTAGAAGAAAGAACGGCAGTCCCGCGCTGGCACTGGTTTTTACGGCCTCAGACACAACTTTATCGCTCGTGATGAAGGTGAAGAGAGCGATGACCCATGCGGACGAGAACGTTAGGAGCGCTGCGTTCTTCGTCTCTGCGAATTTGAGCATGTCGATGATGCGACCCAAATTCGCCGTCAGAACCTTTTCCAGGCTGCTGTCTTGATCCTTATTCATGGGAGCGTCGGCACCAAATCATTGTTATGAAGTTTCGAAGCCCCAGCCGCGCTCCTTTCAAAGAATGGCGGAAATATTCGGATCTGCAACGGCTTACGCTCAGTAATCCACATTCATCAACATCCCCTGTTTGACGAAATCTAAACTTTTATGTTCTTCATTCGTTCTCCTGGCGGAAAACGGGTGACGGGCGATGCTTGCGAAGGTCGTTCTCGGTGCTGAGGTCGTCGTACCTCTCTATATCGAAGGCCTTTGCGCGGGATTTCCGTCGCCGGCGGACGATTACATAGACGAGCGGATTGATCTCGCTCGGCTGCTGGTCCGGAATCCGGCCGCGACATTCCTATGGCGCGTGTCCGGATGGTCCATGAAGGATGCAGGCATCTACGACAAGGATATCCTGGTCGTCGATCGGAGCTTGCAGCCACGGCACAATGATGTGGTCGTGGCAATTGTGAATGGCGAGCGATCGTTAAAGCGGCTCCTGGTCGAAGGCGGGCGGCCGCGCCTGGTCTTCGAGAACAAGGCCCTGCCCTCCTTCACGCTACCGGAGTTGGCGGAAATCGAGATTTGGGGCGTGGCCCGCTGCAATGTTCACATGCTGCGGAAGGGCCGTTCATGAGCAGGACCCTCGCCCTGATCGACGGAAACAGCTTCTATTGCTCATGCGAGCGCGTGTTTGATCCCCGTTTGCATACCCGGCCGGTCATTGTGCTGTCGAACAATGACGGCTGCGCCGTCGCCCGCACAAGCGAGGCGAAGGCGCTCGGAATCAAGATGGGCGAGCCCTTCTTCAAGATCGCGGATCTCTGCAAGCGAGAGGGCGTCATGGTCTACTCGTCGAATTATACGCTCTACGGCGACATGTCGGCGCGCATGAACGACGTCTACCGGACATTCACGCCGGATGTCGAAATCTACTCGATCGACGAAAGCTTTCTCGATCTGTCCGGTTTCACCGGGCGGGATCTTCCGGCAATGGCGCGGGATCTGCGGTCCACGGTTCGCCAGTGGACCGGGATCCCGACTTGCGTCGGGCTCGGCCCGACGAAGACCCTGGCGAAGCTCGCCAATCACATTGCCAAGAAGAACCCGGAATTGAATGGAATTTGTGATCTGACGATGCCGGCAGCGCGGGAGGCATGGTTGCCTCGCGTTGCGGTGTCGGACGTGTGGGGGATCGGCTCGGCCTCAACCTACAAGCTGGCCCGGATCGGCGTCACGACCGCCGCGGACCTGGCGGCGCTCCCTCCTCGGGAGGCCCGCCAGCTTCTGTCCGTGATCGGAGAGCGGACGGTCTTCGAACTCCGGGGCGTCTCATGCCTCGCCCTTGAGCTGGTTCCGCCACAGCGAAAGGGCTGCGCCGTGACGCGATCCTTCGGAGCGCCGATTACCGCACTCGAGGAGATGCTCGAGGCGGTATCTGCCTATGCCACGAGGGCAGGGGAGAAGCTACGCCGGCATGGGCTTGCGACAGGGCACGTGTCGGTCTTCATGCACACGTCGGCATTCAACACGGATCCGCGCTATTCAGCCTCGACGACCGTCGAGCTGCCGGAGGCCTCGAACGACACCCGGGATTTGATCGGAGCCGCCAAGCGCGGAGCGCGGCGGATCTGGAAGGACGGCTATCGCTTTGTGAAAGCCGGAATCATCATGGACGATCTGATCCGGGCGGCGGATGCACCGCGGCCTTTGTTCGAAGCCAGAGACCGGGAGCAATCTGTGAAATTGATGGGTGCCGTGGACAGCATTAACCGTCGCTTCGGCCGCGGTGCTATCGTTCCCGGAAGCGCCGGCATCAAGCAAAGGTGGGCTGCGCGTTTTGAGCGGAGGTCGCCACGCTATACGACACGTCTAGAGGAACTTCCGCTTGTAGGATAACGGGCGTTTGCTCAGTAAATGAGACATGGCGAAGTAACTGAGACAACCACTCTGGCATTATTCCATAGAGCGTCTTCTCGGCAGTTCGCCCACGCGGGCGGAGACCGCGCAGGGTCCCACCCCGCTTGACATCACAGTCCCGCCTTGTGGGCCAATCTGCGGCCTATTCCGCTGGCTTGTGGCTGCGGTAGCGACGTACCAGGGCGTAGCCGCCGGCCAGCAGCAGGAACGGCAGGCCCGCTCCGGCAAGCGGGCCGGGGGCGCCTTTGTTGCCGCCTCCACCACCGGGAGTGTAGCTGCCACCACCGCCGTCGGCTTTGCCGTTCTTGTACCAGCCATTAGCGTAGCCATTGCCGTTGGATGGGCCCTTATCCTTGTCCTTGTCGTCGGCCAGCGCAACCGAGCTTGTCAGGGCACAGACAGCAGCGGCAGTGAGTAAAATCTGATGCAACGGGCGCATGCGTTGGTCCTCCGAAGGCGTATCAGACCTCGCTAGCCAATATCCGAACTATGGCCTAATTCTGCCCCTTACCCTCAATCGTCCATTTCGGTCCGCATGGGCTACTCATACAGAGACCAGCCACAGTTCCATAAACGGCCTTATCAGAAACTGGAGGTCAGAACCGTCACCGCATAACCCAAAAGATGCGGGAGATTGTGAGTGCGGGGATCAAGCAGGTCTGGACTGCGCGCTTCGAGCGACGCTCGCCGCGCTTTACGACACGGCTGGAGGAGCTTTCCGTCGTGGCGGCATAAGTCCAGTCCCGCGCCGCGCAAGGGATCGTTACCCGAATGGGACGAAACCCGTCAGGGGTTCGGTGGAGGCGTCACGCCGGAATAGAGCCCGGCTCGCTTGCGAGTGCGCCCTATGTCTGAACCAGGCGCTTTGCCTCGCCTTCTGCAACGGTGTCATAGGCATGAACGGCATCCTGAAGCGTCTTCAGAAACCGCAAGGCATCAACGGCACTGAATTCATGATTGCTCGCTACAGGATATTCCAACAAACGCGCGAGCCCTACGACTTGGCCTGACTCATCGATATCCAACACACGAAGGTCATAACGATAGAAACCACCACTGAAACCAAGCGCGAAGATCCACACAGGCATTCCACGAATCTGCAACTGGTGAACGTCAAACTTCTGCTGCATCCCCCGGCTCCATTGCTGTCGCTTCTGTTTCTCTTGCTGGGGACGATGACTCTAATCGGGCTGATCTGACCCTGTGAAATGGCGTTGCTGGCGACGCTGACGATACTCCCACGGCATTTCAAATTCGCTCTGCCAGAGGCCTTTACGGTCTTTTCGAGCTTGCTCTTCGAGATCTGCGTAAGCCTGCTCTGTCGGACGGCCACGATACCGATAGGCGACCGCAATGCCGGCGCGGATCATGGCGGCCGCAAGGTCGCCGTGATCTTGGGTCGCGCAGCGGGCCAAGATGCGCCGGTGGGCGTCAGCCCCGGCCGGGATGCACGTCACGGCCTTGCCGAGCGTGGCTTGCACGAGCCACGCGGTCGCCACGGCCCCGCAGGGCCAGGGTTGACCATCCAGCGCCGCGCGCTGGTCCGTTTCGCAGGCGTCGACGCCTGCGAGCCGATAGACGGTCCGGGTTGACGGGTCCTCGAAGGTGTCGCCGTCAACGACGCGGACCTTCATGGGAGGAGCAGGCGGGGCGCTCTGCGCGGTCGCTGCAGACATGGTGCCTGCTGTTAAAATGAGCGCGACGCCATAGGCGCGGGCGCCTTGGCGGAGCTGCGAGCGGATCTTGTTCATGGCATTGACCAAGCAAAAAAGGGGCGAAGGCCTGCAAGGCCCCCGCCGGTGGTGTTAGTCGGCCTGGTCCAGAACCTTAGCGAGGCGGCTGAACTCGGTGCAGATGAGGTCGACCGTGTAGACTGTCTCGCCGTTTTTCTCGTAGTTGCTCTGGCGGATGCGGCCGCGGGCGTGAACCAGATCGCCGGTGGCGATATGCTTTTCGATGTAGTCCTGAGTGCCCTCGCCGAAGATCGTCACGGTGTTGAAGTGCGGGTCTTCCTTCCATTCGTTGGTCGTCTTGTCCTTCGTGCCGTAGTTGGCTGCGAGGGTGACTTTCAGCGCCGAGCCGACCTGGGCGGTGCGAGCCACGCGGCCGATGATTTGAAATTCAGCGATGTTATTCATGGTCTTTCTCCTTGAAGATGGGGCTTCAGACCCCGTTGCGATGGGGCCCGGACATGACGGCAGGGGAGGGCGCAAACCTCGAAGAGTGCGCAGCACCGAGGGGGCGCAGTGGAACGGAGCACCTGAGCAGGCAGGAATTTTGCAGGGCGTCAGCCCGATCGCGAGGAATGGCTGCAGGCCAGGGGAAAATTCTTGAACGCGACGGTTTTGGGCCTGAATCAGCCGGCATAGGGAACCACAAAGAGCAACAGGGGTAAGCCTCCACCCGGAGAAAAGACCGAAACGAAGCTTCCCTGGGCATCATCGGCGTTCGCCTCCGACAACCGGCGCTCTGTGAAGTTGCTGCTGCCTCGCACGAAGGGTCGATCCGGCCTTACCTGGAAGGGGAAGGAGCAGGGGCTTCACCCGGCAAATTACAAGGAGGGCTCGAGTCCTCATCGAAGACCTGACGCGACACGCTGGTTCACCGCCGACGGACACTGCAAAAGCCGACGCACAAGCGGGATCCAAGCGAGAGAGGACGTCACGTGCCTCATGCTCCGTCTGACGCAACGAAAGGAATGGGCTTGCCGAGCGCAGCAGGCCGGGCAAGAGCGGTCTCCGGCCCGCGGGCGCGATCGGTGCGAATTTTGGGAATACCGGTAAGGGTACCGGATTATGAGAGGCCGCCATTGGTGGCCTGCTGCTTGGACTCTTCGCCGGATCGCGGGCGACGAGCTTTCTTATCGGCCAGGCCTTCGACAAGGCTTACGACGACACCTTTGTCTTTCGCCGACAGGCGCGCGAAGCCGTCAATGAACTGCCGGATTTCACGCATTTCCTGCTGAGTGTATTCACTTAACGTCTCCTCGGCCCGCGGGCCGAAGAACACCGTCACCGGAACGTTCAAGATTTCGGAAATTTGGAAAAGCCGACTGGCTGAGACCCTGTTCGAGCCGTTCTCGTATTTCTGAAGCTGCTGGAAAGTCACTCCGATCCGTCGGCTCAGGCCCTCCTGGCTCATCTGTCGAAGATTGCGCTGATGACGGATCAGGCGGCCGATCAATTTATCCGTCTCTGACACGGATTTCGTGCGGCGACGTTGTTCATTCATTGTGAACTTCTTTCTTGGTCTGTCCGGGCAAATATTATCGTTATAACAACTCCTGCGATAGTGCAACGCTTTGTTATATCATGATTGATTGAGTTCTAGAATTATCGTAATAGCAACTCCACCAACGCAACTTTATATCACGTATGGGAAGCACAGGACGGAGCAAAAATCATGACGAGCATAGTCGTTCAGCAGGGAACAACACAAAGCGTCAGAGTTGATGGAGACGATTGGCTGATCGTAACGCCGGATGCCTGGATCAACCCAAGCTCGGTTTCTATAGACAGTGCCATCGGAGGAAGTGGCGTTGGCAACAAGATCCGGGTCGAGGGCTATCTCTATAGCGGCTCGTACGGGATCGACTTGGGATTTTTCGGAGGTCCGAACGGCTACAATGAAATCACGGTGGCCGGATGGGGGCAGGTGTCGGGGACCGATGCTGGTATCAGATCGGGCTATGCCCTCCACCTCAACAACGAGTCGGAAATAGGTGCCGGCATTCAACTCGGTGGCTATGACGACGTCATCAATAACAGCGGGCTCATCACCCAAAATGTGAACCTCGGGAATGGGAATAACACCGTCACAAATACCGGACAGATAGACACGATCACGGGCGGCAACGGAGCAGATATCATCACGAATGGCGCTCAATACGCCACAATCAAAAAGCTGTCCCTTGGGGATGGGAATGATGAAATCACCAACACAAAAGGCTCCTGGATCTACGACCTCTCAGCTGGCACTGGCGCAGACAAACTGCGCAACAGCGGCGTGGTTGGGTGGGTGTTCATGGATGCCGGCAACGATGTCTACGACGGAACTGAAGGATCAATAACTCCCGATGGCTTTGTCCATCTTGGGGCCGGCAACGATTCCGCCCTCGGCGGGACGGGCGTCGACAAATTCTACGACGGGAGCGGCACGGATACAATTTTCAGTGGTGCCGGCGACGATGTGATCATCATGGAGCAGGTTGGCGAAGACGACCGCTTTGATGGTGGAGTAGGCTTCGACGTGATCCAACTCGCGGGCGGGCGTCCAGACACGAACGATGGGGTCACGCTCGATCTGCGCCAGATTCCAGAGAACCTGGGCAGGCTGACGCTGGCTTATGGCGGATCGATCTACGTTCAGAACATTGAGGGATATGTTGGGACGGCGAAGAACGACACACTGATCGGCAATGACCGGACGAACTATCTGGACGGTAGCGCGGGCAATGACACCGTTGAAGGTGGCGACGGCAACGACACCCTGATGGGTGGTGATGGCGTCGATCTCCTCCGCTTTGGGATTTCCGATACGGTCGTGAACCTCACGGACGGATATGCGGAAAGCGTTGCGACGGGTCACGACACCCTGCAGGGGTTCGAGAACGTCACGACGAGCCTTGGCAACGATGTCGTGACCGGGAGCGCCGGGGAAAATGTGATCATCACAGGTGCCGGCTTCGATCGCCTCAAGGGGATGGCGGGCAACGATCAGCTCTTCGGCGGTGAAGGAAACGATGTTCTGGACGGCGGGGCCGGGAACGACACGATCGACGGCGGCGCGGGGAGCGACTGGGCCGTGTTCGGCGATGCCGGCGTGACGGTCGATCTCGCGGCCGGGACGGCGAGCGGGGAAGGCAACGACGTTCTGCGCGGAATCGAGAACGTCAAGGGTGGGGCAGGGGCCGATACCCTGATCGGCGATGATCAGAAGAACGTCCTTTGGGGCGGGGCAGGCGACACGATGCAGGCCGGCCTTGGTGATGATATTTATATTGTCACGGGCGCCAACGTGGTGATCTTCGACACGGGCGGCTACGACGTGGTTTACACCAACGTTGAAAATTGGGTCCCGCCTGAAGGTTCGGGAATCGAGAAGGTGATCTACGATCCTAACTTCTCACTGCCTGACGATCCGGCCAATCCAAGCCTTCCGTCGAGCCCTGGATATGAGCCGCCTCCGATCGTGTTGCCGCCTCCCGGTGAGGTGGTGGACGGCACCCCCGACAGCGAGACGCTTGAGGGCGGTGACGGCAACGACACCATGACCGGCGGATCCGGTGACGACACCATGAGCGGAGGATCCGGCAACGATACGATGGCTGGCGGTTATGGCGACGACACCATGGACGGAGGAGACGGTAACGACACGCTGGACGGTGGCGCAGGTAATGACACCCTCGATGGGGGCAACGGCAACGACTCCATCGATGGCGGATCGGGCAATGACGTTCTGACGGGCGGGGAGGGGGACGACTCCCTGACCGGCGGCGCCGGTGACGATATGATCTTTGGCGGCGGCGGCAACGATCTGCTCGATGGTGGGACCGGCAATGATACGCTTGACGGTGGCGCGGGCCGGGACATCCTCA
Source organism: Microvirga puerhi (assembly GCF_020089865.1). Lineage (GTDB taxonomy): Bacteria > Pseudomonadota > Alphaproteobacteria > Rhizobiales > Beijerinckiaceae > Microvirga > Microvirga puerhi. Next base: position 9,398 of record NZ_JAIRBM010000023.1, read on the forward strand.
ACGGTGGACCTGGTAACGATCTGCTGTACGGCGGCGATGATGATGACTTCCTGAGCGGCGGTGATGGCGAAGACACCCTGAATGGGGGTGGCGGCGCGGACATCATGCAGGGCGGCAATGGGAACGACACCTATTTCGTCGACAACGCCCTGGACCAGATCAAGGAATACACCAACGGCGGAACGGATCGGGTGTTCACGACTGTGAATTTCAGTCTCGCCGGCACGGTGGTTGAAACGATTTCCTCGGCCGACGGTGCGCACGATCTCTCTCTGACGGGCAATGCGCTCAACAACGTCCTGACAGGCGATGCCGGAAAGAACGTCTTGGATGGCGGAATCGGCGCCGACACCATGACTGGTGGCGATGGCGACGATGTCTACTTTGTCGATGATGCAAACGACGTGGTGAATGAAACCGCGACGGGTGGTCATGACAAGATTTACACGACCGTCAAGGGTTACGCTGCAACCAACGTCGAGGAAGTGATTTACGTTGGACCTGCGGAGCCGGGAACGACTGAGACGGCCAAGACTCTGAATGGAACCGCCAGGGCTGATACGCTCGTTGGCGGCAGCCTAAACGATCGGATCGATGGCTTGGCCGGCAACGACAAGCTTTATGGTCTCAACGGCGACGACACCGTATTAGGCGGTGCAGGGAACGACTACGTCGACGGTGGCGCTGGAAATGACCTACTCTACGGAGGCCTCGGGAAAGATACCCTGACCGGCGGCGCTGGCCGCGATGCTTTCGTGTTCAATGTGAATCCGAAGAGTAAGGGCAATCTCGACAAGATCGCGGATTTCAATGTGAAAGACGACTCGATCTATCTGGAGAACAAGTATTTCAAGGTCGGATCGAAGGGCTCACTGACGAAGCCTGCCGCCTTGTCGAGCAAGATGTTCTATGTGGGCACCAAGGCCCACGATGCCGATGACCGCATCATCTACGACAAGAAGAAAGGCGTCATCTATTACGATGACGATGGCAGCGGCAGCCATGCTCAGGTCCAGATCGCGACGGTGAAGAAGAACCTCGCAATTACCTACAAGGACTTCCTCGTCATCTAGGTGTTTCCCCCTGGTGAGGAAGAAACTCAGGGCCGCGAAAGCGGCCCGCTTTTTATGTCTTGCCGCTAGCGTCATGCCTTGGATCTTAGCGCTCCGTGATGCTCAAGGGGAGGGGCTTATCCAGGACCTGTTAGGCGCCAGTGCTCAGAGGAGGTAGCTTAAGCCATTCCGCGAACCGTTCGAGTAGACTACGTTTAATCGGGGATTCCTTCGGCACGTCGATAGGTTCACTGCCAAAATAGCGGCCCTTGATTTGTCGGTCGCGGGCGCGACCCGCCTCAATGCGCTCCTTTGACCATTTACCGGCCCATTTCACCTGCCCGTTGGTGATGAAGTAGTGAGATTCACAGGGGAAGTTCCAGTTGCCGATCGAGGGATGTAAAGACACACGCTCCCCGTCATAAATTAGCTTCCAGTCCGTCGGCGTGAATGGAGTCACGACCTTTTTCCCGCATCCACATGCACAAAGATGTGAGGCCGAGCCATACTCCATTGAGATATATAGAACCCCATCATCCAGCTTACCCGGAATGAACTCGACGAATTGATGTTTAAACGAGACCTGCCTCATCACCCTTATCTTCATTGATCATGTGGTTTCCATCGATTGTGTAGGTCGAAAAATGCTCATGGTCGAAGTCCCAATAAAAGCCACAGATCTTCTTCCATTTCACAACAGCTAATGCGGCATTAAGCGCGTTAAGGTCGGCTATCTGAATATTCGAGTCGTACTCGTCGTCACCGTCTCGATCAGAAAACGGAATCCGATGACCATCATGTACGTGATTGCGTTTGGAGGCCGTGCTTGTTGTCACTCTCACTATGCCGTCGAGTGCGTTATCTTTTTGATAGATTCCCATCCCTACGTCGATGAAAGGAACTCCATATTGTTCTAATGCGTTGGCGATAATCTTCTTAGGTCCACCCTTATCTACGCACACAAACACAAAATTCATGGCATTCAGCTGCGAGACATTTTCCTCATTGATATATTCTGCGTGAGGGATAACCGAATGCCGCATTTGAGAATATACGGCAGCAAAATGATCCACCTTGTTCGGTTTTGCCTTCAGATCACCCAATGATGCTGCGCCGGGCGCCCTGAAAGCATTGTGAGGAGAGAAAACATCACCGTCGAAAAGGTGAATTTCTTTCACAGGCGTTTTTGCCAAGAGGTCAAGGATATATGAGCCAGTACCTCCGAGGCCGACAATTGCCACTCGGTCCATAGCGAGCTTTTGGGTCGCGTATGTGATTCCCGCACGACTGGACGCACTATCGGGATAGCAAAAGACAGATTCGTCCGGATGCAGCTCAACGACAGGTCTCGTCCGCGCCGTGGCGGACGGCTCAATAGCCTGCGCTTGAGACTCCAGCATTTGAATGTAGGTCGTCAGTTGCTCGTAACAATCCTGATAGTAACCGCGCGCGGGCTTCTGCGAGAATGTGAAGTTCGTAATAAGGGATGGATCGATCTGCTGCTGCTCCGGCCCAAGTATTATCTCTGTCATGGGGCTGCCGTCGGCATGACAAGGCATTTCGCCGGCAAAAAAGGCCCGGTGATCAGACGGCCGCTGCGCGACGTCGTCTAACTGATTGAGCAGAAAGACGAGTGTCCCGAGACGCACCTCTCGCTGGGCCGTTACGTACGGCACCTTCTTCACGAGAAGGTGCACGCCGTTTCGAACCTCGAGGTCGAAGCCTTCGTCTCTCACCCGCTGCAGATCGGGACTACGACTTATCAGTCTGAGTGACATTAAAAATCATCCTGTCCTTCACCTTCACCACCCCGCCGGGGATCAGGCTACCCTCAGGTTTTTCACCGTGGCCCCTACGATACGTCACAGTGTAGACCCAGTTTCCGCCCCTGGGTCCGTCCGGGAATGCCAAATCTACTACCTCGTCGAACGAGAGGTCTCCCTTAGACACTTCGAATTCCTGCGCGTTCACGATGATCGTGACGGTATGACCTTTGGCCTTATCGTCACCGGGATCCTTCAACTCACTCATGTAACCTCACAATCTAGAGCCCATCTCTCGAGCATCTTGGCAGTAAGATAACAAGCGCGCTTGATATGTCAAGCAACCATCAAGCGCGCTTGACGAGCCGTGAGGAAAGGGCAACTACAAAAAGGTGTGTATCGCTCAGGAGGAGTGCTGCTATGGCAACACAGGTTGAAGCGAAGAATGGCGGTGCGGTCGCATTAGGTACATACCTAGCATCTATCCGCTCAGACAGAGGCTTAAGCTTGCGTCGCGTAGAAGAAATTACAAATAGAGAAGTATCAAATGCGTATTTAAGCCAAATAGAGAACGGTAAGATATCAAACCCGTCCCCAAATGTACTTAGCTCTCTTGCAGACGCCTACGAGATAAACTTCGAACACCTTATGGAGTTGGCCGGTTATATAAAGCCCTCAGGCTCTCGATCTGAACATGAAAGGCATGGACGGGTAGCTACCTTTGCGGAGCACAACTTGACACCGGATGAAGAGGTGGAACTGCTTCGCTATCTGAGATTCATCCGCGAAAGACGGTAACTGGTGCCACGCCCTGATGACAGTAGCCTAGACCCAGATCAACTTAGGGCGGTTGAGTCCCGAGCCAAGCGACTACTCGATAGGGCAGCTGCCTGGGACAGATATCCAACACCGGTGGCAGAAATTCTTGATGCCGCGGATCTCAAAGTCGCACATGCCAGCATCTTCGATCCTGCGCGGATGCTGGCATTCTTGCGCGGCAAAGCATCAGATGTCACTTATAAACTAAAGTCGGCAGTTTCGAAAGTTTTTGGTCTCTACGACGCTGCAGAAAACCTGATCCATATTGATCCCTCGGTGCCCTTAGCAAGGCAAACCTTCCTCAAACTGCATGAGGCTGGGCATCACGAGCTTCCTGCGCACAAACGAACCTTCCGATTCTTCCAAGACTGTGAACAGACACTTGCTCCTGAGATAGCAGACCTGTTCGAGAGAGAAGCTAACAACTTTGCTCGGTTTGTCCTATTCCAGGGCCAGCGTTACGCGGAATGCGCTGCCGATAGCCCTATGGCTCTTAAGACGCCGATGGGGCTCGCCAAGCAATTTGGGTCTTCGATCTATGCGTCCTGTAGAGAGTATGCACGGACGCACCACAAAGCATGTGTCGTCTATGTCCTTGAGCGTATTTCCTTTGCAGAAGGGCATGGCGCCGAGGCAGCCGTGAGACGTGTCGAGCCTTCGCCGTCATACATTAACCAATTCGGACAGCCTGCCGATACGGTGATCACTTTAGATCATCCGCTAGGAAAGATCCTTCCGATCGGACGTAGAATGACTAAGCCAACACCGGTTGTCATAACAGATCTAAACGGGGACCTGCATGAGTGCCTAGCAGAGGCATTCGATACTACGTGGAATGTGTTGCTCTTAGTGTACCCGGTGCGCTCTCTTGCCAGTTCGACAGTGATCTTGAACCCTTAGGTTCTGAAAAAACATCGTTTTATCAATTATATCAATAGCTTAGGTTCCATAACAAAGCTTATGCGAATCCAGCTTGGAACCGCCCCGATGGCTTATAGCGGTCTGGCATCTCTACTAGGGGAATTAAGGATTAACAGCCGATGATTCACTAGGAGCAGTTTCTTTTGATCGATAATTTATCGCGACTCAGTTGGAGGGCGCGATGAAGGTCAAAATTGCATTAGACAATCATCAGGGCACCGGGACCGCCTTCCCTACGGTTCGTTATCAAATAATGATGGTCATTCACTATGTGAATGGACAAATATCAAACAGGTTTCCACTTACTGAAGTTTTGCAACCAAGAAGCTCGACACTAGTCGAAATCAATGCTCCCGATAGATTCGACGTTGATGGATGCATGTTTTGTTGGTTTGAAGGAAACCCTCGGATTGGGAGGGCTGGGTATATCCAGCGACCAAAGGAATATGTCGGAAAACCATGGAACGGCGCGATAATCACATGGGCAGACGTCAATTTTTTCGGAAGCGTTCATGAGTATCATTTTGGCGGCATTGGTAATGTCTCCGGTATCGATGACATTGGCTCGTTCGGCGAAATTGCCCGCGATGTTCCAAACATCGCGCCAACTGAAGAAGTTTCCTGAGGTTGCAGGCCGCCAATAGATCCAGGCAAAATTTCCAGTCCTCGTTTTTCTTATTCTCACGCCGTAAACGCTGCGAGCGACCGCGGAGCACTTCGGCTCGAGGAAGATGCTCGGCCGGAATGCGCATCCTGGTGGACGCGCCCTGCTCGCTCTGTCAGCCCGTAGAGGGTCCGAGCAACATGCAGCTCGCCCATGAGCGCCTTTCCGACCATGCCGCGGAGATATCCGCCGGGTTTGGAAACATCTCCGGTACGCTGCTTTTCAAGGATCACGGCGATCGCGACGGCCGCAAGGTTGTCGCCGAGAGTATCGCGGGCCTCGGTCCAAGCGTGTTCACTGATGCCGAGCCATGCGCGGACACGGGCGGCGGTTTCGAAGAGGTCTCGCCATGAGGCAGGGGGCCGCTCGGCATATGTCCCAATCTCGGGACATGCAGCGTTCACGAGGCCTAACGGGATGCTCTCGATCTCTGAGCCCCCTGCCCTGTCAGGCACCGAATCTTGTTGCACCTGCCGCGACTTCGCCACAGGCTTTCTCGGAAAGCCTTTGCCGGCGGAGCCGGCTCTTACTTCAACTTGTGGCGCGGAGGCGCCACTCCGCTGATCTCTACTATTACCAGAAGTGCGGTCGGTTGTAGTTAGTATGTGGGTGCCAGATGTGGCGCCCTTGGGTTCCTGATTTCGTGATTTCGAGGCTTCGTTGAAGGCGTCTTCAGTGGCGATGCGAAGGTCCAAAAGCTCGTTGATGAGTTCTTCTCGTAGACCCTGCGATCGGCGTTGAATCAGGCGATCGAGGTCACGGGCGAATGCTCCCCATGGACCGGGGAAACCTTGCTCCTCGGCTGCCGTGATGATCATGGCGACGGTCCTGCGAAGGATTGTGAATTCGCGCTCGAGCGCCTTGCGCTGTGCCCGCTGCGCCTGGGCATCAGCCGCCAGCTCGACGAATTCCATGTATCGGACAGCGATGGGTGAGAGGTCGAACCCATATGCTGCGACCAGGCGTCCGTCATCCGATCGACGTCCCCACCTTTTCCCGTTCGCGCTGTCGGCCGGAACGATCAGGCCGAGATCGACAAGGGCTCGGATGTGGCGGCGAAGGGATGTGAGCGAAAGGCCGGTCTGCTCGCAAAGCCAGTCATTCGACGGCCAAACGACAGGCCGGACACCGGGCGTCTGCCAATCCTGATCCTCCGAGGTGGCAAATAGCATATCGACCAGGGCGACATGTCGAAGTGACAGGCCGATCGCCGGCGCCGCCCTCTTCAACGCGCCAAGGCAACGAACGCGGGAAGTGAGCGAATTTGGGTCGAACTTCTCTGCCAGCTCTCGCGCATGTGCGAGGCCGTTCGTAAAACGACGGGTACCTTTCATCATTCCTCCTTACGGAGGCAAAGCGAAACCGTTCGCCGAATCGACGCTAAGTCTTGACAATGATTCGGGGGGGATTAAAGTGCCTGTATTGACGTTTCAGGCGACCCACCCCCCAGGGTGGCTATCCAGTTTCAAAGGCCTTCCGAAGTTGGCGCTTCGGGGGCCTTTTGCTTTGCCGATCACGTTCCTTTCTCTGTGGGAAATTTAGGACGTCATTCTCACCACGCATCTTCGTGGGCGTGGATCAGCCGGACGTAGCGTGCCCAACACACAAATTGCGCGTGAGAATCAATTGCAACAATGAGTCATGTACTGTCGATACGACAACAAACGATCGAGCGTCAACCACGTCTCCTGGTTGACTCAGGGGGACGCTAGCGTTGTCCCTGAGTCAACGGCGCTTACCAGGAGGTGTATCGAGAATATGGTTAAGAACGATGTCGTACAGTTCCGGCGTCTTAGCGAAGCTGAGTTCGTAAGCATAGCCTTTGCCGGAGGGAGTATTAATCGGTGTTTTCTCTAGAATACCAACGTCGAAAAGCGTTTTGCAATAACGCGTTACGTTAGGATACCCAAGGCCTGAAAGCTCCGCTACGCTTTGCATTGTTGGAGTTTTGCCCTGATTTTTGAGGGCCGCAATTGTCGTTAGGATGCCGATATACAACATCCTTTGACTGGGTATCTTATCGGAAAGCCGTTTCCGCACGATCTCAACCACATATATGTGTATCGCCGGCAATCCATATATCTGTTGCATCGTTCTTGGTACTGCTATTATAACAATTCTTGTTGAACGTTGAGATCCGCGAATCTCCATCGGCTGGCAGCAGCTTAGCCGTGAGCAGGTCCATGCGCGAATCTCACGAGTACAGGGGCTCGCATGTCAACTCGTAATTGTATTGTTATATCCTTCTGCGTGTGGTTGCTAGCGCCAGGCGCAAAGGCGCAAGATGGCGGCTACGGCTGCCAAGTGATCTTGTGCCTCTCTAATCCAGGCGGCGCGACCCAGTATGCGGAATGCGTACCGCCAATCACTAAGCTCTATCAGGACCTAGCGCAGGGTAAACCATTCCCCGCCTGCACGGGCGCCGGTGTGGAGACATCCGCGCCAGTATCCGACCCGTACTTTTGCAAGGGCAGCCATGTTCTCGATTTCGACAATGGCTATCTATGCCGGAGTCAGGCCAGGACCGTGACGGTGGACTGTCCGAAGGAAGACACCGACACGCCCCGCCCTCCCCTCGGCGGTCCTGTAAAGGACATCGTGGACGGGCAGGAGGTTTGCAAGGACTTCGAGTTCTCGCAGGTCCAGGTCTACGAAAAGAAGTCCTATATCGATGTCCGGATCCCTTCGACCGGCAAGAGTACCCGCATTCGGTTCTGAGCCGTGGATCCTTCGTTCCTGGCCCTGGCGGAGCAATGCGCTCCCCAGGTCCCGGCCGCTACGATCGCCGCGATCGTGCGAGTCGAAACGGACTTCAACCCTCTAGCAATTCGCCTGAACTCCACGGGAGGCCCCGGCCTGCCGCGTCAGCCGCTGTCTAAAGCAGAGGCCATCACACGCGCAAAACTGCTGCTGGCGGCTGGTCAAGATCTCGATCTTGGCCTCGCAGGGATCCCAGCAGACGAATTTGAGAAATCGGGCCTGTCAATCGAACAAGCCTTCGAGCCGTGCCAATCCCTCCGGATGGCGGCTCGCCTGATCGAACCTGTCTGGACCGCGGCCGCGAAGCAAGCCGGTCCGCAGGTAGCCGAACGGGAGGCGCTGGCGACCTATTACGGTCGCGGAGACGCCTCGGCCGGTCGGGAAGCCGGCTATGTCGAGCGCGTCTTAGAAGCCAAGGCGGACCTGGCTTCGCGCCTCCCGATGCTGTCCCTCCGAGTCAGTGAAAGAGCTTTGCCGCAACGAGAGCGGTTCAAAGGGGCGCCGGCTGAGCCTGCGCTTGCATCATCCCCACCATCGGAATCCGAACCCGTCGAAATAAGGGAAACGGTCCGGGAAGAGGCACAGGAAAAACAGCCCTCCTGGGACGTGTTCGGATCCTCGGCCAAGAGAGGATCTTCCATGGTGGTTTTCAGTGTTCAACAAGGGAACCGAACCAAATGAACAAGAAGTCTATTCTCGCCGGGGTGGTCATCGCGGCGACTCTTTCTGCGCTCATGGTCGAACCGGCCTTCGCGCAAGCCTCCGGTGGTGTCAACGTCGAAGGCGTTCTGCAGAACATTCTCGACATGCTGACCGGAACGGTTGCGAAGCTCATTGCAACGATCGCGCTCATCTTGATCGGCATTGGCTGGATGTTCATGGGCTTGGATTGGCGCAAAGCCGGTGTGTACGTTTTGGGAATTATCGTCGTGTTCGGCGCCCCCCAAATCGTCAACATGTTCGTCGGCAGCTGAGGCTCCATCGTGGACGATAGGCTGCCCGCAGATCCATTGTTCGTCGCCTGCACCCGGCCGGCGATGATTGGCGGCGTCACGATCGAGGGCGTCGGGGTCAACCTCCTGTTTTCGAGCATCCTATTCATCCTGGCCGGCAACATCTTCTATTTCGGTGTTGCCGGCGTGATCCATCTGATCTTTCGAGCACTCTGCAAGCACGATCCAAACATCTTTCGCGTCTTGAACGCATGGCGTGACACGAAACTGCGGTGCCGGAACCGTAACTATTGGAGCGGTTCGTCTGTTTCGCCGCTCAAGGTCCATCGACGCTATACGGTGAAGGATTTCAATCTTGAGTAACGCGGCACTGCGCAAGGCTGAGGCGGAGCCCGATCGCTTCATTCCATACACGCGCCATGTGAATGAGACGATGATCGCGCTTCGAGCTGGCGAGCTTATGGCAGTCATGAAGCTCGATGGTGTCTCGTATGAGACGGCCGATCTGGAACAGATCGATCGGCTTCATTTCCAGCTCAATAGCCTTTGGCGTAGTGTGTGCGACGAGCGCTTGTCGGTCTGGACGCACATCGTTCGCCGCCGAGAGGACGTTTACCCGACGGGCGAATATTCATCGGACTTTGCGCGCAAGCTAAATGCAAAGTATCGGACACGGCTTGTCGGGGAAGAGCTATTCCGCAACGACCTCTATCTGAGCATCGTCTGGAGAGACCGCGGCGACGCCGCCACCAAGGCCAGCGGCGGCCTTAGCAAGCTCCTCGGCGTCAAGAAATCCGGCGATGAGCTGTATGCGGAAAAGGTGAAGGATCTCGACAAGATCATCGTCGGGGTGAAGGAAGCTCTGGCAGAATATGGGCCTCGGATCCTGAGTCTCGTGGTGCGCAACGACATGGTGTTCTCGGAACCCATGGAGTTCCTTCACCGGATCATCAGCGGCGAGCATCAGGATATGCCGCTCGTCCAAGGGGTGCTGGCGACGGCGCTTTACACGAACCGGGTCATCGTCGGCCGGGAAACCATCGAGATTAGAGGACCGGCTGAAACGAAGCTCGCCGGCATGTTGGCCATCAAAGAATATCCGGCATCGACCCGCCCCGGCATGCTCAATAATCTCTTGAAGCTGCCATTTGAATTTACGCTGACGCAGAGCTTCAGTTTCATGGCGCAGGCGACGGCGCTCGGTGTGATCTCGCGCAAGGCAAACCAGATGGTGAGCGCGGGCGATAAGGCGGTCAGTCAGCTCGTGCAGCTGAACGAGGCGAACGATCAACTGGTTTCTAACGAGATGGTCATGGGCGAACATCACCTTGTGATGCTCGTCAGCGGAGAGAGTCCAAAGGCCCTGCTTGATAATATTTCCATGGCGCGGGCGCGGTTGTCGGCGGGTGGAGCCATTACGGCCCGTGAGGATCTTGCGCTTGAGGCTGCCTATTGGTCACAGTTGCCGGGGAACTACAGCCACAGGGCAAGGTCCGGGGCGATCACGTCGCGGAACTTTGCGGCTTTCTCCCCCTTCCACGGATATCTGCAGGGCGAAGCCGATGGGAACCATTGGGGACCGGCCGTAAGCCTCTTAAAGACGACAGCCGGAAGTCCATTCTTCTTCAATTTTCATGTCGGGGATTTGGGAAATACCCTCGTGATCGGGCCATCCGGCTCGGGCAAGACCGTCACGTTGAACTTTCTGACGGCGCAGGCGGAGAAGTTCGGGGAGCGCCTGGTCTTCTTCGATAAGGACCGGGGCGCGGAACTCTACATTAGGGCGGCGGGAGGGACTTATCTTCCCCTGAAAAACGGCAAGCCGACGGGATGCGCACCATTCAAGGCGCTGGAACTGACGCCTGATAACATCGTCTTTCTGTCGCAGTTCGTCCGGAAGCTGGCGCATGTCGAGGGGCGCCCTCTAAGGACACAAGATCTATTGGAAATCGACAGGGCCATTAAATCCCTCAAAGCCCTGCCTCGGGAGCAACGTTCTATCCGATCCCTTTGTGCTCATCTTGATCCGACCGATGAAGATGGGCTGTTCGCCAGGCTTGAGCGATGGAAACGGGGCGGCGATCTCGGGTGGGTGTTCGACGGCGAAGAGGACAGCCTCAGTCTCGACGCTCAGAAAATGGGTTTCGATGTAACGGATTTCCTGGACAATCCAGAAATCCGAACGCCGCTGATGATGTATCTCTTTCATCGCATCGAGGCTCTGATCACGGGACAGAGGATCACAATCGTCATCGATGAGTTCTGGAAGATCCTCGGTGACGCCTATTTCGTTGATCTGGTTCAGAACAAGCTCAAGACGATCCGTAAGCAGAACGGCTTCCTCGTCTTCGCGACCCAAAGCCCGCAAGATGCACTGAAGTCGGATATTTCTCACACGATCATCGAGCAATGTCCGACGAAGATCTTTTTCCCGAATCCGGAAGGGAAGCTTGAGGACTACACGGTTGGATACAGCCTATCCAATCGGGAATTCGCGTTGGTGAAGCGCGAAATGTCCAGCTCCCTCCGTCAATTCCTGGTCAAGCAATACCGGAACTCGGTCGTCGTATCCCTGAACTTGAAGGGCTTCGATGACGAGATCGCGATTCTCTCAGGCAGAGAGGAAACCGTGAGGCTGGTCGAGGAGATCATCGCCGAAACGGGTCCGGATCCGGATGCCTGGATTCCCGTCTTCCACCAAAGAAGAAAGGCCTCTTAAGATGCATAGATCAACACGAGTCATGATCGCATCGTCGGCTCTCATTGCCTGGTTGGCATTCCAGCCCGCAGCGGTGGATGCGCAAGGCATCCCTGTCTTTGATGCCTCCGCGATCTCCAACCAACTGCAGCAACTTCAGTCGATGGCACAACAGCTCGATAAGCTGCAGGAGCAGTTGCAGCAGGCCGAAAAGCTCTATGGGTCGTTCAATAAGCTGACGGATATATCGTCCCTGGGTTCTATCCTGAACGACCCGCAGATACGCCAAGCTCTTCCGAAGGAGTTTTCTCAAGTCGAGGACCTTCTTAAAGGCAATGGAGACGGGATTTTTGGGAATCTGACGAGCCACTTTCAGAGTGCGAACCGCTCTTACGAGTCGCCTGCTGATACTTTCTATGCGCAGGAACTGGCCCGTAACAACAAGCAGATCGCCGGCACACAGAGCCTCGGCCAAGCCATGTATGATGCAGCCTCCAAGCGCATGGAGGGCTTGGAAACGCTGAAGCAGCGGCTAGGGACTGCCAGCGATGCGAAGGAATCTATGGATTTGCAAACGCGCTTCAGCTCGGAGATGGCGTTTCTGCAAACCGACATCCTGCGCATGTCGGCCCTCAAGATGGTCCAGGACGCACAGGCCGAAGTGATGAAACAGCGGCAAGCGGAGCAAGCTCAGAAAATTACGGACGGGTTCGCAAATGGCGGATCCTCCTCTGCGACACAGTAGGAGGCCCGGCCGGTGACCTATCCCGTATTTCAATGGTTTGACGACAAGCTCGAAGCCCCAATGCAGGATTTCATGACGCAAGGGGTCGAGAGCTTAGCTGATTATGTAAACGCTCCGCTCAAGGTCGCGGCAATTCTCTACGTGACTGTTTACGGTTTCATGATCCTCAGGGGCGCTACGCAAGGATCCGTCCTGGAATTCGCGTTTCATTGCATCAAGCTCGCGATCGTGATCACACTCGCAACCAATGTAAGCACCTACAATACCTATGTGACGCATTTGTTCTTCGACTCTCTGCCTAAGGAGATTGGAAACGCGCTCGCCTCTGGCAAACAACTGCAGACCAATACGTTTGACCTTATGCTCGACAGAGGGTTCCAGGCTGCCAGGAAGATATGGGCTGAGGCCGGAATCACGAATCCGGGTCCAATGTTCGTCGCCACATTGGTAATGGGCGTTTCCGTTGTCGGGACCGGCATAGCATATTTCGTCTCCCTTTATGCAAAGCTGGCCTTGGCATTCGTTCTCGCGATCGGGCCGGTGTTCATCGCTCTTGCTCTGTTTCAACAGACGAGGAACTTTACTCAAGGCTGGCTGGGGCAGGTCGCCAACTTCGTTGTTCTTCAGGTCCTCGTCGTAGCAGTTCTCTTGCTCGTCGTGACAATTGTGGAAGATTTCACAAAGACATCGACGAGTACGGAAGTCATCGAAACGGCTTTGATCTACTGCGTCGTCTATTGTCTCACGGCTGTGATCGCCTGGCAGCTTCCTGGGATCGCGAGCGCCCTCGCTGCCGGCGGCGCGAGTCTGAGTATGGCGGCCGCTGCAGTAGGAGTCGGAGCGAGTTTAGCTGCCGCCGGGAAAGCGGCTCAATTGACTGGGCGAGGTGCGGCCGCCTTGGGCAACGCCACACAGTCAGCCTCAAATCGCATTGTGCAGCGCGGCCTGTACGGCCGCGATGGGCGCTAGGATAGGCGGTCCATGATGATCAAGGCATTGTCTAGGGTCGGCTATAGCCTGATACTTTCCTTCTCCGTGGCGGGTTGTGGATCTGTGATCCCCAAATCGCCGCCCTCTTGCGATGGCTATGCACGACGTCCCCTCAATCGGTCGCTTTGGGATTGGGAAGGGCGGCAACCCGCTCCAGAGCCTCAGCCGGGAACTCTCGCAAAGCCTCTCGTCCGGAAGGCTAGCCAGGAGCCATTGGCTGTTCCCGAAAAGGCCCTTGCATCAGCGGCGAAGCCTGTAGAGCCGTCCCCTCCCCTTGGAGGACTTGAGCAAGCTCTCCCTGCGGTGGAGTCGACGGCTCCAGCCCGTCCGGCTCTGCTGCAGACCATTCCGGGCGGAGTCGCACCCTCTACAGAGACCAGTGGCTTTGTGAAACGGTCGGCCGCGCCGTCCCGCATCAACATTGCAGCGTCCTACCGGACCTGCTCGGCGACTTGAGAGACGTCACCATGAACATGTTTGTGAAGGATCAAACGGCCGCTCCGATCGTAAAAGGTTCCGAACTTGAGGCCTATTTCCGGAAGGCCCGCTCGTTCGAACTCGATCGGCTCATCGCAGCGCAGCGATCCGTCAAAGTTGCATGGATCACGGCGGGCTTTGCCTGTGTGATTGCTTTCGTGGCGGTCTTGGCCGTCTGCATCATGACACCGCTTAAAACGGTCGTTCCCTTGGTCTTCCGGGTCGAGAACTCGACCGGGATCGTGGAGAACATCACGTCGGTTGTCGATGGAAAATGGACGGGGGACGAGGCGGTAACCAAGGCCTCGGCCGCCCGCTACGTCCGCAGCCGCGAGGGCTATGCTCTCAATGAGGCGGAAGAAAACTTCCGCGTCGTCTCGGCCTTTTCGGCTCCAGAGGAACAGGATCGGTTCGCCAGCTTCTACAGTGGACGCAATCCGGAGAGCCCGCAGAACGTCTATGGACGAACCGGGATCTCCCGCGTGACGATCAAATCAGTCTCGATCCCGAACAAAAGCCTCGTACAGGTTCGATTCCTTAAAGAGGTCAGGATCGGTGACGATCGCAAGGTGTCACATTGGATTGCAACCCTCTCATTCGGCAATGCGGACCGGAAGAAGATGAAAGAGCAAACGCTCCTCATCAACCCGACCGGCTTCGTCGTGACGGATTACCGGGTCGATCCGGAGGCGGTTCAATGAAGCGCCTCGCTCTGGCTCTCTGCCTGGTTGCCGCCTCTGGCGGCGCTGACGCACTGCAGACGCCCAACGGCGGATCCCGTGACGATCGGGTCCGCACGGTCTTTTATGACCCTGCAAATGTCGTGAAGATTATCGGGGTAAGCCGTGCCGCGACGCAAATTCAATTCGCCGAGGATGAGGAGGTCGCCTTCGCAGCCGTTGGCGATAGCGTCGCATGGGAGGTTGTGAATGCTGGCTCGATGCTTTTCATCAAGCCGCGTGAGAGTCATCCTCCCACCAATATGCAAGTCGTCACCACTCGCAGAGACGGCAGCAAGCGCAGCTACATTTTCGAGCTGATGTCGCGAGATGGCGGGATCAGCAACGGCTCTGAAAGCTACTTTCTTGTGAAGTTCCAGTACCCGGACGATGAGGCGGCCCGCGCCCGTGCGGAGGCCGCGGCGAGGCAGGCCGCAGCCGAGGCCCGCGAGGCTGACAACGCCCTGCTGCTGCATCAGTCCTACGGCCCGAGGAACTTCAGCTATTCGGCTCAAGGCTCGGCTCCGTTCGAACCGGTGTCTGTCTATGACGACGGAAAGACGACGGCATTTACCTTCCCCGGCAACATCGACCTGCCCGCGATCTATATGGAAAACTCGGACGGATCGGAATCTCTCGTTCCGAAGGATACGAGGGGAGACCTGGTGGTGGTGCACGCCATCAGTCGCAAGTTCATCCTGCGCCGTGGGGAACAGGCGATGTGCGTGTTCAATGAGGCGTACGACCCGGCCGGCATCAATCCAGGCACGGGCACAACCTCTCCAAGCGTTCAACGCACGATCAAGCTCCAGGCTACGCGATAGGGGGCCGGCATGGCTGACGAAATCCAGACCTTCACCCTTGAAGGCGATCGGGAATCGATGATCGCGGCCGGCAAGACAGGCCCCGATAAGAAGAAGATCGCGACGGTCGTTGCGGTTGTCTCCGTGATCGGCCTTGTCCTGTTCTTCGCGCTGCCCGGCTCCAAATCGAAGGCTCCAACCACGGGGCCGCAAACGACGATCCGGCAGACGACTGAGTTTATCCCGGCGAATCTGCCCCCTCCCGTGGTCCAGGCGGCGATGCCCGTGATCTCCGTGCAGCCGGCGATGCCTCAGCCTGCAGCACAGAAGCCTGCCGAGGACAAAATGCTTCAGGCCAGCCAGCGGGCACCTCTGACCGCTTTCAAAGGGGGCGGCAGCAATGGCGGCCGCCCGGCCGGAGGCACACAAGCCGGCGCGGTAGCGCCGGTCATGCCGGAGGAGAAGAACGATCTGGAATCGAAGCTCGCCGCGACGAAAGTCGAGGGCGTGCGCGCCGGCATGCTCGGCAACCGGGACTTTGTGATCGCGCAAGGAACCTCGATTCCTTGCGTGCTTGAAACGGCCATGTCGAGCGATCAGCCGGGTTTCGTGACCTGTGTTATCACGCGGGACGTTCTGTCCGACAATGGCCGCGTGGTTCTCCTCGATCGGGGGACTCAGGTGACGGGTGAATATCGAGGAGGCCTCAAGCGCGGGCAAAAACGGATGTTCGTCCTATGGTCCCGTGCGAAGACACCCAAGGGCGTCATCGTTGCCCTCGCCTCTCCCGGAACCGATGCCCTCGGCCGCGCCGGCTTTGATGGCGATATAGACACTCATTGGTGGGAGCGGTTCGGATCGGCCATGCTCCTCTCCCTTGTCGACGACGTTGCGAAATTCGCGACCAACCGTTGGGCGGGAGGCGGCGGCAACGTCCAGCAGAACAATTTTCAATCGACCCAGGAAAGCGGCAAGGATGCCGCGGCGATCGCCGTTCAGGAATCGATCAATATCCCGCCGACCCTGAATAAAAACCAAGGCGAGCTTGTGAACATCATGGTCGCGCGGGATCTCGATTTCTCGAAGGTCTACGGCCTGAAGGTCACAGAGACGCGCTCGAAAATCCTCGACCGTGCGTCCACGGGCGATTTCGAGCGATTTACGGGCGTCGCGAGGCAGTAATGGCAAGTCAGGACCTGCCACAGGCCGGGCCAGCGATCCCTGACGGAGAGACGGCGGCCTTCTACGCTCAGGCGAAGCATCTAGAGCGCTTCCTTGCTGACGACCGTTTGATTGAAATCTGCGTGAACCGGCCAAAGGAGGTCCGGACGGAAAGCGTCGATGGATGGGACTGTCATGACGTTCCGGAACTGACTTTCGACAATCTCATGGCCTTCGCGAAGGTTGTGGCGAACCTTTCGCATCAGAGCATTGATGCTTCGAAGCCCTTGCTCTCTGCCACATTGCCCGGAAACGAGCGCATTCAGATCGTTATCCCTCCGGCCGTCCCAAAGAACACGGTCAGTCTCACGATTCGAAAGCCATCGCTGATCACACGCGATCTCGAAAGTTTGAGAGGCGGCGGGATCTTCGAGGATGTGCGGCAGCCAAAGGATTCGAAGTCCATTGAGACGGGTTCAACCGATTGGCAACTGAAGACGGCTCTCGACGCAGGCGATTACGTCGGGTTCCTGCAGAAGGCTGTTCTAGGGCGAAAAAACATCATCATTTCCGGTGCGACTGGTTCGGGAAAGACGACCCTCTCGAAGGCCTTGATCAAGATCATTCCCGGAGAAGAGCGGATCATTACGATTGAAGATACGCCGGAGCTTGACGTACCGCAACCGAACCATGTCAGGCTGTTCTACTCGAAGGGAGGCCAAGGTCGCGCCAAGATTGGACCTAAGGACCTCCTCGAGTCCTGCCTACGCATGCGGCCGGATCGTATCTTGCTGCAGGAGCTGCGTGACGGAACCGCCTTCTACTACATCCGAAATGTGAATTCTGGGCATCCAGGTTCGATCACAACCGTACATGCGGATTCCGCCAGGCTCGCCTTTGAGCAGCTTACCCTTCTGGTCAAGGAGAGTGAGGGTGGCCGGGATCTTGAGCGCAGCGATATTCGCAATCTGCTCTACACCCTCGTCGACATCATCATTCAGTGCAAGCGGGTCAATGGAAAGTTCCGTGTGACGGAGATTCACTTTGATCCGGATCGGAAGCTGTCACAGTAGGAGATGGAACCATGGATCATCAAGCTAATCAGTCTCAACCTGCCGAAAGCCTGATTAAGAAGGACAATGAGCGGTGGTTAGTCCCACCAAGCCAGCCAGTTCTTGACCCAGCGGCCATTACTGAGCGGCTAAATCGGAGCGAAGATTTAGCTCGCAAGGGGCAAGAGATACGCTCGCTCTCTGACAGAGCCTACGGTCCTGAATCTGAGGGTGCCATTGCCAAAGTGATCGAAAGGTTAAACGCTGATTCTGAACCTGCCAGACTAAGCTATCGAATGGCGGAACAGCTTCGTGAACAACCGGAGACTTTAGGTGTGCTCCGAGGCAGACCTGGTGGACCTGTCACGCCAGAGTCGGCAGAACGCGGAATCGCAAGGGCTGCGATTGAGCGTCTTCCGCAAGCCATCCAGGATTACGGGTACTCTGTAGGACTTGAACGTCAGCGCATTTCTATGGATCACAGTATAGCCGAAGAGCGGGGTCGAGTCGGTGTTCTTAAACCGTCGTCTGAGCTGAGGAATGCCTTGGAGGCGCAAGGTCCTCTGGCAAAGAAGCTTCTAAACGAGATCGGCAACAAGGGTGAACTCCGTGATGTAAGTCGCGCGTTTGAAAACCGACTTAGCCATGAGGATCAAGTGGCCCTTAAGGCTGGCAATGTCAGTCAAGTTGCAAAAGGCCTGCGTATCGACGAAAGAGCGGCTTCCGAAGTGGTCAAAACTTACAGTCAAGTAAAGTCAGCGATCGATATCGTCGAAGGTCGAAAGCAAGAGATCAGGCAAGATCGCTCTCTTTCGCGATAATGGAGAGTATGGCCATGACCCCGATCGTTATCTGTGAAAAGCGGCCGCAGGTATCGTCCTCCTCGCGGCCGTCCTCGTGACGGCCGCGCGCTTAACATAGGTGCGGAACTGATTCAGCCTCCTGACCACAAGCGACTGAGGGATTCGAGGAGTACGGCGATATGAATCCCAAGGCTGACGAGATCCTCGAGGATCTCGAAGATGAATTTGAGGAGCGGATAGTGGTGTCTCATGAGGCGATCCCCTTGATTGCGGATGCCTCATTCTGCTGCAGCGCAGATGCTGTTAAGCGCGTGCGCGTCATTCGACAATCGCCTTACGTTAGGCGAGGATAACGTTGCAGCCGCTACGTGTTTCGTATTTATTCCGTTGGGTCGTTATAGGAATATCTGATGGCAGATGAAGCCACGCGTCGCCGCCTCTCTCCATTTGACAAAAAGCGCCTGTCTTACGAGCGGGATACGATCAATGACTACGGTGAGAACAGCAAAGGCTCTCGCAAGGCCATTCGGCGTTTCAAGACGGCTTCAAATCGGGCAGGCCGGCATGGCGCCAAGGTAGCAGTCTCAGGCTTCGATCTAGATGAGGATCGAGCCGATGTGGCCTTGGCCGAGTCAGAACATCTAGCCCTGAAGCCTAAGAAGAGGAAGGCTCCTGATCTTCCTCTTGGCCTCAAGCTGGGAAAGATCCAAGACGGGAAGCGCAAAAGAAGGCTAGCCAAAGGCCGCTTTCCCTATCTCACTTAGTTGCATCTCAGGCCTTAGCGCGTCCGGATCAACGAGACAGACCGCGAGTCTCCTGATCGCGGACCGACCGACGATCCTTCTCCGTGAGAAGAGCGGCTTGTATAAGCGTCGCATGGGCCTCAAGGATGCGCCTGTCGTCCGGTGAGGCCTGCCGCATCAAGGAACCGGAATCCGATGGGACCAGCCCTGCCCCAAAGCGCTTCGTAAGACTCTCGGTGAACCGGGAAATCTCCTCGGATACGGCGGGATTAGTATCCAGCGACACCAGGGCGAGCCGATAAGCCTCCCTGCCCTTCTGGCGCTCCTGATCCAATTCCCGCAGCGTGGTTCGAGCCTCCGCAGAGAGGTCAGGAACCCGAACAGCCAGGCGCTGGCGACGGCGCGTTTCCTCGTCAATGGCGGATTGGAATCCAAGCTCGAAAGAGCGTCCGAGCTTTTGAATGGATGCCCCGATCCCACGCAGGCCCGAAAGAGCCTCCTGCCGCTCCTGGCGGGCCTTTGGTCCGTCAAGGAGACGATCGGATCCGCGGAGCTTCCCTGCCCTGTCCGGGGCGCTTTGCAGCACAGATGCGACCTTCTGAGCGTCCCTTGATGCCAGCAAAGTCGCCTCGATCCGCGCCGTGGCGTCAGCCGGATTCCGGTACACGTGGGTGGACGCTTTCTGGAGATCCGAATAGTGCTCGCGATACGTAGCCGAGGCCAGAACTCGCGTCATTGCCTCATCCTCGATCGAACGCGCGAACGCCGTGACGGCTTCGAGCAGCGGCCGACGTTCCACGGCCGGGATGGAAATCGCTGTGTCTCTTCCGGTCTGTGAATGATCGAACTCGCGGCCGGCCATGCGCACGATCGCCCCTTCCAGCCGCTCCCATGTCTTATGCAGCCGGTCGGCCTGCTCGGTGATCCAAGCTTTCTGTTTTTCAACAAAGGCGCTGAAGCTCGGGGCAATGGATTGAAGAGTCTCAAAGCCGCGACGCTCTGCGAATTCGGCCCGTTCGGCATAGTCGAGCGTCGTCGACTTCCGGCCGGCCTGGCTCAACCGCTTGGTCAGGATATCGAAGGATTTGAAGTCGGCCTGCGCCGCGTAAAGGGTGGCGCTTTCCCGGTGGCGCGTCATCGCAACATAGGTGAGATGACGGTCCATGCCGGGCGTCGCCAGAACGAAGGTTCTGTCGATTGTCGAGCCCTGACTTTTGTGAATCGTCGCCGCGTAGCCATGATCGATATTGTTGTAGGCGATCTGGTTGATCTCGACGCTCCGGCCGGCGTCGAGATCGATCTTGAGCACTCCATGCCCCGCCTTGGTCACGGTCCCGATCATGCCATTCTTTACGCCATGCTCACGGTCGTTCTCAAGAAAGATAACCCGATCTCCCGCCGCAAATTCGCGCCGGCCCCTCGCTGTATTGAACTCCGATCCCTGCCCTAGCTCTCCCTCCTGAATCAGTCGGTTTCGGACGCCCTGGTTGAGGCCGTAGATATCGGCATTGGTGTGGGCGAGGATGAGATTCGAGCCCGATCCTCGCGCAGCCATCCAGTCATTGATAATAGCCTGCTTCGCGTCATCCCGGCTTTGAGAGAATACGACTGCGCCACGGCTCGAATAGGCCGAAAGGGCCTCCGCCGTCCGGCCACGGGCAAAATCCACACTGGCCGCCCTCGCCCATTCCTCATTCTGGCGGCGGATGCCGGTCATTTCGACATAGCCGATACGCTCGGTAATCGCCCGGAAGGCGGCGCCGGCCTCGATCGGCTGAAGCTGCTCGGCATCACCCACGAGAACCGCTTTCGCGCCTTGCTCCTTGATGTGATTGAGGACGCGATCAAGCTGCCGTGACGAGACCATTCCGGCCTCATCGATCACAAAGACATCGCCTCTCTTCAGGAGGTCTTTGCCACTCGACCAAGCGAATTCCCAGGCGGCAAGAGTTCGCCCCTCGATCCCGCTAGACTTTTGCAATTCCTCGGCGGCTTTACCGGCGAGCGCAGCGCCATAGACGCGATAATCGGCGGCTTCCCATGCCTCGCGTGCGGCGGTGAGCATGGTGGATTTACCAGCACCGGCGAAGCCCACCACGGCGCCGATCCGCTCATTGCCCGTAATATGCTGTACAGCGTCTTTCTGCTCGTCCGACAGATACGGACGGCGTGCCAATGCCCGCGTCACCGTCGATTCTGAAACACCATGGGTTGGGGTCAATGCCAGCAGTTGGGCATTGACCGCCATCCGCCGCTCGACATCGATCATCTCGCGCGAGGAATAGAGCGGCTTTGTGATTTCGCGACCGGTTTCCGGATCGTGGATCTCGGGGACGAGAGTGACCAGCTCGGGCGAAGTCATCACGAGGGACTTGATCCGGTCGAAGGCCTCGCGGCTGTCCGTATAGCGGAATACTGCGAGGTCGATATCCCGCTCAGTCAAGACTGACTTTTGCGAAGTTAGGACCTGCAAAAGGGAAGCCGGGTCGCGTCGGATCGCCTCGGCATTACGTTCCCTGACCGCTCCGACGTGATGACTCTTATCGAGGGAGCCGAGCTTGTCCCTGACGGCCGATGCCGCTGGTCCAAGGTGTGCCGTCCCTTCAAGCGCAATGCCCTGATCTTTGTAGGAACGATGATCTATCTGCACCTGATGCCCGGCCATGGCGAGATGTCGATTGGCGACCTGAGCCCACTCGGCCCGCCATTCCGTGAGCTGTTCCGGACCTCCGGCCCACAGACGATATTTGATCTTGCCGTTCTGCCGAATCGCCTCCCCGGCCTCGTCCAGCTCCGCGACCTTCTTTGCGCCGAACCCCTCCTCGGTGAGAGGGCGAAGAGTGGTCATGACGTGAATATGGGGGTTACCCTCCTTGTCGTGATAGACCCAATCGGCAACCATGCCCTTGTCGGTGAAAGCAGTTTCAACGTACTCGCGCACAAGGGCGATATTCTCGTCGCGGGTCAGCTCTTGCGGAAGCGCAATGACCACCTCTCGTGCGAGCTGGGCGTCGCAACGGGTTTCATGGGCCTCGACGGCATTCCAGAAACCCTCGCTGGCTTGTGTAACGGTGCCGCCCTCCGCCATCGACCGCGCCCATTGCGGCGAGTCGGCCGGAAGGGCGAACTCCTCGTGAACAAGATCCTCTGCACGATCGTAGCGATGGCTCGTGCCGACTTGTTCATCCATCATCTTCGTGCGGTGCCGATAGGCCGCTGCCGCGATAGCGGAGCGTCCCTGCCCTCGGGTCAGGACTTGAGCACGAAAGTGATAGATCGCCATAACGAATGTTATAGCGAAGCTTAGCGGTCAAAGCAACGCGTCGGCAACGCCGACGTATAAGTGCGCCCTCGAATATTTCTCGGGGCGAAGGCCCGAGGCCTTCCTTGGAGCTTGCGGGCTGCAGGCTCGCGAGCATCGGCTTGGAAGCAGGCCTTCGGTAGAGGCCGTCGCTGAAAAGCTTGGCAAGAAGGGACATGGCGGGTTAGATGTTATTTCGTTTCACTTAACGCGGAGGCCAAGCCATGGCTCGCACTGCATCACGGGACTCACTGATCAAACAGCGCAAGGAAGCTGAAGAGAGGTTCAAAAGGGAAAAAGAACGCATCGAGCGTGAGATACGGCGTATTGAAGACGAGGAGCGGCTGAGGTTCGGTCGGCTTGCCGAGAAGGCGGGCGTCCTAGACATCGAGATCCCGGACGACGCGATCATCGAGGCGCTAAAGGCGGTCGCCGATCGATTTCGCGGGTCGGCCCAAAAGCCGGTCCGCGAAGCGCCGACTCCGGCTCCTGCAGAAGGCTCGGCGGATGCAGCGTGAGACGGCATCCGTCGTCCAGCGCAAGAAGGAGGCTCGCGCCAAGATTATCTTGGGCGGCCTCGTCTATAAGGCCGGGCTCCAGAATGTGAACCGCGCTTTTCTCATGGGCGGCCTGCTTATGCTCGCCAAGATGGCGCCGGGTTCGGATCAATTCGAAGCGCTGCGGCGCCTAGGGCAAGAAGCTCTCTCCGGCGAAGAAACGGAACTCCCCTCCCCTTCGAAAGATCCTGTCAATGACGAAGCTCTCGCATGATTGGCGGAAGGTGGGTCTCGCCACCTTCCCGGTCCTCATTGCCGTGACCGTGTGGGGTCTATCGGCTGTTTCATGGCCGAAGCTGGCTTTAGCGATGCAAGGCCAGATTCAGTATTGGTTCTTGAGAAGTCTCCCGGCCGTGAACCTCGCCATGCCTGCTGCGATCACACTCGGGATCGTGGCGCTGTTGCCGAGGCATTGGCGGCTCCTGCCGCCACGAACGGCCATGGTGATGCTCTTTCTCGCGACCGCCTATTACGGGTACGGTGAGTATAGCCGGCTGGCCCCCTATGCGGTCCAATACGGATGGGATGTCCTCATGAAGTTCATCGATCCCGTCGCTGGCGGCGGGTTCGTTGCCGGCTTCATGGCGGTCGGTTTTTCAGCACGTCTTTCCATGGGTCGCGGAGATCCGATTAAGCGATCCAGCCGGGCGACCTTGGGCGATGCGAAATGGATGTCCTTGAGCGAGGCCGGGAAGCTCTTTCCCGAATCCGGAGGGATCGTCATCGGTGAGCGGTATCGCCCGGATCTGGATCCGACGGCCGAAACGGATTTCGTGCCCGGCGATCCTTCGACCTGGGGTCAGGGCGGAAAGGCTCCACTCCTGACCTTCAATGCGGATTTCGGTTCGACGCACGGTCTAATCTTTGCCGGTTCGGGAGGCTTCAAGACGACCGGATCGGTGATCCCTTCGGCTCTGAAATGGACGGGACCGCTTGTCTGTCTCGATCCGTCGACGGAGATCGCGCCACTGGTCAAAGAGCATCGGACCCGCAAACTCGGCCGACAGGTCTATGTTCTCGATCCAGGCGGGAGACACGGCTTCAACGTCCTCGATTGGATCTCGCAATCGGCCAATCCTGAAATGGACATTGCGAGCGTCGCCCGTTGGCTTTTGACGGAAAAGCCGAAGACGCATGGATCGAGTGACGGCTTCTTCGAGCAGGCCGCGTTCAACCTCCTGACGGGCCTCTTGGCTCACGTCGTCCTCTCTCGGGAATACGAAGGCGAGCGGTCGCTCCGCGGCCTGCGCGAGCTGGTCGCCGCCCCGGAGGAGCAGCTTAAGGAAATGCTGCAGAACATCTATGAGACGACGGATTCCGTCTTTGTGAAGCAGCAAGTCGGCGTCTTCATTAAGATGACCGAGAACACATTCTCGGGCGTCTATTCGACCGCCTCGAATGACACCGCGTGGCTATCATTTCCGGAATATGCCAGCCTCGTTTGCGGCAACAGCTTCAGAACGAGTAATCTCGCCAGTGGCGAGATTGATGTGTTCCTGAATCTGAGCGTAAGGACCCTCTCGACCTATCCGGCCATCGGCCGCGTTATCATCGGCGCTCTGATCAACGCCATGATGCAGGCGGACGGGCATCACGAAAGCCGGGTGTTATTCCTCCTCGATGAGGTCAATTTGCTCGGCACAATGTCCATACTGGAGGTCGCCCGCGATGTTGGCCGTAAGTATGGAATAACGCTCCTTCTCGTCTATCAGTCGATCGGTCAGCTCGCGAAGAATTTCGGTGATGCCGGTAAGGCCGCATGGTTCGAATCGGCCTCGTTCCTGGCCTTTGCGGCTGTGAACGATCTGAAGGTCGCGGAAGAGATCTCCAAGCGTTGTGGCGATCTGACCGTCGAGGTCAACAACACAACGAAATCGGCGGCGGCTTTTGGGAATAAGGGTGGTGGCCGGGCGTCTCAATCGACGAATCTTCAGCGTCGCCCGCTCCTCATGCCACATGAGGTCATGCACGACCTGCGAACCGACGAGCAGATCGTGTTCGTGACGAACCGCCCTCCCCTCCGTTGCGGAAGGGCAATTTATTTCCGGCGCGATGACATGCGCTCTCTCGTCGGTCAAAGCCGGTTTGCGCAGCGATAGAATGAGAAAAGCCGGCTCGAGAGAGCCGCCTGTTGCGCCGGGATCGTTATCGGATGGCTGAGATGCCCGTAAGCGGCACCTCGAAAGCCTTGCGGATCTTCTGACCGACGATGCGCATGGGTGCAGCTTCGGCGGATTGGCCGCTATCCATGAGCCGTTGGGCTGCGTCATCCAAAATGGATGGGAGCGAGCTCAACGCCGAATGTCGAACGACGAACTCTTCAGAGCTCGTGCGTCGGACTGTCCGGGCACTCCGGCGCATAGACGTTGATACGGCAGATCGGAGCGAGAGAACGGACCTTGTTGTAATCTGAAAAGCAATGAGTGTTGTCGCGAGTGTGGGCGGCGTTAAAGCGTCATCATACTCTGAAAATTCCGTAGCGGCCTCTTCCAGATCAGCAAGGAAAAACCCGATAGCGATCAGGACGACTTTCCATTCGACCCGGCTCAATCGCAACTCTTCGCGCGAGGGTGCGAGTGACTTATCGGCTGCGTGAGTCACGTGTCATCCAACGCGAAACTAGCCGCCCGTCGCTAACATGTAGAACGACACAATGAGCGCGAACACAACGAAGAGGAGAAAGCCCCTTGTCAATGACCGAAGGAGGTTATCAGCAACAGAAGCAGCCTGCTTGAACATTGGATGAGCCCCCTGGCGCAAGCGATGGCTCTCTAACCGAGATCCGTATGGATGAAGTCTTCACCCTTGTAGAGCAAAGGTGCGCTATAGTGTTTCGCACAACCATACGAGAACACGTCGCCCATGTTAAGCTGTGCCTTGTGCCCGGTGCCCTTGCCATACCGGGAGTAGGCCTGAATGGCGCGTTTTCCGACCTCCGGGGTGATGCTGACCACAGAGACCCCACCGGCAGTCAGAAACTCACTGACCAGCTCGTGGCCGGCTTCCTGCGGCACCTTCCGAAGGCGGGCAAGGTTTACCGCCGCCTCAAAGACACTCACGGGGGAGGTGATCAGCTTTGTCGTGGCCTGGTCGATCCGGTCGCCAAGGGTCTCCGCCTCGGGCTCGTCAAGCATGATCGCCAGGATGGCCGAGGAATCGAGATACATCAAAGGCCTCCCGAAAGCTCGTCGTCGTGCCGTTTGATTTCAGACCAGTCGACGGGGGAAGGCGTGCCAGTCGTCTTCACCTTCGCCTGGACGGGCTTTACGCGCTCCAAAAAGCGACGCGTGCTGGCGTCCCGGTCTTCTTCCGCCTTGATGAGATCGCGCAGGAGATCGATGACCGTCCGATTCCGCCTCTTAGCGAGAGCATTGATTTTGCCGAGAAGCGGCTCGTCCTTGATCACGTAGCCCATGACTTCCTCGTGTTGGTATAAGAACCTAGGTATCTTTATACCTTATCTCCTATACCAAATGCAACTTAATTTATACCGAGCGAAACGATGTTTGTGAATCTTCTCAAGCGTAGGAGGTCCAGTTTTGCGGCGTTCCGTCCCAAACGCTGGCGTATTGGCTGCTGTTGATTTTCACGCCACCATGTGAGGAAGCCCGACGCCGGAAGGGCTCGCCCTTGAAACTATCGAGAACAGGGACCGCGCGACCCATCGCCCAGTCTGTGGCGTCGCTGGTCGCTCCGATCTCTCGCAGTTCGACCATATGGGAGCCTACGATGCGGGTGACCTGATAGAAGTTGATGTTAGTCTGATCGTAGCCCCATGACGAAACTAGGATATGTCCGATTTCCAGCGTGTGCGGCTGCGCTTTTTCCTTACGGCGTTCCTTCCTGTAGGCATCCCAAGCGCCGCAACGCTGGAAAAATTCACTAATCTTCCGTTCCCGTTCGGCCTCGGTGCGAAACGCAAAGCGAAACGACGGCTTTGAACCTTTCCCATAGAACGCAACGGCGCAGATCTGGCGATGAGCGTTCGTATAGAGATACGCGACCGCGCTGCTGTTCTTATGAGTGACCTTTACGGCACCGGTCGGAATCTGAAGCTCTCGCGGAAGTCTCATTTCTCTCTCCTTGATATGGGGCGCAAGCCAGGCCTGGCCTGCGCCCCTGCCCCGTGGCGAACGCGGGTGGAGAGGGGGGCAACCTTGAGCGGGGGAGGGGGATCACCCACCGGGGAGATGCGAAGCGGCTCCCTGGCCGCCGTAGAGCGGTCCTGGCAGGCCTTGAGGCCGAAGGATGGGGACACCGCCGCGACGGGTTGTTGGGGAGAGGAGGGCAGAGCTCTCACTCCCCTCCCCTACTGTGAAATGCGGCGTCAGTGGCACTGGACCGGAGCCAACTCAGGCGCTCCGCGCCCAGAGCAGAACGAAGTAGGTCCACGGCCCGCGAGAGAGGTTGATTGAATCGAACGCCGACAACTTTGTGCACGTGAGGGCTTGCCCTCCCCTTCTGCGCTTTCCAGTCGCGCGTGACGGGAGAGAAATGGGGCAGTCCCGCAGCATGCCGCGCCATCGGGAATGCGACGGCACTGTGGACAGGGAAGAGGTCTGGCCAAAAGCTCCCACGTATTGCCAAGGCGCATTAGGGTAATAACCGCGATAGCTAATATGAGAGGTACAGACCCAGTAGGTATAAAGAGCTTCTACGTCACATGCCCCGGTAACTCATGGCATCTGCACAAGAGTTCTTTACCCCTGAAGCTGTGGGCCAACTATCAGGCGCAATCGCTGCCGTCACGGCAATTTCCGTTACCGTTCGACGCGTGACCACCATCAACTCACCGCTGATTCCATTCTTAGTTTCAGTCATCTTGTGCTATGTCACTGCCGGCATCTCCGAGACCTACACGCCGTTGTTATTGGCGGAATTTCCAGCCAAAGAGTTTTTTCAATCTGTGCTTAGTTGGCTGTTGCCAGCTTTTAATGCCTGCTTGTTGTTCACGGCGACCATAGGTGCAACCGAGGTCGGGAATGCCCTGGCCCCTAGCAATATAAAGCAGGAAAACAATAGAATAGCATCTGCATCCGCCGAAAATGCACGCGCAGGAAGAGATGTAGCTGTAAAGGAAGTCACCCCACGAGATTTGGAGCTTGGAACTTCCAAAAACAAGCTAGGCGAGCAGGAGCAGCATCGTAGAAAAGATTATGAGGAGTATCGTAGTAAAACAAACTACAAATACGAAAGGGGAAATTGGGCTCCTAGGGAGGAAGCTTTCCCTTCTCACACGGATACTAGAATATTCCAGAGTTGGTTTGATCGCGTTTGAATGATCTAAGGCTAAGCGTAATGTCTCTCGGCTCGTCAGTTAGAACATTCGCAGCAGATATCGGGCGAGGTCCTATAACAGGTTGCCGGCGATCTGCCCGCTGTCCATACTCCTCCGGCGCGTGAACGTCCCGGCCTATAAACCACGGCACGCAGCCCGGGCGGCCTCTTCCCGTGGCATATTGACTTTGCTGAACTGACGGTAGGCGATGGCGGAGCCGGTCGCCACCATCTGAGGCCGAAGGCCGTAGTGTTCTTTCCTGCTCTCTTTTGTGAAATCACTTATTTCGCCGTTTGTCGATTAAATTCCTCATACAAGCTCTCCACCTCTCAAGCAAAAACTGCCCGAAATCTGAAGCACTCTTCCCATCGATGAACAATGCAAATTTCCCCTCGGTCTAAATGCAAACGCAATTCTCAATCCGAACGAACAGTCCATTAGTGTGGCGACAGACGACGCGACACTTTGGCTGAGCATCATTGCGACCACAATGCTTTCGCTTCTGAAGCAGGCTATGACATCCGCCGCCTCCTCATGGCGAGAAGCTCGGTTTCGAGATCAAGTTTGCGGGTTTTGATCATGCGGACGAGGGCGCGGTAATAGCCGCCCGGATTTCGGATTCGGCTCGCGCCGCTAGCGACATCATCCTCATAGAGCTGCAGCACGTAGAGCACCGCGACCGCAGCGCCGATCGGCCCAATATCCGCGACTGCCTCATTCCAAGCGCTCTCGTGCGCCCCGAGTGAGGCTCTGAGGTAGCGACCTGCACCCACGATGTCTGTGATATCGCGAATAGGCCGTCCATAGTCATTGATCGCGGGGCATGCCTCAACGATCAAAGCCGGTGATAGTTGCTCGGCCGGCCGTTCTTTTGGCAGAACCACCTCAGCTTTCTTCGGAAAGCTCTTTGTACAAGACTTACTGGGAGATCCGTTGTTTGTTTCTTTGTGATTGACTCCGAGTCCTCCATTGCCGGACTGATTAAATGCTTCCTCAACAACCTTTCTCAGGTCCTGCCAATCCTTCATCAGACCTGCCGGAAGCTCTGCCGTTGAGCGAGGTGGCGTGCGGCTGAGGAGTTCGCTGTAGCTGTCTTCCAGTGTGGAGCGGTCCAGAACCGGGAAATGCTGTGCCAGAGCTCTGATGGCCTCTTCCGTGGCTCTCCGGGCCACGGTCACTTCATCATAGGTGCGCTTGCGGATCTCCCGCATGACCTTCTGCTCGGCCAGCATTGCCGTCCACTCCCCTCGCCTCGCGTAGATTGGAGTGAGGTCGAAGCCATAGGCGTCGATGATCTCGCCAGCGAGATCCCTGATCGCGAAGCGCTTCCCGTTGGGGGAATCCTTGGCGACGATCAACTTCAGGTCTGTAAGCTGCGCCAGAATGCGTCGGATGGATCGCTCGCGAAGTCCCGTGCGGCTCGCGAGGTGATCGTTGGACGGCCACACCAGCAATCTTTCCCATTCCTGCTCACCCCAGCAGGCGACGAGTTCGGACAGCACCAGGCGCTGAGCGGGGCGCAAATCGAGAGCCTTCTCCGCATCCCGTGCCGCGGCCGAGAGTTCTTTACGCGCAACCGAGCGGCCCGCCTCCAGGGCAAGCTTCTTCGCGGCCAACGCGGATGGAATGAGCCGCCGGCCTCCTGTCGATGCAGTTTGCACCCTACCCTCCTCTTTGAGAGCAAAGCAGGATCCTTCACCGGAGTCGGTGTTCTTCTTGACAGCCGATTCGCTGGGATGGCATAAAGGAGGTGCGATCTACCTTGTCTGCCATCACCAGTGGCGATGAGACCCAAAGGCCCTCGGAGTTACCAGCTCCTTGGGCCTTTTGCTTTGCCGCGGTTACATCACTTTTCTCCCTCTTCCCCTGCTATGAATTGCTCAGCAAGGGCCGGAAGTTGTTCCGAAAATTTGTCGATCAGGAAATCGACGAATGCAGCGTCGAACTTCCTGTCGATCGCGACCTTCAGGTCGCGGCCACTCTTCACGACCTGAGCGACCCTTCGACCTGAAACTGTGATGACGTGCTGCGGCTCCGCCTTCGAAGCCTTCTTCGGACTATCGGTTGCAGCCGTGAGCACGGTTATGAAACGAGTGTCGGTATCCTGCTCCGAAAACTTCGGCGCCTTTATCACTGCCCTCGCCGCCTTTATCGCGCTGGATGAAATTCTCAGAGCCTCGACCAGTGCTAGCCAGCGCGGCCGGCCGACTTTTGGAGCACGTCCAATAGCTTCGACGATGTCAACTGGAAGCGCCTTAGCGACAGTGACAAGCTTCGATGCCTCAGCCTTGTCGACTGACAATGCGTCCTGCACCACGTTGCGCGCATAACCGGCGTCTTCCAACCTTAATGCAAAGAAAGCCCGTTCGATGAAGGTTAGATCTTCACGAGCAGAGTTCTCGACGCCCTGGGCAATGACCAGGTCCTCGTCAGTGAGCGGCTTGATCACCGCTCTCACCTGAATGCCGAGTTCTTTTGCGGCCCTGACGCGCCGATGACCATAGGCACTCTGATAGCGCCCGGGCACACTAGGATGCGGACGCAATAGGACAGGAACTTCCTGACCTCTCTGATTGATAGAGAACTTGAGAGCTTCGAAGCTACCGTCGTCGTCTTGGAACCGGTCGGATACGGGCGACGGGTCGATCAGACTGGGATCGATGTCCTGAATCGCGGCACCAGTTGCGAGTTTGGCTCGCAACTCTTCGTTCTCGCGCTCGGCTTGCGAGAATGATTCCTTCATCGCCCGAACGGAACCTGAAGAGACCCTCGGCGATACACGAGGCATCGAAGGCGTTGAGTTGTCAGCTGACAACTCTAGCGCTTGGTTGTCAGCTGACAACTTCCCCGGAACATCCTGTGTGGTGGCCAAAAAGCTCCGGATCGCATCCATTCGCTTGTTCATCGACCCCACACTCCTTTGATCAGTCCGAGGATCTCAACATTAACAGCATCCACCGACTCAAGCGCTCGGTCGTAGGCTGAGCGCCCCACGGAGCTGCGGTCGAGTTCATACAGGGACTGTTTCGTCAGGCCGGCATTGGCGATGGCCGTCGATTTCCAGGCTGTCGCCTTCAATACGTCGCCGCCGAAGAGATTGCGGAGCAGCGCGACGATCTGTGTCTCGGGAACATCGTTGGGATCGTGCCGAGTTATGAGGTAGCGGATGAAGTCGTGATCAAGATGACCACCCGCATCCTCCACCACAGAAATCAGCTCTGAAGTCATCAGAAGGAACTGATTCATGGAGGCTACGTCGACCATCTGGGGATGGACCGTGATGAGCATCGCCGTGGCAGCGTTGAGCGCCCCGAGTGTTAAGTAGCCGAGCTGCGGAGGGCAGTCGATCACGACGATATCGTAGTCGTCCGCGACCTGGCTGATCGCTGTGGAGACGCGCCGGAAGAAAAGATCGTGGCCTCGTGCACTGCGCTCGATCATGGCGCGCGGCGTGTGATGCTCAAACTCCATAAGCTCGAGATTGCCAGGTACAAGGTCGATGCCTTCGAAGTAAGTTTTCCGAACCACTTCCTTCATTGGCCGGCGATCCTCGTCATACCGGATCGCGCCATAGAGCGTCTCGTTCTCGGCGATGTCGAATTCTGGTTGGTAGCCAAACATGGCCGACAGGGAGGCCTGTGGATCGAGGTCGATCGCTAGTACGCGGAATCCCTGCAGTGCGAGATACTGCGCGAGGTAGAGCGACGTCGTTGTCTTGGCCGAGCCACCCTTAAAGTTTGTGACGGCGATGACCTGAAGCTTGTTATCGTCTCGGCGCCCTTGTTTGAAGTTCCCAGCCTCCCGCGGGCGGATGCCAGCAAGAAAGTCGCGCATCTCGTTGATTTGAGACAGCGTGTAGGAGCGTCGGCCGCCGGCCCCTATGGTTGGCATCGGGCCTTGATTGTCGAGCGACAGCTGGCGCAAATATCCGTCGGAGACCCCGAGAATTCTCGCAGCCTCACCGGAGGAAAACGACCTTAGAGCCTTACTCGCTGAGGGCGGGAATAGAACGGTGCTCAGTTGATGCAACTGTTGAGAGAGGACATTGGCATGACGGGCGATCCGTGCCGATGTGCTCTCGCCCGAATGCTCTGTCCGCGTTGCTGCCTGCGCCATGACCTTGTCCCAAAACGGCATGCCCTCGTTTAACGCTACTTTGCCGTTTTGTTGTTATGGCCACGATTCGGCGAGTCGAGCAAGTTTTTTAGTCCTAATAAACTGTTAACACGGGCTCGCTTCGGGTTGTCAGCTGACAACATCGCGAACCCATCAAGAGCTGGAATCATTCGATGGTCCTTTGATTCCATCTTTGAATTGGATCATCTCGCACTGGTGCGTAACGCTACCGAATGCACCAAATCAAGATCCAATACCTAGTCCTCGCCCGCTGCGATCACACTGCGAACATCGCCCGGTTTTATGTGCTCGCTATCGAAGAGAGTCTGTTTGGGAACGCTGCGCTAGTCCGCGAATGGGGCCGTATCGGCACCTCAGGCCAGCGCAAAGTTGAACTGCATGAAAATGAAGAAGTGGCTATCGTGGCCCTTGAGACCTGGCTGAGGCGCAAACAGAGGCGCGGATACCATATCAGGGAAGCCAGATTTAGGCCTTTGGAGTCGACTTCGTCGAACTGCGATGGACAGTCATCGACCTGCGGAGAAGCTCTTAGGCGCGACCCTGCGCCTTGTCCTCCTCGTCGAGGCAGTTGCGGCACGTTAGACAGGGAAGGGGTCCACGAACAGGCTACAACTGTCACAAACACTGGGGAGGGCCAGGGAAGGAGAGAAGGTCTCGCGCGGCATCTCACCTAACGTGGAATACCCGCTAGCTTCGACTGCAGGGTAAATAACCTTGCGCCATACTAGCAGGGGAAGCCGCCTCGATGTCCCGGGGAAACTCACCGGCTGGAAGCGGGGAGGGGACGCTCTACGGAGTGGATACTTGAGGTCACGTGTGGGGGTTAGTGCTTCGGCAGGCCGGGCCGCGGATCGCGGAGGCCATTAACTGCATGTGCCTACGATACAAGGCCAAGGCTCCTAGCACGATCAAGTTGATTCTTCACAGAGGAGGCTGACCAACGGAGGCCGCCACGTGGAGTGCGCTCGCGCATGCGTTCCATCTGCGCCCCAATCTCTCTGAGCGAGAGGTTTGGATCAGCCATGGCGATACCGGCAATCAGCGTCATGAGGCGGTCCTGCGGACTCTTGCGCGCGGCAGGCTTGAGAAGGATCGGATCCGCCATGCGCTCCGACACGAGCTTAGCCACGGCGCGCCGCAGGCGGGCTACCGTCCACGATTGTCCGCCGTCGCTTAGCAGGTGCACTATGTCATCCCAGGGATGATGCGGTCGCATTCGACGAACCGTCGGCAGCCACCGGTCTGCGCTGGCGATGAGCCGATCGAGGTAGACCTTCTCACGGGCGAGGGCGATCTTCCGGATGGCTTCTGGATTCCGTTCACGCATCCCCGGATTCCCCGGTTTCCTGCCTCGCGCCTTGGCAGCCTTGATGCCGGCCTTGGTGCGCTCTGAGATGAGAGAACGTTCCAGTTGCGCGACTGCGCCAAGCACCTGCAGGGAGAACATGCCTTGCGGCGTCGAGGTCTCAATCGGATCCCGGAGAGAACGGAAATAGGCCTTCTTGGCTTGTAGTGCTTCGATCACCTCAAGGAGGTGGCTGACGGAGCGTGCCAGCCGATCGAGCCGTACCACGACCAAGACTTCTCCCGGCTGGATCTCGCCGATGAGCCGCGCAAGCACCGGCCGGGCCCGGCTCGCGCCGGAGCCGTGTTCTTGGTGGATCACCTCGCAGCCGGCAGCGCGCAATTCGTCAACCTGGGCGTCATGCGCCTGATCCTCAGTAGAGACGCGCGCATAGCCGATAAGGCGCTTTTTGGAAGGAGAGGGGGCCATCGACGGTGCTCCGGGACACTCTTTAGTGTCTTTGTACATTTTCGCTTGTGATGAGCAACTGGTCGTTTGAAGACGATCGGTGAGGCGTTTTGTTTACCATCCGAAGAGGGTAGGACTTCCCCCAGGCCTGCTAAAATGGCTTAAAACAAGGACTTCTAAGGCCGATCGGCTGTTCATAGGCTTCCACAAGCACCCTTGATGAGACCTTATATGTAATAGATCGCGATGCAGCCGGGCAGAACAGCTTAAAATCGTCTATGAGACCGTAGCCAGTCCCAGCTTAGCTTCCATTGCCCCTGTTCTCTTGTTTTATCGCAACAACTTAGCAGTTGGGCGAAAGCGTAGCTTCTGGAGCAAGCGGGGCAGATTGGGGTAGGAGCAGTTCTTGTTCCCACCCCAAGGACCGGCCGCGATCAGGAGTATCCGCAAGGCTCACTCGGCTCAAATCATAGGCCCGAGCGAGTGAGCTATTGAGAAGAAGCTTGCAAAGTGCCCCGCGATTAGAGACCCCATCAGATCTTGTTCCGACCCCAAAGCGGCAACCTTGCACCGCAGTAGCCGAAGTTTCCGGACCAGGTTGGACGGTCACCTTCATTCTGGGGGGAAGCTCTAAAAAATGGAGCCAGGAAGCCGCGCAAGATTTTCCGATTGAGCGGACTTCGCCAGATATTTCCGCCATCTGCCTTTTCTGCCTCGATTGGCACGCTTCTTGCTACAGCGGCTTGCGATGCGCGCATCTTCCTGCTGTGGCGACGTGGGGCCGCCGCTTGCAGCGTGCCCGGTTTCCTGGCCGGGCGCTCCGTCTTTGCTCCGCTTCGGCTCGCCGTCTGGCGAGCTAGTCCAAACCCGAGAGCTTCCATGAATTTCATGCAGATCCAGACGACGGCGACCCAGACCAGCGGCGCCCTGTTCGAGGCCGCGCGCCGGCTTATCCCGGGCGGTGTCAATAGTACCGCCCGTGCCCAGTGGTCCGGCTGGACGCCCCACCCGCTGTTCGTCGAGAAGGGTTTCGGCTCGCAGGTCCAGGACGTCGACGGCAATGTGTATATCGACTACCTGCTGGGCCTCGGCCCGATGATCCTTGGTCACAGACCTCTGGCCGTCACGCAGGCCGTCGTCGATTTCATCCAGCAGCGGGGAACGGTCTTCGCGCTGCCAACGGCCGACGAGGCGGTTCTCGCACAGAAGATCGTGGATGCGCTCCCGTCCGTGGAGCGAGTGCGACTTTGCAACACCGGCACCGAGGCCGTGCTCTATGCTACCCGCCTCGCGCGCGCATTTACGGGGCGAACCAAGATCATCCGCTTCGAAGGCATGTATCACGGCTTCTCCGATGCCGTGTATTGGAGCAAGCATCCCGCCATCGAGAAGGCGGGACCCGACAGCCAGCCGTACCCGGTACCGCAGGGTCCCGGCCTGCCCGCCGGTGTCGAAGCCAACCTCATTATCCTGCCCTGGAACGATGCAGATGCGCTGAAAGCGGCGATCGAGACCCACGGCAACAAGATCGCCGCGGTCCTGACCGAGCCCGTCATGTGCAACACGGGCTGCATCCTGCCGGAGCCCGGTTATCTCGAGACCATGCGCGCGATGACCGAAAAGGCCGGGATCGTGCTGATTTTCGACGAGGTCATCACAGGCTTCCGCCTGTCGATCGGTGGCGCCCAGGCGCGCCTGAGGATCACGCCGGATCTCTCCGTGTTCGCAAAGGGGCTGGGCGGTGGCTTCCCGGTTGCGGCGCTCGGTGGGCGCCGGGACATCATGGCGCTGGTCGACGATGGACGGGTTTCCATGGCCGGCACCTATACGGCGAACGGTATTGCCGTGGCAGCCGCCAACGCGACGCTCGACGAGCTCAGTGCGCCAGGCTTTTACGATGCCCTTGACGCCGTTTCGGACCGCCTGCGATACGGGCTTCAGGACGTGCTGACGAAGGCAGGGCTGCCGGCCCACGTCGTGGGGATCGGCGCCTTGATGCAGGTCTGGTTCACGACCCGGCCGATCAGGAATTACCGTGACGCAGAGCGGTTTGCGGACCAGCAACTCTTCGATCGGTGGTGGCGCGGCATGCTCTCCCGCGGCGTTCTGTTCCATCCGGGCGCCTACGAAAATCTCTTCGTCTCGGCCGCGCATACCCAAGAGGACATTGACGCAACCTTGGACGCCGCCCGGGACGTCGCACGCGAGCTCGCGTCGGCCATTTGATGTGCCGTAAGTGACTGCGCCGCCGCTGCCGACCTCGAACGGCGAGGAACAGAGGCGGCGGCGCAGCGTCGGTCTGACCGATCCGGCGGCTTGACGAATGGCAGGCGCCCAGCCCTTGCGGAGTGTAACGGTGGTTCAGCGAAGCCCAGCCTCATGCTCAACACCGGAATTGCTCCAACGGGCCGCGTGCCGGCAGATCCGCCTCCGCGGACCAGAGCCGCAAAGGAAGGCAAGAGCATAAGACCAGGCGAAGTCTGCGGGTCAGGACACCCGCAGAAAGGGAGGGGGCTCCAAAATGTGTAGCTCGGTTTTTATAGGTACGGTCGTCCGCCACGTAGAATTCCAGGAAAAACAAGGAAATCATACCGGGCCTAAGAATGGCACGGTTCTTGCGTAAAGGCGGCCAAGGTTCCTTCTTTCTCTCCTGACTGAATCCATGAACACACATTTTCGGGTACTTTGCGATTTCGACGGTACCATCGCCCTCGATGACGTGACGGATGCTCTCCTCGCCGCCTTCGCCGACCCGGAATGGGAGACGGTCGAGGAGGCCTGGAAGGCTGGCCGGATCGGTTCGGGTGAGTGCATGCGCCAGCAGGTGTCACTGTTGCGTGCCGGGTTGGACGACGTGAATGCGCTGCTCGACCGGCTGCCGATCGATCCAACGTTCCCGGCCTTCGTCCGCCTCTGCCAAGGGCGCGGCATCGACGTGGAGGTCGTCAGTGATGGACTCGATCACGCCATCAACCGCATCCTGGTGCGCGAGGGACTGTCACTCGAGGTCAGAGCCAACCGGCTCGTGCATTCGGCCGCGGGAGGGTGGGCGCTCGAGTTCCCGCACGCCGCCGACACGTGCCGTGTTCAGGCCGCGAACTGCAAATGTGCCGCCGCTTCCGGAGGGCGCGATACGCTGACAGTCTTGGTGGGCGACGGTCGCTCGGATATCTGCCTCGCCGAGCGGGTCGATTTCGTTTTCGCAAAGAGCTTTGGCGGCATGCCCTCGACCTTGCTGGAGCATTGCCGGACCCATAGCATCCCGCACCGGGCATTCGAAAGCTTCGCCGAGGTGGCCGAGGGTCTCACCGAACTCGGCGCATTCCGGGATGCCGCGTGACCGCCGTGGCGCTCCAGCCTCGCGAAGGGGCTGGCGTTTCCGGCCGCAGCGGGGGCGGCGCCGCATGACGATAGCGCTCACGGTCCTTGATACCGATGCGACCCTCACCAGCCAGCCCGCCATTCGTGACCGTCTGGCCGCGGCGCAGGCGCGGCGCATAGACCTTCTGGATCTTGGTCCCTCCCTGCGGTTGTGGGCTTGGGAATCCGATTTCGACGCCTTTCGTGCCCGCCTGCCGCAATTCCGATCGGGCATGACCAACGTCTTCATGGCGGGTTCGGGGGATTTCCATCATCTGACGGCCGCCCTCGTCGAACGCGCGGATCGTCCCCTGACGGTCATTCACTTCGACAACCATCCGGACGGCGCGTGGAGCTTTCCGCGCCGCCACTGCGGTTCCTGGGTCAACGCGGCGCTGGCGCTCGCTCACGTCCGAAAGATGATCACGATCGGATGCTGTAGCGATGATCTCGCGCGGCTGGGCGGTCGCACCCCCTGGATGCAGGCCCTCCAGAGCGGTCGCCTTGAGGTTCACCCCTGGTCCAGGCCGCCGGCCACGTTGCGGCGGGGCGTTCACAGGATCCCGGGGCATCGAACCGAAGGCCGCACGTTACATTGGAATAGTCTGGCCGGGACCACGTGGGACGGCTTCGTCGACGATCTGGTTAGGCAGGTCGCGGGCGAGACCCTGTGGATCAGTATCGACAAGGACGTACTCGGACCCGCGGAGGCCGCGACGAACTGGGATCAGGGTTCCATGCCGCTGGCCTACCTGGAAGAGGCTCTGGCCGCACTGGCGAGCGATGCTCCGATTGCCGGCGTGGACATCTGCGGGGAGTACACCCCGCGCCGCCACCGCCACCCGGCGAAACGGCTGGAGGCCTGGATCGATCAGCCAAACGACGCGCCAGCAGGCACCGCCATCAATGAAGCGACCAATGCCCGCCTTCTAAACCTCCTCGAGGCCATCCTGTGACGCCGGTGCTGATCATCCTGATGGCCGCCACGATCCTTCTCGAGGTCGCCGGTCAGATCGCCTTCAAGATGGGCCTTTCGGGAGCGCCCGAAGGTCCGGTGTGGCGAAAGGTCCTTACGAGCCCGGCCATTGTCCTAGGGGTTGCGGCGTATGCGGTCGAACTTGTGCTGTGGCTTGGCGTGCTCTCCCAGGCACCGCTGAGCATCGCCTTCCCTTTGGCGGCCCTTTCCTATTGCGGCGTGCTCCTGGCGAGCCGTGCGGTGCTCGGCGAGCCTGTCTCGACTCGACGTTGGCTCGGGGCCACGGTCATCACCCTCGGTGTCGCGCTGGTTTGCCTAAGTGCCTGAGAAGGATCCAACATGATCACCGACAACAGCTTCACGTTCGAAGGCGGACCCGTGGCCCTGCTGCTGGTCCATGGCCTGACGGGCACGCCTTCCGAAATGAAGGGAATAGGCAAGGCAATTGCGCGGCGTGGCTACACCGTGCATGGCGTGCAACTCGCCGGCCATTGTGGTGACGAGGCTGACCTCGTAAGGACGGGCTGGCGCGACTGGAGCCGCAGCGTCGAAGCTGCCTTTGACCGGCTCCGAGCGAAACACGAGACGGTCTATGTGGGCGGACTGTCGATGGGCGCGCTGCTCTCGATCAAGCTGGCCGCGGACCGTCCGGGGGAGGTGGCCGGCCTCGCGCTGTACTCCACGACGCTGTTCTACGATGGCTGGGCGATCCCGAAGACGCGGGTGCTGGTGAAGCCGGCCCTCGCGCTGGGCTTCGCGAAGTGGGTCCGCTTTGTCGAGGCGCCGCCCTACGGCCTGAAGGATGACCGGATTCGGGAACGGATTGCCCGCGCCATGCTGGGCGGCGACAGCGCGAGCAGCGGGAACGCCGCCACCCCGGGCCGCAGCCTTGTCGAGCTTCACCGGCTGAGCGCCGAGGTGAAACGCGCGCTCCCCTCCGTCCGGACCCCGGCGCTCGTCGTCCACGCCCGGCACGACGACATGACCAGCCTGCGGAACGCGAACTATGTGGCGAGCCGGATCGGCGGCGACGTCGAGAAGGTGATCCTCGAGAACAGCTATCACATGGTGACGCTCGACCGCGACCGTGACCACCTCGTCGGCCGGACAGTCGACTTCATGGGCCGCCAACGGCGTCTGCGGGTTGCGAAGAACGAGAATGTCATGCCCCTCAGGACAGCCCGCCGATGAGGCCATCCGGGCTGCTTCCTCAGGTCTTCGAATCCATCGACGCGATCGACCCCGTCGCGTGGGATCGCTGCTTTCCGGGCGATCCGGAAGGCTGGGCGTTCTACAAGGCCATTGAGGACGCCGGGCCACCCGGCTTCCAATGGCGCTACCTCGCAATCCTGGAGGCCGGCGTGCCACTTGCCGTGGTGCCGGCATTCCTCACGGAGTATCGGCTGGACACGACCGTGCCGCCGGGTTCGATGAAACGTCTGCTCGCGGCACTCACAGCGGCCCTGCCGTCTGTTCTGACGCTGCGCTTGGCATCCTTGGGCTCGCCGGTGGCAGAGACTTGCCATCTCGGCTTTGTGCCGGAGGTCCCCGATGAGCGCAAGCCGTTCCTCGTGCAAGCCTTGCTCGCCGCGTTCGAGGGTATGGCCGCTCAGGAGGGGTGCAGCCTCCTCGGCGTCAAGGACGTTCCCGATGCAGGGCTCGCGCCGTGGCATGGACCACTAGCAGAGCGGGGATTCCAGCGCATGCCGGGCCTTCCGACTGCAACTCTCGCCGTGCCGGCCGGAGGCCTCGATGCCTATCTGGCGACCCTGAGCCGCGCCACACGCAAGGACATGCGGCGGAAGCTGCGGGACGCCACGCTTCGGATCGAGCATCGCCAGTCGGTTGACGACGTGCTCCCGCGGATCGCAGACCTTTACGAGCAGACCTTCGCGCGCGGGGATCTCACGTTCGAGCGCCTGCCGCCCGCATATTTCGCCGCCGTGCTCGCAAGAATGCCGACGGCCGCCACGATGATCCTCTACTGGGCAGACGACGACCTTGTCGCGTTCAATCTCGTCCTCGAGGGGGAGGGCCGGCTGATCGACAAGTATGTCGGCATGGACAACGGCACGGTTAGGCAGCACAACCTGTACTTCGTCAGTTGGCTCCACAATGTCGCTCTGTGCAGCGAGTGTGACCTGCCGGTCTACCAGAGCGGCCAATCGTTCTACGCACCCAAGGTCCGGCTGGGATCGCGTCTTTCCATCAACTGGCTCTATTTCCGCCACCGCAACACATTTGCGAACTACGTGCTTGGCTTGGTGGCCAAGCTTGTGCGGCTTGACCGGTTCGATCCTGAGATTGCAAGGCTCATGGAGGAGACCCGATGAGAGACCGCTCATCCGTTCTGCTGCCTCATTTCACGTTATGTTCTATCTTGGCATGGGGTGGGCTGATTGTTTCCGAGACGCTGGCGCAGGTCGCTCTCAAGGCGGCAGGGGATCGCCTCGGCTCGATGGATTTCGGCGTCGGGTGGGTCATGTCGGCCATCACCGATCCCTGGACCGTTGCAGGTGTAATCGGCTATGTCGGCGCGTTCGCCTCCTGGATGACGGTCCTCAACCGTATTCCTTTGAGCCTCGGCTTTCCTTTGACCTCCGTGATCTACGTCACGGTGACGGCTGCGTCCGTCCTCCTGTTCCGGGAGGAGTTCGGAGTGCTGCGATGGAGCGGAATCATGCTGATTGTCGTCGGAGTGGTGATCATCGGGACCGAGGAGGATTAGACATATGTCCGCCATTCGAATGCTTCAGTGGATGGGCCTCGCGTCAATCCTGGCCGAAAGAGCACTGCATGCGGGCGGGGGCTCCAGCGCGACCTATGCCGTCGAGGGAGAGGAGTAGCCGTGGAGCGCATACTGTCCACGGCCCTGCGCGACATGGTCCGCGAGGGTAATCTCACCGTTACGTTCGCCTCGGGCCGCCAGGAGCAATTCGGCGATGGCGCCGGACCATCGCTTGCCGTTCGCTTCACGGATGCTGCGGCCGAGCTGGCGATGGTGCTCGATCCGGACCTCCGTTTTGGCGAACTCTACATGGACGGTCGGTTCGTGGTCGAACGCGGGACGATTTTCGACGTCCTCAAGCTGTTCTATGCCAATGCGGAAGGGCAGCAGCAGCCGCTTCTATCCCGCATCGTGGACTGGATCCGTTTCTCGGTACGACGCGCGGTGCGCACGAACTTGCCTTCGCGGGCGCGTCGCAACGTCGCGCATCATTACGACCTCGACAGCCGGCTGTTTCGCCTCTTTCTCGATGAGGATATGCAGTATAGTTGCGCCTATTTCGCGGATGACGAGGCCACGCTCGAAGAGGCGCAGGCCGAGAAGAAGCGCCGCATCGTGGCCAAGCTGTGCCTGTGTCCGGGCCAGAGCGTCCTCGATATCGGAAGCGGCTGGGGCGGTCTTGCACTACAGGTCGCCCAAAGTGCTCCCGAACTGCGGGTCACGGGTATCACGCTGTCCACGGAACAGCTCGCCGTCGCGCAGGACCGCGCGGCGCAAGCGGGCCTTGCGAGCCAGGTCCGCTTCGAACTGAAGGATTATCGCGCGATCGAGGGTCCTTTCGACCGCATCGTCTCGGTCGGCATGTTCGAGCATGTCGGTGCAGGCTTCTACGGCACCTTCTTTGAGCACGTCGCGCGGCTCCTCGCCCGCCGCGGCGTCATGCTCCTGCATACGATAGGGTTCTCGGAAGCGCCAGGCTTCGTCACGCCGTGGCTCGACAAATACATCTTCCCGGGCGGCGACATACCCTCTCTGTCCGACATCGTTTCCCCCATCGAAAAGGCTGGTCTCGTCATCAGTGATGTCGAGGTGATGCGCTTCCACTATGCATTGACGCTGCGCGAGTGGAGCAAGCGGTTTCAGGCGCGGAGGACGGAAGCGGCGGCCCTCTACGACGAGCGGTTTTGCCGCATGTGGGAATTCTACCTGGCAGCGGCGGAGTGCTCGTTCTGGCACGAGAACCTCGTCGTGTTTCAGATTCAGCTCGCCAAGTCGGCTCATGCCCTGCCCCGCACGCGAC
Source organism: Microvirga puerhi (assembly GCF_020089865.1). GTDB lineage: Bacteria > Pseudomonadota > Alphaproteobacteria > Rhizobiales > Beijerinckiaceae > Microvirga > Microvirga puerhi. The sequence goes on from NZ_JAIRBM010000023.1 coordinate 51,911, forward strand.
GCTACATGGAGCAGGCTCGTGCCGTTGAGCTCTTCCCCCATGCCGGTGCCGTGGGATGAGAGGATATCAAGCGACGCAAAGTGGCTAATCGCGGACCGCGGCAGGTTGCTGCGGGTCTCAACGATCGCATTCCCGACCTGAACCACCAAGATTTGCTGGGACGTGTTTCAATGCTAAAGAGTGTCTTTGGTTTCAACTCCTCAGAGGATTGTCCTTCGATCACGAAGTCTTTCGCGATTTGGGGCGGGCAGGCCGCACTTCTCCTCGGCATGGCTTTGACTTCCGCAGGCGCAGCGACACCAATCCGCGAGATAACGGGCATCTGGATGCCGGAGGACGGTGAGAGTGCCATCGAGATCTCGGCGTGCGGCAGTGCGCGATGCGGACGGGTTGTCTGGCTCAAGTCCTCCCATGACGAGAGTGGCCGTCCCGTCCTCGACGACAACAATCCGGATACGAGCCTCCGTTCACGCCGGATCTGCAACCTCCAGATCATCACCGCCATCAAGCCGCAGACCGATGGGACTTGGGGCCAAGGCCGCATCTACGACCCGGAAGACGGCAGATCCTACGATGTCGAAGTCCGGTTGGACCAACCCGATGTCCTCAAGGTGACCGGTTACCTAGGCATTAAAACTTTCGGCGAGACGGTCACATGGCGGCGTACGGCGGCGCCGGGGCGCTGTGATGAACGCTGAACGGCACCTGCCATGATCGGCCCACGGCTTTCTTCGCTGCGATGGCGCCTTGTTCTCGCATTCCTGCTTGTCAGCGCCCCTCCGGTGCTCGGAGCCAGCTATTTCGCGGCAAAGGTCATTTCGGCGGCCTTCCAGCACAACGTCGAACGCTGGCTGGAGGAAACGGCCCATTTTTTGGCATTGGATACCGAGGAGGCCAAGGACGAGGCAGACAAGTCGGCCGCGATCATCGTGACCACACTGGAGAGCCGTAAGACTTTCGATCCCGAGGGGCTCGGAGACTTCGTAGCGCCATTTGCCGATCTCCTGGCGTCCGTTGGTTATGACTACGTCCAGATCTACGATGACGATGGACGAAGTGAGTACACGTTCGGCCAATTCACATTTCTCAGTCCACCGCCGAAGGAAGCAAGCAAGTCGCTCTATCGCGTCCAGGTCAACGGCGGCGAGACCATTGTGGGAGGAGCCGTCCGGGTTTTCTCGAACTCCGGGAAGAGGCACTTCGTGTTTGTTGCAAATGCAATCGACGAGGCGTTCTTTGCAGCTTCCCAAGCAAGTAAGACGCTGCAGATCCGGATTCCCGTCGTCAATTCCAATGGCGCGGTCGCAGTCAGGCCGGGCCAAGCCGGGCCACCATTCGAGATCCCTGCGGGGGTCCTGCAATCCCTTCTACAGGGCGCGCAAAGCGCCGTCTCGTCCGGCACGGCACAGGTCGGCCCGGCAACTGCCTTTGCGGCTTTGCGCGACGAGCAGGGTCACCTCGTGGCCATCGTCGCCTGTCGGGTGGCCGGAATGGCCGCTATGTTCGAGCGTCTCACGAAATGGCAATACTTTCTTGCCCTCGCCGGGATCGCGGGACTGTTTTCCGTGCTTGTGGGAGCCCTGGTCGCGGAGCGCATCACCCGCCCGCTCCGGGCCCTAATTGAGGGCGTCCGCGCTGTCACGGCCGGTGATTACCGAAGCCGCGTTCAGGAGACCGGAGGGCATGAACTCGCGGAACTGGCGACAGGTTTTAATCTGATGAACGAGCAGCTCGACCGCCTGCGGAGCAAGGAAGGGGCCATGCGCAAGCGCGAACAGCTTGCCACTCTTGGAGAAGCCGCCGCAGTGCTTGCGCATGAGATCCGCAACCCACTGGGAATCATTAAGACATCCAGCCAATTGGTTCGTATGAAGTCGGCTCTCAACGCATCGGAAGATCGTCTCATTGGGTTCGTGCTCGATGAAGTCTCCCGCATCGATCGGCTTGTCCGCGACCTGCTCGATTTCGCACGACCGAAGGAAATGCAGAAGAGCCTGATCGACTTCCGGAGAGATGTTTTGGAGCGCGCAATCGACTTTGCCGCTCCAGAATTGGCCAAGCGGGGTCTGACCTGGACGATCTCAGGGCCGAACGGCAGTGCGAAAGTGTTCGGAGATCCGGATCGTCTCTATCAGACTGTGCTGAACCTTATCTTGAACGCAATGGACGCAACGGAAGGTGGGGGCACATTAACGGCTACGATGAACCGTCGAGCTCATGCCCTGGAACTCAAGCTTGAGGACGACGGGGTCGGAATAGCGCCCGAGGTCATCGGGCGGATCTTCGACCCCTTCTTCACGACAAAAGCCAAAGGAACCGGGTTGGGCTTGGCCCAGGCCAAGGCTGCCGTTGAGGAGCATGGCGGCTCTCTCACTTGCGCCAGCACGCTCGGTCGAGGGACGGCCTTCATCGTAGAACTACCTTTACCCGAGTTGGAGCATGCCGATGAGACCATCTGTTCTGGTCGTTGACGACGAAGTCCGGCTCGCCGAGGTCGTGTCGGCTGCTCTCGCCGAGCGAGGGTTCGACGGGCAGGCGGTTGGATCCGTAAATGAGGCACTGGGAGTGTTGAATTCCTCGGATGTGAGCCTTGTGCTGACCGACCTTCGGATGCCCGGCCTGGGCGGGCGCGACCTGCTTCGGCGCATTCAGGCGGTGAGGTCGGAGATACCGGTCATCATCATGACCGCATATGCGTCCGTGCGCGACGCGGTCGACCTCGTGAAGCAAGGTGCGTTCGACTACATCTCGAAGCCGTTCGAAATCGATGACGTGATTGCGACCGTCGAAAGGGCGCTCAAGCTCGGCGAGGCGCTCGAAGACAACCGCCGGCTCCGCTTGGAGCTCGAGGAAAAGTACAGTTTCGGTCACCTTACGGGCGAGAGTGCGTCATTCCGAAACGTCCTGCGCCAGATCACCGAAGTGTGCGAGAGCCGGGCAACGGTCCTGCTCGAGGGAGAGAGCGGCACCGGCAAGGAACTCGTCGCCCGGGCGATCCACTACAACAGTCCTCGCCGCCTGAGGCCGTTCGTGGCGGTGAATTGTGCCGCAATTCCTGAGAACCTCCTGGAGAGCGAGCTTTTTGGGCATGTGAAAGGTGCGTTCACGGGCGCTCTGGCAGCCCGGCAAGGCCGCTTTGCGGCCGCAGACAAGGGAACGCTCTTCCTGGACGAGATCGGCGACATGCCTCTCTCTATTCAGGCGAAGGTTCTGCGCGCCATTCAGGAGCAGACATTCGAACCCATCGGGTCGAACAGGTCCGTTCATGTCGACGTCCGGATTATCGCCGCAACGCATAAGGACTTGAGGCGGCTGATAGATGCGCAGGAGTTCAGGGCGGATTTGTATTACCGTCTCAACATCTTCCCGATAGCACTCCCGCCCCTGCGGGACCGGCCGGGCGATATTCTTCTGCTGGCTCGCCAGTTCCTCAACTCCTTTGCGGCGGACATGGGTAAGCGTCTCATCGGCTTCACGTCGTCGGCGGAAGCCGCGATGGCGGGATATTCGTGGCCTGGGAACGTTCGTGAATTGCAGAACTGCGTGCAGCGCGCCGTCATCGTCGCACGCGGCAACACGATCGACGTTTCCGATCTTTCTCATTATGTCGTAGAAGGGAACAGTAAACTTGCCCCGGAGGTCGGGCTGCCGAACGATCTCGACGCCGAACTCGCGCGGATCGAAAGAAACTATATCATCGAGGCGCTGAAGGAAACGAATGGAGTGCAGGTAAGGGCAGCGGAGCGACTTGGAATTTCGGAGCGAAGCCTCTGGCACCGCGTCAAGAAGCTTGCGATCAAGATTGGCCATCATGTTGAGTGAGCACGAATGTTGATCGTTCAGCCAGATCCGAATGCCAGCCGGTTGCCGAAGCGAACGCTGTACATCGCCATTCCGGCCTATTCCGCACTAGCGCTTTCAGTATTGCCAGCGCAGGCTCAAGACATCCTCAGTCCGACACCCTCAGCCGAAGCTTCGTCGGCATGGATCGTCACTCTGACCGGAACCGGACTTGTCAGCCCAAAGTACGAAGGGGCCAGTGCTTACGGCCTATCGGGATTCCCGTCCGTGGGTTTTCGGCATCCCAATGAGCCTGAGGAGTTCAGCGCTCCGGACGATAGTCTCGATTATACACTCTTCAGCACGTCAGGGTGGAAGGTTGGCCCGGTGGCCAACATCAGGTCAGGTCGGTCTGCGCAAGACGACAGCCGCTTGTCCGGTCTCAGAAACTACCCATGGGCCATTGAAGCCGGCGTATTCGTCGAATACTGGCCCATTCAGGACCGCCTGCGCACTCGCCTCGAAGTTCGTCACGGGCTGCATCGTCACGACGGCTTCGTGGCTGATCTTTCGGCTGATCTCATCCAGAAGTTTGGGGCATTCACGCTCTCGGGCGGTCCACGCGCGTCACTGGCCGACAACAGCATCATGGAGAAGGAGTTCGGAATCAGTCCGGCGGGCGCCCTTCGAAACGGAATGCTGCCAGCCTTCAGTGCCCATGGCGGCGTGAAATCCGTCGGACTGGAAGCCGCGGTGAGCTACGACTGGTCGGATCAGTGGAGGACGACCGTATTCCAGCGATACGATCGACTTGTCGGTGACGCCGGGGCAAGCCCGATAACGACCCGCCTCGGATCAAGGAACCAGCTAATCTTCGGCTTGGAACTGACATATGCGTTCGAACTGCGCTCGCACTAAGTGGCTCGGCAGCAGGACAAGATCCAGGCCGGCATGACCACCGAACCGACCGTCTCGCGCCTGCTGAAGACAGGCGAGGCGAAGGTTCTTGTCGATCTCCGCTCGGCGGAGGCGACCAGGGCCGCCCTCGATCGTCCCATCCCTCTCGCTGATCTGCTCGGCGATGCTGCGTGCGGAGGCCAGCAAGGCCGTATCTTGGACAAGCCCTGCGGTGATCTTGGCGCTCGAGAAACTGATCCAGAGATTCACCCCCAGCAGCAACGTCAGGGGGCCGAGAATCCACGCCAGGAGCTGAGCGCGCAGGCTAGTGCGAACCGTCATCACTCCTCCGGAGCATGTAGCCAAGTCCCCGCAGCGTCGAGATCGCGATACCGCTTCCAAGGACCTTCTTGCGGATGCGATGCACGTAGATCTCGATCGCATTCGGATCGGCATCCTCGTTGAAGCCAAAGATGGCAGCGGAAAGGGCTTCCTTGGGGACCACGGACCCGGCACGGTTGATCAGCACTTCAAGAACGGACCGTTCGCGTGGCGTCAGGCCCAAGGGCGTCCCGGAGAGGGTGAAGGCCCGCGTGTTGGTGGGGTCGGAACAAGAACTGCTTCCAAACATACGCTAAGCTAGAACGAACAAAGAACCTCCCTTTTCGCCCGGTCGGATCATGCGGCTCGTGCCAAGGGCTGCGGCAGGCGTAAGGGGCGGAATCCATCGACCAGCGAGGGCGTCTCGCCCCAGGCATAGGTGCCGGTGAGATTGATGTGCTCCCAGCTCAGAGGCGACACGTGCTTGAGCACCTCAGGCGGGATGATCCGCCCCCGACGGCGGAGATGATCCACGGCGCGTCCGAGATAGACCGTGTTCCAGTGAACAATGGCGCTCACCACCAGGTTCAGCCCGGAGGCCCTGAACGCCTGGCTTTCGAATGAACGGTCCCGGATCTCGCCGCGCTCATGGAAGAATACGGCCCGTTTCAGCTTGTGAGCTGCCTCACCCTTGTTCAGACCCGCCTGACAGCGGCGCCGGAGTGCAGGGTCGGAATACCACTCGATCATGAACAGGGTGCGCTCGAGGCGCCCAAGCTCGCGCAGAGCCCGTGCGAGCTGGCTGGGATTGCGGGAAGCTGCCAACCGCTTGAGGATCGTCGAGGGTGCAACCGTCCGTGTCTGGATCGAAGCCGCCAGATGCAGCAGGTCATCCCAGTACTCCATGATCAGACTGGTGTTGATCGGCACGCCAATATGCTCTTGGAGTGCGGGATACGTCTCTGGTTTCTCGACGGTGTGGAGCTTCCGGTCCTTGAGATTACGAAGGCGTGGAACAAACCGCCGGCCTGTCAGCGCGAAGAGACCAAAGACATGGTCGCTTGCGCCGCCTGTGTCCGTGAAGTGCTCCTGAATGTCGAGTTCTGTCTCATGATCGAACAAGCCATCCAGCACGTACGGAGCCTCACTCTCGGTGGCACTGATCGGCAGGATGCTAAAGTAGCCGTACTGGTCGGAGAGATGGCTGTAGAACTTCGACCCTGGTTCACTTCCGTAGTGCAAATTGATATCGCTGCGCGGGCCTGCGCGATCGCTGGCCTGGAAGAACTGCCCATCTGATGATGCCGTGGAGCCGTCGCCCCAGAGCAGGGCATGGGGGTGTTGGGCGTGCCTGTCGGTGATGCAGGCCTGCGCCAGCTTGTAGGTCTCAGGTCGCGTATGGAAGATCCGCTTCCAGGCGATCTCCCGCGCGCTGATGCCTTTCGACGCTGCCGCCATCCGCTTGGCACCGAGATTGGTGGCGTCCGCCAGAACGCCAGCCAACATGGCCGGAATGTTCTCAGGCGGTTCCTGGGTGCGGATGTGCGTGAAGCGATCGGCAAACCCGGTCCAGGCATGCACCTCCGTCAGGAGATCGGGCACCTCGACCAGCGGGTACATGTCGCCGAGTTCCCATTTCAGCTCCTCAGCGGCGGCCGGAACATCGCCGGGGAGGGGAGTGACAACGAGTTGCCCTGCCTCGAGCCGAACACCTTCGAGCTTGCCATTGCGAGCCCATCAGTCGGTTCCAACAATCGCTGAAGCCGCGCAGCGAATAACGTTTGGCACATTACGTGATTTTGCGAGCGTCGACCAGATTATCCCCACAGAGCCGTATGGCCATGCTTTGGCCTGAAACATGCATCCAAGTCGACCCATCCAGAATGGCTGCATTACCATCGTAGGACTAGCCGCGACCTTCAAGGAGCAGGCACATGGAATCCTGGAACGACACAATTTTTTTGGCTCTAAATGCTCCCGAACGGCCATCACATGCGATTGTCCTGTTGGCGATCGTCCTCGCGCAATGGGCGATCTTCCTCATTCCGGCGCTGCTCGCTGCCTTGTGGCTGTGGGGCAACCGCGAGAGCCGGACCGGATTGCTGCTCGCCGCCCTGGGAGCTGAACTCGCGCTAGCGTTCAACCAGGTTATCGCACTGCTCTGGTATCATCCCCGCCCGTTTGCTGTTCCGACCGGACACACGCTGCTCCAGCACGTCGCCGACAGCTCCTTTCCGAGCGATCACGTGACATTTCTCGTCGCCGTCGGTTTCGGTCTGCTCGCCTGGATCCATGAACGGTGGGCAGGCCCCTTGGTCTTGCTGCTGGCAGCCTCTGTCGCCTGGGCACGCCTGTACTTGGGCGTCCATTTTCCCTTTGACATGTTGGGAGCAGTTCCGATTGCGGCAGCGAGCATCTTGATCGTGATGCCCTTCCGGGCATGGGTCTCACGAACAATAGTGCCGCGGCTAGCCGAGCCGCTGTATCGCCGCGTATTTTCTGTTCCCATTGAACGGGGCTGGGTGCGACCCTGACCATGATTGGTACGCGAGGGGCTTAGTGACCACGAAGCGACTTGGCACGCTGGGATCCTGCGGCGATGCTCTGAGCCGGAGGATTGGGAATTTGTATAATTCCGGACATAGGCCCGTATAGCGCGCTTCCGCATAAGAGACTCTACGGGTGCAAAGCCAACAGGCCGCCTTGGTTCTGGGGTTTTGACCCATCGTCAGGAGTCTTTATGTCATATCCTACCAATCTCTTTGCCGTTCTCATCAGTTTCGGCGTTGTCCTTGGCAGTAGTCTCGGTGCTGCAGAAGCTGCGACAGCAACCGCTGCAAAGCCCAAGATCACGTCTGCGCAAGCTCGCGACATTGCCCTCAAAGCTTACCCAGGCAGGATTCTCAAGGAGGAGCTTGAGCAAGAAGGCAACGGCCTTCGGTATTCCTTCGATATCAGCCGCGGGAGCGGTAAGCCGACCGAAGTCAGCATCGATGCCATGGATGGGCACGTGCTCGAGGCGCCAAGCGGCACGCGTTAGAGGCCCAAACATCGGCTGTGTCAGGGCGCTGGCCGCCGATGCCTCTTTCGGGCCAAGAGCGAACTGCTTTCAAACGACCTGTTCCACCGATCCGGGAAAGTAATGCAGATGCGAATCCATCTCGCCGCTTGTCTTATGACCGCAGCTTTGCTCTCGGCGGCGATGCAAAATGCAGAACCGGCCTTAGCACAAGCAAGCAACAAACCACTTCCCGTCGTGGAGAAGCCGGCTCCGCCTGAAAAAAACCCTCCGGGCGACATTCCGGACGACCAGGTTTTCATTGAATACCGTTCCCCGCAGGGGTTCTCGATGCAGGTGCCGGAGGGTTGGGCCCGCAAGGACGGAGGTGACAGCGTCTCGTTCAGCGACAAATACAACACGATAGAAGTCGCCGTCACCTCGGACCTCACACAGCCAACGATCGCGAGCGTCAAACAAGCACAAGTGTCGACCCTGGAGTCCGGTGGCCGGGCCGTCAAAATCACGCAGGTCAAGACTACAAAATTGCCCGCCGGCGAGACCGTTAGCATCGCGTTTGGGTCGAACTCGGAACCGAATCCAGTGACGAACAAGGCGATCCGGCTCGAGAATGAGCGCTACTTCTTCTGGAAGGATGGCAAGCTCGCCACACTGACGCTGTCTGCTCCATTTGGCGCCGACAACGCTGATCAGTGGCAGCTGATGTCGAGGAGCTTTCGCTGGCAATGACGGCCTGTCTCCTCGAAGCGATGGACCTGTATCGGTTCTTCCACACCCAGGAATCGGAGACACTGGCGTTACGCGGGGTCAGCCTTACGCTCCGAGAAGGCGAGCTCGTGGCCCTCATGGGTCCCTCGGGAAGTGGTAAGTCGACCTTGCTCGCCTGCCTGGCCAGTCTCGACGTGCCCGACGGCGGTCACGTCGAATTTCTCGGCATGCGCCTGACGCGGTTGTCGGACGCGGAACGTGCGCGCCGGCGTGCGCAAGGCATCGGGATCCTGTTGCAATCCGGCAATCTGTTCTCAGGCCTCACTGTCGCGGACAATGTACGCCTGCCGATGCGGCTAATCGGCCAAGCCAATGAGAAATGCGTTGACGCACTTCTCGCCGATGTCGGGCTGTGGGATCGCCGGCATGCTTATCCTGGCCAACTCTCGGGAGGCGAAGCGGCCAGGGCCGGTTTGGCCGTTGCATTGGCAAATGCACCTCAGATTCTCCTCGCGGACGAGCCGACCGGCGAGGTGGATGCCGAGACCGAATTGCGCATTCTCACGCTGTTCGACCGCAGACGCGAGTCCGGTATGGCAATCCTGGTCGCCACCCACAGCACGTTCCTCGCGCGGCACGCGAGCCGCGTGATTCAGCTTCGGGACGGAAGACTTCATCATGACTGAGCCTCTGGTTCTCGCAAATGGTGTCACCCGACGGTTCCGGCACGGCGATGGGGTTACCAATGCCGTACTGCCAGCTTCCTTCACCGTGCGAGATGGCGATCGGATTGCGCTGATCGGAGCATCCGGCAGCGGAAAGTCGACCTTGGTGCATCTCATGGCCGGCCTCGACCAGCCGAGCGAAGGCGCTCTATGCTGGCCCGCGCTCGGTCCACGCACGTCATTGCGCCCAGAACAGGTCGGCGTAGTCTTCCAGACTCCAAGCCTTATACCGACCTTAAGCGTTCTCGAGAATGTCGAGCTGCCCCTCCTCCTCGCCGGACGGGAGGCCTACGATGCGGCGCTCGCTGCACTGGGAGTCGTTGGACTTGCGACATTGGCGGATAAATTGCCGGACGACCTCTCCGGCGGACAGGCCCAGCGGGTTGCGATCGCGCGTGCGCTCGCGGTCTGCCCTCGGCTCATTCTGGCGGACGAGCCGACGGGTCAGCTCGATCAGGCGACCGCCGCGCTGGTCGTAGACGGGTTGCTCGCGTTCGTGAGCAGCTCCAATGCCGCGCTGGTCGTGGCGACCCATGATCGCACCATTGCCAATCGCATGAACACAACCTGGATCATGGAACATGGCAACCTCCACGTCGCGCCTGCGGAAGCCGTCGCATGATACGCTTGTGGTTGAAACAGATTCTGGCCGAGCGCTATGGACGCGCCCTCGGCACAGCCATTGGACTTGCATTGACAGTGGCACTTTTTTGCACGCTTGGCGCCTTTGTGACGTCGGCTTCGGGAGCCATGACCGCGCATGCAGTGGCGAGCGTTCCGGTCGATTGGCAAGTCCTCGTTGCGCCCGGCGCCGATCCTATGGCAATCGCCCAGGCCATCGGCAGCGCCGCACCACCCAAGGAGCTACAGGCGATCGGCTATGCGGAATCCGCCGGATTCTCAGCCGTGACCGGAGAGACGTCTCAGAAGACAGGCCCTGGCAAGGTGCTCGGCATTGCATCCGATTATTACGACCGATTTCCGGGTCAGATCCAACTGCTGCTTGGATCCCTCGACGGTGTCTTGATCGCGCAGCAGACCGCAGCCAATCTGCATGTTGGGCCAGGCGACCTTGTGACGATAGAGCGCATTGGGGCTTCAGCCACACAGGTGACCGTCGCGGGCGTGGTGGCGTTGCCGAACGCCGATGCAATGTTCCAGGCTGTCGGAGCTCCGAAGGGCACAGCTCCCCAAGCTCCACCCGATAATGTGCTGATCGTCCCGATGCCGCAGTGGCGGACGCTCTTTGCGCCGCAGGCGGCTCGTTCCGATACGGTGCGAACCGAGTTCCATGTTCGCCTCGATCACACATCACTGCCGCCGGATCCGAGTGCGGCCTTCGTGCAAGTGCAGCAAATGGCGAACAATCTCGAGGCCCGCGTGGCCGGCAGTGCCGCAGTGGGCAACAATCTCGCGGCAGCGCTCGACACTGCCCGCCAGGACGCGCTCTATGCCCAAGTCCTGTTCCTGTTCCTTGGGACCCCGGGCCTCGTGCTGGCGATCCTGTTCACCCTGGCGGTCGCGGCCGCTGGTGCCGACCGGCGACGGCGCGAGCAGGCCCTCCTTCGACTTCGGGGGGCATCTTTGCTGCAACTGATTCGCCTGGCCGGCGCTGAGGCCATGCTTGTCGGCCTTGTCGGAATCATGCTAGGGCTCGCTCTCACGCAACTGACGACGCTTGCGTGGCTGCCGGCGGGCGGTGCTGGGTACAGCCTCGTCTGGCTGCCGCTTGTAGCCCTCACCGGTCTCACCGTCGCGACTGCGGCCTTCGTGCTGCCGGCCTGGCGGGAGGCGTCTCAATCAACAGTCTCCGCCGCGCGAGCCCAGGTCGCCAAGAAGACGTGTCCACTTTGGCAACGGCTTTACCTCGATCTCGTCTGTCTGACTGCTGCGGCCCTGGCGTTTTGGTACACCGCCAATTCCGGCTATAACATCATCCTGGCCACGGAGGGCGTAACCCAGGTCTCAGTCCACTACGAGGCGTTCATCGCGCCGGCGCTGCTGTGGCTCGGAAGTAGCCTTCTCTGGATGCGACTGACCCGGCTTGCTCTCGGTCCGGGCCGAGCTGCGGTCCGCATCGCAATCGCGCCGCTCGCCGCTGGGTTGACGCGGATCATATCAGCATCGCTGGCGCGTCAGCATCCAAGGATGGCGCACGGCGTCGCACTTGTCGCTCTTGCCTTTGCGTTTGCGACATCGACGGCGGTGTTCAATACCACCTACAACGCGCAATCCCGCGTCGATGCCGCGTTAACTAACGGTGCCGACGTAACCGTGACTGGAACTGCAACCCATCAGATCGGGCAGCTGCTTGCGGATTTGCGCCGGATTTCAGGTGTCGCGGACGCCGAGCCAATGATGCACCGGTTCGCCTATGTTGGCAGCGATCTTCAGGATATCTTCGGAATCGACCCAACCCAGATCGGCAAGGCGACCTCCCTTGTCGACGCCTATTTCGACAACCACGACGTGGGCAGGACACTAGAGCTCCTCCGACAGACGCGCGACGGAATTCTCGTCTCTGAAGAGACGGTGTCCGATTTCCAGCTTCAGCTTGGCGACACGATCAACCTGCGTCTCCAGGACGCCCGCGATCACCAATACCACGTCGTTCCGTTCCGGTTCATCGGTATCGTGCGTGAATTTCCGACAGCGCCCAAGGACTCGTTTTTGGTCGCTAATGCGAGCTATCTCGCCGAGGTGACCGGAGGTAGCGCAGCGGATATCGTGCTGATGCGGACCGTCGCCGATCCTAGCGCCGTGGCAGCCGCCGCGCGAACTATCGTCACCGCCGTTCCGGGCGCGAAGGTCACCACCCTGGGCGAGACCCAGGCGCTCATCAGCTCCAACCTGACCGCCGTGAGCCTTTATGGCCTGACCAACATCGAGCTCGCATTCGCGATCCTGATGATTGGCGGAACCGCAGGGCTTGTCCTGGCTCTCGGGCTGTCTGAGCGGCGACAGAGCTTTGCCGTGTTGACGGCGCTCGGGGCGAAGCGACGCCATCGGCGCGCATTCCTGTGGAGCGAGGGGCTCCTCATCGTCGCCGGAGGCACAATCCTCGGCCTCGTGGCAGGACTGGGGCTCACGAAAGTTCTGGTCTCGATCCTCGCCGGTGTCTTCGATCCGCCACCGGAGACACTGTCGATCCCATGGATGTATCTTGGTGCGACCGTGGCTGGGGCACTCGTCTGCAGCGCCGCGGCGATCATGATCGTCGAAGCTCACTTGGAAGAGCCCGACCTTGAGATGCTAAGGAGCGGTTAAAGCACTCAATCACGCATGAAATCGGATGCGTCTCCGGGTCGATCGCACATGATGCAGAGTCAACGTTACGAACTTGTATAAGTTGGACTTGGAACGATCATGCCGATTCGTCGATTTCAGCGACAGGGCGAACGATCCGCCCGCAGTTTACGCTCTTGCTGCACGCCCGCGGTGCATTGAAAGTCAGGTCCGAATCTAAAGATCGTAGACTGAACGCCGCTCCCTACCATGTCAGGCCAGCAGTCCCCCTGCGACCCTTCTCGCGAGGCACCAATCCGATGAATCATGAGAGATATACATTTGCTCAGCAGACGCTCAGCAAGGTTCCCGAAGTGACGATCGGCTTCTGGATCATCAAGATTGCCGCAACGACGCTTGGTGAGACAGGAGGCGATTGGGTAACGATGAGCTTAGGCCTCGGATACCTGACCGGCAGTGTCATTTTCGCCGTCGCCTTTATCGCCTTGGTGGCCATTCAGATTAGGGCTCAGATGTTTCGCCCACTTCTCTATTGGGCTGTCATCGTTGCAACCACAACGCTGGGCACGACGTTGGCTGATTTCGCAGATCGTTCCCTTGGCATCGGCTATCCTGGCGGAGTTGCTGTCATCTTCTGCTTGCTCGTTGGCAGCCTGGCGCTTTGGTACTGGAGGCATGGAACCGTGTCCGTTGACAGCATCACATCGCCAAAGGTTGAGCGGTTCTACTGGACCGCAATCCTGTTTTCCCAGACGCTCGGCACAGCGCTCGGTGATTGGACCGCGGGATCCGACCGGGGCGGTGTCGGGCTCGGCTATGAATATGGTGCGATGATCTTTAGCATTGGACTTGCACTTGTGGCCGTTCTCTATTTGCGAACGAACCTGTCGCGGACTCTCCTCTTCTGGGCCGCATTCATTTTAACACGGCCGCTTGGCGCAACCCTCGGCGATCTGCTGGACAAGCCGGTTGCAGAAGGCGGAATGCAACTGAGCCGGCTTAGCGCTTCAAGCATCCTGCTTGGCGTGATCCTCGTCTGCATGCTGCTTATTCCACAGCGCCCCGCACGGCATGGTGAAGGTGCGGCATGAACGTGATAGAATCCGTGCGCCACATCGACACAATCGTGCGAAAGCAGGGGTCGCCGCTCTTCACGTTTGTCTCCTCAAGAATGCCGATTGAAGAACAAGCGGATCATCAATCCCGGGTGGTTGTCTGCAACCTCGATCCCGATACCATGCAATTCCGCAATCGCTGCAACCATACTGAGCCCGAGCCCATTGCCAGAGGTCGAGCGGCTCCGCTCGAGGCGATAAAAGCGTTTGAAGATTTGCTCGCGCTCGTTGCAAGGGACACCTGGGCCATTGTCTGACACGATGGCCATCACGCGTCCATTCACCTTGTGGAGATTGACGGCTATCTGCGTCCCTTTCGGCGTATGTCGGATGGAATTCTCAACCAGGTTCGCGATCATCTGAGTCAACAGTTCTCTGTCACCCTCGACCACAATGCCCGGTTCAAGCCGCGAGATGAGAGAGCGCCCGTCGTCTTCCGCGACCGGCAGGAAGGCCTCGACCACTGTACCAAATAGATTGCTTAAATCGACCCTCCGGAACCCCGCCCGCCGTGTTCCGGCCTCGATCTGCGCGATACGGAGCAGGGCACTGAACGTTGCGAGAAGGTCGTCTGCGTGCGAAATGGCAGCCTCGGTTGCCTTGCGAAACTCCTCGACCGAACCAGCGTGGCGTTCAGCGTCTTCAAGCCGCTGGCGAAGTCGGGTCAACGGCGTGCGCAGATCGTGGGCGATGTCATTGGAAACCTGCCGCAGGCTTTCGACCAGAGCGCCGATGCGGTCCAGCATGCGATTGAGGGTGGCTGCTAACCGGTCGAGATCGTCGTCTGTTCCGCGCAACGGGACCCGGAGCCGAAGGTCGCCGGCAATGATGGCCTCGGCAGTACGCGTGATCGTGTCGATCCGCTTGAGGAATGCGGTGCTAAGAGCCACCCCCCCGGCAATGCCGAGGGCCAGCACGGCTCCAAAGGCGGAGCCGAACGCGCCGAGGATAATCGCCTCAATGTCTCCGATCTGCTCAAGATCGCCGGCCACGGTAAGGCGGGATTCGTCGTTCAAAGTCGTCGTGAGGAGACGCAGGTGTCCAAAATCTCCATCGTTCTCCGGATAGCGCCCATTCTGGAACCCATCCTTACTTGGCGCCGAGGGAAGGTCGCCGGCGAGGCGGGTGCCATTCCTGCCTGCAACAAAATATTTGAGCGGGCCTGCAGGGTGAGTGCGCTCGCGACTGTGTACGGCTGTGGCAAGCCTGTCTGGACCACCCTCCTGGTATTCTGTCACGAGGGCGGCTGACTCGGCTGAGATGCGCGCCTCAAGCTGCTCAAGGAGCGCGACATGGGTGGTCCAAAGGACGACGGCTCCGAGCGCCGCAACGGAACCTCCGAACAGCGCAACATAGAGAGCCACCAGGCGAAACGTGGCCGTTCGCAGGATTCTATTCAGGCGCACGCAGCAGGTACCCGGATCCGCGGATCGTATGGATCAGCTCCGTTTCGAAGGCGCGGTCGACCTTTGAACGCAGGCGGCTGATATGCGTCTCCACAATGTTGGTTTTGGGATCAAAATGAAAGTCCCAGACCTGCTCCAATAGCATGGTGCGGGTGACCACACGTCCGGCATGGCGCATCAGGTATTCGAGCAGTTTGAACTCACGAGGCTGGAGATCGAGCTCCTGGCCACCGCGGGTGGCTCTGCGTTGGAGGAGGTCGATCTCGAGGTCGGCCACTCGCAGACTAGTCTCAACCAGCGCGATGGCGGGACGGCGAATGAGCGCGTTGAGACGGGCATTGAGCTCTGCGAATGCGAATGGTTTCACGAGATAGTCGTCGGCGCCGGCCTCAAGCCCTTCCACTCGGTCGTCAATTCCACCAAGCGCCGTCAGAAACAGCACCGGCGTCGCGACCCCGGCACCCCGGGCCGTCTTGATCAAATTGAGGCCATCCAGGCCTGGAAGCATGCGGTCGACGACCAGAACGTCATAGGTTTGGCCCGCCGCCAGGAAAAGGCCATCACGCCCGTTATCGGTCTGGTCAATGACATGCCCCTGCTCAGAAAGCGCTGCGACCAGGTAGGCTGCAGTCTCGGCGTCATCCTCGATCAGCAGGACTTTCATGGCGAATCCCTAAGTTGGGTTGGTGCACTCCAGCTTCAGCGCAGGTTCGCAATGCGCCGGATCTTGGTCACGAATATGGCGGCCCCAGTGCACCGCCATTTCCAAATCTATACGGTTTGCCAATCTTTGTTTGGCGCCGATGCAATAGCGACCTGCGGAGTACAATCGGTGGCTAAGCTACACAAAGTCGAATAGAGCGATATGCGTCCCTGCGCGGTCGCGAGAGCACGCCTTCTGCGCAGCTGTCGCTTTGCTCCTAAAGGCGAGACAAGGAGCTCAACACCATCAATGGCAATCCTTTGCCGCTCAATGTGAGACTTTGCCGATAAAACCGAGATTCTTTCCCCTTAATGTTGAGACAGCGTTGACGGGGGCGTGCGGCTGGCTGCGATGGCGATGGAACCGGACCTGACAGAGGTCACCAAGGTCGCCTTGCTCCCAACCTCTCACAAGCAAGCCCGTTTGCGCGCCACCGTCGATCGGATCGCGTGCCGGATCCAGCACCGCGTTCCCACGCAGGGATCAAGAGCCGCGAACACACCTGATCGGCCTCTCGCCTTTCAGGGCAAAGACGGTCGCTTTTCGACACCCAACGCGATGAATCTCAAAGTTAAAGGCAAGGTGACACATCATCGCGCTTCCGCTCCTACCACTTGTCATCGTATTGGCGGCGATCGATCTAACGACGCTCGGGTTCTCGGACGATTTCGCACGTTCAGGGGCAACCGAAGGACCGGGGATCGTCTGCTTCTCATCGGGCACTTCCGTGCACTGCGGGATCCACGCTCATCCCTCCTTGAGGCCGCTTTCCGCAGGGTCACGAGAAGATTCCGCGATGACCTAATTTTAGGTACTATTTGAACCTAGCCCTTCTATCAGCCGATAAAACTCGTCTAACTCCTGGCTTGTAATGCCATGGATCTTCATCTGTAGTTCCATCCGCGCCATTTTGAGGCAAAGCGCAGCAACAGCAGTATCTGTTCCTTCTAGAAGTTCTATAAGCCAATCCAAATCGGCCACGATACCTCTGAGATTCCGATTCTTATCCATTGAACCAGACCGATGTGAGCAAAGTCTGACCTGTTGAGATGATCCATTCGGCCGTGGTCTGGATCTCGCCGTAGATGCTTGCGAGCTTTCCGATGACATTATGAACGTCCGCCTCATCGAGGTTCCCAAGAGGGTGACTAGCCGATGCATCCGCAAGATACGTAATCCGTTTTCCGCGATGGAAGCCGTCAATCATGGTTGAGAGGCATGCAGCCTCCCCGGCAAAGCCAGCTATGACGATATTGCTCGTTCCACACATCACATCCGCAAACTGCCTACTTGCAAAGCATGAGGGCCGATCTCTCTCGAAGATCATATCGCCACCGGTTGGCTCAAAGCCTTCTATCCAGCGTGAGAAAGGCGCGGAGGTATTGAAGAATGCAGAGTGACCCAACCAACGTACAAATGCGACGGGAAAGCCCATGGTACGTGCATGGACCAGGGCCTCCCGGCATTTTTCTAGGGCCTGCTCTGCTTGTTGCATCGCAAGCCCGCGTGGAGGCGATACGTACTCCTGCTGCAGATCCACCAGCACGAGCGTCGGAACGGCTGAAGAATCGACATAGGAACGGAGGGGAATAACAGCCATCACACAGTTCCTTCTCTTATCGACGGTCTTGTAACCGCACGGTGGGATGATCTCTCGAGCACGCCAGGACTGTGCCATCGGCCCTCTGGACGGATGATGGTGTAAGGGTCAGTTCCGATCGAAATGGCTTGCGGATGTCGAGTCGTATCGAGTGTCATCTCGACGTAATCGAAGTCAGAGAATACAAGCTCTTGAGCGCCTTCGAAGACCTTAAAACCGAAGCGGCTCCAGAATGGAACGAGACGCTTTTGTGCATGGCCATAGAGACGACAGTAGCCTTTGATCCTGCACAGATCGATAGCCGCTCGAACAAGTTGAAAGGAAAGGCGTGTGTTTCTGAATTCGTGTCGGACCGCCAAGCGCTCAACTTTTGCGAAGTCTGCAAAATAGCGGATCCGCACGCAGCCTGCGGGTTCATTTCCGACGTACCCGACGAGATGGGTCGCCGATAGGTCGTTCCCGTCAAATTCTTCATCATAGGGACAGGTCTGCTCGCCGACATAGACTGCGCTACGGATGGTGATGATACGTGCCAGATCTTCCATTGTTCTGGCTACGGCAATCGTTAGCCTCTTTTCTGAAGAGGAGCCTCTATAGCTGTCGTAAAGCGGGGTGGACTGCAGCACGTCGCTGCTGCGCTTGTAAACATGAAGGTGCGGAGCCACAGTTTTGCCCTGCTGCGCAATGCCTTGCTGAAAGCCTAGGGCTTCCAGAAACCGATGACCATCGATCGTCACAGCGCGGGCATAGAGATCGACATTTCGGTACAGAGGTGTGCAAATTCTTTCAAAGGCTAATGGCACACCACCTGCAAGGCGGCCGAGAGCATGGATAGCCCAGATATATATGCCAGCAGGTTTCTCACTTTGCGTAGTTAGTAAATTGAGGTCGGGGTTGCTCGCGTCAAAAGTGCCCTGCAGTAACTGCTCTAGACCTGCAGCATTTAGGGGAAGCATTGCGACAAATCCCTCACCCTTAGGATTGGATGCTGAGAAGCGACTCCGTCGAGCAATTGCCCACAACACGTCCGGATTATGACTCATCACCCGATGAACGATGTCGGCAGTGGTCAAGCCGGGCAGTTCCTGCCTGGCCCGGTCGATTAGCTCGCCAATCTGCGAACCGGTTGGGCTGAAGATGACGTGACGTTTCGCAAGGCGCTGCGGGTCAAGATTTCCGAGAAAGTGAGCCGTCGGCTGACTCGATCGTGTCAGGTTCGCCGTACGCGTCACCTTATGGTCGTGCATGCTCATGGCTGCCCCTAGGGGTTGTGCAACGAATGGGAATGGCTAATGTTATGCTGTTGCAAAGAGGTTCGTATGCAGCCGAAATCGCAAAGGGGTGTTCCGGCAGTGGAACACGAGACCCCAGCTGCTCTTGGGAGGCCGGACTGGGATGGAATTCGCATCTTCCTGGAGGTCGCGCGCCGCGGAAGCTTTCGGTCGGCTGCAGAGCACCTAGATCAGTCCATCAATGCGCTGCGCCGCCGTATCGACGATTTGGAGCGTAAGCTTGGGACCGTTCTTCTAACACGGCACGTGGATGGCATACGCGTTACCGTCGAAGGGTCGAAGATACTTGCCGTTGCGGAACGCATGGAGGCCGCAGCCTATGATATTGCCCGAGTGCGTGATCAGGCACTCCCGGTTCTTTCGGGGGAAGTCAGGATTGCCGTCACAGAAGGCTTAGGTACATTCTGGTTGGCTCCACGTCTCGTGGAGTTCCAACGAAGCTATCCGCGGCTAATCATCGATTTGAGCTGCGCAATGCGTTCCGCCGACGTGCTGCGTATGGAAGCAGATGCTTCCGTTCAGCTAACGCAACCCACCGCTCCTGACCTGAAGATCGTAAAACTGGGGCGTCTTCATTCCATGCCTTATGTGGCTCGAAGCTATATCGATACATATGGAATTCCACATCAACTACAGGATATTCTACATCATCGTGTTGTTCTGCAACTGGCTGAGCAGACGACGACGCAGGAGGTTTTCGCGAAACTTGCAGGTGGAGTTCCTCAAGAAGGATTTGTAGCGATGCGTACCAATGTGAGCAGTGCTCACTATTGGGCAATTGCCAAAGGTGCAGGTATTGGTTGGCTTCCGACCTACGCGTCGGCCATAGGCGCCAGAATTATACCTCTTGATCTCGACCTTCGCTTTTCGTTCGATATCTGGCTGACTTACCATCCAGATGCGAAACGGATCCCGCGCGTCCAAAGATGTATTGAGTGGATCATCGAGAGTTTCGATCCGCGCCACTTTCCGTGGTTCCGGGATGAATTCATTCATCCCAAGGATTTACCTCAGGACTATAGAGGTCAACCGCTGGTGAACTGGTTTGAGGGCTTTACAGGCGCTGTCTAACGAGATCGCTGGCTGCAGTAACAATTTTGGATCGAAACTATGACCAAGAAAAAGCCTAGCCTGCGGGACCAGGAAATCGGTCGCCGTATTCGCGCTCGCCGCATGATGATCAGCATGTCGCAGACCGACCTTGGCGACAAACTCGGGGTGACTTTTCAGCAAATTCAAAAATACGAGAAGGGCGTCAATCGCGTGGGCTCCGGCAGACTCGAGGAGCTTGCGAGGATCCTAGGTGTTCCAATCACATTCTTTTACGATGAACGGCCCTCGAAAGAAGGAGATGTGAACATGCTTCTAAGCTTGTTTGGTACCATGCAGGCATTCAAACTCCTCAAAGCATTTTCCTCTATCTCAAACGCTGATACACGACACGCTATTGTACAGCTCGTCATACAAATCGCCACTGGGGATGGAGATAAGATTGGTGAGCCATCTGCTTCACAATCGAATTAGTCACTCCAGCGCTGCTGAAGGTCTTTGTCATGCGCACATTATTAATTTGCGTTACATGTTGGGTTAACTTTAGATTGAAGGAGCTATTGCGCATTTTCCGTGATGTCGGAGAAGACCCCGCCGGGATCGCGTGAGCTTCTACTGGATTATCCTCATTGCGTTGTTCCCGGCGATCGGCGTTTCCTTTGAGACATCGTGAAAAGGCAATGCTGTCGAAACCGAGTCGTCTGCTACCGGCCGATTGACGGCTCGGATCGAGTGCGCTCCCGAGCCTGTTCGATGGCCCGTAAGGCCACGCGGCCTGCGTTCACCTGCTTGACTAGGATCGCGACTTCATGTGCAGCCTCGAGCTTGATGCCGAGAGATTGTGACAGCGTCTCGAGCTGGTCGCTTGCAATCGCGCGCTGATCGGCATTCGTCAGGCGGCGAGACAGAGCCACGTCGAGGCCTCTGAACTCTCGGCGCATGGACTCGTCGGCAAGGCGAGCGCCGCGCTCGTCGGCCGGAGATGCCAAGGCCTCCCGCAAAGCAGGAGAGGGCAGGGGAATGCCGATCTTCGCCCGCGCCTGGGCCTCTTGATGCTCGAAGCGGGCGCGGCCTTCGAGCTCGGGCCGATCCGGCAGGATCATCGGGGCTACGAGGTGCTGACGCCCTGCAGTGCGTCCTGCATTGATCGCCTGCAGATGATTGGCAGCCTCTTTGAGATCGAGTGCCTGATTTCGGACGAAGGGCTTCAGATAGGGGTCCAAGCCCTTGCCTGGACGATCCAACTCGTTCGTCAAAGCCTTCAAGAACTCTTCCTGCTTCGTCGCTGACCAATCGATGTGAAGTCCGGCACGGCGGGCAAGCTCGCTGTGTACGACGAGGATGGTCCGTCCGTTCCCCTCGAGGAACGGATGCGCATGAGCGAGGGTGCCGAAGACTTCACCCGGATTCGCGCGCATGGCGCTGCGGTCCTGGCCTTGCGCAAGGCCGTATTCGGCTGCGCGCCGGATCTCGGCCGGATGGGCGAAGAGATCATTGCGGCCGCCCTTTGAGATCGCAACATCGGGAGCCGTCTGAGTGCGGTCCTGACCGGCCCATGGATAGACCGACGAGAACAGACGCCTGTGCGTGTCGAGAACGTCTTGATAGGTGATCTGCGGCTTGTCTTTCAGCGCTGCAAGTGCGCTTTCGACATTGGCGCGAAAGGCTTCGCGCTCCAAAAGCTTGATCTCGGCCGGGTCCTTCGATCCGGCCGAGTTTCTTAAGTATCCGCGAGATTCGTAATCTCCGAACGGATCCAGGCTCATGCGCGAGTTTGCCGAAGATGTCGGACGAGAAGGTCATTCCGCTCCTGATCCGTGATGACCTTCGCGCGATAGAGCGCGATGAGGAGATCCTGGGTCTCGTCGGCTGGCGGAAGGTCGTCGCCGACGAGACGCGATGCGGTCTCGGCGAAAGCGTCATAGGCTGTAGGCTTGTAGGTGACACCATGCGCCCCTGCCAGCGCCCGCACGTAATCGGCAACAAGGCCTTCGGGCCTTTGCGATACTGCTGACAACTGAATCATGGCGCGGCCTCCTAATGACTAGAACAATATAGCAAAATTGCGGTCTAAGTGCAATGAAAGCTATAATCCGCTTCAGTTCTTCAGGCTCTTTGCAAAGCCGTCGGTGATCTTGCGGTCGCGTTCTTTGGCTGCCGCCTCAGCGGCCTGTTTTTCCTGCATGATCTTCAATTGAGCGACCGCTGCGCTGTCATCCGGAAAGACAAAACGAGCGGTCGTCAAACCTGCTATAGCACCGAGAAAAAAGACCGGAATCAATACGATGGCCGGTAGTTTCATTGGTTATACCCCCTGGTTTCAACTACAACTTACACTAACATTATATCGTATGATAAGGTTGTAAAAGGACCTTGGAAGCGCGGGGCGACGGCGCTATATTGATCGGAGTAGGGGAACGGGCTTCCACCCGTCCCCCGCTTTGCTAGACGAACATTAGGACCCGGATTGTGACTTGCCAGCCGCTCCGGGTCCTTTTCATGTCTAGCGTGAACTTAATGGGTACAAACCACATCGAGTTCACCTCCGATACGAGGGCGAGGCTGTCGCCACAGCCGGGGAAGCCCATCTTGCCCGGTCGCGCCGCTGGCTCGGCGCTGCTGCTTCCGCCCTCGAAACTGTTAGTTCGACCTTCGCCCGATTCCGATTGATGGTTTGTTAAGCGACCAGCACTCGCGCCGGGAGAGACGGCGCGAGTGCTGTGAGCTGGCGAGGATAGGGGAGGCCGTCAGGCGGCCTCGTCTAGGTCCTCTTCGCTCAACTCGTCATCCAGATCGTCCGCCTCGTCCTCGATGACAGGGGCGGGCTCCTGGGTCCGCAGCTCGGCGGGCAACCAACCGCGACCCGCAACAGCGTCAACGGTTGCCGAAACGGCCTCGGCCTTGCTGAGTTTGGCGACGTTCTTCGCCACCTTCGCAAAGTCGCTGCCAGCCGCACTCAGGATGGTCTCGGCCATGTAGGCTTTGGAGGTGCGCTTGAAGAATGCGCTATCCGGCTGCCAGTGCTTCGTCATGTCGAAGTCAATGGCCTCTGCGATCCGGTCGGCATTCTCATGCCGCTTGCCGCGCCGCTCATGGCTTTGCTGCGTCGCGTTGAGGCTGAGCCCGACAAGGGCGGCCATGAGCTGGTTCAACGTCTCCTGTGATGCTGCCCGGCACCAATCCCATAGATCGTGACTGCTCGCCGGAAGCTGCACCTTCCAATCGGCCTCGATCTGCGAGAGCGAGACGATGGCAAGCGATTCCGAAACTTCGCTTGAAACCTGCGGCAACCGCTCACGTCTGATCTGAATGGCACTATCCGGTCTGCTGCTGCTGTAGGTGGAACTATAAAAATGCTGCAGGGCAAGCGTGTAGACGAGAACCATTAGAGCCGCGTCAGGGCGCTTGGACAGTTCGACGGCAAGCGCCGCGCTCCTCTGAGCGGTCAGGTCCTCGGTCAGTGCTGCCGAGAGAGTCAGGCTTTCAGGTTCCGCGCTCCGTGTCTGCTCCGACGTGTGGACCTTCGAGGACGAAACACCGGGGGCCTTTTCCTCACCTTGGATCAAGCCACGCTCGATCCTGAGACGCCCTTCATGGTTGATGCTGATAAAGGCTCCTGCGCGGGCCAAATCCTTCTTGCTGAAGATTTCGGGCCTGTTCTCAATGGCGTCAATCTTGCGGCGCACGTCAATGAGGCTTTTGACAAGAGCAAGCTCCTCTTCGGACAAGTCTTCATCGTCCTCGTCCAGGCCGTAGATTTCGCGGTCTTCAAGCTCCTTCTCCAAGGTTTCCGCCTGAACGTTCAGCTCTTTCAGATTCGCCTTGTCTTCCTTCGACAATGGCGAGGGCTTGCCCCTGATCCGGTCGAAATCGTTCAGTAGGTAAAATTCGAGTTCCGGTTCTGCCTTGACCCAAGACCATCCTTCCGCCGCAACGGTTTGAGCGGCCCCCTCCAACTTCTCCGCAACGAGGCGAGAAGCGAGATCGCGATCAACGAGATAAGCCTGTTCCACCGTCGCAAACAGGTCACGCTCAACGGGTCCACCTGCTGCCAGATATTCGTCCCGAATGAATTTCGCGATCTTGTCGGAGGGCGATAGATGTTCTTCGGTCATGCGGTTCTTGAGGGTGTAGGCCTGACGCTGCCATGAAGCCGTAACCTCAAACCATGCTGCCTCTTGCCGTGCCTGATCGGCTGAGATCGCGAGGGCTTGGGCCTGTTCCAAACTCATCTTGTCTTCGCGAAGCTCCTGCAACAGACGTGGCGAAAGACCTGCCAATGCCAAGCGACGACGCACGGTCATGTGTGAAATGCCGTAGCGCGCGGCAATCTCTTCCGGCGACAGTCCGTCTTCACGGTGCAACTTTCCGAAAGCCTCGATCTCATCGGCGGGGTGCATGGCGGAACGTTGGAAGTTCTCAGACAACGACAATTCAGTGGCGCTCACACCCTCGGCAAGCCCCTCCATGACGGGAACGAGATAATCCTTCGTCACCTTCTCGCCTCGGATCGTGCCGCCAGTCTTCTCAAGGTGCTTCAACGCGCGAAGGCGTCGGCCTCCCGCCAGGACTTCAAACTTGCCCGTGGCTCCCGGCTTCACACTGAGATTGTGAATAAGGCCATGCGCTGAGATATCGGCGGCAAGGCCCTCGATTCCGGCCTCCGAGTTGTAACGCCGAACGTTCTCCTTGCTCGGAACCAGTTTCGACAGGGCTATGGTGGTGATGGTCATTTCTCTCTCCTTTGGTATGGGGCGCAAGCCAGGCCTGGCCTGCGCCCCTGCCACGTGGCGAACGCGGGTGGAGAGGGGGGCAACCTTGAGCGGGGGAGGGGGATCACCCACCGGGGAGATGCGAAGCGGCTCCCTGGCCGCCGTAGAGCGGTCCTGGCAGGCCTTGAGGCCGAAGGATGG